>RAZA01000030.1 GCA_003612485.1 bacterium D16-50
AACTCAAAACGGGTTTGAAGGGAAATCTATGCTTCTGCTATTTAGGCGTGCCAAATCACACCCACCAAAGACGCCGTTTTTTTTATTTGGTGGGCTTAAAGAGATTCTATTTTTTCATTTCCGACTGTAACTGCCTTCTATATAAATGGAATATTTCATCTTCCAGCTTTGCAAAGCCGCTTAAAAGGGTTACAATGGCTGCATTCACCTCCAGTATGGTTGTCATATCTTTTTATCATGAATGGCGCATTTTCAGGTTTCCAAATTCTATATCCACCTATGCCCTCGCATCAAATCCGCCCTGCATTTCCATTCCGGCAACACCAGCATTTATCTCCTGCCTTGCCGCCCGGAACGCATCATAGTAGGCGGCCTTCAAAGTCCCGTGTACCTGCGTCTCCGCTTTCGATTCCTTCTCATGCCAGCCCACGCCCGTCGTGTAGGTCAGTATCTCGTCACCGTTTCCGTCATATACATGGATGGCAGAACCCGTATCTTCCGGCTGGAACTTGACTTCATACGGCTCCCCGAACAGGAGGCGCAGCCACCCCTCGTCCGCCTCACTAATCTTCAATACCTTCCTCAACCTTGTCAAGAATATATGATGTAAATTTACCCTCCACACTATCACTCGGGAAATCCTCTTCCAGTTCTTTACGTTCCTCCTCAAAATTTTGCCGTACTTCTTCTTGTTCTTCGGGTGTCATGTCGTCCCAATTCTTGTTATTAGCATAAACACAGCCACTCATTGTTATAGCAATCATGCTAAACATAAGAATAATAAGAAACAACTTTGAAATCCTGCCTGTTCGCTCCATAATTTTTCCTCCTAAATTCCTAATCGTGAAAGCAAGCCTAATGCAGTAATAAATAGCACTGTAACTATTGCTGTTGCCGCTATTATGGCAATTATGCCTATTGCTTTTTTGTATTCTTGGCTCAATTCCTTCTTTTCCGGCACTGGAACAGATACTTTTTCAGTACCTAACAGAATATAATCTGCACTTACATGGTAAATTTCTGTTAGTTTAATGATATTGTCAATTTCCGGCTTTCCCTGTCCACTTTCCCATTTGGAAATTGCCTGCCTGGAAAGTCCTAACATCTCGGCAACTTGCTCCTGTGAATAGCCTTCTTTCTTACGCAGCTCTTGGAGCCTTTCCGATATGTCCATGTTCATCACCTCCATTTGCATATTTTCCATTATGTCCATGTTAATTACCTCCTTGTGAACATAATAGAATAATTTGTTAGTTGCATACCACCAACAGCTATTTAATTGGTGTCAACTAATCGTTGCAGTTACGAAAATTTGCGTTGCATTAGGATTTATGGAACGAATTTTCTTGATGAATCCAGCCAGGTCTTCCTGGGACAGCTTCCATTCCTTTTGGGATGATGTCTTTCCCGTCTTGTGGCTGTATGTCTGATAGCTTTTTGCTATTCCTGCTATATCCATTTCGAATCTTGTTTGAGAAATTTACCATTATCACTTAGCCAAAAAACAGAAAAGAAACAATGCATTCTATATATTTTACCTATTCTAAATATGATAAGATATATTTTGCTATCTCCTCTGACACTTGATAATGTGTTATAGAATCTCCCCGATCACTATATTCACCCGGAATTATTTCCTCAATATAGTAATTACCATCGCTTTTATAAAGTATCTGGGTATCCATTTCTTTTAACTCTTTTTCATTACTATGCCTTGATAACATAAATCTGACAATTTGGCATTCAACTTCTTCTGGATTTGGTGCATCATCTGCATATTCCCACTGATCCAAAGCCAACCCGTTAAGATATTGCGCTATTTCAGAAATATCGTCTATTTCATTCAGCAACGTGTTTTTGTCTGCTCCGTAAAACTGTATCTTCTGCTCTTTAGAAGTCTTGCGTAGTTCCTCTTCTGTAAAGGATGTTTCACCTATATAATATCGGGCATTCTCTATATCATCTGTTTTTTCAATATCACTTTCAATATCACTATTTGGCACATAAAAATCAAGTCCCCACCCATCCAGTATATCCTTCGCTGTTATATTCTTATTTAGGTCTAAGTCTTCCGGCGCATTAAGAAACTGTCCCGCCTTTTCTGATATTCTGGCTATTGCTTCTATTTCCTGATTATAATCTCGTATAATATATTCACCTTTCTGTGAAATATAAAATTCTAAGGTACTCTTATTAACTAACTGTTTTCCATCCTGTAAAAATATAGGTTCATCAATTACCTCATATGATATATAGCTATATACCAGGTCTATATCTTCAGGCAGCTGTTCCATATCATTCCAGGATTCAATATCCAGTTGTTTTACGAACCTTTCTATTTCTTTATTATTGTCAATGATACCAATCGTCTCACCAGAAGCTGTAATAATTTCAGTAAATTGTTTTTTTTCTTCATTGTTACTGAAATACGCTCCATCTGCATCTGAAACATTGCTTTTAGCTGTCTTATCCCCACAACCAACGAGACTAAACATACCTACTGTCAATATAAAGACTAACATGATACATTTTTTCATACTTCCTCTCCACCCTTTCATTTTATCAAAGCCACTCCTGCTCCCCCGATTTTCCCAAAATCCATAACAGTTTTTACAATGCAGTATCGTTCATAGCCCTTTCTCTCTTACACAAAAACGTTTAATGACCAAAAACATCAAATACCCGCAAACAATTCCTATCATATTAAGAATAATATCATCAACATCAAAAGTACCAAGTTTAGTAAGGAATTGAAAAATCTCTATTAACAGTATCGAAGCTAGGCCAGTAAAGAAAACACTTATCGTTGAACTGAATTTTTTGTATGCAATAGGCAAAAGAAAGCCAAACGGGATAAATGGAATTATATTTCCCAATAAGTTTTTTAATGCCCACCACTGGGTAATGTACTTGATCTGAGTGGACATACTCCTGAATGGAATAAGATTATAGTTTATTGAACCTTGCATTGAATAGGTACTAATCCTATCAGTTAATTCATAAAATGAACCTTTGAACTTAACAACGACAAAGACCAACAATAAGGCAATATACACCCACCAAATTATTTTTAGTATTTTGTCTTGTTTTCTCATTATGAACCTCCCATACATACATTTTGATTAACAAAATTTTCTGCTCCCCGATTCACCTATCTGCCTGAACGTTGGGGATGCCTGCCCTGCCTTGTCAGGCTGTGGCTTATTGGGGATATGCTACTGTTAGTCTTTTGCATACTGTGTTTTCATTTTCCCAAAAATCGCGCCTATCACCGCTCCGAAAGCACTTCCCATGAAAAGAACAATTAACAAATGCTCAAGAAGTAAAATGCTAAACATTCCTCCAGCAAATGTTCCGTAAGCTATACCCCAGCCAACATAATAAGACACTTTATCTTTTTTGTTGCCTCTTTTCATAATGCCTCCTTCTCCAAAAACATGAAGCTACTCCCTCTCCCCAATTTCCCCGATCTGCCGGAAAACCGGGGATGCCTGTCCTGTCAGGCTGTGGCTTATCAGTTATTCAGATACCCCTGCTTTTCTTCTTCATCAGACCATATGCGGTCATACCAGCTGCCAATGTTGTTAAACACATCCTGCCATGTGGCGAACTTCTGCATTTCTTCAATGCTGCCCCTGTTGTTTTGCAGCCAAACGAAAACCGCCTTATAGGTATTTTCCGAAAACAGGACGCTCCAGTTGTTCTTATAATCTGTATTGTCATTATAGGACATCCCGTTAAAGCCCATAGAGACAATGCCATCCTTCGTATGCTGCGCCAGCCCCTTTATCTCCAGATCAGCCCATATGTATGCGGCGTTCTTATCGTGGATCAGGTTGGGATATTTATTGAAGTAGGTCTCCGCAAGGGTCTCATACCTTTCCCTGTCTGCCTCGCTCTGCAAAAGGACTTTTCCCCAACGGCCTTCCTCGCCATCCCACACAAGATACTGTATGCCAGTGCCGGAATGGGTCTTTAATATGAAACCGGACAGTTCCTCCGTTTCCAGCGTTTCCACGCCCATGACATCCTGCAGGGCGTCTTTCAGCTCGCCGTCCAATACCATAGCATCATAGCTCATGGTTCCATGCTCCGAGATCAGGAACTGCTTTCCTGTCTGGCTGTCCTGCCTGACCTTGATGTCAGAATAGTCAAAAGCGTCTATCCTTTCTCCCTGTTTATTGTAAATATCGAAACACCCCGCCTCGTTGTCCGGCACAATCCTGTAATTCTCGGATTCGTATGTTTCATAGGCAGGCTTCACATTGCGTACCCCGGATGCCGCCGATGCACGGTACGCATCCAGCACCGAAGTCTGCCCCGCCGCCCTCATGCTGTTTCTGATGGGAGAACTGCTCCCTGCCGCATCTGCATCCGCCATCCTGCCCGCGAAGCCCGTTCCCGAACCATTCCTCTGTGCCTTTCCCATATCACGCCATGCGGGATATCCCGCCCCTATTCCGTTTATGCTCATGATTCAAATCCCCAATTATTTTTATTATTGCGGCCCCTCTGTCATTCAGCACCGCACCCTCTCCCTCGTAATAAGTCCGAGCGGTTCATTGCCTTAAATACACTCCCCCTCGCCTCCGGGCAGACCGCAGAGGCAAAGCCTTATGCGCCTCTGCGGAATAGGGTGTAAAAATTATATGTGTATATCCAATTACGCCTCTTTATGAATGCCAAACATACCATTCAGCATGGATAACACTTTCTCCATGCTGCTTTCCTTGGAACCGGAAGTCTTGTAGGCATCCCTCCATTCCTGCGCCAGCCTTTTCATTTTCGTTCCGGCTGTTTCCGGGGCATCTCCATCTGTCTCCTGCGGCTTTTTAGAGACATTCGTGGAAAGCCCCTTCCCTCCCTCAGTTCTGAGCCTCTGAAACTCGCCCTCTATCATTTCTTTGGTATCCGCTCTGTCCGCTATCTTCTGGAATGCCCGGTCAAGCTCACTTAATTCTTCTTCCATTGTCATTTTACGGAAACCCGTTTCTGAATTTTCATCCTCCACATAACGCTCCCTTGTGCCGTTCTGGTAGCCCCGCACGATTTCATCATAAAGGTTGCCATACGCCCTGACGGAATCCTCCATCTGGTCTGCAATGGCGTATGCGCTTCCTGTCCTCTGCCCTTTCAGCTTTTCCAATTCTCCGGCCAGTTCACCGCCATAGGCGTTTGCGGCCAGTGCGCTTGCCGTCTGTTTTGCCTGCCTTATAACGCTCTCCTTATTCCCTTTTGCAATAACTCTGCCCGATGTCCCTTTTTCACGGGTCTGTTTCCGATAGCTCTCAATGCCTTCCTGCGAAATGGAAACCTTCACCGCATTGTCCGCCTTCGGTTGCAGCGCATCCTTTTCCTTCTCCTGCGGACTGGCCACTCTGCTATTCTGATACCATCCGCTTGCTGCACCCGCCTGGCTTATATTTCCCTCTATATTTACTGACATATCAAATCCTCCATTTCCAAATTTACGCCCTGAAATCCACTCCGCCGAGCGTCCCATCAAGCTGGTCTAAAATACTGGTGTCAAAAGCGTCCCCCGGTTTCCATCCCGGATTGTTCTGTTTTACCAATGCCTCCAAACGGCTTCCATAATCCCCTGCCATTCTGTCCAATGTCCACGAAGCAGAACTGCGCTGTTTTGAAGGAAGAGTGTTTAAATACTTATTGATGACATCGTTTCTCCTGGTTCCTTCCGGTATGCTCTTTCCATTGGTGCTGATAAAATCCTGTTTTACCACCTCTGCCAGTTCTGCCTTTACTTCATCTGACACAGACACAATTTTTTTCCAGTCACTTCTCCCCGATATACATCTGTCCGCCTGCTCTTTTGACATCCAGGGAATACCGTTCTCATCATAGTATAAATTGCTGTGCTTATGCTTTACCCCTCCGCTGATAGCAGCACCCATCTGGCTAGATGTACTTGTTTTATTTCCATTCTTCTGCGAAAACAGCCTGTTCATCAGGGAATATCCCGAAAACCATTTCATATTGTTACTGTTGATATTCATATCCTCGCCTCCTCTTATATCTTCAAATCCAGATTCGCACCAACCTGCGGCTGATCTTTCACAGTGGTTTTGCCCGCATCCTCTTCCTGGACAGCTTCGATAATTGTTTTCATATCTGTGTCATTCAGATAAATCGTGCCATCTTTGGAAGCAGACATTTTTTCTTCTAAAAGCTGCTCTGCTTTATTCGGAGTTGCTGTTCCATCTTCCTGTCCAGTCCGCTTTTCTTCCAGTTTTTCCTGAAACTCTTTCTGTTTTTCTGCCGCTTTTTCTCTTGTTTTTTCAATATGTTTTTCAATATTCTCCCGCGATTTCTCACTAAGTTTTTTATAGAAGGTATTATCATGCTCATAATAGGCGATATGTGAGTAATTTCCATTTTCATCCACATACCAATGGCTAAATTTTGTTTTAGATCCCTTGGCTTTCATATACCCATCTACAAATTTCTGTGCATTTTCAATATCCTTCAACCGCTGTGTATATTCCTTTGCCTTCTCCGGGTCATTCTGCATCTTCTCCAGCAATTTAGGGTTTACAGCCAGTGTATTGACTTTGTTATCTCTGGCCATTGACAGGCCGCTCCCAACCTCAAGCGTCATATACGGAACCTGCTTTTGCAATTTGCTTAAATAATCTGATGTGCTTTCCGTATTGTTAGTTTTAACCGGTTCCGATGTCTTCTCTGCCCTTTTCTTTGTGTTGTCCGCCATGCCCTGTGCCGCATAGCTGCTGTAATTGCTTGTAATCTCCATTGCCATAATTTTGTCCTCCTTGATATAAAATTTATTTGAAATCCATTTCGTTTCCATGCTACGCCTATAACAATTTAAGCAGTTCCATATACCAGCTATCCCGTATGCCTTCATAGGGAATCTGTACTATACTGCCTCTTGAACCTCTTTCATATATACAAGTTTCCGCTGCACCAGCTAAACCCGGCAGTTTATAAAATCCGCCAAAAACAATCCATATTTCTCCGTCTGCATCATTTTCTTCTAAAAAATTCTCAAAGGCATCTCGCTCAACATAAACATACCTGTCATCATATGAAATTATTTCTCTAAGTTTTTCGGTATCGTAAGAAACTATTCCGGGTTCTCCGTCATAATTTCCAACCATGATATCTTTACTTTCATTGCACCGTGCATAGGAATGGGTATGTACCGCCAGCAGCATAACCACAATTATCAGAGAAACTATGGCTACCATGCCCATGCACAGTTTTTTCCGGTATGGGCGGAAACCTGCAATCTCGCCCATCCGCCTTTTCATGTCTGCAAATTCCTTTTCCCCGGCATAGGTGACGGCGGGCGGCGTACCCTCTGTCCCAGAGCGCAGCAGTTTCAGGGTTTTCAGCAGCACCATGCCATATTCATGCGCCGGCTTCCCGCTGCTCTGTATGCACACCCTGTCGCAAATATCCTCCAAATCCGCCCGGAACTGTTTCTGGCAGATTGTCAGCAACGGGTTCACCCATAAGAGGCACCGCAGGATATCCCATGCAAGCCCAAACCATAAATGCCCCAATCGGATATGCGTCCGCTCATGCTGTACAACAGCTTTTAATTCATCCTGGCTGTAACTCCCCCATACCACTTTAGGAATGACAATCTTTGGTTTCAGCAGCCCAACTGTAAACGGCGTCACATTCATGTCTGTAATCCTGACCTGCATATTATCCAGAGAAATCTTTTCCATCCCGGCAACCGACTTCCGGAGGCGCAGCCGCTTTCCGAATATACAGACAGCAGCTATAAGGATGCCCGCCATATAAATGCGGTCAGCCCACAGGCAGGTCATGGTTCCATGCGTTATCCGGCCTGTTATTCTCACCACTGCCTTATTCTCATAAAACAGCTTCAACTTTCCAAGAAACGGGATGAGCAGGAAGGATGACCATAACAGCCCCCTTATGAATGTCCGTCTTGAAAAAAGCATCTTCCGGAGCAGCATCACCAGTCCGAGCAGCAAAAAGGAAAAAGCCGCACACCGCACAAGCTGGGTGGCATAATATGCCGCACAGAAATCCAAAAGGCTGCCCCAGTCAGGCATGGGGTTCACCCTCTTTATCCGTGGATTCTGTCCCCCGCTCCTTGCTTTTCTCCAGAATCTCCTCCAGCTCTTTTATCTGCTCATCCGTCAGTGCGAAGCTCTGCAAAAGCGCCGCCATTGCATTTGTCCCGCTGCCGGAAAAATAGCTGTCCACAAACTTCCTGCTTTTCTCCTTTACACATTCCTCCCTTGACCTCTGCACATAATAGTGGTAAACCCTTGAATCATGCTCATCCACCGTGTATCCGAGGATGTCCTTCTGGTTCAGGCGGTTCATCAGCACCCGCACCATCCTCATCGACATATCCACATTCCCCTGCATCCTCTTGTAGACCTCGGAGGATGTCAAAGGCTCCCCGCACGCCCACAGGACTTCCATGATCTGCCATTCACTCGGTGTAATCTCTTCCTTTGCCATACCGCTTCCTTCCTTTCGATATATATTGTCAATTTATATATCGGTCAATTACCGTTAATTATTAAGAGACGTTGACGTTTTTGCATGATATAGGGGAAACGCAAACCGCCGTGTAAGCATATTACCTCTAAGTTCCCAACTTTCCAAGTGATTTCCATTATCAGGCCGCCCGGCCTGCCTGCGGAAAAGGCAGACCGCCGCATATGGCGGGTGAAGTCCATAGTGCGGCGGTTTGTCTTTTGTAGTATTATCTGGCATTAAGTTCCACCAAAACAATCTCCGGGCGGTTATTGAAGCGGAATGGTATAATACTGTTTCCAATGCCACGGCTGACCACCATGCTTGTGCTGCCGTCTGTATATAGTCCGGCATCATATTGAGGAAACAATCCCTGATTGGGGGCAACCAACCCACTGATAAACGGCAGCCGGAACTGGCCGCCATGCGCATGGCCTGCAAAGACCAGATCAATGCCGCAGTTTACATACGTTTCAAACAGTTCTGGCCTATGTGAGAGCAAAATGGTATACCCTCCTTCGCCGTCATCCAGATTTTTCAATTTCGTACTAACCATAGCAGAGGTTTCACCAAACATACCTCCCTTGACCGTAAAATCCGGATCACCCAATCCAAGCAGTGTTATGGTTTCCCCATTCCGCTCTAAGGAAACGGCTTCATCCTCCAGCACGATAACCCCCGCTTCTTCAAGCCCGGCTTTCAAAGTATCATATTGCGGGCTTGCTGCTTCATGGTTTCCCGTCGCATAATAGGTCGGGGCAATCCTGACGGATTCCTGCGCAAAGCCTAACGCTATCCCTACATCCGTGTGATTGGCATCTATGAGGTCGCCAGTTATCGCGATGATATCCGGCCGACTCTCGGATAGCAGTTTTAACAGTTCTGTATTGTTTTTTCCAAATTCACTATTATGCAGGTCTGATACCTGTGCTATCCGAAAGCCAGAAAATGCGGCAGGAATGTGGCTGCTTGAGATTGAAATTGTACTCACCATCAATGCTTTATTGCCCCATACCGTCCAAATAAGCAGAATAAAAAATATTGTGCCTATTACACATAACATTATCCGTGTCTTTTTAATCAGCGTTTTTCTCATTTTTCCACACCATTCATCAGATGCCTGCACCCCCCTCAATCAAAACGCTAAATTGTTAATAATACTTATGGCGATAATCCCAATGCCAAACAAAATAAACAAAATTCCCGGTATGCGCAGATACCATTTGTAATGATCAGGCATTTCCTGCTTTTTCATCAGCCACCAGTACGGCTTATACAAGATAATCATAAGCAAACCACCAATAATGCAGATAACAGCAAAAATAATTCCAAAATTAAAACTCATATTTGCTCCTTTCCATCAGCGCATCACTATTTTGCAATAGGTTTTTGCGGTACTAAAATACATTACCATATAGATAAAGGCAAACAACAAGGATATTGTACCCGCACAGAGCAGAAGCACCAGAACATTTGTCAGTCCAAACACGGCAATCAGCATGGCGACTGCATAAAGTGAAACAGCCAGATGGATAACCGCAATAAGCAGCGGTAAGAAAAACATAGTCCGGATTTCTTTGTGGACTATGGCTGACACTTCATTCCGGTCAAGCCCTACTTTCTGCATGACTTCAAAATTATATCTGTCACTGTACCCCTCTGTGATCTGCTTATAATAAATAACCAGAGCCAGAAAAATCATAAACAGCAGGCTGAGCAGCAGACCGATAAACAGAAAACCTCCATAGGTAAAATTATCACTCTGCCTTTTTGTTTCCGCATTTTCATATTTTGCCCCGGCATAACTTGAACCCAACTGATTTTGTAAAGCGGCATTAAAATCAGTTTCCTGCCCGCCCTCCGCATCAAACATCATGTTGTATGTCTGACTGAATTTATTTTCAGCGGGTGACAGTTCAGCAAGGATATTGCCTATGTCTTTCTGCATCGGGCAGATAATATAATAATGTGTTTCAGAGGACAGCACGCTTTTACTTTGTATAGCAAGCTCCGATAACTCAGCTTTTACCCGATACTTCAAACTGTCAAAACTAATTTCCGAAACTCCTAAATCCTTTGAGGAAGAAAATACAAAAACCTCATCCGCTTCAAGCGGTTCTGCCCCTTCCTCCATGCGGCTGTAATCCTCCCATGTAATCAGATAAATGCCGCAGGTCATATCCGGCGGGTATATATCAGGCTGATAGACAGAAATGGTATTGTCTTTATAAACACCGCTGATATAGGTAACATTGTAGTCAGCTTCCCGGCTTATCTCCATATCATACTGCTCCGCTGTTTTGTGGACAAACTGCGGCAAAGCTGGCTGTCCGTCAGCTATGTCAGAAACAGAAATTTTTGTTTCCATAGGAAAACGGAAAGAGATCATTTCTTTCTGTCCCACATACAGCGCCAGCGTAGTGGTGGCAATGACCATAACAACCGTACTTAAAATACAGATATTTGACAGCCCCTTTGCATTCTGTTTCAGCCGGTAAATAAGACCGGAAACAGAAATAAAGTTCTCTGGTTTATAATAGTAGCTGTCATTCTTTTTCAGAGCTTGCAAAAGAACGACAGAGCAGGATGAGAAGAAAAACAATGTTCCCACCAAAATCAACAATGCAATAGGAAAAACACGCCCGATTATATCAATAGGAGATGGAGTGGTAAGGATCAGCGCATATGCACCCCCAATACATAAAATTCCTAAAAAGGCTTTTAACCCCACAAAAGGATGGTAATTATCCCCTTTATGGGCAGCATACAACAGTTCGACAGGTTTCGCTTTCATAACAGAAAACAGGTTGTAAAACAAGATGAAAACACCGATCACAATAAAACAAATACCTGTCTGCACAAGTGCTTCCGTTAAAAATTGGAATGTAAGCCCACTGTCTAAGTGCAGCAATTTCAGCAAAACAAGGAAAAAGAGTTTTCCCAAAACGATACCCAAAACAATACCCGCCACAAGTCCGGCAGTTGTGAGCAACATGCTTTCAAGTATAAGTACCTTTGCAATATGCTTCTTTTCCAAGCCAAAGATTGTATATAACCCCAGTTCCTTTTTTCGCTGCCGTATGAGCAGTCCGTTTGTGTATAAGAGAAATACTCCCGCAAATATTCCTGTCATAACAACCCCCACTTTAAGAAACTGAACAAATATATAGCTTCCGGGAAGTGTAGCAATGATTGTCTGGTTTTGGATGGAAGCCATACAAAAGAAAATCATTACGGACAGGATATTTGTCAAAAAGAACGGGTAATATACGGGCTTATTCTTTTTAACATTAGATAATGCAAGCCGGATATAAAAGTTACGCATCTAATCCCTCCTTCTGTAACAGGATTTTCAGGTTGTCAGATATCTTCTCCTGAAATGCCTCATTATCCATATCCCCACGATATAGCTGGTTAAAAAGCCTCCCGTCACGGATGAACAGAACCCGCCCCGCATAACAGGCGGTCTTGACGCTATGTGTCACAACAAGGATGGTCTGCCCTGTTCTGTGTATATCCGTAAACAACTTCATAACCTGTGCTGAAGAATGGGAGTCTAATGCCCCTGTAGGCTCATCAGCAAGCACTATTTTGGGGGCAGTGATCAAAGCACGGGCAATAGCCACCCTCTGCTTCTGGCCGCCCGATACCTCATACGGGTACTTTTCTAAAATATCAGAAATTTTAAGCTGCGCTGCCAACGGTTCTATCCGGCTTTCCATCTGCTCCTTCGGGGTATTGGAAAGCACAAGGGGCAGGTAGATATTATCCCGCAGGGAGAAGTTATCCAGCAGGTTAAAATCCTGAAAGACAAACCCTAAATTTTCGCGCCTAAACCGTGAGATATTGCTGTCCCTGATCTGGGTAATGTCCTTTCCGTCAAGCAGGATTTTCCCCTCGGTAGGACGGTCTAACACTGCTAAAAGGTTGAGCAGCGTTGTCTTTCCGGAGCCGCTCTCTCCCATGACAGCAATAAACTCGCCCCGTTCTACGCCAAGCGAAACATCTTTCAGTGCTTCCACCTGGCTACCGCCAAACCTGCAGCTGTATATTTTCCGCAGGTGCTCCACCATTAGTAAAGTTGTGTTTTTATCATTCATGTGTATGTTCCTTTCTGTATTTGGGCTTTACACATAAGATTATAAAAAAAGCAGGAACCGTCTGCCATAGATTAAGGTGACATTTCCCGCTTGAACCTTACATCACTTGTAAGGAAAGTCAATCTGCAGCGGCAAAATCATCCCCCGGCAGATTGATTGTTACTGTTGTCCCGATATTTACCTGTGACGAAATAGAAAGAGTCAGCCCTAACAGGTGCGAAACCTTTTTGCACATATACAAGCCGCAACCCGTGGATTTCTGGTGAATATGCCCGTTAAAACCTGTATAGCCCTTTTCAAACAGGCGCGGCAGATCCTCGGCGGCTATCCCCATTCCGGTATCACTGACACATATCTGTAATGGGGCAGGCTGATATATTGCAATGGTGCCCCGCTCCGTATATTTCGCGGCATTTGAAACCAACTGCTCCAATATGAACAACAGCCATTTCCTGTCTGTAAGGACTTCTGCCTCCAAATCATGCAAGTCTATTTTCAGCCTCTTTGCGATCAGAATAACAGAATGTTTCCTGACTGCTTCCTGAGCCACAGTCAGAAGCTTTACCTGTTCTAAACACAGATCGGAATATTGATTTTCCAACTGCAGGTACTTGAGCGCCATATCTGCATACCGTGATACCTGCAGCAGCTCCGCTTTCCATTTAGATGGTGTGGTGTCGCCCGTCTGCAGCATCAGATCCATAGAATAAATGGGTGTCTTTATCTGGTGCGTCCAGAGAGTATAATAATCATCCCTTTCTGCATTTATTTCCCGCCACCTGGTCCGTTCATTCTGCCATGCCTGCAGAGCCTCTTTGATTACTCGCTGATAGTCTTGTTCTAAAAGCGTTTCAGCCACCCACAGATCAGGCATAACCGGATTTTCCATCTGCCCGATATCTTGCAGCCGCCTACATTTCTGGTATATGCGGTGCATATCCCAAAAGGCGAAAGGCAGCACAAACAGGATGAGTAGAAATGACGTGTATAAAATCGGCTCCATGCGTACATCATAAAGGAAATATAAAAAGAAATTGCACAAAATCAGCCCGCAAAACACAACAATCACCTTATATTTTTCCTTCAGATACTGAATCAGAAAATGCCTTTTATCCAATCTGGTAGCCCATGCCTTTCCGGGTGACAATAAAATCTTCAAGACCAATCCCCCTCAATTTGTTTCGTACCCTCGTTATATTGACTGTAAGAGTGTTATCATCAACAAAAGTATTGTCATTCCACAATGCCTGCATAAGTTCATCACGGGATACATTTTTACCGCTATGGGCCATAAGTTCTTTCAAGATAATGAAATCATTGCGTGATAATTCCAACACGCTCCCATTGTATTGCAGTTTTGCATTATCCAAGTCTAACACCACATCACCGCAGGCAACTACATTCATTGCGCCTTGAAAATCATAGGCACGCCGCAACAGGGAATTGATTTTTGCAAGCAGGAAATTAAGGTCAAATGGCTTTACTACAAAATCATCACCACCCATGTTCATGGCTAAAATCATATTCAGATTGTCGTTGATGGATGAAATAAAGATAATCGGAACCTTGGAAATCTTTCTTATTTCTTCGCACCAATGATATCCGTTATAATGCGGAAGTGTTATGTCCAATAAAACAATCTCCGGCTTGTACATGATAAACTGGTCTGTCACCTGCCCGAAGTCTTTCAGATATTCACATTGAAAACCCCATGCACTTAAAAAATTACTGATTGATTGCGCTGCATTTAGGTCATCTTCTATGATCAAAACTTTATACTGTGTCATAATCCTTCCTCCTACGCTTTTTTCAATTATAGCACATACTATCCTTTTACTCCATCTCCCTGAACGTGCCAGTCATCCCACCCACAAGGCTCCACTGGTGCTGCATATAGGATTTCAGATTTTCTGTACTTTGCCGATATGCCTCACAAGCTATTGATGGGTTTCATTCTTTTCTAATACTTCGGCAGAATACCGTTTCCTCTAAAGCAATAGCATCCATTGAATTATACCAAAAAAATTATCTATTTTTTACCCGATGGTACGAAACGACTATTTTCCGGGCGTGGAAAGTAAAAAAGAGCCATTGAACAGCCCTTTTTCTTATATTGTCTTTTTTTCCATTCACTTTTTACCACTTTACCCACATATGAATACGGAAACCCTTATATTATCACGAAAACTCCCAGCAAGTTTCTGTGTTTGTATAAGGATTTTGCCTGCGAGTATCGACTTTTGCGTGATAGTACGGAGTTTTGCCTGTTAGTATCCGAGTTTCCGTGATGATAACCGACTTTTTCCTACGAGTATATACTATCAGGCAAAAGAACCCAAGAACAACCGTTCGCACCCTCGCTAATGTAAAAATGCCCCTAAAAGCACACGGAAATAATGTAACTTTGAAAGCTATGTGGTGCCGAAAGTGCGGTGTTTACGGGTTTTGTAGGCTTTCCGTGTCTGTATCTGCCGGAAACTAAGACACCACCCCATGCCAGCTTTATTGCTCCCATTTTTGATGAAATAAAATCAAAATTCTTCCTCCTCTGGCTCAAAATATTCTAACAGTGAGAGATACAATTCTTCCGGACGGTCTGACAGGTAATCATTATAACTACACATATCCTGCTCTGTATGGTTCGTGTATTCCACCTGCACCCGCCATGACGGACTGCCCTCCGGTTCTTTTGGGGGCTGAATTTCCAGTCTGTCCTCCAAATCTTCCATGAAAAAGCCTTCTTCCCCCTCAAGAAACGGGTCATAATCTTCCTCATCAGGGTTCAGGCAATAATCCTGCTCCCACATAAAAATTTCCAGTGTATGCACGATGTACCGCAGCAGCTTCGCCATCTGCCCGCCCTCCAGCGTGACAGACTGCCCCTCACCCTCTGCTTGAAAATCCGTCATGGTAAGCACACGGCTTTTCCGGTCAATGGTAAAACGGCGGTCAGCCATTTCCATATCTCCGTACCCATCGTAAACCTCCGTATGCACTTCAAAAGATAATGTATTGATGACAAGCTGCTTTTTCATGGCATTTCGCTCTGCATGGGGAAAGCAGGCATTGAAAACCTCCCGTGCCGTTTCCGCCACTTCCGGGCATTCGTCCTTCATTTTAGCTTTCAGCCATTTCTTCTCACTTTCCGAAAGCCGCCGCATAGGAAAATTCATCAATCGGTTCGTATCCATTGCCGCCGCTTTCTCCGCAGCACTTAAACGGGAACAGGCTTTGCAGATATGGGCTGCGTGGCCTTTCCCGGAAAATTTCTCATTTGCCTTGTATTCACCACATATTTTACAGTAATGCCCATGCGGGCGGTTTTTCTTTTTTGACATCGCAGATTCCTCCATCCCTGCACCTATTATACAATGAACAGCCAAAACTTCAAAGATGGCTGTGTTCTGTTTTAGATATTACTTATGCCAGATATATTCATCTGACTGAATCAAACAAAAACAGACTTCCCCTGCCCATAAACAGAACGGGCAAGGAAAGCCTGTTTTTTGTTATACTCTGCTTCTGTCATTCAAGCCATGCAAATAAATATTGATGCGGGGAAACGCCTTTTTCGCAGCTCCTTTCCCCATCTTTTGCATGGGCATTTCTTCTGCCCTGTGCCACTAATAGCATGGCACACCGTATCCGTATATGGAATCACTGCCCATGCTGTAACTTCTCCTGGCACAAATATCGCCGCTGTTGCCTTCTACGGTATTCACAACGCCATTCGTCACGCTCTCCACAATCCCCACATGGTCGATTGTCCCGTCATTCCCCCAATCAAAGAATATTATATCCCCCGCTGCCGGGACATAGCTTGCGTCCCGAAACTGCCCACGGGCATCAAACCAGTCCACACCATCCGAACATAAGGAGAATTTCGGTATCACACCGCTTTCCAGATAACCACACTGCTCCGCACACCACGACACAAAGCAGGCGCACCATTCCACCCTGCTGTCAAACCCGTACCAGCTCCAGTAGGTGTCACCGCTGTTGCCTTCCTGCGTCAAAGCCACCTGCACGATTGCCTGGCTCCCGGTTCCGGTGGGGATTCTGCCGAAAATATAATACCGGAGTACATGGGGGACGTACTGCTTATCCCCGTAACTGCTCCAGCCCATCCGTTCCGCCATCATATCGGAAAATTCTGCGGCATTGGCGGCGGTGTATCCTCCATAGTTGCCTTGTGCCCATGCGATATAGCCATTCCCGAAGTTGTATCCCTGCAACGCCAGCCTGATATGCTCCATGTCCACCGGATTCTCCACCCCTGCGCTTTGCAGGCAGTCTTTTAATGCCTGAACGCCGCACTCAATAGAATATTCCGGATCGGTGATTCCATTCGGCTCTCTTGGGTATCTGGTGTTATAGCCGCTCTCGGAGCTTTGCATGGGATCGCTGCCCTGCCCGTCGCTTTCCTGCATCATCACCGCCTTAATCAGCTCCACATATTCCTCAATGCCATACTGTTTCGCATAAATGCGGATGACCGGCTCATAGGCTTCCACCTCCGCACTGACCGGGCTTACCGTGCTGGAATTGCCGCCGCCCACCATGCAGAGGATTCCGCCGAACAGAAGGACGATAATCAGAATCAGGACGGCCACCCATCCCCCTGCAGCAATGGCGCTTACCAGTGCTTTTGTCCCGGCTATGATTGCTTTTACTGCGCTTGCTGTGGCTTTTGCCGCTGCCCTCACTGCCTGTTCCGCCGCCCTTGCCGCCTGCCTTGCTGCCCGTGCTGTTTTTTCCGCTGTCTTTACGGACGCTTTCGCCGCTGCTTTTGCGGTCTTTGCCGCCTCCTTTGTGGTTTTTACGGTTTTCCCTGCGGTCTGCTCGGCGGTTTTTACGGATTTTGCGGCAGATTTGATTGTCCCTTTCCCGGTATTCTTCACCGCCTGCCCCGTTTTCCCTGCGGTCTTGACCGTTTTTTCGCCCCGGTCTATGGTCTTGATGGTCTGCTTGGGAAGCTCCCGGATTTGTGCCGCCTGCTGTTTGGCATTTTGCTGTGAGATTCTCTGCTGTGACGCCCTCTGCATGGCTCTCTGTCCTGCGGCTTTCTTCTGCGCTGCCTGTTTTGCCGCCTGCTCCTGCGCTTTTTTCCTCATCTGCTCTTTCGGCTGGTAAGGCTCTCCCCTGCCTGACGGTACGGAAGGCCGGGGAGATTGAGAAGGCTCCCTGTGTGTAGGACTTCTCCCCTCACGGACTGCCTCTCTGGTTGCTTTCGTTTCTTTGGAAATCCGGTGTTTTTCCTTTGCCTTATCTGCAAGCCGGCCGCCCTGCTTTCTCGCCTGATGTGCGGCTTCATGGGCGGCTCGGTCGGCTCCCCGCTCCGTTTTATCCTCGGCATATTCCGTGGGGGAAACATACCTCTTTTCCTGCGGCTGTGCCTTTTCCACGGTTTCCTTTGTGCGGACATAGGCACGTTTCACTCGTTCCATGCCCGTCACGGTCTTGTCCAGTGCCTTTACATCCTTATGGACTTGGCGTGTCTTAATTTCCTTGCTCATCGCCCGCCCTCCTTTGGGATAAACCTGCCATTACTCCGCAATCTTTTTCGCCACTACCACAAGCCGCCCGTTTGTCCGGGAATACTCGCAGGTGGAAAGCGTAATCAATTTGTCCCCGTATTCGGCGGTCACTCCCGTGTCATAGAGGGATAACGCTTTGCACTCATCCACATACACCTGAAACTCTTCCTCCGTTTCCGCATTGGCGAACAGATAATACTTGAACCCCGTATCGTCGTATACCGTGGTCTTGAATACTGCAATCACTTCATAGTCCGCTGTTTTCGTGAGCGTGTCAAAGCGGATGATCTTGTGTTTCTCGTAAAATTTCCGGCTCTCATAGTCCATCAATCCGGTGAACATTGTGCCGTTTTTCATGTGGTGTCCGTAAATAATCACATTGTCGCTGGGTTCAAAGGGATTGCAATGCTCCGCAATATAAGGCACCCCGTATGCGCTGTATTCCTTTTCAAAGCTGCGCTTCAGGTAGAAGTCGGGATTGTCCGGCGTGAACATCACCGGGTAGTTGATGTTCGTCCCGTCAATGGAAATCCACCCCGCCATATCGTTATTCTGGTTGAAAAGCTCCTGATATTTGGCAAGCGGGGACTGGTTTTCTCCCTCTGTCATATCCTCCGGCGTTTCTTCGGTTTCCCCGGTTTCTTCCGATTCCTCCGCCTGCTCCACAATCTCCGCCAACTGTGCAAATTCATTGGTTGACTTCCCTGCGCTGGCATAATGGGTGATGACCTGAAACATGGAAATACAGAAAAGCAGGGTACAGAGCGCCGCCCCTGCGGTATAGATATAAATTTTTTTCTTCATTCAAAAATCCTCCATAAAGTCCCGGCAAAAACGCTTTCCTTTGGCATTCTGCCGGGATACTTTCATAAAAATAACAGGCGTTGCGCCTGCGTGTCACTGGTTACCTTGCCTGTTCTTTGGCTGGCTGTATTTTCTGGCTCTCGTTCCTCCCTCTTTTTATCTGCCTTAGCTCCGCTTTCACCGATGGCTTTTTATCCTCTCCCCGGCAAAACTGCTCCATCCGCTTCTGTGCGTTCCCCGCCGCTTTTTCCATTGCGGCGAATGACCTGCCGAAAGACAGAAACGCTTTCTGGATTTTCGCAAGGACGCCTTTATCCCCTTTCGGCTCTGCCAGTTCTTTGGTACGCCTGCCGATCAACGCCCGCCCCGCATTTTTCGTGTGCTGCGCCGCTTTATTCAGCTCGCCGCCGACAATGCCGATTTTCGCCGCATTCCGCTCCATGCTTTCCATGCCGCTGTGCAGGCTTTCTTTTAAAGCAGACAGGGCGGCAGGAATTTTCATGGCGGATACTGCCCTCCTTAATGCGTCCACGCCTTTCTCCTTAAAATCATGCACCGCATTTTTCGCAGAACGGACAAGGTTTGTCTTTACAAGGGCTATCTGGCCGCCAATTTCCTGCACTTTGCCCTCTGCGCTGTCCAGAATCCGGGCGGCAGTCGCCTTTATCCCCCTGTCCTGAATCTGCTCCAACTGCCCCCGCACCTCTTTTAATTCTTTCATTACCTGCCCGAACTGGCTTTCCATGCCTTCCAGATAATTGACAAGGGTTTCCACTTCCTGCCGCTCTTTTTTCAGCCCGTTCCCTTCCAGAACCTGAAACAGTTCCCGGATTTCCGGCTGTTCCCTTAACGCAACCGCCGCTTCCATGCTTAACGCCCTCCCCTCTCTGCACTGTCTGCCCTCGTCTTAACTGCGGGTAAGTCCCTGCAATATTCGGGATACCGCATTTTTATGGCTTCGTAAAAATAAGGCGCATAACCGCAGTCAAAGATTTCATAGGGCGTTGACATCCGCTCGTCCCCCTGCTCCGCATAACCGTTCCAGAGGTTGAAGGCAAGGCGGGTGAGCCGCACCGTCCCTCCCGTCTGCCACCCCTCATGCAGTCCCTCCGGCCTGATGCAGTCCTGCTTAAAGTCAAACATCCTGCCCACGTTGTTCCTCGCCGTGTCGGAAATCCCCACGCAGTAGAAAAAGGCTCTGTGGTAGCAGTCATTGACACGGGATTTCGCCATCATCGTGTAAAAAAACTTTTCATGCTCCTTAGATGAAAACCTGATTTCTGACATTCTGATCCCTCCATAGAAAAAGGCGGCTCTCTAACAGATATTCCACTGTTTAAAAGCCGCCTGAATATTTTTATCTGCTCCTGTTATAGACTTTTATCTGTCCCGGTTATGAATTTCACCTGCTCCGGTTTGCACTGTCCTCGCCCGGCTTCGTTGTCATCAGCCGATACAGACGGGTATTCTTCGGGAATTTATTGGTAAACGGCACAAGGGAACTCCCGTATTTTATCAAGCCGCACCCTGCGTCCGCATTGGTGATATAGCTCATCTGCTCGTTTGAGATATTCAGCAAATCCGCAAGTTTCTGTCTGTCGGACGCCGCCTGGTTCAGCATGACGATATACTCGCTGTTGGACAGCATCATGCTGGCAAGGACAGAATCTAACAGATATTCCACGTTCTGCGTGATGGCGTTGGGGAACGCATTTCTTTTCCGGAACCGCCTCCATGCAGAGTTAAAGAACGCCCCGGAATACTCGTTCTCAAACACCACATGAAACTCGTCCAGAAAGATATGGGTACGTTTCCCCTTCTTCCAGTTCTCCGTGACACGGTTTAACATGGCGTCCGTGATAACCAAAAGCCCCATTGTTTTCAGCTGCTTCCCTAAGTCCATGATGTCATAGACAATCATGCGGTTATTTATATCCACGTTGCTCTCATGGGCAAATGCGTCCAAACTGCCGCTTGTAAAAAGCTCCAACGCCAGCGCAAGGTCTTTCGCCTCCCGCTCCGGCTGCTCCAGCATTTTCTCCCGGAGCCTGCACAAAGTCGGCACGTTGCCGCCTGCCTGATAATCTTCGTAAACTGCTGCGGTACAGCGGTCGATGATGGATTTCTCCTTTGCGCTGACGCCTTTTTTGTCAAGCTGCTCAAATAAGGACAGCACAAACTCGGACTTGTCAATGACCGGGTTCCCGTCATCGCCATACCCCTCCACCATGTCCATTGCATTGATATGGTCACGGCTCCCCGCCGCAATGCGGATGACTTCGCCGCCCATCGCTTCAATCAGGGAACCGTACTCTCGTTCGGGATCGCATATGAGAATATCGTCCCCGGTGGCAAGGGCAAGGAACACAATCAGCATTTTTGCGCTGAAGGATTTGCCGCTTCCCGGCACGCCTAACAAAAAGGAATTAGGATTCAGCAATTTCGCTTTGTTGCACATGATAAGGTTATGGGAGATTGCGTTCTCCCCGCAGTAAATGCCGCCCTCATCCATGATTTCCTGCACCCGGAAAGGCATCAGCACCGCAAGGCTCTCGGTGGTAAGTGTCCGAAGCGCATTGATTTTCCGGTGTCCGATGGGCAGGGCGGTATTCAGGCCGTCCATCTGCTGGTATTTCAGGGTGGAAAACTGGCATAAATGCTTTCTTGCCACGGTCAATATGGTATCCGTATCGGCGTCAAGCTGTTCTTTCGTGTCGGCGGTATGCACCAGCGTCAAGACTGCAAACATCATCCGCTGGTCACGGGTGGTTAAATCGTCCAGAAACTCCTTGCTTTCCTTCCTCTGCTGCTCCATGTCATAGGGGACGACTGCGGAAAAATTGTTGTTGGCGTTCTGTTTCCTCTGCCAGTTGGTGATGTTGGTTTCCACGCCCAAAAGACGGTTCTCCACCTCCCGCACCGCTTCATCCGTGGGGATGGGTATCACGTCAATGCTCATCATCAGGTTGCGGCTCAAATCCGTAAGCTCCGCAATCATGTTGTCTTTGATATAGGACGCATACTCTCTGAGGAAAAGCACACGCCCGTAACGGTTCCCCATGCGGAAATGGTCTTTTTCAAACTCAAGGCTGTCCGGGCAGATAAAGTCCTTAAAGCTATGCCCTTTTTTCATGGTTTCCGGCAAATCAAACCGGAAGCTGGTTTCTTCCCCGGTACGGTAGAAGTCATGCAGCGCCCGCAGTTTATCCGTTGCGTCCATTTCCACGCATTTGGAGCCTAACCGTGAAAAATGGCTCACTAAATCCGTGCCGATACGGGCAAAATACGTCCTCGCCTCCTCAATGGATTTCTTATACACCGATACCGTCACATATTTTTCCTGCACAATGCTGTTGGCTCCCGTGGCTTTCTCTAAGAGCATGGCATTGTACTCTTTCCGGTATAAATCAAGGCCGTCCTCCTGCATGGGGATTAAGATTGCCTTCTCAAAATCCTGCCTGTTCAGGCGGCGGTTGTTGATGGTGATTTTCGTGGTTGCGCCGCTGTCAAAGGAATTGAGAAGCTCGCTGTACTCAAGGAACATGGCTTCCTTGTCCTCCCGGCTCGCCACCGCATAGTTGATGTCCACAAATTTATAGGTTCTGGCAAATTTGTTCCGCCCGATCTGGAATATCCCGTCCGCCCATATTGCCTGGATGGGGATTGCCTGCTGGACGCCTTTGGGGATGACAAATTTCTCCTTGTCCTGCTTGAAAATATTGCTCAATGTCTTAATCATTCCGTTTCCGCTCCTCCCTTTCATGGTTCTCAATGCACGGCTTCACTGCTTCGTAATAGATGTTTTCCGGGTTAAACAGCAGGCGTTTCGGGATAAGGAACTCCGACTTTATCCACGCCCACAAAAACTGCTCTGCGTTCATCCCGTGGTAGCGGATAAAGCCTAACGCCGCAAAGGGAGCCGCCCCCAAAATGCACATCCAGCTCACGGTTTCCGTCCCCACATAAGGACTGAGTAAAAAATAAAGCCCGACGGCAACGCCGCAGGCTAAGACAGAAAAAACGAACTGCCGCATGGACAGCCCGAAAAACATGGATTCCGTGTAATTACGGATTTCCCGGTTTATTTTTACTTCCAAACTTCTCGCCTCCTATCGTTCCTGCACTTTCTTTGTCTCCCTCGCTCTTTTGTACAGCCTCATTATATCCTTACCCTCATGCAAAACCTTTTCCTGCAAGAGCTGTTTTGTAATGCCGTTTTGTTTACAATAGGATAAATACGTCTGCACGCCCTTGCTGCATTTACTGTCCTTGTCACAGGATTCCTCAATCATTTCCCAGACAGCAGAATGGCACTCCAATGTCATTCCCACAATTTCATACCCATTCCCTAATGGCTCCAGCAAATCAGATTCAAAATTGGATGGCCAGTTATAACTCACGGTTTCTTCCTTACGGAATGGATAGAAAAAAATCTCCTGCTCCCGGTAGTTGGAATACGCATACGCAATTACCGTTTCCGGCTGCGTCCTGCCTTCTTTTAAAAGGATATACTGTATCTGGTAATTCTCTGCTTTATCTACGTCTCTGTCATTCTGATATTCTGCGGTACGTTTCAGGAAACGTGCCGCTTCCCTCATAATCTTTTCTTTACTTAATTTCATCTACATCCACCTCACTTTACAGCCCCATCATCTCACGCACAACCCGGTCTGCCATCTTCACTGCCCCTACAAGCACGAGCATATTGAAAATCAGCTCCCCGATATAACTCCATACCATTGTGACTGCCGCCGCATCCGGATCGACTGCGGGCGGGGACGCCGCAAACAGCGAAAATATGATGCAGGCAAGCACGATAATCGCCCCTTCTAAGCATACCGCCGCATAGGACTTGATAAAACTTTTCCCTACGTTCTGTGACGGCTCCCCGGCAAAAGTCGATAAGGGAATGGGCGCAATCGCTGTGTAAAGGTACAGTCGGAAAAACCGCCCGTACACGCTCATTATCATAATAAAGCTCAACACCGTGATAAACAGCCCGCCGATTAACGTCACCGCCCACAAGGGGATACTCTCGAAAAAGCCGCAGTCCTCCACTGCCTCCACAATCTCATTTGGCAATACGGTCTGCTGTGCGGCTCCAAAGCCTGCGGTTCGCATAATCGTGCTGACTATCCCCTGCACGATATTGAATAACGCCATCATCAGCTCCAGCCCGTGGGATATGACGCCCTTTGCTATGGCAAAGCGGACAAACAGCTTTAATGCGTGTTCCGGCTTTTTCACTTCCACAAAGCTGCCGCACGTCTTTACCACGCCGACAACAAAGAACAGCACCAAAAGGGCATAGGCTACCGCCTGCAACGCCCCGTGGATGTTCACAATCGCGCTCCAGATTCCTCCTCCCTTAAACTGTTCCGGGGACTGCGTGAGAAGCTGCCATATCTCCGCCAGTTTTTCATTCCATGTTTCCAGTGCATTGACTAAGTTCTGCACTACCCAGTTATCTGAATCCACTCATTTCACCTCGCTTCTGGATTTTGCAGAGGGGCCTGCCAACGCCTGCCCCTCTGCCGTTGCTCTTTTTACATGGTGTTCCGACAGCCTCCATCAGCCAGTGATAAGGGTTAAGATTTCCTTTGCAAAGGTAATGATGACGCCGCCCGCAAGGGTTAAGAACCCGTTGGAACGCTGGCTCGGATCGTGGGACTGCAAAGACAATCCAACCTGCACGATGCCCCAACCCAACAAGATTAAGCCCACTGCACGGATTAAGCCGAAAATAAAATCAGACAGGTTGTTGATGACCGTAAGCGGATCGCCCGCCGCATACACCGTTGTTGCCCCGGCTGTCATCATAAGCACCAATGCGGCGTACACCGCCATCGCCCGCTTTGTCTTTCTGCCCATCGGCTGTCTGCTGGTTTCCTTGCTGTTCTCGTTTTTCTTCATCATTGTTCTGTTTCCTCCTTGTTTTGAGATTGGTTTTTAATCAGTTGCGCCCCGGCGTAACTGGCGCCGATTTCACCGCTTGCGTTCCCCTGTGAAATCGTGCGCCTCTGCCAGAGGCTTGTTTCAGTGGCTTTCCGCCGCTGAAACAATAGCCTCTAAATCCTCCTCGGATAAAAGCTCATAGGAATCGGTTCCCGCCTGCTCCTGCGACACTTCGCCCTCCAGACTGTCCCCCAATGCAATGCTGCCCACCGCCTGCGTCACTTCCCCGTGGCGGTAGGATTTCCCTTTCCCGTCCGTGGACAGTGCCACGTTGGGGTGTTTCAGTATATCGAATTTTTCATCCATTACCGGGCGTTCCCCACGGATAAAAAGAAGCGCATAGCGGTTGTCCAGCATACGCACTTCATCCGGCGTCAAAAGCTCACGCCCCGATATTTGGTAGTTTGTGGAATAGTTGCCCGAATGCCCGGTTGACTTCCCGTAAGTGTTCATATCAATCGTGGCTTTCCCCAGCAGCTCGCTGACGTACTTATGGGTTCCCTGCTCGTTGCCGCCCAGATATAAAAACTGGTCGCAGTTGCCCACAATGCTTTCCCACTGCTTCTCAAACAGTGCCTTTAGCTGCGCCATGTTTTGCAGTATGATGGACACGCTGACTTCCCTCGACCGCATGACGGACAGGATTTTGTCAAAATCATCAGGCAAACTGACGTTCGCAAATTCATCCATCAAAAAATGCACATGGACGGGGAGCCTGCCGCCGTGCTTATGGTCGGCAAGGTAAAATAGCTGCTGGAACAACTGCGTGTACAGAATGGATACCAGAAAGTTGTAGCTGGTATCGTTGTCAGGTATCAGCGCAAACAACGCCACTTTCTTCTCCCCCAGTGATGACAGGTCTAAATCGTCTGTGGCTGTCAAAGCCGCAAGGCTGGAAAGATTGAATTTCTCCAACCTCGCCGCAAGCGTGATCTGGATGGATTTCAGTGTTTTCGCACTTCCTGAATGGTAGTCCTTATAATATTTTACTGCGATATGCTCCGGTTCCCGCATTTCCAGACGTTCAAACAGCTCATCCAACGGGGACTGGTATTCATCGTTGTCCTCCCGGACTTCCCCTGCCCGTAACAGCTCCATCACCATCGGGAAATTCTGCTCGTCTTTTGGTGCCTCGTACCTTAAATAAAATATCAGTGCTAAGAGTAACATGGACGCCGCTGTGTCCCAAAAGGGATCGTTTGACTGGCTCCCTTTCGGGGTGGTTGCCTTAAAAAGATTCGTCACAAGCCGCTGCACGTCGTTGTCATCCTTTAAATACATAAACGGATTATAACAATGGCTCTTTTCCATGTTGATTAAGTCAAGCACACGCACTTCATACCCTTTTCCCTCCAGAAGATGCCCAGTGTCCCGCAGGTTCTCTCCCTTAGGATCAAGCACGACAAAAGACGTGTTCGCCTGCATAAGATTCGGTTTCGCATAAAACCTTGTCTTTCCGGCTCCGCTCCCGCCCACCACGATGGTGAGCAGGTTGCGGCGGTGCCTCCGGCTGTCATAGCTGATACGCACGTTGGACGTCATAATCTTGTTGGCTCCAAAATCTTTCTCGCTGTACTTCTGGTTGACCGCCCGTGCGTTGCCCCATGCGGCAGAACCGTGTTCCTCGCCCCTCCGGTAGTTCCTCCGTGTGGATACATAAATGCCAATCCCCATCCCGTATATCAGCAGGAAAATGAGGACAGCTCTGAAGCTGTCCCCACATAAGCGGATAGAAAACGGATGGTTCATGGCGTCCGGGAATCCCCGTATAATTTCGGGCAGCCCTCCCGCAAGGTACGGTGCTGTCAAAAGGGCAAGCCAGACAACGGGAAGGACGCCGAAAGCCGCAAATATCCACGCCGCCTGCTTCTCACCGCTCCTCATGGCATTTGCGCCCCCTTTTCTCTTTCTCCGGCGGCTCCTCAATCAGCTCGATGACTTTCAGAAGCACATCGTCCACTGCGTCTGTCGGCCTGCCCTCCTTTATCATCTGGTTGCGCTCGTCTTTCAGGGCATGGAAGATTACGCCGTACTCGTATTTGTCCAGCTCAAGGGTTTTCTTTTCCCCGCTCAAATTCACCACCTCCGTCTACCTTTCCTGTTCTCTGTTCTTTACCTTATAATCCCGGATTGGCATTTCCCCGTATGCGTCAAGCAGGCGGTCAACTTTCTCCGATTCCGCATAAGTGGTTCCACGGTACAGCGGGTACGTCACGCCCTCCACGCATACCTTGCCGCCTGTCGGCTCCAGATTGATATGGGATAAAGATTCTTCCGGGAAAAGGTTGAAACTATATCCTGCTTTCACTGCCCTCATCTTGCGTCCTCCCGGTTATGCTGCGCCTGTGGCTGCTGCCTCTGGTTCTGGCTCCGGTTCGGCTCCAGCACTTTCGCCATGCGGGAAGATATATCGCCCGCTGCGTCACGGATTTTGGACAGCTCCCCACGGACTTCCTGCGGCTCCATGCCCTCGAAAAATTCCGGCGCATGGGTGAAATCAAACCCCTGCGTGTCCACGCCATATTTTTTGCAGAGCAGGTAGGACGCACAATAGGCGTGGAAGGCGTCCTCGTTGCGGTCGTAATTCTTGTCCCCGTCCGCAAACCCGGCAAGGGCAAGCTCCGGCGTCACGCTCCGGAAGATTTCCTGTGCGCTCATGCCTTTTCGCACATAAATGCAGCTCTCCTCCGGCTCAAACAATGCCCCTTTGTCCTCCGGCATCTGATTCGGCTCCGCCGCAACGATGGCAACGGGCGGGTTGTTCACCACTGCCCGCACAAGCTGTGCGTCCGTGATTTCCGGCTGCGCCTGCTGTAACCTGTCCCTTGCGTTGGTCTGTGAAATGTCATACACCTTTTTCGCATTGTAATAGGTTCCGGTGCTTCCGTCCTCACGCTCATACTCCTTCCCCGGCTCCATAATCAGGATGGGGTTGTTCCGCTCCTGCCTTTTCACATAGGCTCCCTGATCCCGCCAGTAGCCGTAATCGCCAATTTTCTGTGCCTCCGGCTTCTGCGCCATAATCAGCAGGGCATTGTTTGCGGTGTAGCGGTCAAAGCGGCTCTGCACGTTAAGGTACTGTTGAAACGCTTGCCCGTCCGTGGCCACCGCCGCCGTCATCTGCTCCGACATTTCATAACAGCGGCTCCGGTTGTTCCTGCTCTCTGCGATAAATGCCGCCACCCGGTCATCCTGCGGCACGGCGGATACATTCAGTAAAGAATCAAGGCTGAAATTGTTGTCCATACATCTTACCTCTCTTTCGATTTTTTCGGTTTTGTTTTTGTCTGCGGCTGTCTATGCTGCAATGGCTTCTGGTTTTTCGCTTTGGTGTCCTTTGCAGGCTCGCTCCGGCTCCCTGCCTCCGCTTCTTTCTTCCTCCCTGCCTGAATCTCTTTCAGCTCCTCCCGCACGGACGGTTTCTCCGGCGTGGCTGGCTGGTACAGCTTAGAAGTACCCTCTGCGGTTGTCCTTTGCTTCTTTAAGGTAGGCTCGGACTGACGGGATTTCGCAGTCTTGCCCAAAGAGGGGTTTTTCTGCTGCCCCTCCTCTTTCTGCGTTGGGCTGCCTAAAAGCTCGTCTACCAGTAAATCTTCCTGTGACTTCCCCGGCCTGTCCTTCTCCGGCTCTGGCTGTGCCTGCGGCTTTCCCGGTGACGGTTTCTCCGGTGATGTTTTTTCCGGTGACGCTTTCTCTTTTGGCGGTTCCTTCGTTTTCTCCTTTCCGGGAGCCGCCTTTTTCTCCTTCGCCTGCGACTTTTCTTCCCTCGACTTCTGGATTTCCGTCTTAATCTGTGCCGCCTCCATGACGGACGCAAACTTGAAGCGTTCCACGATACGGTTGATGCGAGGCGCATCTTCCTCCTTCACCATAATGTCCACCATCCCGTCGCTGCTTCCTTTCGGATCACGGACGGCGCAGTAGAGGATTCCGTACCGCTTCGCCTCCTGCACGAATTTCTTTAAGTCGCTTTCCTTTACGGAAAATACGGTGAGCGGTTTCCCGGAGCGCACTAAGGTTTCCAGCCTTATCCTGCCTCTGGTCTTTTTCTGCTCCTTTAAGATGGCGTATAAAAGCACTGCAAGCTGCTTTGCCCCCTCGCCGGAGATTTTTAAGGCCGCTTCCCCCACTTCCATCGACATACGCACCACCTGGTCAGCGGCTTCGCCTGATGTGTTCATGGATTGTTCCCTCCTTTTCCGTGTGGGCGTTCTTTTCCTCCACACTATTTTCCTGCCGCACGGTTTCTAATTTTTCTTTCATCGCGCCGGAACGTGCGGCTATCCCGTCGCAGAGTCCCACCTCCTTTCGCAGTTCCCCGATCTGCTTTGAAAGACCGGAGATTTCCGCTTTTATTTCTGACAGCTTTTCACTGTCTTTGACGCTGCGGCTCTGATACCGCAGGTGTTTCCTTTTGTCCGCAAGCTCCGCCATCTTCCCCTGCAACTCTTCTTTCAATGAAAAAAGCTGCTCCGTGGTATCTATGCGATAATGGCAGAGCAGCCTTGTTTCCTTTGCAATCTTATCCAGTTTTATCAAGTCCTCCCGGAACATCATGTGTACCTGCTTCGGGCTTACGGGCAGGCGGTTCTTCGGCAGGATTCCCAACAGATAGCAGTAATGCAGGTACAGGCCACGGAGTCCGCCGATTTTCCTTGCCTTTTGTATATTCCCATGCACTTTTATGACATAGGTTTTCTTCTCTGGCAGCATGGCAGGCGGCGCAGGCTTTTCTATCTTCTGCGTGAGTATCCGCCTGCGGATGGAATCTAAAGTGTATTCCTCCCCTAAGTTCCTCGCCAGCTTCATCCCCCGTTCCCTGCCCTCCGCCCGTACCGTGACGTCCTTCCCGAATTTGATGGAATAGCCTTTCTCTTTCAGGTAATGAAAAAACTGCTTTTCCGTCCTCGCCTTTGCAATGGCTTCGTCCACGTCTGCCTTTATCATCCCCAAATAGGTCGGCCTGCCCTCCTGCTCCGCCCGCCACTCCCCATAATGCTTTGCTTTCTGTTTTGGGTTCTCTATGACGGACAATCCGTATTCCCGGCATAACCTGTCGGAAGCGTCACGCATATCCCGGTAGTCCTGCTTGCTGCGGTGATACCTAAGACCGTCCGCAAAGGAAACGGAGTTCACCACGAAATGGTTATGCAGGTGGTGCGTCTTATCTAAGTGGGTAGCGACTATCACCTGAAAGCGGTTCCCCCACAATTCCTCCGCCAGCTTCACGCCAATCTCATGCGCCATCGCCGGGGTACATTCCCCCGGTGCAAAGGACTGGTAGCCGTGGAACGCCATAATGCCCTCGTCCTTCCCGTACCGCTTTTTGACCGCCATCATTTCTGACCGGGCGGTGGTCGGGGCGCAGTTGACGCCGGACACATACTGCTCCATGACCTTCTCGTTTTCATCATCTATGACATCCTCCGCTGCCTCTGGTTTCCCCCTCTGTCTGGTCTTTTCCGCATTGACCGCATAGGCGATGACATCGGACAGCCCCTGCGTTTCTGTTTCCTCCATGCCGGACAGCTCCGGCAGCTTTGCGATTTCCGGGCTTTTTGTCTTATCCGGGTTCTGCACATAGATGACGACTTTCCCCAGCCACCCTTTGACGCTCCAGATAGATGTTGTTGCCACGTCACAGCCCACTCCGCTTGCCGCCTTTATCCCTGACGGGCAAAGGCTTACCGCTTTGTGGCTGCTCCTTTTCCCCGCAAATCAGGCTTTGCGGGGTTCCCGATTGTTCCGGCAGGACTACCGCCTCGGTAATCAGCCTGACCGCTTCGTCAAACTTCCTCATGTCGCTGTCATACCGCTGCACGTCAATCACGTTCAGCGTGTGCGCCTTCTGTGCGATCTGGTTTAAGTTGTTCCCAATCTTATGCAGCTCCCGCATCATGGAATAATAGTCGGGCGGCGGAGCCTCCCTCGGCGTCTTTCCCGTGATTGCCTGACGCACATAGGCTTCCTGGCTGATTCCGCTTTTCTTTACCCGCTCCCTGAATGCCTCCGCCTCCTCTTTGTTCAGGCGGAACAGAAACGGGACGTCCCTCTTTCTCATCTGCCTACCTCCGTATCTCCCCCGTGCAGGCGGTTAATCTGCAACAGGCACATCATCACCACGCCCACCATGCCGCCTACAAAAGTTCCAGTTAAAAATGCCAACATACTGCTCCACTCACCTTTCCGTCATGGTGCGCTTTCACCATGCAACTTATCATGTCTGGCGGAACCTCCCGGCTCCGCTAAAAAGGGGTATTAGGGGATTTTCCCCTAACAAGCTGCCTTCGGGTTGCCGCATGGCAATCCAAAGGCGTTGCTTGCTGGTATTGTGTATCACCCCTGCGGCTGCGTACCGCCTTTTGTTTTGGTATCATTACCCGCCGAAAACAGATGCTTCCCCGGCTGCTGCTCCTTAATCGGATGGGTGCAGCACGCACATTCCGGACAGCAATGCCCACACTCTATGCACTCCTGCCCGCAGTCCCCGGACTCCTTCGCCTCACACCTGCCGCACACTTTGCAATGGTTCACGCACTCCTGACAGCGGTTTTCCGGATCATCCCGCATACATTTCCCATCCATCGGGCAGGAATACGGGCATCCCTCACATCCCTCCGGGTATGCGTTACAGCCGCTTTCTTTTCCGTCCGCCGCTTTCGCAAGGACGGAAATATCCGTCACGTCCCGGTTGGAAAAATCTAAGAGATTGGTTTCGCTGTATATCTTTTCCACCATCTGTGCGGCGGCTTCCGCACTCTCCGCTGAGATTTTCACCCTCTTTTCCGAGATGGCAACCAGCGTCATTTCATACTGCCTCATGGCAAACGCCTCCTTTCCTACCGCCCTATGCCTTTGTCCCGGACGCACTCTTTCGCCTTAAAATCAGCCCCCACAAAATGGTCTGCGTCCAGAATATACTGGCTTCTGTTCCAGTTATCCTCTGCTGTCTGCTCCGCTTCCGCAAGGCTCTCCGCCTCAATGGGTACAGTCATTTGCAGGGTTTCCGTAATCGTTACGTCATACGTTTTCATCTCTCATGGCTCCTTTCATTTTTCTTTTTTGCCCGCTCTGTTATCCCGATTCCTAACCGGATACAGAGGAAATCGTTGCAGTCCTTGCCCTTTGGCGGCGGCTTATCCCGTGTCCGGTACTGTTTTGGAAGCACGGTCTTGATCGCCTCTGACGCCAGCCTGCCCGCCCGGTCATTGTCCAGGTGCAGCTCCACTTCCTCAACCTCCGGGTACTCTTTTAAAAACCGTGTGAGTGCTGCCGGAACCTTGCTGCGCCCGATCTCTTTTGCTGGCTGGTACACGCCTGCAAGGGATAAAAGGTGTTCCGCCCTCCAGTCCTGACCGTCCATTTTTTGCAGGGTGGCATAAGATAGCAGGTCGATGGCGGATTCAAACAGGTGGACTTTTATGCTTTTTCCCTCTGCCGGGATGGAAAAGGAATAGTTTTTGTCGCTCCCGTTTGCGTCCCCGATGAAGTCCGTTCCGATTCCCCGCAGGGCGGCATACCGGGGCTTTCCTTCCTTGTCCCTGCCCACAAAAACAGCGTTGTGGTAGTTCTCGCTCTCATACACGATTCCCCTTTGCAGGCAGAATCCAATGATGTCCGTGTCAATCCCACGCCTCTTTAGGTAGGAAACAGCCTGCGTCTGGTAGCGGTTGGGTTTAGGCAAAAGCAGTTTCTTTTCTGTTGTCTTTTCGGCTGGTAGGGAAACAGGCGGCGCAACCGCCGCCTGCCCTGCAATCGTCTGTACCGCCTCCATAAAGGTATAGTCCCTGACTTTTATCAGGTAGTCAACCGCTGACCTGCCCCCGATTCCACGGCTCCACCACATCCATTTCCCGTTGGAAATCTTTAAGCTGTCATGGGTTTTCGTGGTGTAGGTGTTGCCCGAAAAATGCACAAGCTCATAAGGCTCATAGTTTTTCAGGTACGTCAACAAGTCCATCCGTTTTGCTTCCTGCACGACTTCCGGTGCGATATATGGCATAATTCTCAGCTCCTTTCCTGCCCATGATTGGATATTTGCTGTCTGTTTTTGAATATCCGGGCATAAAAATAGCCGATTGATTCTCGTTTTGAAAACCAATCGGCTATGTAAAAACACTATTTACTTACTAATAAAAACTTTACTGTCTCTAGTCATTCCCGTCAATTATTGTTGGTAAGTTCCTTTACTAAAACTTCTATTCTATGCACTGACATATTATCACAAACTTGTTTCAATTCATCACAATAATGTAAAAATTTTTCTTCATCCACATGATATAGTACATACATTACATTATAACAAGTATGATAACGCTCATCATTCATATCATCTACGGGAAAAGAATCTCTATTATATAATCCCTCAATCTTTTCTTTTATTATGTTCCTATAGAAACTACTTTCAAAATAACTCTTTAGTTTATATGAGTATTCAAAAGCTCTTTTTCCATGTGTGGATTTTCGTAAATATTCTATATAAGCATCAATTACAAACTCTCTCACATTTTCGCATTCTTCTTCATATATTTTTTTAATCTTTTCAGATGAAAGATGAAATAAATCATGAGTATAACTTAAAATTTCCTCCTTACCTTCTAATACAATTTCCTTCAATAGGCTTCGCAATATATTCCTATATTCTTGTAAAATAATTTCATTTTCCTCTTTAACAATATCACTCCATACCATATATTCATCAGCAAACTTATTTACTTCCCCAAGATTCTGAGCATTTTTCATTACCTCTCTTAAATTAGGTAGTACACTCTTAATTTCTTCATCTGTTTTATAATAATTTGGCTTATTACCTGATTGAAGATACATTTTATATTCTGTATTTAATACATCAACATTTATTGATACTTCATTTTGATAATACTTAAAAATCATATTTACCAGATTTGAACTACTTTTTATTCCAGACAAATATCTTAAAATTCTATGATCCAAACTGTTACCAAGAGTAGTCAGTATCTTTTTCGTAGAATCACTTTCATTTTCATCAGGTTCTTTAAAATATAGATTATCTGTAGATTCAACAACAATAGCATAACAAATCAAACGAACTTCAGCCAAAAAATATTCATCACCTATATTTTCACAATAAAGTTTTACATCATCATAAAAATTCTGTGCTTTTTCAAGTGTACGAAGATTTTTAACTTTATGAATATTTAAAAATTCTGTAATAAACCCTGCATGGATATTCAATTCTCCCCAAGCAACACTTTCTGATCTTTCTGTTATATGATATATCCTGTCAATTACTTTTTCATTATACTTGTCAAATACTTCTTTACTATCTGGTCTTATTTCCTGTAAATTTGCAATTATAACTATTTTTACATAACTACATTTTTTTAATTCTTCTATTATCCCAAGAACTTCTTCTAAGCTTAAATTATCATTCATTCTTTCCAAATCATCTATTACTATGATATGGTAAGTACTAAATTGTTTTGATGCAAGTATAAATAATTCTTTTTCTTCTGCAATATTTTGTACTAAATCTTTTACTTTCCCTACTTTCTCTGAAATTTTAGATAACCCTTCTAAAAAACTATTCGCGATTTCTCCTATCTTTCCACTTATACACCCCTTCAATACTAATTGAAATAAAGCTTCATGATAAATTTGTCTGGCATCGCTTAGTCCAAACATAGATATTTTACATACATTATCATTTTCTTTTAATGCCTCATCAATTGCATAAGTTTTTCCTATTCCCCATACCCCATCAAAAAGAATAGCTCTATATGGCAGATCATCTATTTTTTCGATTATTGTTTTTATATTATCCGCTTTCATAAACCCTCCACAATATTAGCATATTTTTAAAAGCCTATATAAACTCAATTTTTACTGAAAAAGAAAACATCTATGTTGAACTATAATCTTATGTTTTCTTTATCATATCATAAATTTATTCATTATAAAAGCTAAACTATATTCCCATTCCATATGCATATTTCAATTTAGAAAAACCATTTAAATAATAAAAGTTTAATACATATACAACGTACATTTTATATAACTCTACTGTTATGTATCAGCGGCAACATATCTGTCACCGCTAAATTATATCATCTTTCTAATACTTCCTTTTTCTTCTCTGGCTCTATCTCTACTCCGTCCTTTTCCCCCTCTAACTCAATATGCTCCTTCTTGTCCATATCAAGCAGGGCGTTTAACTCCCCCAGCCGGGCGGTCTTTTCCGCTAACTCCTGCTCCTTTGGAAACTCTTTGACTGCCTCTATCTTTGCATTTTCAAGCTGCGCTTTTAAAGTTTCCAGATGTTCCTCACACCGGGAGAGGTTATCGCCAAACTTCTCTATCTCATTATCCAGACGGGTAATGTTCCCGTGAATGTCCGTCCCCAACGTCACATGGTACGCCCGTTTCCCTTGCAGGGTGATGACAAAATCCTTGCTGAAGGTGCTGTAAGAAAGCTCCATCGCAAGCCCACGGTAGGCTCCCAACGGAACCGGATCGGGGGAAGTCATGGCTTTGCAGGCCGCAATAATCGCCTGCCCCGCCTCCTTTTTCTCCCCATAGGTCATACCGTTTATCTGCATAGGTGGGAACGTGTCCCGGTCTGGCGGCGTGTGCGCCTTCACCTGCTCGATGTCCTGCTGGTACTCCACAATCCACTGGCTCTGCCTTTTTATCTCCATCGGATAGTATTTCGTCACCTTATCCTCCATTTCGTAACGCTGGCTTAAAAAACTCTGCTTTAAGAGTTGCAGCTTTGACACCTGGATGTCTAAGTCCATCTTTTCCTTAATATATGGGTTCCCGGTGGCAAGGGCTTTGATTTCCGCATAGGATAAAGCTACCTCGTCAATGTCCTCGATGGTGCGTGCCGGACTTTTGGACGTCATGATCTGGCTGATAAATTTCTGCTTGTTCTCAATCATCTGGTACATATAAGCGTCAAATGTCCCCTCGGTCACATACCGCACGATAAATACTTTCTTGTTCTGGTTGCCCTGTCGGATGGTTCGACCGCCCCTTTGTTCCAAATCTCTCGGCCTCCACGGGCAGTCTAAATCGTGGCTGGCAATGATTAAATTCTGGACGTTCGTGCCTGCGCCCATCTTAAACGTGCTGCCCATTAGGATGCGGACGGCTCCCCTGCGTACCTTTGAGAATAACTCTTTTTTCCTCACCTCCGTGTTGGCGTCATGGATAAATTCTATCTCCTGCGGCGGGATTCCTTTCGTAATCAGCTTATCCCGCACGTCATTGTAGACGCTGAATGTCCCGTCATTCTTCGGTGTGGAGAGGTCGCAGAACAATAGCTGTGTTAATTTCTGCTCCTTCCCCTCCTCCCAAAAGCGGTAGACTTCGTTGACGCAGGCATTGACCTTGCTCTCCGGCTCGTCCGGCAGCATTTCATTCGTAAGCCGCTGGTCTAACGCCAGCTTGCGCCCGTCATTGGTAATCAGCAGCATATTGTCCTGCATGGGGTTTACCATGCCGTTTCGCACACGCTCCGCCCGTTCCCCCAACGTCTGTACCATATCCTTTTGTATCTCGCTGGGCTTTACTGCCACCACCTTGTATTCCGCTTCCGGCACGGGCAGGTTCAGCATATCGGCGGTCTGGATGTCCGCCACCTCCCGGAACATCATCATAAGCTCCGGCAGGTTGTAGAACCGTGCAAACCTCGTTTTCATCCGGTAGCCGCTGCCCTCCGGCGCAAGCTCTATGGCGGAAACGGTTTCCCCGAAGGTGGACGCCCATGCGTCAAAATGCTGCAAATGGTTCCGCACAAGGGTGTTGTACTGCAAATACCTCTGCATGGTGTAAAGCTCCACCATTGAGTTGCTCACGGGGGTTCCGGTGGCAAATATCACGCCTTTCCCTCCCGTTATCCCGTCCAGATAGCGGCACTTCATGAACATATCGGATGATTTCTGCGCCTCCGTCTGTGCAATGCCGCCCACGTTCCGCATTTTTGTGTAAAGGTAAAGGTTTTTGTAGCCGTCCGCCTCGTCCACAAACAGGCGGTCAACGCCCAGTTCCTCAAAGAAAACAACGTCATCTTTCCGGCTCTGGTCGTTGAGTTTTGACAGTTTGGTTTGCAGGGATTTCTTTGATTTCTCCATCTGCTTGATGGTGAACCTGCTCCCCCCGTTGCGCTTTGCCTCCGCTATCCCGTCTATGATTTCCTCAATCTGCTCCTCCAGCATACGCTGCTGCCTCTCTGTGCTGAGCGGCACTTTCTCAAATTGACTGTGGCCGATGATAACTGCGTCAATGTCGCTGGTCGCAATCCTCGCACAGAATTTCTTCCGGTTCTTGGTTTCAAAATCCTTTTTGGTGGCCACAAGCAGGTTGGCGGCAGGGTAAAGCTGGAGCCACTCGGCGGCAAACTGCTCTATGATGTGGTTTGGAACCACAATCATGGATTTATTGCAGAGTCCCAACCTTTTGCACTCCATCGCCGCCGCAACCATTGTATAAGTTTTCCCAGCCCCCACCACATAGGCAAGCAGGCTGTTCCCCCCGTAAATGATGCGGGCAGCCCCGTTTTTCTGGTGCTGCCTTAACTTAATCTCCGGGTTCATGCCATAGAAATTTAAGTGGCTCCCGTCATATTCCCTTGGCCGGATGGCGTTGAAATTCTCATTGTAATATGCCGTCAATCTCTGCCTGCGCTCCGGGTTCTGCCAGATCCAGTCCTGGAACGCCTGCTTGATTAAGTCCTGCTTGCCCTGCGCTATGGCGGTTTCCTCTTTGTTTAAGACTGCCTTTTTCTTCCCGTCCTCGGTGGGGATATAGTCATAGACACGGGTGTCACGCAGGTTTAACGTATCCTCGATAATCTTATAGGCGTTGGCACGGTGCGTCCCGTATGCGTTGTTTGCCTTCGGGTTCCCCTTGTCATTGCTCTTTCCCTCAATGTTCCATTCGCCTGTGAACTTGGAGAAATGGATTTTGATATTCCATCGGTTGTAGTTGGGCGTATCCAGCAGTTGGAACATAAATTCCGACACGTCGCTGATGGGAATCCATGTGGCTCCTAACCGCACACTGATTTCCGATGCGGTCAAGTCCTTCGGCTGTACCTTTTCCAGCGCCGCCACGTTGCTTTGATAGGCTTCGGACGCCAGCGCCGCCAGCTTCGCCTCTTTCAGTTTTTCCCGGACATTGCCGGATAAATATTCATCTTCCGAAACAAATTCCGGCTCCCCTCCTGCCACATTTGGCAGGCGGAAAATCACGCCGGACAGCTCCCGCTCGATTTCCTCCGCACTTTTTCCGGTCAGGGAACACATATAGTCCATGTCCACTCTGGCTTTCTCGGACAAAGATAACGACAACGCTTCGCTGGCGGTGTCCACCTTTGTCACCGCCTGATGCGGCTTGATGGTGCGCTTATGGAACATATCGGCTTTCCGTGCGTGTATGCCGTCCTCCGCCACAATCTCTAAAGAGCAGAGCAGCGGGTAGCTGTTATCGTCCGAAAAGACCATGCTGTTCGCCCTGGCATTCAGTATCCCGTACTTCTTCTGGAACGCATCGTACAGTTGGTTTAACTTCCTCTGCTGTTCTTCAATGACCGTATCGGCGTACCCTTCCGTCTGGTAAGCAATCAGCTCCCGCACACAGTCACGGATGGCAGCCATGCCTTTTACACGGTTTGCGGCGGTCACGGACAGCTCCACGGGTTTCATGCGGCTGTTCTCCCGGTAGTAGATTTTCCCGTCATAAACGGTAAAGGAGAAATTGGCAACGGACGGATCGGCAGGGATAGAGTTATCTTCTTCCTCCACTAATTCGTCCGTTTCCTGTTCCGCAATCTCCGCCTGAATGTTTTCCACTGCCCCTGCAAGCAGGGTTTCAAGGCTGGCGTCCTCATACGGGCGGCAGGCGCTGTCCATGCCGTACTTCGTGCTTTCCATCACCATCTCGCCCAATACCATCTCCGGGTGTTCCACAAAATAGCGGTTCTGCGTAATCCCGTTTTCATCAACATCAAGGTATAACCAGTCCGGCTCCGTTTCCACCATGCGGTCACGCTTCTGCAAAAATAAAATATCAGAGGTCACTTCCGTCCCCGCATTTTTCTTGAACGTATCATTAGGTAGACGTATCGCCCCTAAAAGCTCCGCCCGCTGTGCGATATATTTGCGTATCGCCGGGTTCTTCTTGTCCATCGTCCCCGATGACGTGATAAACGCAATCACGCCTCCCGGCCTGACTTTATCCAGCGTTTTTGCAAAAAAATAGTCATGCACAAGGAAGTTGTTTTTGTCATACCGCCTGTCGGATAATTTAAACTGGCCGAACGGGACGTTGCCGATTGCCACGTCAAAAAAGCTGTCCGGCAGCTCTGCTTCCTCGTACCCCTGCACGGCAACCGTGGAGTTCTGGTAAAGCTGCCCTGCAATCCTGCCCGATATGCTGTCAATCTCCACCCCGTATATCTTGCAGTCTGATAAGCTCTCCGGCTTCATGCCGATGAAATTGCCCACCGCACAGGACGGCTCTAAGATGTTGCCGGATTTTAAGCCCATGTTCTCCAATGCCTGATACATGGCACGGATTACAACGGGCGGCGTGTAAAATGCGGTCAAAGTTGACTGCCTTGCGGCGGCATATTCCTCCTGCGTCAATACGGTTTTCAGTTCCAGGTACTCATATCCCCATGCGGACTTGGTTTCGTCAAATGCGTCCGACAAGCCGCCCCATCCCACATACTTTGATAAGATTTCCTGCTCCTCCGGCGTTGCGTACCTGTCTTCTTCCTCGCACTTCTTCAATAGCTGGATGGCGGCAATGTTCGCCCGGAACTTCTCTTTTGGCGTCCCATGCCCCAGCTCGTCATTGGTAATCCGGTACTGGCTCCGCTGCTCCTTTGGGATTTCCGGGTGCAGGTCAAAGCCCCGTATCCTGCCTGCCGGCTTTTTCTTTTCCCACGCTGGCGCAAGGTCTGCCTGCTCATTGCTTTCCTTTTCCGTGCCGATTGGGACGTCGCTTTCCGATAGCTGCTTTTCCTCTCTGGTCGGCAAATATCCCTGTTCCCGGATATTTTGGAACCACTGGCTTGCAAAATCATTTAATTCGTTCTCCAGTGCCTCGTCCACAACGCCGTCTATCACTACCTGCTCAAAACGGTTTAAGTTGTCCTGCTGGAATGTCCTTGCATTTAAGGTCTTAGCCTCATGGTCGAACACAAACTCCATGTCCGGATCGGCAAGGGAATCCCCGTTCTGCGTGTAATAATGGGAAATTGCAATACGGTTCTCCCCGATGCCCTCCACGGTAAGCGGCATAAAGGACTGCCCCGCTTCAAATGATTTTGACTCCGTTTCCCCACGCAGCACCTCCGGCGCAAGCTCCATGACCGCACGGTAATTTTTCTGTGCCACGGTAAGGCTTTCTTCCGGGATTTCCTCTTTTTCCGTTTTTGGTGAAGCGGTTCCCTGCCCGTCCCCTGCGGGAAGGGGTTCTGTGTTTTTCTTTTCGGCTGGTGGTTCCGGCAATGGCCGTTTGGTTTTCAAATGGTCATTTGCCGGGTTTTCACGCAGCTTGCGGTCAAATTCCTCACGGGGCATATCTTTCGTGAACAGCGGGTAGGTGAGGTCATGCAATACCACCATGCTGTCGGTCATGGTAAGGATTTCATATTTCTCCATGCCGATATACACCACGGTTTCCGGCTGAAGGTCATAGGGCTGGTTCATGGCCGGAAGCCCCTGCACTTCCTCAATCAGTCCCGCAAGCTCCTGATACGCCTCCACATCCGGCTCCGTTGCCTGCTGGACGCTGATAAGGTAATCTAAAATTGCCCCAACCTCGTCCGGGTTTGAGAGCTGCTTTTCAATCTGCGCTATCGTTTCCTGCTCGGATTCCCCCTGCTCTATATTCGCCTCATATGCCCGCAGGTCGGTTTCCTTATACAGTTCATTGAGCCTTTTTGCAAGGCTGTCCGGCTCTGCCTTTTTCCCCTCCGGGGGAATGGGCGGCTCTGGTTCCGGCAGGGACAGTGTTTCTGTTTCGGTTGGTATGGGCGAAATCAGACTGAATTTCCCGTCCCGGTAGTCTGTAAGGTCACGGTACACCTTCTGCATGAATGGATAACGGTTGTCATAATCTGCGGTATTATTAAGCACTTCCGCCATTACGGTCAAGATTTCTTCCACCCGCTCCGGAATGTCAAGCTGCGGCCGGATTGCCTTCACGCCTGCACGGTACTCCGAACCAAACGGGTAGGGGCGCGCCACTTCCTCCGGCTGGTTCTTATAAAAATGGTAGATTTCAGCCGTAAGGACGCTTTTTTCATACTCCGGCAGGTACTCCATTTCCTTTTCCGTCATATACCGCCCTGCGGCAATCAGCTCGTCAATGCGCTTTGCAACCTTTCCCCATTTCAGCAGGATTTCCGTTTCACCCTTTATAATCTGCATCCCTTCACTGCTGGCAAGCATATCAATCCCGGTTCCCGTAATTACCGGATAAGAGCCGACAAAGCCATAGGCATTTTTGAGATAGTCTGCCTTCTGCTGGTTCGTGCGGTTTTTCAGGAAATAGACATAAATGCCGTGTTTCCCCGGCTTCACATCGGCGCTGGTCTTGATGACGGTATCAATGATTTCCTGGGAAAAAGAAAAAGCAGAGGTCTTTTCCTCTGCTAAATCTTCCATCAGGCTAAGCTGCCCTTCCACGGTCGGGAGCGGGTTCATCTTATCTTTCAGTTCCCCCAAAAGCCGCATACCCTCAAAATACCCTGCGATTTTTCCCCAGTCAAAATAGGACTGCGAAGTGCGGGAAAGATAGCTCCCCTCCCACATATGGAGCACGTTCTGGTAGGTTTTATATCCTACACGCCTGCCGTCCTCCAGCGTGATTTCCGTGTACTCATTGTTGAATATCCCTTTGATATACTCCGTTTGTTCTTTCTTATCTTCATGGGTTTCAAAAAATGCCCGGATTTCCCCTTTGTCCGCTTTCAAATGCGGGGTAGACAAAAGCAGCGATTTGATGTCCTCATCCTCCCCGAAAAAAGGAAAAGAGCTGTCCTCGCTGCTTCTGTCATAAACCGCTAAAACTTCCGCTGGCTTATCTTCTGTGGGCAAGTCACCGTCCGCCTGCGGCTCTTGGGATGTTATGCGTAAACCAGTTCGTTCATCACGATTTCCTCCGCCGCCTGCCGGATGTTGTTCATCATCGAAAGCCACAACATCTGGTCTTTCGCTTTCAGTTCCTCCGTCACCTCCTGCGACTGTGCCATCTGTGACACGATCTGCTCCATCCTGCCCTGCGCCTCCTCCTGCGTTTCCTTCAGGTGCTGGTTCAGCTTCCCTTGCGTCAGCAGGCTTAAGAATATCCCGTAATGCTGCTCTTTCAGGTAATTCCGGCGCAGTGAGCCGTACTTCCCAAGGTGTATTTCCGGTTCGTCCGGTACGGTGATGTCCGGCAGAAGGTAATCGCCCTGTTTGCTGTAAGCTATCTCTCTCATCATCAAACCCCCTTTCCGAAGCGTTGTTTTTGTCTTTCTCGCTTTCATTATACCTGCCTGCATTTTCCCCGGCAAATGTGCGGCTCCTTCTTTTTTCCTCTTTTTGCAGTTTCAGGATGGTGTCGGAGATTTCCCCCAACGCCATTTCCGCCACGTCGCTGGTGGCTGTGCCGAACAGGTTCACAAGCTCCGGCGTGTTGAAATCCGTGATGTTTCGGAAATCGTCTTTATCCAGATAGGTTTCCGTGTCTATGCCGCACCGCACCATTACCATGTAGGCTATGCTGCTTGATAAAAGGCTCTTTGCCTGCACTTCCACGCTGTACTCGTCCAGTTCCTCTAAAAAGCTGCCCGTGCGGTAAGCTAAAATATCCTTTAAATAATCTGCGATGTTGTCATCGGCTGCGTTTTCCGCCGCCTCCAGTATGGTTCCCGCAAAATCTAATCTTTCCCCGGACACGCCGAAGGCATTTGCAAGGGTTTCCTGCACATCCTGCCTGTATTTCTCCCCTACCTCCCACAAAGGCACGGGGCGCACCAGACGGCGGTAGCGTCCCTCCTGCGTGTCGGAAATGTCAAAGTAGTGCTTTAAGCGCATGGTTTTCGCATTTTTGTCAATGACCACAATCCCTTTGGAGTCCCGCTTCACCCAACGCCCAAACTTCCTGTTCCAGTCCTCCATCTGTAAGACTGCGGTAGCGTCCGGACGCTGCACATGGACTAACAACTGCTCGTCAAAGGGCAGGCGGTAATTGCGGCAGGCGGAGTTTAAGAAAGCCATCCAGTTTTCCGGCGTTGCGGCCACTTCCTTTACGGCTTCTGCGTAAAGCTCCGTGATAATATCAAATCTCTTTTTTGCCAACGTGCCTCCCTCCTATCTTTCCCGTTCTTTTTCCTTTTTCTTCGCTGGCTGGTATTTCTCCTGAAATTCCTTTACCGTCCGACAATCGCCGCCCGCAAAGTTCCAATCCTTTTCCGGATCAATGTCCAGATACCCGTCCTGCGGCAGTTTGATTGGCTCACGGGTGATAATGCTCCCGTAATGGTTTACCATAATTCCCCTTGCAATCTGCACCGGATCGCTGCCCCCGTCATCATCGCCCCGCACCTCATACAGATACAAGCCTTTCGGCACCGTGTCCCGTTCTATGCGGATGCCTGTGAACAATGCAGGCTTATCAAGCACCGTGATTTCCTCAAAATGTTCTTCCATTGCGTTATATCTCGCCATAACCGCACCTGCCTTTCCCGCTATACCTCACCGCCGCCCAAAAATGTGATGACCTTGTTTGCCTTCACCGCTTTCTGAATCCCGTTTATCATCACAATCTCCGCCACGGAAATGCCCGGCAGTGCCAGAATGTCGTCCATCGTCATGGCAAGGATTGCTTTCTCATCGCTAAATCCCGCCTCCATCAGCTTTGAGAGTGAACGGACATATTTGTTGTTTATCTGCGCCATAAGAACTACCTACCTTTCCATATTTCTATTTTTCTGCGGCTCTGCCTGCACTGGCTCACAGGTTGCCCCGCTCCGCTCCATGCGCTCGGCAAATTCGCAGATATGGTATATATTGCTGCCAATCTCACTGTGGTACTCGTCAATGAACCTGCAAACCCGCTCATTCTTTTCGCCCCATCCGGTCGTAATGAGAATCTTTTCCCCGTCCGGGATGCGGAACAGCTCTTTGTAATGCGGATCAATGAAGCGTATGCCCTGCCTTGCCTTTTTCATATGGCTGTCCAGCCATTCTTTTACATAGCAGAAACAGTAAAAATTATAGTCCCCTTTTACGGGGTTGCACCGTATCAGGTAGGCGTGTTTCTCTGTATCCACCCGGAAGCCGTACTCTGTGCCGCAATTCCCCGGAAATGCACTGTCGGGGCATTTCCCCGCATATGCGCTCATCTGGCTTCTGCCCTCCAAAAGCCCATACTCTTTTGAGCGCAGGGCGTTAATCACCTCATCAAATTCCGCCTGAAATTCTTCCGTTTTCAATGACTGCCTGTGGTCGTTCCATGTGGTGTAAAATTCATTCCCCCGGCTCCCAAAATCGCCACGGAGATACCCGATGCTCCCGGTCTGCCCCTGAATCTGCATACTCTGCCTGTAAGTGTATTTCTGTTCTTCCTGCTCCATTGCCCGGATTTCCATATCAGCGTTCCTCCCTTCCGCCTGCCTTTTTCTGTTTATGGGAGACGTCCTTTAAATATTTCCCATAGTCCACTGCGTCACGCAATACGTCCTCCACGGATTTATAGCGGTCATCCCGCAGGTTCTTTTCCACCCATTCATATACCCGGCAATCAGAATGGAACACCGCCTTTGCAACCTCGTTCACCATGCGGAGCGAATTGTCGTCCCGGAAAAGCCGCACCAGTGCGTCGGACACTTTATTCCCACCATTCTGCAACTGCACTTCTATGTCGGAATACGCTTTGAGATATACCTTTTCCGGTGGCTGCGTGATTCCAATGCTCCCCAGCACATCCGCCAATTCCGGCGTTGGGAACTGGATCACCGCACTGCTGTCCCCATATTTTACGAATGCTTCCAGATGATACCCGTTGTCCGGGTTCCTCTGTGCTGCTTTTTCCTCCCTCTGCTCCAGATACAGAATTTCATCCATTGCCCGCTGGCACAAATCCTTTGTCGCTTTTAAAAGGCTGTCCGTATAATGCCCCCAAAAGTAATCCGTCTGTCCCTTGCACTCCCATGTGACGAAAGAATTGGGGTTCTTCATGTTTACACCCAAAACAAACTCGGCATTTCCCACGGGGATGGATGTCGTGATGACAAACCCCGCATTGGTTCTGAAACTGTCCATTTAGCGCACCTCCATATCCTTATCCTTATCCTTATTCTGATTCTGGTTCGGGGCAGCTTTCGCCGCCTCCTGTTTCTGAATTTCGGCAAAGCGTTCCTTTGCCCATTCCGGCAGGCACTCCGGCTTTACCTCTCCCGCAAGGTCATACCGCTCCCACCTCTCATGCTCACCGGAATAAAGGGTGATACAGTAGCAGGCGCTCCCAAAGGAACGCTCCCTCGCACCGTTCCCGCCTGTCACTAAGATTAACTGGTGTTCCGCAGAACGGTACTCCGGCCTTAACGCCTCCGGCTTGACCGCCATTACTTTTCCTACGATGTCCCCACACTGGAACGTGGGGATACACCTGTCCGCTGTGATTTTTTCCCTCGGCACGTCCACTTTTTCCTGCTCCCCATGCACCTTTACGCACTGCGCCTTCACCCGGTCGGCAAACAGCTCCATAATCTCGGCGTAATCATCGCCCACCATGCACTCCTGATAGGATTCCATAATGCTGTTGCTGACATAAAAAGCGCAGAGATACGGCATTTCTGCCTTTTCATCCACACCGAATATGACTTCCTTGTCTCCGATCTGGATTCCCTGCGTAATCTCATAGCTTTCTACCATCCGCTTCTCTTTTTCATCGCTCATAATCCCGCCTCCTGTCCTTCTGCGACTCTTTATATTCCTGCAACTCATACTCACACGGGACATACAGCCTTCCATTTTCCACACACCGGAAAATATCGCAGGTTTTGTCCGGGGACGCCGCATAAAATCCCTCATGGCTGTATTCCGCTTTCTGCCCGTCCTTCCCATAGCAGTCTGACCGGAAAAAGCCAAATTCCAAATCCCTCTTAAGCCTGCGTGTAATCTGGTAAAAGTCCCCATCTTTTTTCTCAAACTTCCTCACCGGGACAAAATGTTTCCCGCCATATGCAAAAGCCCTGTTATCCATGCGCCCCGTCCTCGCTTTCTTCCATGACTTTCTTTCCGTATTCAGTAAAGGCATACCATGCCGTCCGGTCAAAGCGGCTCCCGTTGTGTTCGCCCTGCACCAGAATCCCGGCTTTTTTCAGCCTGCCAATCCCGCACGTTATCATGCCCCTGCTGAGATAGGGCATATGGACGGTAAACGCCTTTTTACTGCATCTCATCCATGTGTTCCCCTCATAGCAATGTCTATGGTGGAACTCGTTTTCTTTCACTTCCCTCCAGATATGCTCCAAAAGCAGGGCGGCGGTTATGCCGAACCTCTCTGCCATCCCGGAATTAAATCTCTCTGCCATTCGAAAACCTCCTTTCCTCCGGTATGTAAAGGGCGGCTCACCGCCGCCCCCGTAACACTTCCTGCATAGATTCACCTGAATTACCGCATGGGTTTGTTTTACCCTTTCTTCCTGCGGATTCTCAAGAATACCGCTGCAACTACGATAAACGCCACAAGCGCAATGCTGATTCCTGTCTTTGCTTTCATAATAATCTTAGTCCTCCTTCCTTTTCCTGCTCATAGCCGCCAGAACGCCGAACACGCCGATCCCCGCCACGGATAAGGCGGATAAGGCAATCCACAACCCCACGTTGCTCTCATCGCCCGTCTTTGGCGTGGTGATAATCTCCACTGGCTTTTTCTCATTGGTCATGGCTGCTTTCACAACCTGCCCGTCCTCTCTGATTTCAAACGGGAACTCCCTTTCGTCAATCAGGTAGCCTTCCGGTGCGTCATATTCCTGGTAGGTGTACTTGCCATAGCGGAGCGTAAAGGTGGCAAGCCCGTCCTTATCGGTCACGCCCGTTGCAACTACATTCCCGTCCTCATCCTTAATGCGGAACTTTGCATTGGGGAGCAGTTTCCCGTCGGATACGTCCGTCTTTGTCAGCTCCAGCTTTCCGGTAATCGGCTTATTGATAAACCCTACGCCTGCCTCGTTCTCCACATCCATAATCTTCCCATCCTCGTTTATCTCAAAGAAATAAGCATTTTCATCCAGCACAAACCCTTCCGGCGCTGTCTTTTCTTTTACAAAGTAACCGCCATACAATAACCCGTCCGTCTGGTAAATGCCTTCGGAGATTTCCGGGATTTCAGCAACCAGTGCGTCTTTCTTTGGGTTGAATTTCTGATTTCCGTCCGTGTCCTGATACAGTTCAAAGACTGCGCCCGTCAGCTTGTTTGCCGGGTAGTCTGCGTCAACCTTTGTCAGACGGACGCTGCCGATAATCAGCTTATCCGTGATTTTAATCTCAATCACTTCCTCGTTTACCGTAACAGAAACATAATGCAGTGCTTCGTTCAGCACATACCCCTCCGGTGCCGCAATCTCCCGCACGATATAGGTTCCAAACGGCACGTCCTCAAAGGCAAATGCCCCGTCTGCGTCTGTTACGGACACCAGCAGTGCGGTATCTTCGGTAAATTCCTCCGTGCCTGCCGAAAACAGGCCGATGGTGGCATTTTCCAGCGGCTTGTCCTCCGTGTCCACTTTGATTCCCTCGATTCTTCCACGGAGCAGCTCATTTTCAATGGGTTCCCCGTCCTGCACATGGATGCTTACAAGCGCCGCATCCTGCCCCTGATAGGAAAACTCTACCGGGTACTTCTCATCGGAAAGGATATAGTGCTGGTCGGTGCATACCTCTTTCACATAGTAACTGCCAAAAGGCAGGTCGCTGGCGAAAAATGCCATGCTGTCCGTGCTGCAGAACACAATCTCAATGAGTCCGTCTGCCGGGATGACGTCACCATTGGAAGCGGTCAAGTCCTCTGCCGCATACAGTCCAAAGGCTACGTTCTGGATTTCCCCTTTGTTCCCGATGCCAAAGGCTTCGTCCTGCTCCAGTGCTTTTGTTAAGTCAACCATCACTTTCTGGCGCTCATTGTAAAAGGCGGTGTCGGTTTCCGTCACGGAAACTTCCTGCCCCGCATAGACCAGCTCGATTTCATGGGCTTCAATATTCAGCACACATCCATCGGGCGCAGTCACTTCCACGACTTTATATTTTCCCAGATACAGCTCTTTCGTCTCTGCGTTCCCGTCCTCATCGGTGGTGACGGTATCCACGACTTCCCCTGCGCCTGCCCGCACAGTTCCGTCCTGCGTCACAATGTCCTCTGCGGCGATGATTTCATATACCGCCCCCGCTTTCCCGGCCACTTCATAGACCGGGGTATAGATGCTGCCGTCCTCGGTTAAATCCCCGTCTTTGTCGATGAAGCCGTCACCGGAAACCTGCACGCCCGCAAACTCCTCGGCGGTCTTTGACACAAGGATTCTTCCTTTCTGCGGCACGTTCTTCTGCTCCGTCACCACAACGGTGACGCCGCTTTCCTCGGTGGAGTTTTCCTGCGCCACGGTGAACGGGATGGGCGCAGAATCCAGCACATAGCCATAGGGAGCCTGCACCTCAACCATTGTGTACTCCCCAAAAGGCAGCTCCTCCGGCGTAATCAGGTATCCGTCCGCCCCGGTGTAGAACGTATCCAGCGTTGTCACTTCCGGGTAGGTGTACTTCATGGTGACAAGCTCCCCTGCGCTGTCATAAATCTGGTAGCCTGCGCCTGCAAGGGGGATGGTGTTCCCGGTTTCAGCGTCTTTCTTCACAATCTTGATATAGGACGCAAACGGCCTGTTGTTGATCAGGTAGCGGTAAACCTCCCCGTCTTTGCTGACATACACGTCAAAATCCTTCATAAGCTCGCTGCCTTCCCACCCTTTGGTCTGGTGGACGGTGTAAACGCCATAAGGCAGGTCTTTTGTTTCCGCATAGCCATATTCATCGCATACCAGCGTGTCACGCTCGCTCTCTTTCGCATTGTCATAGCTGCCGGAACGCTTCAGATACACCTGAAATTCTGCGCCCTCCTCCGGCGTTTCAATCTGTGTGCTTCCGTCATCAATGTGCTTGATGATGGAAATGCGCCCTTTGATGACCTGCTCCTGCACGTCATTGGACGTGGTGTTCAGCTCAATGGTGTAATTCTCCGGCTCCGCCCCTACATGGTGTACGGTTTCATCCAAAAGATAACCCTCGGATGGCGTAATCTCCCGGACACTCCAGTTATCGCCGCAGATATAATACTTTGTAGTAAATTTCCCCTCGCTGTCGGTGGTGTAGGTGTCGATCAGGGTATCCCCGTCATAAATGCCATATACTGCGCCCGCCAGCGTTGCGTCACCCTGCGGCTCCCCGGTTTCCTTATCTGTTTTTGTCACGTTGACACGGAACTTCTTTAAGATGTTGGTCACGGTTGCGCTGGTGACTTCCTTCCACTTGATTGTGACGCTCTGTTTCTCCGGGATGACATAGCGGACAGCGGTGTCCACTTCCTCAAGGGTATATGGTGTGGAGCCGGAAATGAGGATGTTAGAGAACATAGCGACACCGTTCCTGTCGGTCACTGCATACTCATCTACCGTTGCGCCGGAGAGGGAAGTCCCGTATAAATGGAACCTCACGCCCTCCACCAGATTGTCCTCGGAGCCTTTGATTACTTTCAAATCCCCACGCTTTAAGATATTGGAGAATTCCACCTTTGCGGTCTGCCCGCCTGCAACGGTCACTTTCTGCGATTTCTGCGGCTCATAGCGATCCTCTGTCAGTTCGGTCACGGTGTAGGTTCCCGGATTCAGGTTCTCCACCTTAATCTTTCCGTTCTTCCCCGTAACCACCGTCTTGTTGATTCCGTTGCCCGTAATCTGGAACCTTAAACCCTCCACGATCCCGTCCTCGGACGTTTTCACAATCTGCACATGACCGTATGGGATTTTCACGCTCAGGTAAACCGTGATGTCGGCTGCGCTCTCCACGCCCACCACGACGTCCTGCAAAGACGCATCGCCATAGGCTACAAGGGTACCGCTGACTGCCGGGCTTCTCCTGGTTGCGGATAAAAGCACGTCCTCCGTCACCGCCTTTTTGGAACTGATGGTGAGCGTATTCCCGGACGCACTCACGGACACGCTGCTGTTGGATGAGGTAAAGTTATACTTTGATAAAACCCCGTTCGTATCCGTCAGCTTCACGACATATTTATCCCCGTCCCATGAAAGCTCCTTTACAACTGCGTTCCTGTCGGTAGACGCAAAGCTGGGGATTGTCCCGTGTTCCTGCATACCCGCCACAATCTGGCTGTACGCTGCGGACACACCGCCGTTTGCCCCGTTTGCGCAGATGCTGTTATAAAACTTTCCGTCTGTCTGGTTATACGGGGCATTGGCGTTCCTGCACCCGGTCACAATCTCCCATATGACCATCTGCGTGGCAACCACCTTTTCATCCTCGGAACCGGGAAGGCTCCCCATGCTGCCCTGCGAACCGTACAGAAGCGCAAGGTTCACGGCGTCCCTCTGGCTCCCGCTTAAGGCGTTCCATGTTTCGGACGCATTTGCCTGCAATGTGTTCCCGGTGTGCAGCGACACGCCCGGCTGGATACAGAAGGCAGGCTCCCCGTCCGCATAGATACGGGTTCTTGCCTCCCCCGCCTCTCCGCATACCCTCCCGTCGTGGGTGACGGTCTGCTGGTAACGGATGGCGTTGCCTGCCCCGTCATGGCAGTACGCAAAGGTAATCTTCGCTGTTTGGGACGCCGCCGACACATTCATGGACGGAAGCACGGAAACAATGGATGCCGCCGCAATCATCAGGGCAAGCCCTCTTTTCAATCTTTCTTTTAACTTCTTCAATCTACTTACCTCCATTTTATTTTTTGGCATAAAAAAATCCCTGCAATGTGCAGGGTTAGTAAACTGTTGGTTCTGTTGTGCCAGCCAGAAAAAGGATAGCCACCGGCTCCTTATTGTTTTTTCGGCTGGTATTCGGCTGGTAACAAAAAAGGGGTAGGGTGTGGGAAGGGGGAAACGGTGAAAAAGGCTATCCGCAAAAGGGCATAGTTGCCCCACGGTGGAAAGCCTCAATGTTACCGTTCCCTGTCCTTGCCCCGCTCCCGTTTCCGGTACAGCTCCAATGCCTTTACAATCGTATCTTCCATCTGTTTCGCAGGCGTCCCCGGTGAAAAATATTTACTGATACGCTCTTTTGGCATACGAAACTGTTCCTTCTGGTTCCCCTTTTCCTCTGATAAAATAGAGAGGATGACGTCCTCATTCAGCCTCCCCTCGTCTGCAAATTTACGCATTTTAATTGCCTGCGCATGGCTCGGTGTACAGTCCTCTAACTGCATGGTGTCAAGCAGGACTGTCTGTTGCTCTTTCGGCAGGTAAGACAACTCTACCGCTGGACGTATGGCGATTTTACCACTGTCAACCATATCCAATATCGGTGTGATTAGCTCGGTTAAACGGATATATCGCTGAATTTGGGTATTGCTGTCTGGTGATTTTTCTGCCAAAAGCTCTCTTGACGTTTTTCCCAACTTCTGTCCCAGTGGGACAGAAGTTAAATCAGTACGCTGTCCCTGCCTATTCATAGCCGCTAATTTCATCTTGTAGGCAAACGCTTTTTCTGACGGTAGTATCTGCTCCCTTTGCAGGTTGGAATCTACCATAATTATAATGGCTTCATCATCTGTGAGGTTACGGACAATGCACGGTATCTCCTTTTTTTCTGCAAGCTCGCTTGCCATTTTACGCCTGTGTCCAGCTATCATTTCATAACCGCCCTCCGGCTTTTCCCTGACAAGGGCAGGCACCAGAACGCCATACTGCTTTACGCTCTCCGCCATATCCGCCATGCTTTCGTCCATCTTCACCTTAAACGGGTGGTTGGGAAAATCGCTGATTTCCTCTAATGGGATTTCCCTGACGGATTCCCGGCTTTCGTTGTCCCGTTCCTCCTGCGTGCTGAACAGGTCAGCGGCTGAGGGAAGCGGCATTTTTATCTCTTTCGCCACTGCGTATCACCTCCCTCGTAAATGCTCCATACGCCTTTGCCGCCGCACCGTTCCTGTCATAGCTGTAAATGCTTTGCCCTGCGGCGCTGGTTTCCGCCGCTTTCACCGCAACGGGGATGACCGTCTGGTACACTTTGATTACCCTCCCATAATTCTGCCTTAGATTGTCGGCTGTGGCACGGGCAAGGTTTGTCCGCATATCTGCCAGCGTCAATAACACGCCATCTACCTTTAGTCCGGGGTTAATCTGCCTCTGTACCTTTCCTATGGTTTTCATAAGCTGTGTCATTCCCTTTAAGGGCAGATAGTGCGCCTGCACCGGGACAATCACGCTGTCCGCCGCCGCAAGCGCATTGATGGTGAGCATACCCAAGCTCGGCATACAGTCAATCAGGATATAGTCATAATCCTTTTTCAACCCGCTAAGATAGGATTTCATGGTGAACTCCCTGCTCATGGCGTTTACAAGCATGATTTCCATGCCTGACAGCTCGATATTCGCCGGAATCAGGTCTACACCCTCGTCATGGTGTAAAATCCCTTCGCCCACTTCCATCGGTTCGTCACGGATAATCTTTTCCATCTGCGTTGCCAGCGTGACAGAAAGATTGTCCTGGTCTGCCCAACCCAAAGAGGTTGTCAAATCCCCCTGCGGATCGGCGTCCACAAGCAGCACTCTCTTTCCCTCGTTTGCAAGCCCTATCCCTAAGTTTACGGCAGTCGTGGTCTTGCCCGTCCCGCCTTTCTGGTTTGCAAGGGCGATTACCTTACATTTAGACATCACGGTTTACCTCCTTTCCTGAAAAATTTAATAGCCACTCCGCATAAGACAGAATGGCTATGTATGGGTTTTGGGCAATAAAAAAACCGACTGATTCTCGTTTTGAAAATCAATCGGCTATGTAACAGAAAAAATATTTTCTATAATCAACTGAAAATATCAATCTTATAATATGTTATGTGGGGAAAACAAAAACCCCATACAGATATGTATGAGGTCTTGACGGATAGCACGAACAATTTCTGTGCATCCCGTAGATATGTATTGATAAGTATTTGTTTTCGGTTCACAATCGCATTGCGCATGGAACCTTGCTTTTTTTTATTTTTAAATGAAATGATTGATAACAAAAAATCCTGCAAACGCTGATGTTTACAGGACTTTTCAAGCTCCCCGAGTTGGGCTCGAACCAACAACCCCACGGTTAACAGCCGTGTGCTCTACCATTGAGCTATCGAGGAATGCGGGCACACACCCTCAGAACCGAACACCGTACAGCCAAGACAGCAGCCCGGACACGGGCGCGCGGCATGCGCGCCTCCTGCTCTGGTTAAGCTCTCGCCCTATTAGTGTGCGTCAGCTGTGCGCGTCGCCGCGCCTGCACCCCGCACCTATCTACCCCGTGCTCTCCGGGGGGGCTCACGTGTCGCCACATGGACACCTATTCTCGGGGAGGGCTTCGCGCTTAGATGCCTTCAGCGCTTATCCCTGCCGGGCTTGGCTACCCTGCCGTGG
>RAZA01000031.1 GCA_003612485.1 bacterium D16-50
TCCATAGTATGTAGGGTCTTTGAGCCGCTTGTCATAGTATAGTTTCATAACATGCCCTCCTCTACCCTTAAGTATACCATAAACATGCAACACATGCAACAATATATTTGCAAAATTTGACAAAAAAATACAGGCTTTATGCGGCCTGTGGCGATTTTCCCTTTATTCAACTGTTGAACTCCCGAGTATAGCACAGAAATTCAAAAAACTATACTTTTTTTTGAAGGCCGCAGGGAAAAGGGCAAAAATAGTTGCAGCGCAAAAATCCAAAAAATCCCTTGACTTTTTATCCGAATAAGGGTATTATATATATTGTTGCAGGAAAAAGTGCAGCAAATGTGCGTTTAGCTCAGCTGGATAGAGCGTTTGGCTACGGACCAAAAGGTCGGGGGTTCGAATCCTCTAACGCACGTATCGCATAGGCGGAGCGGAAGGAACTGGGGAGACCCGGTTCCTTTTGTCATTGTGCCATGGTTCATTTGTACTTTGCGGGGGCATGATATAATAGGTAGAGAATTTATGTCCCTGACGAAGGGGAACACGGAAATGAGTTTAGCATATGTTTAGCGGAAGTTTATGAAGAAATGATTGATTTTAAAGAAGAAAGAAAGTATAATGTGCAGGTAGATTGCTGATTGCAGGCGTATTTTTGAAATCCGAAGCAGAATGACAACGGGCAGTGGTCTGGGCGGTGAAGGTGACATGGAACAGAAAGAAGAGAGCCGGCGTTTTTGCAGGAGATGCCTGACCCGGGATATGGCGGATCAAAAGGAGTATTTTCGCACGCTTCGGGAGTATATAGAGAATCTGGACGCAGACATAAAGGCTCCGGAGGGGCTTTACGAGGAGCGGCTGGGGGTCTGCAAAGAATGCGACCTGCTTCTGGACGGGATGTGCCGCAGCTGCGGCTGCTATGTGGAGCTGCGGGCGGCGATTGAAAAAAACGCTTGTCCGTGGAAGAAGTGGTAGTGCGCCTGACTGGGGGACAATGCCGTCAGGCTGGAGAGTGCAGAGGAATCGCTATGACAAAATATCAATTTTTGGACACGCTGCGGACGGCGCTGAACGGCAAGGTGGCGCAGGAGCTGCTTGCGGAAAACATGCGCTATTATGAGGATTACATCAATACGGAGATCCGCAAGGGAAAGAGCGAGGAGGAAGTGCTGAGCGCCTTGGGGGATCCTAGGCTGATCGCCAGAACCATCGTGGAGACAAAGGGCGGCAGCGGGACGTATTTCGAGCAGTCTTTCGGAGGCGGCAGGAGCCGAAGCGGCGGGGAGAGCGTCAGGTCAGGCGGAGGGTACGGCGAAAACCGTCCAAGTCTTTTCTTCCGATTGCCCCTTTGGGTGTGGATAGTGATCTTGCTTGTGGTGGTGGTGCTGGTACTCAGCGTGATTTTTTCCGTCATTGCAGCGGTTCTTCCGGTGCTGCTGCCAATATTGCTGGTGGTGTTTTTGGTGAAGCTGTTTCGGGACGGAACCTAAATCGCAATAAAATTTGAAAAAAGAAGCATATTTTTTTCCCTTTCATCCAATACTACTGCTGTAACCGATAACCAACATGAGAGCCGCCTATGGGCGGCAGGATGTGAGGAAAGAAATGGACAACAATAAGTACAACAACAGCACCAACAATTCCGAGAACTGCAAGAACAGCCAGAACGAGCAGAACCAGAACAGCCAGAACAAGAACAACCAGAACCAGAAGAACCAGAACAGCCAGAACCAGAGCAAGAACCAGAACAATCAGAACAACAATTTCTAAGAGGCTTCTGGCGGTAGGGACACTGCTCCAGTGTCCCTATTTACATATTTGAGAAAGAGCCGCGCATGCGGGCGTGAGGTGGAGAATGCGAAGATTTGAATTGATTGCCCCCTGCCATTTCGGGCTGGAGGCACTGTTGAAGAGGGAGATAGACGATCTGGGGTATGACATTACCGAGGTGGCGGACGGCAGGGTGACTTTTTTGGGGGACGAGGAAGCGCTCTGCAGGGCAAATATTTTTCTTCGCACCGCAGAGAGGATTCTGATAAAGATAGGCAGCTTCCATGCGGAGACCTTTGAAGAGCTTTTTCAGGGAACAAAGGCCCTTCCCTGGGAAGAGTACATACCGGCTGACGGAAGATTCTGGGTAGCCAAGGCCGCCAGCGTCAAATCTCAGCTGTTCAGCCCCTCGGATATTCAGTCCATCATGAAAAAGGCCATGGTGGAATGCCTGAAGGAAGTGTACCATGTGGAATGGTTTCCGGAGGACGGGGACAGCTTTCCGGTGCGGGCGTTTTTGATGAAGGACGAGGTGACGGTGGGGCTTGACACCACCGGGGATTCGCTGCATAAAAGAGGATACCGGAAATTGACGGCCAAGGCTCCCATAGCGGAAAATCTGGCGGCGGCGCTGATCATGCTGACGCCGTGGAACGGCAGCCGCATATTGGTGGATCCCTTCTGCGGCAGCGGCACCATACCCATAGAGGCGGCCATGATGGCGGCGAATATGGCTCCGGGGATGCATAGGCATTTCACGGCGGAAGGCTGGGGACATATTGTGAGGGAAGAAGTATGGCGGGACGCCTTTGAGGAGGCGGAGGATCTGGTGGACATGGACGTGGAGCCGGACATTCAGGGCTATGATATAGACGATGACATGGTAAATATTGCCAGAGCCAATGCAAGGCTGGCAGGGGTGGAGAAGCTGATCCATTTCCAGAGGAGGGACGTGGCCCAGCTGAGTCATCCCAAGAAATACGGCTTTCTCATCACCAACCCGCCCTATGGGGAGCGGATGCATGATAGGGAAGAGCTGCCCGAACTGTATGAAACGATCGGAAAAAGGTTCCGTGAACTGGATTCCTGGAGCATGTATCTGATCTCGGCATACGAGAATGCGGAGCGGTACATCGGCCGCAAGGCGGACAAGAATCGGAAGATCTATAACGGCATGATGAAGGCGTACTATTATCAGTATCTGGGTCCGAAGCCGCCGAAGGCGGGCAGGAGCCGTCCATAGACGTTAAAAACAGGTTAGGAAGCGCTTAGGAGGCAGAAGATGAGCAGAATCATATTTGCCACGGGAAACGAGGGCAAGATGCGTGAGATCAGGATGATCATGGCGGACACGGGGATGGAAATCCTTTCCATGAAGGAGGCCGGTGTTCAGGTAGAGGTGGAGGAGAACGGCAAAACCTACGAGGAGAACGCTTTGATCAAAGCAAGAGCGGTGGCGGCGCTTGCCCGGGGGACAGCGCTGGGAAGCCAGAGCGCGGCAGGGGAAGGGACTATAAATGTAAAGAATATCGGATCGATTGCCGGGGACATCGTCTTGGCCGACGATTCCGGGCTGGAGGTGGATTTCCTGAACAAGGAGCCGGGTATCTATTCTGCCAGATATCTGGGGGAAGATACGCCCTATAGCATAAAGAATGCGGATATTATCAGGCGCTTAGAGGGAGTTGAGGAGGAGAAGCGCAGGGCCAGATTTGTGTGCGCCATTGCCGCCGTTTTGCCGGATGGGAAGGAAGCTACGGTTCGGGCGACCATCGAAGGCATTATCGGTTATGGGGAGAAGGGCAGCCATGGATTCGGATACGATCCCATCTTTTATGTGCCGGAGCTTGGGAAATACACCGCAGAGCTGACGGAGGAAGAAAAAAACAAGGTGAGTCATAGAGGAAAGGCCCTTCGTCTAATGAAAGAGGAGCTGAAAAAACTATGAAGGTATTGATCGTCAGCGATACCCATAGAAAAAACGACAATTATTTCAAGGTGCTGGACATACATAAGCCGGATCTGGTGATTCATTGCGGGGATGTGGAGGGCAGCGAGTACGCTCTGTCGGAGGCGGCGGAGTGCCCGGTGCAGATCGTGCTGGGGAACAACGACTTCTTCTCCTACCTTCCCAGAGAGCTTGACCTTAAGATAGAAGGCTTCAAGATCTGGGTCACTCATGGGCATAATTACTATGTCTCCATGGGGAATCAGATTTTGAAGCAGGAGGCGGCGGCAAGAGGGGCGGATATCGTGGTGTATGGGCACACTCATAGGCCGGTAGTGGACAGAAGCGGCGGGGTCATCGCGGTGAATCCCGGAAGCTTATCCTATCCTAGACAGGACGGTCGAAGGCCCTCTTATGTGCTTATGGAGGCGGAAGGAGGGAATGTTCGGTTCGCCATTGAATATCTCTGAACTTGTGAAAATGATTTATGGAAATTTGCGAATCCCTTGACATGGACAAAAGGGTGGAGTATACTTATCAAGTATATCTGAAGTATCGGGGTGTGGCTCAGCTTGGCTAGAGCGCCTGGTTTGGGACCAGGAAGTCGCAGGTTCGAATCCTGTCACCCCGATTGTAATACAAAGACCGCAAATCCAAGGTTTTTTCAGTAAAATCAAGGGTTTGCGGCCTTTTTTGGTCTCTGTATGTAATGCGCAGTTTTCCATTCGGAAATCAGAAATTCCGTCATTTTTTGTCCCGAATTTGTCCCGAATCGCCCTAGGAAAAGAGGGCACTCCTCAGTTTCTCCGCTGCTTTTCTTTTTGCCTGCTCCTCCTTATCCATCATGGAGTGCCGGTATACGGATTTCATGACATGATCCGTTTCCCATCCGCCCATCCTCAGGATGTCGGCTTCCGGCACTCCAAGGGCAGACATCTCACTGGCGAAATAGTGACGGAGTTTATGCAAAGAAAAAATAGGGATGTCCAGACCCTGCTCCACACGTTTCAGTTTTTTATCTATGGAGTTCGGGTGTCCACGATATACATAACCCTGCTCCCGGATCTTGTCTGCCAGTTCTATGGGGATGACAATGCTCCGGGTGCTTTCCGTGGTCTTGGTGGTCTTTGTCACCCATTCCTTCTTCTCGTTCATGACCTTTGCCTTGTTGATATGCACAATGTCCCCGTCTAAGTCGTCCGGGGTCAGGGCGCATATCTCCGATCGGCGCATCCCGTAGCAGGCCAGAGCGATGGGGACTTCGTATGCCGTCCCTTTTACTTCGGCAAGGATGCGCCGGACTTCCTCTTGGGACGGCATGTACGGCTCCTTCTTGATCTTCTGTGGGAGGGTGGTGGAAATCTTAAGGTTTGGGTGAAAAGTGCCGAGAACAGCTGTCATAAAACCATGGTAATTGCGTACAGTCTTCGGGGCTCTGCCCTTGGATATCTCGTTGACGAGCCTATTGATCTCTACCTGCGTAATGTCACACAATAGGGTGCTGCGGAACCATTCCGGGAAGCGCTTTACTGCTTCAGAGTATTCCTTAATCGTGCTTGGGGAAAGGATGTTCATTTTCATGTCGACATAGCTTTCGGCGGCTCGCTGGAAGGTCATCTGGGCATTGTTGGTCTTTGTCTTCTCCAGCTCGGCTGCCATGGCCAGCATCGCTTCTTTTTGCGTTGGCTTATGGTCAAAAGAGACCGTATACATCTGGCCCTTGTACATCTTCCTAACTCGGTAGCTTCCGGATGCTCTTTTTTCGATTTTCATTGCATCGTCCTCCTGAATATGGTATGATTTTTCTAACAGAAGCTCCCACACCTCTCAGCGATGTGTCCAATGGGAGCACGTTTTTGGGTACAAAAACAGCAGCCAGCGAGAAATCGCTTGCAGGCTGCCTCCGGAAGTGATACAATGTATTTGCTCAAAATATATACATGGCATCCCTTCGGGGTATCGTCGTCAAGGCCGTCCGGTGCTGGTAACACCGGGCGGTTTTGAAAGTTGTGGTTGTAAAATGCGTTTCCATGGTATATAATGTATTTAACAAGACAGCCGGAAGATAGATGAAGCCTATCCGTTCCGGCGAGAATATTCAGCTAAGTAAGCCGCCTATTTCCGACCAAGAAGCAGGGCGGCTTACTTATTTTTCAGATTCAGGATCGCTACAATCAGTAATGCCACGGTTAAGATGACCATGAATTCCTCATATGTACTCATAAGTACCACTCCTTCCGCAAGACTCGGAACGAATGGCTGCACGCCCTCCCGGCTGTCCGGGTAAGCATATTATATTGTCACAGTGCAGGAGTTGCGATGTTGCAACGTAAAAGGCCCCGTATTACTACGAGACCTTCACGCAATGAACTGATATCTTCTATTGATGCCCTTAAGGCGATATTGAGGAAAACAACTTCCCTCTGCCAGTTCATTATAAGCTATATTATGCTCGCAGTCAACAAAAATATGATAGGAATTATAAAATGTTGTGAAAAATAAAGCAAAACAATATGTCATAATACTTGATTATAAACATATTTAAAATACATACAATTCTTTTACTTTTTTGTTAATTTTCTCCATTGACTCCTCGGACAAAGAAATACCAGCAAGTACACCCCTCAAGTTTCGTGGATCAAAAATACGCATTTTGCTTATGGTGGTTATTTGGTTTACTAAGGCGATGCTTCCCTCTTTCATCTGAGATATTTCAAATCCGATTTTATCGAGGTAGTCTTTTTCATCAGCATTGTGGCTTTGCTTTTCCTCCCATGTTTTTTGGAGAGCCTCTGCAGTTTCAATATATTCAGATGCAATTTGCATTTTTTGTGAGTACTCGTTGCTATCTGTACATTCCGCCGCTTCTGACATTGACGCACGCGATAAATTAACAAATGCCGAGGCAATAGACAATATTTCTGCAATGGATTCCATTTCGGATCTTAGTGACTTGGATATAGTATCATATTTTAATTTTAGTAAGCGATAGATTTCGTTTCCGAGATCAACGCTATTGCTGTGAACCGGTTTGTTTTCTTTGATTGAAGTAAGAGGAATGATGGTTAAAACGGGCGAGTTATGACTGTTTTTATTGTCTAACACAACTCCATAGTGAAGACCGCCGTATTCGCTCCCAATATTAAACCCAAAATTTAGCTTCACAATATTGCCTCTTTTATAGGCTATGTTTTTTGTTGGATCAAATTTTTCTTCAAAATTGATAAATCTGACATAGTCTTTTATCCAATAAGAAATCAGATTGGCTTTTTTCAGATGTTTTTGTGAAGGATCATTTATATATAGTTCAAGAAGATTGTTGAGAGATCTTATTGCAGCCTTTTTGTTTTGTATCACATCTTCCTTTTCAAAGTCCTTTGACATGCTATTATTCCTCTTTTTCTTTAGGTTTAATAAAACTCCGTAGCGGTTTAATCATTTATTTTATGGGACGAATAGGCTTATATAGTCGGTATATATGATATCATTAATTTCTCGCTCTGCACCAGAACTTACGTTCACCATTTTGCCAACATCGGCAAAATGGTCGGTTACAGAATTCCTGCTGTTTGTACAAGCTTCTACAGATTATAGGGTAAACCTCAAGGCTTAGGCTGGCCGCAACTGCAAGTCCCAGTATAATAGGGATTGTTGTTTCCGCAGCTTGGGCATTTCCACCCATCAATTAATGGCTCTTCCTCAGATTCTTCTGGCTCCTCTGCTGTTTCTTCCAGAGTATCCCCTATGATTTCTAAGGACTCTAAGATCTTTGAAATGCCAAGAAGCACGGCGGAGAAGATAGCTGTTACAAATAGGCAGCCGATAAAATAGCCGAAGGTCATTGGCCAGTTTCGAGCATACGAAACGGAGTAACGCCCCTCAGTGAGCGATACGCCTAAATTTTTTGCAATGATGAAACTGCCAATGGAGCCAAGAGCGATTGTGGCATAGCCAAGGTACATACAGATTTTTTTCATTTGTTTCCCCTTTCTTTTATGTAAATTAAAATTTCCTTCTTAGTTCAACCACTTTGCCTATGATTTTGACGGGCTTTTCTATGATTTCCTGATTCGTGAAATCCATAGGCGCAAATGATGGATTGTTGGAGATCAGTTCTATCCCTCCTTTGTATTTTCGGAGGCGCTTGCAGGTGGCATCGGTGCCATTGACTGTAGCTATAACGATCTCTCCGCTCTCCGCATCATCCTGCCTGCGGACAATAACAACATCTCCGTCACAGATGTTCGGTATCATGCTGTCCCCGTGGATCTGCAGGCCGAAAAAGTCTCCAGTACGTGCCAGCTCCTCTGTGATCTCCTCAGTGTCAATGATGTTTTCGATGGCCTCGATCGGAATGCCTGCCGCTACTCGGCCAAGTACGTTGATGACGACTCCTTTCCTTCTGCGGTCTTGGGGGGGATTTTCCCATCCCATTAGGTAGGCCACAGTAGTTTCTAATATGTTTGCAAATTCTACTACCTTACTTTGAACAATATCATTTGTACCAGTTTCTATTTTTGCAATAGATGATTTGTTCTTATACCCTAACTTGGATGCTAATTCTTCTTGGGTCATCCCTAGAGATTCGCGTTTTTCCTTAATGCGCTTTCCAATATCAGCCATATGTATCACCTAAATCCTTATGTTATTATAATCAATATAGCATAGAGTTTCTTTGAAATCAATAATTTTTGAATAAATGCAAAAAAATAGTTGACTTTGAATCAGCCCAGTGTTATATTGTATGCAGATGATTTAAAATCATCAAGAAGGGAGGGACTGACTTGACAGATTCGGAAGCTTTAAGGAGCCTGATAGAAGGTAAAGGGCTAAAAATGAAATTTGTGGCAGAGCATTTAGGGCTTTCAGCATATGGCTTTCAGCTTAAGGTGGATAATAGGCAAGAATTTAAAACCAGTGAAGTTACAGCACTTTGCGAATTGCTTGAAATAAATTCTCTACTGACAAAAGAAAAAATTTTTTTTGCAAAGAAGGATGATTTAAAATCACTTACAATATAGGATGCAAAAGAAAATGGTATGGAGGTGAAAAAAATTATTAAAAATAGCGATAGACAAGGAAAACCGTACAATGATGACATTCCGCTGCAGCATCAGATCAGGACATTGCGGGTGCTCCTTCTGGCATCCGTCATAGTGGGAGTCCTGAATACTATTCATCTTCAGAATTTGTATTCGGATGTCCATTCCCATCATCGGACGTCGGCAGTTTTGGTTGGTCAGCTCCGGGAACAGTATCGTGAGATGACGGACATGGCCCAGCAGATATTTGACGGTCATCAGGAGATGGCTCAGATGCTTCAGGAGATGTCTGAGTTTCGTCAAAAAGTTCTGGGATTTCTGCAGGAGATGCTGGAACATCCGAAGGATATTCTGCAGTTGACTGAAGAGATTTATAATATTCTGATTGATTTTGAAATTCGATAAGAATATTTTCAAGAATCTCTTTTTGCTCCATGTCATATTGCAGTTGTTGTTCCATGATACGAAGTTCGTCTTCTTTTAACTGTAGCTCTTTTTCTCTCAGCTGAAGTTCCTCTATGTGGCGCTTCTGGGAGTCGATGGAGTCGACTTTATGGAGATAGAGAGTAAGAAGTGTTGACAGTATAAAAGTTAAAACAGGAATCAGTGCAGACATAATAAAATTGGCCGTTGTTATTTTCCCCTTTGTGACTTTTGGTGGGGTATCATCTGAACAATTAGCAGATTCCAATATAGCATTTATTGAATTGCAATCCTCATCGGTAAGTTCAATGAAATTATCCTGAGAGTTTTCATTCCTCAGAAAATCGAAATTAAAATCTATGGAATGAAGGGCATCAACTAAAGAACTGGCCATAGGAGATATTTTGCTAATCATTTCATTGCAATAGTCAGAAAGGCGGCACAATTGATTTAAAGAAGAGACAGCATCAGGATTTATGGTTAGTGTATTGATTTTTGAAAATGAGTCTTGCAATAGTTTGCTAAAGTACGTTGTTCGTTCTGTAAATTGGCTGGATGAACATAACTCTGTGGATAGGCCTGAACAAGCCTGCACGAATTTCTCTACAGTCTTGTTGAAATCAGAAGATAGTTTGATTTGTCCCAAAGTCGTCTTAGCTAAAGGTGATATCGAATTTAATAATGCTTCAGCAGCGTTTATGTAATTGTTTTTATCCATGAGAGTTCTCCTTCTAAAAGAATAATTGATTCGCCATAGGAATGCTGTTGAAAGGATTATAACAGAATTAGAGTCAAAAAAGCAAGCATATTGTCCAGTATATTGTAGTTGGCAGGGATGCAAAAATTATCATACTAGAAAAAGGGCGACAACACTGAAAGGAGCGGTTGAAAAATGGAGGATTTAAAGAAAAGATTAGAGGAGATTACAAGAAAGTATGCGGAATGTGTTGACAAAATGCTTGACGCAGAGCTTAACAAGGAAAGCCTGACGGCAGAAGAAGTTGAGGTCATTGGAAGCGGCTTTTCCCTGCTGAACCATGCGATGGTGACAATCGAAAGGATCAGCCGCCTGCAGAAAGCGGACAGCTGACCCTGAGACTAGAAGCGTTCCCATTCAGACAGATCAGTTGGTGCGTCTGGAACTTGTCCGTCAAGCCGGTCCCAGTCATAGCACCCTGTATAATGCATATAAACATTGTCGGCTTCTGCCTGCGGGGTATCACACGCTTCCCAGACTGTACCATCGTAAACTAATCCGTACAATCCGTTCGGAAGCCGTTTTATAAATAACGTACCTATGGGGCTTTCATATTTCCACATGTTTTTCTCCTTCTTTCGTACTCGGCCATGGCCGTGGCCTATATGTTCAGTATAAGGGGGAGGGGAGGGGACGGGAGTGCAAGATGGTTGGGTGATAAAGGAGGCTTCTGGTGACAGTTTCACAAAGAAAGGGGGTGGGGCAAGCATGAGCGAACTGTGTCACAAGAAAAAATATGAATTTCGAGTAGCTGGCGGTTCCGTAGCAGAAATTGAGATTGAGGCCAAGATCAAAGATGTGAGCAAAAATGACTTGGAAGACATTCTCCACGAAGTGGCGACTTGTACACATAACTTTTACCTCAGCCTCGACAGAGAGATTGCAGATGTCGATCAGAAATAAGCCTTGATGGTGCTGGGCTCGCCGTTGTATTCATCGGTATCGGCGAAGCTGACGGCATAGGATTTCCCGTTTTGGGACTTGATCAAATCACCTGCAGAAATGTCTGTCCCATATAGGAATGCAATGTGTTTTCCGTCTTCGTCTGAATTGGAGAGTCCCTCGGTCTTTGTGACGAGTTTGCCAGAACGATAGATGGAATAAGATCAGTCGGGGAAATCGTTTAAATACTCTTCAGGATGGTTTTGCCTATCGTATTCGGTTATAGCGATTACATATTGTGATGTGAGGAGAATTTAGATTATGGAATTTAAAGAATTTTACACATGCCCGGGCTGCGGCAGGGCGATCAGTGGTGAGAAGAAAGAGTTTTTTGTATGCCCAGACTGTGGAAGGGCCTTATGCCAGAAAAAGGACTTGAAGCAGTTTGATGACAATTTTTGTGGGCATTGTGGACATGAATTGGCCAGTGCCAAAAAAGAAGCGTTGGCGCTGGCCGGGGAAGATCGCTAACACAAATCTTCGATTTTCTTCCAATAAGTGGTGGGAGCGCCGCATTTACCACAGTACTTTTGCTCCGGATCGGGCAGAATCACGTGGTATGCCCTGCAGTCTGGATTGCTGCAGTGATTGTTGGAGGGACTTGGCTTGGAGATCCCGCATTTAACGCAGAAGGAATCGTCCTCGGCGTTTTGCGCATTACACTTGACACAATACCACATATGTCTGTTTCGCCTCCTTTCTTCGGTACTTGGCCATGGCGGTGGCCTGCATATCCAGTATAAAGGAGAGGGGACGGGAATGCAAGATGGTTGGGTGATAAAACTGGCTTCTGGTGACGGACAGAGAAGTGGAGGAGGTGAGGAAATTATGAAGGAATACGAAAACCGCAGATACGATGCGGAAATCAGGGCCAACGAAGGCGAAAAGAGGATCTGGATGTCGGTATGCCTGCAGAACATCGGGAAGGAAAAATCGGATCAGATCATCTGTGAGCTGGAGAAGGAAAAGGAGCGCATGAAGAAGATCCTTGCCGGTGATGAGCCCGATAAGGATGTGGATCAGCTGCGGACCGGGATGTAAGTTGCACTGGAACAGTAGATGATCTGTCGGGCAGTAAGGAGCCCTGCTCTGCATGTGATGCGAAAGCGCCATGTCCCCCCTTTATTGCGAAAGCACATAGTGGTGTACGGCTTCGCCATAAGCCATGCACCACACGGAGGGCGGGGAGAAATGCTGTCGCCTGCGGGGCTTACACGGTTTGGATATGGACGGAAAGGGACTGAGATGAGGAAGAATCTGAAGGAGGCCCGCCGGAGGGCGGGCCTGACACAGCAGCAGATGGCGGACCAGCTGGAGATCAGTCTGCGCTATTACCAGAACATTGAAGCAGGAGATAGAACTGGGGATTTTATCTTGTGGGATGAGCTTGAAGACATCACTGGTATTCATCAAAGGATATTGCGTGAGATTTCATGAATTCGTCACGCCCAAGAAGATAGTCCAGAGATACATCCAAAATGTCCGCAAGGCGTACAAGCAGGTCATAGCAGGGAGTGCGGGTTCCTGTCTCATAGCATTGATATGAACGCAGCGCAATGTCAACAGAATCGGCCAGCTTCTGTTGAGTATAACCACGCTTCATGCGCATTTCACGAAGTCGTTTGTTAAACATAATATCCTCCTCGAAATACGTGCATAACGCACTTAAAAACACTTGACTGCGTACAAATTGTACTGTATATTATAAGAAAGCAGAAGGTGCGAAATGCACGTAAAAAGGAGGAGCATTTATGAAGATCGAAATCTCAGGGAGTCGCTGCGTCAGCTGCGAAATGTACACGCAGTATTACCAGAACCCGTTCGGGATAGGGTATGAGGCGGTGGACTGCGGCTACTGCGGGAGGCGCAGCAGAAATGTGAGGCCGGGCAATCGGTGCGAGAAGTACCATGAGAGGTCGAACGTCGGAACTGCGCTGCCGCTTAGAATCCGTTTTGTCGCACGGCAAACCAAAAAAGAAAGGGGGTCATGAAGGTGCCGAGAGTTGCATTGAGTCCAGAGCAGAGAAAGGAGCATATGGTAGCCGACTTGCCGTTCTGGCTTGAGAAGGAGGCGAGGAAGAGGGGGCTGCATCAGAAGGATTTGGCGGATGCGCTTGGGATCACGCGTCAGGCCTATAACGGCAGAAAGAAGAAAAAGGCCGATGGAAAGCCGAAGGATACGTTCAGCTATGGTGAAATGCTGATCCTATTCCGGCTCATGGGTATATCCGAGGACGATAAGCTGAAGCTGTTCACTCTGTAAGGCCCAGCATGGGCCAAGAGGAGCTGATTGATAAGGGAAAGGGGAGGCGAACGGAGAATGCGCAAGCAGACAATCAGGACGTTTTACGAGGTGAAGGACGGGGTGGTCAAGGTGCTCCATACGGATCCCGTCATCCGGCAGGAGGCAGGAGCCTCAAAAGGCGACGAGAATGAAAATGGGAAAGAGGAGCGGAGCAAGGCGGTGAGAGGGAGGTGAGTGGTATGGTGACAAAGGGGGCAAGAACAATTGCCGAGTATGCCATCCGGAGTTTTTTGAATCGTGAAGGATTCGTCATGGAGTGCTTCGATCTTTCCATGGATGGGAACGAAGGGACGCTGACGGACAAGAACGAGGACTCTATGGTGTTGGTATATAATGCAGAGGAGCGGTCAGTTCAGGTGAAGGAATAAACAACTTATAGAGAAAAGGTTGCCATATGGATGTGCGCTCAGGATCAGGTGTCGAGGTGGAAATAGGCCTTCAGAATTTCTGGCGATCCATAAACGGATTAATGGAGGAGCGAAAATGAACGGGTACAAATTGCTTGCAGATTCTTATAGGGATTATCTGCAAAAAAATGAACTGCCAAAGGGAACGAAGAATAGTATCGAAAAACAGATAAAGGCGCTGGATATCATGGCGGATATGGATGGTGAAGACATACTTGCCTTGTATGGCACGGGAGCGTTTAACCATATCACATTGGGATATGCCGAGAAGGCCATGACGATCCAGAAACTCCCCAAAGGACGGAGGGAGGATGTGCTGTCGGAGATCAGATTCCTGCATGACACTATGGGGGCAGAAATCGCAGCCTCTTAAGTATTACGGGGTGGACGAAAGGATAACGGATGCCGAAGGCTGTATATTATCTGGACGGGATTACAAAGATAACGGATCCCTTTTATAAATGTGTGTGCCGAGGATGCAGGCATTTCTTCTGGGTCACACTGATAGACTCTCCGTGCCCGGAATGCGGGAGCGACAATATCTTTCGCTCTTTCAACAAACGGGAGGCGGAAGGAGAACTGTTACGGCTTTCGGAATCCGAATAATTCCGAGTGAGTCCGAAAGAATCCGAATAAATCCGAAAGAATCCAGATAAATCCGAAAGAATCCGAATGAATCCATATCTGGAGGACGGGGCGGACTGGATGAAAGGGTGGTGCGATGTGAATCGGCTAGGATTCCTGATCCTATCGGTGCTGTCTGCCGGCGGGGCTGTGGGAAGGGCATCAGCCATGACGGTCAGGGAGATCATGGCTGCGGAGAGCTGGCCATATAAGTATGACACGGTCTTTAAAAAAGCCGTAGAATTCGAGACTGCAGGATACGTCTCGGCAGGGCACAAGGACGGAAGGGCAAGGACTTTCTATATCACGGAAAAGGGCAGGAAGGTATTAAAAGACGACAAATGAAGGGAGGTTTTCATGACATGAAGAGCAGGATCGGCTTCATTGCCATCGGTCAGGCCGGCGGCAATATCGGTAAGCTTTTCGAGGGAAAGGGCTATTCCGTCCTTTACCTCAACACGTCGCAGGAGGATCTGCAGACGCTGAAGAACGCAAAGTATATGTACCACATTGCCGGGGGCGAGGGATGCAACAAGGACAGGGACAAAGCCAAGAAACTGGTGGCGGAGGACTTCGAGAGCATCGCAAGGGAGATACGTGAGAAGATGGATGTATCTATGGTTTTCTGCATTTTCGCCTCCGGGGGAGGGACGGGCAGCGGGTGCGGGCCGATGCTGATAGACCTCCTTCTGGAGGAGGGGCTGCTGGGGGAGCGGGGCACGGGAGCAGTCGGTGCCATCACCGTCATCCCCAACGAGAAGGAGAGCCCTAAGGCCCATATCAACTCCTACGAGTGCTTCTCGGAACTGGCAAGGATAGAGGGCATGGCGGCAACGATGGTCATCGACAATGCGAAGGGGGACAAACTGGTCCTGAACCAACGCTTCGTCGATCTTTTCCACGACTTCGTGGAGATTCCGAGGCGCCATAAGGCGGAAAGGGGCAACATTGACTGGGCGGAGATAGAGGAGACGCTGAAGGCCAAGGGGATGCTGGTCATAACCGAGGTCCAGGCAAAAGAAAGCTCGACAGCGGCAGTCCTTGAGTCGCTCAGGAAGAGCATCTTTGCGCCCATGGAGGCGGATAGGGTCATCAAGTATATTGCGGTATCTATCGCCGGATCCGTTGATGTGGACGCAATGCGAAAGGAAGTAGGCATCCCGCTGGATGTGTTCGCAACATACAACGACAAGGCAACTATATGCTGCATCTCCGGGCTCAGCTATCCGAAGGCGAGGCTCGATGCGGTCTATGACAAGGCGGTAGAGCATCAGGAGCAGATCATCAAGAACCTGCAGGCGACATCAGGCTTCGGCATGAAAAAGGACGTGAATTTCCTTGCGTCCACGAAGCAGGCGGCATCCAGAGAGAAGCCCTCAAGAAGGGACCTGATGAAAAAATACATGGGCTAGAGGGGTAGCGTGGAATGGCAGACATCAAGTGGATCAAACTCAAGACTGCGATGTTCAACGATGATAAGATCAAGGTGATACAGGCGATGCCGGAGGGTGACTCCCTGATCGTGATATGGATTCGGATGCTTATTCTTGCCGGCATCAGCAACGCCGAAGGATACCTGATGATATCGGACGCATTGCCCTATACGGAGGAAATGCTGGCTACAGTATTCGGCAAACCACTATCAGTTATCAGACTTGCGATCAAAACTTTTGAGACATTTGGGATGATTGAAGCGAACAATGATGGAATATATATCCCGAACTTTTCTGAAGATCAGAGCGAAAAGCTTCAGGATATCCGCGAGTACAATCGTCTGAAAAAGGCAGAATCAAGGGAGAGGGCGAAACAGAAGCGGCTTGGAATATCAAATGAAGATGTCCTTGATGGTCAAGGAAAAATCAATGACACGTCAATGACATGTCAAGGACAAATGTCAACTTGTCAAGCCATAGATAAAGATATAGATAAAGATATAGATATAGATAAAGATATAGATATAGATAAAGATATAAATAATATACCCCGAAAACGGACGAATTTCGGGAGCGAGCAGGAGAAGCTTGACTATGAGAGGATAAGCGCATTATACAATACCACCTGCAAGGATCTGCCTAAGGTCAGGGGCATGTCTGAGGAGCGTAGGCGGAAAGTCAGGATCCTGCTGAACGCTCTGGACAAAGCGAAGGTGATCACGGAGCTTGGGCCATACGAACGACTAGAATACATATTCCGCCTGACGGACGAGTCGGATTTTCTGTCAGGGCGGACTTTTCCAAACGCATGGTGTGGGTTCGACTGGCTGATCAATTCAAAAAATGCGCTGAAGGTCATCGAGGGAAATTATAAAAATAAGCCCGCTGACGGCGGGAGCAGAAATGGCGGTGATGTGTGTCATGAGCGAACAAGAGGATCTCAGCCAGCAGACTCCGGATTCACGAGCGAGTCTGAAAATGATGCGCTCGAAGCATTCCGGCGGAACAGATATGCCAGAGACCAGCCCGGCAAGTCGGAAGTATAAGTGTTCCATCTGCAGGGACACACAGATGGTGTGTGTGTCGGAAGAGGGGGTGGGCACGTATAGAGTCTGTGAGTGCAGGGAGCTGGAGAACCAGAGGAAGCGGCTACGCTTCGCATCGATACCGAAGGAGTTCGAGTCCTATACGGTGGAGTCGTTTGACCTAGGGGCATACAAGTCTCCAGAGGCAAGAGAAAAAGCAGAAATGGCTAAGCTGATCTGTGCGAACTATGTCAGGATGTTCAGCCGGCTTCAGGGAGACGGCAAAGGCCTATATATGCATTCCAGAGTAAAGGGGAGCGGGAAGACCCGGATGGCGGCCAGCGTGGTGAATGACCTCATGAGGATCTACGGGATCCCGGCAAAGTTCACCACCGCTCTTCAGATTCTGGACGAGATCAAGCAGTCATGGGGCGAGCCGGGAAAGGGAGCTGGAGAACGGCAGCTTCTGCAGGACGTCTTGGCCGTCCCCATCCTTGTGATGGACGATATCGGCGTGGAGCGCCCGTCAAAATGGGTCGATGAGAAATTTTACAGTATCCTGAACGGGCGGATGGTGCAGAAACGGGTGACGATATTTACAAGCAACTGCGAGATTGAGAATCTGCTTTTTGATGACCGCATCACCAATAGGATCATGCGGATGGCCGTGCCCGTGGCGTTTCCAAACGAATCCGTGAGATCGTTGCTTGCGAAGGCGGAGAACAAGGAGCTGTATCGGATCCTGACAGCGGATTCTGGCGCCTGATGACGCAAAAGGAGGAGAAGAGACGATGTTACACATTGATTTGTCCGAACTGGCAGGGGGGGAGCTGCAGGAGAAGTTTGACCGAGAGATCACGAAGGTCATCCAGAATATGCAGGATCCCAACACGCCATTCGGGGACAGCAGAGGGGTGACGATCAACATCACCCTGAAACAGAACGAGCGGAGGGACGATGCGAAAATTGAGATCTCCGTGAAGTCTAAGCTTGCCGGGGTCATCTCTGCAAAGACGAATTTCGCCATGGGGAAGGATCTCGGAACGGGAGAGGTGGTGGTCAGCGAGTACGGCAGGCAGATTCCGGGGCAGCTCTCGATATCGGATGTCCCGGAAGAAGATGGTCAGGAGGGAAAGGTCATGCGCCTGCCTAGATCGCTGAAGGCGAATTAGGACATAAACCAAAATCAAAGGAGGGTCATGAAATGATCAAGGATGCACTGCAGTATCTGGTGGGGCTCGCGAAGCCTCGCACGGAGAACATCAACGGGAAGGATTATTATTTCCAGAACGACTGTCCGAAACTGGTGGATAGCTGCCACCGGTGCGAGGCCGTGGAGATATCGACGCTGACGTCACTGGTGGATTACATCAAGGGACGGATGAAGGATGACTTCCCGGAAGGGCTCCCACAGATGATCGTCATCGTCAGATCGGAGACAGAGGTGAATTTAGTCTCAGCATTCAATGATGACATGAAAAGATGGGAGGTCATCAGGGCTCAGGCCCGCATACCGAAGATCGAGTTCAACAAGTTTCTGGATCAGGAGAGCTTTATCATCCAGATGCAGGCCATGTTTCTGGACACTTCGGACAAAAAGATCGTGATGCAGGTTGCCGGGAACGTGAAGGACGAGACCGTGGCGAACTACGGTGACGACGGCATTTCCCAGAAGGCCACCATCAAGACGGGACTTGCCAATGTCGAGGATGTCATCGTCCCGAACCCCGTGAAGCTGAAGCCTTTCCGCACGTTCCATGAGATAGGACAGCCAGAAATAGATTTCGTGTTCCGTATGAGAAATTCTGGGGGTGGGATAAGCTGCGCACTGTTCGAGGCAGACGGAGGTATGTGGAAATTCAACACAGTGCATGAAATCGCTGAATACCTGAAGACAGAACTGAAAGATGTTGAAAACGTCGCTGTGATGTCGTGACAGCGGAAAAGAGGCGGACGGGGGCGGAAACGGCTCCCGTCCGGGTAAATGACAGCTGTATAACATAGGCCTGCACTGGTTGACTCGTGCAGAAGAGCAAGCGAGGGGGCAGAATGAAGAAAAAGGTCAGAAAGAAGGCAGGTAAAGCTGATAAAATCACACAATACCGAAAAAATTACATTTTTACGCTTTTACAAGATGGGAATCGTGAGGCTGTGGATTTTTTGGAAAAAGCGGCAGCACACCATGGAGTCTTGCTTGATGATGTATGCGTGATATATAACATTCTGCAGCTTGCGAATGTGAAGTCGAAATTGAATTATCCAGTGGACAAGATATTAGGTGTAATGGATATTATCCTGACAAGTGCAGACTCGTCAAAGGTCTATTCTGTCGAGCTGGTAAAGCGGGTGGTTCCGAATCTGTTTAGAGTCGGACTCCTGCGATGGGAACTCGATGGATGTGAAAAAAGCGCAAGAGTGAGGATCCAGAAATGAAACTGAGATGGCTTGACGAAGAGTGCGGCATCTGCGGACAGCAGCTGAACAGCTGGGATGTGCGCATCTCCAAGACACTGGCGTACAAAAACAGGGTCTGCGAGAAGTGCATCGCAGAGGAATATGGCATGGACGTGGAGGCGCTAAGGGGTCGGATGGAGGACTATTTCGGGATACGGCCATGCGTTGGGATATGAGGCGCCGGCGATGGAGAAGGAGTACAACCTGCTGACGCAGAGGCTCTTGGCGGAAGGGCACACGGCAGAGAGCCACCCGGACTACGTGGAAGTGTGCCGAAGCGCATGGGGGCAGGAGCTGTGGCAGAACCTCGCAGGCGGGTTCGAGTACACGAGGGGGCACCTGAGAGGCCTCGTGTTCCGGACGGGGTGCGGGCTGCTGGTGAAGGGGGATCGTTTCTTGATGGGCAGCATGTCGTATATGGGCATCGACTGGATACCGGAGAACAACAACCCGGTGATCAGCTGCCCCTACCGCAGGGAGGGGTGTGGACTGAGAGACCCAGCCCTCAGAGGGATAACTGCGTTCCGGCCCTGCAACTGCACACTGACCGACGAGCCCTACTGCTACGAGCTCAGTCTGGACAAGGCCCTTGACGATGAGAGCCGGCTGCAGAGGCAGAAATATGACGCATATGTCCAGAAGATGGGAGGGCACGTATGCCACTGGCACACGAGGTACGACGAGCGGACGGGGGAATGGGAGCAGCACTATGACCCGATGGTCTGCGCAAGGAGCTGCCAGAACGTTGGTGGCATATGCAGCCTTACCCACGGGCCGGTCAGCAGGAAGAGGGGCAACGTGTTCTATGACGTGAAGACGACCCATGTCCGGCGTGACGGGACGCTGTTCGATGGAGACGAGATAGTCACGGTAGAGAAAGGGCTCCGGCTGTTCGAGACCGGGAGATCAATCACTATATGCGAGCAGGTAGCAAAAAGATGCAGGGAAGACATCGAATCCCGGATAAGGGGCAGGTATCACAGCAGGATACGTCTGCTCGGATGGGATGTAGAGGTGCTCAACATCCGTGCGGAGCAGAGGGAGAGTAGGGATCTGCTTCAGGATCTGGAGGACATACGGAACGGGATCGAGGTCGTCCATGCCTCGGACCAGAAAAAGGCTGAGGAGACCGATCAGAAAAAGCGGCGGCAGCAGGCGAAGGAGAAGAGGATTTCCGCAGTGGAGAAACGGATACTTGAGACTGGATATGATGGTCTGGAGCCAGAGTGGAGGCGGAGGGCCGATAGGATGCTGGAATCCAAAAGGATCAGAGAACTGGAAAGGCAGCGCCGGAAGAACCTGAAGAGAGAGCAGGAGCAGCCAGTACAGCTAAGCATTTTTGATATGATGTAGAAAGGAGACACCTTCGGCTGGGGCGACGCCCATGGAAGGAGGATGTACAGCAATATGGTGAACAAGGTGCTGAATTACCCCGGAAGCAAATGGAACATAGCCAGCGCTCTGGTGAACCTGATCCCTCCGCACCGCAGCTATGTGGAGCCGTACTTTGGCAGCGGGGCGATGCTGTTTACCAAAGCGCCGTCCGCCATTGAGACGGTGAACGACCTAGACGGGGACGTGGTGAACCTCTTCCGCTGTATCCAGCAGGACTCAGGGCGGCTGGCCAGACTGGTGATGACCACTCCGTTTTCCCGGGAGGTATACGATAAACAGTTTGAGCTGAATAATTCCTGCGCATCCCGGTACCAGCAGCGGGCAGCAGGGTTCCTGATTAAGTGCTGGCAGGGGTATGGATTTCGGACGAACGGATACAGAGTTGGATGGAGGAATGACGTGCAGGGCCGGGAACGGGCGTATTCGCTCTGGAACTGGTACTGTCTGCCGGAATGGATTATTGAGATTGCGGAGCGCCTGCGGAAGGTGCAGATAGAGTGCCGGCCGGCACTGGAGGTAATAGAACGCTTCGGCTATCCGAAAGTGTTTATGTACATAGATCCTCCGTACCTGCTCGGCACCAGAGCGGCACATAGAGAGCAGTACCGGCACGAGATGACGGACGCAGACCATGAGGAGCTGCTCCGGGCCATCCTGCAGAGCCGGGCACAGATCATGATATCAGGGTACGAGTCGGAGATGTACAACGATTACCTGCATGGCTGGCGGAAGGAGAGCTTTGCCAGCCATGCAGAGGGCGGGAGGCCCCGTCAGGAAACCGTCTGGATGAATTACGAATACCATGTGCAGATGACGCTGGGGGACATGGAGGTGGGAAAGGGATGATGGTAGGCCTCCATGATGCGGAGAGAGACCACATGAAAGGGAAGCATTTCCCGAACCTTGCCCTGATGAAGATATCCGCATGGCATAAGGCAAATGGGGACCAGGTAGAGTGGTGGAACCCGCTGTATAGGTATGACCGGGTCTACAGCTCCAAGGTGTTTGACTTCACGCCTGAGGATCCGTATCTCCCGGAGGATGCGGTCAGAGGAGGGACGGGATACCGGGATATTCCGATGAACCAGACGCTGCCGCCAGAAATAGAGGAGATGTATCCGGATTACAGTATCTACCCGGAGTGTGATTACGCCATCGGCTATCTGACCAGAGGCTGTCCGAATCACTGCCGCTGGTGCGTTGTGCCTGAGAAAGAGGGAGGCATCAGGCCGTACCAGAGATGGGAAGAACTTGTTAGGCCGGATACGGACAAGCTGGTGCTGATGGATAACAACATACTTTCTTGCGAACACGGGATCCGGCAGCTGGAGGGGCTGGCGGGGAGCGGATATAGGATCGACCTGAATCAGGGGATGGATGCAAGGCTGGTGGACGGCAGGGCAGCAGACATTCTGGCACGCTTGTCGTGGATCCGCTTCATACGCTTTTCATGCGACCAGAGATCGCAGATTGCGCCAGTCAGGAATGTGGTAGAGCTGCTGGCTGAGCGTGGGGTCAGGCCCTATAGGATCTTTGTCTATCTGCTGGTGACTGCCGACCTGAGGGATGCATCGGAGAGGGTAGAGGCGCTGAAGGGCTATAAAGGGATCAACCTATACGCTCAGGCGGAGCGCAACGAGAGGATGGGGATCGTGCCAAGTGCGGCACAGCTGGAGTTCCAGCAGCGGTACGTGTACAGCGGGAGCTACCGGAAGGAGACATGGGACGGATACTGCTCCAGAAAAAGGCTGGACTTCGGGGAGGTGGGACTATGACACAGTGCTGCAGGTACTGCTGTTATCTGTGTTTCTCGGCCGGGAACGGCATATGGTGCGACAAACAGAATAGGGAGATAAGCATGGCCGTGGCCAAGGCCCCTAACCGGTGCCATGACTTTGCCATGAACCCGATAGGTGTGTTCGGGGAGAACGAAACGGGCTGCAGACCGAGGGCGCCGAAGAAGAAACAGTGTGACGGGCAGATGGATCTGTTCGGGGAGGACGGCGGCCATGGGAGATAGGGAGCTGACGCACCTGAGCTTGTTCGCCGGCATCGGGGGGCTGGACCTTGCCGCCGAGTGGGCGGGGATCAGGACGGTGGGGCAGTGCGAGTGGGCGGAGTACCCCGCCAAGGTGCTGGAGAGGCACTGGCCGCAGGTGCCGAAATGGAAAGATATCAGGACATTAACAGAGGAGAGCTTTTATGAGAGGACAGGTAGAAGGACAGTTGACGTTATCTCTGGGGGATTCCCGTGCCAGCCTTTTTCCGTCGCCGGGAAGCAGCGAGGCAAGGAGGACGACCGCTACCTCTGGCCAGAGATGGCTAGGGTTGTCAAAGAACTGCGGCCCGCTTGGATCGTTGGAGAGAATGTTGCTGGGATCATACGGATGGCACTCCCCGACATTCTATCTGAACTGGAAGCCTATGGATATCGGACAAGGGCATTTCTTATACCAGCTTGCGCTGTCGGAGCCAGACACAGACGGTATAGGGTCGCCATTGTCGGACGCAGAGCCGAAAATCTGGAGAACCCCGGTGGCGTCAGACGCGGCGAACCGGGAGATGTATGTGAACAGCAGGGGGGAGCCGAACCTGAGCGGTCAGGTGAAACTGTGGCCGACGCCGAAAGCTTCACTGAGAGGGGATTGCCCGTCAGAGAGGAGACGGAGGAGCCCGGATCTGCCAGCGGCGGTGAAAATGTTCGCCACCCCGCAGGCGAGGGATTTTCGGACGGGGCAGGCAAGCCGATGGAGGGACAAAGAGCGCAGGAGTCGGAACCTGAACGACCAGATAGCCATGTTTCCGACACCGACAACTGGAGCCGGGATGTGCGGGGGAACGGGGAGCTCCCGGGAGCTGAAGAGGCTGGAGGAGAACGGGGTGATTTCAGGGCCGGAGAGGAAGAGCATGAGTCAAGGCAGCGGCGGCCAGCTGAACCCGGAATGGGTGGAATGGCTGATGGGCTTCCCGGCTGGGTGGACGGAAGTTTAGATTTTATCCTTGACCATTACTGGGATACAGAGCCGGACATACCGAGGCTCGCAGCAAAGGTCCCACACCGGGCCGACCGTATAAGGGCTCTCGGAAACGCAGTAGTCCCGCAGCAGTTTTATCCAGTGTTTAAGGCGATAGCAGATATCGAGAGGGAAATGGAGGACGTAGGATGAACGCAGGAAGGATGGCCACAAGGTCGGCGCTGGAAAGGGAGGAGCTCCGGCAGCAGGCCTATGAGGACTGCATAGCCGACAAGAGCCATAGGGGCAGGCAGGCGGCCACAATAGGGAGGCGGCCGCCGTACCATCTGGAGTACGCTAGACGGTGCGGGCGGTCCACGGCGCCCACGCCATTGCAGGAAGGGAAGGAGGGCCTGAGGAGGATGGGGCTTGGAGAGGCGGTGGCCATATTTAAGAACATCGGTCTGAGCAAGAGGAAGGTGACAAGCGGATGGCAATAGAGACGGTGCTGGGCATGGAGACCCACAACGGCATAACAAAGCAGGAGTTTATCAATGCGCTGGGCTGGCTCATGGAACGTCAGGGCGGAGCAGGGGAAAGGGAGGATGGGGGATGGATAGGGTGATGCCGATTCTTTTCAACACTGGGATGACAGAGGCGATCTTGGAGGGCCGGAAGACGGCCACGAGGCGCGCGGTGAGATATAAATACGGCAATACGGAAATAAAGATGAATAGGGACAAGTACGGTGCTGGGCTGATTGAGATCCAGAAGGATGTCGAGGGAGAAACGCATGGGAAGAACCCGGACGGCTCCACATGGCATAAACTGCGCCCGTACATAGAGAAGCGGCCGCCATATAGGCCCGGCGACATCCTCTATGTCCGTGAGACATGGGGCTTCGTCCCATGCATCAAGTGCAACATGGGGGAGCTGATATCAAGACGGTGCGGGGAGGATCCTATCGAATACGGTGACGGCGGCAGCATGTCGGAGGGATGCTTTGTCTATAAGGCGGGCCATACGGAGCCCCGGCGCATCAGATGGCGCCCGTCCATCCACATGCCAAGGCAGGCGGCCCGGATCTGGCTGAGGGTCACGGACGTGAGGGCGGAGAGGCTGCAGGAAATTGATGGATGGGGGGTATCTGCAGAAGGAGTCGATAACGGCAAAAGCAATCCGGCAAATGGGAAGCGATGGGAGAATATGCAGAGGATGGTATTTTCTGAATTGTGGAATTCAACAATCAAAAAGAAAGACATTTGTATATACGGCTGGATCGCAAATCCTTGGGTATGGGTGATAGAGTTCGAGCCGTGTGAGAAGCCGGAAGTATGAGTAAATCTATTTTTATAATTGACACTCCGGCGTGCTGCGGGGAATGTCCTATGTCAGAAACTGGGGTATGCTGGGGAAGCGCATTGAGGGTGGCTGCATTGCGGTAGCTGCGGCGAGAAAGACAGAAGGGAGGTAACTACATTGGACAAGTCGGTGCTGCAGGAGTACGTGGACGCCTGCGAGTTGATCAGGGAAACGGAGGGGGACATCCGTAGGCTGAGCCAGAAGCGGAAGACGGTGGTTCAGGCAAACGTGAAGGGCTCCATGGAAGAGTTCCCTTACATCGAGCAGCGTTTCAGGATTCAGGGAACCGCCTTCACCGCAGGCGACGACCAATGCCTCAGGCACGAGGAGAAGGTTCTAGAGCGGAGGAGGGAGAATGCGGAGAGGGTTAGGCTTCAGGTGGAGGAGTGGATGCTGACGATACCGACGAGGATGCAGAGGATCGTGCGCTATAGGTATCTGGAGGAGCTGTCGTGGGAGCAGGTTGCGGCGAGGATGGGGAGGAGGGCCACTGCGGACAGCGTGAGGATGGAGGCGGAGAGGTTCCTGAGGAAAAAATGAAAGTTAGTTCGATTTGTTCGCACTGTTCGCTCTGGATGTGTTAATATGGTATCAAGTCGGAGCAGGCGAGCAGGAGGGACACAGTAGATGCCGTGCCCTTCCTGCTCGTCTGTATGTGCCAGAGGGTATCAAGAGGGACGGCTTGCGGAGGTTGCTTTTTTGCCATTTTTGAAAGGGTTTTGCGCCGTTTTTTTGCCCTTTGAATTGGACGAAAGCCAGCAAAAGCAAGGCTTCCGCATGGGTATAGTTAAAAGTGTGTGGAGCGGTCATGAAGATGGCGGCTTTTTGGCATGTAGAGGAGGGCTGATGGGGCATGAATACAGTTGAGCCGATTCGGGACGGCGAACTCGTGCTTGACATTGCAGACTATCTGAGAGGCAGGAATCAACGTGACTATGTGATGTTCATGTTCGGGATATATTCTGGGCTGCGGATATGCGACATACTTCAGGTTCGGGTTCGGGATGTGCGTGGGAAGGACTATATTGTCCAGAGGGAGAAGAAGACAAGGAAGGAGAGGCGCTTCCCGATCAACAAGAGTCTCAAGAAGATACTTGCGGAATATATCAGGGACAAAAAAGATTATGAATTCCTTTTCAAGTCCCCGAATGCACCGAACAAGCCCATTACGAGGCAGCAGGCTTACAACATCTTGTCTGGGGCGGGTAAGGCGTTCGGGCTTGATGGCATAGGGACGCACACGCTTCGGAAGACCTTCGGATATCACCTATACAAGCAGACGAATGACGCAGCTCTCGTCATGGACATCCTGAACCATTCGGACATACACATAACGCTGCGCTACATAGGGGTAAATCAGGACTGCAGGGACAAGGCCTACAATAATCTATCGTTCAGCCGGTAGGTTATTTTTTTATGCCGTTTCTCTGACGAGGAATCGGAACGGCTTTTTCCTTTTTGGGCTGAGCTTGACATAACGGAAGACCGTCAAGTGCATAGGTGTTTTTTTGAGGCGCATCATATGGAAGAACCGAGCGCACAAGCGGCTTTACAGAATATCAGATATGTCAAGAGAGTGGATGCGATCCAGACCGCCATATGAAGAACGTGAGTTCGGAATGTGCGCCCCGAACGACATAGGTTCTTCTATCGAACAAATGTGCGTTGCGGGTCTGCCGAGCCCAGAATTATGCCAGACGCAGAAATTTTAGGATGGGAACTGCCGTTTCCGCTGGAGGAGCAGAATGAGAGATGCGACTACAATTTCAGAGGACTATACGTTGGGCAGCATCAAGATCACCGACATCAGTGCGATCACTGTCAACAGTGCGACTCTTGAAAAGATAATAGGTGTTAAGGATCGGCGTATCCGGCAGCTTGCGGAGGAAGGCACTGTCGTCCGGGCTGCGAAAGGGCGCTACAAACTGTTGGACTCCGTGATGAATTACATATTGACCCTGAAGGTGGCGGCGGAGGCATCCGGGGCAGAGTCTCAGGAAGGGGAGCTCGACCTTGAGGAGGAGAAGGCGCTCCATGAGAGGGTGAAGCGACATATATCGGAGCTGAAGCTCCAGACTATGATGGGGGATCTGCACAAGTCCGAGGACGTTGAACGTGTCATGACGGATATGCTGGCATCGGTGAGGACGAAACTGCTCGCTATGCCTGCGAAGCTGGCCCCGCTGCTGGTAGCCCGGAGTGATGTCAGTTATATCCGCACGGCGGTCAACAAAGAAGTTCTGGAGTGTCTGAACGAGTTGAAAGACTATAACCCGAAGGATTTTTACGGTGACGGCTTTATAGGGGAGGAAGAGGGCGCGGAGGATTATGAAAGTACAGATTGAGGAGAAAAAGCTCATATGCGAGAGAAAAGTGGACGCGAAGACAGTCCGGCTTTTCGGCATGATAGCAAGAATACTGTCCCCGCCGCCTGAGCTGACTATCAGCGGATGGGCCGACAGATATAGGAAGCTGTCTCAGGAGGCATCTGCGGAGCCTGGGCAGTGGAACACAAACCGGGCTCCCTACCAGAAGGAGATCATGGATGCTGTGAATGAAGCAGGGGTAGAGGAAGTGATCATTATGTCGTCGGCTCAGGTGGGAAAGACGGAGATCATCCTCAATATTATCGGATATTACATAGACTATGACCCGTCCCCGATATTGTGCCTCCAGCCCACCCTTGAGATGGCGCAGGCCTTTTCCAAGGACAGACTGGCACCCATGTTCCGGGACACGCCCGTTCTTAGGGGGAAGGTCAGGAGTGTCAAGGCGAAAGATTCCGGGAACACCATCCTGCACAAGGTCTTTCCCGGAGGGCACATCACGATGGCCGGGGCCAATTCCGCCGCAGGTCTTGCATCCCGTCCCATCAAGGTGGTGCTGATGGACGAGATCGACCGTTACCCGCCTTCCGCCGGAACGGAGGGCAACCCTATCAAGCTTGCGGAAAAGCGGACGGTGACGTTCTGGAACCGAAAGAAGGTCAAGGTATCCACCCCGACTATCAAAGGCCGGTCGCAGATCGAAAAAGAGTACCTTGCGTCATCGATGGAGGAATGGTGCGTACCGTGCCCGTGCTGCGGGAGATACCAGCCCTATGAATGGGGGCGGATCCATTTCTCCGACGTGACGATGGAATGCAAGTTCTGCGGCGAGCGGTTCAGGGAGATGGAATGGAAGGAGAGTCCGGGAAAGTGGATCGCCGCCGCCCCAGCAGTCCAAAACAAGAGGGGGTTTCACCTGAACGAGCTGGCATCCCCGTGGAAACACTGGGAAGAAATTGTCTCGGATTTCCGGGAGGCTGACAAGGAACTGAAGGAGCACCACGATGCGGAGAAGATGAAGGTGTGGATCAACACGGCTCTCGGCGAGACATGGGAGGAAAGAGGGAAGTCAGTGGACGAGAACTCCCTGCTGAACCGAAGGGAGCGGTATGCGGCGGATCTGCCGGACGGCGTGCTGCTGGTGACGGCCGGGGTGGACGTGCAGGACGACCGGTTCGAGGTGGAGGTCACGGGATGGGGGAAGGGATATGAGTCATGGGGCATCCTGCGTCGGAAGATAGCCGGCGATCTGGAAAATGAGAAGACATGGGATAGGCTGGAGCGGTTCCTTGACATGGAGCTGTACTTCGGGAGCAAGAATTCCCTTCTGATTGCTTGTACCTGCCTTGACACGGGAGGTCACTTCACCACGCAGGCGTACAAGTTCCTCAAGAAGATGGAGAGGAAACAGAAGAGGATATATGGCATCAAAGGTATGGGCGGAGAGGGGATCCCTCTTGTATACAAGGTGTCCACGAACAATATTGAGAAGGTACATATATTTCTGCTGGGGGTGGACGCAGGGAAGGAGCTTCTGATGACCCGCCTCGGAATTGCGGACGAGGGGCCGGGATACTGCCATTTTCCCCTGAATGCAGACAGGGGCTACGACGAGGCCTATATCAAGGGGCTGACCAGCGAGCAAAGGGTCATCCGCTACAAGGATGGTCGGGCAGTGCTGAAATGGGTCAAGAAGTCCTCCGGCATAAGGAACGAGCCGCTGGACCTGCGGAACTATTCCACCGCAGCGGCGGAGATACTGCGCCCGGACTGGGAAGTCTTGGAGAAGAAGGTGGGTCAGGGCATAAACTACATGAAACAGCCGAAAACAGCCCGGAGGGTAAAGCGGTCGGGCATAGTCAGTCGGGGCATCGGGATCTAGGGAGGAGGAATTATGGAGCGTCTGGAGAGGGCAAGGAAGAGGCTGGAGCTTTATTATAAGGCTGAAGAGGCCATCCTCGGAGGGCAGGAGTACACCATAGGGAGCAGGAGGCTTCGGCGGGCTGACCTTGGTACTGTGCAGTCTATGATAAAATCGCTAGAGAATGAGGTGAAATCTCTTGAATCAGGGGGAAAGAACAGGGCAGTGCGGGCGATTCCGCTTGACATCTGAGAGGGGGATGGAGAATGAACGTACTTGATAGGGCAATTGCCGCCGTGAGCCCGGAGGCTGCGCTGAGGAGGGAGAAGGCCCGGCGTAGCCTTCAGATTATACAGAGATTCGGTAATAGCGGATATGACGAAAGCGGTGCGTCCCACTCGAAGAATGCGCTGAGGGGATGGGATGCATCGAGCAGGTCCCCTCAGGAGGACATAGACCGCAATCTCCACACGCTGCGCCAGCGGTCGAGGAGCCTGATGATGTCGGCCCCCATAGCGGTGTCCGCGATAAAGACGAATAGGACGAACATCGTAGGCGTTGGCCTGAAGGCCCGTCCCATGGCGGACAGAGAAGTGCTGGGCCTCTCAGAGGCAGAGGCGAAGGCATGGAACAAGAAGGCGCAGAGGGAGTTTGAACTGTGGGCGAAGTCCAAGCACTGTGATAGTACCAAGACGAACAATTTTTATGAGATGCAGCAGATCGCTTGCATGTCGTGGCTGATGAACGGGGACGCAGTGGCGCTGGTGAAGTACAGCGACAAGGAAGCCCCGTTCATGCCTTATGGGCTGCGGATACACCTGATTGAATCGGATAGGGTGTGCAGCCCCCGCTCCGGGGGGAGCTATGTGAACCTCCAGCAGGTCGACGAGCAGACACATAACCGGATATACAACGGCGTCGAGATAGACGGCGACGGGGCGGTGGTGGCATACCACATCTGCAGCACTTACCCGAACTCCTCTCTTCAGGCAGAGAAAAAATGGGACAGGGTGAAGGCGTTCGGGGAGAGGACGGGGTTTCCAAACGTGCTGATGATATTCGAGAGCGAACGGGCGGAGCAGTACCGTGGAGTGCCATACCTTTCCCCGGTCATCGAGTCCTTGAAGCAGCTCACAAGGTATAGCGAGGCTGAGATCATGGCGGCGGTGATAAACGGTTTCTTCACGGTGTTCGTCACTACCCAGAGGGATACGGCGGAGCTGCCCTTCACGGGGTTCGGGGACGGAGACGGGGAGCAGGAGGGCGGGAGCAACTACGGCATGGGGCCGGGGATGATAAACGTGCTGGCTCCCGGCGAGGATGTGAAGATGGCCGACCCGTCCCATCCGAACGGAAACTATGACGCATTCATCACCGCTTATGCGAAGTATATCGGAGCAGCGCTTGAGATTCCCTACGAACTGCTCCTGAAGCAGTTCGGAGCAAGCTATTCTGCCTCCAAGGCGGCGCTGGAAGAGGCATGGAAGTCCTTCCGCATGAAGCGGACTTGGCTGGTGAGCGATTTCTGCCAGCCCGTGTACGAGATGTGGCTGGTGGAGGCCATAGCAAAGAATAGGATCAGTGCCCCCGGATTCTTCCTTGACCCGGCGATCCGGGAGGCGTGGTGCCGGTGCGCATGGAACGGCCCTTCTCAGGGGATGCTCGATCCCCTGAAGGAGGTGAACGCTGCGACGAGGCGTGTCAGGCTGGGGATATCTACCAGAGAGATCGAGACCATGGAGTCCAGCGGGGGCAGCTTTGACGACAATGTGGAGCAGCTCCGGCGGGAGGCCGAGAGGATGGGCGAGATCGGCAGGCTGCTGGAGCCTGAGAAAGATAGGGACGGGAGATCGGAGGGAGAGGGATAGAGGATGGCTAAGATAGAGATAAAAGGGACGATCGTGGCAGACGATGACAAGTGGATATATGAGTGGTTCGGCATTGCGGCGACTTGTCCCAGAGATGTCCACGAGGCTGTGAAGGCAGCTTGTGGGGAGGAGCTGGAGGTGGAGATCAACTCCGGGGGCGGGGACGTGCTGGCCGGAAACGAGATCTATACGGCGCTGCGGATGTACAAGGGGAAGGTGGGCATCGTCATCTCAGGAATGGCGGCATCCGCAGCATCCTATATCGCCACGGCCAGAAGGTGCGAGATATCCCCGGTAGGGCTGTTCATGATACACAATGCGTCCGGCGGGGCGAGAGGCGACTACCACGCAATGGATAAGGAGTCGGAGATCCTGCAGACAGTCAACCGGGCCATAGCCACGGCCTATATGGACAAGACAGATATGCCGCTTGAGGAGCTGCTGAGGCTGATGGACAAGGAGGCGTGGCTGACGGCGGAAAAGGCGCTGGAATACGGGTTCGTGGACGGCATCGTGCAGAATCAGGATGAACAGCGGTCTGGTTCGGAAGCCAGCCTCTTGGAAGGAGGAGGCGCCGCAATCTACAATGCGGCCACGGTTCTGGATCGAAAGACCATAGACAAGACCAAGAGAATGCTCCTAGGGGCATCCGGAAGCAGGGAAAACGCCGCATCGGAGAGCGAGCCGTCAGCGCTTTCCGGGAGCGTTTTAGATAACAAATATGAAAGAGGATTGGAGGAAGAGGACATGGACGACATGGGCGAGAAGATTTCCACGGCGGAGGATCTTGCCGCAAGGTATCCTGAACTGACGCAGAAGATCAGGGAAGATGCATTTTCTGAGGCTAGGGAGGCGGAGAACAAGCGGCTGAAGGCGATCGACGAGATATCTGCACAGATATCCGCCGAGATTGTGAAGGAGGCGAAATACGGCGAAAGGAGGATGACGGCGGAAACCCTTGCCCTTGAGGCGTTCCGGAGGAATGGCATCATGGCGAAGGGGGCCTTGGAGGACATGAAGGCGGACATGGGAGAGTCCCACGCTGAGACAGTCGGAGCGAATGCGTGGGCTGCGGATGACGAGAAACTGGACCGTGAGACCAGAGTGAAGAACCTGGCGGAGAAATTCAGGCGCAAATAGGGAGCAGGGCATAGGCCCGGCAGAATAAGCAAAGGGAGGCAGAGAAATGGGCGATCTATACAAGGACACAGGCACATACACGCCTGACAAGCTGATCGCAGGCGTTTCGATTCCTATCACAGCGAAAGGAATCAGGATCGCAAAGGGAGAGGGCTCATTGAAGCGGGGGACGCTTCTGGGTATTGCTGCAGACGGCACGTATAAGCGCACGGATACGGAAGAGATGATCAAGAATGAGGAAGGTGAGGATGCGGTTAGTCAGACGGCAGCCATAGGGGCGGACTGTATTCTTGCTGATGATGTGGACTCCACAGATACGGACGTGGTTGCGACTGCCTACGTAACCGGTGGATTTAATGCAGACGCCATCATCCTACCCGAAGGGAAGAGCGTTCGGGATCATGAGAACACCCTGCGGCAGCTGGGAATATTCCTTCATGCCGTGCAGGAATATTGAAAGGAGCATAAAAATGGCAGAATACACGACTAGAGAGATGATTGATGCCATCGAAATCAATCCGCCCGTCAGAAGATTCCTGACAAGGACCTTTTTTCCGCGGGAGAGAACCCATACGACGGAGAAGGTAGAGGTGGACATCAAGAAGGGGAAAAGGATCATGGCTCCGTTTGTTTCCCCTCGGATCGGGGGCAAGGTCATCACGAGGAACGGGTTCAGTACCAAGGAATTCACGACGCCAAGGGTTGCGCCGGAAAGGGTGTTGACGGTGGACGACATATCCAAAAGGGTGGCCGGAGAGAACGTCTATAGCCGGCGGACGCCTTCCGAGAGGGAGGATGAGCTACTGGCGGATGACTATAGGGAGCTGGATGAGAGTATCCAGAGGAGGACGGAATGGATGTGCCGCCAGATTCTTTTCGAGGGCAAGCTGGACGTAGTGGACGAGGAGGCAGGGGTTGATTTTCAGGTGGATTACGGGTTCGACAACATCTATGTGCTGGCTTCGGACAAGAGCTGGCGTCTGTCCACCGTAGATCCCATGCCCTTCCTCAGGAGCAGGAGGAGTCAGATTATAAAGGAAACCGGCAAAGCCCCGAACGTGATGATCTTTGCCTCTGATCTGATAGACGTCTTTATCAAGAACCCGCATATCAAGGAGGCCATGGACATCCGACATCTGCAGAACATCGAGATCAGGCCCCGCATCGTGGATGATGCGCTCACCTACTACGGCAAGATCGCAGAGCTGGGGCTGGAGATCTATGTTTATGAGGAATTCTTTCTCAATGACGAGGGCGAGGAGGAAGGGGTTATTCCCGCAGGCTCATGCATCATGGCGCATTCCGAAGGAGAGGGCGGCATCGAATATGGGCTGATCACGCAGCTGGAGGACAAGAAGTTCCAGTCTTATGAGGCGAAGCAGGTGCCTAAGATCTATTGCAGCGACAAGGCGGAGGTGAAGATGATTCGCCTTACGTCGAGGCCTCTGCCGAGGCCTGACGACGTGCAGAGCTGGTGCGTCATCTATCCTGACAGCAGGAGCGGAGACTGACGGCGTGCCATATGCAGCAAACACATTGAAACATTTCTGAAAGGAGGCAGCAGAAATTGATCAAGGCAAAGGTGAATATTGAGACGGCAGGGAGGAGCTATCGTCCCGGAGAGGTCATCCGGGATCGGATTTCGGATGCGGACATGACATTCCTGCGAAGGCATGGGTTCATCGTTGAGGAAGCGGATGCGGACGGCTCAGGAAAGAATGCCGCAGACAGTGGCAGAGAGGCATATTCAGGAGTCAGCTCCGGGATCGTGGCTTCAGGAGAGGAATGCGAAGGGATCCCTGAATATAAGGGGGAGGACGCCCTGAAAAGGATGACCAAGGAGGAGATCGTGGAGTATGCAAGATCCATCGGGCTCGTCTTAGAGCTGGACATGCTGAAGAATGACCTGATTGAATCCGTTCTCAATCATGCCGAGGAGCAGATGGCGGAAACGGAATAGGAGGCGCATGGGATTCAGGGAGCAGCTGTCTGAGGATATGGCCGTTTTTTTCAATCCAGAGGAATTTGCGGAGAAGCATACGATAAATGGGGTAGGGGTGACGCCGATCATCGACAATGATACGTTGGCGGAGCTGTACATCCAGAAGGATACGGAAACAGAAAGCTTGTTCACTGATTCCGTGCTTATGTATGTGCAGCAGTCCGAACTGGACTTTGAGCCAGTACCGGATCAGTATCTGGATTTTGACGGAAGGACATATATCGTGACGGACGTGAAGCTGGCCGGAGGTGTATATGCCTTTGTTCTGGGGGTGAAGGGACATTGATCGAGACAAAGATAGATGTCGACGTGGAAGATGTAAAAAGGAGATTGGGGGAGCTGGGCAGCAAGGCCCCGTCTGTGATTTCCAGAGCCATCAATAGGACGCTGACGAACATAAAGAAAAACGTTGCGCAGCAGACCGGCGGAAACAGAGGGGTCTATAATATCCGAAGCGAGACTGTGAAAAACACCCTTGATACTAAAAAAGCCACAATAAAGAGTCTCAAGGGCAGCGTGACATCCAGCGGCTCCCCGATGCTGCTGTCGAGCTTCGACGCCAAGCTGAAGCCGGGGCCCATGGAGCCCGTCTCTTACCAGAGAGGGCGACCTTCCCCGCTGTTTTACAAGGCGGCGGTAAAAAAGATGGGAGGGCGGAAGGCGGTAGGCGGGGAGCCCAAGGCATTTGTCGCACATTCCGAGAAAGCGAAAGGAATGATCTTTATGCAGAGGCTTTCTCGAAAAGGCTACCCTTTGCAGCCGCTGTACGGTCCGTCTGTGCCCCAGATGATTGAGAATAGGGATGTGCTGGATTTCATAGAAAATGAAGCCAGAAGTACCCTGCAGAAACGGATTGACGCAGAGATCAGAAACATTCTGCGGAAGGAGGGGACAACATGACCATAGAGGGGCTGCTGGATGCACTGGCAGATGAGACTGCGGAGGCGCTGAAGGGATTTCGGCTGAGGAGCGCAAAGGAGAACCCAATACCGGTCAACATCTATACACAGAACGTACCGCTGAAGGAAGGAAAGGATGACGAGAAGACCTATCCTTACGTGTGCGTGTGCTTCGACAGCTCAGACATCGAAAATCCCTACGAGGGGAAGGAGCTTCTGGACATCTATTTCCTGATAGGCGTGATTGATAGGGCAAAAGACCGGCAAGGGTATAGGGATGTGCTCCATATAATCGAGAGGATAAAGCAGCATTTTTTTCGCAAAGGGATCGTAAAGAACGCCTTTCGACTGGGCTGCCCGATCAAGACCGCTCTCGAGACGGCAGATATTTATCCGTACTTTGTCGGAGGCATAGAAGCAAAATGTGAGTTGTTCACAGTGACGGAGGAGGACAAATTTATATGATACAGAGAATGTATGTCGGGCCCGCAATCCCTGGGGTGATAAAGCAGGGGACGGTGCTCCTTGGCGATCTGCCGAAGGGGCTTGCCGAGGTTGTGGGAAAAGTGTCCTGCATCAAAAATCTGGTGGTTCCTATAGAGGGGGCTACGGCGGCGGTGCAGGCGCTCAAGAAGCAGGGGAGCGTTGAGCAAGTTTCTTTCGGCAAAGTTTTGGACTATGTGAGAGGAGGGAGTCAGGATGAGATCTAATTATCCCCATGGCATATCGACCACGAGAAAGTCCACCGGACTGACATCCCCTATTGCAAGCGCAGCTAATGTGACGGTTGTCATAGGAACGGCTCCGGTGAATATGGCGGCGGATCCTTATAGGGCGGCAAATGTGCCTTTTGCTGCCTACAATAAGGCAGATGCCATCACGAAAATGGGATGGAGTCAGGATTTCAAGCGATTTACCATCATGCAGAGTGTGTACGCCGCATTCAACGTGTTTGCGGTTGCGCCGCTGGTCATGATTAACGTGCTTGACCCTAATAATGAGAATCACATCAAGGCTGTAACTGCTGCTGCTTTTGACGTGGAGAACAAAAGAACCGTCATACCGGTTGAGGGCATCCTGCTTGACAAGGTCTCCGTCATAAGCGATGGAGAAGACGAAGCAGAGCTGAAGGAAGGCGATGATTATGTGACGTCATTTGCTGATGATGGAACGGTGATTATAGGGTACACAGATTCAGGGGCAGAGAAGGCCGGAAGCAGTGTGAAGGTGGCATATACGAAGCTGAACCCTGAGGGGGTGACATATTCGGATGTCATCGGCGGGTATGATTTTTCGCAGAGGATAAAGAAGGGCATGGAGGTCATCTCGAATGTCTATCCGAAACTTAAGCTTGTTCCGGGAACCCTGATCGCCCCCGGTTTTTCCCATATTCCGGCGGTGAATACGGCGCTGACAGCGAAGGCGCAGCTTGTCTACAGCATGTTTTCATGCAAGGTCATTTCGGACATTGATTCAGGGGCTGATTCGGGAGCTGTGTCTGCTGATGATGTTGCAGGATGGAAGGATGCAAACGGCTATTCCGACCGTCGAACCTTTGCAGTATGGCCGAAGGTGAGCGTGGATGGGTATCAGTATTATTTTTCTGCCCAGCTCGCAGCCCTTCTACAGAGGATAGCAGCTGATAGGGGCGGTGTGCCTTCGGAGTCATGCGACAATAAGCCGCTCAAGATCAGCGGGCTTGTTCTGGAGGATGGCACAGAAGTCAGCTATGACATGGATGAGGTTAATGACTATCTGAACGCAAACGGCGTCATATCTGCCGTAAACATCGATGGCTTTCTGGCATGGGGAAACAACACGTCCGCATATCCGGCATCTGCAGACGTGACAGATAGATGGGTGACTTCGGTGATGATGTTTGACTATATGGAGAATAATTTCAAGCGGAATTTTTTCAGTAAAGTGTCAAGCAAGGCCAGCTATCGGGAGATCGAGTCTGTGGTACTGACCGAGAACCTGAGCATCAACGGACTGAAAGGCTCGGATGACATCGCTGGAGGAGAGATAACATTTGACAGGGGTGAAAACCCGTTGGAGCAGATCATGGCCGGAAAGATCAAGTTTCATGAAAGGATCGCAACATATCCGCCTATGGAGGACATCGAGAATGAGTTCGAGTTCGACCCGACAATCCTGCAGGCGGCGCTGGAAGGAGGTGCGTAACGGATGGCTAATATTTATGAGCTGCCTGACAAGATCAATCTTTTCAATGTATATGATGGGAAAACTCGGCTGGTCGGCGTGTCGGCAGAAGTCTCGCTCCCGTCCTTTGATCCCCTTACGGATACGCTCAACGTGGCTGGATTGGCAGGGGAGATTGAGAGCGAGGTGGTCGGCAGTTTCGGAAGCATGAAGATAGAGATCCCTTTTGAGAACTTGTATGAGGACTTCTTTGTGTTTGCTGCAAGCACGAACCCCATAGTGATCCGCGGATCCATGGAAGTGTTCAACATGCAGACGCAGGCCAAGGATTCAAGGGCGATCGTGATCACCGTGAAGGGACGGACGCTCAATATCAATCCCGGAACGTTTAAGAAAGGCGGGAAGGGGAATCCGTCCGTCACCAAGGAGATCACCTATATCAAGATCACTATCGATGGCGCGACACAAGTCGAGCTTGACAAGCTTAACAGCATCTTTGTGCTTGGCGGAGTGGATCTGCTTGCGAAAGTCAGGAGCCAGATTTAGAGTGGACGTAAAATAAAGGCTATATTTTGAAGAAAGAGAGGATAGGAGATCATGGAGGGCATTGATAACATTGTTTTGCAGGAAACGGAGGATACGAAGAGGGCAGGAGGGAATCCCGGAGATTTGGCGACGGAACGCTCCGACAATGATGAAGCCGGCGATTCGGGCGCATATGTGCGGTTCAGCAAGCCGTATGTCTTTGAGGACGATACGTTCGGCGGAATCGACATGTCATGTCTCGAAGGCATTTCTACGAGAGACATGATGGAGATCGAGAAGAGGTTCTATCGACTCGGGATTACCAGCATGAACCCGGAGAACACGTTGGCTTATGCGAAGCTGGTCATTCAGAAAGCTTCAGGGCTTCCCATCGAGTTTTTTGAGGGCCTTCCGGTAAAGGAAATGATGAAGATCAAGGGCAGGGTCGTGAATTTTTTCTACAGCTAAAGGTCAGGGCGAAGGACGGGCGGAATCTGCGCAATGCTGCAGTCCGCCTTGCTCTGTCCTCGAATACTGGAATGGATTATCTCATCGGCATTTCTGTAGCTGATTTTCTGGAGATATTGGAAGAGGTGGCGGAGTATGGCAGGCAGCAGAAGGACAGAGTACGAAATAGCGGTGCAGGTCGCAGGGAGCGTTGAGGGATCCTTCAACAAGAGCGTCTCCCATGTGAACGACGGCTTCGAGAGCATGGCGAACATGGCCAGGATGGCTACGGACAACGTGAACAACGGGTTCGAGGGTATGGCGGATATGGCGAGATCCGCTGCCAAGATGGCCGTGGCGGCGCTTGCCTCCGTGCAGGCAGGGCGGTTCATCGGTGATGCCGTGGAAACCTATGCAGAGTTCGAGCAGTCCATGGCGAACACCGCAGCCATAGCAAATGCGACGGAGCAGGAGTATGAGATGCTTGAGAAGGCTGCTCTGGAGATGGGCAAGGCCACGACAAAGACGGCAACGGAAGCGTCTGATGCGCTGGGATACATGATGCTGGCCGGATGGAGCGTGGGCGATTCCATATCCGGTCTGGAGCCCGTCCTGCGTCTGTCCGAGGCGACCCAGATGGATCTGGCAAGGTGCTCCGATCTGGTGACGGATTCCATGTCTGCACTCGGACTGTCAGCGGATGGGCTGTCTGGCTACCTTGACATATGCACGGCGGCCAACAATAATGCGAACACGACTGCCGAGGCGCTGATGGAGGCGTTCATCGGGTGCGGCGGGGCGGCCAAGACCGTCAAGGCAAACCTGAACGACATGGCCACGGCGCTGGGAATCCTCGCCAACAATGGCACGAAGGGGGCGCAGGCGGGGACGGCGATGAATTCCATGCTCGTCAGGATGACATCGAAGGACGTGGCGATCAACGCCATGAAGGAGCTCGGCGTGGCGGTGTTCAATGACGCCGGAGAGTTCCGGGGGCTGAAAAATGTTCTGGTGGAGGTGCAGGAGGCACTTTCCGGACTCACCACGGAAGAGCAGGCGGCTTACATGTCAAAGATCGCCGGAACGAACTACTATACGGAAATGAGCTACCTGCTGGATGCAGTGAAGCTTTCGGCAACGGAAATGGCGGAAACGGCTGAAGACGCCGACGGCGCATGGGAAAGGCTGGCGGAAACGGCGGACGGCAATGCGTCTGTATGGGATGCGCTTTCTCAGAACCTGAATGAATCGGAGGGAGCGCTGATGAACATGGCCGGCACCGTCACGGATACCCTGCAGGGAGCATTTTCCCGGCTCGATTCCGCTGTGGATGATGCAAAGATCAATTTTGCCGGCGCTTTTTCCGGAGAGCTCAAGGGCGCTGTCAATGACTTGGCAGGATATATTCCTACCCTGACCCAGAAGTTCATCGATCTTTCCGCCAAGGCCGGGCCGAAGATTTCGAGGGCGTTTGCTTCGGTGAGAAAAGGGGCCGGCGAGGTATGGGACGTTCTTTCCGGCGTCGGCAAAATGGCCATAGAGCATTTCGATGCGCTGCAGGTGGCCTTCATGGGAATAGGCGGTGCGTTTGCGACCTACAAGATCATTGACTATATCGGAGGGATGGCCAAGGCCATCAAGGGCTTGTCGTTTGGCCCCATGAGCCCTTTGCTGGCGCTTACGCTTGTGTCCTCGGCGGTAATGGGGATCGTGTCGGCCGTAAAGGCTGCGGAGCGGCAGGCTGCTCAAAATAATCTCGCACGGCATTTCGGAGACATTGCGCTCTCAATGGAGGACGTGTCAAAGACGGCGGAATATATCGTCTCCAGCGATAATCTGTCAAAGATACATGAGTCGCTGGCTGCGTTCGGCGAGCTGTCCGGCATAGAGTCCAGCATGCGAAAGAGCGTGGATGCCGTCAACAAGATGAACTGGAAGCTGTCTATCGGGATGGAGCTGTCCGCCGACGAAAAAGGTTCATATGTTTCGGAGATACAGAACTACGTGTCGCAGGCCCAGTCCTATGTGGAGCAGCAGCAGTACGCCCTGAACGTGAATCTGGCGCTTTTCTCCGAAGGGGATCTGGAGCGGCAGAACATCGTGGATCAGCTCAACGACTTCTATGCGGATAAGTATGCCGAGCTGGAAAAGCTAGGCAGGGACCTGAACGAGACCGTCACGGCGGCTTTCGAGGACGGCCTTCTCGACATGGACGAAGTGCAGGAGATCACGGATCTTCAGGCCCAGATGGCGAGGATTCAGGAGGCGATCGCCACGAGCGACTTCGAGGCAAGGCTGAAGGTCATGGAGCTGCAGTATTCCGGGAAGGATCTCGATGCGGAATCGTTCAAGGCGCTGCAGGAGGAGCTTGCCACGCAGGTGAAGGCGGCCGCTTCGGAGTATGAGGAGTCTCTGCAGCTCAGGATCGCAAACTATCAGGTGATGCTTGATGATGGAGAAGTAGATCAGGCGCAGTACGATGCGGCAGTCAATGAGTTCTGGAAGGACTACATGGACAGCGTGACGACCCTTGAGACAAAGTCCCTTGAGTTCCAGACCAATACCATCATGCAGCAATATGGGGACGAGGTGGAAGCTTTTTACGGCAATCTTTCGTCAGTCATGAAGGAGTATGCCGGACGCAATTGGGAAGAGTCCGGTGGCATGTCGCTTATGGACGAAATGGTTCCCAGAGTCATGGATGACGGAATAGGCAAGGATACGAAAGAGGCCATTGAGGAGCTACTGGATCCCATGGAGGAGGCCATCAAGCGGGTGGGCGAGCTGAGGGATCAGTGCAGGGAATTAGGGGCAGAGTTTCCGGAGGAGCTGCAGGAGACCCTTGAGAAGATCGACCTGCTATCCGCCATGACTGCGCAGGGCGGATTCTGGGGAACGTCGCAGAAGGATACGCAGTCCGTGATGAAGGCCGTGAAGCAGCAGATCGTCAATAGGGACGATTATGAGGAAATAGAACGAGCCCTCAGGGAATACGGATGGGATCTGCCGGAAGCTTTTGCGGAGGAGCTGGAGACGGCGAGGGTCGAGAGGATGGTCCCCGCAATCAATGACATGTATGCCAGCAGTCAGGAGTATATTGATGAGGTTTTTGCGCAGGGGCTCAGGGCTTCCGCAGATGTCAGGGTCGCACTTAATCCAGCCTATTCGGCATTGCCGGAACGTAGATCGAAGTTTCAGGAGAGCGTCCCTTCAGCGCAGCCGTCGAACATGATGTCTAATCTGGCGAAGCATGCAGAAGGCGGCATTTTTGATACGCCCCATGTGGCATGGTTTGCGGAGGAGGGCCCGGAGGCTGCTATCCCGCTTGACGGAAGCAGCAATGCGATCTCTCTATGGGAGAGGGTCGGACGGCTCCTGGGCGTACTTGACGGAGGGATGGGAAGCGGCACATCAGAAAACAACCGCTGTGAAATGGCCACGTATCAGAGCAGGGACAGCGGATCAGCGGACGATACCGCAGATGCCAGATTTGTGTTCGCACCTCAGGTCACGATCAATGGCAGTGCGAGCCGGGAAGATGTGGAGAGTGTGCTGACGGACAAAATGGAGGAATTCCGCGAGATGATGGAGCGGTTTATGGCTGAGAAGAACAGGGTATCTTTTGGGTAAGCGAGGAGGATTCCATGGAGACATATACGACTGTACAAGGGGACATGTGGGACTCCATCGCATATAGAGTGTACGGGAGCGAGAAGCATATGGATGTGCTGATGAGGGCGAACATGGAGCTCCTTGAGATATTTGTTTTTGGGGCAGGGGTGGTTTTGGCCGTGCCAGAGATTCATGCCGAGGAAGAGGCCGACATGCCTCCGTGGAGGTAGGGAATGGAAAGGACACAGAATCCCAGAAAGGCGTCGCTCGTATTGTCCTATAATGGGGCAAATGCATCGGGATGCTTTTCCGAGAGCTCGGAAAGCTTTACTTACGTGGATGTGGCATCCGGTGAAGCGGACACGATATCTTTGAAGGTGAGCAATGGAACGGGACGGTGGCTGGATGGGTATATGCCAGAGGACGGAGACTATATTGACGCTTCGATTGTTGTGGAGAACTGGAATGCGCAAGGTGACAATAGAACCCTCCGGTGCGGGAAGTTTGACCTTGATGACGTGAAGGCGTCAGGGTATCCTGAGACTGCCGAAATAGGGGGCATAACGCTCCCGATTCGCACGAATTTCAATGTTACACTGAAAAATAGGCAGTTCAGCAACACCTCCACAAAGACTATTCTGTCGGATATTTGCGGTGAGGCCGGGATATCGCTTTCCTACGAAGCGGAGGACTATCCGATCAAGGAAGTGGAGCAGTCGGGCAAGACCGACATGGAATTTGCGTTTTCGATATGCAAGGATCACAACTTGGCCATGAAACTGTATAACAGTCAGATGGTGGCATATGACCAGACGACCTATGAGAAGAAGGATGCGGCATATACCATCTGCAAAAGCGACATGCAGAGCTATTCTTTCAGCCGAAGAAAGTCGAAGCTCTATGACTCCGTACAGATACAGTATGCGGATCCGGGCAGCAACGACACGCTGACCTATTCCTATACGGTTCCCGGAGGAAGCGGGGCGAGGACGCTTTTTATAAATCAACAAGCAGAGACATATAGGGAGGCAGAAATCATTGCGAAATCACGGCTGCTCGAAAACATCAGGGGCGCAGTCTCACTGACGGTAAAGGTGAAAGGCGACACGAGGCATGTGGCGGCCAGAAATATTTTGGTCTCGGGGCTGGGAAAGGCCGACGGGAAGTATTTCGTTGAGCGTGTGACGCACTCAAAGAATTCCGGGGGAGTATACACGTGCAGCATCCGTGCGCACCCTTGTGTTACGCATACGGAAATCTCTGCATCAAAAGAACCGATTCGGGCCTCCTCCAAGGGCGCCACATATACAGTGGTGAAGGGCGATTGCTTATGGAATATAGCCAAGAAGTTTTACGGGAAGGGTTCCAAGTACACATTGATTTACAATGCCAATAAAGGGATCATCAAAAATCCGAGCCTTATCTATCCGGGGCAGGTTCTGACGATTCCGGCGGAATGATTGGGGGCGACTATGGGTGACATAATTAGGGTTGGCAGGATATCTACGATAGATTATGCTTCGGGTACCGCATCGGTGGTGTATACTGACCGGTGCGGCGAAGTGTCTCCGCAGTTTCCTTTCTTCAGCGTCTGCTATGAGATGCCGAAGGTCGATGAGATGGCGGTTGTTGTCATGCTGCCGAACTCCACGACAAAAGGCTTCATTGTCGGGGTGCCCTATAGCGATAGGAAGCTGCCGCATAAAAGCGGAAGGGGCATATTTTTCAAGGAGTTCTCGGACGGTGCAAGCATCTTGTATGATCCGCAGAATAAGGTGCTGCATATAGATGCGGACAATATCGTGATGAATAACGTGAAGGTGGAAGGAAGGCTCACTGCAGACTGCATAGAGGCGTCAAAGGCTGAAATCGGAGAATTGGCGGCAGGCGAGATTATTGTGAGCCAATCCGCAGATCTGGAGAGCCTGAAGGTGAGGGGAACTGCGGAAGTCGCCAATTTGATTGTGAAAGGAACTGCGATAGGGCATTGGTCTGAGTGAGGAGCGTGAATGAAGGATGGCAGTGGGATATTTCGGAGATGTCGTGTTTCAGACGTCGGACAAAAGGATATTGAGTTTTCGTGACTTCAAGCTAAACGCATCCAGCAGCTGGGGGGAGCATAAGAGGAACGGCATGAAGCCGGAGTGGGAGTTTCTGGGCCCGAACTCCGAGAAGGTTTCCTTCGTGGTCGTATTGGATGCGAACTATGGAGTGAGCCCCCGAACGGTAATCGAAAGGCTGACGGAGTATGTGGAAAGCGGAACAATAAGTGTGCTTGTGATTGGAGGGAAGAAGGTAGGCACGAAATGGAGGGCAACCAGTCTTTCATCTGATTGGGGACATATCATGTCAGGCGGGGAGCTGGTCAAGGCGTCGGCAACGCTTACGCTTGAGGAGTACGCATAGGAGAGGAGGCGGCTAATGGCCATATCGATCAATGACGTGGAGATAGAGCTGGACTCGGAAGTGGATGCTGACCTCAGGAGGGAGCTGCTGGAGAATGCATCGACAATTTTGACCACGTTGCGGGGGACGAGCCCGCTTGACAGAGGGATGGGGCTTCGAGGGATGGATATTGTTGGGCGCAACATGTATGCTGCGCGTGGGGCATATATGGTACAAGCGATAGAACAGCTGGAAATCTACGAGCCGAGATTGGCAGTTACCCAAATAGAGTTTGATGTTAAGGACAGCAAAATGATTCCGAAGGTGGTGTGTACATACAATGGCAATCACAATTGACAATTTGATGGCTCTTCCGGACATATCGGTGATCGGTGACATAAGCGTGGAAGGGCTTAGAAAAGAGATGATATCGGATTTTGAGGCATTGTACAAAGAGGAGACGGGGGAATCTATCACTTTGTACCCGGCGGACAGAGACCGTGTCAAGCTCAATGCAGTGGCGAACAAGTTATTTCAGGCATACCAGTGCATCGATAAAGGGTTCAGGATGAACTTCTTGAAATATGCATATGGGGACTATCTGAATCATCTTGGAGCCATGAAAAAAACGTTTAGGCAGGAGTCTAGGCCAGCCGTGACAAAGCTGCGCTTTTCCCTGCAGGAAGCCCGGACGCAGACGACTGCAATTCCACAAGGAAAAAGGGCGACTGCAGGCGACAATATATTTTTCTCGACGGATGATTATGCAGAGATACCTGCGGGCGATTTGTCCGTCGACGTATCCGCCACTTGCACTGAAGCCGGCACGATAGGCAATCACTATGTATCCGGGCAGATAAACGCCATGGCCGACAAGATCCCCTATGTAATTGCTGTGGAGAACATCACGGAATCCGACGGCGGCAGCGAGGAGGAGACGGATGCGGATTTTCGGGAAAGAATACTCTTGGCGCCTTCGTCCTATTCGACCGCCGGGCCTGAGGATGCTTATATTTATTGGGTCAAGCAGTACAATTCATCCGCCATAGAAGACGTCAAAGTGACAAGCACGGAGGATGCGGAAGTTGATATCCGGTTGGTGCTGCGAGATGGGGCGCTGCCTTCCGATGCATTCCTTGAGAAGCTGGGAAGCTATCTTACGATGTCCGCAGTGCGGCCGCTTACTGACAAGATCATTGTCGCAGCTCCGGACGTGGTGGAATATGAGCTTGATTTCACTTATTTCATCAGCAGGAGCAGCAAAGAAAATGTGGAAATCATTCAGAAGGCGGCTGAGGAGGCCAAGGACGCCTATGTTGCATGGCAAAGAACACACATAGGGGCGGACATCAATACGGACGTGCTGGTGGAATTCTTGAGGGCATCCGGGGTGAAGAGGGTGGTCATCCGTAAGCCCGGATACAAGGCGATTAGAAATACGGAAATAGCGTCTGCCAGTAGTGTTTCCATGGCATATGGGGGGCTGGAAGATGATTAGCTTATCAGAGATTGGAGGGCTGTATCAGTCAATTGCAGCGAATCAAAAGAACGCAAGAACCAAAGCCTTTGCCGATGCCTGCGATAGGCAGATTAAAAAGATGCTTGAGTGTGCGGAAAAGGCCAAGGCGTGGTGTGCGCTTGAAAATGTTGATGAGAAGTATCTTGATTATCTGGCGGCGGACAGCCGGGCATTTCTATATGATTCAAGTATGGATCCGAATATCAAGAGGGAACTGATTCTGAACAGTCAGCACTGGAACGCTAAGATGGGGACATGTTCGGCAATGCAGGAGATCTTGAACAGCGTATTCCCAGAGAATGAAACGGTAATCAGAGAATGGTTTGAATATGGAGGAAATCCATTTTACTTTAAGGTCACGACCGATGCTGATATGAGCGAGGAAAATATGGTGGAATTCATTCGCATGATTTCGACTGTTAAGAATGCAAGGTCACGTCTGGATAGGATTGAGGTCAGCAGAAACATAGGGCAAGGGCTGTACTCGTGTGGCGTATGCCTCACGGAGACTCATCTGAATATAGGAGCGGAGGATAGGGAGAATGTCGGCATACAGTAACTTTGTATTGACGGATCAGGGACTGAATTTGTTGAACGATCTGATAAAAGGTGATGGGGAGCTGGAGTTCCGGCACATGTCAATTGGATCAGGAAGCTACATGGATGATGAGAAGGATCTAAAAATGATCCGAAGGATGACGAGTCTGAGGGAAGAACGTCAAAGGATTGGATTTTCCAGTGTCCATAAGCATGATAAAAGCGTGGAGCTCAAGGCTCATATTACAAATCAGGGAGTGGCCGAAGAGTATCCGATGACAGAATTGGGAATACATGCATCCATGAAGAACTCAGAGAATGAAGTCTTGTATTGTGTGTCTTTGAGGGAAGGGAGCCCGGATGTAATGCCGGACTTTTCTTCGGGAAGAATCCATGACATCATTTTCAAGGTACAAGTGAGCATAGGAGATGTGCCCAATGTATCGATTGTATATAAGTCGGACATATATGCTCTGGCAGAGGATTTTGGGAATCACGTGAAGGATGCGGTAAAGCATGTCACAGCGGCTGAACGGACGAAGTGGGATGGGAAGATGGAGACGACGGGAGACTCCAAGGATAACAAGGTTGTTTTTTCCAGCGGTGACGCTGCAAGCCCTTCAGGGTGGGAGGACATAGAGGTGATGACGTCGGGGGAGAAGCACAGCAGCCTATTCCGCAAGATGTCTCTGGCGGTCAAGAACCTGAGATACCTATGGAGACTGCTGGGCACCACGAGCCTGGCGGGCATCGGTGATGGGACGGTGACGGGAGCGATAAGCTCACTAAACACGGGTTTGTATTCCATGGTACGGTATATCTACATGGGCGAGTATGATTATACCGTTGTTGATCT
>RAZA01000032.1 GCA_003612485.1 bacterium D16-50
CTGTCATCAGCGGCAACTTCATTAAGATATCACAGTTGCTTTGCTTTGTCAACAACTTTTTTCAATTTTTTTATTTCTTGAAATTCTTTAAAGCGGTAGGTTTTTATACTATCACATTATATCATTTATTGTCAACTATTTTTTACAAAATCTTCTAAAATTTATGTTGCCATAACGACATTCATGTGTTTTTTAAAAACCTTGTATATCTTAATCAAAAAACCAGAAAATGTCAAGCCCTATTTTTAAAAAATATAGAATATGTTCGTTTGCTTTTCGGACACCCTCTTTTAAAGAAAATACTCAAAAGGATTTCTGGATATGAAAAAAGGAAGTACCTGCATCAGTACTTCCTTTCTGATTCGCAATTAGCAGAGAAACGGAGAAAGAGGGATTTGAACCCTCGCGCCGGTTGCCCGACCTACACCCTTAGCAGGGGCGCCTCTTCGGCCTCTTGAGTATTTCTCCTTAATCCGAACTACGTCTCCACCAATATGCTGTTAAGCGTCATCACACGACGCAATCATTATTATACATAAAGCCTCTCTATTTGTCAATCTCTTTTTTTAAGTTTGTGAGATTGCCCCGCCAATATTCATACAATCCACTGTCGCTTCTCTGCAGTATCGTTGTGCCGCCGTATCATATAGGTCATTTCCTTCCGCATCCGCAACCACGATAACGGGAAACTCCCTAACCTTTAACCTTCTGACAGCCTCGGTCCCCAAATCCTCATATGCTATCACCTCCGCTCCCACAATTGAGCGGGAAAGCAATGCTCCCGCACCACCCACGGCTGCAAAATATACTGCACCATTGCGTTTGACTGCATCCTTTACTCCCTGACTTCTTCTGCCCTTTCCTATCATCCCCTTCAATCCCATGTCCAATAAGATAGGGGCGTATTTATCCATTCTGCTGGACGTAGTAGGCCCCGCAGAGCCAATGACCCTTCCGGGCCGGGCCGGCGAAGGTCCCATGTAATAGATCACGCCATCCCTAATGTCAAAGGGCAGACTCTCATTTCGCTCTAGAGCCTCGTACATCCGCTTGTGAGCGGCGTCTCTGGCAGTATACAGAATTCCAGTCAAATATACGCAGTCCCCTGCGCGAAGAGAAGCTGCAGAAGCTTCCAAAAACGGCACCTCAATATGTCTATTCATCTCAATCTCCTTAACTGTACCGACCTGCGACAGCTCAGAACACATCAGCCTGTCCGCCATCCTATCCCCATCGCTTTCTGTTACAAGCTTCTTGTGGCATGGCGATTTACGTGGCAGCATATATTTACAGCCACCGGCAGACCTGCGATATGTGTCGGATAGGAGTCTATGTTCACCGCAAGCGCCGTAACCGTACCTCCCAGTCCCCCCGGCCCTATTCCTGATCTATTGATTCTTTCCAGCAGCTCCTCTTCCAGCTCCCGCATACCGGAATCTTCGGACCGTTTGTCTATGGGACGGGACAAGGCCCTTTTAGCCATCAAAGCACACTTTTCAAATGTACCTCCGATCCCCACTCCCACCACCATAGGAGGACAAGCGTTCGGACCTGCATCCTTTACGGCAGTAAGCACCGCATTTTTCACTCCCTCGATTCCGTCTGACGGCTTCAGCATAAAAATCCGGCTCATATTTTCGCTTCCGAAGCCTTTTGGAGCTACCGTAATGTGAACCTGGTCTCCCGGCACAATAGAATAATGTATAATAGCAGGTGTATTATCCCCGGTATTCTTACGAAGAATCGGATTGCCCACAACAGACTTTCGCAGATACCCTTCCCCATATCCCTGACGAACTCCCTCATGGATAGCGTCCTCTAAAAATCCTCCTTCAAAATGTACATCCTGTCCTATTTCCATGAAAATCACTGCCATGCCCGTGTCCTGACAGATGGGAATCATTTCCTGTTTTGCTATATTTAGGTTCTCTTGCAGCTGCTCTAATATCTGTCTCCCCACAACCGACTCTTCCTTCTTCGCCGCCTCCTCTATAGCATCCTTCATGTCCTGAGACAGAAAGTGGTTAGCCTCTATGCACATTTCCTTAATGGCACTTACTACCAGATCCACATTTATTATTCTCATTCTTGTACTTCAAGCCTCCGTCGCCATTTTACCATAGGATGGTCAATCAACAATCTGTGCCCTTATCTCCTCAAGTTCCTCGGAGGAAGGCTTTCCCGGCTTCCAGCCAATATGCTGTCCGTCCTTTTGATATCTGGGAATCAAATGAATATGGAAATGAAAAACCGTCTGACCGGCGGCCTCGCCGTTGTTCTGCACCACATTCAGGCCATCACAGCGCAGACGGTCCTTAAGCCTTGATGCCATCTTCTTAGCAAGCATAAAGGCCGCCGTTGCCGTATCCTCCGGAAGCTCATATAGATTCTCCGCATGCTCTTTGGGCAAAATCAACGCATGCCCTCTTGCCGCCGGCCCCAAATCCAATATAATCCGAAAGCTGTCATCCTCGTACAATGTTTTGGACGGAATCTCCCCATTGGCAATCTTACAAAAAATACAATCGTCCTTCCTCATTTCATCTCTCCTCAAAGTTAAAAAGCTGGTCAAGAGCTCTCAGAATCTTAAAGTCTCCCTTTGTCTTCATGGCACCGGACATGAATGCCCTCTGGAATGTCATTCTGCCGTTCACAATGTCCTCCATTGTAGCTTTCTCCAGAGACATCTCCACATCAGGCTGCTGGGACACGCCGTATTCGCACTCCAGCCCCGCCCCGTCCACCGACAATATGAGTTTCTTCTTTCTCTCACCGATACCGATGGAATATTCTGCCCGAAAACCTGCCTGCGGTCTGAACGCTTTCCTGAAGATCTTCAGATATTCCTCCTCGTCATCCGATCCCCCTTCGCTGAGTCTATCCCGAAACAAACTGGCTAATTCTTGTATATCTTGTTTTTGACGCTGTACATAACTGTCGTCGGAAACATACTGGGAAAGCTGCTCCGTCTCCTGCGGAGTCAGGTTATTGCTCTGAGGCACTGCGATCTTCTGCTTCACCGCCTGATTGCTTGTGGGCAGGCAGACCATATGCTGGTTTATGGTTCGATATATATTCTCAGCCTTCTTTTCGATAAGGCTGATATATTGTTCATTCATCTCCAACGTAACCGTATCTTCAATATATCCGCAGATTCCGCTGCACACCTTTCCACCCAGAATCTCCCATGCGGTAGACAGATTCAGCTTGCCCTCCCTCTCCCCATAGGTGGTAGACATGACCACCGGACACATGTAGATCTCCGACATCTTTTCTTTGTCACCGAACAGCCAACACGAATCCAAAAACTGCTGCATATACCCGCCGATGCCATACCACTCCACAGTGGTAGCCAATACGATGCCGTCCGCATCCTTCAGCGTCTGAGGAAGCGTTGGTATGGTATTCTTGCACTCATATAGATTGTAACGGCTGACATTTACCCTCAGCTCCTGCAGAATCTCCTGCATTTTATTGATAACAAACAAAGTAGGGTCATCTATGATGCCTCTGCCGCCATAATAAATATTAATGTTCAAGCCAATACCTCCTCATTGAGATTATTTATAATATCTATTTCCTCTGTGTCTCCAGCGCCGGAAAACACACATGGCCGTAGCGGCTGCAAAGCCCGTAATCAACCCTCCCACATGTGCGGCATTATCAATATTCCCTCCCACGAAACCATTATACAGAGAGCAGATTATCATCAATAGAACCCTCGGCATCGTCACATTTTCCATCCTTTTGTCCGAAAACAGCACCATTGCCAGCAGCGCCCCGTCCAATCCGAAAATTGCCCCGCTGGCTCCCACCGAAGCCGCAAACTCATTATTGACTACTTTTGCATACAAAGAAACCAGATTGCCCCCGATTCCCGACAGAAAATACAGCACTGTATATCTTACATGCCCCACTTCATTCTCAATCATAGAACCCAAAAAGAATAGAATCAGCATGTTATTGAAGAGATGATCAATTCCGTTGTGAAGAAATATGGACCACAGTATTCTGCCGTATTCATTATAGTTCAATACTCTCACAGGATCCAGATCTCCCATATATATGAGCTTTCCGAAATTTTTGCACAGCAAGAACACTGCTACATTTATAGCCACCAACCCAATGCTGATAATCGGTTGTCTTCTCAGCAGCGCCAGCCTTGCCCTCAAGATCCTCCGAGCCTCCTTTGTCCCAATACAGCATACTTGCTACATCGAATCAATTCTACCATAGAACCGCTTCTTTTTCAACCGTCTCATGCCCTTCACCGAAATACCACCTCCACCTTTCCGCACCTTATTTCATCGTCTTTCTCCAGCTTCCGTTTTTCGTAAGGCTGTAGGCGCAGGCCGTTCTTGAAGGTTCCGTTGGTAGAATTAAGATCTTCCAGATAGAAATTCTCTTTCTCCATGGTGATTCGGGCGTGAATCCGGCTGACAGAAGCATCCTCCAATACCACATCCACCTCCCCTCTTTTCTTTCCTATGGTCAGAATCGGCCGTTCTATGCCGGCAAGCACTTTGCCTTCCCCGGAAAAAAGCCTATGTATCTGCGGCTCTTCCTCCTTCTCCTCAACGAAAATGGTTCTCCCATACTCCTCCTCATAAGGTGTTTCTTCTGCCGCATAACTCGTCATTTTCTGCTGCATTGCTTGTCTTATTCTTACTTTTCCTTCCTTCCAAAATGCCGCGAATTCCCTTTTTCTCTTCCTTCAACGCTTTTTGATCCTTCAAAGCTGTCTGATCATCCAGTCCCTTCTGTTCTTTTAACGCCTTCTGTTCTTTCAAATCCTTCTGTTCTTTCTGTCTGCTATCTTCTCCCTCAGCGGATAACAGCATGTCTTCGCTGCAAGAACTATCCGCAGCCCCTCCTTCCTGACCTCCGGCATCACCTTCCGCGGCTTTGCTCTGTCCCGCCCTCCGAGACTCTTCCCGCACATGAGCCTTTTCCAGACATGCGGCGTCTTCATACAGCTGAGCGCACAGATAATCCTCACCCTTCCGCTCTACATGCTCATACACGCGATAGACATAATTCACTAATTCTTCATCATCATAATCGATACGCTCCACCCAAAATTCCACCAATTTAAGGAAGCTTAATTCTCCTTTATAATAGGGGACATACAAAAAAGAAAAAACATTGCTTTCCAGATCTTGAAAAATATGCTGGGGATACCAGACTACATTACGCATATCCAGCAGAAACCGCTCCAGCTCCTGCTGCAGCTTTTTCAGGCTCCACACAAAATCCCTCATCCACCCTCTGGTGATCTGACGGCTTCCGTAGAGCTGTGTAATACTCTGTCTGGATGATATATCATAGTAAAGATATGCCTGCCCATTGATATAGCGCAGGCTGCAGGATAGCAGCCCCTTGATTCCCCCTCTGCCCAGAATACAGTATTGGTATCTCTTTTCCTCCGGCTTTTCCTCCAACAGCAATCTCTCATAATTGCAATTCAGGCTTCTTACATATTCCGTCTGCAGCATCATTGCCTCCTCCCCCAAATACACATCCGTCTTTACAGATTCTCCTGCACCAGATTTTTCAACCCACGGCACAATCTGATAAACGCCACCGGCGACAGTCTTCTATACTCGTAAGTCGTCCCCGTTCTCCAAATGCCCCCATCGCTCCATTGGCTGAAAGCAAAGGCCGGAAGCGCCAGACGCCCACTTCCTTCGGCGGCAAAGCAGTTTTTCTCAAGACGAGCCTGCAGATTCATAAACTCCCATGCCACATATTTATCCCGGTACAACGCCCTCATACGTTCCTTTGCCATTTCCTCCAAATTCCTCGTATCCTCTTCCTCCACGCTGCTCCCCCATAAAGCCATAGCCCCCAAGTCTTGTTCCAGCAGACATCTATTATATTGGAACACAAGCATATAAATTACAAAAAGAATTGCGGCAATCAGCATAGGAAGGATCAGTGCCGCTTCCACAGTCAGATACCCTTCCGCCTGCTGGATTTTCATATTTTTCATCATTGTTCGTTGTCCTTTCTTTCCATTCTTTTTGTGCCTTCAGTTGTCCCTGCGTCTTCATTTCACTTTGTGCCTTTCATTCCCGTTACACTTTCCTTTGTCTTGGCCCCCCCATTCTTTGTGAGTCTTCTGTTGTCTCTGGATCATCCTTTCCCTCTGTGTCCTTCTGTGCTCTTATGCTCTATCCGATTATGGTCAATATCCATGCAGCCGTCAAAAACGGCAGATATGGAATTGTCGTTTTTCCTCCTGCCTTTCTCAAAGCCAGCAAAACAAGAGAAACGCCCGCAGTCAAAAACAAGCTGATTCCCAAAAGCATCCAGCTCTTCCCGCCTCCCAACGCCATTCCAAGAAAAAGCATCACGACGCCATCTCCATATCCCACTTTCTTTGTCCCTAAGCCCATTCCCAGAAGCAATACTCCCGGAAGCATCCCTTTCAAAATGTCCACACAGCCGCCGACTCCCCTGCTCCACTGTGCTGCCAGCGCCGGTGTCACACATACGCCCCCTGCTATGAGTAGCCAGATCGGAATCTTGCGGGTACGGATATCCAGAATGCTAATAATCATAAGCCATAGCGCTACAGCAAGTACAGCCGCCATACATTTCCCCCTTGTCTTCCTTCATCTCGGCCCAATATCTGTCCCATGGCCCCAGAAGACCTCCATTCCCCTCGGAAATCCCCCAAAAACCAAATGCAAAAACCTTATTCTGCCATATTTCCAAAACACTCAATTGCCCGTCTGCCCGCAGCGGCCGCATGGCCGAAGATTCACCGCCTCTTCAATCTTAATGGAATAAATGGTCCTCTTCAGCCCGGAACAGAGAGGACTCTCATGATAGCAGTCCCCCGCATCCGCAATATAGACAGCTCCTGCCCCTTCCCCTTTGACACATTTTTCGCATGCCCGATACCGCCTGCCGCTTAGGTTCTTCACCCACTCTATCTCTTCTGCCGAAATCTCCCGAACGGATAGCCGAAGATGCGTACAGTCCCTGCTCAAATGATACACCGAAGCATTTACCGTCACATAAACCAGCTTCTCCTGAGCCTCTCCCTCTCCTTCCTCAGGAAGTCCATAGCCGTTCCAAATATGCGCATAGTACCTGTTCGCCATACGAAAGGACGGAAATCCTGCTATGGTGATCCACGGAGACACGGAGTAGGTTATCACCATATCCATGGTATCGCCCTCTCCAAAGATATCACTTTCCCAAAGAGCCAGTCCGTCAGCGCCCCTTGTCAGCGGAGAAGCCTCCAAATAATCCTTTCCGGCCAGCTGAACCAGCTTGTTTCTGACATATGTAGACGCAAATACGATACCGCCCAAATCCTTCCACCAAGGGTCGTCCTCCTGCGCTCCATTCTCAGGCGCTTCCCCGCTGTCCAGCACATATCCGTACAAGGAGAGCTCCCTTCCGATCTGCCACAATGCCAGCTGCAGGTTTCCGTGAAGCCGGATCATTTCTATCGCACACCCCAGATTCAAAAATACAAACAGAAACAACGGCAGCAAAATGGATGCCTCTACGGTCATTCCTGCATGTGTCCTCCCAAGGGCCTTGTTCTTTGCCCATCTAAGGCAGGTTCTTCCTGACAAAAGAGCCGAGGCCAACGGCGATGTCCCCTCTATGAAGCAAAATCTGCCAGAGGAGCCGCTCTTGCCGCCCCAACTATCATCCGGATTTCGGGCGGAATCCTCATGATTGCCTTGATGCTTTTGAGAAGGTTTCTTTGTATTTGCCAATGGCTTCATTTCTTTCCGGCTCCATAAAGGGAACATCGCCGTTCACCTCACTCTCTCAACGGTATTTTTTCCTTCTGATAATCTCATATGAGCATCCCCCAGGGCCGTAAAACAGCAGTTTGGCCTCAAGCTCCACATAGCAGCCGTCCAGCCTGAAGGCAAAATTGCCGGATGTGTTCCGAATATCAGCCTCCACCATATTCATTGCCCTCATGGTCAAAGTTTCCTTGTCCCCAAGCATCATCAGCACTCTCAGATAATCTTCATAGCTCAGTCCCCGATCCCCTTTTCCAACATCATCAAGCTCTCCCTGAAGCGCCGATTCCAGCCCATAATGCCAGCTGTCCCCATCCTTGAGAAGCGGAACCCTTCCTCCTGAAAGCAGAGTCTTCACGTCATAGACGCTTTCTGCAAAAGCCCAGCCCAGTACAATTGCCCCTTCCAGAAGAGAGGACAGCTCCGGAAGAAGAATCAGGGTGCATACGAATTCCGCGACTGCCTTGATCTGATTATACTTTGTCTCATCTGTGAGCAGATAGACAGCATTGGCCGCCTCCCGCATCAGGCAGAGACGATTGATGACGCTTCTGAGATTGTCCACATCGCTTTCATGCCCCGCTATCAGATATTCAATCTGATAGCGCAGCACATCCTCAGCATTTTCTTTTCCGTATCTGCCCAGATACTTCAGCAAGTACTCCTGAAAAAAGAATCTTTCCGCCAGCTGCTCAGCCGCAGACTCCTCTCTCTGCGGGATGTTGCCCTGACTGAGCCCTCCTTTCTCCGATCTGTCCCAAATCAGGCCTGTCATATCAAGGGCATTGCGGGAAAGAGCTTCTTCATCCTCCACCACAAGCTTCAGAAGACCCAGTCTCTTTTTTTCCTCCAAGGCACTGGTGGGATTGGTGATCCTCAAAGTATCCCACTGATTCTCCTGAATCTCTACTTCCATACCGTCGTACTTCTCTATTTCCTCATCGAGTTTGCGCTTTTCCTCCTCCGCATTTCCTTCCTCAAGCCCATTGACTTCTATTGTCCGGATCCAGCCCTGAAGCTGTTCAAACACTTCCAGCCCCACGTCCGCCCCTATGGCCTCCGCTGCGCACCTGCGAAACACCGCCCCTCCATGATCCGTCAGAATCGAAACCTTTGTCACCTCAACCGGGCCTGCTTCAAGTCCCAGAAAATCCCTATAAAGGTACTCTGAAAAAATCACGTCTCCATAATCCAGATTTTTCTCCACATACTTTTGCAGATGGGCCTCGGTATTTGTCTTGCTGCAGGTAACGGTGCCATAAGAGGCATCGATGGCAAACAGATTAAACTGCTTCATCAGCTCTCTATGGTACTCGGCCATAACGCTGTACAGCCCTATCTCCGTCACACATTCTGCCTCCAGCCTCCCGCCGTTCCTCCGCACACCGTCTATCAGCACCAGAAACAAGGATAGGATAACGGCAGTACATAGGGCGACACACACCGTCAGATATGCATTGGAAGATTTCTCCATGATCTCGTCTCTGTCCTTACCCACGCCGTTGACCTCCTTTTTGCGGATCCCCTATTATAGGGCAGTTGCTCATAGCTATGCTGATCTTTTCCGACTTCTTAAACCTTGTTGGTCTGGGTGGTGATTTTTTTGAAAATATCTTCCACCACCTTGGTGATCTGCCCCTTGAACAGAATCACCAGTCCTACCAAAACCACGATGATCAGGATGATTTCCACAGTTCCCATTCCATCTTCCTCTGTCATCAGCTGTCTAAACCCCTTCAGTCCATCCATTCCTTCACCTCTCTGCCCGCCGGTGCAGGCATCCCTTTCTGCCGCAGCCTCTGCGGCGCAGATTGTTCACATATTCGAGAATGCCGGTATCATGATAACCGCCATGACCACCGCAAGCATGAGAACCATGGGAACCAGCAGCTTTGTCCCCGCAGCTTCTCCTAGCTTCTTTCCTTGCTGAAGCTGTTCCGTCGCAGCCTTGTCCGCTTCGTCACGGAGTCTTTCCAGCAATGCCTTATTGCCTTTTTTCAGATTCTGCATCAGCAGAGCGCTCAGCCTGATGTACTCCTGCAGTCCCGTCCTCCTCCCAAAATGCTCATATGAGGCACCTTCCGAGACTCCGGAGCGCAGCTCCCTGCAGGCATACAGCATCTCTTCATAGGCAGGAGAGGCCCTGCTGCCATTTTGACGCCTCACCTCATAATCCCCGGCGATTTTCTGGAACGCTCCCCTGACGGTCATTCCGGCCCCGATGAAAAGCGCCAGCTTATGCACCACCTCCGGATACTCCCTTCGCGCACATTCCTTTCTCTTCTCCAGCCGTTTGTGCAGATCTTTATCAGCGATAAAATATGCTGCCGCAGCTGCCGTCATAACCGCCGCCCACAGAAGCATGCTGTCGTCCTCCACCTCCTGCTTCCAGCCAACGGCCTTCCCTCTCCATTCCACGGGCAGCGCCCATTCCGCCTGCTCCAAACTGCTGTCCTGAGCATCCCGCAGCGCCTCCTGCAGCTCCGCGTAAAGCCGTTCCTCCTCTGTCAGCAGCGGCGGAACCAGCGTCACGGGGATTTCCTCCGTCCTATAATATCTGCCATAGGACAGCCGTACCCGCAATACCGCCTCCTCCGGCTGCCCCACTGACGCTATAAAGCCTTCCTGCCCCAAAATATCCGGTCTGTCGCTCTCCCACTCAACATATATCGGAAACCCGTCATACTTCTCTTCCAAGATCAGAGCAGAACTCACATTCCTCAGATCACGGTTTTCCCCCAGTATGTACCGCGGCAATCGCTCCAGAAAGTCATCGAAGAGCGCCTCGGCCTGATCCTGAGCCAAAAGCAGCGGTTCCACCTGCAGCCGAAACCGAAACCTATTCTTGCCATATTCAGCCAGCAGATCGATTTCCTCCGCCTCCTCCCCATATTCCCCTCTGACAATCTTGCCGCTCTCTCCCAAGACCCTGCCGCTTTGGGAACTGTACTTGACGGCAGCACAAAACAGTGTCCCCAACAGAACAATGGCCAGACTCACGGCCCCCTTCTTCACATAATAGCCCGTCTTTAGGCACTCCTTGGTCTCCCCGGGGCAGAGCTGCTGCAGGTCGTTTTCCACCACAGAGGCGGAAAACAGCCTCGGCAGGCGGCAAGAGCTTCTTTTGTATAAATACATGGCAATCTTATAAAAAGGAGTCAGCAGGGCCGATATGTTCTCTCCCACCTTCTCTTTCCGCCCCAGATACAGCAGCACACAAAAAATCCCCACAACCACTACCACCATCCAATACATAGCTTCACCTCCCATTTAAGCCTTAAATGCCATCTCGGATACCCCGGTTTCCACGGTATTTCAGGCTCTCTCATATCAACCCCTCCATGATCCGCTCTCCCAGCATATAGGCCCCCAGATAGACCGCAAGGCAGAGCGTCATAACAGCGATACCCATTGCATTGTGGTACAGCGGGGCAAAGTACCCCGGATTCCCCAGCTCTATATAGAGCAGAATTCCCAGCGGCATGGCTTTCATAATACCAAGCTCCATTCTTTTTCCACTCAAAAGCGTCCTCAGCTCCTGCTTCAGCCGGATCTGTCTTCCGATCTGATCCGCGGAACTTCTGATGATCTCCGCCATATTTCCCCCGTTTCTCTTGGCAATGGAAAAGATCTGGGCGAACTGTCCGATTTCATCGCAGCCACTGCGCTCCGCCATATCCGCCAGCAGCTCCTCCAGAGGTATATTGATGGTCAGCCCTCTCCGGATAATGTCCATCTCTCTGACCATGAATCCGCCCTCTCCGTACATCAACGCCATATCCTGCCTGCATTCCATAAACGCGTTCTCTGCGGAATAGCCTGCCTGCAGCGATGTAGATACCGCCAGAATGCATTCCCGGAACTGGATCGCCAGCTCTTCCCGGTCTTTTTTTCCTTTTTCTTTGGCAATTCTGAAAAAAAGCAGTACCCCTACAGCGGACAGCGGCACCACGGCCAGTAGGCTTCGATAGAAGAAATATGCCAGAAGTCCCACTGCCCCGGCGCACAGCGCAGCAGTACACGCTTTTTCGCCTCTCTTCCAATGATGTCTATGATAATCCGGCCGCCTTAAGCTTGTGCTCATGAAGCAGTATCCCCTCCTTCTCCAGCTTTCCCATGATCCTTCCCTCTTCGTCCTCCCCCTCCTCCCGGAAGAGAAACAAGGGATTCCATTTGAATTCGCCGCCTTCGCAGCCGACAACCTCCGCTATCTCCAGAACCCTGCGGGATTTGTCCCGCAGTCTGCCCAGATGCACGACGATGTCCACCCCTGAGGCAATCTGCTGCCTTATGGCCCCAAGCGGCAGCTCCATTCCCATGAGCACCATGTTTTCCAGTCTGGCCAGCATATCTTTCCCGCTGTTGGCATGACCCGTAGACATACTGCCGTCATGGCCGGTATTCATGCACTGCAGCATGTCAAAGGCCTCCGCTCCCCTGACCTCCCCCACGATGATCCGGTCCGGCCGCATCCTCAGCGACGACCTGATCAGTTCCCTCATAGTGATTTCGCGGCAGCCCTCCCCATTGCCGCTGCGGGTCTCCAGACGCACCAGATTGGCAAGACCCTGCAGCTGCAGCTCGGCGCTGTCCTCTATGGTAACGACTCGCTCATGAATAGGGATGAAATAGGATAGCGCATTCAGGAAAGTAGTCTTCCCGCTTCCGGTACCTCCGCTGATGAAAACATTGTATTTGGCTCTCACCAGCTTTGCCAAAAACTCCGCCGCCTCGGAGGATACGGAATTTGTCCGGATCAGACCCTCCATGGTGATTGGCTTGTCCGGGAAACGCCTTATGGTGACAATAGGGCCATTGAGCGCAACGGGACTCATCACCACATTGACTCTGGAACCGTCGGGAAGCCTTGCGTCCACGATTGGAGAGGCCTCGTTCACCACACGATTGCAGCCTGCCACGATCTGCTGTATCACATCCAGCAGTTTCTCCGCGGATTCAAATCCCACATCCAGTTCCCGAAGGCTTCCCCCCTGCTCCACAAAGATATGATCCTTCCCGTTGATCATGATTTCCGTCACAGAGCTGTCCTCCACAAATATCTGCAGGATGTCCAGCCTCCGCAGGGAGTCAAACAGCTCCTTCTTCAGTCTCCTTCGCATGTCCGGCGGGCAGATCGTCAGCGCCCTCTGCTCCAGCATGGCCTCGTCTATGGCATCCTCCACCTCGGTATCGGAGTAGTCCTTCATAAAGCCTATCTTCTCTTGTATACGGTACTTCAGCTCCTTCTTCAGCTCCGTCAGCTCCACGGGCTACCCTCCTCCCGCCTTTTGTCTTCCCCAGCCTCCGATTCCATTTCCTTCAGCAAGCCCTTTACCATGCCGGCAAGATCGCTTTTCGTCAGCTGCTCCAGCTCCTCCGGCAGCCTATGTATATGGGAAAGACTCAGCATTTTGGTCTTTCCCAGCACATCCTCATATTCGTACAGCCCCAGCACCTGCTCATACTGCAGCAGCTTGCTTCTGGCTATCCGGTCCTCCCTTGTCAGCGTATACACTCTGGTGCATAGACGCAGGATATCGAACAGTCCCTGCATGCTCTCGCTCAGGTCCAGAACCACATATTCATACTCCCCCAGTTCCTCCAGCTTCTGAAGCAGCCCCATCCATTCCGCAGCCGTGACGGAGAGCAGGTTCTGCCCTGACTTCATGGGCGGGATATAGTCCAGTCCCCCTTTATGCTTCAGCATCGTCTTCATCCGCAGCCGGAACTTGTCCCTTTCCGCATTGAGAAAATACAGCAGATCCGCCATATCCAGAGTCTCCATGTCCGGCAGAAGCTCCCCAAGCCCCGCGTAGTGCTCAAAGTTCAGGTATAGGGTAGGATGCTCCATAGCCAGAAGCTGGCTCATAGTTATAGCAAAGGAAGTCTGCATACATCTTTTCACCGGAGAATAATTTCCGATGAAAACGGTCCTTCCCTTCCGCCTGAGTCTGGGCAGCTGCTCCTCCGCCTGCTCCATGTATATTCCCAGCAGGTATTTCAGCACTTCCTCCGCCTCCTGATACTTATCCACATAGGACACGTCCTGCCACCTCATGACACCGCTTTCGCTCAACACCACAAGACACCGGGAATCCATCCCCCGCAGCGCCTGACAAAAGGCGGACTCCGCCACCACCAGCATCTCCGGAGCATTTTTCTCCTCCCGGAGCAGATCTTCCGTGGCAGTATACCCATGCAGCTCCCAGGGCAGGTTCTTATGCTTGTTCAGAAATTCCGTCATCAGCTGAACATACTCCTCTTCAGGGTCGCACAAGGCCATAATCTTTTCCGCCATACTTTAATAGACACCCCCCAAATACAGCAGGACGCTGGCCAGAACCGGACCGGACAAACAGATCTCGGCCCCCTGCGCATCCTCCTTTTTCAGATAGATTTGCCAGCTGCCTTTTTCCGCCACATCCGTCAGATACCTGAAGAGATGTCCCAGCCTCCTGCCAAAGCTATTTTCTTTCCACATTTTCAACAGAGAAATAATTGCTGCGATCAGCAGAGAACAGAACAAGAAAACAAGAATTTTTTCCCGGGGCAGATAGCCTGCCGTCACTCCCAGCAGTTTCACATCCCCCGCGCCCACGGAAGCGATTTTGAAAAACGGATACAGAAGAGCCATGAGCAATGCCGCCTTCCCTGCATAGGAGACCGCTCCCCACGGCCCGCCGCCCCAAAAGCGCCATGCCATGCCCACGGCAGCCATCAGCAGGATCAAACCGTTGGGGACTCGCCGGTCCCTATAGTCGAAGCTGCAGGCTGCCGCCAAAAAAACACACAAAGCCGCCAATCCCCCATCTCCTTTACCTAAGCACTTGAATTCCGAGGCTAGACCCGCCTCAAAGACTGCACGAACATCATTGACCGAACATTGTCGAAACATCAGATTTGATTGATGTAGTTGCATTATAACCAATGTGCTTTGGGATTGCAAGGGATAAAATACAAAAATATCATTTTTGGCTATTATCTACAAAAATTTGTAGAAGCCAATCCCATAAAGGGCCAGAAGCCCCGGAAATCCCAGTATTCCGGATGTCAATACCGTCACGGCGTTGATGCCCACCCCCAGAGAAAGCCCCATGGCCTCCAATGCAGAATTGATGAAATATATGGCTATGGTGCCCAGAATCCCCCTCAGCAAAATATTTAAAATCTGCTCCATGTCTCACCTATGGCTTTTTTTACATATTATGTCCCCATTACCAAAATATGTATGAAGGAGCCGGGAAAAGCCTGCGGAAAATTTCCATAATTGGAATATTATGGTTAAGGGGCGGCTATACTTGTAATACATAGGCGTACAGAATAGACTGCCGCCTCCACATCTTTGCAGAAAGGAACCGCCCCAATGAAGACATATTTCAGCCAGAAAATCCAAACAGAGCGTCTCACGGAAGAGGACTATTCGCCCGTCACCCTGAAGGATTCCATAGAAAAAACCCGCCAGGCGCTGGATATCGCCTATGCGGGCTTTGATAATGCAATAGAAGTCGATCTCATCGACAGCTACATCTACCAGATAAATTCACTTCAAAAAAGATATAAGCATCTCAGCGATCTGGCGGCGGAGGAGGAATCTCCTCAGGAAGGGTCCTCATACAAACATTCCCCGATTCGCGCCCTGGTCAGCCATGTTTTCGGTTAAAGTATTCCTTCCATAGGTCAGGCCCGCGTAGACGGTCTGGGAATTGTTCATCACCGGGCCTGCGCCGTTCTGCCCGGCGATCTGCCCATAGGCATCCCGCAGAGGCACAATGACCCGCCTGATCTCCTCCAGCATTCCCATATCGCATCTGGCCTCCCCCAGAGCAAGCCGTCTGATGCAGAATAAGTACAGCTGCATCAGCGCCGGCGCCGGCTCATATTCCATATGCAGAGAGCCCATCAGCTCATTCAGACAGCCTCTGGCCTTTCTGGCCGCATCATGGAACAGCTGCATGTCGTTTCCCGCAGCCTCCTCGGCATCCTCCAGATAGCCAAGGAGCATCTCGTACAATATCACCACCAGCTCCGTAGGATTGGCCTGCGTGATCCGAAGGGTAAAGCGTTGTTTGTCTTCTTTCTTCATATTCGTCTCCCGGCACTTCCCCAAAGACCTACTGCAGCAGCTGCAGCACCTGAGAAGGCCTCTCGTTGGCCTGCGCCAGCATGGAGGTAGCCGCCTGCGTCATCACCTGCGCAGTAGTATACTGAGTCATCTCCTCCGCCATATCCACGTCCATGATCCGTGAATACGCCGCCGTCATGTTCTCGGAGGTGACGTCCAGACTGTTGATGGTGGTCTCAAGCCTATTCTGATAAGCGCCCAGCTTGCCTCTGACGCTGGATATGAACTGCATGGCCCCCTCGATAAGGTCGATGGCAGCCGTAGCGCTCTCCTCCGTGGACACGTCCAGATCCTCGATGCCCATGTCCCTGAGGGATATCCTGGGAATGTCGATCTCCATCACCTGACCCTCGTTGGCGCCTACCTGAAGCCTCATGGAGCCGATTCCCGTGGCGTCTATGGTCATCTTCGTGCCGCCGTTGGGGTTGGGCACCGTATAGGTGGAATTGGGAGGAAGATTTGCCAGCTCGCCCTGAAAATCCACATTCGTCAGATCCAGTGTCATCTCGAAGCCGTTGGGGGCCTCCAGCACCAGCAGATTATCCTTGAGGGAAGCCGTGGTTCCCTCCGGGAAATTCCCGTACCCGCCGTTTTGGTCAAAGGCCACGCTCACCTTGTACTTGCCCTTCTCCGCTCCGCCCAGCGCGGTGTCCTCCTGAATGACAATCTGCTCTATGGTGTACTCCTTCGCCGTCACCCCCGTGGAATAGGAGCTCACCTTTACATTCAGATTGTCTGTATATCCTCTCAGGGCGTACTCTCCGTCCAGCAGCCTCTGTCCGTTGAACTCCGTAGTCTTTGCGACCCGGGTAATCTCCTCCTTCAGCTGGGCGATCTCATTCTGTATGATCTCCCTATCTCCAAGAATGTCCTTGCCGTCTGCAGACTCCCCTGAGCTGGAGAGCACGCCGTTGGCGGCCTTCACTGAAAGCTCGTTCATCCTCTGCAGCATCTCGCTGATCTCCGACATGGCTCCGTCGGCAATCTCCATCACCGAGACGCCGTCCCCGGCATTGTTGGTGGCCGCGGAAAGCCCTCTCAGCTGGGCGTTCATCCTCTTGGCCATGGCCAGTCCCGCCGGATTGTCCTTTGCCCGATTCACCTTCAGTCCGGAGGAAAGCCTCTGGAGGGACTGGGACAGCATATTGTCATTGTTCGCCAGCGCATTGTTGGTCAGCATCGCAGATACATTGTAATTAACTCTCATGATTTTACCTCCCTGCGCGCGGATGCGCGCATTTATTCAATCTATGTGAAGAACTTCCGCCTCTGGGGGACATAGGCTCAAAAACCATGGCCCTGCAGCGACTTCAAAAACGTCTTTGCCACGCAATATAGCTGAGCATTCCCCGTAGGAGTATGCTCCCCGGAGCGAACCAGCACCGGCATCCTATTCTCGGAGCCGATCACGGTAATATTGCCTACCTGCCAGCTGTTCTGCGCCTCTCTCTTAAAGGTATCGGCTATCTCCTGCACTTTCTTTAGCTCCATCTTGCCTTCCGCAAAAAGCATACCGTACACCATGTCGTCCTGCAGATAAAGCCTCGCCTGAATATGCTCCTCCTCCGAGAGCGTCACGCCCACGGTGACGGTGCCCTTCTCCTGACTGTTCTTGTCAAGAGTAAGATGGACTCTGGTGAGTCTGTCACCGACGTAAAGAGGCAGATAGTATTCCTCCCGTCTGGCCAGAGCCGCGGCCACTGTCAGCTGCTTGTGGTTCAGCTGCATGTTGCGGACATCCACACTGCTGTCGGCCTCCGCAAAGGTAGCCTCCTCCACAGCGGCCTGAGCCTTCTGCGCAAGCTGCTCATAGCTTCTTGCAAAGCCGTCCATATCGTCGAGCTTCTCCCAGAGAGCGGCGCTCTCCGTCTGCTCCTGAGCCGAAGTCTCCTCTTCCTCCTGCCCCTGCACATCCTCCTGCATGTTCCCTCTGCGCCTTTGACCGGCCTCGAACAGATTCTCCCAGCCTCTGGTCAGCGCCTGAGCCGCCATCAGATTGTCTGCGCTGGCAGGCATCTCTCCTCTCTCCAGCAAAGAGACACACTCCTGATCCGCCGCCGCTACAGCCCGGCGCTGCTCCTCCAGCTGCGCCTTGTTGTATTCTCTGGTCACTTTTTCATCGGAGGTCACTTCCGCCACAATGTCGTTGGCGGTTTTCACCATAGCCTCCTTGTCCTGCGCCGGAACAGCACTCGATTCCGCGACCTGACCGCCCCGTCCCGCCGTACCGGCGGCCTCGGTGTTCCCGGAGAGGGCGCTTTGTGGCCTATGGCCTTCGGAGCCGTTTTGCGCCGTCTCACCGCCGGGGATATCCCCCATTTGGGCCTCGAAGCCCCCTGTCTTTCCGGCCACCTCTTCGGCACCTGCCTCCGCCTCGTTCCCCATTCCGGCCTCTGCCCGGAAATTGGGAGCCGTCCGGCCGAAGGCTCTGGATATCTGCGAGGAAATACTCTCCCCCCTGCGCTCCTGCCTTTCCTTCAGCCCCATGCTCTCGGACACTCTCACATCCAGAGATTTCAGCCTGCTGCTCTGTACGGCAGACAGCAGATTGGCGAAGTGCAGCTCCGCCTGAGAGTTTACCAGCGCGCCAACCACTGCCCCGTCCGCCTTCTCGATCTGGCGAACCAGCCTATAGATGCCTATATAGCTCTCCCTCTCCTCCGGAGTGATCTCCTTGTTCTGTTCCAGTCCGTACAAGAACCTACTGTAGCTCTCGGCCTCTTTCTTGTACTCCGCAGGCAATGTCTTGAAATATTGCTCCAGCTCCCCGAAGCTCTTCTCCAAAGGATTGAAGCCGTCCCGGATCATCTTCAGGGTGGCCGCCGGCGTCAGCTTCGCCAGCACGCCCTGAACCTGCTTGTCGGCATCCTTCACCGCCTCCAGATTCGCCGCGGTCATCTCCATATGGTTATAGCCCAGAATTCTCACCGCCCTGCGGTTCTCTTCCGTCAGCTCTGCGCCCAGCCCTTTCAGGATATTGTCCACATTCCCAAAGGCCTTCTCCATGCTGTCGCCCAGATCGCTTCTAGGCGCCGTCATCAGCTTCTCGTAGCTCTCCTGCGCCTTCTCGTAGTTGGACTGCAGCACCTTGCCCTCATTATAGATGGTCTCCAGAGAAGCGTCCCCTTTGCCCTTGGCAAACATTCCCAGAACGTCCGCGGGCAGCCCCGGCATCTGATCCGCCACAGTGCTGGCCTTGCGGTAATTGTAGTATTTCTCCATGGCCATGGAATCTCTGGGGAAGTACTGATCCGCCAGCTGATGCTCCGCCAGCTTCAGCGCTTCTATCAGTTCCTCCATGGGAGCCGTATCGATGGAAAAACCACTGCGCAGGAGCTTTACGTTCACCTCTGCCGTCATGCGCAGCCGAACCTCCTCCAGCTGCCGTCTGGCCACGATATCCCCTACGCTGGCCTCCCAAATCTCGTTGCCGTGATAGTATTCCGAGATGGCTGCCGCCTTCTCGTACAGATTCTCTTGTCTCTCCCCCAGAGAGGCGTGGACGGGACTTTTGCCCTGAGCCACCGCCGCCGCCGTAGCCTCCCCGAAGCGCTCTGCGGATACAGGAAGCTCCAGCCCTTTGAGCATGGCCAGCTTCTTCAGATTCTCTCCGGTTATGGGCAGGCCCATGTCCAGCAGCCACGCCGCATCCCCCCGGCTCTCCTGATTGACCTGACCGCCGGACTGCTCTATGATCTTGTCGATCTGCTCCGAAAGTCCTTTTCCCTGACTCCCCCCGGCGCTCTGGGTATAATATCCATGTACGTCCTCCGTGTAGAACTTAGGGCCCCCAGCGCTCCTGCCGGCACCGCTGCTCTGCGCCAGATAGACGTTCCAGATCTCCGCCTCCAGCCCGTTGTCGATGAGATAGCTGCGGGCGCCGTCCCCTATTGGCTGCAGCTGGGTGTTCATGTTCCATGCCTGAGAAACCGCCGCCAAATGCTCCTTGGTCAGGGGCACGTCCGCCGCCCGGAAGCTGTCCGCCACCACCCTCGCCAGCCCTTCGCTGCCTAGGGCGGCAGAAAGAGTCTCCATGCTCAGGTCGTCCGTATAGCCCACGATGTTCTTTCCCGACCGCACCAGTTCCGCCTTGATCTTGTCCACGATAGTGACCACGTCCTCCGGGTCCATGTCGCCGGGATCAAAGCCCTCCTCCTGCATTTTGGCATAATCCTCCGCCGACATAGTATGTGACATAACCGTCATAAAATCTCTCTGAACGCCCACGTCCGCATTGGACGCCTCCTGCTGGAGTTCAATCAGGCTCTTTGCCTTCTCGCCGCCGGCTCCCGGTATGTCATCCTGCCGCCTGCCCAGAGCCGCCCCGTAAAAGGTCTGCCCCACGGCCTCCGCCCCGCGGCCTCTGGCGCCCCGGTTCCTGTCCGCCTGCTTCCTCTCGATTTCCGCTATGGCTTGTTCGCTAAATGTAATCTTCAAAATAGTCTCTCCTATTCCGGTTCCGCCGCTGTCCCCATGTATCCCGGACAGCCGCCCCTTTGCTTCCTCAGCTGCCTCAACAAAAAAGGGCAGCGCCGATTCGGCACTTACCCTTTATTTCGGTAAAATCAGAAAAAACCTTTACCCTTCCGTCCCTTAAAACACGAACACCGCGGAGGCGTAAGGCGGCAGATCCAGCACGATGGAATAATCCTGCCCCTGACAAGGCTCCTTCTGTGCCGTGATCAGGCTCTCTATCTCGTTCCCCCATCCGCCGAACCTCTCCTCGTCGCTGTTGAGCAGCAGCTTGAACTTTTTCCTCCGGGGAGTCGCGGATACCGGCACCCTATAGCCCTCCCGCTTCACCGGCGTCATGTTCAGCACAAACAGGAGGCTGTTCTTTCCCGTGGAAGACTTCCTCACAAAGGAATACACGCTGTTCTCTCCGTCGTTGGCATTCATCCACTGGAAGCCTTCCCAGCTATGATCTATCTCATACAGCGCGGGGTATTTTCTGTAGAGGGTCAGAAGCTCCTTCACAAATGCCTTCAGCCCGGCATTTTTCTTTTCCCCTAATAGGAACCAGTCCAGCTCTCTCTCCTCGCTCCATTCCCTCTCCTGACCGAAGTCCTGACCCATGAACAGCAGCTTCTTGCCGCTATGGCCGAACATATAGGCATAGGCCGTGCGCAGATTGGCATATTTGTCCTTCTCGAAGCCCGGCATCTTGTTCACCATGGAGCACTTCAGATGCACCACCTCGTCATGGGACAAGGGGAGGATATACTTTTCGCTTTCATTATAGCTCATGGCAAAAGTCATGGCATGGTGGTTCCCCTTCCGGAAAATGGGATCCAGCTTCATATATTCACAGAAATCATGCATCCAGCCCATGTTCCACTTAAACGTAAAGCCAAGGCTGTCTCCTCCTATGGGACCGGTCACGTCGGGCCATGCGGTGGACTCCTCCGCCACGGTGATAAAGCCCGGATAGGTTCCCCTGACCACGGAATTCAGGTGCTTGAAGAACTCGATGGCCTCCAGATTCTCATGGCCCCCAAATTTATTGGGCACCCATTGGCCGTCCTGCTTCCCGTAGTCTAAATACAGCATGGACGCCACCGCATCCACCCGGATGCCGTCCACATGGAATTCCCTGAGCCAATATAGGACATTGGCGATCAGAAATCCCTTCACCTCCGACTTTCCATAGTTGAAGATCTTGGTGCCCCAGTCCGGATGCTCCCCCAGACGGGGATCGGGATGCTCAAAGATGCAGTTTCCGTCAAATTCCGCAAGCCCGTGGGCGTCTCTGGCAAAATGGGCAGGCACCCAGTCCAGAATGACTCCCACGCCGATCTTGTGCAGCTCGTTCATCAGGTACATGAAATCCTTGGGCATGCCGTATCTGGCGGTAGGCGCATAGTACCCCGTCACCTGATAGCCCCAGGAACCGTCGAAGGGATGCTCCAGAATCCCCATCAGCTCCACATGGGTGTATTTCATGTCCTTCAGATATTCCACCAGCCTATCCGCAAACTCACGGTAATTATAGAATCCCTCCTTGCCGTCAGGATGCTTCATAAAAGATCCCACATGGCACTCGTAGATAGCCATAGGCAGTTTGTACACATCCTTCTTGTCCCGAGCTTCCATCCATGCATCGTCCTCCCACTGGAAGCCCTCCAGATCCGTGACGATAGACGCGGTGCCCGGACGGTACTCCGCATGATTGGCAAAAGGGTCGGCCTTGTAGAGCTTCCTGCCGTCCTGAGCCGTAATCAGAAACTTGTACATGGCCCCCGGTTCCACGCCGGGAAGAAACAAGCCCCAGATTCCCACAGGCCCCAGCTTCTTCATGGGAGCGGCCTCCTCGTCCCATCCGTTAAAGCTCCCGATCACATTTACCTGCCTTGCATTGGGCGCCCAGACTCCGAAATAGACCCCTTCCTCCCCGTCCTCGCATGATACATGGGCCCCCAGCTTCTTATAAATGTCATAATGGGTTCCCTGAGAAAACAGATACTGATCAGCCTCGGATATGAAGACCTTTTTTACCTTCTCCATCTCGCTATACCACCTTTCATGCTACAAAGTCTTTTTCTGTCAGGACAACCATGTCCTCGTCATCGTACCGTTTCGCCAGAAGAATGTCAAAGAAATGCCCCAGCGTCTTTCTGCTGGCATGTCTGATCGCCTCGTCCACGATCCGTTTCACGTCCACAACCGTCACCACATGGTCGATTGTCTGCAGCTCCTCGATCCGAGTATGTAATGCCAGCACCCCCAGTTCATCAATGGAATACTCCATCTCTCTGGCATATCGTTTTCCGAAGAGCACCAGCATATCATTGCTCAGCGCCTCCATATCCACCCTTGCGGTGAACGCGCCGGACAGCTCCTGATTCACCGAAAACAGCTTCTGAATTGCCTTCTTTGTATCCTCCAGCACCACGATGATGCCCAGGCGCTCCTGCTGCAGGGATCTGTAGAGCTCCTTTGCAGTATCCGGATTCATGCCGGAGGCCTTATAGATGATCAGCGCGCCGCTGTTCATCTCCTCAAGAGTCTTTTTCACATTTCTATCGTTGAGATCCTGCCCGGCTATCTTGGCAACCTTTCCCGCAAAGTTGCTGTCAGCCATCTTGACCTCCCGGATGATGTTCTTGGCCAGAGTCAGCGTGTCCATACCTTCCTCGCCCGTTATAACCACATTTCCGGTGTACGCCGCCATGCTGATGTTGTCGATTGCCTTCACTAGCTGCTCTCTGGAGCGGCGGCTCTGAATGAACGGAGCATACAGCTCCTTTTCCTCTCTGGTCAGCGCCCGCACCTTCGCCTTGTCCCGCTCTATGGGCTGGCGCTCGGCGGCATCCTTCTTCCGGGCTATGTCCCCGCCCTTTGCGCGTCCCGGCCTGCCTTCCGGCTTACGGGTTTCCTTTTCCCTCTCATCCCTCCCTTCAGGTTCATTCTCCTGCTCAATCCGGGAATGGTCCTGAGCAGGTTCTTGGGAATCCTCAGAATCGTCCTCAAATTCCTCTTGTTCCAAATCTTCCTCAAAGAATTCCTCTAAATCTTCAGAATCATCGGTGTCCTCAGTAAAGTCTTCAGAGTCATCGGTGTCCTCAAGAAAATCTTCAGAGTCATCAGATTCATCAGGCAAGTCCTCGGATTCATCGGAGTCTTCAAAGAAATCTTCAGAGTCATCAGATTCATCAGGCAAGTCCTCGGATTCATCGGAGTCCTCAGAAAAATCATCAGATTCATCAGAATAGGATTCCTCAGAATATTCTTTCGACTCTTCGGCCTCGCGGGAATACTCTTCCGGCTCCAAATCTCTTTCAGGGGAATCATCTTCTTCAAATTCATCGGAATACGCCGAATCAGCTCTTTCTTCTGATTCTGCAGAGTCTCCTTCCTTCCGGAACTCCTCCTCAGGGTACTCGTCAACCCCCTCTGCTTCGCCGGATCCGTCCTCCGATACTTCCTCTTCCGAACCTTCCTCAAAGTACTCGTCAAAACCTTCGTATTCATCAATGTCCTCATACTCATCGGAATACCCGGTATCACCGCCCTCTTCAGATTCCTCCTCAGGATACTCGTCAAGCTCCCCGGAATCCTCTGCCGAAAACGCAAGCTCTTCTATTTCGATCTCTTCCCCGCCGTCGAGCTCTCCACTTTCTTCAGACAGCTCCGCCACAGCGTAATCCATATCCCCGTCTTCCGGTTCACGGCCTTCTGCTGTCTCGTCTTCTCCGCTTGTCTCCAGCTGTTCCAGCAGTCCGTCCCTGACGGCGGCATCAAACTCCGTAAACATGGGACCGGTCTGCTGCAGGACATGTTGACGCACACCCTCCGCGCATCTCTCCTGATTTTCCTTCTTCATCCGCTCCCATTCGGCCAGAATATCCTCTATCTTCATCTGACCGGTTATCTGCTTCTCCACCGCCGCGTTCTCAGGCATTACCAGACGGATCTGACCGTTGGCCTCCTGAGAGAGCACCCCTGCCAGCTCTCTGGGGGGCTGGGCCGCAGCCTGATCTCCCGTCTCTCTGGCTGCCTCCCTGCGCATCTGTTCCATGACCAGCTCTCCGGTTTCGTCCCCAACATTTCTATCCGGAGCACTCTCCCCAGGCCTTTCCCCGGCATTTCTATCCGGAGCACTTTCCCCAGGCCTTTCCCCGGCATTTCTACCCGGGGCACTCTCCCCAGGCCTTTCCTCCGCATTTCTATCCGGAACACTTTTCCCTGACCTTTCGCCGGCATTTCTGCCCGGGACACTCCTCTCTGGCCTTTCCGCCATGGCCGGCTCAGACCTTTCCCCCTCATTTTCCTCTTGGACACAGCCCTTCATGGACATCTCCTGCACCATGTCCTCAGGCACGTCCCTGATCTCCCCGGTCTCCCCGAAAAAGACCTCTACTTCCTCCTCTTCCTCCGGAGCTTCCTGATAGGATACTTCCTGCTGCCGGAAATCGGCCTCCGCCGTTTCTATTTCTTCCCCGCCGCTCTCCAGCATGGGCGCCATGATGGAACGGGTGACCTCATCCGCCCCCAGAACCTCCTGCAGGCCTGCGGCCAGCTCCTCCTGCAGATTGATGGTGTTGAACTTCCCTACATCCATGGTCTTGACCTGAATGTCCAGTTCGTCCTCCCCCTCAAGCTCATGCCCTTCGGCTGCGGCATCCTGCCCGTAGCCGCCGTTCCAGTCTTCCTGCATACCGTAGGAGCCTTCTTCCTCAGGCATGACGCCGTATTCCCCGGCCTGCTCCCCCTGATCGTAAGCTTCCTGTTGCTGCTCCTCCGGTTGAGGAACCTCTTCCTCCACAGCCTGCTCCTGATCATAACTGTCGAAGCGATGGTCATAGGCCTCCTGCTGGATAGGGGTCAAAGGCTGATGCAGCATTTTCAGCTCCATGGCCTTCACCACATATTTCCCCTCGCCAAACCACAAAATCAGCTCATCGCATTCCTCCACGCATCGGGTTGCCAGCCCCACCCTATGATAGAGATAGGCCAGCTCATAGGCCCACTTTTCCCTATAGTCCCTTTTCTTCAGCTCTTCAAGGACGCCGATACGCTCCTCAAGGCTCACATCCTGCGCTTCATAAATTTTGTACTGCAGAATGTAGCGCCCCGGATCTCTGGGCGCTGCCTGCACGAATTCTTTATAAAAATTTACCGCCTGCACGAAATCCTCGGTCTTGATGCACAGCTCGCAGAGAGAATAGCAGATCGTTCTTCCCCCCGGCCTTCTTTCATAAGCCAGCAGCAACATGTTCTTCGCATCATCATACCGTCTGTTGATCTTATACAAATCACTGACGGTACAGAGCATCATAACGCTCTTCACCCGCCGCCAGTCGATGGCATCCGCTATCTCAGCCGCCTGTGCGAAGTCGCGCTCCGCTATCAGCCGGTTTATTTCATCCGCCCTTACCTTATATTCATATTTATCCAAAGTATCCCGCTCCCGTCTTTGGCATAATATCTGCTTCAAATTTTAGTTTACCACAGTACTCGTACTTATGTCAAAAATAAAAAGCACAATTTATAAAAAATGTCCGTGGCCTATGCCGATTTTTTCCACGAGCTTCACAGAATACCAAAACTCTAATGCACTCTCCAGCCTTAGAATGGCGTTCTGCTTGTCTTCTTAAGAAAAGTCATAATAAAGCGCACCTCCCGCTTTCAGCCCTACCAGTTCCTCCGATACGCCTACTTTGCAGGTATAGTGCGCCCCATCAATCTGAAGTCGGCGGCATACACCTTGTCACCCTTCAAGACGGATCCTCCGACAAAGCCCGAATGATCCATGGGCATATGCAGCCCCAAAACCATATCCCCAAAACGCTATTGAAAAGCCAACGTTTCTGATCATCTTTGATCTCCCTTTTCCTGATATCTTTCCAATTTTGCGAACTGCTCCAGCGTCAGGGCCTCTCCCCGGATGGTCTGAGGCAGTCCCAGCCGGTCCAGCGCCGCCATGATCCCTTCCTTGGACATCCCTGATTCCGGCGCATTGCCCACCGCGTTGCACAGCGTCTTTCTGCGCTGATTAAAGGCGGCCCTGATCAGTGCAAACAGCCTGCTCTCATCCTCCACCTCCACGGGAGGCGCCGAATGTCTGGTCAGACGAACCACGGCGCTGCCTACCTTGGGTCTTGGCAGAAAGCAGTTAGGCGGCACATTGGCCACGATCTCCGGCTTTGCATAATACTGCACTGCCAGCGAAAGCGCGCCGTAGTCCTTTGTGCCGGGACCTGCCTGCATACGGTCCGCCACCTCCCTCTGCACCATGACTGTTATGCTGTCAAGCGGAACATGGCTTTCAAAAAGCCCCATGATAATAGGCGTGGTTATGTAATAGGGAAGATTCGCCACCACCTTTATAGGCCTGCCGCCGTTGCGCTCTTCAGCGATCCGATTAATATCAACCTTCAAGATATCCTCATTGATCACCGTCACATTGCCATAACCGGCCAGCGTCTCCTCCAATATGGGAATCAGATTCCTATCGATCTCCACCGCCACCACTTCACCTGCCTGCTCCGCCAGATACTGCGTCAGGGTGCCGATGCCGGGACCGATCTCCAGCACACAGTCCTGAGGGCCGATCTCGGCGGCGCGCAGAATCCTGTCCAGAACGGAATTGTCTATAAGAAAATTCTGCCCGTATTTTTTCTGAGTATGAAACTGATGTCTCTGCAGCACCGCAATGGTGTTCTGCGGGATTCCCAGATTCGCCATACTTCGTCTTCTCCTATCACAGATCTTTTTTTGGCCTTTTCAGATCCTTTTGCCTTCTGAGATCTCTTTTGCCTTTTCAGACTTTTTGCCTTCTGAGATCTCTTTTACCTTCTCAGGCTTTTTGCCTTCTGAGATCTCTTTTGCCTTTTCAGACTTTTGCCTTCTGAGATCTCTTTTGCCTTTTCAGATCTTTTAGGCTTTTTATTCCTTCCGTGCCTTCAGATAATCCAGCACCTCCGGCAGATCTTTCAGAATCACTCTGCTCAGACGCTTCATCTCCTCATCCGGAGGAATCATGTCCGGAACCATCACCGTATGCATCCCTGCGGCATGGGCAGAGCGGACGCCGTTTGGCGAATCCTCAATGGCATAGGCCTCCTGAGGCTTCACCCCCAGCCGGCTGCATGCCAGCAGATAGATGTCCGGCCGGGGCTTGGAATGCTCCACCATATCTCCTGTGATCACCACCGAAAAGCAGTCCCGAATGCCCGCCTGATCAAGATGGCCGAACACGGAGGAGCTTCTCGTGGAGGATGCCAGCCCCACCGCAAAGCCGGAAGTCTTCAGCCACCCCAGAATCTCCTCCAGCCCCGGCTTTATGGGCAGACCGTACTCCTCCAGATACTCCCTCTGCCATGCCGCCGCCTGCTCTCTAAACCCCGGATAGTCAAAATCATCCCCGTAGGCCTTCATCACAATGCTCCTGCTGTCGTTGGAATTCAGACCGATACATTGTGGGAAGATCTCCTCCATCCCCTGCAGACCGTTTCGTTTGGCCACCGCCATCCAGCTCTTCATGCAGAGCACTTCCGTGTCAAACAAAACGCCGTCCATGTCGAACACCACGGCCTTCATGCGCCCTTCTTGTCTGTCCATGTCCTCTTCCTCCTGCACTCCCCATCATCGGGCGGTCCCACGGCCTGCGCCAGTACCGCCGGGCCTTCCGCCGTCCCTCGTCCTGCGCCAGTGCCGCCGGGCCTTTCCGCCGTCCCTTACCCTATGCCAGCGCCTCCAGATCTTTCCGCCAAGCCTTTCGATCCCTGCGTCAATACCGTCAGGCCTTTCGGTCTCCCCTGCGGGCGCAAAATCCTTCCGGATCCTGTCCTTTTACTCCAGAACTTGACCCATCCGGCTCCTGCCCATTTACTCCAGATACTTGAACTCCTCCAGAAAATGAATGCAATTGTACAGCACCAGCACATCCATCCCCGCCTCAGTCTCCCGTTCTTCCATGAATGAAAACAGCCTGCCGTTGAAATACCGCAGATCCATAACGTAGATCCGCTCGTAATGGGGAATCAGCAGAGGCACAAAGCAGTTTGCATAAGAGTCCTTGATCACGAAAAGAGTTTTTCCGTTATGATAGTCCGTCTCGATCTCCACCAGCGCATGATTATCGTCAAGGAAGAAACCGTACTTGTTTTTCGTATCCAGATAGGATTCCTCATAACAGCTGTCCGCTGACTTTCGCATATCGTAGGTCACTTTCAGAGGTCTGTCAAGGGTCTCCGGGAAATATTGGAGAACGTCGGCCTTCACATCCACGTTCACCTTAGAATGCAATGTTCCCAGAAAGCCCTCCGCCGCCGTAGCCAGTCCGTCCCTGCCGTAGCGCCCGGTCGCCTCATTCACTGCTTCTCCCTGTGCCGATTCTTTTCCGGCTTGTTTGCCGTCTTCCTTCTGGCCCTTCTGCTGCCCTGCTCCCCCTTGAGCGTTCTTTCCTCCAAGGGCAGCTCCCGCACCGACGGTTTCCTGCGCTTTTGCCCAGCCAAGATACCCGTAATAGGCCCCCAGACTGGTCCAATGATGGTCCGTGCGGTAGTAAATCTCCTCCTTTGCATGTTCCTTCAGGATAGAGCATACATCCACCCAGTTTCGGTCTCCGATTTGCTCCCTCATCCTATTCAGCAGCGCCGTCTGGTCATAATAGGGTGCATGGGAGGGCATCTTGTCTACGAGAATATTGTCGGCTGTGGGCACCAGCATCACCTGAGCGTCCCACCGTTCCACCAGCCTCTTTAACAGAGCGGTCTTCTCTTCCTCCAGCTCCTTGGGGTAATCCTCCGGCAGGTGCTGCTCGATGAGATAACCATCCTTTCCTAGATAGACACCGTTGATCTCCTTCCTGCCCAGAGCAATATCCGTATAGGTCTTGATGGCGATCCATTTGTCCCTGCTGACAAACTGATCTGTAACATACGTCTCATAATCCTTCATATATTTTCCCTGAAACATGGCTTCCAAGGAAAATTTGGGCTTGACAGCCAAGATCCTATTCTCCGTCTCAGAAAATAGTCTGTCGTCTTTAATTAAATCCGCAACGGTAAAGACCAGCAAAATGGATGCCAGCACTGCTATGGTAAAAATGGCGCTTCTTTTCTCATTCATGTCGGATTTCTCCCAATCAAGAGTTTCGCCTCTGCGCCAGGGCCCTCCCCTCAGGGAAGCCCAACCGCTTTCAGGCCGTCTATATAGTTCCCCGTTCCTCCACAGTTGCATGAAGGAAATGCCGTCGTCAGAAGCGGAAATACAAAAACGGATTATAAGATGCTTCCACGATTCCCGCGATGGACAATAACAAGAGCGCTGCAGGTATCATCTTCTCTCCGAAGCGCCTCAGCGCTATGCCCGCCCCCGTCCGGGAACTTCCCAGCCGTTCCGCCGCCATGCGGGGCAGCGGCGTGGCTGCCGCCAGTCCGATCAGCAGAAGAATTACGTTCTGTCTGCCCAGATAAAGGAAGGTTTCGTCAAGCACCCCTCCGGCGCCCCCCGCCATGGCTTTGAAATACATGAGAATTGCCGAGGGGGTCTCCAGCGCGAAAAGCACCCAGCCTCCCAGCGCGATGCACAGCGTATAGAGAATCCCCACAATTCGCGGAAGCCATGCCAGAACCTTGCCAAGAAAAAGCTTTTCCAGCATCAGCGCCACAGCAAACCAAAGCCCCCAGAGCAGGAAATTCCACCCCGCCCCATGCCAGATCCCCGTGAGCACCCACACCACCAGAATATTAAAGAGCTGTCTGGGCAGACCCTTTCGGTTCCCTCCCAGCGGAATGTACACATACTCCCTGAACCAGCTTCCCAGCGAGATATGCCATCTTCTCCAGAATTCCGTGACAGAGGCGGAAATGTAGGGATAATTGAAATTCTCCGGAAAATGGAATCCCAGCATCTGCCCCATACCTATGGCCATATCGGAATAGCCCGAAAAGTCAAAATAGATCTGGAACGCGAAAGCCACAATCCCAAGCCACGCGGTGAGCATTCCCAGCTCTCCGAAATCCTTTGCCGAAACCAGAGTCCACAGCTCCCCCATATTGTTGGCCAACAGCACCTTCTTGGCCATACCTATGCAGAAGCGCTGCAGCCCTGCACTGATACCTATCACAGTGACGGTCCGGCGGTGCAGCCGATCCTCCACGTCCCGGTATTTCACGATGGGTCCGGCGATCAGCTGAGGGAACATGGTCACGAACACCCCGAAATCCAGCAGGTTTCTCTGAACTTTCGCCTGTCCCCGATATACGTCAATAGTGTAGGACATGGTCTGGAAGGTATAGAAGGAGATTCCGATCGGCAGCGGCAGGTTCAAAAGCGGCAGCGACAAGCCCGTCAGGGAATTCAGCGTCTGAACCAGAAAATCCGCATATTTGAAAAAACACAGGATAAACAGATTGATGATCACCGAACTCAGCAGAATCCCCTTTGTCACGCCCCTGCCCCGAAACCGCTCCAGCAGCCGCCCATGAGTATAATCCACCACAGTGGAAAAAAGCATCAGCAGCACATACACCGGTTCGCCCCAGGCATAAAAAAACAAGCTCCCAAAAAAGAGGATGAGATTCTTCATCCTCTTTGGAACCAGATAATACAGCAGAAAGAAAAACGGAAAAAACCGGAAGAGGAAGATAACGCTGCTGAAAACCATACCAATGCCCTCCTAAAGCATGCTCTGCATAAGTTCTCGGGCAAAGAGCCTTTCGGCCCCAAGCTTATGCCGGAAGCCTATTCCCCAAAGCCCCTTGCCCGAAACCCATGCCTTGATTGCCGCCCCCCATGGGGGGACGGCAGAAAGCTGTCAGATTACTCCAGCTTCCCCTTGATAGCCTCCAGCGCCTTGGCATTCGCTTCCTGACTCTGCTTGATGGCCTCCTCCTCGCTGTCCGCCATGCCGGCCATGCCGCCCAGCTGTACGAAGATGACATAATCTCCTACCTTCTCCACCTGAGACGACTGGATCTTGCCCAGATTGCTGGGATACTGCATGGTGTCGTTCACCAGTTTCTCCCGGTATGCAGTCATCAGATCGAACACCGTATCCACCTGATCCGTCTTTGCCTTGACGATCACCAGAGTATCCACATTGGTGCTGATCATAGGAGATTCTGCCATGTAGTCGTCATACATGTCTGACGTTATGCCGTAGAGCATGTTCAGCATCTCTCCGTCCATAGGCATGTCGGGCCAGTATTCATCCTGCCCTACGGCATCCACCACCGCTGCCCGCAGACCCGCCATCTCTTCGCTCCAGCCCTCGGCGTCCGCCTGCCCATCGTCAGCCACGCTGCTTTCCATGTTCTCCGATTCGGAGCTTCCCTGACTTTCGTCCGCCACAGAGCTTTCTGTCTGCTCCGTGCTCTGAGAGCTGCTCTCGATCTGGCTGCTGTCCGAAGAACCGCCGTTCTCCGGATCTCCTCCGCAGGCCGTAAGCCCAAAGACCAATATGCCCGCGCACAAATAAAGTACCGTCTTTTTCATAATAATTCTCCTTTCCTCCGCCCCTGAACTCCTCCGGGGACAGCTGCATAAAAGTCTATCCCATTCTGGGGCTTCCTACACATAGTATACCATAATTCACCAAAATGAAATGAAAAATTTCTTAATTTAAATGAAGAATTGCTATTTTTCATTTAAGAAATTTTATTTGAGATTCCCGGGTCCTTTGCGGCAGCGCTGTTTTGCAGCGGCATACCTGCATTTCAGGCTTGAATAACGGCTCTTGACTGGGGCAGGCTGTTCCTTTATAATTGGCCAAAGCGGGCGCTGAAAATGAAAGCGGCATCGATGAAAGAACTTTTCGGCAGCGCTTTGAACGTAAAAAGCAAAAAAGATCGGGGGAACTCTATACAATGGAAGCGTCTGCAAAGTCAATTTTACATGATTATTCGGGGTTAGTATATGACAGCGAAACCGCCTTGCCTATGGCTTCGGTTGCCGTAAGCAACGGCAGAGAGGTTGTGCTGACGGACGAAGCGGGCCGATATGTTCTGAAGGGCTGGCATAAGGCCAGCTTTATCACCGTTACCGTGCCCACAAACTATTGGTCATCTTGTTACTATATCCCAGTCTCAGACAAAGAATCGGGCTATGACTTTGCCCTTGACAGGCTGGAAAACGATTACACCAATCATGTCTTTTTGCAGGTGACGGACAGTGAAGTAGGTGCAAAGGGCCCGGGGCAATGGGTTGAAAAGCTGCGCCGGGTGGCGGAAAAAACACATCCTGCCTTTATCGTACACACGGGAGATATCTGTTACATCGACGGGCTGAAGGCCCATCTGAGAGGTATGAACAGTGAAAACATGGGCGTTCCGGTGAAGTATGTGATCGGCAACCATGACTATGTCAACTGGGGAGAATACGGAGAGGCTTTGTTTGAGAGCATTTACGGCCCCGTCATGTATTCCTTTGAGGTGGGCCGGATTCATTACATCATAACGCCAATCGTCCACGGCGATGTCAAGGCCAAATACACCCAAAGCGATGTGGCGGCGTTTCTGGTCAACGATCTTAGGCATGTTTCACATGATAAGAAAGTGATCATGTTCAATCACGATTTTTGCGCCGGCGACGAGGCGGGCTTTGTCTTCTCGGACGGTCGGACAAAAATCGATTGGAAAAGGCATCATCTTTTGGCATGGGTTTTCGGCCACTGGCATTACAACTATCTCAACGAGATTGGAGGTATTTTCAATATCACCACCTCAAGGCCGGACACGGGAGGAATCGACGCCTCCCCCGCTACGGTCAGAAGCGTGGTGTTAGAGGGCGGAGCCCTGAAAGGCAGCCGCTGCCATTACAATGATTTTGAGGAAACTGCGCCCACAGAGGCATATCAATGGAATGTTTCATTGGGCGGCAACATTCTTTATTCCGCCCCGGCGCTGGAAGAGGGCATTGTGTTTGCAGGAACCGTTTCCGACGGATGGCCAAAGCAGTGCTCAGTTGCCGCAATCTGTCAGGAAACCGGAGAAATACTCTGGAAATACCAAACAAAGAATTCCGTTAAAAGCGATATTCGCGTCATTGGCCATAAAGTTATCGCTCAGGATACGGAAGGCAATGTCTATTGTTTTGACTTTTCGGGCAATCTCATGTGGAACACAAAAACAGAATTGCGCAATCCCAACAATTCCGCCAGCAGCATTGCGGCAAACGAGGACTATGTCTACTGCGGCGGTCAGCAGCAGGTTTATTGTCTGAGGGTTTCCGACGGGAGTCAGGTCTGGAGCAAAAAGCTCTCAGGAGGAAATACATCCCCCTCCGGCTTTGTACTGCACGAAAATATTTTGTTTGTGGGCACCCACTGGGACAGGCTTTACGCCTTGGACGCGGCTGCGGGGGAAACGCTTTGGACAAACAACAGCCATAAGCTTAACTATTTTATCATGACGCCTGCAGTGTATGGCGGCTGCCTGTTTGCCGCGTCATGGAGCAGGCTGTATAAAATAGAGATCGGTTCCGGCAATACGGTAAAATACAGAGAATTTGAGGGCTATGTTTTCAACAGCGCCACAACCCCGTATGTGGAAGAGGGCGTTATGTATATGGGAACCACAAACAAGGGGGTTGTAGCCGTTGATACGGAAAGCCTCGATATCCTGTGGACGTTTGAAACCGGAAAAAACCTTATTCTCACATCTCCTTACAGCTTCGACAGCGGGGGGACGGTAGACAGCGCTGTAGTTCCCATGGGAAAAGCGCTCTGCTTCGGGGCATCGGACGGCTTCCTATATGTCATCGATAAGAACGGCAAGAAAATAGAAGCCCACAATATAGGATCCCCGGTCAATCAGGCTCCTATTGCAGTGAACGGATCTATGATAGCAGCTGATTTCAGCGGGAATATTGTGTGTATTGCTGTCCTGCAGCCGCAGAAATTCATTTTTAAGCCACAGCATGTTGCTTAAAATGAAGGGAGACAACTATGAACCATACATGGACCGTAAATGTCTGGGGCGTCCGAGGCGCATTTCCCGCCCCCGGCGCCGCATTTCTGGAATACGGAGGCAACACCTCCTGCATTTCCGTGGACTATGGAAGCGGAATAGTGATATTCGACGGGGGCAGCGGCCTGCCGGAGCTGGGACGCTGCCTCAAGGACCGTAAGGTCAGAGAAGTACACATTCTTATCAGTCACCTCCATATAGACCACTGTCTCGGACTGTTTCCTTTCCCCCTTTTTCAGGATCCCCATGCCCGGATCCACCTTTATGGAGGTCCACATGAGAACATGAGTTTCCGAAAAGGGCTGGAAGCTCTTCTGGGATCCCCCTACTGGCCCTTGGGCCTCAAGGACTTTCCGGCCCATGTGGACATTCATGAGCTTCTCCCCGGCGCAGGCTTCGATCTGGCTGGAACCGAGGGTTCTTCCCACCCAATCACCATACGCACTCTGGCAGGAAACCATCCCGGCCAGAGCATGCTCTACCGCATGTCGCAAAATGACAAAAGCGTCATATATGCTCTGGACTGCGAACTGGATAAACCTATGGAACACTCTCTGGCAGAATTTGCCCAAGGGGGCAGTCTGCTGATCTGGGACGCCAACTTCACAGAAGCGGAGCTGGAGGCTCACCGGGGCTGGGGGCATTCTACATGGAAGGAGGGAGCGGCCGTGCGGCGTATGGCAGGGGTCAGATCAGCTCTCATGACCCATTACGCTTCCGGCCACACGGACAGCTTCCTCCGGGCTCAGGAGCTATGCTGCAGAGAGTACGACCCAGCCAGTATCTTCGCAAGAGAGGGACTGGAGATTCGGATCTGACTTTATAGACAGTACAAAATCATTGCCCCCTAAAAAACGGGCAGGAGGGAAAGTATGACACAGGAAAACATCAACAAGATATTGGAAATAGGCATTCTCCTTTCCTCAGAGCATGACGTCAACCGCCTTCTGGAGCAAATCTTGTCATGCGCCATGGAGCTTACCCACTGTGACGCAGGCACGCTGTACCTGCTGGACAATGATGTCCTGCGGTTCAGAATCATGAGAAACAATACCCTGAAGACCTATATCGGCGGGGACGGGACAATGCCCCAGCTGCCGCCGGTTCCATTGAGCCGGGAGAACGTATGCGCTCTGGCCCTGCTGGACAACAGAAACATTCTGGTGGAGGATGTGCGAAGCTGCGACGAGTACGACTTCTCCGGCCCCATGCACTACGACGCCCTGACGAAATACCGCACCAAGTCCATGCTGGTGGTTCCCATGCGCAACAGACAGGGGGAGCGGCTGGGCGTCCTGCAGCTGATCAACGCTCTGGACGAAGAGGGCAATGTATGCGGCTTCGTCCAGAGTATGGTTCTGCTGGCAGAGTCCGTAGCCTCTCAGGCAGCCGTCACCATTCAGAACGTGCGCTATATGAAGGAGATCAAGGAGCTGTTCCACTCCTTCGTCAGAGCCATGTCCACAGCTGTTGACGAAAGAACTCCTTACAATGGCAGCCATCCCAGACATATGGCCGAGTACTGCAGCCGCTTCATAGATTATCTGAACACCCGCAGTGACGCCCCCCATTTCACCCCCGCCCAGAAAGAAGAACTAATGATGAGCATCTGGCTCCATGACATCGGAAAGCTGGTGACTCCTCTGGAAGTAATGAACAAGGCGAAGCGCCTTCTGCCGGAGCAATACGCAAATTTCTCCCATCGTATGGAGACCATCCGGCTGCTGGCCCAGATTCGCCAGCTGAAGGGCGATATCTCCGCCTCCGAAAGGGATGTTCTGGTCCGGCAGACCCAAGAGGCATCCAGTCTGGTAGATCAGGCGAATTCCGCCGTCTTTCTGAAGAATGACCTGCTGGAGGAGCTGACCAAACTCCGGGACAGAATCTACGCCGCAGAGGACGGATCCTTTCCTCACTGGCTGACTCAGGAGGAATATGACATGCTTTCCATTCGGAGAGGAACCCTATCCGAGGCAGAGCGGAAAATCATGGAGCAGCATGTGGAGATCACCGACAAGCTGCTGTCCCAGATTCATTTCTCCAAGGATATGTCCCACGTGCGGGAATGGGCCGCCTCCCACCACGAACTGCTCAACGGCGGCGGCTACCCCCGCCGTCTGAAGGGGGACGAAATACCGCTGCAAGTGCGCATCATCACCATACTGGACATTTTTGACGCTCTGGTGGCCAACGACAGGCCCTACAAGAAAGCATTGCCTCTGAGCAAAGCCCTGAGCATTCTGAGAGAAAACGCAGAACAGCGGGGAGAGCTGGACCCGGTGCTGACCAGACTCTTCATCGAGAGCCGCTGCTGGGAATATTCCGAGACCTTTCCCGGAAAGACCGATGAGATACTGCAGACCGGCGTATGAAACGGCATTCGGGATTCTTCGGCCCCCAAAAGCACATTATCCCCTTATATAGTGCTGTAAAACCCATTGCCATTTACACACAATAGGCGTATGATAAATGCAATATATACAATACGGAACTGGAATCAGTCTCGCAACGAAAAGCGCACGGAAGGGATTGCGGGCGCATAGCCTTGCGGCCGGAAGCCCTTCCCAGAACCGTGCGCTTGAAGTGCAGAGACGAAAACTGGAATCAGTCTCGCAACGAAAAGCGCACGGAAGGGATTGCGGGCGCATGGCCTTGCGGCCGGAAGCCCTTCCCAGAACCGTGCGCTTGGAGTGCAGAGACGAAAACTGGAATAGGAGGTAAATATGAACGGTGATTCTTTTCGCAACAGAAGGAACGGTTTTGAGACCATGGACGGCGGCGGCAGCGCCCCCAAGAAAAAAATGCCCAGCGGAAAAATAATAGGCATTGCGGCGCTGGTGATCGTGCTCGTTATTCTGGGCCTCAACTGCACCTATGAGATCAAGGAGCAGGAGCAGGCGGTGCTGATCACATTGGGCAGCCCTCAGGCCGTCACGGAGCCCGGACTGCACTTTAAGATTCCATTTATCCAGCAGGTGAGAAAGGTGAACACCACTATTCAGGGGCTTGCCATCGGCTACAGTCTGGACTCCAACCAATACGATGAAGATGAGTCCCTGATGATCACCTCGGACTTCAATTTCATTGATGTTGACTTCTATGTGGAATACCGCTTCAGCGATCCCGTGAAGGCGCTCTACGCCTCCAAGAATCCTCTGGGAATCCTGAAGAACATCAGCCAGAGCTGCATCAGAACCGTCATCGGCAGTTATTCCGTGGACGATGTGCTGACCACCGGAAAGAACGAGATACAGTCCGCCATCAAGGAAATGATTCTGGAGCGTCTATCCAAGCAGGACATCGGCATCCAGCTGGTGAACATCACCATTCAGGATTCCGAGCCCCCCACTCAGGAGGTCATGGAAGCCTTCAAAGCCGTGGAGACCGCAAAGCAGGGCAAGGAGACCGCTCTGAACAATGCAAACAAATACCGCAATGAGCAGCTGCCCTCCGCTCAGGCCAGAGCCGACGGCATCATCAAGGATGCGGAGGCCCAGAAGACCGAGCGCATCAACGAGGCTACGGCTCAGGTATCCCGCTTCAACGCCATGTATGAGGAGTATATCAAGAATCCTGTGATCACCAGACAGCGCATGTTCTTTGAAGCCATGGAGGATGTCCTGCCCGGACTGAAGGTGATTATCGAAGGCTCCGACGGCAATATGCAGACTCTCTACCCTCTGGATTCCTTTACCGGCCAGACCGGAGAGGACGCCAGCTTTGACGGCGCAAACAATTCCGGCGCAAATCCCGGTCCAAGCGAGCCTGCCCCCTGAATTAGCTCCATGAGCATCCGGCGGCATGCCCTCAGCGGAGACATGCAGATTGCATAGAGTTCAAAAAATGATAGATATCCGTGCCGAAGCACGCAAGGAGGTATAATATGAAGATTGCGAAAAAGGTCCTGCTGACCGTCCTGCTATTGGTCATTCTGATCACAGGCGCATCCAGCATCGTCATCACCAGAGAGAATGAGTACAGCCTGATCCGCCAGTTCGGAAGAATCGAGCGCGTAGTGTCCTCTTCAGGTATCAGCTTCAAGATTCCCTTTATCCAGAGCGTGGACACTCTGCCCAAGCAGATCCTGCTGTATGATCTGTCTCCCTCCGACGTCATCACCAGCGACAAGAAGACCATGATCTGTGACAGCTACATCCTCTGGCGCATCACCGATCCCCAAAAGTTCGCCCAGACCCTGAACTTTTCCATCTCCAACGCGGAGAGCCGTCTGGACGCCATCGTGTACAACTCCACAAAGAACGTCATCAGCAGCACCACTCAGGAGGACGTGATCTCCGGGCGCAACGGAGAACTGTCCTCGGCTATCATAGCCAACATAGGGGACTCTCTGGATCAGTACGGCATCGAGCTGCTCTCCTTCGAGACCAAAAAGCTGGATCTCCCCAACGACAACAAGGCTGCCGTCTATGAGCGCATGATCTCCGAGCGGGACAATATCGCCGCCACCTACACCGCGGAGGGAAGCTCCGAGGCCCAGATCATCCGCAACACCACCGACAAGGAGGTCACCGTGCTTCTCTCCGAGGCCGAGAAGGACGCCGCCATTCTCATCGCGGAGGGTGAGGCCGAGTACATGAAGATCCTCTCCGATGCCTATAACGATGCGTCAAAGCAGGAGTTCTATTCCTTCGTGAGAAGTCTGGACGCTCTGAAGCTTTCCATGAAGGGCGGGAACAAGACCGTCATCCTCTCCCCGGACTCTCCCATCGCTCAGATCTTCTATACGAAATAGCATATGGCGCTACCCGCTACCCATCTGGGGGGCTATCAGCCCTGCCGCATTCCTCTTTTGCGGCGGGGCCTTTTTAGTCCCGAATTTTCCGCCCTTTTCCCCTTTACGGAATCCCGTTTTTAGGTTACAATAGATCTGATTCTTATATGGCCAAGGCCCCTCCGGGCGACGCCAAAAAATCATAAAAGATATTGCAGCTGTTGCAGAAAGGACAAAAACATGGCACAGAATCCTATTGTCACTATCAATATGAGGGATGGCGGCACAATCCGTCTGGAACTTTATCCGGAAATCGCCCCCATTTCCGTAAATAATTTTATCAGCCTCGTCAGCAGGCATTTCTACGACGGCCTCATTTTCCACCGGGTCATCAAGGGCTTCATGATTCAGGGCGGCTGCCCCGACGGCAACGGTATGGGCGGTCCCGGCTACCAGATCAAAGGTGAATTTTCTAAAAACGGCGTGGCCAACGACCTAAAGCACACCGAGGGCGTGCTTTCCATGGCGAGAGCCATGAACCCTGACTCCGCAGGCTCCCAGTTCTTTATCATGCATAAGAACGCACCCCACTTAGACGGCAGCTATGCCGCATTCGGGAAGGTCGTTGAAGGTATGGATGTGGTGAACCGGATTGCTGAAACAGCTACCGATTATTCCGACAGACCGCTGGAAAATCAAGTAATGCAGAGTGTTACCGTTGATACTTTCGGTGTGGATTATCCGGAGCCAGAGAAGCTCTAAGCAGTTTCTCAAAAAAGTATCATTTGGTACTGTTCAGTAAGGTTTTTATAAAATTTGTTAACCCGACATCAGGAAACTCCTTGCAGTATAAAGCCTGCCATACCTGACTGGTCTCCCACTCACCAAAGGACAGACTTCTCCCTATGGAGCCCTCGTCATAGTAATCCTCATAACTCATGACATGGTACATAGGTTTCTTGGCAGAAATAAAGCAAACGGCAGTCACCTCCTCCCAGCAAAGGTAACTGCCGTTTCTTACAAGAAGCGGTGAAAGCAGATTTTATCTCTGTTTCCCTGCATATCATATTTGCCTGTTATCAATTATTCCCATGATATAAAGCATTCACTTCGTTAATCACGTCCTGCCCTCCCGCAGCGAGCCACGAACTCTTACGCGCTTCAAGTCCTGCTCTGTCAATGGTACCCATGATATAATCCAATCTTGCTTTTTTTATCATGTCATCCAGAGATTTCCCATTTTCTAAATAAGTCGGTGAATTCTTCAGGTAGGAAAGCGCATAATTCGGAACCGCGTATTGCTCGCTTTCTTTCATATATGCCGTCTCCAATGCCTTGATTCCTGTCTCTGGCACAGCTTTTAACCGCTTAGCCGTCTCTTCCTCCGTGCGGAAAAAGGCCAGAGCCTGATTGAATCCATTTCTATAGTTGCCGGTGGTGACTCCCAGTGCAATCTTTTCCTCATCCGTGTAATATTGGAAATAACCTTCCTCGGTGATAAAATAATGGATTCCCTCAAATCCGTATTCCATCAGGTCACTCATCTCTGCATCGTTAAGGTCATTGATAAACTGCAGAACCCTTCTAAGTTCATCCTCCGTAGGAACCATTTTCTTGGAAATAGCCAATACTCCACCAAATCCTTCCGTAGGCAGGCACCGATAACCATATCCCATGTCGACTGCATAGAACATATTAGCCTGTCCTCCGGTTTCATTTTGATCAAAATAGGTCTGCATGTAACGCCCACGGGCCAAGGTATCTGCAATGCTTCCCGCTACGCCATCTTGCATCATGGTGTTCCAATCTCTGCTTTCCGTTATCTCAGTAAAATCGGGATTGACCAATCCCTCGGAATAAATCTGCCGGAACCAATCAAGCGCGGTATCATACTCCTTCGTCATATGTGCCGGGATCAAATCACCGTTTTCGTCAATTCCCCATCCGTTCGGCGCACCAAACCAAATCTGCATCATATCCCATGGGCCTTCATAACTGATGAGAGCCATTCCATATGTGTCATCCTGTCCATTCTTATCCGGATCACTATAGGTAAACGCATAGAGCATTTTGTAAAATGCCTCAAGGGTTGTCGGTTCATCCAATCCCAGATTGTCCAGCCAATCCTGACGCCATGCCAGTCCGTTGCGCGTCAGATCACGTGCACGGGGCACACCGTATAATCTACCGTTCACACTGGCGTTCATCCGCACAATCTCAGGAATCGTGGCCAGATTGGGATAATCGTCAATATAATCCGTGATATCCCAGAAAACACCTTCTTCACATGCCTTACTGAAATTTGCATCCAGTGAACTAACCTGATTGACACTCTCCAGATTCTGGGCAGAGAATCTCAAAACCATGGCATCCGTGTACTCAGCAGCGCTGTCAAACACCCATGTAACCTCTGCGTTGGTGTACTCGTTTATCGTCTGAACCATGCGCTCATACTCTTCCGATCCCCCCTGATTGTCAGCGTTCAATAGGACGCTGAGTTTCAACGGCGGCAATTCTTCCTCCTGCTGCTGAGAATCACTCTCCTCTTCTCCGGATTCCTGATTCTGCATTTCGCTCTCCTTGGAAGAGCCGTCCTGCGAATTTCCGCCGTTGGGTTCTGTTGTATCGCCGCAAGACGCCACACCAATCACCATACCCATAGTAAGTATACCCGCCAGCACCTTCCATACTATCTTTTTCTTCATATACGTATCCTCCTCTTATTTATTCTGCCTTTCTGCAGTTTCTTTCTTTTGCGATATATGAAGCTCTCCGTTTTCCATCATCGTGAGTATAATAAACCCGTTTTCCTGCCCATTATTGCAGTCCTTCTGCTCAAGTTCATAGTCTGTTACATACTCTGGAAGCTTGAGCCACACTGTATGCGGCCTTAAAGCCCTGATGATGGCGGTAAAATCCCCTGTTTTCCTGTTCCAGTTCATGGACAAAGAACCATTCTCATACCGAAAATTGCTTACACTTCCTTGGGACAATTCCACGGGAAGCGCAGGCAGAAGCTTCAGCAGGTCTTCCGAGGAATAAACAAGCATTTCCTGAACCGCATTTACATATCCCATAATTGCATCCAGCTGGACAGGCGCCGATTCCATATTCAGGGAAATATTCATTCCCCTCCAGTCATTGTGCAAGGTGAAGAAATTATTGGTCAGGCACGACCGCACCATCTTATTCAGGCACTCCATCGCCTCCTCCCCTTTTTCCAGCCTTGCGTAGATCGCAGCCATATGTGCCATGGACCAGCCGGTCTGTGCATCAATTTCCCTTAATGCCACAGCATTCTCAAATGCCGGAAGAAGCTCCTTCTTGTGCAACGCATTCACCTCCGTTCCGGGAAATACCGGATAGATATGTGACAAATGCCTGTGATCATACCGCTCTTCAAAACGGTCATCCTGCCATTCTTTGACAGCCCCGTCACCGTTCGTGCGATATTCCGGAATGGAGGAAAGTATCTTTTTCCACTTTTCGGCACGCTCTGCAGGCACGGGGAATTCTTCAGCAATATGGCACATTTCCGTCATAAATTCTTTTAGTATCGCCAGATCAATCGTTGAATTCACCGTGGTGGGCATAGGATGCGCCATCTGTATATGCTTCGGCGGCATGAAATTTCCCGGTGTATTTTCAGGTGACACACTCGGATAAAAGTGAATCGTGCCATCGGGATAATATACAACAAAATCTTCATAAAAGGCCGCTGCTTCCAGCAGAAACGGCAAAATGATCTCCTTGAAATACTCCTTATCCCCAGTATAGCGATAGTACCGGTAATAGTGCTGTGCGATCCACCCTGCCGCACCGACCCAGTTCATGATTACGGGTACGATCTGGTTAGGCGCAGATATTCCGGATGTCGTACCTGCCGTCATATAAATGCCCCGCATGCCAAAAAGCTTCCTTGCATTCTCCTGAAAAGCAGGTATTTTTTCATAATAATATTGACAAAACGCTTTCTGGAAAGGCATAAGGTTTCCCGTATAGGTGTGCCAGTATATCATCTGAATATTTTCATTCGCCATGTTGTGGGGCCACATCAGACGGTAATCCCCTGCCCACAATCCGTACATCGGGAAAGGGTCTCCCTTTTCATCCGTCCCACTGACAAACAGATATCGCCCATACCTCCAGAGCTTTTCAATCAGTTCCAATGGCTGCTTCCCCTGATAGGCATACAACAGCAGTTCTTCATTACTATGATACTCCCCATCATATCCCAACGAAAGATCTGCACTTTGATACCATTTCTCATGGAGCAGTCTGTGTTCCGTAAGGAGCGCATCATAATCAGCAGGCAGGCTGTCCAGTTCCCTCAATATATCGTCAATGACCCGTTCCTTCTCTGCAGCATTTTCTCCGGCGAAGACTTTGAGCAGGACCATGACCTCTCTGGCATCGCTTACAAGCAGAGAATTCCGGTCCGTTTCCATTTTTCCATCCGCAGAAAATACTTTGGCACATACACCGTACAGACTCCCGTCATCATTCCGCGCCGTATAAACCATATAAGGCAGTTCCGTCAAAAATTCCCTTGAGTCAAGGATATGTTTTCCCCATGTCTCCAATCCGTCAGAACCTGCGTTTTTATGCGTATCCAGAGAAAGGCTCACTGTGAGATCAGAGTTATCGGAAGTAATGCGTTTCACCACAACTCCTCTCGCTCTGGATACAAAAAGTTCGGATGCGCGCCCGCATTTCCCCTCCTTCCAATGTGTAAAGGTCTCCCCGCTGTCCATGTGGATTCCCCTCACATAATCTGTAAATCCACAGACCGGTTTGATCCTGATTTTCAAGTCTGCTGCCGGAAACGGTGACTGTAATCGCGCCTGATAATTCTTATCCTTCAATGCATTTACAACTTCCCAGCTCGCTTCCTGAAAGCGTTCCTGATCCATCAGCCTGCGCTGGGACTTGAAAGCCTCACTGACATCAGGAAGTTCCTCAGCCTGTCCGTTATGCCACAGCCTGTGGTGCGTCAGCATAACCGTCTCATCCTTTACGCCTCCATACACATTAGCCCCAATCCTGCCGTTTCCGCTGACCAGTCCTTCCCTCCACAGATCATGCCACCATGTAGAAGGATATCTCATAAACAAAGTGTTTTTCGTAAAATCCATCATTTCCCTCCTAGTATAATAATGATATAGCTACAAGAGCTATATAGTTAACAAGTTACAAAGTCATATCTGATGAATAAC
>RAZA01000033.1 GCA_003612485.1 bacterium D16-50
TCTTTTTCTGCACGATATTCAGTTGTCAATTTTCAAGTGGCATCTCATTCATTGAGATTCCGAGAAGTTATTATAGGGTAATCTGCTCATAAGTCGCAGCTGCAGCTCCTCGCCTGCTCTAGAGCAGCCGCAATAAATCCCTTGAACAACGGATGCGGCTGATTGGGACGGCTTTTAAATTCCGGATGAAACTGCACGCCAACAAAAAAAGGATGCCCGCACAGCTCTACCGTTTCGACCAGACTGTCATCAGGCGATATACCGCTGATGACAAGTCCGGAATTAACAAGTTCTTTACGATACTTATTATTGAATTCATAGCGATGGCGATGACGCTCATGTATCATCTCTGCGCCATAGCATTCTTCCATTTTTGTTCCCTGCTTAATTCTGCAAGGATAGCTTCCAAGACGCAGAGTTCCGCCTTTATCAATAGCCTCGCTCTGTCCCGGCATAAAATCGATTACTTTATGATTACACTGTTCATCAAATTCTCCGGAATGTGCATCTGCAATTCCAGATACATTTCTTGCAAATTCAATGACTGCAATCTGCATACCAAGGCAGATTCCGAAGTAAGGTATCTGGTTTTCACGGGCGTATTTCGCCGATAAAATCATCCCCTCTATGCCGCGATTTCCAAATCCGCCTGGAATTATCATCCCATTCATTCCTTTTAATATGTCATTTACATTTTCTTTCGTGATGTTTTCCGAATCAATCCAGTGAATTTTTATGAATGTATTCCGTTCATATCCTGCATGGTTCATTGCCTCCACTACTGACAGATATGCATCATGGAGTTTTACGTACTTTCCAACCAATCCGATATGTACTTCTTCTGAACGTAAACGGATACGTTCCACCATCTTTTCCCAATCTGTCAAATCCGGTTCCGGTGCTTTCATATTCAGTTCCCTGCACACAACGGAGGAAAAATTCGACTTCTCCAACAGCAAGGGTACTTCATAAAGGTTCTCCAATGTTCGATTTTCAATAACGCAGTCCGGTTTTACATTGCAGAAGAGAGAGATTTTATGAAAAATAGATTCCTCCAACGGCTTGTCGGAACGCAGAACAATGATATTCGGATGAATACCCATTCCGCAGAGTTCTTTAACTGAGTGTTGTGTCGGTTTTGATTTATGTTCCTCGGAACCGCTTAAATACGGAACCAATGTCACATGAATGAACAAGCTGTTTTCTCTGCCCGCTTCCAGAGAGATCTGGCGTACCGCCTCTACGAAAGGCTGTGATTCCATATCGCCAATGGTTCCGCCTATCTCTGTAATCACCACATCCGCTTTTGTCTTTTTCCCCACACGGTACACAAATTCCTTGATTTCATTCGTAATATGCGGAATTACCTGAACCGTAGAACCAAGGTATTCACCCCTTCGTTCCTTATTCAATACATTCCAGTAAACTTTTCCTGTGGTTAGATTGGAATATTGATTCAGATCTTCATCTATAAACCTTTCATAATGCCCCAAATCCAAATCTGTTTCAGCCCCATCCTCGGTCACATACACTTCGCCATGCTGATAGGGACTCATAGTGCCGGGATCTACGTTAATATATGGATCTAACTTCTGGGCCGCTACCTTTAATCCTCTCGCCTTTAGCAGCCGTCCAAGAGAAGCTGCCGTAATCCCTTTTCCAAGACCCGATACAACACCTCCGGTCACGAATATATATTTTGTCATAATCATTCCGCTTCCTTACTCAAATTCCACCGCTGTTATCATTCTTCCTGCATAAATATCAATATGTTTCCAAGTTATATTAATCAAGCTATTTTACGCCGAACAGTAAATCGCCATAAGTCGGAAATGGCCAATATTTCTTTGCAGTAATCATTTCTGCCTCATCACAGGCAGCTCTCAATTCTCCCATTTTTCCTAAAACAGCATCTCGAATCATATAAGATTCTGCTGCCACATCTTCCGCATCCTGAAGTTTCATCACTGCCTCTTCCAATTCATCTGTTCTGGCCACAATCTGATCTTCCAATCTCACAAGTTTTTTCACAAGCTCCGTCTCATAACTGCGTGAAACTGAATCATCGACCGCTTTTTTTGCCGCCGCTGTATTTGCAAGTTCCAATACATATGCGCTTACTGCAGGAGCAATCTCTGTCTTTGCCATATCGATCATGGTATTTGCTTCAATCCGAACCGTCTTACAATAGTTTTCCAACATAATTTCACATCTGGACTTAAGCTCCGCTTCTGAAAATACTTTGTGAGATGTAAGCATCCGTACATTTTTTTCATCCAGCAAATGCGGCATGCAATCTGGTGTTGTACGATAGTTAAGAAGCCCTCTCTTTTCCACAGCTTCTTTAATCCATGTGTCGTCATAACCGTTCCCGTTGAAAATAACACGTTTATGATCCTTGATGGTCTTGCGAATCATTTCATGCAGTACATCTTCAAAATTTTCCGCATTTTCCAGTCTGTCCGCATAGATTTTCAGACTTTCCGCCACCGCGCTGTTCAGCATGATATTCGCGCAGGCAATGCTGTTGGAGGAACCAAGCATGCGGAATTCAAATTTATTTCCGGTAAATGCAAAGGGCGATGTACGATTGCGGTCTGTAGTATCGCGGTTAAACTTTGGAAGTACGTCCACGCCCAGCTTCATCTGTGTTTTTTCAGTTCCCGCATAGGGAGTATCCTTTTCAATCGCTTCCAGTACGGCATTCAATTCTTCTCCAAGGAAAATAGAAATAACTGCCGGAGGTGCTTCGTTTGCCCCAAGTCTGTGATCGTTTCCTGCTGTCGCTACAGAAAGACGGAGCAGATCCTGATAATCGTCCACAGCCTTAATAACCGCACAAAGGAATAATAAAAACTGTGCGTTTTCATACGGCGTTTCGCCCGGCGACAACAGATTCACGCCTCCATCCGCAGTCAGAGACCAGTTGTTATGCTTTCCGCTTCCGTTTACTCCTGCAAACGGTTTTTCATGAAGCAGGCACACAAGTCCATGCTTTGACGCAACTTTCTGCATAATTTCCATTGTCAGCTGGTTATGGTCTGTCGCGATGTTTGTTGTTGTATAGATAGGGGCCAGCTCATGCTGTGCCGGTGCAACTTCGTTATGCTCTGTCTTTGCCAGAATACCCAGCTTCCAGAGTTCCTCATTCAGCTCTTCCATATAAGCCGCAACCCTTGGCTTGATCACTCCGAAATAATGATCGTCCATCTCTTGTCCCTTTGGTGGCCTCGCGCCAAAAAGAGTACGTCCCGCAAATCGAAGATCCCTCCTTTGTTCATACATTTCTTCTGTAATAAGGAAATATTCTTGTTCCGGCCCTACGGACGTGCGGACACATTTCACATCGTCATTGCCAAACAGATGAAGAATACGGATTGCCTGCCTATTTAACGCTTCCATAGAACGGAGCAGGGGCGTTTTCTTGTCAAGCGCTTCTCCGCCATAAGAGCAGAATGCGGTAGGAATGCACAATGTATTGCCTTTGATGAACGCGTAAGATGTAGGATCCCATGCCGTGTATCCCCGCGCTTCAAAAGTAGCCCGAAGTCCGCCGGAGGGAAATGACGAAGCATCTGGTTCTCCTTTGATCAGTTCCCTTCCGGAAAACTCCATAATCACACCGCCATCGGGGGATGGAGAAATAAAACTGTCATGCTTTTCTGCTGTAACGCCGGTAAGTGGCTGGAACCAATGTGTATAGTGCGTAGCGCCATGATCCACAGCCCAGTCTTTCATAGCTGCCGCTACTGCATTTGCTACGCTAATATCAAGCTTTGCGCCTTCATCAATCGTCTTTCTCAAAGACTGATAAACCTTTGCCGATAAAGTTGCTTTCATCACTCTGTCATCAAATACTTTACATCCAAAAAAATCCGATACATTCTTCATGATCTCACTCCTTCTAATTTGAAAATAAAAAGACAAGGATAGCTTTTATGACGCTTTTCCCTACGCCACAAAAGACTCCCTTGCCTTTACGTGTTGGATAATACACCTTTCGATATCATTTGTCAATCCTTTTTTTATTTTTCGGTCGTACTAGAAGCGTGCTTCTATGGCCCAAAAAGATTGACAAAGCACGCCCTCCGCTGTATAATATGGAGCATGAGCAAAGACGTTCATTTTCAGAGTAGGAATCACCTGCTCTGAAAACGGCTGTCTTTGCTTTTTTGATTTATTCTGAAAGGAAGGTAAAAGATTTATGAAAATCGAGGGCCAGATAAGAATCCCCTCCGGATGTGCAATCTCTGCAGCAATATCCAAAGATGGAAATAAGATGTCCGGTGAAATGATCATAAATTCCATGAAACCCATGCATGACCGTTCCAACGGATTGGGCGGCGGTTTTGCCGGTTATGGCATTTACCCTGAATATAAGGATTTTTATGCATTCCATATGTTTTTTGATTCCCGCGACACGCGTAAGAAATGCGAAGCTTTCTTAAAGGAATGCTTTGAAATAGTCAAATCGGAAATCATTCCAACTCGAAAGATTCCGACTATCAAAGACGAACCTATTATATGGAGATATTTTGTTGCGCCGTTAAACTCTGTTCTTGTATCTTTACAGTCGGAAGAAAAGGATTTTGTGGCCAAAACAGTTATGAAGATCAACGCCGAAATGCCCGGCGCTTACGTCTTTTCCAGCGGCAAGAATATGGGTGCCTTCAAAGCGGTCGGTTTCCCGGAAGATGTGGGAGTCTTTTATAAACTGGAAGAATATGAAGGATACTCCTGGACGGCACATGGACGTTATCCGACAAACACTCCCGGCTGGTGGGGAGGAGCGCATCCGTTTACGCTGCTTGACTATTCCGTCGTGCATAATGGAGAAATATCTTCCTACGACGCCAACCGCCGATTTATCGAGATGTTCGGATATAAATGTACCCTCCAGACCGATACGGAAGTCATTACCTATATCATGGATTACCTGCTTCGCGTACAAGGACTTACGCTGGGCGAAGCCGCAAGCGTTATTGCGGCTCCGTTTTGGAGTACCATTGTGGCAAAAACAGATTTGGATGACCGGAAGAAACATACTTACCTTAGAACTATGTTTCCAAGCCTTCTGATTACCGGTCCTTTCTCCATTGTTTTGGGATTTGAAGACGGATTGATGGCTCTGAATGACCGTCTGAAGCTGCGTTCAATGGTAGTCGGTGAAAAAGATGATAAAGTATTCATTGCCAGTGAAGAAGCCGCTATTAGAACCATGGAACCATATGCAGAAAACATATGGTCTCCCGCCGGCGGTGAGCCTGTCATCGTTAAAGTAAAGGAAGGTGCGTTTTAATGAGTATCGAATTTATTTATCCCGAATTTGAAATAATCAGAAATGAAAACAGATGTATTTCCTGCCATGTATGTGAGCAGCAATGCGCCAATGAAGCCCACAGTTACGATGAAAAACACAAAATTATGACGTGTGACGACTCAAAATGCGTAAACTGCCAGCGTTGTGTTTCCTTTTGTCCTGCAAGAGCCCTAAAGATTGTAAAAAGCAAATGTACTCTGCGCGAAAACGCTAACTGGTCAGCCGAAACGATTAAAGAGATCTATAAACAGGCAAACAGCGGCGGCGTTCTTTTGTCATCTATGGGTAATCCAAAACCTCTTCCCGTTTACTGGGACAAAATCCTGATCAATGCTTCACAGGTAACGAACCCTTCCATTGATCCATTGCGGGAACCCATGGAAACCAGAGTCTATCTCGGAAAGAAACCGTCAAAAGTACAACGAACAAAAGATGGAGCATTAGACTGTAAACTGCCTCCGCAGCTGGAACTGTCTATGCCCGTTATGTTCTCAGCCATGAGCTACGGCTCTATCAGCTATAATGCCCATAAGGCTCTTGCGCTTGCAGCAACAGCTCTTGGGATTTTATATAACACCGGAGAAGGCGGACTGCATGAAGATTTTTACTGTTATGGAGAAAATACCGTTGTACAGGTAGCTTCCGGACGTTTTGGCGTCCATGCGGATTATCTGAAGGCAGGCGCCGCCATTGAGATCAAGATAGGACAAGGTGCAAAACCGGGTATCGGCGGACATCTTCCCGGTGCAAAAATCGTAGGAGATATATCCCGTACCCGTATGATCCCGGAAGGATCCGATGCCATTTCCCCTGCGCCCCACCATGATATTTATTCCATCGAAGATTTGCGTCAGCTTGTCTTTTCTCTAAAAGAAGCTACGGAATATAAAAAACCAGTGATTGTAAAAGTTGCTGCCGTACATAATATTGCGGCAATTGCAAGCGGTATTGCCCGAAGCGGAGCGGATATCATTGCCATTGACGGGTTCCGCGGCGGCACCGGAGCTGCGCCTACCAGAATCAGAGATCATGTAGGTATCCCCATTGAGCTGGCGCTGGCAGCCGTTGATCAAAGACTTCGGAATGAAGGCATCCGCAACAATGTATCCCTTGTAGTCGGAGGCAGTATCCGAAGCGCGGCAGATGTAGTAAAAGCCATTGCTCTCGGTGCAGATGCCTGCTATGTAGCTACTGCCGCCCTGCTTGCTCTGGGCTGCCATCTGTGCCGTACATGCCAAAGCGGTAAATGTAACTGGGGCATCGCAACCCAGCGCCCGGAGCTTGTGAAGAGGCTTAATCCGGCAATGGGCAGTGAACGCCTGATCAATCTGATGACCGCATGGAAACACGAGATAAAAGAATTCATGGGCGGTATGGGAATCAATTCCATCGAGGCTTTGCGTGGAAACCGGCTGATGCTTCGCGGCATCGGCTTAACGGAAAAAGAATTGGAGATACTCGATATCTCTCACGCCGGAGAATGATAGGAAGAAAGCGGTTATATTTTGCATTTTAAGAAAAAAATATAAAAAACCTCCGGGAGGTGTGGTATAATATGCAAACCATTGATGCTGCAGATTTAGACTATAGGGCTATAAATGAAGCGCTGCGAGAAGCAGGAAACGATTTCATTATCGAAGGCTGCTGTGGTCAGAAATTTATTGCTGCCGGTATGTCCCACAAGAATCTTACAATTAACGGGATACCGGGTAATGCGCTGGGCGCATACTTAAACAATGCCAATATTACGGTAAATGCGAATGCACAGGATGCTGTGGGCGATACCATGAATGAAGGAAAGATTCTGATTCATGGCAATATCGGTGACGCTGCCGGTTATGCCATGCGCGGCGGCAAAATCTATGTACAGGGCAACGCCGGATACCGCGCCGGAATCCATATGAAGGCTTACAAAGAAAAAATTCCTGTTATGATCATCGGCGGATGTGCAGGAAGCTTTCTTGGAGAATATCAGGCAGGAGGCGTGATTATTGTCCTTGGATTTCATAAAGATAACAAACGCATTGTGGGCAATTTTCCTTGTACCGGAATGCATGGAGGCAAAATATTCCTGCGCAGCAGCTGTGAGGATATTGATTTCCCCAAACAAGTTACTGCAAGATCTGCGGCTGCAGATGAGCTGGATGAAATACGGGAGTATCTGTCTGAATACTGCTCAGACTTCGGTTATTCTATTGAAGAGCTTTTATCCGAGCCTTTTACAGTCATCACGCCGGACAGTAAAAACCCATACAAACGAATGTATGTAGCAAATTAAAAGAAAGTAGGTATGCTTATGAAATATTCAAAAGAAGAGGTTATCCAATATGTGCGTGAAGAGGATGTGAAATTCATCCGCCTCGCCTTTTGCGATGTATTTGGCAAGCAGAAAAACATATCCATTATGCCGCAGGAACTTTCCCGTGCCTTTGAATTTGGCATTGCTATTGACGCATCCGCTATCGCCGGCTTTGGGGATGAATGCCATTCTGATCTGTTTCTGCATCCTGAAGCAGACACGCTGACGCCTCTGCCTTGGAGACCGGAGCATGGACGCGTAGTAAGGATGTTTTGTAATATTACTTATCCCAATGGCAAAATATTTGAATGTGATACGCGTTCTATTTTGAAAAACGCGATTCAAAAAGCGACACTTTCCGGACATCAGTTTTTCTTTGGCGCAGAGCAGGAGTTTTACCTATTCATGCTGGATGACAATGGAAATCCAACCAAAGAACCTTATGATAACGCAACTTATATGGATATCGCCCCAGAAGACAAAGGTGAAAATATCCGCCGCGAAGTTTGTCTGACTCTGGAGCAGATGGGAATACAGCCGGAAAGCTCACATCACGAAGAAGGGCCGGGACAAAACGAAATTGATCTTCGCTATTCGGATCCTCTGACCGCCGCGGACAACGCCATGACGTTCCAGACGGTTGTAAAAACAATTGCCCGGCGGAATGGTCTTTGCGCTGATTTCAGCCCGAAACCATTGGAAAACAAACCAGGAAACGGCCTCCATATCAATCTGTCAGTCAAATCATCTAATGATGCAGACAATATGAATTATTTGATTGCAGGGATTTTGGATAAAGTTGCTGATATGACGGTTTTTTTAAATCCAACCGAAAGTTCTTATCGTCGTTTTGGCAGCAGCAAAGCGCCGAAATATATTTCCTGGTCCAGCGAGAACCGTTCACAGCTTGTAAGAATCCCTGCCGCTGTCGGTGAATACCGGCGTGTTGAGCTTCGTTCTCCTGATCCGTCCGCAAATACTTATCTGATATTCGCCCTGATCATTTATGCCATTCTTGACGGGATTGAGAATAGACTAGAGCTGCCGGCTCCTGCGGACATCAATCTGTATAAAGCAGATGTAAATACCCTTGCCAATTTTAAGCAGTTGCCCGGCAATCTTAAATCTGCTTGTGCAATAGCTGCAAACAGTAATTTTATCAAAAGAAACATACCGAATGCTATATTAGACATCTATTGTAATAAGTAGTTTATGCCAAGGAAAAAGAAGGAGGTGCAAAATGAGTTTAAGAGAACGGGTGTACAGTATACTCATTGTGTCCGCAACAGATAATTTCACCTCTGCCTTTGCCGATCTGCTCTCCGAAACAAGATATTCCCTGATTCAAACTGCTGCCAGTGTCAACGCCGCCGAACGGATACTCGCCGAAAAATCTTTTGATTTTGTCATTATCAATGCGCCCTTGCCTGACGACATTGGTACTCGTTTTGCGATTGACACTTGTACAAGCAAGCAATCTGCTGTGCTGCTTTTGGTAAAAAGCGATATACATGCCGGAATTCATGACAAGGTTGTTGAATACGGTGTGTTCACGCTGTCAAAGCCGACATCAAAGCCAACCATGATACATGCTCTCAGCTGGATGGAAAGCTCCAGAGAGCGACTGAGACAATTAGAAAAGAAAACCTTGTCTATCAAAGAAAAAATGGCAGAGATCCGTCTTGTCAACAAAGCGAAATGGATTTTGATCAGCAATCTAAAAATGAACGAGCCCGATGCTCACCGTTATATCGAGAAACAAGCAATGGATCGATGCATTACAAAACAAACAATTGCTGAAGAAATTATTAAGACGTATACGCAATCTCCTTAAAAAAGCAAACAAGATAATTTAGTTAGCTAAGAAAAGTCGCAACTTTGACACATCTATTTGATACAATAATTAGTGGAGGTTTTGGGATGAATGTTTTGATTGTAGAAGATGATCAGGCAATCGCCAATCTGCTATATATGGATCTAAGTGATGAGGGGTATCAGTGTATATGTGTCCATGATGGGAAAGCTGCAGCGGATATGCTGGAAGAAAGGCAGGAATTTGATCTCATATTGTTAGATATCATGCTTCCGGAAATAGACGGCTATGAACTGCTGGAATATATCAAACCCATGGATGTCCCTGTGATTTTCCTGACAGCGAAAGGCTCAGTAAGCGACCGCATACACGGGCTGAAGATGGGGGCAGATGATTATATCACAAAACCCTTTCAGAGCGGAGAAGTGCTTGCCCGTATGGAAGCCGTGCTGCGGCGGTATGGGAAAAACCGGAAAGAACTTTCCTTTGCGGACGTCAAAGTAGATCTGGAGTGCAGAAAGGTATTCCAGAATAGCAAAGAAGTGGAGCTGACGGTAAAGGAATATAACTTGTTGGTGGAGCTGATGCAGAATAAGAATGTAGCGCAGTATAGGGACAGGCTGTATGAAAAGGTGTGGAAGGAGCCTTTTCTGGGAGATACGAGAACGCTGGATACACATATCCAGAGGCTGAGGAAGAAGCTGGGATGGGAGGAGCATATAAAGACCATATTCAGGATAGGGTATCGTCTGGAGGACTGATTTTATGAAATTAGGTGCAAAGATCATAGTCTCCATTATGATATTTTTCAGTGTCATGTTTCTTTTTGGCGGATATGTCCTGATTTCCTACTTTTATGAGGTTACCATGGAAAGGGAAGTTGAGGGAGCCATAGAACAGTACCAGTATAACAAATTTGTGGTGCAGGCCAGCTTGATCACCAGAGGGGAAGATTGGTTTGCAGGTGCGGCGGACGGGCAGTACGACATCAGCAGCATGGCTCCGGACATGAATGGCACAGTGGCTTTTCTGGCAGAGGACGGTTCCGTGCTGTTTTCCGATTTTCCTGCTAAAACAGAGTTTTCCGTATTGTTTTCAGAAGCGGAACAGAATATGGTAAACTATCGGTTTATGAAGATCAATAATAGGACATTTCTTCTGACCATAGGAATAGTTGCCCATGGGGGGATAAGTGTATATCTCATAACAGGGGTTGATGTGGAAAAGATCCAGAACCAGCAGGCACAGATCATTAGGAAATTTGGGGCTGTATATGCCACAGCAGTGAGCATGGGTATCTTTCTGATTTTTGGCATTTCCTTTTTTATAACCAGACCGATCAAGCAGCTGACGGCAGCTACGAAGGAAATAGCAGAGGGAAATTATGGGGAACGTGTGGCAGTAAGCGGCAGTGATGAGGTAAGCCAGCTTGCGAGGAATTTTAACCGGATGACAGAGGCTGTCCATGAGAAGGTGCAAGAACTTTCGGATAATGCAAGGCAGAAAGAGGATTTTGTGGCTAATTTTGCACATGAGTTAAAGACTCCGCTGACTTCTGTTATAGGCTATGCCGACCGGATATATAAAAAGGAGCTTCCCAGAGAGGAACAGAAGAAAGCGGCATGGTATATATGGAACGAGGGGATGCGTTTGGAGGCCCTATCGCTGAAGCTGATGGATCTGACCATATTAAACCATAAGGATTTCTGTCTGCAGGAAGTAAAGACAGACCTTTTGTTTCAGGAGCTTACAGCTGATGTGGAGTATCTTATGGATGCAAAAGGGGTTTCGCTGGATTGCACTGTGGAGCCTGCCTATATTGAGGTGGAATATGACTTGTTTAAAACGCTGTTCCTGAATCTTTTGGATAATGCCGTAAAAGCAGGCGCGAAACATATCCGGGTAATAGGGATTGTGGAAAAAATGGCGGAAGGAACCTATTTTGCCATGCAGGTGAATGATGATGGAACCGGCATACCGAAGCAGGAGATAAAGAGAATCACGGAAGCGTTTTACATGGTGGACAAGTCACGTTCCAGAAAGCAGCATGGCGCAGGAATCGGTCTTGCCTTGTCGGATAAAATAGCGCAGATCCATGGAAGCAGACTGGAATTTGAAAGTGACGGCAGGAACGGAACGAGTGTGAGGCTATACTTGAGATGCAGAAAAGATAATTTTGTTTCGGAGGCTAAACATGAATAAAGGCAAACCATATACTCTGGTTGTACTATTTCTGCTGTCGTTTGGAGTCGTGATTGGCGGATGGTTTCTCACAGAAGAATTGCTTCTTCAGAAACAGGAAGAATTTCTTAAAAGAACCGGGCGGATTGCAAGGCAGACTGGAATGCCCTCTGCCCTGCAGCCGACGGAAGACTCTCTTGTTTCATGGAATCAGCCGGGAGGAACGAGCGGGGATTTGGAGGAAGGCGCTTTTTTTGAAGGGCAGCCCTTGTCCGAGGAGATAATGGCCCAGATACTGTCTGTCTGGGAAAACGGAGGAAATGAGCTGCCCCATGAACCCCGAAAGGGACAGATCAATATGGAGCAGGCAATTGACATAGGAAAAGAGTGGATCGCGGTCATGGCGGAATGCGGCATTGTCCCGGAGGGATTGGCAGAATGTGATTTTGATAAAGTTGCTGCGAGACTATGTACTCTGGATACGCAGGTTAGTTTTGACGATAGCCTGCTGAGCAGCTGGCTGGTTCAGTATACGGAGAACAACGTGGTGGTCAGCCTAACAGTCCATGCTTCCAGCGGAGAAATATGGAAGGCCAGCCTTTCCATGAAAGAAAGGGATAGGGCATCAAGTGAGTACAGCTATGAAGAAATGCTGGAGATTGCATTCCCATTCATTGAAAGAGGAAGTGCGCAAAATGCAGATCTGGAAAATAATGATTTTTGTGCAATTATGCCGGAGGGACTTGTCTACGCGGCGGTAAAAGAATATCAGATTGCTGTAAAGAATCAGGATCCGATTATTGTGATAGATTTTTGGCTGGGTACAGTATAAAAAGAGAAAGATAAGTTTGACAGTTTTGACACATCACAGACGAAGGTATGAGACATCTCCTTGCTAAACTATTTTACAAATCATTTGTAAAAGATTTGGCAAGGAGGTTTTTATTTTATGGGAAAAGGGAAAAGTTTGCTGTCGGTTCTGCTCATTGCGGCGTCTGTTTTGTGTGGATGTGGCAATGGAGCTGTACCAAAGGACAAGGGAGTACAAAGTGATGTTCCCATGCAGGAATCAGGGGGGACATCAGGGACAGAGGAGAGTTGGGGAGCCGAAGAGAAAACACCGGATATACAAGAAACAGTACCCTATGTGCAGCCGGAAATGAAGGGTGAGATAACCATATCCTGTCTGTTTGCGGAAGAATTCCTGAATACTGCTGCAGAGCAGTTTATGAAGCAGTATCCTGATGTAAAGGTGACCGTTAACAGTTATAAAGAATCCTCCGGCGAGAGTGCGGTGGAAGATTACCGGACATATCTGAATACAAAGATCATGACGGGTAAGGCGGAAGACATTTTGTTTACCGGCTTCCTTCCTATTACAAGGTACAGTGAAATGGGCGTGTTTGAAGATTTGAGCGGATATATCCAAAAAACACCGGAACTGAATGATGAAAATTACTTCATGAACGTACTGCAGGCGGCGAAAGAGGATGGGGGGGAAATCTATATCGTTCCTTACATGGCAAGATTTGACACGCTGGCGTTTTCAGCAGAGCTTATGTCAGAACATAGGGGCAATGAAAATGATATGCAGGGAATCTGCTTTGGGACAGCAATGGATCTGGCAAAACAGCTGGTGGATGAAACGGATAAAAGCAATGTGTTCTTAATACAGATGAACGAGGTGTCCTACACGCATTATTTGATCAAAGATTCCGTTGGGCAGTTTATAGATGGAAGCGCCAAAAACGTAAATCTGGATTCGCCGGAATATGTTGCGCTTTTGGAGTCGGTGAAGGCTCTAGCCGAAAAGGGTTATTTTGGTTCCGATATTGATTTTTATAACATGGAATATTATTTTGCTGCGGAATGTGATTATGATGTGCAGGCCGCTTATTACAGCATGGATACGAAAAACGGAGTAAACCATTGTATGCCTCTTACGGATGCGGAGGGCAGGACGCTTATAAAATCAAATTCCTGTGTAGCCATAAACAGCGCATCGGAAAACAAGGATCTGTCGTGGGAATTCATCAGATACCTGCTGTCTGACCAAGTGCAGACATCTCCCACCTTTCACGGCCCTACAGTGAGCCGGAAAGGGCTGGAAGCAGTGGCAGAGCGCTATTATGCCTTATACCAAGAGGGCAATGGCGGAGCCGGGTTTGGCAGCGAGGCAGAATACAAGGCAATCCTCAAAAGCTGGATGGAACAGATCAATGGCTGTGACACTCTGGACGCGGCTGTCATGGATTTAGTAGATGAGGAAAACAGTAAATATTTTTCGGGCCAGCAGACAGCGGAGGAAACGGCCAGAAGACTGAAGCGGCAGCTGGAACAATATTTTAATGAATAAGGAGAAGAAAATGAATAAGAAGAATCAGTCTGATAAAATATGGTGACTGAATTTATCGGATTATCAGAATTTTTAACTAATCAGGAGTTTGTATATGACAAGAAAAATAGAATGGAAACAAAACAAAATGCTGTCATACATGCTGTTGCTGATCAGTCTGGCAGGGTTTTGCTTCTTTTACCTGATCCCATTTCTGCTGTCTTTTATCTATTCTGTGGTGGATCATCCGGTAAACGGAAAGTTTTGCGGGATACTGAATTATCAGGCACTGTTCCAAAACAATTATTTTTTAAGGGGGCTGAAGAATACAGCGTGGTTTATGGCGGTCAGCATTCCGCTGAATATGGTTCTTTCCTTGTGTGTTGCTTTAGTTGTCAGGAAAATAAAGGTATATTCCAATTATTTCAGCTTGGTTTTTCTGATACCGCTGGCCATTCCCTCTGCTACATCCGCATTTTTTTGGGAAAATTTCTTTGACCTGCATGGGACGCTGAACAGATTTCTGGCAATTTTCCATGTGGAAGGTATAGACTGGCTGGAGAGCGGCTATGGAATGATGGTAATGGTCATCATATTTATCTGGAAAAATATCGGATATAATATGGCGCTGTTCATAAGCGGATTAAGCGGTATCCCCAAAGAGTTTTATGAGTGCGCCGATGTGGAAGGAGCGGGAAAGTTCTGGAAGTTCAGAAATATCACTTATGCGTATCTGACTCCCGTTACATTTTTGGTGCTGATCATGACATTTGTGAATTCATTTAAGGTTTTTAAGGAGATTTATATTATGACAGGAGAATACCCTCCGGACAGCCTATATGTTCTGCAGCATTATATAAATAATATGTTCCTCTCCCTGAATTACCCAAAGCTGGTCAGTGCGACTTATGTCCTTACGACGGTCATTGTACTGTTTGTGTTCTGCATATTCCGGGCAGAGAGGCGGTTTTCGGAGAATCTTCACTATTAGTTTGAGAAAGATTTCTTCGTTTGGCGCGGCAGAAAGGAAATAAGATGAAAAAGATCAGGACAATGAAAAGAAAAATTTTATATATGTTATTTGGTGTGATTGCTGTAGTTTACATGATGCCGCTGATCATTACTTTTACGAATTCTTTCATGGGAAGCGGAGAAGTAGAAAACAATTACTCTGTAGATGGTTTGGGGGCAGATGAATATGTTGCTATGGATGTTGTGCCCAAAAAGGCAACACTGTCACAGTATGTATCCCTATTATTTGACAGCCCGGTGTATCTGCATATGTTCTGGAATTCCGTGAAGATTGTGGCGCCCATTGTACTTGGACAGATATTGGTGTCGGCTCCTGCAGCATATGCATTCACTGTTTTGAAGTTCCGGGGGAAGGAAGGTCTGTTCTTTCTGTACATGATCGTTATGCTTTTGCCGCTGCAGGTAACTTTGATGCCTAATTATATCGTAGCGGACTGGATGGGGATATCGGACAGCTGTCTTGCCGTTATCCTGCCCGGTATCTTCAATCCGCTGGGAGTATTCCTTTTACGGCAGTTTATGAAAAGTATGCCGGATGCTTATATTGAGGCGGCAAAGGTGGATGGGGCAAAATATGGACAGATATTTTTGTGGGTGGTGCTGCCAATGGTAAAGCATGGGATAGCGGCAGTGGCCATGCTCACCCTTTTGGACTATTGGAATCTGGTGGATCAGGCAGTTATATTCATTCAGAACTCAGAAGCCCAGCCGTTATCCGTTTTTCTTGCAAAGATCAACAGCGGCGAATTAGGAATTGCGTTTGCCGGTTCTTGTTTCTATGCGCTGCCGGTTCTTTTGGTGTTGCTTTATGGTCAGGAGTATCTGAAAAACGGAATTGCCATTACTGGGCTGAAGGGGTAAGAGATAAGGATCTTAGAGTATCACCGGAATTTTTGCCCTATCGAAATATGATAGAAAGATGAAAGGGATGGAAAATGGATAAGGCGGATAATGAAAAAGGGGTATCCCAATTGAAAAAGGAATTTCAATCGGAAAAGGAATCCCAATTGGAAAAGGAATCCCAATCGGAAAAGGAATCCCAATTGGAAAAGGAATCCCAATCGGAAAAGGAATCTCAATCGGAAAAGGAATTCCAATCGGATAAAGCATTCAGATGGAAAAAAAGATTTCATAAAATATTTGCAGTTTTAGCGGTTGTTTTATTGGCACTGACATTTCTTTCAAAATCCTTCTATAACTATCGGCTTCCGGTGGTAAAGGCAGCACTGCCCAGACAAGGCAGACTTATCTTTACAGTGGAAGGAACCTCAGAATTTGTTTATGCGCACACAGAATCTGTCTATGCAGACGTTGACGGCAAGATAAGGGAGATATTGGTGGATGTGGGGGATGAGGTAAAGGCAGGCCAGACCTTGATGCGGGTTGAACTGAGTGGAGCAGGGGAAATGTATGATGTCAAGGCGGGTAAAGACGGGATTATCTCATGGATGGGCGTCAGCAAAGGGCTATATGTGTCCTCCATGCAGAATACGATTTTGTATGTGATTGCTGAAAAGTCGGAAGAATGGGTATGCGGACTGATTATCAGCGAGGAACAGCTTGAACATATCAGCATGGAAAGCGTTCCGGTGCTGGAACTTGTGGGTCAGAATGAATCGGTGGAGGGAGAAATCAGTTCCATCTTTGGATATGAGAGTCAGGATCTGCAAGGTTATCAAGTAAATATCACTGTGAGAAGCGCAGATATGCCTCTTGCAGGGAAGCGGGTGAAAATAACCATCCGTGAAGACAGCGGGCTATATGATACGCTTATTCCGGCAGCAGCGCTGTGCAAAGATGCAGTAGGCTATTATGTTCTGGTAGTGCAGGAGAATAACAGTGTACTGGGGGAAGGATACAAGGTCCATAGGATGTCCGTGGATTTACTGGGTTCCGATGAAGCCTACTGTGCAGTGAGGGGACTTCCGATAGATGAACTTGTCGTTATAGCATCTACAAGTGAAATTGCGGATGGGAGCAATGTATTTTACGAGGGAGACGGCACGCGATGAAAGGAATGTTCGGAAGGAAATTACTGGTGTTGCTGATTCTTGTGGGAGCGGCAGGGATGTGCCTATTATCTTGGCTGGAAATACAGAGCGCGGTATGCCAGAGAGTATATGCATTATCATTTCGGCGTGACGACCGGTTTTTTACAGAAACTGACATTGCCAATATTGAGAAGGAAGGGATTGACCTGACCTATACACTGCAGGCTTACCCTGATGTGTCAAACGGCTTCCGCAGGGAGGAAATTTCTGTCTTCCTGACCAATGAAAACTACGCATTTTTTACAAATACCCACATGCAGGAAGGTGCCTTTTTTAACGGTATGCAGATAGATAGGAAGCTGGCGGTAATGGTGCTTAATGAGGCGGCGGCAATTCAGCTTTTTGGGAACCGGGAATGCGTGGGAGAGACTGTGTATCTGAATAAAGCGCCCTATCGGATCATAGGGATCATGGCAGGGCAGGACGGGGAAGAAGCCAAAATATATATACCATATTCCACAAAGAACCTTTGCGATATTCAAGGGTTGGAAATCAGCCAGATATGGTGCGGGTTTCCGAATCCGGCTGAGGCGGTATTGGTGATGAAGAAAGCGGGGCATCCCATAGAAGCGTTTAAAATGACCCAGATAGATTTAGTAAAGGGCATTTTCCGGCAAAGGTTTCTTGCATTGCTGATAATAACAGGCGCATATGCAGTATTTCTTGGCTGCGGATCTGTATGGAGATGGAAGAAGTGCATTCCGCAAATAAAGGCCGTTGGGCAGAATGGGAATATTGACATGAAATGGTTCCGTTTCAGTGTATTACAGATTCTGGGAACTTGCATAGGGGGCGTCTTGTTATGGAAAGCTGTGGAACTCGCATGGTGCGCGCCGCCGAGCTATGAATTGCTGGGTGGCAGCTGGAAGGATATCATTTTTTGTATAATGGATTTTTATCTCCTTGCCGGCGCAGGGTTAGACAATATGCCGTTATTGCCATATTGGAATTTGGTTTCACTTTTTTCCGCGGCAGTATATTTTTATTTCTTTTCGTTGTGCATAGTTGCCCGAAAGCCTATTAGAAGATAGGCTGTCAGCAGGATAGTCCTCCATGGGTGAGCGTCAGTTTAAAGGGCGTGAAAAAGCAATTGCTTTCCGCGCGCCCTTTGTGTTTTAACACAGTTTTAGATATTGATCTTGCATTTTTTGCGTTTTGTGAATCTGCTGATGCAGAGAAAGTGTTTTGGGTAGGTTATCTATAGTGTTGCAAGCCGTCAGGTGATTCCTAATCCTGCACTGGCGTATCCGACTACCGTATTCAACAGTGTCAGACCGCTGGCTGATGCGGAAAGTACAAGCATGAGTCTGGTTCGGGCCGTTACGGGGATGCTGAGTCCCGTAAGGGAACCATTTAACAGTGTTCCGACGGCAATAACTCCCGTCAGGGAAGGCGTCAGATTGATCAGTGTACCGGCAATTGGCGAGAAAACGTTATTCGGCGTGGCAGACTGGTAAATCTGTGCAGTCACCACAACGGTGGAACCGATCAGGGAAAGGGCGGCCGTTGTGCTGAAAAATGCGCTGAATGACGTGATCGTTCCGGCGCGGGGAACCTGAAAGGCAAAGTTGGAAAGCGTTCCGGCTGCATTGGTAATGTCAATTGTGGCTCCCAGTACGGTAAGGCCTTGCGCGCTGCTTCCGAATCCCACGAAGGCCGGGATTCCTGCAAGCCCTCCGGCTATTGTGGTCAAAGTCACGGGAAGGCCGGAGGAGAAAGGAATGATGGCTCCCGTGCCGTCCGCGCCGGTAGGGCCTGTGGGTCCAGTGGGCCCAGTAGCCCCCGTGGGTCCGGTAGCGCCGTCCGCCCCGGTAGGCCCGGTGGGTCCAGTGGCTCCCGTGGGCCCGGTAGCGCCGTCCGCGCCGGTGGGTCCAGTAGCGCCGGTGGGCCCGGTGGCGCCGTCTGCGCCGGTAGGGCCGGTAGCTCCCGTAGCGCCGTCCGCGCCGGTGGGTCCAGTGGCTCCCGTGGGCCCGGTAGCGCCGTCCGCCCCGGTAGGCCCAGTGGCTCCCGTGGGTCCGGTAGCGCCGTCTGCGCCGGTAGGGCCAGTAGCCCCCGTGGATCCGGTAGCGCCGTCCGCGCCGGTGGGTCCAGTAGCGCCGGTGGGCCCGTCCGCGCCGGTAGGCCCGGTAGCGCCGTCTGCGCCGGTAGGGCCGGTAGCTCCCGTAGCGCCGTCCGCGCCGGTGGGTCCAGTAGCGCCGGTGGGCCCGGTGGCTCCCGTGGGCCCGGTAGCTCCCGTGGGCCCGGTAGCTCCGGTATCACCCGGGCAGCCCTTCGGCCCTTGGGGGCCAATGGGGCCGGTCACGCCCTGAATACCTTGTGGCCCGGTTACGCCCTGAGGTCCCATTGGCCCAGTAGCGCCGGTAGGACCGGTAATTCCGGGGATACCCCTCGGCCCCTGAGGGCCGATATCTCCCTGCGGTCCGGCAGGACCCATAGGCCCGGTATTTCCCATAGGTCCCATGGGTCCTACATCTCCCTTGGGGCCTTCACAGCCGGGATCTCCCTTGGGTCCGATATCGCCTCTGACCCCCTGAACGCCCTGAATGCCTTGAGGACCGGCATAACCTCTGGGTCCCTGAGCGCCTCTTGGGCCGGTATTTCCGGTAGGCCCTACCGGTCCGGTATTGCCTCTGGGTCCCCTTGCACCGGGTTCGCCCGGAATACCCTGCGGGCCCATAGGGCCTTGTTCACCTCTGTCACCTTTCGGACCGGGACAGCCGGGGTCCCCTTTCATGCCCTGTGGTCCCTGAGGTCCCTGATCTCCCTTGGGTCCGGCTGGCCCGCGCTCACAGCAGGGCTGGCAGCATTGGTTGTTCCCGTAATTTTGGCTGCAGTTGCAATGATTGTTCTGATTCATATACACACATCCTTTTTCAATACTGACAAAGATTGTCGGTGGAAAATCCGCGTCTGTCCGGATCAGCTGCAAGATTTTTTGAAAACTGTTCTTTGTCAATAATAATATATGAATAAACTGTTTTTTTGCCACATATAATAGTAAGTTAAGTCTGCGGTTCTTTCGGATAAGGGATGAGCAGGTTAGGATAAATTTTCAAAATATTGCTTATTGTAGAGATAAGCTTTTGAATAGGGTTTGCATAGCCCGGCCTTTTCGTTGTATTCTTTTGCCTTTTCTGTATTCCCCAATTTGTCATGGCATACACACAGCTGCAATAAAGGAATATAGTCATAACAGTCCGGCTGAATGAAGCCCCCTGTCCGTTCCGTTTGTTCTCTGGTCAATGCAGTCTCGTACCAATAGACGGCATTGCGATAATTTCCGCGCTGCAGGAAGTGATTTCCGATAGCGCAGCACACTTCTGCCCGAGGAATATCGAACACTAGGCTGCGGAGCAGTACCATAAGGGAGGAATCGTTTCTTCCCAATCTGTCGTAACAGTCCGCGCAGACTGTGCAGGCTTCTATTTTGTTTTCAACCCATCCTTCAGGGAGGTTCAGAAACTGCTCCAACACAGAGGCGGCTTCCTCGTATTTCCGATGATAATACAGTTCGCGGCCATAGTAGTATAAATGGCGTGGTTCCAGAGTTTTTCCATGTGAAAGCATCTTCTGGTATATTTTCAGGTTTCTGTCCGGATCGCCCGGCCCGGTTTTCCTATGGGTGACGGCGGTATCGGAGTAAAGGATTTTTCCGGCAGGGGATATTACCTCATGGACTTCACCTACCCAGCGGTATTCCGGTGAATTTTTGATCCAGCGCTCCCGATAATAGGCAAAGGCAGGTTTTCCTGTTTCGTCAAAGGAAGTATGGTATTTCATCATTACCATATCGGTATCCGGAGGCAGGGATTGTTTTAAGAGAAGAAATTTTTCCCGATCTGCCGGTTCAAGAATGTCGTCGGCGTCCAGCCACATGCAGTACTCCATGGAAGCCTTTGAAAAGGATTCGTTTCTGGCGGCAGCAAAATCGTCATTCCAGAGATACCGATATATTTTTTCGGTGAATTGGGCTGCGATTTCCACAGTCCGGTCAGAAGAACCAGTGTCCACAATAATGATTTCATCTACAAGATCATACACACTGTTCAGACAGCGTGCCAGTGTTTTTTCTTCGTTTTTTACGATCATACATAGACTGATAGTTGCCATAGTGTAAACCTCATTTCTTTTCCGAACCTAGGCTGCAGACTGACCGCAGGCTGGGTTCAGGCTGTCATGCTGAACTATAGATGCTGAATTGTCATATTCATGGAGATAATCAAGGCCCTTTCCGAGCAATGCCACACAAAATAAAATGGAGTGGAATCTTTAATTTCGATCATAAAATATCGGGACAGTTCCAAGGTCTGGCGTCTTTTTTTCGTAACTGCATATCCCATGTAAGCCGGCTGCGTGCAGCTGTTGAATATGGGGGTAAGCTTTACGGTTCCCGGCGCTTTCAGCTCTGTGGAAATGTAATAATAAATGGCATAAAATCCGGGAGTCAGGATGACGGAGTGGCCGCTGCCTGAGGAAATATGCCCTGTTGTGTCCGGAATGTCTGTTTTAAGGGGAAGGCTGGCGCTTTTGGGTACAGTAAATTCGGAACCGGAAAACGTGGCAAAAATGCTGCTTTGCGGGTATCCGGGAGGCCCTGACGGTCCTCTGGGCCCTGGTTCGCCTTGAGGGCCCTGAGGTCCTGTAACTCCTTGAGGACCCTGAGGCCCGGTAACGCCCTGAGGTCCGGGTTCGCCCCGCTCTCCGGGACAGCCGGGCGGTCCGGGTTCTCCTCTTGGCCCCATAGGCCCCATGGGCCCCATAGGACCCGTGGACTGTGGAGGACATGGCTCGCCAGACATCATTTCGCGTCTGCTTGGTTGGGGGGAGTTGTTTCTGTTATAAAAATTCAATGAATATCACCTCTTTTTTCTTGCTTTGCAGAATGGGGTAATAGGTTGACGCCCTATGTCATTATATGAAGAAATTTGACGACTGTTTACTCCGTTCATGGTAACTTATGCACACAAAACACTTCTGGTAACTGTATATGAAAAACAGCCCGGCAAGCCGGAGCTGCTCTTGACGAAGAGCATTCCCGATGGAGATGAGGTCGTCCTTTTGGACGTAGAATTTTTAAAAGATATTGGGGTAAATAGTCATCTTTTCTTCGAGCCGAACTTTGGCACGGAGATTGTGACATCAGAGCGGTATAATATCTTTTACGATGAAAATATGCTGTCTGAACTGGATGGTGCCAAAATGTCACCTTTGGCAGGGAGGTGCAAAGTCCCCCCTGCCGGGTTATCTGTCGTTTGGGAAGGCTGATTTTTGGAACAAAATTTTTTGAGCGTTTACACCCTTTTGAGCAGCCCGGCAACCAATAGGTTGTATATACGAGTGTTCTGGGCTGCAGTGCCGATATACCCTTTTATGTCGTTAGCGGCGGCGATTTTTGCCCGGAAGGAATAGGAGCTGTTCACGCCGATGCCGGCCAATGCCGGAGCCAGTGTGGTTTTTTTGCCGGTGTATGCAGGGTAGTAAGTTTCCTCCTTATCCGGCAGGCTGCCGCTTTGATCTCCGGAGGGATTCGACTCGTCCCCGCCTTGCTGTCCGTCGTCATTCTTCCTCAGGGACAGTTCCGCCGCCAGAAAGCTTACGATCCCCTGAGCGGTCTTCTCGGCATGGTCCGCCGTCAGGATGATAGGCGTATCCTTTGTGGAGTCCATGAAGCCGTTCTCCAGCAGAAATGCAGGCATCGTGGTATGCATGATCACGTAAAACCCGTTGGCAATGACCTTGCTGCTGCGGTTGCCGATGAGTCCCGTACTGCCCACCACCGCATCGTAGAGACGCTGGGCCTTGGCACGCATCTGCGCATCATTGTAATAGTACACCACTGTGCCGCCCCCGGATCCGCCGTTTATCCCTGCATTGTGGTGGACGGACACGTAGATGTCCGCCTTTGCATTATTGGCCGTCTTGACGCGGTTTGCAAGGCTGATGTCCTTCGTTCCCGTGGTGTCGTCCACCCGCAGGACGCTGCAGTCATATGCCCCCAGTAGCTCCTGCACCCGGTCAGCGATCCTGTCATTGAGATACCACTCCCTTGTCTGGGCCGGGTCTATGCTCTGCAGGCATCTCTTTCCTGCCGTGCCCATGCCGTGCCCTGCGTCCAGCGCTATGATCTTTTTCCCCATCCTTATTCTCCTCCTCTTCTATCCTATTGCTTACTCCCGAATTTCAAGCTCAGGCAGGCCCTTGAGGGATGTGAGCAGGGACACAACGCCTGCCAGAGCCGCCGTTCCCGCCACTGTCCCCCAGTTCGCCGCCTGCACCATGGTCTTCAGCGCCCTTATCCCTGCCCTCTTCATCCATTCAGTCCAGTCTCTCTTCCTCATAATCTTTCATCTCTTTTTTGTAGTTTATATTGCCGGCAATGCCACCATTGTATGCAAAGCTTATGTTTTTGGTGCTGGCCCATTGCGCTGTCAGTACCATGCGGGATGATATGACCGCTGCTTGTCCGGGGGGATAGGCAGTACTTCCCGATTTCCAAGCGGCAAAGAGGTAACTCGTCCGTGTATATCCGCATGCGGCGACCGTAATGCGCGTCCTATAGCGCGGTTGTGTCGTATAGATTGTATTCAACGATAAATTCTGTCTTCATGGTCTCCTTGTTGGTTCCTTGGCTGTCAGCCTGCATGTGAATCCGGTGAATTCCGCCTCATTGTCCGGAATCTTCTAGTTCAGGTTTACCGTTACTAGAACCCTATCCATTCCTCCGGAACCGTTTCGGCTTATAACGTTCTCGATGGCCTGCTCTATTGTGGCAAGCGGAACCTCGATATTTGTTCTGTCTGCAGATTGGTTGTCAGGCACCGCAAGGAAAGGGGGCCCCGCGCATCACTGCGCCGGCGGCAAGGCGCGGTATGGAGATCTCCGGCAGCTTCGGTATATCAGAGCTGAATTTCTCTTCTCCAAATAGGGGAACTCAGGTCATCAATGTTTTGCATCTGTCTGTCTTCAACTTGCCGTGGAGATTTATTTTACGCCGAATTCTTGTGTGCCGGGTCGATTTGTGCTATGATAAGTAGGAACTGTGTTTTTGGTTTTAAGTTGAAAATGCCGCAAATCCTATGGGTCAGGGCGCGTAGGATTGCGGAAAAGCATTGAAAAGGGATTTTTCAATGCTTTTTTTCGATAATCATATTGCAAATATATTTGAGCTGCGGAGTTTGGAACAGGAGGAAGAAAACTTGTCAGAGAAGAAGATACTGCTTGGAAACGAGGCCATAGCGAGAGGCGCTTATGAGGCGGGGGTGAGGGTGTCGGCGGCATATCCCGGCACGCCCAGCACGGAGATCAGCGAGGCGATCGCCAAATATGATGAGGTTTACGGGGAGTGGTCTCCCAATGAGAAGGTGGCTGCGGAGGTGGCCATAGGCGCTTCCATTGCCGGAGTCAGGGCCATGTGCAGCATGAAGCACGTGGGGGTGAACGTGGCTGCGGATCCGCTGTTTACGGCTGCCTATTCGGGAGTGGGCGGCGGTCTGGTGGTGGTGGCCGCAGACGACCCCGGCATGTACAGCTCCCAGAACGAGCAGGACAGCCGCATGGTGGCCAGAGCGGCCATGATTCCCGTGCTGGAGCCTTCGGACAGCGCCGAGGCCAAGGAGTTCACCAAGCTGGCCTTTGACCTGAGCGAAGAATACGATACCCCGGTGATGGTGCGTTCCACCACCAGACTTTCCCATTCTCAGGGGGTGGTGGAGCTGGAGGGGCGGACGGAGCGTGAGCCGCTGCCCTATGAGCGGAATGTGGCCAAGTACGTGATGATGCCGGCCAATGCCATCCGCCGGCATGTAACGGTGGAACAGAGAATGAAGAGGCTGGGAGAGGATGCCTGCGGGATGTCCGTGAACAGGGCGGAGTACAGAGACTTGTCCGTAGGATTTATCACCAGCGGAATTCCTTATCAGTATGTGCGGGAGGCCATGCCGGAGGCCAGCGTGCTGAAGCTGGGACTGGTGCATCCCCTTCCCCGTAAGCTTATCGAGGAATTTGCCGCCAAAGTGGATCGGCTGTACATATTTGAGGAATTGGAGCCGGTGATCGAGGAGCAGGTCAGATCCTGGGGCATTCTGAAGGCCGTGGGCAAAGAGATTTTTACGGTACAGGGAGAATACAGCGCCAATATGCTCAGGGAACGTGTGCTGGGACAGAAGCCTAAGTCCGGCCTGACACCGGCGTCCGTGCCCCCCAGACCGCCGATTCTCTGCCCCGGCTGCCCTCACCGCAGCGTCTATTCGGTGCTGAGCCGATTGAAGATCCATGCCGCGGGGGATATCGGCTGCTATACGCTGGGAGCGCTGGCGCCTCTGGGAGTGGTGGACACCACCATCTGCATGGGTTCCAGCATCAGTACTCTTCACGGTATGGAAAAGGCCAGAGGGAAGGAATATATTCAAAACTGGGTGGCGGTGATAGGAGATTCCACGTTCATGCACACGGGAATCAATTCTCTGATGAACATGGTGTATAATCAGTCTTCCGGCACGGTGGTGATTCTGGACAATTCTACTACGGGCATGACGGGGCATCAGGACCATGCGGCTACGGGCAAGACCTTGAAGGGGGAGGTGGTTCCGGCCATCGATATCGCCGGGCTTTGCCGCAGTCTGGGAATCCGGCATGTATATGAGATAAGCGCCTTTGATCTGGAGGGGCTTGAGGAAGCCTTCCGGAGGGAGACAAAGCGGGATGAGGTATCCGTGATTATCACCAAGGCCCCCTGTGTGCTGCTCAAAGGGGTAAGTTTCCCGGACAAATGCGTTCCGGTTCCTGAGAAGTGCGTAAAGTGCGGCGCGTGTCTGCGTCCGGGCTGTCCGGCGCTTACGAAGAACGAGGACGGAACCATCAGTATTGACCCGACCATGTGCAACGGCTGCGGGCTGTGCGAGAAACTGTGCAGGTTTCAGGCGATAGAGACAAGAAAGGCGGATAGGGCATGAGCGTGAAGAATATCATGATCGTAGGCGTAGGCGGGCAGGGAACGCTGCTCACCAGCCGGATTCTGGGCAATCTGGCAATTGGGGGAGGATACGACGTGAAGCTGTCGGAGGTTCACGGGATGGCCCAGAGAGGCGGAAGCGTAGTGACCTTTGTGAGGTACGGCGAGGAGGTGGCGGAACCCATCGTGGAGGAGGGGCAGGCGGATGTGCTGATCGCCTTCGAGAAGCTGGAGGCCCTGCGGTATCTGCATTTCCTGAAAGAAGATGGCGTTATTATAGTAAACGATTGGCGCATCGACCCCATAACGGTTGTGACGGGGGCGGCACAGTATCCGGACGGAGTGATAGAGTCCTTGTGCAAGGCCAGAAAAACCGTGGTGGTGGAGGCTACGAGGACGGCAATAGAGATGGGAGCGCCCAAGGCCTTCAACGTGATCGTTCTGGGGGCGGCGGCCCGGTACGTGGGCTTTCGCAGGGAGGACTGGCTGCAGGTGATCGAGGCCACCGTTCCGCCCAAGACCATGGAAGTGAATAGGAAGGCCTTCGAGGCGGGATATTCCATGGAAGAGGCATAGAGAAAAGGGCGCTTGAAGAGGAGAATGGGACAAAAGCCGCATAACGGCTCTGGAATAGGAGATATGGATATGATCTGGAATGAGACGAAGGAATGCATGAGCAGGGACGAGATGAACGCCCTGCAGGGAGCCAGATTGGTGAAGCTGGTGGACCGAGTGTACCATAATGTAGAATATTATCGGAAAAAAATGCAGGCCATGGGGCTGGAGCCGGGAGACATACGGGGGCTGGAGGATTTGAAGAAGCTGCCCTTCACCACCAAGGACGACCTGCGGGACACCTACCCTTTCGGGATGTTCGCCGTGCCCAATTCTCAGATCGTGCGGATCCATGCATCCAGCGGAACCACGGGCAAGGCCACGGTGGTGGGCTATACCAGAAGGGACATCGACATGTGGAGCGAGTGCGTGGCCCGATGCATCACCATGGCAGGACTGGGCCGGGAGGACATCATTCAGGTGGCCTACGGTTATGGCTTGTTCACCGGAGGGCTTGGGGCGCACTACGGAGCGGAGAAGCTTGGGGCCACCGTGGTTCCCATGTCCACGGGCAACACCAAGAAGCTGATCAATATGATGGTGGATTTCGGGGCTACGGGAATCATGTGTACGCCCTCTTACCTGATGCACATCGCAGAGACCATTGAGGAGATGGGAGTCCGGGACAAGATCAGGCTGAAGGCGTCCCTCAACGGCGCAGAGCCTTGGACGGAGCGGATGCGGGACAAGATCGAGGAGAAGCTTGGGATCCATGCCCATGATATCTACGGGCTAAGCGAGATCATGGGACCCGGGGTGGCCACGGACTGCAGGTTCCACAGCGGGCTTCATATACATGAGGATTATTTCCTGCCTGAGATCGTGGACAGGGAGACCTTCCAGCCGGTGGCGGACGGGGTGACGGGAGAGCTGGTGATCTCCACTCTGGTGAAAGAAGGGATTCCCCTGATCCGCTACCGGACAAAGGATCTCACCAGCATTGACCATACGCCCTGCCAATGCGGCAGAACCACAGCCAGAATCGCAAGGTTCACCGGCAGAAGCGATGATATGCTGATCATCAGAGGGGTGAATGTGTTCCCTTCTCAGATCGAGACGGCGCTTCTGGAGATGGGCGGCACCACGCCCCATTACCTGATGATCGTGGACAGGGTGAACAATCTGGACACTCTGGAGGTTCGGGTGGAGGTGGAAGAGCGCTTCTTCTCCGACGAGATCAGGGAGCTGGAGAACCTGACCAGAAGAATCGAGCAAGTGCTTCAGCAGGCTATCGGGTTGGCGGTGAAGGTGAAGCTGGTGGAGCCTAAGGCGCTGGAGCGCAGCATGGGCAAATCGGTGCATGTGATAGACAATAGAAAGCTTGACTGAAAATTCTCAGGTCAGTGGGAGAAAGAGAAGGGAGGAAGCTATATGTTTGTAAAACAGTTGTCCGTATTTATGGAAAACCGTGAGGGAAGGCTGGAGCAGGCCACGGAGGTGCTGAAGAATCATCAGATCAATATCTTGTCCCTGAGTATGGCGGACACCACCGAGTATGGGATGCTTCGGATGGTGGTATCGGATCCGGAGCTGGCCAGAGAGACATTGCGGGAGAATGGATTTTCCGCCATGCTGACGGAGGTGCTGGCCGTGCGTCTGGAGCATCAGGTGGGGGAACTGCATAGGCTCACCCATATTCTGTGTGCGGAGGGACTTAATATCGAATATATGTATGCTCTGGAATGTGCCGGAACCAGAGCCATGATCGTCAAGGTCTCGGACGGCGCGGCAGCCGTGGAGGCTATCCGCAGAGGCGGGCTGGAGCTGTACGGAAATCAGGAGCTTTGCGGCTGAAACAAAAGGGAGCGGGCCGGCTGCTTTCTGGGGCGGAAGGGCCCGTCAGGCGCAGGAAAAGAGGGGGATTTAAAACAAGGCCCGGCACGGCAAAAGGCCTATCGGCGGCAGACGCCCATATATCTGAAAAAGCGAGAAAGAGAAAGAGTAAGGCAACGGGAGGAAGACTTGATATGAAAAAGATAAGAAAAGGTGTGGGATGCGCGTGTCTGGCAGCTCTGGTGATGGGGCTGGCGGGCTGCGGGGACAAGAATCCTCTGGATCCGGGAGATCCGGTGTCTCTGACAGTATGGCATTATTATAACGGCTCTCAGCAGGTGGCGTTCGATGCTCTGGTGGAGGAATTCAACGAGACGGTGGGCAGAGAGAAGGGCATATTTGTGCAGAGCTACAGTCAGGGCTCCGTATCCGACCTGGAATCGGCGGTGAGGGATTCCATCGGCGGGAAGGTAGGGGCGGACGCCATGCCGGACCTCTTCTCTTCTTATGCGGACACTGCCTACGAGGTGGAGCAGGCGGGGGCATTGGCCAATCTGTCGGACTATCTCAGCGAGGAGGATCTGGAAAGGTACGTGGACTCCTATATTCAGGAGGGCTGCATTGCCTCTGACGGCTCCCTGCGCATATTCCCTACGGCCAAGTCCACGGAGATCATGATGCTGAACAAGACGGACTGGGAGCCTTTTGCAGCGGCCACCGGAGCTTCGCTGGAGGATCTGAAGACCATGGAGGGCGTGGTGGCCACGGCTCAGACGTATTACGAGTGGACGGACGCCCAGACCCCCGACGTGCCGGGGGACGGCAGGGCGTTTTACGGCAGGGACGCCATGGCGAATTATTTCATCATCGGTATGCAGCAGCTGGGCGTGGAGATATTTCAGGTGGAGAACGGAAAGCTGACCCTGAACGTGCCCAAGGAAGAGCTGAAGCGCTTATGGGAAAACTATTATATTCCTATGATAAAAGGATATTTCGGGGCTTACGGCTCTTTCCGTTCCGATGATGTGAAGACGGGGGATCTGCTGGCCTATACCGGCTCCACCTCCTCGGCTATGTACTTCCCCAATCAGGTGGAGCTGGAACAGTCCAGCTATCCCATCGAATATGTGGTGATGACGGCGCCGGTGTTTCAGGACGGCAGGCCCTATGCCGTGCAGCAGGGCGCCGGAATGGTGGTGAGCAAGTCCGACGAAAAGCATGAATATGCTTCCGTGGAGTTTTTGAAGTGGTTTACGGAGGCGGACAACAACCTGCGGTTCGGCTGCGTGTCCGGTTATCTGCCGGTACTGAAGGAGGCCAACAGCGCTGAGATACTGGATCAGGTGATTCAGGAGCAGGAGCTGTCGGTAGCGCCTAAGACATATGACTGTCTCACCACCATCTTCAAGGAGATGGAAGGCGTGACATTGTATACAAACAAGAGCTTTGAGAACGGCTCGGCCGCAAGGAAGGTTCTGGAATACAATCTTGCGGACAAGGCCGCTGCGGACCGTATGGCTGTTGCGGAAGCGCTGGCGCAGGGGAAGGGCATGGAAGAGGCAGTGGAGCCCTATGTGACGGAGGAAGCCTTTGAGGCATGGTACGAAGCTTTTTGCAGCGCACTGAACAATGCAGTGAATAAGTAGGGATGGATATGAAGGATAAAGGTCATAAAAAGAAAAAAGCAACCATATTCCAGATGTTCCTGATTCCCTTGATCGTGATCATGCTGGTTCAGAGCGTCATCACCATAGGTACTTTGGTAGTCAGGAGAACTACGGGAATGCTGGAGGAATATTCCGGCAGTATGATGAACCGGCTGGTGGAGAACAGAAAAGTGATTCTGCAGAACGACATGAACCAGCGCTGGGCGGCTGTCCACGAGCAGGAGACCTATTTGGATGAGATTCTGGAGAGTAGGCTTAAGGACGGCATGGAGCTGAATGAGCTTCTGGCGTCCGATGAGCTGAAGAGCAGTCTGCTGGAAATGTTTTTCCCCGAATGTCTGGATATGCTGCAGAGCAGCTCTGTCACAGGGGTGTTCGTGATCCTCGCCGGAAACGATATGCATAAGGCCGGGGAATTCGACGGCTTTTTCATCAGGGATTCGGATCCGGACACCAATCCGGCCAATTACACGGATCTGCTGCTGGAAAGAGGGAGCAAGCATTTGTCCAGAGAGTGGAATATCCCGCTGGATACCTCTTGGACCACCCGTTTTCACATGGCGGGCCTGGGGCAGAATCAGGCCGAAAAGTATTTTTATGAGCCCTGGAGGGTGGGGGAGGAATACGGGGACGCGGACACGGAGGATCTGGGCTACTGGGCGCTGCCCTTCTATCTGGAAAAGGATAAGGTGGATTCCTATGAGATGATTACATATTCCCTTCCGCTTCGGCATCAGGGGCGTGTGTACGGCGTTCTGGGGGTGGAGATATCCACCAGAAAGCTCTACGATTATTTTCCCATCTCGGAATTGAACGATTCTCAGCAGTCCGGCTATATGCTGGCCATGATGCAGGAGGACGGCGGCTATCGCCCTCTGGCGGGAAAGGGGATCCTATACAATCTGGTATGTTCCATGAAAGGGGCCTTTTCCCTTGAGGAGACGGATTACGAAAACCTCTGGCTGGTGCAGGATGTCCGGTTGGACAATCAAGGCGTATATGCGGTGGCCTGCCCCTTGAAGCTCTACAGCAACAATGTTCCCTATGAAGATACGGAATGGGTGCTTCTGGGCCTGAACACGGAGCAGGAGCTTTTTGGAGTGAGCCGACAGCTCTATATCTGGATGATGGCCGCAATTTTTCTGGGGCTGGCCTTCGGGGTTGTGGGCATCTATATTCTGGTGAAACACCTGACCAAGCCCGTCCAGCACCTGATGCAGTGCATCAGCGGCGGGAACGCAGGGCTTCAGGGGTTCAAGCCCTCCAATATATTGGAGATAGACGCCCTATACGGTGTGGTGAACGACTTGACCATGAAGCAGAAAGAGGTGGAGAACATTCTGCTGGAGGAGAAGGAGCGCTATAGGGTGGCTCTGGAGTCCTCCAAGGATATTTTCTTTTCTTATGATCTGGATAAGCATGTTCTGGATATCGTGAATCATGCCACCATGAGCGGGCAGTGGGATTGCGAGGAGCACGAGGGCGGATTCATCAATCCCAGCCATATCCATGACATGGACCGAAGCAGGGCCATAGAGGAGCTTCAGGGCCGCAAGGATACGCTGTACGTGGAGTTTCGACTGAAATGGCCTGAGGATTCAGAATATAAATGGGTAGCGCTTTCCGGCAAGGCCGTGTACGACACGGACGGGAGGAGGCGCAAGCTCATGGGGAGCATCAGGGACATTCAGGAACAGAAGGAAAAGGAGGAGGCCCAGCTTAGAAAGAATCGAATGGACGGGGTCACGGGACTCTATGCCTTCAGCGCCGGGATAGAGAGTCTGAAGGAATGCAGGCGGCTGGCTCAGGAGGCTGAATGCCAAAAGACGGACATAAGCATGGAAGGACGGGCAGAAGACGGAGGGGATTCCGGAAGCGGAGACGGCGTGATGATCGACTTGGTTCTGGGGGGACTGAATGCCGCCAGTGAGAAAAACGGCATCGTGTTCGCGGATATGATCCTTGAGGAGATCGGAAAGCTGATCCGCGGCGGCTGCGAGGACTTTTTGGGACGGACCGGAAGGCGGTCGGTTGCCCTGCGCTTTGACAGGGACGAGTTCGTTCTGTGGATGGAGGGCATGTGCCGGAAAGAGGCGGAGGAGTTCATAAGGGAGCTGCTGGGCAGGGTCGCAGGGGCCTTTGAGGCTGAACGGTTCAATGTCCGGCTGCAGGCAGGCCTTGTCTGCGGAGAAAGGGATCAGACCGCCGAGAAGCTGATCAGTATGGCCAAGCTGGCCTGCAGGCAGGTTTCTTCCGGCGGAGACCAATATCAGTTCTACGAGGATGTGCCTGAGGAGAGCCGCAGGTTCCTGCCTGCCCTGCAGGGGAAGGAGATCAGCGGTCTGGAGTATGATGAGAATGTAAGCCTTGTATCCGTGGCCTTGAATTTATTTGGAAAGGGGGCCGATTTCCCTGCCCAGATGATGCTGATGATCCGCAAGATAGGCAGGTTCTATGAGGCCGGGCATGTGCTGGTGTCCGTGCTGAGGGACGATTTCAACTCCAATTATCTGAACTATCAGTGGCATAGGAACGGAGAGCCCGTCTCGGAGAATGTGCGGAAATACAAGGAAGAGGAGAAGGAGGCCTTCTGCAGCTGGCTTGGGCAGGGTGAGGTGCGGTATTTCTCGGAGGAAGACAGCAGGAGGCCGGAGCTGCAGTGCTTCTTAAGCGTGGAAGAGGGGCAGCAGGGTTTTGTTCTTCCCATGTACGACAACGGGAATTATATGGGAAATATATGTATTCTAGGCATCAGCAGGCAGCTGGTGGAGGATGCGGAGGAGTATCAGAATCTGGCGGAGCTGGGCAGGGTGATTCAGAGCCAGCTGAACCAGCAGCAGTATGACATTGCCAGCAAGGCCAAGTCCGAGTTCTTGTCGCGGATGAGCCATGAGATCCGGACTCCCATGAACGGCATCATAGGCATGACGGCCATTGCTCTGCAGCAGGATCAGAGTCAGGAGAGGATCATGGACTGTCTGCAGAAGATACAGTCATCCTCTGATTACCTGCTGGGATTGATCAATGATATTCTTGACATGTCCAAGATCGAAAGCGGCAAGATGAAGCTGGAGCCCGTGAATTTCAATATGCGGGAGATGCTGGACACCATCGGGGAGCTGATCGCGCCTCAGGCGGCTGCCAAGAGGATAGAGTTTGTTCAAGACGTCCGGCTGGCCCATGACTGGTTTCGGGCGGACCGGATGAGAATCAGTCAGGTGCTGATCAATCTTTTGGGCAATGCGGCTAAGTTTACGCCTGCGGAGGGCAGGATTACTTTGAGGGTGCAGGAGACGGAGCAGGCGAAGGGGGAGAGCAAGCTTTATTTTGCAGTGAGCGATACGGGTGTCGGCATTGCCAAGGAGGATCAGGACAGAGTGTTCCGTTCCTTCGAGCAGGCGGGCGGAGCAAATCCCGCCAAGCAGCAGGGCACGGGGCTGGGACTTTCCATAAGCAGCCGTCTCGTCCAGATGATGGGCAGCAGCATTCAGCTGGACAGCACACTGGGAGTCGGCAGCACTTTCAGCTTTTCGATTCTTCTGGGGCTGGGGGAGAACGTGGAATCCGCGGCACAGGAGGAAGAGATTTCCTTTGACGGATATCATATTCTGGTGGTGGAGGACAATGAGCTCAATGCGGAGATCGCCCGCTGCTTGCTGGAGGACAAGAACTTTCAGGTGGACTGCGTATATGACGGAGCTCAGGCCGTGGAGCGCATTGAGAACACGGCGCCGGGTACATATGACGTGATTTTGATGGATATCTGTATGCCGGTGATGGACGGACTGGATGCAACCCGCGCCATCCGAAGCATGGAGAGGGAGGACTGCCATACCGTTCCCATTGTCGCCATGTCGGCAAACGCCTTTGACGATGACCTGAAAAAATCCGTGGAATGCGGCATGAACGGTCATTTGTCCAAGCCGGTGGAGGTGGATAAGCTGTACCAGACTTTGCGGGAGGTAATAAAGGGCCAAAGCTGAAAAGTGGCGGAGAAAACCCACAGAAAGATAGGAGGTTTTTTAGATGACGAGGATGGCTTTGCTGCATGTGAATTTTTTCTCTGATGTGCTGGGGCTTAGCATGAATATGGACGTGCTGCTTCCTCAGCAGACCAGCAGAGGGCAGGCTGGCGGAGAAGGGGTAGGGAAAGGAGGGAAGCACAAGACCATGTACCTTCTCCATGGCATGAGCGACGATCATACCATGTGGCAGAGAATGAGCTCCATCGAAAGGTATGCCAGTAATCTGGGGATTGCCGTGGTGATGCCCACCACCCATCTGGCATTTTACACGGACACTGCCTATGGAATGAAGTACTGGACTTTTTTCTCTCAGGAGCTTCCCTCTATCTGCCGGGAGTTTTTTCCGCAGCTGTCCGGGGAAAGGGAGGATAATCTGGCGGCGGGCCTTTCCATGGGGGGATACGGAGCCTGGAAGCTTGCGCTGGGAGCAGGGGATAGGTTCGGCGCGGCAGCTTCCTTGTCCGGAGCGCTGGACATCGTGGGGGACTATCTCAGGAACAAAAGGGAAAATACCTCCTACGCGCCCATTCTTCGGGAGATATTCGGTTCCGAGGAAGAGCTTGAGGGCTCGGAGAATGAGCTGATGGTTCTGGCGAAGCATCTGGTGGAGGAGAAAAAAGCGCTTCCCCGGCTGTATGCATGGTGCGGGACGGAGGACTTCTTGTATGAGGGAAACCGGAAGGTGTGGGCTCAAATGAAAGAGCTGGGATACGACCTGACTTGTCAGGAGTCGGAGGGAAATCATCAGTGGAAGTACTGGGACGCCGAGATTCAGAATGTGCTGGACTGGTGGCTGGGGAAATAAAGCTGAAATGAGAAACGGATAGAGGCGCAAGAGAATGGATAAAGAACAGAACAAGCGAATGGCGGAATATGTGATGGATCAGCTTTCGGGTCTTTCGGGGGTGAGGAAGCTCCCTATGATGGGAGGATATCTGTTTTACTACAATGATAGGGTTTTCGGAGGGATCTATTCATCGGGGGAGCTGCTTATCAAGATTACAGAAGCCAGCAAAAAGCATATGCCGGACAGTGAACCGGAGATACCCTATGAGGGGGCGAAAGAGATGCTTCCGTGTACGGTTCTGGAGGATAGGGAAAAGCTTCAGCAAATGATAATTGAGATGTGGAAAGAGCTGCCGGAGAGAAAAAAGAAATAGAAAGAGAGGGAGATATACATATGATTGATTCAAGATGCGGACTTCACTGTACCGGATGTGGGTATAAGGAGAGCAACGGATGCGGCGGATGTATAGAAACACAAGGGCATCCCTTCCACGGCGAATGCCCCGTTGCGGCATGCTGTCAGGAGAAGGGATTCGTTCACTGCGGCGAATGTCCGGATATTCCGTGCAAGCTCCTGGAGCAGTATTCCTGCGACCCGGAGCATGGGGACACCCCTTCGGGCGCAAGGATCGAGCAGTGCAGGAAATGGTTCATGGAATCAGGGGCAGAAGCAGATCCTCAGCAGTAAACGAACCGAATGGAAGGGTTTTGCGGGGAGGGTGAACGATCTGCAGATTGAGAAAAAGGAAGGCAGTATAGGGAGGGTGAGGCTCCCTATCTGCCTTCTTCCGCTTCATACAGATACTGCCGTCCTTTTTTGCCGATTCGTTTCACGGTACCCATATAGTGCAGAATATTCAGTACAATTCGGGCCAGAGGCACAGCGATTCCGGCAGCCTTGGCAAATTCCGCGGAGGTGAAGGCTCCCTCCAGCTCAAGGGGGACAAACTGCATGAAATCTTCGGGGCAGTCAATTTCCAGCTCCTGCACAAACTCCGTGGGGATTCGGTCATAGCGGCTGGCGCCCCTTTTGCGGTCTTTGCTCCAGCCGTTGAGGAGCTTGTATTCCTCCATGTCCAGCATGGCCAGCCGCAGATGGAAATGGGGATCCTTCAGGAACATTTTGATCTTGTACAATTCGGGAAATACCATATAAGGATTTCCCTTGGCGGGGGACTTCCGTTTTCGGCTCAGCTCTCCGCTCTCTTCGTCTATCCAGATGACCCATTTCTGCCTTGGGATGGGATAGACCACCGTCACGGGATAAAGGGGCAGGAAGGTCTGCAGTTTTCCTCTCATTTTGTCGAACTGCCGGGTCTGGATCTCTATGATTTCCCCTTCGGCATATATATCGGCCACATAATTTTCAATGGGAATCTCCTGCTTGTCCTCGTCCGGCTGATAATAATTTTTTAAAATCGCGTGAACCGTTTTTTCCGAAAGGGTTCCGATGCCCAGACGCTGTCTGTCGATCCCGATGATTTTCTTTTTTGCATTCTCAAAGGCTACCTTGTCCGGCATGTCGTCCTCTTTTTGGCGCTGGATGAATAAATGATTCTAAATAATTCTTAATGTCTCTGAATTCTATTCTAATACAATCGCCAATAATTGAAAACGAAAAATTTGAAATTTTACGTAAAATATGATTCTTTGATTTCGGCTTGCTTTTGCCCGCCGCCTCATAAAACGGGGCATATACATTTCATTCAAATAATAGTAAACAAAAGAAAAGGAAATGTAAACAGAAACAAACTTATGTAAATATACAGTAAATAAAAATGAATACATAAGCGAAAACATTTGAAAATATAATTATAAAAGAGATAACCAAGATAACATGTATAATTTACATTATATTTAATAAGAATTTTAGAAAAAAGCAACAAAATTTACATATTTAATTTAGTATTAATTTACAAAATTATTATAAATGTAAACTTACATATTGAAATATATCGTGCAAATGATATAATTGCAAATGAAAAAAGTCATATACAAGTTTGGAGGATTGCATTATATGGAAAGGAAGCAGAAGAGAACACTTGTATTAAGCGGATGTGTGGCGGCAGCACTGGTTATTATAATAGTTTTGTCTCTGCTGGCGCCCCATGGAGAGGATTTTCAGAGAGAAAATGGATCCATGGTTCCGGAGGGACGGTTGCAGGCAGAAGGCTCCGGCATCTATCTGCAGGCGGCGGACATGGATGCGCCTATGCTCTTGGGAAGAGGGGAAGACACCGCTGAGTGGACGTTTCAGGTAGAAGAAAGCGGCGATTATTATCTGGGCGCAGGGTATATGGCTCTGGAAGGAAACGGACAAGAGCTGGAATTTGATATCCTGCTGGATGGACGCAGGGCCGCAGACTCTGCAGTCACGCTGACCAGATTCTGGACGGACAGCGGGGTATTCCTCCGTACCGCCTCAGGGGATGAGATACGTCCAACCCAGTCCGAAGAGTATCTTTGGATGGAGGAACCCTTCCGGCTGGCGAAAAAGGAGAGGATGAAGCTGCATCTGGAGGCAGGCGAACACACCATAGCCATACAAGGAACCAGCCAGTCCGGGCTGTTCCGCTATCTGAGGTTATATCGTGAGGAGCTTCCATCTTATGAAGAGTATATTGTCTTGTATTCCGGAGCAGGGGGGGCAGAAAAAGATTTTTACAAACAGATAGAGGGGGAAAGCCCTTATATGAAATCTTCGTCTCAGCTATATGCGGCATATGACCGATCCAGCCCCTATACGGTGCCTTATCATTCCACCTGCCTTCGCTATAACACCATCGGCGGAACAAACTGGTCGGACAGCGGACAGTGGATCGAATGGCAGGTGGATGTGCCGGAAGACGGATTCTATCAGCTGGGACTTCGATACAGACAGGATGAGAACAAGGGCCAGAGCAGCCTGCGTAGGCTGGAGGTTGACGGGCAGGTTCCCTTTTCGGAGGTAAGCGGGCTGACCTTCGATTATGGCGTAAACTGGAAGAGTGAATTTCTGGGAGGAGAGGATGCCCCGTATCAGTTCTATCTGACTGCCGGAACCCACAGCATTCGGATGGAAGTGGTTCTGGGGGGAATGGAGCAGGTTATTGAACGGATGCAGAACACGCTGCAGGAAGTAAATGCGCTGTATCGGGAAATCATCATGATAACCGGAACAGATCCTGATACATATAGAGACTATGGTCTGGAAACTGCCATACCCGGATTGGAGGATAAGCTGGCGACGATTTTGTCGGAGCTGAGCAGTTATGTGGATTATCTGGAAGCGCAGTATGGAAAGGGGTGCTATTCCTCCCGGATACTGACCCAGATGATCACGCAGATAACTTCGTTTTGCGAGAAGCCTTATACCATAGCCAAGAGGCTTTCCGTATTCAAGACAAATATTGAAGCGTTGGCGGAATGGGTGCTGGAATTTGAACAGCAGCCTCTGCAGATCGATTATCTGTACGTGGCAGGAATCGGTGCGGAGCCGCCCTCTGCAGAGGGAAATTTCCTGAGCAAGATGGGGCATGAGATCAGATCCTTTGTAGGCTCCTTCTCTCATTCTTATGATGAGGTGGCATCGGAAGGAGATGCCGCATCTGATGTGGCATTGACTGTGTGGATGGGGAAGGGGCGCGATCAGGCAAACGTGATGAAGCGCCTGATAGACTCCTATTTTACGCCGGAGACAGGAATTGCCGTTAATATCAGTCTGGTGGAGGGCGCTCTGGTAAAGGCAACGCTGGCGGGTCAGGGCCCGGACATCAATATCTTTACCACCAGAGGAGAGGCGATGAACCTTGCGTTCAGAGGGGCGGTTGCCGAGCTGGGCTCCATGAAGGACTTTGAAGGGCTGAAGCGGCAGTATGCGGACAGCGCATTTGTACCCTATGAATATAAGGGCAAAACCTACGCCGTTCCAGAGACACAGGAATTTTATGTCATGTATGTCAGGACGGATATTTTTGAAGAGCTGAATCTGGAGATCCCTGATACATGGCAGGAGCTGATGGCTCTGCTGCCGGTGCTGCAGGCCAACAGTCTGTCCATAGGCCTTCCGTATGCGGACGGCTACGCCACTATGAACAACGGAATCGGAACCATTAATCTGTTCCCAACCCTTTTGGCGCAGCAGGGGATCGATGTGTATCAGGAGTCTGACGGCATGACTGTTTCAAACCTGATGATACCGGAGGCTTATGATGCCTTCAAGCAATGGATCGATTTTTATGTGCAGTATGATTTCAGTCTCTATAAGGATGACTTCAACCGCTTCAGGACGGGGGAAATGCCCATCGTGATCTCTACTTACGGATTATACAATAATCTGGATGAGGCCGCACCGGAGATTGCAGGGCAGTGGATCATGACGGCGATTCCCGGAACGCCTCAGGGTGATGGCATCAACCGCGCAACCAGCGCCAGCGGAACCTGCAGCATTGTGCTGAACGACTGCGAGAACAAAGAGGAAGCATGGGAATTCCTGAGGTGGTGGAACAGTGCGGAGATTCAGGAGCTGTATTCCAGAGAGATCGAAGCCGAGCTGAGTACTCTGGGAAGACATACTCCTGCCAATCTGGAGGCGTTCCGGGGAAGCCTATGGAAGGACGAGGAAAAGGAATTGCTTCTTGAGCAATGGGAAAATGTCGTGGAGGTTCCGGAGATCCCCGGAGGATATTACGTGACCAGAAACGTCGATAATGCCTTCAGGCAGGTGTATTACAACGGCGAGAATGCCAGAGACACCCTTAATTACTGGATGAACGCTGTGAACGAAGAGCTGATCCGCAAACAGTCTCAGCTGAATGTCAGGGAAGGAGACTAACCTATGGAAACGAAAAAGAAAAGCAAGAACAGAGTTTTAGCATACTTCAATACTTATAAAACAAGTTATCTGATGATGCTTCCCTATCTTTTGTTCTTTGTCGTATTTACGATTCTGCCCGTGGCAGCGTCCGTGGTCTTGAGCTTTACGGATTACGACATGGTTCAGAGGCCGGTGTTTGTGGGGCTGGAAAATTATTTTCAAATTTTCCTGAATGACGAATACTTCATAGTAGCCCTGAAGAACACGTTGATCTTTGCCATCATCATCGGCCCTCTCAGCTATGTGGTCTGCTTCCTGATCGCATGGATGATCAATGAGCTGAAACCGCTGGCGAGAGCGCTGGTGACGGCGCTGTTTTACATTCCCACCATCGTGGGCGCAGCGGGCTGGAGCGTATGGCGGCTGATCTTCAGCTCGGATCAGTACGGCCTGATCAACGGATTCCTGATGAAGTGGGGGCTGGTGAACGAGCCTATTGGCTGGCTGACGGACGAAGCCCGCATCATGCCGGTGCTGATCGTCGTACAGCTCTGGATGAGCATGGGAATCAGCTTCCTGACTTTTATCGCCGGATTCCAGAATGTGGATAAGACCTTGTATGAGGCAGGGATGATGGACGGCATCAAAAACCGCTTTCAGGAACTGTGGTACATCACGATTCCGTCCATGGCGAACCAGATGGTTTTCGCCATAGTCATGCAGATCGTAAACTGCTTTGCCGTGGGAGAGGTATCCTCCGTTCTGGCGGGCCTGCCAAGCACCGGATATGCGGGCGAGACCATCGTGACACATATCATGGACTATGGAAACTTAAGATATGAGTTCGGATATGCCTGCGCAATGGGCGTGGTGCTCGTGGTGATGATGCAGTATTCCAAAAAGTTTGCCACATGGCTCATCGGCAGGATGGGACATTAGGAGGTGCTGGAATGAAAGAAAAAAAGCAGGGAAAGAAGTTCGTGATAGGAAAAAGGAAAATGGGGATGGACAACAGACGGTCCAAAATCGGGAACGGTTTTGTGATTTTCCTTCTGCTTCTGCTGGGAGCATTTATGGCCTTCCCTCTTTATTATACATTGATCCAGTCGCTGAAGCCCTCGGAAGAGCTGTTTCAGTTCCCGCCCAGGCTCTATGTACTTAGGCCTACACTGGAGCATTATACGGAGCTGTCCCAGCTGATGTCCAATATGTGGGTGCCCTTTACCAGATATCTGTTCAACACGCTGCTGGTGACTTTGGCAGGTACCGTTTTCCATGTGATTTTTGCGGGAATGGCGGCGTATCCACTGGCCAAGCACAAATTTCCGGGACGGGACGCATTGTTTGCGGTGATCCTTCTGGGACTGATGTTCGTGGGCCAGGTAACGTTTCTGCCCAGCTTTATCATCATAGCCAAGCTGAATATGCTGAATACATATTGGGCCTACATATGTCCCAGCATCGGTGCTTCTCTGGGGCTGTTCCTGATCAAGCAGTTCATTGAACAGATTCCGGATGCCCTGATAGAGGCGGCCAGAATCGACGGAACCCATGAGTGGAGGGTGTACTTCCAGATCGTAATGCCCAATATCAAGCCGGCGATTCTGACGGTATTCATCTTTCAGTTCGTGAATATCTGGAACGGCCTTTCCAAGGAGCTGGTCTATGACGAGCAGCTGAAGGTGGTAAAGGTTGCGCTGGAGCAGGTCAGCGCCTCCAATGCCTATGCCAGAATGGGATCCGGAATGGCCGGCTCGGCGCTGCTTATGATCCCTCCCATTGTGGTGTTCATCCTGATGCAGAGAAACGTGGTGGAGACCATGACCTTTGCGGGAATGAAGGACTGAGACGGCATGAAGTGCAGAACGAGGTTGGCTTTACAGTAGGTATTAGAATTAGGAGGCGAAAATGCGTAGAATAAAGACTTACGGGATAGCGTTCTGTCTGGCTGCGGCAGTGATGGCGGGCGCGGAGCTGAAGGCCGAGGCTCAGTCAAACTTCAACAGCTATTCCTATGACGAATGGGACGAGTCCGTGGCAGCCCCGGCCAGTTACCAGCCGGTGCTTGCCAGAAACGGACTGGAAATAGGCTCCGGCCCGCTGAATACGCCGCAGGATTTCTTTATGGACAAGGACGGACACCTATATGTGGCAGATACTGGTAATAATCGGATCCTGATTCTGGATGAGGGTCTGGAGTTGCTGGAGGTATTGGAGACGGTACGCATGAACGGGGAAGACATTCCGCTGACGGATGTGGAGGGGATGTACGTGACGGAGGATCATGTCATATACGCCTCTCAGACGTCGTCCGGCCGCATCCTGATCATTCAGGACAAACAGGTGATAGGAACCATCGAAAAGCCTGTGAGCAATCTGGTTTCTGAGGATTTTGTGTTCTCTCCCACAAAGATAGGACTCGATATTTATGGAAGGGCCTATGTGCTGTCCAAGGGCTGTTACAGCGGACTACTGCAGTTTGACGTGGACGGCAGCTTCATGGGGTTCTTTGGGGCGAACAAGGTGGAGGTGACTGCTCAGGTAGCGTTCAACTATATGTGGAAGAGCATTCTCTCCGATGAGCAGAGGGCGGCGATGACCAGCATCCTGCCTATAGAATATTCCAATGTAGACTGCTGCGATGACGGGTTTGTGTATACCTCCACAGTGGGAACCCAGCTCCCCAAGAGCCAGATCAAGAAGCTGAATCCTCTGGGCAACAATATCTACTATGCTCTGGGTAATGCAGAATTCAATTTCGGAGACGAGGAATTGTCATATAACAAAGGAAAGGCCAATTATCCTTCCTTCATTGACGTGAAGACCAATCAGAGGGGATTCATCTTCGCCATCGACCTGACCAGCGGCAGGGTTTTTGAGAGGGACCAGGAAGCGAATCTTGTGGCGGTGTTCGGAGGCATGGGAAGCCAGCTGGGAACCTTCACCACGCCGGTGGCGGTGGAAGCCTACGGCGACAAGATCTATGTGCTGGACAGACTGAAAAACAATATTACCGTGTTTGAGCCTACGGAATACGGCGCATTGGTGGAGGAAGCGATCTGCAGGTACAATGAGGGGCTGTATGAGGAGGCGTCAGGACTTTGGATGGAGGTGCTGGCCCGGAATGCGAATTCCAAGCTTGCTTACAATGGAATAGGCAAGGCGTATACTCAGGCGGAGGAGTATACCGGCGCCCTCCAGTATCTGCGCTACAGCGGCGACAAGTACAGCTATTCCAGAGCTTTCGGCAAGAACAGGCTGGTGATGGTCAGAAGGTACGGCCCTTATTTCATTGCGGTGGCGGTCTGCGCCGTGCTGGGAATTTCGGTGAGAAAACGGATAACTTCTCGGAATCTCAATGAATGAGATGCCACTTGAAAATTGACAACTGAATATCGTGCAGAAAAAGA
>RAZA01000034.1 GCA_003612485.1 bacterium D16-50
TGTGATAGAAATATAGTCTATTGTCACATATTTTGCCTCCATAGTCGAGGTACGCACTATCTACCGTTTACGAAAAGATGGCCTATTCTGGCACACACCGCGAAAAACCGAATATCGAAACCACAAGCCGCACAGTAACTGACGAACAACCAGCTACTGTGCGGCTTTTTTGTTATAGATAACTTTGCTCCGGTGACGCAGATCGCCGGGGCATTTTCATTTAGACAGGAGGCTTTCAAAATGCCGGAAACTTTGAATCTGAATTACTACTACGGGAATGAAGCCGACCAGTACAGCTTCTACCGTATCCCCAAAATCCTATTGACCGACCGCCGCTACAAAGGCGTATCGCTGGAAGTAAAAGTGTAGTAGACCCCGGCCTACTGCTTGACCGCATAGGACTATCTGGACGATAACGGGTGCGTGTTCTTCTACTTCACCCAAGAGAAAGCTACGGCCACGCTAAACTGCAACAAGGAAAAGGTGACAAAGCTATTCCACGAATGAGAGGGCATTGGAAAATTACATAAAATAAGCACTATATATCGATACAATTTCTTGCAGGACACATTCTGGAGTTATTCGCATATTATAATCCTTATCTAACATTCGTTCAATTAGGCTGTTGATTCTTTTTAATATCATATAATCAACATGAAATTCATCAATTTCAGAAATACAAATCTTTAAATCATCCAGTTTCGTTTCTGAGGGCTGTAGCGGATTTTTTCCTGTAAACAAACTGCAATAAACAAGCCCCATTTGAAAAGTATCAGACTCTATGTGAAGAATGTCCTCTTTCTTAGCAAATTGAACAAGTTCGGGTGTACGATAAAACCTTGGCATCGTGTCTGATGCGTTTAGAATATCTTCTGTTTCACCATCATCCCATTCAGACATTAGCAGTTGCTCTTTATTTAAATTTTTTATCAATCCAAAATCACCCAAAAACACATTTTCTTTATCCGTAAGAATATTAAGTGGTTTTATATCACGATGGAGTGTATTTTGATTTTTCAGCCAGCATAGAACAGATGCCATTTGGCACGCAAAGCATAGTTTTTTCTCAAAAAGGTTGATTATCTCAAAAAGCCTTGATTTACGGGCATACAAGCAGGATTTCAAGCTAAAAATACTACCAATTTACTACTTTTGAGGGAAAGAGCCTTGATATGTTACCCGGAACCCTGCAAGCCCAAAGACCAGATATCTGATAAAAAGCCACAATGAAAAGGCAAAAACAAAACGTAGCGTGTCAAGGGGCAAGCGGAGCGATACGCCGTAGGGCAACCCTTGACACAGCGGACGCAGGCCAAAGAAGAATGGAAAAAGAGGGAATGAAAAGACGCATTATCTTTCATTCCCTCTTGATTGTGTTTTTTGCTGTTTTCCGTTAATATAACCCCTTGCTAAATTTATACAGTGGCGGTATAATAAAAAAACGAGATAGATAATAAAAGGCAGGATGTAGGGAACGCCAATTCCCTACACCCCTATGCAGGAGAAGCGACCTCCCACACAGCATATTATGCGCCAATTCAAGTATAGCGAATTTTCCACACTATTTCAAGTGGAAAACCAGCGTGTATTTGGATTTGTGGTGCTGTATTTTCAGCGGTGTAGGAAAGAAAAATCCTGCACCGCTTTCTTATTGTTTATCTCGGCAGATTGGCAGAGGGGCATAAACCTATGCCCTCTCTGCTGAACTGTTCGGGATTTTTCGCTTGTTGTTTTAAAATTTACAAAAAGAGAGGTAATCACGTATGAAAAAAACTGTTTTAATGAAAGTGTTAGCCGGAGTTTTGTCTGTCGGCATAACAGCGGCTGGTGCGGTAGGTCTGAATATGTCTTCTACGGCTGACGTTTCCGCAGACAATGAGCCTGTTGCAGAGGCATCTGCTGACACAGAGACCGAAGATTCTGTGCCGGTGGATGACGACAAACAAGGCGAAAGGGCAGAGAAAGAGAACACGCCTGATGTCCAGTCTGATGAAGATAAGCAGCTTCTTCTGGCATCCGCAGACACGGAAGACGGCAAGCAGACAGAGGTTCCTGTACAGTCCGTTAAGGTATCCGACAGCAAAAAAAACGCTACAGCTGCTAACTCCGTGGTACAGTCAACCACAAAGCCCGACAGCACTGCTGTGGCGGGCAATAACATAACGGCTTCTGAAAAGACACAGACTGCAAACACTGATACGACAGCAGTTGAGAAAGAAGCCGCTGGAAATACAGCCGCTGAGAAAGAAGGGGCTGAAAAGGCAGAGGCTGAAAGACTTGCAGCAGAGCAGGCAAAGAAAGAAGCTGCAGAGAAAGAGGCAGCTGAAAAGGCAGCAGCAGAGAAAGCAGCCGCTGAAAAGGCTGAGGCTGAGAGACTTGCAGCTGAAAAAGCAGCAGCAGAGAAAGCAGCCGCTGAAAAGGCAGCCGCTGAAAAGGCAGCAGCAGAGAAAGCAGCCGCAGAGCAGGCAGCAAGAGAAGAAGCAGCAAGACTTGAGGCTGAAAGACTTGCAGCAGAACAGGCAGAGGCTGAAAGACTTGCAGCAGAACAGGCAGAGGCTGAAAGACTTGCGGCAGAGCAGGCAGAGGCTGAGAGACTTGCAGCAGAGCAGGCAGCAAAGGATGAAATGGGAAGTGGCATTGTTCAGGGTGATGAAGCTACACTTGTACTGGGTGGCGAGCAGCAGAAAGTGGCTCACTATCACTGCAACTGCGGTCATTCCACAACCGATTATGATGCATTGAAACAGCATATGAAACAGCATGCTCTTAACGGTGACAGAAACAGCTACTGCACAACCTACGAATAAATACCATAAGAGTGACAGCAGAAACATCCTGTTCCTGCTGTTGCTTTTTTGGGGAATTTTCTTTTTCCGGCCCACATACGCGGGCCAGTCTTCCCGTGGACAATCCCCCGTCCCTTCTAAAACATATGTATACAGAAAAATAAATTTTCTACAAAGGAGACAAGATATGAACAAAAAAGAAATTTTAGACTGTTTATCTGAAAAGAAAAGACTAACGGCGCCTGTTGCCACAGCAGAAAATAACGTGAGAGCCGCCGAGAGCAATTATGAAAAAGCACGTAAAAAATGGAAATGGGGGATAGTTATATCAATAGTCTTTTTGATTCTTTATATTCTGTTTTTTCTGTCAGGTGACAGGGGGCTATTTTCCTTTGACGAACACCATGTTTTGCAGGCCGGTGGTCTTGGCGGGATTATTCTTTTTGGGGGAATTTTATTTCTTTTACTATATGTAAAAAGCCTGCTTTATACAAATCCGGCAGAAAAGAAGCTGGTAGAAGCACAGAATATTCTCAGACAGGAAAAAAGTAAGCCGGATTATATAAACGGTTCAAAAAATTTCCCTGCGAAATTTTACAACTATTCTGACCTTTTTCGCCTGTGGAATATTATTAATGAAGGAAGAGCCGAAAGTTTAAAAGAAGCGTATAACCTGTTAGAAACGCAACAGTTCCAGCAAGACCAGATGGCAATTCAGGAAGATATCAGACGCTTGCAGCAGGAAACAGCAACTACATCAAAGATAAATGCCGCCGCTTCTGTAGTAACGGCATATAACACCGCCAAAACAGCAAGAAGATTAAGATGATAAGCTGAAAGCGGTAAAAGGTTTATTCAATTTTTTATTTCTTCTTACTATAAAAGAGAGGGGTTTTTCACAATCCACTCTCTTTTACATTTCCTTTATCAATCCACTATATTTCAACCTTAATCATTTTTATATTATATGAATGACTCAGACATACGTCTGAGTCACCACGGGGATATCCCCGTTCCCCTTTTTTCTTTTGATAAAAAATTACTTCTCAATTTTCCTCTGTCTACCTTCCCATCTTCTTAACCTCTATCTAATGTAATGTTAACATTTTAGGGAAAGTTGTCAAGCGATTTGTCCAAAATTTAATAAAAATTTAATAAATTCCATCTTGAAATGATGGTTTCGGTAGTAATGAACACTACCGCCCCGCAGTTGCAAATGCGGAAAACGTCACTGACAAATCAGGGTACCCGCCTATAAGAGAAAGTATTATGATGCGCATCATATAGAGTATCTATATGATTAAAGAACGATTAAGACAACAGATGTTTTTACACCGTGAAAAACTGGGCCTAAAACAGCGTGAAGTTGCCGAGTTACTTGGCAAGTCTGAAAAGACTTATCAACGGCTGGAATCCACTGGCCGTGGCCTGTCTGATATTTTTGACATCCTCGAAATCTTTCAGGTATTGCATTTTTCCACTACAGAAATTGTTAACGTTCTGGGGTTCCCGCCGCTCACATTAAGTGAAGTGACGGAACTTTATCAGGACGAAGAAATCCTGAAAAGCATACGAGAAAACGCTATATGCTCCACTATCCGTCAGACGTGTGGAAAAATGGAAACAAGTACAATAGAACGTCTGATTTTTACCCTGATGAAAGAACAATGCCAAAGGAAAGGGAACTCTGCCTGAGTTTCCCTTCCTCCATGCGGGGTTCAGGCGATAAATGCCTTATACTGCGAAGTGGGAAAAAAAGCGGGGTATGCTACCATATCAATGTAACCTAAAACAAATTCAATTTAGAAGGGAGACAAAAGAAATGGCATTAAAGAAATTAAACCAGTTTTTAAGATTTGACTACGAGGAATTTTCCAAAGACAAGGTGCTTCAGGTCACTGGCATAAGTGAATGGACGGATTTCAACACCAAAGCCCACATGGGAATCAAACTTGAAACGACTATTGTCAAGGACAACACCCTGTATAAGCAGAAAGACGGGGAAAACGTCACGAACCGTTATGAGAAGCTGACCATAAAGGTGCGTAAGGACGTAAACATCCCGATGAATGCCTTTGTGGTGCCTGTCAATGCGGCCGCTACCGTGTACGGGGATTACCGCAACCAGCTGTCAATAACTGCTGACGATGTCCGGGTACTTACACCGAACAAGTAAGTGAAGGGAGTGAACCATTATGAACCATTATAAGAAGGGAGTCAGGTATTTTTCCCCCGCCGCTTGGATTCTTGCGGCGGGGGGATTTCTCCTCTTTTACTCAGCCTTTTTAGGACTGATGAAATATCTGAACCATTCGGACGTGTTCAGCCTGAACCTCTATCTCGTGAAAGCCTCTGCCATATCCATGGCAATGGCGGCTGCCCTGCTCACGCTGTCGCTTGCCCTGCATATTAAGGGCGGTGCCGAAAAGCAGATAGAACACCGTGTAAAAAAGAGGCTGTATGACCCAGTGTATGGGAACCCGCTCAGCTTCCGGGAAGGGGAACTGCTCCCGCCCGTCAGGTGCCGGAGGCTCAACAGCACAACATTTGAAATCTCTGTCAGGGCTGTTTCATGCACAGTAGAAAATTTACTGAACATTGCGCCGGTCATATCGTCTTCCCTGAACGGGAAATACGGGAAGTATGCGGTTGTCAGCTGTGAAGCGGACGAAGCCTTTAACCGGGTGGCTTACCGGATTGAAGACGTGCTGGCCGACAGGAGCCTGACGGTGAATTCCGTGGAAGGGCTGAAATCGCCGGACAAAACGAAAATCCCGATTGACATGGAAACCTTTATCGACCTGAAAACCTCCGGCAGTATCCTGGTCGCCGGGAAGACAAGGAGCGGGAAGACCACGGGCACCATTACAATCCTGCTTCCGCTCTTACTGTGCGGACGTGATAAGTATGATTCCAACATCTTCATCATTGACCCGAAATTGGCGGAACTGTCAATGCTCCCCCATGTTGTGGCCGTAAATCCCAACGGGGATGTCGAACCAGTCATAGCGTTGATGGAAGAATTTGAATCTACGAGAAAGACCCGGCAGGCAGTATTGAACCGACGTTCACAGGAGACCGGTAATGCCGTGAAATGGTGGGATGCCGGGATGCACCCCAGTATCCTGTTCATTGATGAATATGTGGCATTAAAAAGCCTTTTCCCAAAGTCTGCCAGAGGGAACGGGGGATTCAATATATCTGATTTTGAAAGTTTATTGAAACGCATTATAACCATGGGGGCGTCTGCCGGGTGCTTTGTCATCATCTCCATTGCGGAAGCGTCAGTGGAGGAAGGCGGCCTGCCGTCCATGTTAAAGTCAGCAATGACAACCAAAATCCTGTTCAAGCCTACGGTGGAGGAAGCCCGGCTTATCTGGAACAGTGAACGGCTAAGGACCTTTAATGCGGGGCGTGCATATAGAGCCGGAGATTGCCTGTTTTCCTCCACGGACGGCATACACGACACGCCAGGGTATCTGCATTTCCCGAACATGGAGTTTGAAGTTTATGCGGAACTGGGAAGGCTTCTGGAGGAATACTACGCTTCGTAAGAATGAAGATTCACCACGATTCCGGCCTGCCGGAATCGTGGTGTCAGTGTCAGTTTCTAAAAAAACTGTTGTTTTCTGGCGGTGGGCTTGTTATACCGCCAGAAAACTAAAGTGTCAGAGTGTCAGGAACGTTCGGAAACACAGGAAAATCAGGGGAAGGAGTGACACCGGAATGTCAGACAAAGAAAACTGCCGTGTCAGGTCTAAAAACATGATGTACACACAGCAGATAAGGCACCTGCCAGTCGGAAGCACAGACCAGCTAGTCAGCCGGGTGAAAAAGATGGCACCGAAGAGATATGCACTGATTGTGCATGACAATGATGTCAATGAACAGGGGGAACCCGCAGAAGACCATGTACACGTGATGCTGTCCTTTGAGAATGCCCGCTCCATTAACAGCATTGCAAAGGAACTGGGAGACGAGCCGCAGTCCATTGAAATGTGGAAAGGAAAAGCGGAAAACGGCTATTCTTACCTTATCCACGCCACAAAAGATTCTGGAAACAAATACCAGTACCCCCCGTCAAGAGTCATAGCGAATTTCAATTATCAGGAAGAGATAAAGAGAATCACGGAAGAGGTTGAGCGAAGCAGGCAGACGGCAAACAGTAAAATCCTGCTGGATTCCCTCTATAAAGGGGAAATCTCGAAAGAGGAACTGGAAAAACGGTTAAGCGGCAGCCAGTACGGGAGAATGAGACGCCAGATTGAGGATGTGTGGTGCAAGCACCTGCAATTTCAGGCGGCTAAATGGCGGGAAGAAATGAAAAAGAGTGGGAAACGGATAAAAGTCATATGGATTAGCGGAGAAGCGGGAACAGGAAAAACAAGTTTAGCCAAAGAATACGCCGAAAAGTCAGGCCGCCCCTACTTCATCACGGGAAGCAGCCGGGATATTTTCCAGAATTACTCCGGCGAGCATACCATAATCCTTGACGAGTTTCGGGCTGACATGATGAAATACCCGGATTTACTGCGCATACTTGACCCTTTCGGTAGTCAGGTCATGGCACCGTCCAGATACAATGACAAGCCTCTGGCCTGTGACCTGATTCTCATTACATCACCATATAATCCGGTAGAATTTTACCGGCAGCTGTTTAGCCGGGCTCCCGCAAATTTTGTTGACAGTCTGGAACAGTTATTGAGAAGAATTTCACTGACCATTGAAATGGACGCATCCCATATCAGGGCGGTTGAATATGACAAAGAGGCAGAGGCTTACCGGGCTGTGGATAACGCCGAAAAGGAAAACAGATATTCCAGACATTACCGGGAACAGGACAGCACCGCCAGCACCCCCAAAGAACTGTTTGAATCCATGTTCCGTGAGGCTCCATGCGTGGAACCCGGCAGTCTTGCTTCTGTAGGGAAGGAGGGAGATAATGAACAGGACTGATGTTCCCATCTGGGAAAAGTACACGCTTACCATTGAGGAAGCGTCAAAGTATTTCCGTATCGGGGAAAACAAGCTGCGCAAACTTGCAGGGGAAAACCCCACGGCAGACTGGATATTCTTAAACGGCAACCGCATCCAGATTAAGCGGAAACAGTTTGAAAAAATCATTGACACACTGGACGCAATTTAGCCAAAAACAGTGAAAAAGAGCCCTGAATGTGCTATAATAGATATAAGCATATCAGGGCTCTTTCCGACACGGAAAGGAGCAGAAACAATGTCGGAAAAAAGACGTGATAATCAAAACCGCATTTTGCGTTCAGGAGAGAGCCAGAGAAAAGACGGGAGATATGCTTACAAATATACCGATATTTTTGGCAAAGTGAGATTTGTCTATGCATGGAAGCTGGTACCCACGGACAAAACCCCGGCCGGGAAGCGAGACGGCATATCCCTCCGGGAAAAGGAAAAAGAGATACGGAAAGACTTTGAAGACGGGATAGACACAGTTGGAAAGAAAATGACCGTCTGCGACCTTTACGCAAAGCAGATACGGCACCACGGGAACGTAAGGCATAACACCACAAAGGGGCGTGAACGGCTGATGAAGCTGCTGGAAGCGGATAAGCTCGGTTCCTGCCCTATTGACAGCGTGAAGCCGTCTGATGCGAAAGAATGGGCGCTGCGCATGAAAGAAAAGGGGATGTCCTACAAGACCATAAGCAATGACAAGCGTTCCTTAAAAGCTGCGTTCTATACGGCGATACAGGACGACTGCATCAGGAAGAACCCCTTTGACTTCCAGCTAAACACCGTGATTAAGGATGACACGGAGCCGAAAGTACCCCTCACAGCAAAGCAGGAAGAAAGCCTTTTATCCTTTATGCAAAGTGACAGCGTCTACCGGAAATACCGTGACGAGGTTATCATACTGCTGGGAACGGGGCTTCGGGTTTCCGAACTCTGCGGGCTGACCGAAACCGACCTTGACTTTGAAGAACGGGTAATCCATGTAGACCATCAGCTTTTACGGAGTGCAGAGACCGGGTACTACATAGAGAAGCCAAAAACACAGAGCGGCATCAGGCAGATTCCAATGAGTAAAAAAGTATATGAAGCGTTGGGGCGTGTGTTGAAGAACCGCAGGGGAGCGAAAACGGCCACGGTTGACGGTTACAGCAATTTCCTTTTCCTTAACCGGAACGGTTTCCCGAAAACGGCGGCCAGCTATGACAGTATGTTCCGGGGGCTTGCGGAGAAGTACAACAAAAGCCATGAGGAAGCGTTACCCAGAGTAATGACCCCGCACACCTTACGCCATACGTTCTGTACCAACTTGGCCAATGCAGGCATGAACCCCAAAGCGTTACAGTATATCATGGGGCATTCCAACATCACTATGACACTGAACTATTACGCACACGCAACATTCGCTTCCGCAAGGGCTGAAATGGAAAGGCTGATTGCAGTATAGCCGCAGAAGGCTTTACTACTTTTTTACTACTTTTGAGAGGGAAAACCTGAAAAGTTATGAGGGTATATGTGAACTTCTCCCCATATCTAAGATGCCGGAAAAGCCCAAAAATACGGGCTATACCGATATATAAGAACTTCTAAAGAGATAATCTAAAATCACCTATAATTTTTTGCAAAAACTCACTTCAAATTTGGTAATATAATCTTCTAATGTATATGGTAAGCATGAAATCACGACAAAAGGATATATTTTATCTTCTATTTTATAATATCCCTCATCGTAATATTTTACTATATATGGATGTTGATGTTGACGCAAAAAAGAGACTTCACGGAAAAATCTCTTTACCCGTTTTCCTTCTAAATTGTATTGTATCTTAATTGCAAAAAAATTTCCTTTTTGTAAGCCTTCCGTTCCCAATGCGTAGTATACAATATTATTTTTTCCAATCCCAATAGGTCTAATTAATAGATACTTATTCCCTTTAGTCATAAGAATCTGTTTATTATCTATGCGCAATTTCTGGGAAATGTCCGAGATTGTCATGAATATACCACCTTTCAAAGTTATCCACTACATCGTCAAATAACATACATCCTGTTGTACCAATTTGGGTTACGCACATCGATGCCGTTGTTGCTCCAATTAGACCAGCAATATAAAGAGGAATCTCGCAACAAAATGCTGTAATAAATCCACTGGTGAAAGCATCTCCAGCACCACGAGAATCTATAGGTTGCTTTATTTTTTTCGCCGGAATATGTAACAAATCTCCATCCGATGCTATAAACGCACCATCTTCATCTTTAGTCACAATAAGAATTTGCCCCGTTTTTTTACTTGCCTTTTTACATGATTCTTTAAATGCTATTGAATTATCATATAAAGCAGATCCTATAAATTCTCTATAATTACATTTAATAATTGCATTTTTTATTCTTCCGACGTGCTTTCTGGAATCAAAATAAACCAGTTTCTCATTAGCAATATATGATAATGTTTCAGAAACTAATGCAGTAATAACTCCACAGTCTTCTGTATCAAGTTGGTCGAGGGCAATTATTGCGTCCAAATTATTTTCATATGATAGTTTGTTTATGACATCTGAAATTTGTTTCTGCAATTCTAAGGGCGTTACTTTATTATTTAAGTAATCATATTCACAGATTTCATGTTGTGACGAACCATTTTGATGAAGTATTATAGTGTATGTTGGTGTAATACGAATATCAGTTGTAATAAGTCCACTGCAATCAATACCAAGTTCAATCATTGCGTTTCTTAGTTCAATTCCATTACCGTCATTTCCAACAAATCCGACGGCATAAATATGTCCAACCCCAAGATTAGCTAAGTTTTTAGCTATTGTTCCAGCAGCCCCTGCGCTTTTTTTAATACCATTAACATAATATGCTGGACCATTTACATAGAGAGATTCACTTGTTTTATTCATGTCTATATAAAGAAATTGGTCTAGAAAGTAATCACCAATTACAGCAATAGAGATTTCCTTTAATCTTTTCTTGATTAGCATATTATTAGCTCCTTTTCGAGAAGTCATTTCGAATCCAGATTTTTCTCATGTTTGAACCATTTGATACTTTGGATATGTTTGCTTATTTTGTATATAGGTAAATTTGACAAATCATCTTGTTAGATATAAATTAGTAATATGAACTATTGTAATAAACAGATTCACCATTAATATTCATTGAAATATGCTACTTGTGCCCTTTTTAATAGTACATAAAAAATTATGAGGGCTGATTCTACCACGAGTACCCATTATCTACAAAAACATGACACAATATATTTCAGTTCCCGATTTTCACTTTTGTTTTCAGCTCGTGAACATCGATTTTATAATTGCTTATTGATTGTAATTCGTATTACTTGTACTTTTGTATTGTTTGAATTACGGTTTTATTATAACACTTTTCTCATCATAAGTACAAGTGTTGGTTTTTCTCATTTTTTTCAACAGTCATTTTTTTGTTCCTGCATGGATGTGCAGGAGGAAGCGACCCCAGGGAGCGCAAAGCCACGCCGATAGGCGTGTTCGGTCGGACGCGCAGGCGGACGGCCTGGGGCTTGGGGGAACCCCAACAAGCGAGCCGGAATATCCCAAAAGGATATTCCAGCTCATTGCTTGCCTACGTTATGGGAACATTCTATAAACCTACACGCTCTTAACTTAATCACGCTTTCCTTACCCTATATAATAATAAGATTCTTGTGCTAAGTAAAAAATTCCCTAAATCAAAACAGACTCTATACTTCCATTTTGATTGCATCGTCAATAGTAGCTTCGATGATGGGCTGCTACCTTGTTCAATTAATTATCTAAAATAATTCTTGTGGAACAACTTGAATTTATTCGGCTAACCGTATATAATTATAACAATTAAGCTTATGGAAAGGAAGAGTGAAAATGTTAGAATATATTTCTGCCCCAGAAGCAGCGAAAAAATGGGGCATTTCAGAAAGACGGGTGCAAAAGCTATGTGAAGAAAACCGCATACCCGGCATAGCAAAGTTTAGTCGTATGTGGTTGATACCAAAGGACGCAGAGAAGCCTATGGATAAAAGGAAAAAGCGAAAAGGCGGTGCAGACAATGAAAAGTAAAATATTATTAGTAGACGACGAAAAAGATATTTCTGATCTGATAGAGGAAGCATTACGTCAAGACAACTTTGTAGATATTCAAAAAGCATACACAGGAAAGGACGCAGTTCAGATATGCAGGGAATACCAGCCGGACGTGATTGTATTGGATGTTATGCTGCCGGATATTGACGGGATCGAGGTATGTAAACAGATACGGGAATTTTCAATTTGTTCTATCCTGTTCCTATCTTCAAGGAATGATGATATTGACAAGATACTTGGGCTTTCCAGTGGGGGTGATGATTACATTACAAAGCCTTTCAGCCCACGGGAAATTGTTTACCGTATCAAAGCGCAGCTTCGCCGCCAGCAATACCAATCTGACAAAAGCAAAAGTCTGAATGATTTACTGGCTGTTGGCTCCCTTACACTTGATAAGGAAAGCTGCCGGATTTATAAACGAGGACAGGAAATCGAACTGACAGGGCGTGAGTTTTTATTATTGTCCTATCTCATGGAAAATGCAGATAAGATCATCAGCAAAGAACGGCTGTACGAACAGGTATGGGGAGAATACAGTTGCATTTGTGATAATACGATCATGGTACATATTCGCCATATCAGAGAAAAGATTGAGGATACTCCGTCTGCTCCAAAGCAACTGATTACGATAAAAGGCTTGGGCTACAAATTAAAGAAAAGGACTGATTAAATGAAGCAATCCGGCTACCGTACCACCTTTCATATTTATTTGATATTTTTCTTATCACTTTTAGGAACCCTCATTGCCGTGTGTTGCCTTTTTGCAATGCTGATTACTGCGACAAATCCAAACGGTAAAAATGTCCGTAGCGACCAGCCTAAAATTTTTACGCAGGATTTTTCAAAATACATTGTTTTCGTAAACGATACCCCTAAAATAAAACAGACAGGGCTTGAATTATTACAGGAAACCCATGTAGGGCTGCAAATTCTGGACGATGCCGGAAATGAAGTATATGCGTATCAAAAACCAAATAACGCACAGGACTATTATTCTAATACCGACCTTTTACAGCTTTATCAGACGGGACACTTTGACAATGCAAGCCCGGAAGATATGACTGCTTTTATTGGTGTCATAACAGGAAACGAAAAAGACTATGCCTATGTTCTGTATTTCCCTATGAACATTCAAAAAGTAACCATGTATTTAAACGGAGAACGGTTTGCAGGCGGGAAAAAGGTAATCATTTTCATTATCGGCATTTTATTAGTAATCGTCCTTTTCTTAGGATTGGGCTATGGACTATTGGTAACAAAAGCAATCAGCAGATTATCCGCTTCCATTCGGGATATTTCGGGACGCTGCTATCTGCCCGCCAAAGAAAAAGGCGCATTTCGAGATTTGATAAAAAGTCTGAACGAATTGGACGGGGAAGTAAGGGCGAGTGATCGTCTGCGTGAAAAAACAGAAAACCTACGCCGGGAATGGATTTCTAATATTACCCATGACTTAAAAACTCCTTTGTCCCCGATAAAAGGATATGCGGAGATTTTATGTGATGATACAGAAAAGACAATCCCCCAATGTAAGCGGTATGCAGAAATAATGCTAAAAAACGCGGCATATATGGAAAATCTGATTGACGACTTAAAATTAACATGGCAATTAGAAAATGATATGCTTCCAATCAACAGGCAGGAACAGAACATTGTCCGCTTTTTACGAGAATTATCCATTGACATTCTGAACCGCCCCAAATACGAGGAACGCACGATTGCATTTCAGTGTAGCGAAAATATAACAGACGAAACGGCTATATTTTCGTTTGATAAAAAGCTTTTCACACGGACATTTCAAAATCTGATTATCAATGCTTTTGTGCATGGCGGCAAAGATACGGAAGTAACCGTGCAAATTTCCGTTTCTGATTGTTGGCTGAATATAAACCTATCAGACAACGGAATAGGTATGAGTGCGGAAGAAACAGACCAATTATTTGATCGCTATTATAGAGGAACAAATACAGAGAGCAAGTCCGAAGGAACAGGCTTGGGGCTGGCGATTGCAAAAAGCATTATAGAACTTCATGGAGGTACAATTTCTGTTACCAGCAGTCCCGGAGCCGGAACCGCTTTTCTTATCCGCTTTCCCGGCATTTAAGGTTAATTAAGATAGAATGAAAATGAGATTAAGGTTGACCATCTACTATGTGAAATGTAGTGACGGTCAACCTTTTTTGATTACAGGTAAGGAGGTGGAACATGAACATAAAAAAGGTATTTCCATTTTTGGCAGCTATATTGGTTACAGCTTTTTTGTGCTTTGCCGTTTTCGCCCTGCTGCTGCGCCCGCAGGCTTTGGAGATTGGCACGGTGGACTTAAACACAGTGGCAGATGGTGAGTATATAGGCGTATGTCAAAACAAAATTTTAATAGCCGTTGTTAAAGTCCGTGTACAAAACCATGAAATAATGGATATTGAAGTATTAGAACATAAGGCTTCTTACATGGGACAAGCTGAAAGGATTGCCGGAGAAGTATGTGCCGGACAGACATTGGAAGTTGACGCAATATCCGGCGCAACATTTACCAGCGATACCGTTTTGAAAGCAATCGAAAATGCGTTGAAATAGCGCATAGAAAGCAGGTGTAAATTTGAAAATCATTCTAAAGTATATCTTAACAAACATACAGGAACGCAAGGTAAGAACCGCCGTTATGCTCCTGTCAATACTTCTGTCCGCTATGCTGTTGTTTGTATCCTTTTCTATTGGGGTGTCTTATGAAAGCGCACAGCGTAAAATGGCGCGTGGTATGGCGGGGAGTGCCACTGTTTCCGTGCAGAATGTGACGGGCGGCATTTATGCAGGGGATATTCCCACCCTGCCTGTCATACAGACAAAAGCCGGGATATTAGAGGGAACTTCCCTTTACCATGAAAACGGATATTACGAAACCGTTGATCTGCTTGCCGCTGATATAGACGCATTAAATCAGATCAACAAGCCGCGTCTGCGAAATGGCGGTGAAATAACGAACTTTGTGGGCTATCAGATTATTCTGCCAGACAGGTTTACATCAAAGTATGGAATAGAAAAAGGCGATACTATCACCTTACAGATAGGCGGTTCGCCCATAGATTTTGAAGTGCTGGAAATCGCCGCTTATGATACGGTTTTCCTGCGCCATACAAGGGGAGCGACCGCCCTTTTACCTTTGGAAACCTTAAAAGAGATTTTGGGGCAAGACAACGGTTACAGTGAAATTCTGATCGAAGCCGCCGGGCATACCACTACAAACGATTTAATCTCTGAATTGCGAAATGCCCTTGATACAGAAAAATACCGGGTATCAGAGATTGTCAATGAAATGCAGATCGCTGCCGACGCAAGACAGAAATCTATGCCGTTTTTCCTTATCAGCTTTTTTTCACTGACTATGAGCATTTTCATCATTTATAGCAGCTATAAAGTCATTACCTTAGACCGTTTGCCGGTCATAGGCACATTCCGCAGTATCGGCGCAACGAAAAAAGCCGTAACCCGTATTCTGCTTTTGGAAAGCCTATTTTACGGTTGTATAGGTGGGCTAATCGGTATTCCTGTTGGTATCTTCGTATTAAAAGCTATTTTACAGGGAATGGGAAAGACACTTTCACAGGGAATAGAAATTCCTGTTATTATTTCTCTCCCCGGCGCTTTCCTTTCTTTTACCGTTGCAGTCACCGTATCGTTACTTTCTGCATGGCTGCCAGTCCGCAGGGCAAGCCGTCTGCCGATAAAAGATGTTGTTTTAGGCACAGTGGAGGAACGTCATATCCCGCACCCGCTGATTGTTGGAATTGGAACCATTCTATTTGCCATATCAGTATTTTTGCCGCACCTTGCATCGGGAAATATGCTCTATCTTGCAGGCGGCTTTTCTCTGCTGGGACTTATTGCGGCGACAATCCTTGTAATACCGATTTTTACCAATATTTTAAGCGGAGTTTTTGAACGTATTTTTGGAGCGATAGCCGGAAACGAGGGCAGGATAGCCGCCCGTAACATGAAAGATAACAAAAACACTACACAAAACATAACTCTGCTGTTTATAAGCATATCCGCGATTATTGCGATCAGCGTTGTGGGAAATTTTGTAACAACCTATATCAGCGACGTTTTTCATGGCGCGGAACTTCAAGGGTTTGCAGACGGACGTATGGAGCCGGAATTTGTGGAACGGGTGGAAGAAATGGAGGGGATTGAAAAGGTACTTGCTGTCTATGTATTTGAAAATACGATAAAAACAGGAGGTATCACATTTTCCCGTTTAGAGGGTACAGACAATTTGGAGTGGTATAGTTCCATGCTGGCTCTAAAATTTACAGATAAAGGCTTATTGGGACAGGCTGTTGCTTCCTTTGGGAACAAAGAACGCTCTGTCATTTTAAGCGAGGATTGTTTGCAACGTACCGGCTTTTCAGTTGGGGACGAAATACTTCTCTCAAATGGAACAGAGGAAATTCCTTATACCATTGCTGGCAGTTTCAAATCAAGGGCAACGGATGTAGAAGCTGTTATCCCCGCTTACTGCGCTGTTTCAGACTTTGGAGCAACAGTCTATGACTTCTTAGCTTATACAGCCGCAGACCCCGACGCAATCATGGTACAGATACGGGCTTTATTTGGGGAAACATCAAATTGGAGCCGCACCGTAGAGGAATTTAATTCAGACGCACTTTCAACCGTTGGCGCATTTTTAGAACCAATGCACACCATGACCTATTTTATCCTGCTGCTTGCAACCGTCGGTGTGATCAACAATCTTTTGATTAACTATATGCAGAAACGGCGCACGATTGCCATGTATAAATCCATTGGTCTATCCAACCGCCAAAACAGGAAAATGACATTGATAGAGGGCGCATCGATCGGGCTTATCGGTGCAGTAATCGCTATTTTTGTTTCCTACATGGAAATTCAGACAATTTTCCTTGTGGCAGCTCCCAAAATCTCCATGCTGCCGGAACTGGATTTATGGACGTTTCTTGCCGCAGGGGGATTAGGGATTTTCATTACGCTGTTAGGTTCCGTCGTACCATTCATGAAAAGTCGTAATATGAAACTGATAGAAGAAATTAAATTTGAATAGGAGGCATTGTCACATGAGAGAATTAACAGAAAAAATCGTTATTGAGGGGAAAAGCATTGTAAAAGACTTTCAGCTTGGCGATACCAGAACAAGGGTATTGAAAAGCATATCTTTGAAAGTTTCGCAAGGAGAATTTGTTTCTATCATGGGGCAATCCGGTTCCGGTAAAAGTACCTTGCTTTATATTCTTGGCGGTCTTGATACGCCTACAAGCGGAGCTGTCTTTCTCAATGGCATAGATATATCGAAGCTGGGTGATGAAAAAATGAGCCGGATAAGGCGGCAGAATATAGGCTTTGTATTCCAGTTCTATAATCTTATCCCAAACTTGAACGTAGAGGAAAATATCATGCTCCCGCTTTTGTTGGACGGAAAGAAAATGCGTGACTATAAAAATGAGCTTGCTGAAATTTTAGAGGTTGTCGGCTTATCTGACAGGAGAAAACACACGCCCCGCGAGTTGTCCGGCGGGCAGCAACAGCGTGTTGCAATCGCCCGCGCATTGATCGGCAAGCCCCAAATTTTGTTTGCTGACGAGCCAACGGGAAACCTTGACAGCCGTACCGGGGCAGACATTATGAATTTGTTGCAGGAGATCAACCAGGAAAGCAGACAGACAATTATCATGGTTACTCATTCGCCGGAAGCTGCAAAAAGCAGCAGCCGGATTATTACAGTGAGTGACGGAAAAATATCATAAGTTCTTGCTGAATATTCGCAGAAATTTACTTTATACTCATCAGCAACCATTTGACAAAGTAAAGTTATCTCTCAAGCGTCTTTCTCTTATTTGATATTTTTATTTGCGTTTTTATGTTGATCTTGCGTCTGCTCTACCATACAATCGAGAGTTTTTAACAGAAACGCACGTTCCTCTTCAGTACAGGCCGCAAATTTGCAAAGTAATTGCTTTGTCTGCTGTTCTATCTTCGGCATTTCGGGGTAAAACAAGACATCTGCCGAAAGGCCAAGTCGGTAGATTACATCGGCAAGGACTTCGATAGACGCATTGACCCGTCCCTTTTCTATATTTTGAATATGTCGAAGTCCTCTGCCGGTCTGCTGAGCAAGCTGCTGTTGTGTCAGATGTTCTTCATTCCGTCTGCCGCTGACTATGGCCCCTATGTGCTGTAAAATATTTTTACGCATTTTTAATCACCTCTACTACATTCTATCGTGCGTAAGCGTTTCTATAAATTCCCTAATAGAACGTGTAGAGATGTGCTTATCATGCGTTTTTACAATAGAATATATTTGCCCTGTTTGTGAAGCCAATAAAAAAAAACGGCTTTTCACATTAGGGCTTTCTTCTCTTGCCATCTGTGTCTGTCCGTAGAAAGGAACAGGTCATGGATGGCTTTATTTTTAGATATACGGCAGGAATACCGTCAAAAAAAGCGCAGCACAGTCTGCGCCCACTCAGCACTTTTCAGACGCATTATTAAACGTATCTAATTGTGCTAATCAGACATTGAATATAAGTGTGTTAAAAAACGTCAGACAGTCTTTGTGGCTGTCTGACGTTTTTTGTATGCGGCGCTTCCCAATCTATCAGATACGCGCCCCACCACCTCCGCGAAAGTCTGAAATCTCACTCACTTTCAAACTTTCGGAGGTAGCAAAATGCGCGATCATACTCAAAAAATTATTCGGAACTTTTTTCTTAAAGGCCAAGGTTCGCCTGCCCTTTACCCTATACCATTGGTTTCAGAGAGCAACGGAAAGGGGGTGAACGCATGAGTTATGCAGAACGCCGGGAAGCGATTCTGGAAGTGCTGTGCATAAGGCGGCACGATACATACCGCAACCTGGCATTTGAATTTCAGGTTTCGAGAGAAACCATCCGGCAGGATATAGCCGTTCTCATGTGTTCCTACCCCATTGAAACGGTACGCGGTCGGTATGGCGGCGGCGTCAAGGTTGCGGACGGATTTTATCTTTACCGCAGGAAGCTGACAGCGCGGCAGGCTGCATTGCTTGTGAAATTAAGCGCACAGCTTACCGGGGATGACCTCGCCACGATTGACAGTATCCTCCACCAGTTTGCTCCCTGAGCATCGACCCATTGAACTTTGAAAAACAGCAGGACAGCCTCCTGTTCATAGTCAGTATGTAAGTGATTGCATCCTGCATCAGCCATTCCGCGCCATGACTGCCTGCGGCCAGGGACAGCGAAAGGGGGTGATTTACCTCTGTCCCTGCCCGTCAAACCAATAACATCAAAGGCACGAGCGATACCGGCATGGCTGTCCGGCGCATGGCAGCGCCGCAGACGCGGGATGCACCGCAGACACCCGTATCGCAGGGTAAAAGGGAGGTACTGAGGGATTGGTATGGGCAGCTTCGTCACCTGCCGCCGCCGTCTGTCGGTATCGCGCCGGAGTGCCGCACCGGGCTTGCATACTCCCGTGCCGGGGATGAGCAGTAAGGCGGTCATGCCGCCTGATAATACGGCACAGACTTTTAAGAAAGCTATTTAGCAGGAACCCGCGCCGGTCACATTTCCTCACAGAATGAGGGCGCAAAGCAGGCCCGCGCGGGCTTTCCCTTTCTTGCAGGATGCAAGACCTTACGCCATCAGAAAACTGGCGGCGCAACGTGTTTCATCCGGCAGGAGAAAAACAAATAAGGCGGCTGTGGCCGAAAGAGGTGATGAAAATGCAGATCAACATTGAGAGTATCCAGGTCAATCCGGGACGGCGGGAAGCTTTGCCGGATGCGGTGCGCGAACTAGCGGACAGCATTTCGGCGGTGGGGCTGTTAAACCCTATCACGATTGACCGGGACTATATCCTGATCGCCGGACTGCACCGGCTGGAAGCGGCAAAGCTGCTTGGCTGGGCGGAGATCGAGTGCAACGTCAGCAGTTTGGAGGGCTTGCAGGCGGAACTTGCCGAGATTGACGAGAACTTTGTGCGGGCCGATCTGGAAACAGTGGAGTTTGGAAAGCTGCTTCTGCGGCGCAAAGAAATCTATGAAATGCTCCACCCTGAAACAAAATGCGGCGTATCACAGGCAAATGCTATGAACCGCGCCCAAGGCAACAACGTGAGCGAGCGCGGCGCGTCCACGTTAAAATCCTTTGCCCGCGACACAGCGGACAAGCTGGGCATTTCCCCTCGTTCGGTGGAAGAAAAAATACAGATCGCCAGAGATATAACACCTACGGCGCAGGAAATTGTTCAGAAGGCTGACCGCAAAATCAAGAAAAAGGATTTGCTGAAGCTGTCCCGCATGGAACCGGAACAGCAGAAACACGCCGCCGCACAGTTGGCGGCTGGGGAAATCAAGTCAGCGGATGAATTTCAGCCGGCCGAACAACCCAAACGGGCCGAACCGGTGCAGGAGCCAGAACAAGCCGCAGAACCGCCAACACCGCCCTCAGTACCCTATACGCTGGGCGACAAGCATTATGACACATTGGAGGAATCCATAGCCGACCTGAAAAATCCCGATAAGGATTGCAGTTACACGCCGGACACGCTTCTGGCAGACATTGACGGCTTTGTGCAGACCTTTCACAAGGGCTTTGCATGGTATCACGACCCATTCTGTACCATCGTGTTCCCCCACATATCCAAAGTGCAGTTTGAGTTTGTCCGGCAGCGCTTTGCAAGCATTTCCTCTGCAATGGAGGATTTATTAAACCAAATGGAAAGGACAATAAATGTATGAGCAGTTATCGAAAAAAACGCCGTCCGCCCGGTACGGAGCGCACGGATAAACAACAATCCCTTTTAACAGAAACACAGTACAGCAATCCCGGCGTACAGCGCGACTTATCCAGCAACCAGCTTACTTCCGGCCTGCCTTACCAGAGGCCCGTGGAGCCGGAGGACGTTGACCGCCTGATCGCCAAGTGGGACGACCGCCTGCTGACCCCTCTGGTAGTCAGCTTCCGGGACGGCAAATTTAACGTGGTGGACGGCCAGCACCGGATCGCCGCCATGCGGAAGATGGCAGACGGCGGAAACGTGACCGTCCCCTGCCTGATTTATACCGGTTTGAGTTACGAGCAGGAAGCCGAACTGTATTTCAAGCTGGATCAGTCCAAAGGCCGGCTGCGGCTCTCCCACGCCACAAAAGCCCTGCTGGAGTCCGGCACGGATGCTGAGGTGCTGGAAATTAAGCGGCTGGTGGAAGCGGCGGGCTTTGTGTGGGCATTGGATAAAAAAAGCGGCGATGCCTATGAAATCCTTTCGACCCGTGCAATCATCAACGCTTACCGGCTGCTTGGCGGCACAGCTTTTTCCCGCCTGCTGGTACTTCTGGACAGTACATGGCACGGCGCGTCAATCTCTCTCCGCGCTTCTATGCTTTCTGGTATGGCATTGTTTCTAAAAACCTATGAAACCGAACTGGACGACTGTTCTTTTATCAAACGGCTGTCTGCGGTTGACCCGGAGGAAATCATCCGGCGCGGCAAGATGGACTTTTCCACCAACAAAGCCGCCCTCCGCTTTGCCCGTGTCATTCTGGAAAAGTATAACAGCCAGCAGCGTGGCGGGCGCAAGCTGCCCTACCGCTTTAAAGGCTGATGCGAAAACGTACATAGGAGCCGCAGACGGGCATGGTCTGCGGCCCTTTTCATTGCAAGGGAGGTTTTTATGGACACAGTAACGAAAGAGCCAAAATCCCCCGCTGTGGAGCCGTCCGAGCAGGGCTACCAGCTTACCATCGGGCGCGACACTATCCGGGTGGTCAGCGTTTTCAGCGGCACAAGGACGGCAAGCGAAGCCATCCACGAAGCCGCCGTAAAGAAAATCCTTTACGACACAAGCAGTTAAAATATGTGTGCAATATCGTCAGAAGCAACAGGCTGTCAGCTTGACTTTAACACTTTAATGTGGTATAGTATAGATGACAGACGAGCATAAACCCTGTTGTTTCTCGGACTGATAAGGAGGCAGTTTTATGAGAGAACAACAGAATTGCAGAGCCGCTATCTATTGCCGGCTTTCTTCCGAAGATGGAGCCGATCACGAGTCTATGAGCATTGGGAACCAGCGGGCATTGCTGACCGAGTATGTGCAGAAACAGGGCTGGGAGGTTGTCGATACCTATATCGACGATGGATTCTCAGGTACGAATTTTGATCGTCCCGGCTTTCAGCGGATGATTGCTGACATTGAAAAAGGGCGTATCAATCTGGTTATTACCAAAGACCTCTCCCGCCTTGGACGTAACTACATCATGTGCGGGCAGTACACAGAGATTTAAAGCTGATTATCAACGAGGAAACTGCGCCGGTTGTACGGCGGATGTTTGAAATGTGCGCGGCTGGGATCGGCTCAAAGAGTATCGCAACAACCCTGAACAACGAGGGCATCTTATCCCCCAAGGAATACACCCGCTTCCGCAAGCACAATCCTGAACGGGATGGCGAGTTTGAACGCCGCCACTTCTGGACTCGGACTTATGTGCAGTTCATGCTGAAAAATGAAATCTATGTGGGGAGCATGGTGCAGGGACGGCAGTACACGCCATCTTACCGCAGCAAGAAGCGGGAACCCATCCCCAAAGAGGATTGGATCGTGGTTCCTGATATGCATGAACCTATTGTATCGCGGGAACTGTTTGATGAAGCGCAGAAACGCATGGGAGCGCGGAAAAAGACCATTAAAGCCAAAGACGAACCCGATTTATTTGCCGGACTGTTCTTCTGTGAAGCCTGCGGAACCTCCATGCTGCCCAAGGTAAGCCAGCAGAAATACTTTTACTACAACTGCGGACGCAGCCACGCGATTGGACAATTAGCCTGCTCAAGCCACTACATCAACCGTGACACCTTTCATCAGGCAGTGCTTGAGGACATCCGCCGTAACGCGAAATTGTTCAGCGAGGATGCGGAGAAAGCCGCACAGCGGCTCATGGAACTGAAATGCGCCGATCAGCAGAAGCAGACCGCAACGATGAAGCGCGACCTTGCATCGGCAAAGAAGCGGCTGGCTGACCTGGATGTGAAGCTGAAACGCACCTACGAGGACAATATGAGCGGCAAACTGCCCGACCACATCTTTACCATGTTTATCGCAGACTACGACCAGGAACGGGCTGCACTGAAAGCGAACATTGCAGAGATGGAAAAGGCACTGGAAAAGGTTCGGGATACCAAGGCCGATATTGACCGCTTCGCAGCCCTTATCCGAAAATATACCAGCTTTGAAAAACTCGACCGCTTCATGCTTCACGAACTGATTGACCGGATTACGATTTACGAAACGCCAGGTATGGGACGCTGCCGCAAGGGTAAGGAAAAGCGTATTACCATCTACTACAAATTTGTCGGGGCTATCCAATAAAGCAAAAACGGCATCCCCTATGGATGCCGAAAAAAATAACTTGGCTTTACGTCCTTTTGACTTCTCATCATCATGGCTCAGCCTCTCGTATAGTGCTGTTAAATCGTGACTCATAATCAATTTCCTCCTTTCCGCCAGTACCGCATAAATGCTACGCTGTGGCTCTTTTGTAGTCACCAACCCCCAGTTCAACTGGGGGTTTGGAACAGGCCCTATAAGGGCCTATGCCTGCACGCCCGAAGGGCGGGTGCCGCAAGCATCTGTTACCTACTGCCGCTCAAAAGCGGCTCCATCCTCTTCCTTCGACTCGTCATATTGCTCTTGAATGTATCTTTTTATTGCGTCTTCCGTTACATTCCCCACTGTAGCAACATAGTATCCACGAGCCCAGAATGCCTTGTTCCACTTGTTCTGCAATTCCGGATGCCTGTCATATATCATTAGGGCGCTTTTCCCCTTCAGATACCCCATGAAATCTGACACGCTCATTTTGGGCGGAATACTGACACATAGATGCACATGGTCTATGCATACCGCCCCTTCTATAATCTCTACTCCTTTATAGTTGCAGAGCGTCTTTATGATATCACTTACATCGGCCCGTACCTGACCATACAACTTTTTCTTCCTATATTTCGGAATAAATACAATATGATACTGGCATTTCCACGCAGTATGTGATATGCTTTTCTTGTCCATTTGGACGCCTCCTATCTTTGGGTTTGGCTTGCGACACCATCCTCATTATACGATAGGAGGCTTTTTTATGCTATCCTCCACGCTTTCGCTTACTCTATTCTCCCCAGCATAGCTGGGGGATTAGCTTTTTCATTTATTTTGATTAAGAAGTCTTTTATATTTTATAACTCCCGCTGCCAAAGGAAGGGTTTTACCTCCTCCTCGCTTATTTCCCGACTGCTCCCTTTTGAACCATTCAAAGGACTGGCAGCCATTTGTCTTGCACTGTGGCCATGGATCTGTTACAGTACGTATCTGCTCCAATATGTACATACACTTGGAACATAGCAGTTTTATTCGATAAATCAGCTTCATTTTATTACCTCTTAAATTTTTATATTTTGCTAAATCATTAATCCTCTAACTGCTTTGTCACCTCTTTTATGATTTTATCCAGACTTATATCAAAATCACCTGCATATTGTCCAATCACTATAAGAGGATTCTCGGTCTCCGGATCATTATCATCTAACAACCGGATGCGCTGCACTGTCAACATATAAAGACCTTCAAGTGTTTCATTACGATAGCTGCAACAGATGCCTTGACAGACGCACTGATCGCACCGCGAATAGTGGTTCCAAATCCGGTCCCACTCCACTGTCTTCTTGAAGCCTGTGCATAGGCAGTCTGCATGTTTAGTTCCTCGGCTCTGTTGTCGATTTTCTCCAATGCATGTTCAAACTTAGGAACCCGTGGAAGCAGGCTTAAATCTTCACATTTCTCCAGAATCCTATCTGCACTGTATGTATCAATATTGAAGAACATCAGCAGCTGAATACACCATTTCAACATCTTGGCCACTTGATCAGCATATAACTTTACTTGAACAGTTTCAGCATGGCGTCACGTCCGATCAGTTCAAATAGTTCAAGGTAGCTGTCATTTAATGCTTCTGCTTCATTGCCGTCAACTTTGAATGCCTGATAGACTATCTCGTCATTCAAATTATCCAGATCAAGTTCAATCACTATATCGCCTCCTTCCATGACATGATTCTAGCAATAATCTGTTCCTTAAATCCAGTCGTATAAAGGGTCTTTTAAAGGTACTTTATATTCTCCTTTAAAAGTTCCTTTTCATGACACATATTAAGTTTTTCAGATAGTAAAGCAAATACGAACCTCCTTCACCAAAAGAAAAACCGCAAAGGTTCTGTGACCTTTACGGTTATAGGTGATAATAACTATAAATGAGCAAATTAAAAAAATTGCACAATACACCTATGCTACTAAAGCCAGAACTTCCTCAAAAAGGACGTGCCTTGCACCGCACTGATAGATGAATCGGAGCCGTTCCTCCTGGATATGGCTATAAATATAAGCATAACCATCCTCAAAGGACATGGTTTCGCCGCATCCAGTACAGGCGATCAAATGTGCCAGCGACATCAGCAGCCAGTATCTCCGGATCCCCTTCGATGAACGAACCTGGTATCTGTCAAATGCCAGTTTGTCCTTGGACTGACGGAAGAACACTTCCACCGGCCAACGTTCCACATATCTGTCCAGAATCTCACGGGTGCTTAAAGAAACATCCGTGCTGATAAAAGCCCGCAGGGCTTTGGGAACATGGAACGCATCCTTTGGGTAACTGATCAGTACCACCGCATTATCAATGCCGTTGAGGTTTCCTTCATACCGGTAGACATAATAGCTCCGGCTGCCAACTGTCACGAGGCTGACGCCGGCATCTGTCTTCCGTAAATGAAGGGCAAACTCACTGATTTTATGCTTTATACCGCAGGGGTACAGTATCCGGTTCGTTTTCAGTGCACCAATGGTATAAAAGCCCTTTTTGATAAAAGCGTCCATGATGCCGCCGCATGTATACCAGCTGTCGCAAAGGAAATAAGACACCACTGGCGGCACGGGCAGTTCATTGGCGATCTCCTGCACGATCTTCACCTTTGATCTGGACTTGTCGTACATGACGATGGCATAGTTGAGTACAATACCGTTGCAGGATAGCATGACGGCCACGGCCTGATGTCCATAGTCCTGCTTTCCCTTGAGATGGGACTGGTGGAAATACGCATCTTCAATCGGGTGCAGAGCCCGTGACGAAGGCTTTGTTTTGGAAGAGATGGTATCGTCCACAATGCAGAACACGGGTTTTCCAGACCGCAGGGCTTCCTTATATATGAACTGGATGACGGTGCTTTTGAGTATGTTTTCCAGCCTGGCATCGTCCCATTTTCCTTTATTAAGGAAATGGGCAACCGTGGTACGGTGGCAGGGACTGTATTTTTCAAAATCAATGGTTTTCCCATGGTATCCAAGAGAAAAGACGGATATCAGTATGGCCATGATATGTTTTATAACCGTCTGTGGAAAGACCTGGCATAAACTTAATTTTTTAAAGCAATTGTAAAGCAGCTCTGAATGGTATATACTGTTTTCTATAAGACATCATCCTTTGCAGGTTATTGTTTTCTTGGCAGATACAGTATACACCCACAGAGGCGTGATGTCTTTAGTTTTAAGCCACTTTAAACAACTTTGGTAAAATTTCAGATTTGCTCATTTATAGATAATAATTCTGTTAAGTGGAGATTTTACGCGTTATTCTTGTGTTACAGTACAAAAACCAGAACTGGATTGCACCTCTTTGTTTGATTGCGTGTGTTCATCAAACTCTTGTTGACTATATTTTTCAATTCCTATCAACGTTCCATATCCGTCGGCATTTGGATTTGTAAAGTCACGGACTGTATAAATGTCTATTATTCCACCGTTTGTACTCTCAAAAGTGCGCATTGCACCTTTAAATTTTCCACTTGTCAGACTTTCTCCGTTAGAAATCAAGACATCCCTGCAAAAGCGAACCTTTTCACCCCCTAAACACCACTGGTCATCTTTCGCATCATAAGTGAGACCAAATGGAGCGTACTCCTTAACCATTTTTTCATGCTCTTGCGCAGAAAATGGTTCACCAGACGATGCCGTGACTTGACTTGGCGGATTTTTTATTGCTTCTATATTTCGGGAAGCAAACTCTTCTTCCGAAAATTCTTTCAGGCCAACCAATTTTCCACTGGGGTCAAAAGATCCATCCTCAGAACGGATAAAGCTGCTGAGGTCCCGAACTGCATATACATCCACCACGCCGTTTTCATTGAAAAAATCGGTTCCTGCCTGTCCTTCGTCTGGGATAGTGTAGTAGTCCTCAAACCATCGTACTAACTTGCCATTATATCGCAGCTCGTTTTTATCGGCATTGTATACCAACCCGAACTGTCCATACGGCTTATAGAGCTCCTCATAGGAGGCTTCGTTGTATCCTTCACTATCCCCTTCAGCAATGGCGAAAAGTACAGTGGTTTCCTGCGACCCTTGTGAAGACCGCTCCTGCACTGTTGAAGTGCCACCGTTTTGTGCCGCTGCCATACTGCATCCAGCCAACCCTCCTACAATCAATATGCCACAAATGGCAGTTACAAGATACTTTTGCCTTTTCATATAAGCACCATTCCTTTCTTTGAGTGTACCTAAATGATAACCGCTTTGTTTGTGATAAACTTGGGATTGGTTTGTGATTTATGTGTAGTTACAAAAATGCGGCAAGCCTTTCGCAGACCTGCCGCATTTGTTCATGACAATACATGACACCAGAATCCTATCTTTGGATTCTATTGTTGGTATAAAATTTTTCACCCTTACATGATTTGTGGAAATTCAAAGAAAAATTCAACGCCCTTCTGGGTATTACGGACATTGCAGTAACTATTATGCTGCTGTAAAATTTTCTGTACGATATAAAGCCCCAGACCGCTTCCCCCTGTCTGACGGCTACGGGATGCATCAACCCGATAAAATGCTTCAAATACTTTAGGAATGGCTTCTTCCGGAATATGCGTATCACTATTCTCCACGGAAAACAAATAGCTGTTTTCTTGTTTTTGGGCAGTAATATGGATGACTGCTTTCGGCGGAGAATATTTTACAGCATTTCCAATTAAGTTTGAAAACACCTTTTCCATAAGGATTTTATTTGCATTTATAATGATTGGAGTTGAAAAATGTGTGTTTATTTGTAATTCTTTACTCACAATCAAATCTTCTGTATCAGACAGATACTTACATATCAGAGGACTGCAATCAAACTTCTCTGTCTTGAAATCGGAATCCGATGTTTGTAATCTTGATATTGTCAATAATTCATGTACCATAGCTTCAAGAGTTTGCGTAACTCCCAATGACCTCAAAAGGTATTTTTCCTTGTCCTTATATGCTCCTATTCCCAAAAGCATACCCTCTAACTGTCCCTTGATAATCGTAATAGGCGTTTTCAGTTCATGTGAAGCAGCAGAGAAAAAATCTATTTGTGCCTGTTCCAATGCCTTTTCGTGTTCAATATCGGCTTCCAGTTTAGCATTTGCTTTTTTCAAGTCAGTCAATGCAGTCTGCAAGTTCTGTGACAACATATTAAGGCTTTTCCCCAAAACTCCAAGTTCATCCGTTCTCTGTTCATTCACCTGCCATTTTAAATGTAAATCGGACATTTTCTCTGATATACGACTGATTTCCAATACTGGCTTCGTAATCATTTTGGAATAAATCCACGAAACGATAAGTGAAGTGATACAGATCACGACTACCAGCAGCGGAAATACACGTAAAAAAGAATGTTGCAGTTCAGCAATCTGCCCAGCCTTTCCATAAACGATAAGCATATAACGTTCTTGGCTGTCTGCAAAAGAAAAATAGTAATGATTGGACAAGACAGGACTGTTTTCCCCATAATCATCTTCTGATGATATTGCAATGCTCACTTCCCCATACTCGTTATCAATCTGTTCAGAAGGCAATGAGATTAGGGCACCATTCCCATCATATAATTCAATAGAATTTATTTCCATGTTTTGGGAAAACTGGTCAAACAGACCTCCGCTGTCTGAAAAATCTTCTTTTTCTAATTCAGAGATAAATCTTTGAGTCTGTTCGTCCAAAAAGTCATTTAGTTTATTTGAATAGGTTTGCGGCATTAACCAAGCTAACAAACCAAATACTAACAGTGATATACATAAAAGCATAATTGATGTGACGATAAAAACTTTTGCAAACAGACTTCTTCTAATTTTCTTTATCAATTTTATATCCCACCCCTCTGATTGTCTGAATAAAGTCTACCCCTAACTTTTTCCGCAAGTTTTTAATATGTGTATCAACTACGCGTTCGTCTCCATAAAAGTCATACCGCCAAAGCTTATTCAACAAATTTTGCCGTGTCATTACCCGTCCTTGATGTGTCAACAACTCTCTTAATATCTCAAATTCACGCTGTGTCAGCTCATAAACATTGCCAGCTGCCGTTGTGGTATAGCTATCCAAATCAAGAATTAGATTTTGATAACTGATTGTTTGATGTTCGTCATTCTGTCCTTGGTAGCTGCGTCTTAAAACAGCCGCTATTTTCCGTACTAAAATAGGCATTGAAAAAGGCTTTGTTATATAATCGTCAATCTGCAAATCTAGTCCCCGTATCTGTTCCTCTTCACCGTTTAATGCGGTCAGCATGATGATAGGAATTTGTGATTGCCTGCGTATCAATTCACAAACAGTAAACCCGTCAATTTTAGGAAGCATGATATCCAACAATATTAAATCGAATTGCCCATTTGAAAAAATGTCAATCGCTTCCACACCATCCTTTGCAACAGCCACTTCGTAACCCGCTTCCTGTAAGAAGTTCTGCAGAAGCTCCCCAATATCAAAATCATCCTCGACAACTAAAATTTTTTGCATGATGCCACCTCCACGATAAGCATAGCATAGTATTTTGTGATTAAAGTGTAGATTCCTCATTATTTTGAAAAACTCTTCACGGATTCCTCATTTATTATACTTATTTGCCTAAACAGTATCAACCGTACAAACCCACTCCTTATACTATCCGAAAGAGAAAACGGCAAAGATTTCTCTTTGCCGCTATTACCCTTATGAGTAAATAATTTCCCTATTTATAATCTCCTTCGCACAAGCCCTCATGTTATTCATTTTTCTTGTCCATTCTATCATAAAACTCTATATAATCACTGCTGCCCGACAGCAGCTTCTGATATTTCACTTTTTTTATCTGCTCTGTTTTGATTCCGCCAGTTGATGCCAAGCAACAAATCTCCACCTGCCGCTGTTTCAGTCATGATATTTGCATCATAAGCATTGGATGCCGCCGCCATCTGCCTTTCACTGGTCCATGCCTTTGCCAGCCTGCTTCTCTCCTGCTCCGCCTTTACAGCTTTTTCATCCAATAACTCCTGCTGCTGTCTCTTAGCCTGCGCCCGCTTTTCCAGATATTCTTCCAGCAGTTCCTTGTTCCTATCTTTCTTCCCGCTTGTTTTCTTATAAAAACTATCTTGTGAACGTGCAAAAAACTCTGAATCATTATTGGGGCCAGACCATGAATCTCCCCTATAATCTTTCTCGGTTGCGCCTACCGTTATAAGCAATGACGCTTTTAGCGGGGCAAAAGATGAAGTCAGATCACGTTGAAGCGCCGACATTATCTTTGCCCTATATTCCGGATCAGCTTTCATATTTTTAAAAGCCTCCTCCGATATATTGACCGCCAAATTGGTGATGGTTCTATTCTTTGGTATCCTCTCAAGTTCTGCGTAAAATTCCTTCTTGAACAGTTCCATTTCTTCCGCTTCCGATAATTCCCGTGTACTTTCTGTTTTCTCCAATGCGAACTTCTCCGTATTATTTACGTTTTTTGTTGTTGCCGCATTGTTCCCATAAAAATTCTGTCCTACTTCACTGATAGCCACTCTCTCTGCCTTTTTCTCTGCTTGCTTTTCAGCTATTTTTTCCTTTTCTTCACGTTTCTTTCTAGCTTTTAACAGACGTTCTTCCTCTTCCTTATACTTCTTCTGTATTTTATCAGTACTGCTATTTCCGTTTCCCGTATTGGCTGTCCTCATGCCACCACAAGATGACTGCCTATTGCCATTGGCATCATATGTAACAGTCCTTCCGCCAAGCACGACACCATCCCTTTGCGCCCAGCCATAAACCATTGAGTTTGCAGCAACTTCTCCCGACAGATTCCATTCGATTTCTTTTGCGAATTCAGGATCATTTGCCATCTTCTTCAAACATTCATACGAAAGATTTACCGTGACTCTGCTACTGTTGCTCGGTAATACACCGCCATTTGTGTTGAAATTTATTTGTGGAAATTTCTTGCATAGCTGTTCATAATATGCTTGTATCTTGTCTTTGCTGTTTGTTGATGTGTTTGTCTTTGACTCTGCTGCCGCCTTGCTATCCGGCTTTTTCACTGTATCAACATAATTTACCGCATAATTGCTATAATTATTGCTAATCTCCATTGACATAGTTCTCATCCTCCTTCAAAAAAGCTTACCTGCGGCCCCTCTGTCATTCGGAGCCGCCATGCCCTCTTATGGTAAGTCCGGGCATGATGCCCTTATTCAGCCAAGCAGCGTTTCTCCGCCTGCCACTGTCTCCGTCATGACATTTGCATCATAAGCGTTTGATGCCGCCGCCATCTGCCTTTCACCAGCCCACGCCTTTGCCAGCCTGCTTCTCTCCTGCTCCGCCTTTGTGATTTTTTCATTCAACATCTCCTGCTGCTGTTTCTTAGCCTGCGCCCGCTTTTCCAGATATTTTTCCAGCAGTTCCTTCTGCCAGTCTTTCTTTTCGCTCGTCCTTTTATAGAAACTGTCCCGTGTACGCACATCAAACTCCGAATCATATCCAACGGGCCATGAATCCGCCCTATACTCATTCAGAGTCGCACCGACAGTTATCAGCACAGAGCAGTTCCTCGGCGCATAAGAATCCCCCCAATCCCTCTGGATCAGTGAAAGAATCTTCTCCCTATATTGCGGGTCTTCCTTCATCGCCTTGAATGCCGCCTCCGAGATATTGACAGCTGCATTGCTCACCGTCCTATGGTTGGTGACTTTGGAAATGTCTTCATAAAATCCCTTCTTGAACAGCTCCATTTCTTCCGCTTCCGATAATTCCTGTGTACTTCCCGTCTTTTCCAATGCGAACTTTTCCGTACCATTCACATTTTTCGTGTTTCGCTTTGTTTCCGCATTGTTCTGATAATAATTTTGTCCTATTACACTGATAGCCATTTTTAATTCTCCATTTTAATCTGTTTTTGGGTTTCATTTCATGCAAGGTCATTTAATTGCCTTCCCCCACTTCCCTCTGCTGCAGCATTACCGTCACATGGAACACATCCCCTTTCACTTTTATGTTTACACCGCCAAAGTACCTCTCTGCAATATCCCTCACATTTTCAAGCCCTATGCCATGCTCCGTAATGATTCCCGGCAGGATACTCTGTTTCGTTGTAACCGGGAGCTGACTGCCTTTCCTTATAGAAACAGCGCCATCAAAGCTATTTTCTACATACAGTATCAAAAACTGCTTTTTCCGCTTTAACGATAGGCGTATAAATCCCTTACCTTTTTCCAGTTTTTCACAGGCTTCTATGGCATTATCCAAAAGGTTGTTCAATATGATCCCCATATCAAACACGGGAATTTCCCCGCCATACCGGAAATCTGCATCAAACCGGATTCCTGCCTTTTCCGCCCTGCGCCACTTGTCATTGATGATGACATCCGTAACCGCATTTCTCGTCGCATACTTATATTCCAGTTCCAGCATGGTCTCGTCCATCCTGCGGACATATTCCTCTATTTCCCCATACTCCCCTGCTTCCGTCAGCCCTTTAATGTTCGCCATGTGGTTTTTCATCTCATGCCTTACCTTGCAGATGCTTCCATAAAAATTCTCCGCTTCCTCCAGACGCTTCTTCATGGCCTTGACCTGCTGTTCCTCCACAAAATGTTTCTGCCTCTCGCCAAGAAGGATGCGGTATCTCTGCCAGAAATAGATCAGGGCGGCCTCTCCCGCAAAAATACATAACGCTATCATTGGAACCTTCCAAAGTAAATCCGGCTTTTCATCAAATAGCACAAAAGCATCCGTATCTATTCTTACAATAAGCAGGCCATTGACCACGTTTGCAATCATGCTCCCGACAAAATTCAGGATGGAAAGCAGGATAACATCCTGCCACTCCATTATGGTTACATCCTTCATAAGTCTGTACAAAATAAGCACCATTGCCACAAACAATACCGAATAAGCAAATATCAAACAGAGCATCCCAACTACCATGCAGCGATTCATTTCCGGCAGGTAACTATCCTGCATAATATCCAGACTCTTCATCATTACATTTATTAATTTTTCGTAAATACTACTCGCCATCAAATAACTCAGGCAATGGAGGTTATAAAAGGCGAGTATCACAAATACAGCTTTTCCAATCTGCTTTTTATAACGTATTCCGCCATATCCAATAACGGCAAGAGCGGAAACGCCATACCTTACCCAAGCCGTACATGGCAGAAATCCTATCCCTATATTGGCAAAGATAAACAGCACTGCCGCAATGCCACCTATTTTTCCTTTTTTCTCTCTGAAAGCCGCCGCCCACAAAACAAGGAACATTATTGCTTGTATGGCAATCTTCCATATATCCAAGATGCTATTTGCTATTTCAAACTCTGACTGGCTCATAGGCTTTCCTCCGAAATGTAATCCATGTATGCCTGCACAAAGCCGTCATATTTATACCTTGAAAGCAGCAGCTTATCCCCATTCGCCATCCTTACCTCCGTCTTATCGTAACCTTCCACATGGAAAAGGTTGATAAGGTATCCCCGGTGGATGCGGTAGAACTGCCCCGCCAGCTCCTCCTCCAAATCCCCGATCTTCGCATAGTATTCTATATTTCCGCTTTTTAAGTATAGGAGTATATTATGGTTCCGGCTTTCCATATAATAAATGTCATTCAGCGGTATGGCCTTTCCCTCACCGCCATACTGGATCACAAGTTTTTTCTTCCGCTGCTCCGCCTCGGATAAAATCAGCCCCGCCGCCCGGCCGAACACCTCTGCAAATTTCTGTTCGTCCACGGGCTTTACCAGATACTGGAACGCTCCAACGTCAAACGCATCATACACATATTTTTCATACCCTGTTACAAAAATGATGATGGGCTGTTTCTGCGCCTCCATGCTCCGGATACGCCTTGCCAGCCCCATGCCGTCCAGACCTGCGCCGGAGCCGCCCATCTCTATGTCCAGAAATAGAATGTCATGCTCCTTACCGTCCGAGAGGTACGCATCGGCAGAGGCATATTCCGTGATGCCACACTCCCCGCCCTGCTTTTTGATGAGCGAAACGAGGTAAGACCTTATATTTTTTTCATCATCACACACCGCAATTTTTATCGTTTCTGCCACCTCCAGTCTTCAAATAACTTATCGGAAAAATCAAGGGGATTTCTAACATCTACTTCGTGAATGGTTAATCTGGCTACGTGAATCGCAGATTTTTTGTTTTTTGAAAGCCATAACTTCCCTAAAGTTTTTTGCCATTTGTCCGATATTTGGGAAACGAGAACCGCCGTGTAAGCATATTAACTCTGTTTCCCCTGCTTTCCAACTTATTATTTTCTGAACCACTATAAAAATATCTGTGAAATTTAAAATGTAAAGAAATGAATTGTGAAAACTTAAGACATGAGAAAAAGGACTGACGAAACAGCCCTTTTTTACAATTATCATTTGTTCATTACCCCTTACATTATCACGAAAACTCCCATCGGGTTTCCGTGATAATATAGGCAGTTTCCGTGTTTGTATATGGGTTTTGCCTGCGAGTACATACTATCAGGCAAAAGAACCACAGAACAACCGTTTGTACCCTCGCTAATGTAAAAATGCCCCTAAAAGCACACGGAAATAATGTAAATTTGAAACCTATGTAGTGCCGGAAGTGGCGGATTTACAGGCTTTGTCGAATTTCCGTGTCCGTATCTGCCGGAAACTAAGACACCCGCCTAGTTCGCACCTCAATACGAACAATAGAAACTCTAAGAATGGGGTAACTTTTATATGTGGTTTTACCCCACCCTATGATTTTTACCCCACCCCCGCTGTTTTTTACCCCATTTACCCCATGCGGCAATTTTCTACCCCACCCCACGGAAAAGGGGTTCTTTCTATAAATAAATGTAACTCACTATTGTCAGTGCAGCCCTTCCGGTTTATAATATTCCCCATAGGCACCCCTCAGAGCTGAAAAAAGCCCCTCGGCGTTTGACATCCGCGGGGGAATCTGTTACAATAAAAGCACAAAAGGGAATACTGCCGATAGACGGTCAGCCCAAATTAAAGATACTTACAAGAAAGTGACCTTACCTTTGGACGGGGCGGTCACTTTTTTGTATGATTTATGTAAGCAATCAGGATTGATACAATGATTCCAAGAATCATCAGAACAACCGTCAGCAGTTCATAGTCACTCATAAGCAATCCCCCCTTTCCCGGTTTTACCCGTAGTCAGAGGGGCAGTCCCCTCTGCGTTTGCATCGAAAGACTGACCGCCTACCCGTTATGGCAGTACCCCATAAATGTATTTTAACAGAAAGCATGGGGCGGCACAATACCGCCCCACCATATTTCTGCATTATTCTTCTTCCGTGTCGATTTCCAGCTCCGTGCCGTCAAAGAAACGGAAATGCAGGAGTCCGCCATCGTGAACCTCCACGCTCTCCAATGCCATGTTCACGATCTCCGCACAGACCGTTTCAAGCGGCGGCTCCGCGGTGAGCTGCACCATCTGCCCCGCCCGCCATTTCTCTAAAGCGTTCCCTTCCTTATCTGCTTTTCCCATGCGGACAGGAAGCCCTCCCTGTTCTCCACGATCCCGTTCCATGCCGTCAGGAATGCCTGCTCCAGATCCTTTTCAAAAGGTTGCAGCCCTTACAGCCAGCCACGCCTTTCTGCCTGTAGCGTTGCCCGCACTGCCACACCCGGATTTTCCGACTCCCCCGCGTCCATGTCCGCCGCCAGTATACCGCGCCGCACTTGCCGCTCTTGTTGATATAGGTGAAGGCAGTCAGAAGGATTCCCCTCCCGCCCTTTCATCACCTATACAGCCTATTTCCATAATCGTTTATCCTATGGTCCTGAATTAGTCATATACCGTTATCTTGAAAGGGAGTTAGGACATGTCTTTACCTATGAGACGATTCTGGACAAGTTAAAAACAATAAATTTTGCGGACATATAGGCATAGGGTTTCATCCCGCTTTATACACGCGACAAGCTGATCGATGCCTTGCACGAGATCTGTGGTTTTGAAACCGATTTTAAATTCATCACCAAAAGTCATATGAAAACAATCCAGAAAAAAGCAAAGGCAGGAAATAAAATACCATAGTCTAAAACAACGCTAAAAATCGCTACACTGCCCGTATTTTCATGCATTGTAGCGATTCTGTTTTTTCAACTCCGTTGATATATTCGGCAGCCAGCCGGAACGTCTGGGAAGTATTATAATGACTGCTGTTACGGCGCTGGCGTTGCTGATTTCTAAAGTATTGGATAAAGCGAGGGAACTGTCGGCAAAGTTTTTTGAGAAAGAAATGGTACAGACGGTTACAGAACCAAGCGAGCAAAGAACACCAGCAAAAATACCACAAATGGATAAAACGCCAAAGCCTATCATGTCCGCCGAAGCCGCCGCATATCCGAAACTGCTGAAGATTTATAAGGGACTGAATCGCCAAAATGGGATTATCTTTGATGCAGAGAGGGAACGCAATAATTTTCAGAGAAAGAATGCGATTCGACAATCAGGACAAATCCCTAAAAGAAAAACAAGGGAGAAAGGTAATTATACCCATTATATTTAGAATATGTAAATCAGATAACAAATGTTTAAAATACAATTAAAATAAAAATTTGATTTATTTCCTCAAAGATGATATTATGAAAAAGAAATTCTTAGAAAGGGGATTTGTATATGAGACGATATGTTATGTTTGCATAGCGCTGGCTATTGCAATAATGAATAATTGTTATAGCCAATGCTATTCCTGATAATAAATTTTAGGAGGCAAACATGGGCTATAGGAAAGCAGAAGAAATTCTGCCAATTGAGATAATAGAACTGATACAGCAGTATGTTGATGGAGAAAATATTTATATTCCACGCAAGTCGGCACATAGACAGCCATGGGGCACAGGCACGCAAATCAAGCAGGAACTTTTGATGCGTAACCAACAAATTTACAAGGATTATCTTGCTGGAAGTAAATCTTCTGAATTAGCCTGCAAATATTATCTATCAAAAAAGAGCATACAGCGGATCCTACAAGAATACAAAAGTATTCTTGAAAAATGAGCAAACAGCGGATACCATAATTTGGGTATCCGTTGTTCGTAATAATATGAGCTGATACTTGGTATCGGCTCATTATTTTTTATAAAAATGTGTTAGGTTGTCATATGGTATTCGAGTATGCTATTCTAAACCAAAAAAGTAGAAATGAAATAAAAGTATACAGGAGGTTGAAGAAATATGGAATCACATGAAAAATATTTGCAGGACTTAAAGCAATGGCTTCTTGATACATCGGATTCCCCATTGGAGGAGATGTCTGATTTTTTTACAAAGCGATTGGATGGCTATGAGGAACATATGTCTACGTGGGAAAAATCTTATCAAATGTTTTCGGAAGTTTTGCCCTCTGATTGCCGGAACATTTTAGACTTAGGATGTGGAACGGGTTTGGAATTAGATAAAATCTGGGAAAAAAATCCGGACATGGAAGTGACAGGTGTGGATTTATGTCAAAGTATGCTGGATAAGCTGCTGAAAAAGCATTCTGATAAGTGCCTTACCATGGTATGTCAGGATTATTTCAAATACGATTTTGGATGCGCAAAGTGGGACGCAGTCATTTCTTTTGAAAGTCTGCATCATTTTCTGCCGGAACGCAAAAAGGAACTGTACCGAAATGCCTATAACAGTCTAAAACGCGGTGGTGTTTTTCTTTTGGGAGATTACATTGCTTGTTGTGATGCGGAAGAGGAGCTATTGTATAGCACATACTTAAAACGAAGAAATCAGTTTGCAATACCGGATAATTGTTTCGTTCATTTTGATATTCCACTGACCTTGGAGCATGAAAGGGAATTGTTGCAAAATGCAGGATTTGCGATTGAGAAAGTCTTGGACAATCCTGACGGCGCAACAATTATTGCAGCCAGAAAAGGAGAGTGAATTATGGATTATAGCAGAAAAATATCGGAACGTTTGTGGAATATGCCGGATAAAGGCGAATTAGAAAGCCACCGCGAGGAAACCTTTATTGATGACATTATCCAAAAAAGTCATATAGAAAAGGAACTGCTCTCACATTTGGATGGAATAAAAACGGTGTTTGACGGCGGTGCGGGATGTGGAAGGTTTTCCATTCTTCTGGCAAAAAAGGGCTGTGCAGTTACGCATTTTGATATATCGCAGCCCATGATAGACAAGGCTAAGGAACTGGCGGAAAAAGAAGGAGTGCTTGACAAAATAACCTTTGTGAAAGGCGCATTGGAGGATTTGAAAGATTTCAACGACAAATCCTTTGATATGGTAATTTCTTTTGATGCCCCAGTCTCATATACTTATCCCAACCAGAAAAAAGTAATCGGTGAACTTGTACGCATATGCCGCAAACGGATTATGCTAAGCGTATCAAGTCGTTTGGGTTCTCTTCCGTATTTGGCAAATCCAATGCAAAAATACCAATTCCTATTAGATGAGAACTGTGATGACCCATTTGCTAAATGGTGCGTTGGTAACAAGGAAAATACCATCGAAGCATATCATTTCAGCAAGGAGGCTTCTATGAATCTATACAAGAACGGGCTGATGGGAGGGGACAGTGAGATTGCCGAATATGAAAATGGAGGTACACCGTGGTGCATCACATATACTTTTATGCCGGATGAATTAGAGGATATACTCAAAACTTACGGCGTAAAAAATATTAAACTGGCAGGCCCCGGGGCATATGCAAGGACACTTCCGAGAGAATTGCTTGTGAAAATTATGTATGATTCAAAACAGCGTTCTGACTTTTTGGACTTTTGCCATTATTATGACTCTAATCCGTTCGTATGCGGCATGGGAAAAGATAACTTATTTGCACAAGGCGAACTATGATGATTTTAACAGATTTGTGTTGAAAATATAACAAGGATTCCTTTTGGATTATCAGAAATTGTCCTAAATGCGGCAGACAGGCACATTATACAAACACAAAAAAATTTCGCGTCGATGCTGTTATGGTGAATATTGTATATTGCATAAATCATATTCATTTTATCTGTCCTCTTTTCGTAGATTTTTTGAAAGCATTTCAATCAGTTTACCAATTCCCGTATATTTTGTGTTATAATGTTTTATGTGATTTTGTTTCCCTCATTTTTTCCCTTATCAGGGTTTGTAATGCCCTGTGGGAAGATATAACACAAGGGAAACTTTAAGGGAAAGTTCACCTACGATAAACTTAGTGTTTTTCAAAGGTTCGCGGGGATTTTAATAATAAAATACAACAGCTAATGTTTCCCTTAGAAATCATCAAATCACAATCGGGATCTGGAGGTTACAATGAAGAATTATACACAAGTCTATGTGAAAAATAGTTTTGAAGCAGCAGAAACATACTGCAAAGCCTTTGGTGCAGAAATAACTCGCGAGTTTAAAAACGAGGATAACACTGTTTATGAACATTGTGAGTTATCTGTAAACGGAGAAGGTTTTTTGGCACTGGCAGAAGCAAAAAATCCGTGTGATATAAATATGGTACACAAACACAAATGGGAAACCATGACCTTTAATGTTTTTGAGATGGGAACAGAAGATGCAGTTTATAATGCTTTTCAAGTTTTGAGCGATGGGGGAGTAATTATCGAACCTATTGGAGAACTGCCGTGGAGTAAATGTTGTGCTACTATTATTGACAAATATGGAGTGTGTTGGTGGATATCAATTTAACAGCTTCCAGTTTATCGGTCTAATAAAACTCCAAAATAGAGACTGTAAATTTTTCTGTGTCTATGGAGGAAAAATCCTTCCGATAAGATTCAGATATGTACCGTATTCT
>RAZA01000035.1 GCA_003612485.1 bacterium D16-50
ACCGCCGTGTACCGAACGGTACGCACGGTGGTGTGAGAGGACGGCGGTTAGTCACCGCCTCCTACTCGATTCAAGGATTTTCTGAGTAAATACCGTCAAAATTTCTGTAATAAAATTTCCGCAATTTCTGCTTGACCCGTTTTCCAATTTGTGTTAATATGGATAATGCATTATTGTGCAGAGCTATGCCCGATTTTACGAAAAAAGGTTTGTTTTTAGTCATAATATGGGCATAAATCAGAAAAGAACGGGGTGAAGTGTCAATGGAAAAGAACAGGATACGTCCGGTTGCCGGCACCAAGGTCATGCGTATGAGCTACGCACGGCAAAAAGAGGTTTTGGAGATGCCCAATCTGATCGAAGTCCAGAAAGACTCCTATCAGTGGTTCCTTGACGAGGGGTTGAGGGAAGCCTTCGACGATATCTCTCCCATAGCCGACTACAGCGGCTCGCTTAGTCTGGAATTCGTGGATTTTGAGTTGAGCAGGGATGACGTGAAGTATTCTATTGAAGAGTGTAAAGAAAGAGATGCTACTTATGCGGCACCCTTGACGGTGACTGTCCGCCTTTATAATAAGGAAAAAGAGGAGATCAGCGAGCATAAGATCTTTATGGGCGACCTTCCCCTGATGACTGAGACGGGTACTTTCGTGATCAATGGCGCCGAACGAGTCATCGTAAGCCAGTTGGTTCGTTCCCCTGGCATTTATTACGCCATAAGCCATGACAAGATCGGAAAAAGGCTCTATTCCTGCACGGTGATTCCTAATCGGGGTGCGTGGCTGGAGTACGAGACGGATTCTAATGATGTATTCTATGTGCGTGTGGACCGTACCCGTAAGGTGCCCGTCACCGTTCTGATTCGAGCTCTGGGTATTGGCACCAATGATGAGATCCGGGAGGTTTTCGGTGACGAACCCAAGATAGAGGCCAGCTTTACCAAGGACACTGCTGAGAATTATCAGGAGGGTCTCCTTGAGCTGTACAAAAAGATACGTCCCGGGGAGCCTCTCAGCGTGGAAAGCGCAGAGAGTCTGATCAATGCCATGTTCTTCGATCCCCGCAGATATGATCTGGCCAAGGTGGGCAGATACAAATTCAACAAGAAGCTGGCACTGAAGAACCGAATCCGGCACGGCATTTTGGCCGCCGATGTGGTGGATCCTTCCACGGGGGAGATCCTTGCGTCGGCAGGAGACAAGGTGACTGCGGAGATGGCGGATGCCATCCAGAATGCCGCGGTTCCTTTCGTGTACGTTCAGACCGAGGAGAGGAATGTGAAGGTTCTCTCCAACATGATGGTTGACCTCACCAGCTTCGTGGACTGCAATCCCAGAGATTTCGGCATCCACGAGAAGGTGTATTATCCCGTGCTGGCTCAGATTCTGGAGGAGTTTTCCGAGGATCCTGAAAAGCTGGCGGAGGCCATCAAGAAGAACGTCCATGAGCTGGTGCCCAAGCATGTGACCAAGGAGGATATTATCGCCTCCATAAATTATAATATGCATCTGGAGTATGGTCTTGGAAACGACGACGACATTGACCATCTTGGAAACAGGCGCATCCGCGCGGTGGGAGAGCTGCTCCAGAATCAGTACCGCATCGGCCTGTCCAGAATGGAGAGAGTGGTGAGGGAACGCATGACCACACATGATGCGGACGAGATCTCTCCCCAGTCCCTGATCAATATCAAGCCGGTGACGGCGGCGGTGAAGGAGTTCTTCGGGTCCTCCCAGCTGTCACAGTTCATGGACCAGAACAATCCTTTGGCGGAGCTGACCCACAAGAGGCGTCTGTCCGCGCTGGGACCCGGCGGTCTGTCCAGAGACCGTGCGGGATTTGAAGTTCGTGACGTGCATTATTCTCACTATGGGAGAATGTGCCCTATCGAGACGCCCGAAGGTCCCAATATCGGCCTGATCAATTCCCTTGCAAGCTATGCCCGCATCAACGAGTATGGCTTTGTGGAGGCACCCTATAGAAAGATCGACAAGTCCGATCCCAAGAATCCGGTTGTCACGGACGAGGTGGTGTATATGACCGCCGACGAGGAGGACAATTACCATGTGGCTCAGGCCAGCGAGGCGCTGGACAATGAGGGGCATTTTGTCCGGAACACGGTTTCGGGCCGCTATCTGGACGAGACATCCGAGTATCCCAGATCCATGTTTGATTACATGGACGTTTCACCCAGAATGGTGTTCTCCGTGGCTACCGCGTTGATTCCCTTCCTTCAGAACGACGATGCCAACCGTGCGCTGATGGGATCCAACATGCAGCGTCAGGCTGTGCCTCTGCTGCTGACGGAGGCTCCCGTGGTGGGTACAGGCATGGAGCCCAAGGCCGCTGTGGACTCCGGAGACTGTGTTGTGGCCAGAAAGGCAGGCACGGTGGACTATGTATCCTCCGCTTTGATCCGTATGACTTGCGATGACGGAGAGAAGATGGAGTACCGCCTGACCAAGTTCTCCCGAAGCAACCAGTCCAACTGCTATAATCAGAAGCCCATTGTGTTCAAGGGCGACCATGTGGCGCAGGGACAGGTTATCGCGGACGGTCCTTCCACGGCTATGGGCGAGCTGGCTCTGGGCAAGAACCCTCTGATCGGATTCATGACCTGGGAGGGCTACAACTATGAGGACGCCGTTCTGCTGAGCGAAAGGCTGGTGCAGGACGATGTGTATACATCGGTTCATATCGAGGAATATGAGGCAGAGGCCAGAGATACGAAGCTGGGGCCTGAGGAGATTACCAGAGACGTGCCGGGGGTGGGTGATGAGGCCCTGAAGGATCTGGATGACAGAGGAATCATTCGCATCGGCGCAGAGGTTCGGGCAGGCGATATTCTGGTAGGCAAGGTCACTCCCAAGGGAGAGACGGAGCTGACCGCAGAGGAGAGGCTGCTTCGGGCGATTTTCGGTGAGAAGGCCAGAGAGGTGAGGGACACTTCCCTGAAGGTTCCCCACGGCGAATACGGTATTGTAGTGGATGCTAAGGTGTTTACCAGAGAGAACAGCGATGAGTTGTCTCCCGGCGTAAATCAGGCAGTCCGAATTTATATTGCACAGAAGAGAAAGATTTCGGTAGGCGACAAGATGGCAGGCCGTCATGGAAACAAGGGTGTGGTCTCCCGGGTGCTGCCCGTGGAGGATATGCCTTATCTGCCCAACGGACGTCCTCTGGATATCGTGCTGAATCCTCTGGGCGTGCCTTCCCGTATGAACATCGGGCAGGTGCTGGAGATTCACCTTTCCCTTGCGGCGAAGGCTCTGGGTTTCAATGTGGCCACGCCGGTGTTTGACGGTGCAAACGAAGATGATATCATGGACACTCTGGAGCTTGCCAATGACTATGTGAATCTGGAGTGGGAGGAATTCGAGGCAAGGCATAAAGAAGAGCTGCTTCCGGAGGTCATGCAGTATCTCTCAGAGCATAGGGAGAACAGAGAGCTCTGGAAGGGCGTGCCTATTTCCAGAGACGGAAAGGTGCGCCTGCGGGACGGCAGGACGGGCGAGTACTTCGACAGCCCCGTCACCATAGGCCATATGCATTATCTGAAGCTTCACCATCTGGTTGACGACAAGATTCATGCACGTTCCACGGGTCCTTACTCTCTGGTGACTCAGCAGCCCTTGGGCGGAAAGGCTCAGTTCGGCGGACAGCGTTTCGGAGAGATGGAGGTTTGGGCTCTGGAGGCCTATGGCGCATCCTACACGCTGCAGGAGATCCTGACTGTGAAGTCCGACGATGTTGTGGGCCGCGTAAAGACCTATGAAGCCATTATCAAGGGGGACAACATTCCCGAGCCCGGAATTCCTGAATCCTTCAAGGTGCTGCTGAAGGAGCTGCAGGCGCTGGGGCTTGACGTGAGGGTTCTGCGGGAGGATCAGACCGAGGTGGAGATCATGGAGACCATTGACTACGGTGATATCGATTACCGTTATGAGATGGGCGACGACCGCAAATACGATGATGACTATGACCGAGGCTCTCTGGGCGAGATGGGATATCAGGCGCAGGAATTTGACGATGAGAGCGGCGAGCTTATTAATTCCGAGGACGAGGAGGACGATTTCGATGACGTGTTCGAGTCGGATCTGGAGGACGAGGAATATGACGGGGGCGACGAGTTCTAAGAGGGATTCCGGTATTAAGCATATTACTCGCAGCATTGCTGCTCGTTAACTTGAGAGGTTCACTCTTCCAGACAAGTGGACTTCTTGCAAGTTATATTCGTGAGCGCGTTCATTTGCCGATCTCCTGCATTCTTGTGGGAACGCTGGCTGGCTATATATGCGTCGGCAAGTGTTTTTGCTCATGAGTATATATTATGTTAGAAGGGAGTGCCATTCATGTCAGAAACAAAGAATGAAACAGCGACATATCAGCCGATGACTTTTGATGCCATCAAAATCGGTCTGGCTTCACCCGATAAGATTCGAGAGTGGTCTCATGGGGAGGTGATGAAGCCCGAAACCATCAATTATAGAACCCTGAAGCCCGAGAGGGACGGACTGTTCTGTGAGAAGATATTCGGCCCCAGCAAGGACTGGGAATGTCACTGCGGCAAATATAAGAAGATCAGATACAAGGGCGTGGTATGCGATAGGTGCGGCGTGGAAGTCACCAAATCCAGCGTCCGCAGGGAGCGCATGGGGCATATCGAGCTGGCGGCTCCCGTGTCCCATATCTGGTATTTCAAAGGGATTCCCAGCCGGATGGGCCTGATTCTGGACTTGTCTCCCAGAGTGCTGGAGAAGGTACTCTACTTTGCATCCTATATCGTGCTGGATCCGGGGGAGACGAATCTGGACTACAAGCAGGTGCTCTCAGAGAAGGAATATCAGGATGCCAGAGAGGCCTATGGAAATAAGTTCCGTGTGGGCATGGGCGCAGAGTCCATCAAGGAGCTGCTGCAGGCCATTGATCTGGAGGAGGAGGCCGAGGAGCTCAAGACCGGCCTGAAGGAATCCTCCGGACAGAAGAGGGCCAGAATCATCAAGAGGCTGGAGGTAGTGGAGGCCTTCCGGGAGTCCGGCAACAGACCGGAATGGATGGTCATGGACGTGATCCCCGTGATTCCGCCCGACATCCGCCCCATGGTTCAGCTGGACGGAGGCAGATTTGCCACCTCCGACCTGAATGATCTGTATAGAAGAATCATCAATAGAAACAACCGTCTCAAGAGGCTGCTGGAGCTGGGCGCTCCCGATATCATTGTCCGCAATGAGAAAAGGATGCTGCAGGAGGCCGTGGACTCTCTGATCGACAACGGAAGGCGGGGCCGTCCCGTGACGGGACCCGGCAATAGGGCGCTGAAGTCCTTGTCCGACATGCTGAAGGGAAAGTCCGGACGCTTCCGGCAAAACCTTTTGGGAAAGCGAGTGGACTATTCGGGCCGTTCCGTTATCGTGGTGGGGCCGGAGCTGAAGATCTATCAGTGCGGCCTGCCCAAGGAGATGGCTATCGAGCTGTTCAAGCCCTTTGTGATGAAGGAACTGGTGGCCAAGGGCATCAGCCAAAACATCAAGAACGCCAAAAAGCTTGTGGATAAGATGGACAATCAGGTGTGGGACGTGCTGGAGGAAGTTATCAAGGAGCATCCCGTGATGCTCAACCGCGCTCCTACGCTCCATAGACTTGGAATACAGGCATTTGAGCCTATTCTGGTGGAAGGCAAGGCTATTAAGCTGCATCCCTTGGTGTGCGTAGCTTTCAACGCGGACTTCGACGGCGACCAGATGGCGGTGCATCTGCCTCTTTCCGTGGAGGCGCAGGCGGAATGCAGGTTCCTTCTGCTGTCCCCCAATAACCTTCTGAAGCCTTCAGACGGCGGTCCCGTTGCCGTCCCCTCTCAGGACATGGTTCTGGGCATATATTACCTGACTCAGGAGCGGCCCGGTTCTCTGGGGGAGGGAAAGCACTTTAAGAGCGTGAACGAGGCGATTTTGGCCTATGAGAATAAATGTCTGACGCTGCATTCCAGAATCAGCGTGCGCATGTCCAAGAAAGGCGCGGACGGGGAAGTGATTACCGGAAATGTGGAGTCTACTTTGGGCCGTTTTATCTTCAATGAGATACTGCCGCAGGATCTGGGATTCGTGGACAGAAGCGATCCGGAAAACTTCCTGAAGCTGGAGGTGGACTTCCATGTGAACAAGAAGGGGCTGAAGCAGATTCTGGATCAGATCATCAACACCCACGGGGCCTCCAAGACCGCTGAGGTGCTTGACAATGTGAAGTCCATCGGCTATAAGTACTCCACTCAGGCAGCCATGACGGTATCCATCTCCGACATGACGGTGCCCTCCAGAAAGCCGGAGATGCTGGCAGAGGCTCAGGCCACGGTGGATAAGATATCCACCAATTTCAGAAGAGGCCTGATTACCGAGGAAGAGCGCTACCGCGCGGTGGTGGAGACCTGGAACGAGACGGACAAGGAGCTGACGGAGGTGCTGCTGGCCGGTCTGGACAAATACAACAACATCCACATGATGGAGGACTCCGGCGCCCGTGGATCCAAGCAGCAGATCAAGCAGCTGGCAGGTATGCGCGGACTGATGTCCGATACTACGGGAAGAACCATCGAGCTGCCCATCAAGTCCAATTTCCGAGAGGGTCTGGATGTTCTGGAGTATTTCATGTCCGCTCATGGCGCAAGAAAGGGTCTGTCCGACACGGCGCTTCGTACAGCGGACTCCGGTTATCTGACCAGACGAATGGTGGATGTTTCTCAGGAGCTGAGCATCCGAGAGGTGGACTGCAGCGAGGACAAGGCTGAGATTCCCGGCATGACCGTCAGGGCGTTCACGGACGGCAAGGAGACCATCGAGAGCCTGAAGGACAGAATCATTGGCAGGTATTCCTGCGAGGATATTTATGATAAGGACGGAGAGCTGATTGTAAAGCATAACCATATGATCACCCCCAGCAGGGCGGCGAGGATTCTGAGCGTGGGCGTGAACCAGCAGGGCGAGCCCGTGGAAGCTGTAAGGATCCGTACCATTTTAACTTGCCGTTCCCATGTGGGTATCTGTGCCAAGTGTTATGGAGCCAACATGGCTACCGGCGAGGCGGTGCAGGTGGGCGAGGCCGTAGGTATTATTGCGGCGCAGTCTATCGGTGAGCCCGGAACCCAGCTGACCATGAGAACCTTCCATACCGGAGGCGTGGCCGGCGATGATATCACACAGGGTCTTCCCCGTGTGGAGGAGCTTTTTGAGGCCAGAAAGCCCAAGGGTCTTGCCATCATCGCAGAGTTCGGCGGTAAGGCGGAAATCCGGGACACCAAGAAAAAGAGGGAGGTTCTCATCACCAACGCAGAGACCGGGGAGGCTAAGACATACCTGATTCCCTATGGTTCCCGAATCAAGATTTTGGACGGGCAGATGCTGGAGGCCGGAGACGAGCTTACGGAAGGTTCTGTGAACCCTCATGATCTGCTGAAGATCAAGGGAATTCGGGCAGTGCAGGATTATATGCTGAGAGAGGTACAGAGGGTGTACCGGCTGCAGGGCGTTGACATTGCGGATAAGCATATCGAGGTCATCGTGCGTCAGATGCTGAAGAAGGTTCGCATCGAAAGCAACGGGGATACCGGATTCCTGCCCGGAACGCTGGTGGATGTTTTGGACTATGAGGATATGAATGAAGCCTTGACGGCGGAAGGCAAAGAGCCTGCGGACGGAAAGCAGGTGCTGCTGGGAATCACCAAGGCCGCGCTGGCTACCAACTCCTTTTTGTCCGCAGCTTCCTTCCAGGAGACCACCAAGGTTCTCACGGAGGCGGCCATCAAGGGCAAGGTGGATAACCTGATCGGCCTGAAGGAGAACGTGATCATCGGTAAGCTGATTCCTGTGGGCACGGGAATGAAGAGATACCGCAATACCAGACTGAGCACGGACGAGGTGGAAACGGATCCTCAGGAGGATTTGTATTCGGAGATGGAGGATCAGTTCGGCACGGACGCGGAAGCGGCCGGTGATATTCTGGAGGACGAAGCGTTCGAGGGAGAAGGCGAAGAGTTTGAGGATGTCATGGACGAGGAAGCCGATGAGGAATTTGAAGCCGGGGAGAGGAACCGGGAAGCGGAAGAGGCGGTGACCGTTGACTGACGGAACAAGGCTGCCGGCTTTGACAAGCATGTGAGAGAACGTTTCAAGAGCGTGTCTGATCGTTCATGGAGGAGGGGGACCGACATACCTTCTGCCATGTGCGGCAGACACGCTCTCTGAATAAGTCGGGCATTGCTGTCCTAAGGGGCTGTCCGGGATAAATCCTATGGGGAAAGCTGCGTAAGGGAAAAAGGCGCCTGACAGCGGGAGCTATGGAAAGAAGAGCAGGAGCTCAAGAAAGGATATAGGATTATGAAGGTTCTGGTGACGGGAGTGAAGGGCCAGCTGGGCCATGACGTGGTAGAGGAGCTGACAGGCCGGGGATTGGAAGCCGTGGGCGTGGATATCGACGAGATGGACATTACGGACATGTCCAGCGTGGACAAGGTAATCAAGGAGGCGGCTCCGGATGCGGTCATTCACTGTGCGGCCTATACGGCGGTGGATGCGGCGGAGGAGAATCAGGAGCTGTGCCGCAGAGTCAATGCGGAGGGTCCTGAGAATATAGCAAGGGTCTGCAAGGAGCTTGACATCAAGATGCTGCAGATCAGTACCGACTATGTGTTTGAGGGAAACGGCGACAATCTGTGGAAGCCGGAGGATGCCTGCGTTCCCCAAAGCGTGTACGGCAGAACCAAGTACGAGGGTGAGCTGGCGGTTCGGGAGCTGTTGGACAAGTATTTTGTGGTGCGCATTGCATGGGCCTTCGGAATCAACGGAAAGAATTTCGTGAGGACCATGCTGAAGCTGGCCGAGACCCATGATACCATCCGGGTGGTGAACGACCAGTTCGGATCGCCTACCTATACCTATGATCTGGCGAAGCTTTTGGTGGACATGATCCAGACGGAAAAATACGGGATTTACCATGCCACCAATGAGGGGACTTGTTCGTGGTATGAGTTTGCCTGCGCCATCTTCCGGGAGGCGGGAGTGAAGGTGAACGTGGTGCCGGTGACTACGGAGGAATACGGTGCAAAGGCCAAGCGGCCGGCCAACAGCCGCATGGACAATGGGAAGCTGACGGAGAACGGATTTGGAAGGCTTCCGGCATGGGAGGACGCACTGGCCAGATATGTGGCGCTGCTGCAGGAGGAAAAGAGGAATTGACCCTTTTTGGAGGGGAGGCATAGATAATGCTGTGGAAGGTGGCAATCTGTGAGGACGATTCCACGCAGTCCAGAAATATCAGGCGGATGGTGGAGGAGTGGGGACAAGAACGAGCCCGAAAGCTGGAGGTATTCAGCTATGCCCGCTGTGAGGCCTTTCTCTGGGACTGGACGGAGGGGATGGACTTCGACTTGGTGATTCTGGACATCCATCTAGGACAAGGCATGGACGGCATGGAGCTGGCCAGACGGATCCGTCAGAAGACGGCAGGGATTGAAATTTTGTTTATATCCGGGCTGTCGGAGTATTTGAGTCAGGGGTATGATGTGCAGGCAATTCACTTTCTGGTGAAGCCGGTGGAGAAAGGCCGGCTGTGGGAGGTCTTGGACAGGGCGCTGGCGATGCGGAAGAAAAAGGAGAACTTTCTTCTGGTGGAGACAGAGAACGAGGCGGAGAGAATTCCTATAAGCCGTATCGTCTACGGGGAGGCTTTTTCCCATACCACGGCGCTTTTTCTGGCTCCTGAGAGTAAGACGGGGACCATGGAGCCAAGAGAGGTGAGAATGTGCCTTGGGGAGCTGGAGGAACGGCTTTCTTCTTCGGCCTTTCTGCGCTGCCACCGCTCCTATCTGGTGCATCTGTCCTACATCCGCAGGATCGACAGAGCGCAGGTTTTTCTGGACTATGGCGGAGCAATACCTATGAGCAGGGGAAAGCGGGCCGGTCTGTATCAGGCCTTTTTGGATTATCATAGGGGATAGGGCTTCTGCGGAGAATGAGAGAACCGGCGGAAGAAAAACCAAGAGGATAGCTTCGCAGCGGCGGGGAGGGACAAGCCATATGTTTTTACATTTGTTTCGGCGGCTTTCCGAGAGAAGAATGCGTGTCTGGCGCGGCCTGATGGAAAAGCATTATCAGGAAGTTTCGGCCATGTACCAGCAGATGCGTATCTGGCGGCATGATTACAAAAATCATCTTCAGGTGATGAAGGCGCATTTGGACATGGGAGAGTATCGGGAGCTGAACGATTATATCCTGAAGCTGGATCAGGAACTGGGCTGCGCGGGAGAGGTGATTGACACGGGAAACAGAGTTCTGGACGCCTGCCTGAACGGCATGATCCACATGGCCAGAGCCAAGAGGATCGCGGTGAATGTAAAGGTGATTCTGCCGCCTGAGCTGTCCGTGGAGGAATACGATCTGTGCGTGCTGGTGGGCAATCTGCTGGACAATGCGGTGGAGGGCTGTGAGAGCCAGAAAGAAGGGGAAGACCGTTTTCTGCGTATATATATGGGTGTGGTCAAGGAGCAGCTGTATGTGTCGGTGGCCAATTCTCATGCTGTGCGGCTGCAGAAGGAGGGGGAGCGCTACCGCTCTACCAAGTCCTCCGGCAGGGGGCTTGGGCTGATGAGCATCGACCATATCGTGGCAAAATACCACGGACATATCAATCGGCAAAATGATGAAAGCATTTTCGCTACGGAGGTGTTGCTGCCTCTGTAGCGTTTTTTTATCCCAATAGCAATTCAGGCTGCCACGGATACAGTTCAGGAATAATTTTTTCCTAAGAGAAAGAATAATGGTATCATTGATCATGCGTAAATCAACTGGAGGGATATCAAGAGGCGGGAAAAACCGGGAACACAGCGGCGGGAAAGGCGGCAAGGAGAGCCAAGATGAAAAAAGCGGTAAAGATGGAAGAGGCAATCAAAGCGGAAGAGACGGCAAAAAGAGAATACAGTATCTTCAATAATTACTGGTATTTATACAAGGGCTTTTTCCGAAACAGCAGATGGAACATACTTTTTGTTGTAATGATGCTTGTGGGCGGAGTGGGAGGCCCCTATGTAAATCTATATCTGGCAAAGACGGTTGTGTCGCTGGTGATGGAGGAAGTGTCCCTTGGACGTCTGGTGGGCACTTTGGCTTTGATGGAACTGGCGCATTTCCTATTGCGGACCATGGCGGAGGTGGGACATGTACTGACCCAGAATCCCGGTTTGAAATACAGACATGTGCTGGAGGAGAGAGTGCTGAACAAGATGTGCCGCACGGCCTACAGCGATCTGGAGGATCCTGACTACAAAAGAAAAATAGAGCAGGCCAGACATCTGTATTTTCATTGGGATCGGGATGCCAGAGAATGTATCTGGTCCTCTATTGAGTTTTTGTGCTATCTGATTATGATTCCTATCACATCGGGCTTGCTGTTTACACTGCACCCTGCGGCAGTAGCGGCCATGGCGGTGGGCACGTGGCTGCAGTATCAGGTGAGCAAGCGCCCGTTGGCCTGGGAGAAGAAGCATAGGGAATTCTGGCAGCCTCTGGAGATGAAGATTGAATACATCAGCCGGAAAGTGAGTGATTTCGGATATGTGAAGGATCTGCGGCTGTATGCGGCGGACAGATGGCTGATGGGCAAATACGGCAGTCTGCTGAAAGACCGTAGAATTTGGAAGAGACGGCAGATGAAACACATGGTTGGGGCCAATGGCGCTGCCAGAGCGGTGCAGATGATGAGAGAGGGTGTGGTGTACGGCTTTTTGATCTGGGGTGTAATAGAGGGAAGGGTAGGGGCCGATGATTTTGTGCTGTATGTAGGTCTGGCGCTGTCCCTGAGCAGCACTTTGTCCCGGATAGCTGCCAAAATGAATTTCCTGAAGGAGAGCGAGCTTTCAATAGCGGATTATCGCAAGATGATGAGTATGCCGGATTCCCGAAGAAGAGAGCAGGGAACACCGCCGAAACTTCCTGAGGGAGAGGCTCCCGAAATTACCTTTTCTCATGTGTCCTTCGCCTATCCGGGGGAGCGGGAGGATGTTCTGAAGGATGTGGATGTCAGGATACGGCCCGGAGAGAAAATTGCGCTGGTGGGATGCAACGGCGCCGGAAAGACTACGCTGATCAAGCTGCTCTGCGGCATGTATGAGCCTACGGGAGGGGAGATTCTCTTGAACGGACAGCCGGCTTCCCGGTGGAATCTGGAGTCATGGTACAAGCTTTTTTCGGTGGTGTTTCAGGATATCGGCTTGCTGCCGGCCACCATTGTGGAGAACGTGGCTTGCTGCCGTCTGGAAGATGCGGACAGAGGGCGGGTGGAGGAATGTCTGGAGCGGGCAGGGCTGAAATCTCTGGTGGAAAGCCTGCCCCATGGAATGGACACCTATTTGCACAAGGAAATGTTTCGGGAGGGAATGAATTTGTCAGGAGGCGAGACCCAGAAGCTCTTGCTGGCCCGAGCCATCTATAGGGAGGCGCCCATTCTTGTGCTGGACGAACCTACGGCGGCGATGGATGCGATTGCCGAGAATAAGATGTATCTAAGGTACAATGAGTTGACTAAGGGGATGACTTCTTTGTTTATTTCTCACAGATTGTCCAGCACCCGCTTCTGCGACAGAATCCTGATGCTGGAGGGAGGCAGGATCGTGGAGCAGGGCAGCCACGAGGAGCTGATGGAGAAGAAGGGAGCCTATTATCAGCTGTTTCAGGTTCAGAGCCATTATTATCAGAACGATAGGGCAGGGGAGTTTTCCTCAAAGATGGATCCTGCATGGGAGGTGAGCAGTTATGTCAGCGACTGAAAAAACGCAAAAGAGAAGGCTTGGGAAGGTGCTTCGCATTTATCGGAGGGCCTTTGGACTGGTATGCAGGGAATCCGGCGGCTATACTGCGATTCTGGTTGTGGAGAAGGTATTGGATACTTGTATGCCCTACTGGGATATCTGGTTCACCGCCAGACTTTTGGATGAAATATGGGGCGGCCGTTCCCCGAAGCTTCTGGTGCTGTATGCTTTTTTTCTGCTTGCGGGAAATCTTGCGCTGACTTTTCTTGGACAATTCCTGAATGCCATGGAGGGCCAGAAGCGGTTCGAGTTCTCCCAGAAGGAGAACATGATATTTACCAAAAAGATCATGGAGCTTGACTATAGTCTGCTGGAGGAAGAGAAGATCCATGAGCTTTACAAGCGGGTAGTGCGGGAGACCTTCAACGACGGGAAGAATCTGGAGACTTTGCAGAGGAGCCTGCCTTTGCTGATTGGCTGTCTGGCCGGCATAGGACTTTCCGTGGCTATGGCCTGGGAGTTTGTGTTGAAGATGGGGGACTTTGGCTTTTTGATGGTTCTGTTCGTGCTGCTGACCGCAGGAGGTATCTGGGTCAGTGCCAGATGCGGGGCGGCGGTGAGCAGGATATGGCTGGAATGCAATAGGTCCATCAGCGAGAACTGTGTTCAGAGGGATGGATATCTGGAATATTTCAGTCAATATGAACGGGGAAAGGAAATCCGTATTTATCAGATCGGGAGGCTCATGATTGACAGACTGCTGTCAACGCATTATTTTAACGATCGGGCACTGGACAGACGGGCCCATAGGGGAGTGCCTATTTGGATCCTATCGAAATTTGCGGAGGAGGCTACGGTGGCTCTGACCTACGGACTGACCGGGTTTGCGGCGCTGGCCGGCAGGATCACTTTGGGCAGCATGACCCAGTATAACCGCAGCATTGGGGGATTCATCCAGAATATGCGGTTCGGCTGGGCCAGTTTAGTGGAGCTGTGGTTCAACGCGGAATATCTGGAGCGGTATTTTGAGTTTCTGGACACCCCCAGCCGGATGCACAAGGGCTGCCTGCCGGTGGAGAAACGGGTGGACGGGGACTATAGGATCAAGTTCGAGCATGTGTCCTTCCGGTATCCCGGCAGTGAGAAATATGCTCTCAAGGACATTGACATGGAGTTCCGGGTGGGGGAGAAGATGGCTGTAGTAGGCATGAACGGCAGCGGAAAGTCCACTTTTATCAAGCTGCTGTGCCGCCTTTACGATCCCACGGAGGGAACTATCTACATGAACGGCATCGATATCCGCCGCTATGATTATCAGGAGTACCTGAGTCTGTTCTCCGTGGTGTTTCAGGATTTCAAGCTGTTTTCCTTCACGCTGGGGGAAAACGTGGCGGTTGCCGAGGACTACGCGCAGGAGGCCGTGGAGGAAGCCCTTTGCAAGGCAGGCATGGGGGAGTTTCTCAAAGCCCATGAAAAGCATTTGTCCACAGTGCTGTACCGGGATTTCGATAAGGACGGGGTGGAGGTCTCCGGCGGAGAGGCCCAGAAGATCGCTTTGGCCAGAGCCGTGTGCAAGGGCGCTCCCTTCGTATTGCTGGACGAGCCCACGGCGGCGCTGGACCCGCTGGCAGAATATGAAATCTATAGAAGATTCAACGAGCTGGTGGCGGACCGTACCACGGTGTACATTTCCCATAGGATGTCTTCCTGCAGGTTCTGCGGGGACATAGCCGTGTTTCACCAAGGCCGGATGGTACAGAGGGGAAACCACGAGTCCCTGATGGCCGATCAGTCGGGCAAGTACTATGAACTCTGGACATCTCAGGCGCAGTATTATCAGAAGGAAAAATAATGGTTGACAACACATTCTCAAGCAACTATAATGTAAAGGCGTGCGTGAGGATGTGTTTTTTTAATGCATGTATCTGCAGTGCCGAAAATGCACTTCCAAGGCGCAGGCAAAGGCAAAGCAATCAAATTTCAGAAAGAGGTGAAACAGAATGCCAACATTTAACCAGTTAGTAAGAAAGGGACGTAAGACTTCCGCAAAGAAGTCCACTGCACCTGCTCTGCAGAAGGGGTACAATTCTCTTCACAAGAAGGCGACGGATGCGTCTGCTCCCCAGAAGCGCGGCGTGTGCACTGCTGTCAAGACAGCTACCCCCAAAAAGCCTAACTCCGCTCTCAGAAAGATTGCCAGAGTGCGTCTTTCCAACGGAATCGAAGTAACCAGCTACATCCCCGGCGAAGGGCACAATCTGCAGGAGCACAGCGTGGTGCTGATCCGCGGCGGCAGGGTGAAGGACCTGCCCGGTACCAGATATCATATTATCCGTGGTACTTTGGACACCGCAGGCGTTGCGAACCGTAAGCAGGCTCGTTCCAAGTACGGTGCGAAGAGGCCTAAGGCTGGAAAGAAGTAAGGGGTAGGAGTACCACAAAACGAAACTAAGAAAGTGTTGGAATTCTGTCATGCAGATAAACAGCGCGAACACTTGGGGAAACACTTGTGAGTACCGATGAATTATTGAACAGCGGCGCAAGCTGCAAAATGATAAGGAGGGAAGAACCGTGCCACGTAAAGGACATGTTCAAAAAAGAGATGTATTAGCGGATCCTTTATACAATAGCAAGATCGTGACGAAGCTTGTCAACAACATCATGTATGACGGCAAGAAGAGCGTTGCGCAGAAGATTGTATACGGTGCATTCGAAAAGGTAGAGGCCAAGTCCGGCAAGCCCGCTCTGGAGGTATTTGAGGCGGCAATGAACAACCTCATGCCCGTTCTGGAGGTTAAGGCCCGTCGTGTCGGCGGCGCTACCTATCAGGTGCCTATCGAGGTCAGGGCTGAGAGACGTCAGGCTCTGGCGCTCCGCTGGCTGACCACCTTCTCCCGCAAGAGAAGCGAGAAGACCATGGTGGACAGACTGGCGAACGAGATTCTTGACGCATCCAATAACACGGGTTCCGCAGTCAAGAGGAAAGAAGATATGCACAAGATGGCAGAGGCGAACAAAGCGTTTGCGCACTACAGATTCTAGTAGGGGTGAAAATGCCTCTGTGATATTCTTCTGTTCTAAAATATATATAGGAGGAAAAAATCTTGGCTGGAAGAGAATATCCGTTAGAGAGAACCAGAAATATCGGGATCATGGCTCATATCGACGCAGGCAAAACCACGTTGACAGAGCGCATCTTGTATTATACTGGTGTGAACTACAAGATCGGTGACACTCACGAAGGCACTGCCACCATGGACTGGATGGAGCAGGAGCAGGAGAGAGGAATCACCATTACGTCAGCTGCTACGACCTGCCATTGGACATTGGAAAAAGAGACGAAGGCCATGCCCGATGCGCCGGAGCATCGTATCAATATTATCGACACTCCCGGCCACGTGGATTTCACCGTGGAGGTGGAGCGTTCTCTTCGCGTGCTGGATGGCGCTGTAGGCGTCTTCTGCGCAAAGGGAGGCGTTGAGCCCCAGTCTGAAAACGTCTGGCGTCAGGCAGACACCTACAACGTGCCCCGTATGGCTTTCATCAACAAGATGGACATTCTGGGAGCGAACTTTTACGGCGCGGTAGAGCAGATCAGAACGAGGCTTGGCAAGAACGCCATCATGCTGCAGCTGCCCATCGGAAAAGAAGACGAGTTCAAAGGTATCATCGACTTGTTCGAGATGAAGGCTTATATCTACAACGACGACAAGGGAGACGATATTACTGTCACCGAGGATCTGGGGGACATGCAGGAAGATGCAGAGCTGTACCGTTCGGAGATGGTAGAGAAGATCTGTGAGCTCGACGACGATCTGACCATGATGTATCTGGAGGGCGAGGAGCCTTCTGTTGAAGAGATGAAAAAGGTTCTGCGCAGGGCTACTTGCGAATGTACGGCCGTGCCGGTGTGCTGCGGATCCGCATACCGCAACAAGGGCGTGCAGAAGCTGCTGGATGCGATTCTGGAGTATATGCCTGCCCCCACGGACATTCCTGCTATCAAGGGTGTGGATCAGGAGGGCAATGAGATCGAAAGGCACGCTTCGGATGATGAGCCCTTCGCCGCTCTGGCATTCAAGATTATGACGGATCCCTTCGTGGGAAAGCTGGCGTTCTTCCGTGTGTATTCCGGAACCATGAATTCAGGTTCCTATGTGCTGAATGCCACCAAGGACAAGAAGGAGCGCGTGGGCCGTATTCTGCAGATGCATGCAAACAAGCGTGCAGAGCTGGATAAGGTGTATTCCGGCGATATCGCCGCGGCAGTGGGCTTCAAGCTCACCACCACCGGCGACACCATCTGCGATGAGCAGCATCCCGTGATTCTGGAGTCCATGGAATTCCCCGAGCCCGTTATCGAGCTGGCTATCGAGCCTAAGACCAAGGCCGGTCAGGGCAAGATGGGCGAGGCGCTTGCGAAGCTGGCGGAGGAGGATCCTACCTTCCGCGCCCATACCAATCAGGAGACGGGCCAGACCATCATCGCAGGCATGGGCGAGCTCCATCTGGAGATCATCGTGGACCGTCTGCTGAGAGAGTTCAAGGTGGAAGCCAATGTGGGCGCTCCTCAGGTTGCATACAAGGAAGCATTCACCAAGGCGGTGGAAGTGGATTCCAAGTACGCCAAGCAGTCCGGCGGACGTGGACAGTACGGACACTGTAAGGTTAAGTTTGAGCCCATGGAGGCAAACTGTGAGAAGTTCGAGTTTGATTCCAAGGCCAATATCCTGATCAATGAGCCTCCCGTGCTGCTGTACGAAACCACAGTGGTGGGCGGTGCCATTCCGAAGGAATATATTCCTGCGGTAGGCGAAGGCATCAGAGAGGCTATGGATGCAGGTATTCTGGGCGGGTTCCCCGTTTTGGGCGTCCATGCCAACGTGTACGACGGCACCTATCATGAGGTAGACTCTTCCGAGATGGCGTTCCACATCGCCGGTTCCATGGCGTTCAAGGAAGCCATGCAGAAGGCAAGCCCTGTGCTGCTGGAGCCTATCATGAAGGTGGAAGTCACCATGCCTGAGGAGTATATGGGCGACGTCATCGGGGATCTGAATTCCCGCCGTGGCCGAGTAGAAGGCATGGATGATATCGGAGGCGGAAAGATAGTAAAGGCTTACGTTCCCCTTGCGGAGATGTTCGGCTACGCCACCGACCTGCGTTCCAGAACGCAGGGCCGCGGAAACTACTCCATGTTCTTTGAAAAGTACGAGCCTGTGCCGAAAAACGTGCAGGAGAAGGTGCTGGCAGCGAAGAAGGGCTGAAAAAAGCCTTAAATTACTAAATTATGCCGGTATTCTTTAAAAATGACTTGAAAAACCTCAGGTTATTGACTATAATAAGAGGCAAGGTCAGCTTTCGGCCATGAAGGCGCTTCTTTAGCGCCGTGGCCGGGTGCAGAATCGGTTTATAGTCATTCCGCTGCCGTGAAAGAGACGGCCGGAATGCCGGGCGCTAAGCTGCGCTTGGCGAAAGAAAAGGAACACATTGTTTATCATTAAAGGAGGACTTTAATAATGGCTAAAGCTAAATTTGAAAGAACTAAGCCCCATTGTAACATTGGTACCATCGGCCACGTTGACCATGGTAAGACCACTCTGACCGCTGCTATCACCAAGACCCTGAACGTAAGGCTTGGCACCGGCGAGGCTGTTGCATTCGATATGATCGACAAGGCTCCCGAAGAGAGAGAGCGTGGAATCACCATCTCTACCGCACACGTAGAGTATGAGACCGAGAAGAGGCACTACGCTCATGTGGACTGCCCCGGCCATGCTGACTATGTAAAGAACATGATCACCGGTGCTGCTCAGATGGACGGCGCAATTCTGGTGGTTGCCGCTACCGACGGCGTTATGGCACAGACCAAGGAGCACATCCTTCTGTCCCGTCAGGTAGGCGTTCCTTATATCGTAGTATTCATGAACAAGTGCGACATGGTAGACGATCCCGAGCTGCTGGAGCTGGTTGAGATGGAGATCACCGAGCAGCTGGAGGAGTACGAGTTCACCGACTGCCCTATCATTCAGGGTTCCGCACTGAAGGCTCTGGAGGATCCCAACAGCGAGTGGGGCGACAAGGTTCTGGAGCTTATGAGCACGGTTGACGAGTATATTCCTGATCCTGAGCGTGATACCGACAAGCCTTTCCTTATGCCTGTTGAGGACGTGTTCACCATTACCGGACGTGGTACTGTTGCTACCGGTCGTGTGGAGCGCGGCACCCTGAAGCTGAACGAGGAAGTTGAGATCGTCGGTATCAAGGAGGAGACCAAGAAGACCGTTGTTACCGGTATCGAGATGTTCCGCAAGATGCTTGATCAGGCTCAGGCTGGCGACAACATCGGCGCTCTGCTGCGTGGCGTTCAGAGAACCGAGATCGAGAGAGGTCAGGTTCTGTCCAAGCCCGGCACCGTTACCTGCCACAAGAAGTTCACCGCTCAGGTGTACGTACTGACCAAGGACGAGGGCGGCCGTCATACTCCTTTCTTCAACAACTATCGTCCTCAGTTCTACTTCAGAACGACGGATGTTACCGGCGTATGCAACCTGCCTGCTGGAACCGAGATGTGCGTGCCTGGCGACAACGTTGAGATGACCATCGAGCTGATTCATCCCATCGCTATGGAGCAGGGACTTACGTTCGCTATCCGTGAGGGTGGCAGGACTGTTGGTTCAGGTCGTGTGGCTACGATCGTAGAGTAATCTTTAGATTAGAGCCAAATAGTAATAATAAGCACCGCAATTCTTTGAGAAATCAAGGGGTTGCGGTTTCTTAATGCCTAAAAATAATAGCGAACAAAAGGAAAAGCCACTTGCCGGAATTTTATTGTGAATGGCTTGTGGCTCTAAAATGGCTCTATTTTTATTCGCTGTCACTCTGATTTTTCTTAAATTGTTGCTCCAAATGTTCATTTCGGAGTTTCATTCTTGTAGCATTGTCTATATCCTCATACACTTTCTTTGTCACTGGCAAGGAGGAGTAATCAGCAATTTTCTGTTTTTTCCAAATATCAAACATATCCTTTGGCGTAAAGTAGGATTCAAAACTTTCCCGGCTCTCATTCAGTGAAGCAAGGAATTGACACATATCCGCATTATATAAATGTCCTTTTTCATTTCCATAGAATTTAATATTGGCATACCAACGGTTATCTTCGGTTTCTATGTCATTGAAAAATTTATCGTTAATTTCCAGTTCATAGCGCAATTCTTTTAATTCGTTTAACTCCAAAAGAAAACTGACAATATCGCCCATAGATGATAAAGAAAATTCATTGTCTGAAATACCAAAAAGCCAATCCAAAGAAACGTGATATTGCTTTGCTATGGCATAAAGTACCTCGTTGGACGGAGATACTGTTCCGTTTTCATAACTGGATAGGGTGGATTGCTTTATGCCTAGCTTTTTACAAAATTCACTTTGGTTCAAACCTAGATTTTTACGGAGTTGTTTTATCCGTTCTGCTATCTGAATTGTATTATCCATGCCGTTACCTCTTTTCTTTTTTGCTTTCTTATAGTATAGCACTTTCAATAAATATTGACAACAATAATAAATATGAAAAATACAGATAAAAAATATTGACATAAATGATAGCAGGTGCTAGAATATCATTAACACTAATAAATAGTGAAATAAATGATAAGGGGAGATTGCATGAACGGACAGAACTACTTATTGACTGCCGGAGAAGTTGCGGAAACATTGGGTGTTTCCAAAGGACACGCTTACAAACTGATAAGAGAATTAAATGAAGAATTACAGAGCAAAGGTTATCTTGTTGTTGCCGGGAAAGTGCCAAAGGCATTTTGGGAAACAAAGTTTTATGGTTACAATCAGCCGAACCAAACCGCATGAAAGGGGGATAAGAAATGTCTGCTTCAAGAGATGAAAAGACCGGGAAATGGACTGCTCAATGCTATTACGAAAACTGGAAAGGGGAGAAGAAGCACAAAAAGAAGCGTGGTTTTGCCACGAAAAAAGAAGCGTTGGAGTGGGAAAGAGAATTTCTGAAAAGTACATCTGCCAATATGGATATGATGTTAGGAGCATTTGTTGATGTGTATTTCCGGGATAAGGCAGGAGAACTAAAGGAACGCACGATAAAAAACAAGCGGTACATGATAGAAGCCCATGTATTACCGTATTTTGAGAATAAGCAAATGAACGAAATAAGCCCCTCTGATATTATCCAGTGGCAGAACGCTATCAGAGCAAAAGGGTATTCGCAGACTTATTTACGCATGGTGCAAAATCAAATTACAGCATTGTTTACTCATGCAAGTAACATTTACAATCTCAACAATAACCCATGTAAAAAGGTTAAGAAAATGGGAAAGTCTGACGCTGACAGGCTGAATTTTTGGACGAAAGATGAATACGATTGTTTCATCAGTGGCATTGACCGGGAAAGCAAATATTATGTGATATTTGAAATCCTTTTTTGGACTGGGTGCAGAGAGGGAGAAATGCTTGCTTTAACAAAAGAAGATGTCGATTTTGAGAACAATCAAATCAGCATTACTAAGACTTATTACAGAACGGAGCGCAGGGATATTATTACAACGCCGAAAACGGAACAGTCGGTTAGAGTGATTGACATTCCGCAATTTTTAACGAAAGAGATTGAAATGTATGTGAACCGCTGTTATGGTCTGCCGGATAATGAAAGAATGTTCCCAATTGTAGCGGAAGCGGTACAGCATAAGTTGAAACGTGCGTGTGCAAAATCGGGCGTAAAGCCGATTAGGGTACATGATTTACGTCATAGCCATGTAGCGTATCTTATCAATCAAGGCGTACAGCCTTTGATTATAAAGGAACGGTTAGGGCATAGAGATATTAAAATCACGCTGAATACTTACGGGCATTTATATCCTAATCAGCAAAAGAAAGTGGCAGATATGCTAAACGCTACAAGAAATGAAAACGCCCCTGTCGATTGACAAGGACATTTCACTACAAAGGCAGAGCCTGTTGTATTTATATCTCGCAAATATAGTATAACAAAGGCTCTGCTGAAACTCAATCGAATTATTTCAACGGAGGACGCAAATGGAAGAAAAAAGAGAAAAAAATTATCGTTTAATCAACATGGAAGATGTAGAAGCAAGAGAAGTAAACTGGCTGTGGTATCCCTACATTCCTTTTGGAAAGCTGACGATTGTGCAAGGCGATCCGGGAGAGGGAAAGACCACTTTTATTTTGCACCTTGCGGCACTTCTCACAAAAGGCGAAGCACTTCCCTGTGAGGAAACAGCAGAGCGCAGAGAGCCGGTCAACGTAATTTATCAGAACGCAGAGGACAGTTTGGAAGATACCATAAAACCTCGATTGGTAGAAGCAGGAGCAGACTGTAACCGGGTGTTGGTAATTGATGAAAGTATTGATTGTTTAAGCATGACAGATGAAAGGCTTGTCCGGGCAATCAAGGAAACCGGGGCGAAAATGGTTGTGTTAGACCCTATACAAGCCTATTTGGGCGCAGATGTGGATATGCACCGGGCAAACGAAATCAGACCAGTGCTGAAGCAGTTGGGGAACATTGCGGAAGAATATGGGTGTGCGATTATCCTTATTGGTCACATGAATAAGGCAAGCGGAAGTAAATCTACTTACCGGGGATTGGGTTCAATAGATTTTCAAGCTACCGCCCGGAGTGTGTTGGTAGTCGGCAGGATAAAAGACGATACAACTTTGCGTGTGATAGCGCATGATAAGAGCAGTCTTGCGCCGGAGGGAACTTCAATAGCCTTTCGCATGGATAAGGACAACGGTTTTACTTGGGAAGGTGTTTATGACATTACGGTTGAAGAATTACTTTCCGGCGAAAGCAGAGGACAGAAAACTAAGGACGCTAAATCATTCCTTGCGGAGATTTTGGCAGAGGGGCAGTTATCCTGCAATGAAATTACAGAAGCGGCAAAGGAGAGAGGTATCAAGAAGAAAACGCTGTGGAACGCCAAAAAGGAAATGAACATTGACAGCGTAAAAGTAGGAAATCAATGGTACTGGACTTTGTAGCAAAGGAAGATAGCAAGATTGCCTTTTCTAAAGATAGGGTAATCTTGCTACCTTGATTAGAAGCGTGGCGGCAACAAGGCGGCGAAAAGCCGCCCACCGTCCGCAGGACGGAAAGCCCCCGGCAGGGCGCAAAGGCACTTTTGATAGAGCGTAGCCTGTCAAAAGTGCTTTAGCGTTACTTTCGGGAAAGTAACAAAGCCTTGCGCCTGTCGGCGCAGTAAAATCAGTATATAGAGCGTGGAGGATATGCCTATTGGAAAGAACGATTAGCGGCATGGTTGGGAAAGGTTCAGTCAATCACAATACGAGAGCCTTTACAGCTAAAAATGTAGATAAGGAACGAAGCCGGGATAATGTGGAATTTTGCCACTCGGATATAAAAGAGGTCTATCATACTCTTTTTGATGAAGCACTGGAACGCTACAACGCAAAGCAGAAACGGAGTGACCGAAAGATTGGCGATTACTATGAAAAGATACGCCGGGGAAAGCAGGAGAAATTATTTTATGAGGTCATCTTCCAAATCGGCAACAAAGATGATATGAACGTACAGAGCAATGAGGGACAGTTGGCGAAAGAGATTTTATGTGAGTTCATGGAACAGTTTCAGAAAAGAAATCCGAACCTGTTTGTATTTTCAAGCCATTTGCATATGGACGAGCAGACACCGCATATTCACATTGATTTTGTTCCCTTTATACGTAACAGTAAGCGTGGACTTGATACGAGAGTTTCCCTCAAAGGCGCATTGTCGGAGCAGGGCTTCAAAGGTGGCACAAGGGGAATGACGGAATGGAATGAATGGATTGAAGCGGAGAAGCAGGAACTTTCTAAAGTCATGTGGCGGCATGGCGTACAGTGGAAACAGCTAGGAACACATAATAAGCATTTGTCCGTACTCGATTTTGAGAAGCAGGAGCGGCAGAAAGAAGTTGCGGAACTGGAACAGACAATCTCCGGCAGTAAAGAAGAATTATCTTCTATTCTTCATCAGCAGATAGTGGCAGGGCAGGAAACGGAGCAGATACGGAAAGAGGGCGAAGCGATCCGGCAGGAAGTATCAGAACTTTCCGTTACAAATCTTCTTTTGAAAGAGCAGACGGAAACACTGGCAGGAGATAAAGCAAAGCTGTTATCCGAAAATGAAAAGTTGGAGAAACAGCAGAAAAAGTTACAGCAGGAAATCAATAAAATGGTACAGTCAAAGGAAGTCATGGAGAGAAATATACACGCCTATGATGAAGATGTGAAATGGCAGTTGGCAGAGCCGGGCGCATTGATGAGTGCAAAAGCATACAGAGATAAAAAGGCTTTGCCACTTGTGGAAAAATTGAAAGAAGTAGTAAAAAATCTGACTATCAAATGCGTACAGCTTACGGAGCAAAGCAGGAAGCTGACTGCCAAAGTAGATGGGCAACACAAACAGATTAGCCGCTTGACTGATAAGGTTATGGAGCAGAACGATACCATAGACCGATTGCAGGAAAAAGCGTCTGATTTGGGGCGTTTGGAGCGTCATTTAGGCAGGGAACAGGTGCAGTCGATAGTAGAACGGTCAAAGGCATTGGAACAAGCAGAAAAGGCAAATAAACGTCCGAAACGTGCCTTTGAAATAAGCCGATAGGAAAGGGGATTGATAGGATATGACGGATATGGAGAAAAAAGTGATGATACGGCTGTGTGCTAAAATCGTAGCAGAAACAGACCTTTACGAAACAGACAAGGAGGTGCAAAATCTGATAGACTGGGTATGCTTATCGGAGCAGATAAAAGTAAATAATAATACAATCCGCAATCTGACCGGGGAATATAAGAAGATAGAGCTGGATTGCCGGGAGGGAGTACGGGCGCAGTTGGAGCGCATGAAAGAACTCTGCAAAGAGCGCAATAATCTTTATGAGAAGCAGAACGATTTGAAAGGGCAGAAACAGAAGATTGAGAAGTTGTTGGAACGATAAGAAATTTGGGGTATGGCAATCGCTATGTCCTAAATCTTATGGTTGCAAGAGAGGGAAGAAAGCAGTATAATTGAAAAAATTTATATTTGAAGGGAGAAATAATATGGGTAAAGATATAGTGCCATTTTGGGAGAAGGCATATCAGGAATATGATACAGTTGCATTTTCCATTGAACCTAATGCAACTGTGACTGAATTTGAGCATTTGATTAACAACCAGTCAAAAGTATTAGATGTAGGGTGTGGAGAAGGGCAAAATGCCATATATTTAGCCAGACAAGGACATTTTGTTGATGCATTTGATTTATCTGAACATGGGATTGCAAAACTAAAACATAGATGTGAATTATCTAATGCACAAGTAAACGCATTTGTAGCAGATTTAACTACATACCAGTTTGAACAGAATTATGATATGATTGTCTGTTTTGGAACATTGCATTTTGTGGCTAAGAATGAGTGGAAAAGATTTATAAATAATGCGAAAAAGTATACCAATATAGGTGGCGTTCATATAATTCAAATATTTACAGATACTGTACCTGCATCTGAGGATATTGCTCCGTTTGCGATTGGCTTGGCAAAAGATGAAGAAATTAAAGAATTGTATACAGATTGGGAGATATTGCAGTTTAAATCTTATGTATTTGAAGATGAGCATCCAAACGTACCGAAACATTTGCACGCATCAAATAAAATTGTTGCTAGGAGAATAAACTGACAATTCCGATTTATATGAATAGGGTTCTTATCATATTTTCCTTTAGATGTATAAAAGACATGGTGCTAGCACCATGTAATAAGGGTAGATAAGGAAAAAACGGTCTTTTGTCACTGGCTCTATTTTGGCTCTAAAATTTTTCAGAACAATAAAAATGTAGTGTTAAATCAGATAATATGATGAATAATAAGCAGTAAAACGCAGTAAAAACATTTAGATTTCATTTCCGAGAGCTCGTGAGGGTGGTCGTACTGTTGGTTCTGGTCGTGTGGCTACTATCATTGAGTAAATAGAATTCTTGCGAATTCATTCGTAAAAAGCTAGATTTTATGGGGCTTTCCTAAGAATAGGGAAGCCCTTTTTGAAACTTTGCAACAGTAAAAAAGTTGTAAAACGGTGCCTAAACGGTGCCATAAAAAGAACTCCGATGAAAATGGTGCCAAGTTTCATCGGAGTTTGTATTTTTACCAACCTTTTATTTGCTTTACTTGTTCTGCCCGCTCTTTGTCTTTGTGGTACTGCAACTTGAACTGTATCGTTTCCACTACTTCCTTTCTTGCTTCATCGTCTAGCTGATAAAATGAAGTCAACAGATTATCCACATCGGGCATACTATTTTTCCCAAACAGATACATAAGCGGATATAGGGAATTACACGCTTATGATGAAGATGTGAAATGGCAGCTAGCAGAGCCGGGCGCATTGATGAGCGCAAAGAATTATCGGGATAAAAAGGCACTTCCGCTTGTGGAGAGATTGAAAGAGGTAGTAAAAAATCTGACTATCAAATGCGTACAGCCTATGGAACAAAGCAAGAAGCTGACCGCCAAATTGGACGGGCAACAGAAGCAGATTAATCGCTTGACGGATAAGGTCATGGAGCAGAGCGACATCATAGACCGATTGCAGGAAAAATTGTCTGATTTGGGGCGTTTGGAGCGTCATTTGGGCAGGGAACAGGTGCAGTCGATAGTGGAACGGTCTAAGGTATTAGAACAGGCAGAAAGGGCAAATAAACGCCTGAAACGTACCTTTGAAATGAGCTGATAGAAAAGGGGATTGATAGGATATGACAGATATGGAAAAGAAAGTTATGATACGGCTGTGCGCTAAAATCGTAGCAGATACAGACCTTTACGAAACGGATAGGGAAGTGCAAAATCTGATAGACTGGGTATGTCTTTCGGAACAGATAAAGGAAAACAATAATACAATCCGCAATCTGACCGGGGAATATAAAAAGATAGAGCCGGATTGGCGGGAGGGAGTGCGGGCGCAGTTGGAGCGCATGAAAGAACTCTGCAAAGAACGCAATAATCTGTATGGGAAGCAGAATGACTTGAAAGGGCGAAAATGGGAGATAGAGAAATCGTTAGAACGATAATAAATGTGGGGTGAGGTGGTTCCTGCGCCCTATATTTTTGTGGTAAATGAGGAACGGAAGTGATATAATCAAATAAGAATTTGACGAAAAGATTTAAAACAATATAGTATGTTGATTGATGAATGAGGTGAAAAATCATCATGATTGAAAAATTGTATGAAAAATATCTGATGGAATGTTCAAACAACTCAATAGTAGAAGCTGTAGCATTTGAATTATTTAAAGAAAAGATACGTGATAAATTATCTGATATGAACAGTATTGTTATTGATAATGGAGTTGATGAACAAGGTGTTCTATACTATTCTTTATGGAGTAATGATGGAATTCAAACTTGCAATGTGCCCGTGTATGGGTATTATGCTACATCAGAAAAGACGCTGTCAAAATTATTCTGTAAACTGTCAGACACAGTAATAAGTAATGGTGATACAAAATTTCAAATAAATCTGTATGCTCATGATTATGAAGCATTAGCATTGTTTTCAATGATGCAATTTGGCTATATTTACGAACAAGGCAGACTTGAAATTGCAGATTATCCTTACCAATTTAACGATACATATACAATTAAGACTTTGGAAAAAGATGAAATTGAAAAACGCTGGGATGAAATATGGACCCTGACAGATGCAATAATAAAACATCTAAAACAGGCACCTATTTTTTATCCAGGTTATGAATTTACAGAGCAGGTATACAAAGAGTTTTTTATGGATTCAGAGACGAATCTTCATATTGCTCTTTCAAAGGATGATAAAATAATTGGAATGATAGAAAGTAATAGTGAATCAGATGTCTTTGCTTTTCATAGCACCAAATCGGTAAATGTAGGGGAAATATATGTGATGCCGAAATATAGAGGAAGTTCTCTCTCTAAAGATTTGCTTCAATTTGTCATTGAACATGAGAAACAAAAGGATGCCAGATATCTATGGGTTGGACACGGAACGGCTAATCCGAATGCACGAGGATTCTGGAATAAATATTTTAAGACATATCAATATGAACTTGTAAGAACAATCAAAAAATATTAAGTTTACAAATTCAGTTTGAAAGAGTGACAAATACCAATTTGTTAAGGAAGGTAAAACGATGGATAAAGAGTGGGATAAATTATATGAAGAAGCAATGAGCGTTTTGAACCCCCATGATGTTTCAAATAAAATGTGGGTAGGAAGTGTGGCATCTGCCGTACTCACAAAAAAGGGTAATATTTACAAGGGTATATGCATTGACACAGATGGCTCTATAGGAATGTGTGCTGAAAGAAATGCTTTATCAACAATGCTTACATATGGCGAAAGTGAGATTAAAAAAGTGGTTTCAGTATATAAAGATGGAAATATAATTCCGTCTTGCGGTATTTGCAGAGAATTTATGATGCATTTAGGCGGAGATGTGGAAAATATTGAAATTCTACTGGATAAAGAAGGACGGACAATTAAATTGATTGATTTGCTGCCCGAATATCCACGACATAAATAAACTTCGTTTTGTCGACCAGTAAAATTAAACTTATGGAAGTTTAAGGAGTTGTCTATGACGATTGATGATTTATATATTGTTAATTACTGTCACTCTAGTTGCACGCCTTTGCTGAACATCATGCGCTTGCCAAAAGACGAGGCGTTTGCGCTGGCATATAAAATGGCTGGACAGAACAAGGATACTACTGCGTTCTATAGATTTGCAGATTTTGAGAATTATTATCCAAGGCGCTTGGAAACGGACAAGCTATTATACGCACGATTTGTAGAACTTGGCGGTAAACCTTTGCAGGAACACCCTCTTTCGTTTGTTCTACAAGGAAGTGCTTATCTGAACGATTGGTTTGATAATGGAATTGTTACAAAGATACCACTAAATAGTATTTCTTCTAACCATATTAGTTTTACATATGGTGATAGTATGGCTTCCCTTAAAAAGTATAATGGGTTTACTATGCTTACAAAGGATATGCTTTTAAAGGTGATGTATGATTATAATGGTACTACAGAGGAATTTATGACCAATATTCAAAAACAATATCATTATATAGAAGTGCAGGTTTGGGATGACGAATGCGTAAGAACATGAATAATTTGATATTAATAACTCCAACAAAAGAGCATGAATCGCAAGTTATGGAATTCCGTGAAGAAATGCTGAAAAACGGCGAGGGTTTTTATGGGTGTTCTGGTTTAAATAGTGTGTCTAGCTATGATGATTGGCTAGACTTTGAGGGGAGATTTAAATGTCTTGGTTGGGCTCCGTCTGCTACATATCTTGGTATTCGTATTTCCGATGGTAAACTTATTGATATCCTTTACGCCGCGGTTCTTTAAGCCGTTCAAGACAGAAGGCTAGTGTTTGGGGCTTTCATTCTCGCTCACTTCTATGGTCAGGACTTCCTTGTACCCGTCAGCATTGAGGCCGAGAATGACATAAGCCGCAGGCTTGCGTATGACACCCTCATCCCGGACGGAATAATGGATCGCATCAATGTACAGTACGGGGTATACCTCCGAGAGCGGACGGTTCTGCCAGTCCTCGATCTGGGGCAGGATCTTATCCGTAAAGTCTGAAATAAAGCCCTCTGAGGCTTCAAATCCATAGATGTCCTCAAGTGTATCTGATATCTGCCAGGTGGTCATGCCCCAAGCTATCCGAAGGATAGCATGCATACCATCGAAATGATCTTCTGGTCAATGCCGGAGATATCCTTCTGGCGTTTCTTCACCACCTGCGGCTCAAAAGTGGATTTACGGTTCTGGGGAACCGAAATCTCCATGCTTCCATAGCTGCTGTTCACCCTCTTGTTCTTATAGCCGTTGCGGGAATCTTCACTGTCAGAACGTTCTGACCTGCCATACCCCAGATGCTCATCCATCTCAGCCTCCATCATTTCCTTTATGGTTCCTCCAAGAAGGTCTTTGAGTGCATCCTGGATATCCTCTGCTGTCTAAATGTCGTATTCCTGCAGGAGCTGGTGGATGATGCTGCGCTTGCCATCGGTCATGACTACTTTGTGTACAGGTTTCTTTTCTTTTGCCATAATAATAGGCCTCCTATAGTTTAGATTTTACCATAGAAGACCTGATACTAATAGCTATTTACAGAAAAAATTTCATACTCGACTATAATACTATAGAGAACTAAAAGTTCATTCTTGCGATAATAAAGATGTTTCCTTGTGAGATAGCATCTATTGTGATATAATTATTCTTTGTAATTTATACTTTGATTCATGTGAAGAACAAGGAGACAAAGGATGGTTGTAAGGTATAAAAAATTATGGAAGTTATTAATTGATAATGACATGATGAAGAAAGATTTGCAGAAGTCGACTGGCATAAGCTGGGCGACTGTAACGAAGATGTCAAAAGGCGAAATTGTAAGTACCGAGGTGCTTATGAAAATATGTAAAATGTTTCATTGTAATGTTGGAGATATTGTAGACTTTGTGGAAACAGTGGATGACACTTCAGGCTTGGAAAGAATTTAAATCAAAGAGATACCATAGCGGTGCGGAAAATGGTGGGCGGTCTGGTCAAGCTGATATATCCGGATGGCGCTTATACCAAGCAGGAGTTAGAAGAAATATTGCAGCTTGCTTTGGAAATGCGGCGCAGAGTGAAAGAACAGATGAAAAAGCTGGGTGGTATGGAGTTTTATGATGTAAATTTCTCCTACATAGATTTAGAGGATATGCCAGAACATTATGTTTCTGTACCGGAATAGGATGGTGGAAACCTGATTCCGGAGGGATTGTATAATCCGGGACAAGTATATACAGTATCCCGTGGTAAAACCGGAATGATAGGAGTATTTCGATTGGAAAGTCAAATGTTACCGGGTTCAGGGAAGTTTGAAAGAATAGGTTTGGGTTCTGATCGGGATGCGAAAGAGGCGTCATATATTGCTTTTAGTTATTTGAAAGCAAATGGCAATAGAATTAGCGGTTCTATCAGCACGACAGCAAAGGATTATGTCATTAATTATCAGGATTTGCAGGGAATTGGAATGACAGGTAAGTTGGTGCTTCCAACGTTAATTGCATTGTGTTCAATTGCCTTGAATAAGCCGGTGCTTAGTTCAATAGCGATTATGGGAGAAATCAGTATTAGTGGAACAAGGATAAAAGTGGAGGAACTGGCAAATGCGCTTCAGGTATGCTTGGATAGTGGTGCGAAGAAAGTATTGATTCCATCAACTTCCTTTGCAGATTCGGCAGATTTGATGAGTGCATTTCAGCTAATACCGTATGCGAGTGCAGAGGATGCGGTGTTTAAGGCTTTGGGGGTGGAGTAGAGGATATTTAATAATCACAATATAGGAATGGCACTGAGTTTAAATGAGCGACAGATGGAAAAAACAGAAAAGTATGACGTGTAAAATTTGAGGTAGTATTTATGGATAACGCAATTGATTGGCTTATTAGTAATTCGGCTGTAGCAATATTATCCTTTTTTGTGGGAACTGCTCTTTCGTGGATTATTAGCAATAGGAATATACTTAAAATAGGTTTTGATTCTATAATACATTGGAATCAAGAATACAGAATAAGTATTTCATACTTATTTAAAATTAAAATAGATAATAAGTATTTGTTGGTTAAGGGTAATTGTATTGAACAATATCAGCCTATAGGCGGAGTTTATAAATATTATGAGTCATTTAAAGATAATTTCAATAAATGGGGAGTAACGAGAATGTGTTTCAATAATGGGAAAATCATGCAAGATAGGTGCCCATGCAAAATATATAACTCCCTTTTCAGAATTGTGTAGCCATTAAAAACGAGCATGTAAATATATATTTAGGAATTCCAACTATTTCCCATATTTTGTACTATACAATTGAATAATGTATGATATAAAGCACAATGAAAAACAAAGCGGTAGTTAGGAAAATGGGAAAGAGTTAAGATAATTGGACTTTAGCGGAGGAAATTCATATGGATTTTTTCTTAATGCTACTTGTTACAGTAATGGTTCCCACATGGTATATATTGCCAAGCAGAATAATTTCTATGACATTTAATTCATTCAGCAAGTCAATCACCATAAAAAATGATAAATGGGCTGAATTGTTAATTGCAGAAAAAAATACTTGGGGGATAGCAACTAATCCCAAGAAAAGGAACAAAATGTCATTATGGGGCTTAATCGGATACGTGATATTCCTTCCCCAAATTGTCTTTATGCCATATAACTGGTGGTTTTATATTAAGACAAGGTCAGGGCAATGGTGTGAGGCAGAGAAATTATATCTGGCGGTAACTATGCTATATTATTTTGTTGCGTTATTTATAAAGATGAAAGAAGCAATCAAGTTTAGCAAAGGAGAGGTATGGTGACATATCAAAAGCTGTTTTTAAAGAGAAATGCAATGGTTTGTAATGCAGGCAAATTTTATTTGTACGGAAAAATGTATGAATATTCATTAAAATTTTCCAGATAGATAATGGGAACACTTTTCCGAAAAGGGGGATATATAAAATAGAAAAGATATAAATGAAATCAATGATTTTTGGGAATTGCTAAAGGAGATAATATCATTACTCGAAAATAAGTTGGATTTCGAGGATGGGCAGCTTTGTGTATTGAATCCTGTAGATAAAAGGGAGAATCTTTCTATAAAGTGGAAAGAAGATCCTATATATTATTCGGAGTTTTTAGAATGGATAAATCAGTTAAAGTTTGATTTTTCAGTAGAAAGTACTATTCATAGTATAACAGAACAATATTCGTTGGCACAAAGAAGCCTTACGAGATATTTGAACGGATTGCAAGTGCAGAATGCATTGGAATTGTTGCCCTATCATAAAAAACCGAGTTGAGAGCTTAAAATTTGGAAACAAGTTCGATTAAAAGCAACGGTATATCAAAAGAGCTTTAGACCACAGATTCTTACAAGTGGTTGTCCTGTCGGAAAAGATGCGGAAATAAAATTTGAGGTAGAATCTGAAAATATTAGTTTATATGAGATATATTGGCAGGTTACTAATACGGGAATGGAAGCACAAACAGCAAAACAATTAAGGGGAGATTTTTACACATCTGAATTGGAAGCTGTTAAGAAGATAAGAAAAGAGAATACGCGTTATATTGGTAAACACTATGTAGAGGCGTTTTTGGTGTCTGATGGGGTGTGCGTAGGGAGGAGCGAGCCATTTGAAGTCAATATTGTAAAGGAGCGATTGTTTATAATTCTAAATAAATTAAACTGGAGGCTGAATCATGGAAAAGGATTTACCCCAAATAATAGATACAGAGAAATCATTGCATGAACTTTGCAAAAATTCAATAGATTTAATCGAATACGCAAGAGGAATCACCGCAAAGCAGATTAACATTATTCAGCTAATGACATTTTATTCCATAGGAAAATGGATTGTGGAGGAGCAACAACAAGGTGAAAGCAGAGCGAGATATGGTCAAAGAGTGATTAAAAGGCTTTCTGAAGTTCTGACAGAGCAGTATGGAAGAGGTTTTTCGGTAGATACCTTGGAAAATGCTAGACGTTTTTTCTTACATACCAAGATAGAATTTCCGAAACAGTGTTTCGGAAATTTGCCGTAGAGAAATCCGAAACAGTGTTTAGCCTTTTTGAAAAAGAGTCGCCGTTTACACTTCCGTGGTCACATTATCTCCAACTGATGCGTATTAAAGATGAAAATGAACGAAAATTTTATGAAATAGAGGCAACAAATGGGACGTGGGGAATACGAACACTGCAAAGGCAATATAACTCGAGTCTCTATGAGAGATTGGCTTTGAGTAGGGAAAGGGATGAAGTAATGCGGCTTGCATCTGAGGGCAATGTCATCACAAAACCGCAGGATATTGTGAAACAACCCACTGTGCTTGAATTTCTTGGATTAGATGAAAAAGCAAAATATGTGGAGTCTGATTTAGAAACTGCAATTATCAATAAACTGCAAAAATTTTTGTTAAAATTGGGCAAAGGCTACTTATTTGAAGCAAGGCAGAAGCGTTTTACATTTAAAGAAGATAACTATTATGTTGATTATTCCGATTCTCTGATTATTCCGATTTTAGCACAGGCCGCCTAAAAAAACTATATACAGTCTGCATGAATTAAACTGTCTATGCTATTTTATCGGAATAATCTTTTTGATTAGTATCCCCTACAGAGTCGCCCGATGATGTCGTCATCACCTTCCCAAAACGCTTTTTCTGTGGGGAGGCTGGCGACTTCCCCAACATTTTGCGAAGCCTTTTCAATCGCTTTGCGTTTCATCTCAGTGTCAGCATATGCGTAGATACGGGTCGTTTCTGGATCCTCATGGCCGAGAAATTCCGCTAAAAGGGCCAGCGGCATTCCCGCACGGTAAAGGTGCATGGCACGCGACTTCCTGAACATGTGGGGATGGATCCTTTCAGGGATGTCAGGTTTTTCCATTCTCGCTAAATCGGCATATTTTTTGAGGAAGCGGGCAACATTGTCATCCGACATTGGTGTCTTCTCCCTTTTATGTATCGTGTAAAACAACGGCTCCTGTAAGGCTGAACCCTGATGAAATTTTCTGCGGTAGTTGACAAAAAGCGCTGTGGTCTCCCCTGAAACAGGAACAAGCCGGGGCTTTGCGCCTTTGCCCCATAAGTAGACAGTATTATTATCTTCATGGAAATCCTCCAGCTTCAGCCCCAGCATCTCGCAGTCCCTTGCTGCCGAATCGTACATCAGCGCCATGAAAAACTGATCCCTCACTCCGAGTCTTGTCTTTGTATCCGGTACGGCCAGCAGGGATTTCATCTCTTCTGGGCTCAGGAATTCAATGACATATGAACGGTCAGCCCCCTTTTTCAAGGGACACGGAAGCCGGAATATTCAGGTATCTCCCCCAGTGCTGCCGAACAAGGATAAAGAACAGGTTCCATGGATGCCGCATATCTGAAAAATGATCTCAGGCAGCTTAGACGCTGGTTCCTTGTTGATGGTTTCCAGCCTTTCTCGAATTCCATCTGGTCAAGAAATCCAGTCACGACCGCTGGGTCGATATCTGAGAAAGCAAGCCGACTGTTGTCAATGCCCTTTGCAGCAGAAAGGTAACGGAGGAACAGGTTCCATGTGTCATGTATACTCTGTATGGTGTTGTCACTGCAGCCGCGTTGTTTTGGAAGAAACACGGTAAAATACGGCCTGAGATGTTTGCGGACCAGAACCCTTGAGGCATCAGCTTTCATGCGGCACCTCCGGGATGATCCCCTGGATGTCCATGAACTTCTGGATACCCAGCTTCTCTGGCAGAAGGTGGATGTAATAGAAGGTGCTGTTAAAAGTGACATGCCCCATGTAGGTGCTTAAGTATGGCGCATATGCATTCAGGTCCTTTCCTTCCTCCACCCAGCGCATGAGCGTCCTTGTTGCGAAATTATGTCTGAGATCATAGGGGGTACAGCTTTTGGAAGATGTATTGTTCCCGGCATTTTCCCAGCATTTGTGGAATTTTTCCGTCATCCAGCCATGCGTGTATGGGCTGCCGTCAGGGGACGGGAAGAAATATGTCCTGCCAGGATGGAGGGATTCTGCTATGGCGTCATATTTCCTGCACAGTTCCATCACATTCGGCAGAGTCAAAATCCTGCGGTCCCTATGGCCTTTTGCTTCATCTATATATATCATGTTTTTCGAAAAATTAAAGTCGGCCCGCTTCAGGGTCCTTGCTTCCTGCGGCCTCATTCCCGTAGCGAACTGGAGCCTGAAGATTACCGGAACCGTATATTCGAGCAGGGGGCTGTTGTCCGCATGGGGATAACGGTCTGCCGCCCCGAAAAATGACCGGATCTCATTATCTGACATGATATAGGGAAGGTCTGCTTTTTTCTGCGGGAAGAAATTCATGGGAAGGATGTATGCCTCTTTCCCTATGGCAGAGAGGTAACGGCCGAATTCCCGGACTGTGCCTGCGCGGTATCCGCAGTTTTTCCCATCTGTCCCGGCCTGACAGAAGCCAAAAGCGATCTCCTGGGTGAGCGTGCCGGAATCCGGATGATGGGACAGGCAGTACCGGTCAAAAGTCTGCAGGGCCCAGGCATAGCTTTCGCATTTATGTCCGAGCGCGGCTTTGTATTCCACCATCCCCTGGATGTCATCGGCAAAAAGGCTTGCAAATACAAATGTTTTCTGTTTTGTTTTCATTGCAGCCCCTCCTTCTCTGTAGCGAACATGCTGATGTCCATGCAGCATTCAGCCAGCATTTCATCATGGAGGGATATATAGTGCCTGGACGAATTTATATCGCGGTGGCCCAAGATCTGTGACACCTCTTCCAGCGGGGTCCCGTTCCTGACGAGATTGGTTCCCATAGTCCTGCGGAGCCCGTGAAATGTCTTTCCATCACCGAAATGGTGTTCTATACCATTTTTCTTGAAGTAACGTCCCATGAGGTCCTTTGTGGGAGACGCAGATGAAAGCATAGAAGAGTAAGGTTTTCTGAGGCGGAGAAAAACATATGGACTGCTGCATTTCGGCCTGGCCTCTAATATATAGTCTGCTACGGCAGTCCCTGCCCGGAGCGTCAGCGGAAGTGTAAGCGGAGTGTCCGTCTTTTCCTGTTTCACCCGGATTTCCCGCTTCTCCCATAAAATGTCGGAAAGCTGCATCTTGGCAATGTCCGACCATCTAAGGCCGGTGTCAAGCGCAAGCATTACCACCGCATAATCACGCCTGCCCTGTTTTGTTGATGTATCTATGCTTTCAAGTATTGCCTTTGTTTCGTCATCATCAAATGCCGGAAGCACCCTCTCATGTACAGGTGCCGGGTTTGCCAGAAAGAAATCGAATGTTCCTGAGAGGGCAACGCCGCTCTTTTTGACATAAGCAAGGAACTTTTTCAGAGGCCATGTGAGGTTTACGTAATTGCCCATGTGTTTAGGGGCCTCTTGGATCACATATGCACGCAGGATATCAGCTGACAGATCCTGGATAGTGAGGCAGCCTGCTTTCTCAAGATACTTCAGGAATTTCCGGATTTCATGAATGATGTTATAGACTGACCCTTCGGCAAGTTTTCCGGAAATAGACTCCTCAAAAGAACCAAGAATCTGCTGGTAATTTTCAGGCAGTTCCGTTATTGTATACCTGTTGCGTTTCCATTCAAGCGTACCTGTTTCGAAACAATCTGCCACATAGTAAGCGGCTTTCCGCATGATCAGTGCGTAGATTTTGCCGAATTTACCATTTTCAGCCAATTTCAGCTGTTCTGCCGTGAAAGAAGCCGCATCTTTGTATGAGAATTCCTGTAAGGCATTGCGCTGACAGTAATCCCTGACATGCGAACAGCAGCAAGAGTAGTACTTTACTGTTGCAGGAGCCATAGGGATACTTTTCAAAAAGGAAAGCACTTTTTTGATGGCTTCATCAATTGATAGTGACATGGATATGTCCTCCTTTGCTGTGGTTTATTTTAATAGCATAACAAAGGAGTAATCACTTAGGTAGGGGATTAAGAATTATTCCGATTTTTTCTTATGGGGGGACTGTTAATATCAAGGTTTCTATGCTAAAATCGGAATAATCAGAGAATCGGAATAATCGATGTGGAAATCACAGGATGAGTGGCGGTTAATATCATATGATAAAATGCTGGCGGATAATTATAACTGCAAATTTTACCCGATTACCAGAGTATATTTAGGTGTGAACATGAATAATGCTCAACGGCGAGAAATCATTGATATATGTAAAAGAAGGGGAATACCCTGTGTTGGGGTTGTTAGAAATAACGAGAGATATCAGATGATGGACTGTGAAAAAATGTGCGAAGAGTGTATAAAATGATATGGAAGACATGACAAATTATAGGTGAATTTAAATTGGGTAAATGCCGTTTCCCCAATTTAATTGTGTCAATTATGGAGATGATCATATGATTCCAATAAAAATAGAAACCCTGCTGGAAGGGCGCAAAGTAGAACAAAACCGAATAGAATACAAGGAAGGCTTTAATCCGTCAGAAATTGTGCATACCATATGTGGTTATGCAAACGATAATGCAGGGGTAGACGGCGGATATCTTGTGATTGGTGTCAAAACAGAAAATGGACTTCCCATTCTGCCGCCAGTAGGGGTACCGGACGAATTGCTTGATGACATTCAACTGAAAATATTTCAATACTGTAATAAAATTGAGCCACGTTATATTCCAAAGATTGAGATTGTGGAATATCAAGGGGTAAATTTGGTGTATTTGAAATGTGCAGCAGGGGATGCAGGACCATATCAGGCACCCATTGATGTTTATTCTAAAAAGGAAGCGGGAAAAGAGCAGGATCGCACAATGAAATATTGGATTCGCCCGGCATCACTTACGGTAGAAGCCAAACAGAGCGAGATAGCGGAACTCTTTGAAAAATTTGCTGCCATACCATTTGTTGACCGTATCAATAATCGGGCATCTATGGAGTACATACGCAGGGGATATCTTGAGGATTTTATCAGAGAAAGTAATAGTTCACTGATAGAGGAACTTAATGTACGTTCTTTGGAGGACTTATTGGTATCCGAGGAGGTGGCGGAGGAAAAAGATGAGGGAATAGTAATCAAAAATATCGGACTGCTTATGTTTGGGGAAAGACCGGATAAGTTGATTGCAGGAAGCAAGATTGAGATGGTGCGTTTTCATGATAAGGAAGCGGAGGCGTCTGATTTTACAGAGAAGACATTTTACGGTCCGATATGGAAGCAGGTAAGAGATGCGCTAGACTATATTAAGACAACTGTGATTGAGGAAAAGGTTGTAAAGGTTGATGGTAGGGCGGAAGCAGACCGGTTTTTCAACTATCCGTACAATGCGTTGGAGGAAGCGCTTGTAAATGCTGTTTTACACAAAAACTATAAAGAGGATGTGCCAGTAGAGATTCGGATTTATTTGGATCAGATTCAGATTATCAATTTCCCGGGACCAGATCATTATATTGATATGGAAAAGTTTGCGGCGGGGAAAGTCCGGGCAAGAAGATACAGAAATCCCAAGATTGGAGAATTTTTCAAGGAGATTGATTTGTCCGAGAAAAAATCAACGGGTATATCGAAAATTTTGCGCGAACTGAAAAGAAACGGTTCGCCTATGCCGGAGTTTGAAACAGATGTGGACAGAACTTATATGATTACTACAATAAGGATTCACGAAAGGTTTGAAATTGAAAACGAAAACTTCGCTCAAAAAAATGAGCGAAGTTTGAGCGAAGTTTTGAGCGAAGTTTTGGTGCAAAAAGATTATAATAAAGTGAGTGCAATTGTTAGTTTTATGGAAGAGCATGGAGAAATAACTCCTAAGGAAGCCGAAGCAGTTACGGGCAAGTCTGCCGCGACTGTGCGAAGATATTTTAAAATGCTCACAGGTACAAGATATATAGTGGCAGAGGGGAGTACCAACAATATAGTTTATCATATTGCTGCGAATTTGCCAGAAGATGATTAAAATGGGTTAAAAAACGAATTGCCTAAACAGTGATAAGGAAATTTATATAAATGGACTTCAATGTGTGAAAAATGCATTAGCAACGAAACAGACGCAATTTGCTCCGTGATAACACCATGATAACAAAAATGTGTAAAACGTCAGATACAGAGTGAATATCAAAGAAAAAACCACCGAAAAAGCCTTGAAAATCACACAAAATCACTCCCATTTCTCCCAAAGAAAACCGTGAGGGTGGCAGAACTGTTGGTTCTGGTCGTGTTGCTACTATCGTAGAGTAATCTTTAGATTAGAGCCAAATAGTAATAATAAGCACCGCAATTCTTTGAGAAATCAAGGGGTTGCGGTTTCTTAATGCCTAAAAATAATAGCGAACAAAAGGAAAGTAAACGGTAGATAGTGAGTACCTATACAAAACAAGAGCAAACCTGTATGATAGAAACAGATTTGCTCCAG
>RAZA01000036.1 GCA_003612485.1 bacterium D16-50
CCGGAAAGCCTGATCTCCCACAGGCTGCCCTTGGAGGGGCTTATGGACGGGCTGCGAATCATGAAAGAGAAGTCAGAGGAATACGGCAAGATAATGTGTGTCTTTTGAGCAGAAGCGGGGGCGAAAGCCCCCGCTTTAAATGTACGCGGATACAAGCAGGGAAATTCTCTGGCAGTGATTGGGACAGGGAGTGCATCCTCCTGCCCTGCTCCGGCTACAGCGGCCTTGCGGTCCAGTTGTACTTCTCTTCGCAGTACTTGCAGCGATAGACTTCTCTTTCCGCGTCGGCCAGAAAGAAAATGTGGGGCAGCTCCTGCTCAATGGAGGTGATGCATCTGGGGTTGTGGCAGCGTATGACATTCTTGATCTGCTTGGGGAGGGCAAGTTCCTTCTTCTCTACGATCTCCCCGTTTTTGATGACGTTTACGGTTATATTGTGATCGATGAGGGCCAGCACGTCCAGATCCAGAGTGTTTATGTCGCACTCTACCTTCAGAATGTCCTTTTTCTCCATCTTCTCGCTTCTGGCGTTCTTGATAATGGCCACCGTGCAGTCCAGCTTGTCCAGCTGGAGCAGGTCATACAGCTCCAAGCTGCTTCCGGCCTTGATATGATCCAGCACGAAGCCTTCTTCCAATTTTCCTACATTTAACATGATAATGCTTCCTTTCTGTTTTTATGGGGAATTTATTTATCATCAAAGGATACTCCTGATTTATGGCATGGAACATGGGAACGGCCTATTCGCAGGCAGGCTCCAGCTCCAGCAGGGTCAGGATCAGCGCCATCCTTACATAGACGCCGTACTGTGCCTGTCTGAAATATGCGGCCCTTGGATCCTCGTCCACCTCCACGGAGATCTCGTTGACTCTGGGCAGGGGATGGAGCACCAGCATGTCCTTTTTAGCCAGAGCCATCTTGTCGGCGTTCAAGATATAGAAATCCTTCAGCCTCACATAGTCCTCCTCATTGAAGAAACGCTCCTTCTGCACTCTGGTCATATACAGCAGATCAAGCTGGGGCATGACCCTTTCCAGCCGTATGACTTCTTCATAGGGGATGTTTCTGCTCTTGAGCAGGTCGGTGATATAGTCAGGAACCCGCAGCTCTTCGGGGGAAATGAATACGAACTTGATGTCATGGTATCTCACCAGCGCCTTGATCAGGGAATGCACCGTGCGCCCGAACTTTAAGTCGCCGCAGAGGCCTATGGTGAAGCCTCCCAGTCGGCCTTTCAGGCTGTGGATGGTCAGCAGATCCGTCAGGGTCTGGGTGGGGTGCTGGTGCCCGCCGTCGCCTGCATTGATGACGGGGATAAGGGACTTCTCTGCCGCCACCATAGGAGCGCCCTCCTTTGGATGGCGCATGGCACAGATATCCGCATAGCAGGAGATGATGCGGATGGTGTCGGACACGCTCTCGCCCTTGGAGGCGGAGGAGGATGCGGCGTCCGCGAAGCCTATGATTTGTCCCCCCAGCCTGATCATGGCGGACTCGAAGCTTAAGCGGGTGCGGGTGCTGGGCTCATAGAAGCAGGTGGCCAGTATTTTGCCGTGGCAGGCATGGGCGTATTTGGCGGGATTTTTCCTGATGTCCTCCGCCAGCCCAAAGAGCAGGTCCAGCTCTTCTGTAGAGAAGTCTAAGGGACTCATTAAATGTCTCATGTCTTTAGATACCTCTTTTCTTTTAAAATGATTTCTGGGACGGGGGCGCAAGGCCGCCCGAAAAAGGAGCCGAAGAGAAATATCTCTTCGACTCCTGAATTGTGATTATGACTGAAAAGATAGAAGCTCCTCCACCGGCTTACGTCTGGGTGCGGCGGGAGATTCAGCGGGATAGCCAATGGGAATTAAAGCCACCAGCTCCCTGCCTTCAGGAAGCTCCAGCAGCTTTGAAGCGTCTTCCTCATCGAACAGACCCATGATCACGGTGCCCAGACCTTGTTCATAAGCGGCGAGACAGAATGCTTCGCTGGCTGCGCCGGCGTCATACATCTGCCATCTGTCGCCCTTGGGGGTGGAAAAAGATCCGTCTCTCTCGTAACCGCTGCGTCCTTTGATGATGGTGACGGCGATCACCATGGGGGCGTTTTCCATGATCGTGCCATTGCCTGAATAGAGGGAAGTGCATTTTGCCAATGCAGCCTTTTTGTCGCCCTCCACGGCGATGTAGCGAACGATCTGGGTATGCTTCCAGCTGGGAGAATAAGAGGCCGTCTCTACGATCTGTGCCAGCAGATCATGGGGCACGGGCTGGTCGGTAAATCTGCGGATGCTTCTGCGGCCCTTGATACACTCGTTTGCAGTCATCTGTGGAACCTCCTTCTTGTTTATTCCTTCTGTCCCCTGCCGTTCTCTTAAGGCTTAGAATCAGTGGGGCAGAATGTCTCCTCTGTCCATGATACCATGTCGGAGAGAGAGTTTCAATGAAAATTTATCCGAATTGCTGTCCGGAAAGAAAATAGGTGAAAAAAGGTGGGAGAAAAAATGAGAAAAGGTTTTGCATATTCCGCACTGTTAGACTATAATGAGACAGAGGGAGCAGGAACGGCTCCCCAAAGACTGTTACGGATGCTGTGGATCTACGGATGACAGCTGAGGGGATATGGAGGTAAGAAGGATGGAATACGTGGAAAGAAAAAGGTGGCTCTTCTTAGGATTGCCTTTTACCTTTACAAAGTATACGGTAAAAGAGGACATGATCACCGTAGATGAAGGGCTGCTGAAGACGGTGGAGAACGACTGCTACATGTACAAGGTGCAGGATGTGGCTCACAGCGCCACGCTGATTGAAAAGATATTCGGCCTCGGCACCGTGATCTGTTATACGGGAGACACCACCCATCCCCAGCTGGTTCTGCAGCATATCAAGCATTCAAAGGAAGTGAAAGAGTTCATATTGAAGGAGTCCGAGGAGGCAAGGCAAAAGAGGCGGACGGTGAACATGCTCGACATCGGCTCCGGTGACATGGAGGAAGCGGGAGACAGCGACTGACGGGTCATGAGGGCGGCAGGTTTTGATCTCTGAAGGATCCGGAGGACAGAAGGCGCTCGAAGAGCAGTCCCGCGGCGAACCAGCAGGGGGCGAAGTCCAGACGGATGACCCTGCCTATGTTCCAGCGGCTGCGTCCATAGTCCCAGGGGCAGGATTTTCGGCTTGCCAGCAGCTTTCCGGCGGCATATTCCAGAGAGAAGATCAGGCTCATATACGCCGTCCCTCTTGCCCAGAGAGGTTTTTTGCGGAGGAGGAGGCCCAGAGGAGAGAAGAGGGCGGCGCACCCGTAGATAGGAAACATCCAGAGGGAGGTGCTTCCTTGAAGGGTCATATCCCTGCGGCGCAGGGAGCCTGCGGAGGTGAAAAGAATCTCCATGCACCAGCCTGCCAGACCGCATTTGCAGAAGTTTTTGAGAAAGGCGGATATATTTTGTCCCATGGCAATACTCCCTTTTTTGAAATGAACCTTCGGATTCATGATATGGCATATTTATCCTATTATGCCCCATGGAGGGATGTATATACATGAAGAGAGGTATATGCATGAAAGATGTATTTGCATGGAGAGACATATGTACATAGAGAGGGGACTTCCGTGAAGCCTAGGAGTGGCGGAAACGGCGTTTGGGACATGGATTTTGGCAGTATTTTTGACGGAAGAAGGACGGCATAATCAATGAACTATAAGGAAGTTATGGAATATGTGGAGCAGGTGGGGCGGCTGGGGATGGTTCCCGGTCTGGACAGCATCCGGGAGCTGTGCCGTCGGCTGGGGGATCCCCAAAAGGCGTTGAAGTTCGTGCATGTAGCGGGAACCAACGGGAAGGGATCTGTGTCTGCCTATGTGGCATCGGCTTTGAAATGCGGCGGCTACAAGGTGGGCAGGTATATTTCCCCTACCATATTTGACTATAGGGAAAGGATTCAGGTCAACGGCTGCCTGATTACGAAGACGGCCCTTTGCAGGCTCATGGAGAGGATAAAAGAGGTGTGCGATGGCATGGTAGCCGTAGGGCTGCCCCATCCCACGCCTTTTGAGCTTGAGACTGCGCTGGGTTTTTTGTATTTTCAGGAAAAGAAGTGCGATGTGGTGGTGCTTGAGACGGGAATGGGCGGACTGATGGATGCCACCAATGTCGTGGAGAATACGCTGACGGCAGGGATCACCTCCATCAGCATGGATCATATGAAGTTTCTGGGAGCCACATTGAAAGAAATTGCAGCGCAGAAGGCCGGAATCATCAAGAAAGGATGTACCGTAGTGGCCTTGGGGCAGTGCAGGGAGGTTATGGAGGTCATCAGGGCGCAGGCTGTAGAGCTTGGCTGTCCGCTGATGGTGGCGGAAGAATCCAAGGCAGGAAACCTGCGCTACGGGCTGGAACGGCAGCGGTTTGATTACGGCGGAATGAAGGGGGTGGAGATCTCTCTGGCAGGCCAGTACCAGATCGCAAATGCCGTGCTTGCGCTGGAAGTTCTGCAGGCGCTGGGGGGCATGGGCTTTGGGGTCAGTGAACGGATGCTGCGCAGGGGCATGGCGGAGGCCAGCTGGCCCGGCAGGTTCACGGTCATAGGAAAGAGGCCCTGGTTCATCGCGGACGGCGCCCATAATGAGGACGGCGCCAGACGTCTGGCCCAGTCGTTGGAATACTATTTTAAAGGAAAGAGAATCCTTTACATTATGGGAGTGTTTGCGGACAAGGAATATGACAAGATCATCGCTCTGACCCATTCCCTTGCGGATCAGATCATTACCGTGGCTGCACCCGGAAACCCAAGAGCCCTGCCCGCCTACGAGCTGGCGCAGGAGGTGGCCAAGGTGCATCCGCAGGTCACTGCCGCGGACAGTCTTGAGGAGGCGGTGGAGATGGGCTGCCTGCTGGCAGGGAAGGAGGATGTGATCGTGGCTTTCGGTTCGCTGTCCTTTCTGGGCAGACTGATGGAAATCGTAGCCCAGAGGCAGATGAAGCCTCGCGAAAGGGGCTGAGGGAGAGCTTGCGTGGGAAGGGGCATGGCCGGGCGGATGGATGGAGAGAATGCATACAAGAAAGCGCTGTAGTCTGGCGGCATGAAGACAACAGTCAAAAGGAGCCGCCCGGCGGCCCGGAGCAGTGAGGACATAAAAGGAACTGCCGTCAGTCGTGCCGGAGCTGACGAAAGTTAGACGGAAAGGGATGGAATCAAATGGTAGATCAGGGGAAAATCAGGGAGGCCGTGAGGCTTCTTCTGGAAGGAATCGGTGAAGATGCATCAAGGCCGGGACTGGAGGACACTCCGGACAGGGTGGCCAGAATGTACACGGAGATCTTCGAGGGCATGGACAAGGAAGCATCGGAGCCGCTGTCCAGAGTCTTTCCCATGGACAGCGGTCAGATGGTGCTGGAGAAGGATATTGTCTTTTATTCCATGTGCGAGCATCATATGATGCCCTTCTACGGCAAGGCGCATATCGCCTATATACCGGAAGATCGAGTCGTAGGTTTGAGCAAGCTGGCCAGAACCGTGGAAATCTATGCCAGAAGGCTGCAGATACAAGAACGGATGACGGGACAGATCGCTGACGCGCTGATGGAGTATCTGGCGCCTTGCGGCGTCATGGTGATGGTGGAGGCGGAGCATATGTGCATGACTATGAGGGGGATCAAAAAACCCGGCAGCAAAACCGTGAGCATTGCGTCCAGAGGCTGCTTCGAGAAGGACGCTGCCCTTCAGGACCGTTTTTTTCAGCTGCTGAAGCCCTGACGGAGATAAGCAAGATTATTCAAAGACACATTCAAAGATACAGCCAAAGGCATATTCAAAGATACGCATATCCAAAGTTACAAACAAAGATGCAGCCAAAGATGCAGCCAAAGATGCAGCCAAAGGCACATAAATAAACAATTATGGCAAAAACTGCGGCTGTCCCGGAGAGGAGAGGAAAGGCGACTGATGAAGATAGGAAATAAGGAATTCAAGACACAGGGGCACACTTATGTCATGGGGATTCTGAACGTAACTCCGGACTCTTTTTCGGATGGGGGAAAGTGGAACGATAGGGATAGGGCCCTGAAGCATGTGGAGGACATGGTGGCGGAAGGGGCCGATATCATCGATATCGGCGGTGAGTCCACCCGGCCCGGATACACGCTCCTGCCGGAGGAAGAGGAGATTCGGAGGGTGGTGCCCGTGATCGAGGCGGTGAAGGCCGCCTTTGATGTTCCGGTCTCTCTGGATACGTACAAGGCTCAGGTGGCGGAAGCGGGCATAGCGGCAGGCGCGGATCTGATCAATGATATCTGGGGACTGAAATATGACGGCCGAATGGGGGAAGTCATAGCAAAGAGCGGTTTGCCCTGCTGCCTGATGCACAATCGGAGGGACAAGGATTATGGGAACTTCATGGAGGATGTGGCGGAGGATCTTCGGGGAACCCTGAGGCTGGCGGAAGCGGCGGGGATCGGGAAGGAAAAGATCATTCTGGATCCCGGCGTAGGGTTTGCCAAGAGCTACGAGCAGAATCTGGAGGTGGTTCGTGGGCTGGGAGAGTTGGGAAAGCTGGGGCTTCCGCTGCTTTTAGGCTGCAGCCGCAAGTCCGTCATCGGGCTGAGTCTGGATCTGCCTGCGGACCAGAGGATAGAGGGCACATTGGTGACTACGGTCTTCGGGGTCATGGCGGGATGCATGTTCGTGCGGGTTCACGATGTCAGGGAGAACATAAGGGCCATCAGAATGGCAGAGGCAATTTTGGGAAATCTGCAGGGATGAGCATCACGATAGGCCCGTGGCCCTGAATGGGAAGTCTGCAGGGATGAGGCTCACGGCAGGCCGGTGGTCTTGGATAGGAAGATTGGGAGAATCACGGCAGGCCGGTGGTCTTGGATAGGAAGATTGGGAGAATCACGGCAGGCCGGTGGTCTTGGATAGGAAGATTGGGAGAATCACGGCAGGCCGGTGGTCTTGGATAGGAAGATTGGGAGAATCACGGCAGGCCGGTGGTCTTGGATAGGAAGATTGGGAGAATCACGGCAGGCCGGTGGTCTTGGATAGGAAGATTGATAGAATCATGGCAGGCCCGTAGCTCTGGATAGGAAAATTGGGGCGGAAAGAAGTCCTGGGGGTATTTTGAGGCTATAGGCGGATGACAAACCGGAATAGGAGAAAGTGAAATGTATTCTGAATGGGCGCAGGATGAGATCTGTATCGAAGAATTGGAAGTGTTCGCGCATCACGGCGTATATCCTGAGGAGACCAGAGACGGGCAGCTTTTCTATGTGAACGCGGTGCTGCGCATGGATGTGGGGGCGGCGGGCCGGGAGGACGCTCTGGAGAAAACGGTGAACTACGGGGCCGTATGCAGATTCATCACGGCATGGATGCAGGAGCATACCTGCCTTCTTCTGGAGGCGGTGGCGGAGAGGCTGGCGGAGGCCGTTTTGCTGGAATATAGAGCGGCAGCGGCGGTGGAGCTGGAGATCCGAAAGCCCCATGCCCCCATTCGTCTGCCCTTTGGCTGCGTGTCCGTTAAGGTGCGCAGGCAGTGGCACAGAGCATATGTGGCGGTGGGGTCTAATCTGGGCAATCGGGAGGCCTACATTTCGGATGCTGTAAGGGCATTGAAAGAACATCCGCTGATAGAGGTGAGGAAGGTTTCGGACATGATCAACACCAAAGCCTACGGAGGCGTGGAGCAGGAGGATTTCTTAAACGGCGCTCTGGAGGTGGAGACGCTTTTGGGGCCGTGGGAGCTTCTGGAGGCCTTGCATGAGATCGAGAATAAAGCAGGCAGGGAGAGAACCGTGCATTGGGGTCCCAGAACTCTGGACTTGGACATTTTGTTCTACGATAGGACATGCATTGAGACTGAGGATCTGGTGATTCCCCATCCGGATATGGAAAATAGGGAGTTCGTGCTGAGGCCCATGGTGCAGATAGCTCCCTATCTGAGACATCCCTTGAGAGGAAGGACGGTATCGGAGCTTCTGGGCAGGCTGGAAGAAGGGGAGGGAAATCTTCATAAAAGATAAAAACCTCTATGAAAACAGCATGAAAAGATAGAGTTTCATAGAGTCCTCACGTCTTGGGGGGCAGGTGGGGCATCAGGTATCGTCCCGCCGCCTGAGCGCAGAACCCGGTGAAGGCTCCGGTCAGGACTCCGCTGAGAGTCAAAAAGGGCAGATATGCCAGCACTCCGGGGGTGGAGGTCACTGCAAGGGCGGTGATAAGCTGGGCCATGTTGTGGGCAAGGCCGCCCATGGCGCCGGTGAGGAAGACCATCCTTTTGCAAAGCAGCTTCATGACAAGAGCCATGACCAAAAGGCTGAGAACGCCTCCCGCAAGGCTGTAGAGCAGGGACAGCGCCTGCCCGAATAGGAGGGCGGAGAGCCCTATCCTTGCGGACAGCACTATGGCGGCGTCCCGCAGGGAAAAATGCCGCAGCAAAATCAGCGTCACCACATTGGCAAGTCCCAGCTTGACGCCCGGAAGGGGCACCAGTGGAGGGATTGCGCTCTCTGCTGCGTATATGGCGAGGGATATGGTGGCGAACATGGCCAGAAGAGTCAGCTTTTTGGTGGACATGGAAGCCTCCTTTTTATGTGGGCTTTTTTCGTAAACTTATTTTGATATGATTTTTCCATTTTTCCATGTGGTTTTCATGGAGGGTTTTGTCTTTTATAAATTTGTCTTGGAATGTCAGTAAGTAATAATGTCGGGTTCTTGGGGTTCCCCGGAGGAGTCCGGGGCAGGTCGCAGCCGGATCACCAGCTTGTTTGGCAGACAGGTGATGGGCAGTCTGGAATCCTTTATGAAGCCCTGCTTCACGCAGAGCTTGTCGGGGCAGTCGGCGGAAAGGATGCCGATGCTGCCGGAACGGATTTCGATGCGGTTCGTTCCGCCGCCGGCGCTCTCCACGGTAAAGCTTCGACTTTCCGGGATGTCTTCTAGAGGAATGCTCATGATCAGGTTTCCGTCCTGATAAATATCGGCTATGTAAGCCGCGGGCTTTCCTGAGGGCAGCAGCAGAAAGAGCAGGCTGCATAGGCATATGGTGAAAAGGAAACCGGAAATGGCAACGGCGGCTCTTTTTTGTGTTTTTTCGGTATGCACGGGAATGGCCTTTCTGTCTAAATGTGCCGGAGCGAGGCATGTAGGGTGTGTGTGCTATTTAAATGTGCCGGAGCGAGGCATGCAGGGTGTGTGCTGTCTAAATGTGCCGGAGCGAGGCGTGCAGGAGCTGCATGGGGACTCTGGAGCATCACTGTTACCGCTTCAGTATAGCAGAAGAGGGAGGAAAAATGAAGAGGTTTTTATATGTGGCGCTGGGGACGATGATTCTGCTGTGCGGCTGTGGCAGGAATTCGGCTTCCGAAACGGTTTCTCGGCAATATGTAGACGTAGCCATGGGCACTGTGGTACGGCAGGTGGTCTACTGTTCCGAGGAGGCTGCGGCGGAGGCGTTTTCCGGCAGGGCCATGGAGCTTTTGGAGGAGCTTGAGGGGGAGCTGCTGTCATGGAGGCTGGAGAACTCTCAGGTGTACAGCGTGAACGCTTCCGGGGGAAATGAGGAGGGTGTCCGTCTTTCGGAAGAGCTGGCGGAGATTCTGAGGCAGTGTCTGAAGCTTTATGGGGACTCGGAGGGAGCATTCGATGTAACCATGGGTTCTGCGGTGCGTCTCTGGAACATAGATCAATGGGCGGCGGGGCAGCAGGAGGGGGAGTTCGAGCTGCCCGATCCTCAGGAGCTGAAGCAGACGCTGGAGATTTGCGGAAGCGGCAGGCTGAAGCTTGGGGAGGGAGAGGCCCCGGTGCTCTATCTGCCGGAGGGGATGCAGCTGGATCTGGGAGCGGTCGGGAAAGGGCTGGCCCTGACCGAGCTTCTTGGGCTGCTGGAGAAGGAGTCCCGGATCACCGGGGCAGTGATATCCGTGGGCGGAAGCGTGCTGACTTATGGGAGCAAGCCCGACGGGAGCAGCTGGCGGGTGGGGATTCCGGATCCGGCGGACACCTCCTCCAGTGTGGGGATATTGTCTTTGGAGGGACAGTGGTGCGTCTCCACTTCAGGGGACTATGAGCGGTATGCGGAGGTGGACGGGGTCAGATATCACCATATTCTGGACCCTGCCACCGGGTATCCGGCGGACAGCGGGGTAAGGAGCGTGACCGTGCTGACCAGAGAGGGGCTTATAGGGGATGGGCTGTCCACAGCCTGCTTTATCCTGGGGCCCCGGAAGGGGATGGAGCTGGCTGGGAAGTACGGGGCGGAGGTACTGTTTGTTCTGGAGGACGGAAAAATTGTGATGTCGGAGGGCATGGAGAAGACTTACTTTCAAAGGCAGTGAGTCAAGAGGGGCTTTGCCTAAACAGCGGGTAAACAGCGGGGTATCGGCTGCTGCTTAGTCTCCGCCTCAAAATTATATTTGCGAAGAGAAAAGAATTGGTATAGAATAAGGGAAGAAGGCGGAAAAGAGCTTTGAGAGAAAGCTTACGGGTTTGACGGATGCGCTGAAGCCTGCAGAGAGGTAGAGCCATGGAAGGAAATATGTATCTTCATGTGAACCATGAGACCTTAAAGGATATAGACGAAAAAATGCCCCCTGAGGAGGAGCTGCTGGATCTGGCGGAGTTTTTCAAGGTGTTCGGGGACGGCACGAGGCTGAAGATTCTCTATGTGCTGCTGAGTGCGGAGATGTGCGTGTTTGACATTGCGGCGGTACTGGGGATGTCCCAGTCAGCGATTTCCCACCAGCTGCGGGTGCTGAAGCAGATGGCGCTGGTGAAAAACCGCCGGGAAGGCAAGACCATATTTTATTCTCTGGCAGACGCCCATATCGTTACCATCCTCAGCCAGGGACTTGACCATATCGAGGAATGAGGATCCGTCCTCATTCCTCCGCCGCCTGAGCTGCCGCCTGAAAGGGCTCGAAATAGCCGGTGCCCAGACGGGAGTGATATAGGACGGAGTCATTTCCGAATTCCTGAAAATACACATACTGGGAGCTCATGTTGATGTGGGTATAGTTGCCCTGAGCGATGACCTTCACATCGGTGCCGTCGGTGCGCATGCACTTCAGCTGCGGGTCTGCGCCGTTCTTCTGATAATAAATATAACCGCCTCCCACATTGAAACAGTCTGCCCGATCCTGCGTCAGGATTTCTATCATATTCTGGGACATGGAATAACGGCAGAGCCTGTAATTGTTAGCCACATCCATATAGTATACATAGTCGCCCTCCAGTATGGGATACCAGAGGTTGCCCCGCCATACCTCCCGGGGGGTGTCGGTGGCGGTGTCCAAGGCGTAAAGATAATGGTTGCTTTCTGTACCGTTGTAATAGATGGTGCCGTTTACGGCGCAGGCAGGGTTGATGGGGAAGGTTCCCAGCTCCTCTCTGTCGGAATTGTCGATTTTGAGCTTGGAAAACCGGGGGCCGGAGCTGGTGGAGGTGAGCAGATAAAGATAATTGTCCACCAGCTGGGCCATTGTGACCACCTCCCGGATCAGAGAGGTGGAATTGCTTCCGTTCAGCCTGCAGCGCTCCAGAGAGCGGACGTTGAAGGGCTCGCTGAAGTCGGTGGTCTTGGTGGCGCCGGTCTGGAAATAGTAGAGGTATTTTCCGCCGGCCAGAATATTCTGCACCTTCAGGGTATTGATCCGTTTCAGACCGCTCTCGTCCGGGTTCATTTTGTACAGACTGCCGCCCTCAAAGGTATTGGAAAAATAAACAACACCGTCATATTCACACACCAGACCTCCGTTGTTGAGATTGCCCGCGGTATTGCCTACGGTTCCCGCCGGATTCATGGTAATGCGCTGGGACAGCATGATGATGCTCATCAGGGCAATCACGAGGATCGCCGCCACTACTGATAATACGATTTTAGCTTCTTTTTTCATGATAATCACCTATTCTGAAGAATACTTTGGGCCATTGGGCCGTGCAGCAACGGGTTGCAGGGCAAATGTATGGCGCATCTACATTTTACACCCCTTTTCGCTTGCTATCAAGATTGTTTTGTTATAAGATAGAAAAAAGTGGTTGCAAAGGAGTCGCATACGATGGACTTATCAAAACTGAGGGAACAGATAGACGAGATAGACGGCAAGATCGTGGAGCTGTACCAGCGGCGCATGGACGTCAGCAGGGAGGTGGCGGAGTACAAGATCGCCACGGGCAGAAATGTTCTGGACAAGCAGAGGGAGCTGGAGAAGCTGGCGAAGGTGAGGGCCCTTGCCCACGGCGAGTTCAACGCCAGAGGAGTGCAGGAGCTGTTTGAGCAGATCATGTCCATGAGCAGGAAGCTGCAGTATCAGTGCCTGACGGAGAGCGGGAGCCTTGGAAGGCTGCCTTTCATCGGCGTGGACAGTCTGGAGACGGAGAATGCCAGAGTGGTGTTTCAGGGGGCGGAGGGCTCCTATTCTCAGGCGGCCATGCTGCAGTACTTCGGCCGGGACGTGAAAAGCTTTCATGTGGACACCTTTCGGGACGCCATGAATGCCATAGACGACGGGAGAGCGGATTTTGCGGTGCTGCCCATAGAGAATTCCACGGCGGGGATCGTCAGCGAGATATATGATCTGCTGCAGGAGTACGAAAATTATATAGTAGGAGAGCAGATCATCGGCATAGAACACTGCCTGCTGGGGGTTCCGGGGGCAAGTCTGGAAGGGATCAGGAAGGTGTTTTCCCATCCCCAGTCCCTGATGCAGAGTTCAAAATATCTGGCGGAGCACGGCTGGCAGCAGATCAGTATGCTGAACAATGCCTTTGCGGCCAGAAAGGTGGCGGAGGACAGGGATCCGGCTCAGGCCGCAGTGGCCAGCGAGCATGCCGCCGGAGTCTATGGTCTGGAGGTGCTGCAGAGGCGGGTGAATCAGTCCGGGACCAACTCCACCAGATTCATTATCGTGACAAATCAGAAAATATTCCGGAAGGATGCGGGAAAGGTGAGCATCTGTTTCGAGGTGGCCCACGAGAGCGGTTCTTTGTATCATATGCTGTCTCATTTCATCTATAACGACCTGAATATGACAAAGATAGAGAGCAGGCCCATCGAGGACAGAAACTGGGAGTACCGCTTTTTTATCGACTTCGAGGGGAACCTTGCGGACGGGGCGGTTAAAAACGCTCTGAGGGGTCTTCGGGAAGAGGCCCGGAATATGAAGATTCTGGGGAACTATTGAATGGGAGCAAAGGGTATGAGAAGGCAGGAATTGATTTTATATAGGATATTTCAGGAGGACCGGGACAGGCTGCTGAGAGAGATAGCGGAGCTTGCGGAGGACTATGAAGACGGAATTATGAACAAGGCTGTGGGGGGAACCCGGGCTGAGAGGGAGATGGCCGCCCGGCTCTATGGTTTCCTTCACGGGCTTTTAGAGCTGGCGGGAACTTACGGGTTTCACGGCAATCTGTGGCACTGCTATCTGGCCCATCTGCTGGTGACTCATGAGAACAGCTACAGCCGCAGCTGTGAGATGCGGGGGGCGGTTCCGGGAACCGTCAACCATGCGGCGCTGCATGACATGGAGATATTCAAGGAGTTTTTTGACTATGACTTCGGTCCTATATGCGAAAGGCTCCATGTGGCCGGATTTTCCATGGCGGAGGATTATCAGGGAAACAGTCTGGAGAGCAGGGTCTACAATGCCCGAATCTGCGCCCGGATCTGCGAGCTGGCCGTGAAGCTGGGGCAGGCAGCAACGGCGGAGGAGATGAAGGCGGTGCTGACGGATTTCTACCGGGAGTACGGCGTGGGCAAGCTTGGACTACATAAATGCTTCCGCATAGGCAGAGATGAGGACGGGAGAGCCTGCATACAGCCGGTGCCCCGCATAGCTCATGTGAGGCTGGAGGATCTGGTGGGGTACGAGATTCCGAAAGAAAAGCTTATCAACAATACGGACGCCTTCGTGGCGGGCAGGGCGGCCAACAACTGCCTGCTGTTCGGGGACGCGGGCACGGGCAAGTCCTCCTGCATCAAGGCCATCGCCAACGAATATTATGACAAGGGCCTGAGGGTCATTGAGGTGTACAAGCATCAGTTTCAGGATCTGAACCGGATCATCAGCCAGATCAAGGGCCGCAACTATAAGTTCATTATCTTTATGGACGATCTGAGCTTTGAGGATTTCGAGATCGAATACAAATACCTGAAGGCGGTGATCGAAGGTGGGCTGGAAAAGAAGCCGGAGAATGTTCTGATCTATGCCACCTCCAACCGCCGGCACCTGATCCGGGAGAACTACGGGGATAAGACGGAGGACGGCAGTCTTTCGGAGGCGCGGCAGGACATGCACACCAGCGATACCGTGCAGGAGAAGCTGTCCTTGGTGTACCGCTTCGGAGTCACCATCTATTTCGGCGCCCCGGACAAGAAGCAGTTTCAGGGCATCGTGAAGGTTCTGGCGGAGAGAAACGGCGTGAACATGCCGCAGGAGGAGCTTTTCCTTGCGGCCAATAAGTGGGAGCTGGCCCACGGGGGGCTTTCCGGACGGACCGCCCAGCAGTTCATAGACTATCTGAAGGGCAGCGGGGATCTATAACTTTTATGCATATACTTTTTGCACGTGCTTATGTCTGAGAAGGGGCGGCTAAAGGGCAGAGCTGCGGGGCCTGCGGTGGGGAGGGAGTCCAAGGGCAGAGCTGCGGGGCCTGCAGCGGGGAGGGAGTCCAAGGGCAGAGCTACGGGAGCCTGCAGCGGGGAGGTAGTCCAAGGGCAGAGCTACGGGAGCCTGCAGCGGGGAGGTAGTCCAAGGGCAGAGCTGCGGGGGCCTGCAGCGGGGAGGTAGTCCAAGGGCAGAGCTGCGGGGGCCTGCAGCGGGCAGGTATTCCAAGGGCAGAGCTGCGGGAGCCTGCAGCGGACAGGCAGCCCAAAGGGCAGGGAAGTGCATAAATAGGATGGCTGCGGAACGGCGGAATAGGCAAAAGACATTAGGAGAGGGGTATGATATGAGCGTGAAGACCTTTGCGGCCATAGACGTGGGGAGCTATGAGCTGACATTGAAGATTTTTGAATTTCCGGGGAACAACAGCATGCGGGAGATCGATTGCGTCAGCAGGAGGCTGGATCTTGGATCCGACACTTATGCCACCGGCAAGATCAGCAATGAGAAGATGGATGAACTCTGCCGCACGCTGAAGGATTTTTGGGAGATCATGCGCTCCTACAAGGTAAACGACTATAAGGCATACGGCACCAGCGCCATAAGGGAGACTCAGAATACCACCATCGTGCTGGACCAGATCGCCCAGCGCACAGGGATCAGGATGGACATTCTGGGGAATTCCGAGCAGCGCTTCATGGACTATAAGGCGGCGGCCTCCAAAGGGGAGAGCTTCCGCAAAGTCATCGAGGAAAAGACGGCGATTCTGGATATCGGCGGGGGCAGCATCCAGATTTCCTTGTTTGACAACGACACCCTTGTGTCCACCCAGAACCTGCGATTGGGAGTCCTGCGGATTCAGGAGTACTTGAATCGCTTTGCGGCCAAGAGCTTCCAGAAGGAGGATTTCATCAACGAGATGGCCATGGCCCGTCTGGGCACTTATAAGCGGATGTACCTGAAGGACCGGGAGATCAAAAATCTTATTGTCATTGACGACTATCTTTCTCCCTGGGCGGTGAAGAAGAGCGCAAAGAACGGAAGCGGGCCCGTCATGGAGGCGGCGGAGTTCGACAAGCTGTTCGAGAGGCTCAGGGGCCGGGATCTGGGACAGATTGCCGCGTCCATGAACATGCCTCAGGAGCGGGTTCCGCTGGTATTCATCAGCGCGGTGCTGATCCGGTGCATCGGACAGCTGATGGGGGCCCAGCGTATCTGGGCGCCGGGGGTGACGCTCTGCGACGGCATTGCATACGAATACGGGGAAAAGATGAAGATGATTCAGGGGGAGCATGACTTCGAGGAGGATATCATCGCCTGCGCCGTGAACATCAGCAAGCGGTATCTGGGGATCCGGAAGAGGTCGGAGACGCTGGAGAATCTTACCACAGTCATCTTTGACAGCATGAAACGGATCCACGGACTGGGAAAGAGGGAGCGGCTGTATCTGCGGCTGGCGGCTATTCTCCATGACTGCGGGAAATATGTGAGCCTGATCAATACAGGGGAGACTTCCTACCAGATCGTCATGGCTACGGAGATCATCGGACTGTCCCATCAGGAGCGGAAGATCGTGGCCAATGTGGTGCGATTCAACCACAGCGGATTCGTCTATGACGGCCAGCAGGCGGACAGCATGGGCAGAGAAGCCTTTCTGATTGTGGCTAAGCTTACGGCCATACTGCGGCTGGCCAGCAGTATGGACAGAAGCCATAGGCAGAAGCTGCAGGGTCTGAAGGCGGCCCTTCGGGACGGCCAGATGATCCTGACGGTGGACACTCAGGAGGATATCACCCTTGAGAAGGGATTCTTTGAGGCCAATAGGGAGTTCTTCAAGGAAGTGTTCAGCGTGGAGCCGGTGCTGAAGCAGCGCAAAATCTTATAGAGAGCAAAACGGCTTTCTATGATCCTATACCAAATAAGATGTGGGGGCAGCTATGAGCGAGATAGATTTCTATGATCCGAAATATTATACCAATAGGGAGTTGAGCTGGATTCTCTTCAACAGAAGAGTGCTCAACGAAGCAAGAGACAAGAACAATCCGCTGTTTGAGCGTCTGAAATTTCTGAGCATAACCGCGTCCAATCTGGATGAGTTTTTCATGATCCGGGTGGCGTCCCTGAAGGATATGGTAAATGCCAGATACCAGAAGCCGGATATCGCAGGGCTTACGCCGGCGGAGCAGCTGGAGAGGCTGGATGTGGCTATCCATGAGCTGGTGGAGCTGCAGTACTCCACCTACAATCGGGCGCTGGTGCCCAAGCTGAAGCTGAACGGACTGAAGATCATAAGCAGGCATGAAGAGCTTTCAAAGAAGGATGAAGCCTTCGTGGATAAGTACTTTGAGGAGAATGTGTATCCTGTGCTGACGCCCATGGCGGTGGACTCCTCCAGACCCTTTCCGCTGGTGCGGAACAAGACCCTGAACATCGCCGCGCTGGTGCGGAAGAAGAACGAGAAGGGAGAGCTGGAGTTCGCCACGGTGCAGGTGCCGGGAGTCCTCAGCCGCATTGTGGAGCTGCCTTCCGGAGACGGGGGCAGGAGGATCATTTTCCTTGAGGAGATCATAGAGAGGAATATGCACAAACTGTTCCTGAACTATGATATCGTATGCGCCCATCCGTTCCGCATCATGCGGAATGCGGATCTGACCATCGAGGAGGACGAGGCGGCGGATCTTCTGAAGGAGATCGAGAAGCAGCTGAAGAAGCGGCAGTGGGGGCAGGCCATCCGTCTGGAGGTGGAGGCAAAATGCGACGAGCGGCTCTTAAAGATTCTGAGGGAGGAGCTGCACATAGAGGAGCAGAACATTTATGTCATAGAGGGGCCCTTGGATTTGACCGTGCTGATGAAGGTGTACGGTCTGGAGGGCTTCGAGCATCTGAAGGCGCTGAAGTTCGTTCCCAAGCAGGTGCCCCGGCTGCCAATGGGCTGTGTGATCTTCGACGAGATCCGCAAGGGGGATATTCTGCTGCACCATCCATATCAGACCTTTGAGCCCGTGGTGGAGTTCATCCGTCAGGCGGCCAGAGATCCGGAGGTGCTGGCCATCAAGCAGACACTGTACCGGGTCAGCGGCAATTCTCCCATTATCGCCGCGCTGGCGCTGGCCGCTGAGAACGGCAAGCAGGTGACGGTGCTGGTGGAGCTGAAGGCCCGCTTTGACGAGGAAAATAACATCGTCTGGGCCAGAATGCTGGAGAAGGCGGGCTGTCATGTGATCTATGGACTGGTAGGCCTGAAGACCCACAGCAAGATTACGCTTGTGGTGCGGCGGGAGGAGGACGGAATACGGCGCTACGTGCATTTGGGAACGGGAAATTATAATGACGCCACTGCCAAGCTTTACACAGACATGGGGCTTCTGACCTGCTCGGAGAGCATAGGGGAAGATGCTACAGCGGTATTCAATATGCTGTCGGGATATTCGGAGCCGCTGGTTTGGAACAAGCTGTCCTTGGCGCCTCTGTGGCTGAAAAACAAGTTCCTCCACCTGATCGGGAGGGAGGAGAAATTTGCAAAGGAGGGCCGCCCTGCCAGAATCATCGCCAAGATGAACTCTCTCTGCGATCAGGATATCATCGCCGCGCTGTACAAGGCTTCTGCGGCGGGAGTGAAGATCGACCTTATCGTCCGGGGGATCTGCTGCCTGAAGACGGGGATTTCCGGAGTCAGCAAGAACATCACTGTGCGCTCCATCGTGGGCAATTTTTTGGAACACAGCAGAATCTTTTATTTTGAGAACGATGAGCATTATGAGATATATTGCGGCAGTGCGGACTGGATGCCCAGAAATCTGGAGCGCCGGGTGGAGATCCTCTTTCCGGTGGACAGACCTGAGCTGAAAGAGAAGCTGCTGCACATCCTTCAGTGCCAGCTTGACGACAACTCGAAGGCCTCTGTGCTTCAGGGCGACGGTACATACCAGAGGCCTGAGAGAAGACGCAGGAAGCCGTGCAATTCGCAGGAGCAGTTCTGTGCAGAGGCAGCCGAAGAGGCAAGGGCCGCCGCCGGGGAGGATGCCGGTGCCACGAGAACCTTCATACCGGAGACCCACCACGAAGGATAGGGTGGGGCTATGGAGGGCAGGACGCTTGAGGGAAGTGTCTGGAAAGACGGAACCGAGAGAACCGAAGGCCTGAAAGGGTGTGGGGGAGGAAGTGTCTGGAAAGACGGAACCAAGAGAACCGAAGGCCTGAAGAGGCGTGGCGGAGGAAGCGTCTGGAAGGGCAGCACCGTATAGATTGATATTGGAAAGGAAGAATAATATGCTCAAGATTGTACTTGCATCTTCGTCTCCCCGCAGGCGGGAGCTGCTGGCCCAGATCGGCCTTGCATTTGAGGTGCGGACGGCGGACATGGAAGAGAAGGCGTCGGCGGTCTGGCCGGGAGGCGTGGTGGAAGAACTCTCCCGTCAGAAGGCGGAAGTGGTGCTGGGCATGCTGGCCGACGCCCCGGAGGATCTTCTGGTCATCGGAGCGGACACCGTTGTGGCGGAGGGAGGAGAGATACTGGGCAAGCCCTCCGGCGTGGAGGCGGCGGCAGAGATGCTGCGCAGGCTTTCAGGCGGAACTCATGAGGTGTATACCGGAGTTACTTTGCTGTACAAAAGAGGTCGGGATGCGGGGACAGCGGATGCCGGAGAGACAAGAGAGGGGATATGCCGGAAAGTATTTCATGAGGTGACGAAGGTGAGCTTCTACCCTTTGACGGAGGAGGAAATACGCCGTTATGTGTCCACGGGGGACTGCATGGACAAGGCCGGAGCTTACGGCATTCAAGGCTATTTCGCCAGATTCGTGAGAAGGATAGAGGGTGATTATAATAATGTGGTGGGGCTGCCCGTGGGAAGGCTCTATCAAGAGGCAAAGGAGTGGATAGGGGAATGAAAAGAGCAGTGATATTTGATTTGGACGGAACTCTTTCCGATTCCATCCAAAGCATAAAATACAGCGGGGACAAGGCCTTGGAACCCTTTGGGTACGGTCCTTTTTCCGTGGAGCAGTATAAGTATTTTGTGGGGGATGGAGCGGCGAATCTGGTGCGCCGGGCGCTGACCGCAGGCGGGGACAAGGAGCTTGTGCATTTCAAGGAGGCGTATGCCCGCTACCGTGAAGTGTTTCGGGAGAACTGCATGTACCGGGTGCGTCCCTATGAGGGAATCCCGGAGCTTTTGGCTACGCTGAAGGAGCAGGAAGTAAAGATAACCGTTCTGTCCAATAAACCTCATGCGGAGACCATCAATGTGATAGAGAGCTTGTTCGGGGGAGGATATTTCGATATCATACAGGGACAAGAGGAGGGTATGGAGATCAAGCCAAGCCCTCAGGGAGTCTTCCGAATTCAGGAAAAGCTTTGCCTATCTGCGGCAGATATTCTGTATCTGGGGGATACCGCCACCGATATGAAGACCGGAAAGAGTGCGGGAGTCTTTACGGTGGGGGCCCTATGGGGATTCCGGGATAGAAAGGAGCTGGAGGAGGGCGGCGCGGACGATCTGATCGAGCATCCTCTGGAGCTGCTTCGGTTTACATGATGTCCCCGCTTCCCTCCAAGATCATTATAGATTGTTGAATGCTACGGTTTCCTGCTCCAGCCCGTTTACGACTTCCTGATTAGTGCCCATACGGCGGGTGATATCTTCCATGTCGGAAACCAGACTTCTGGTATTGCCCGCCATGCCTGCCACGCCGTCCGCACCTTCATCCATAGCCTTGGTGATGGTGCCGATGGAGTCGGCAATGCCGGACATGGAATGCTTCAGACGCTCGGTTCTGTCGTGAAACTCATCCATGGCCCTGCGGATATAGGCGGCGTCTTCTTTATACTGGCTGCCGGACTGTACGAAAGCCTGAAATTCCGTGAGGACAGACTGACTCATATAGTCTATCAGGAGCTGCGCGTTCTCGGAGAGGTTGTGTACGGCGGCAGTCACTACATCGTTGATCTCCTGAATCTTGTTGGCCGTCTGCTGGCTGGAATTGGAGAGGTCCCGAACTTCCTGAGCGACTACGGCGAAGCCCTTGCCGGCGGCTCCGGCGTTGGCGGCTTCCACGGAGGCGTTCAGGGAAATGAGACGGGTCTGCTGGGAGATGGCGAGAATGTCTCCCGTGAGATTCTTGATCTGATCCACACTTCTGCTCTTCTCGATTGCGTTGTTTAAGGAACGCAGAATTTCCTCGGCCTTGGCGCTGGTGATTTCGGCGCTGGTTCGGGCTGACTGCTGCATGGCGTCGGCCCGTGTGTTCATCTGAACCGTGTAGGCGGTGATGGCGCCGCATTCCTCCGCAATGTTATGTACATCCTGCTTTACGTTCTCCGCATTGTCGTTAATGACGGATACATTATCGGCTACGCCCTGAATGGTGGCCGATAGGTTCTGTGCCAGCGCGGAAAGGCTGGAGGCGCTTTTTTTCGATGCTTGTGTTCTCTGCAGCACTTCCCCCGTCATGCTGTTGATGCTTCCGGTACTTTCCTGAATGGTCTTCAGCATGCTCTTTATGGGAATTACCACGTTTTTGTTGATCAGCCTCAGATCCGTAAAAATTAGCAGGAGGCAGGCCAAGGCGGCCGTGATGCCCACCACCAACGAAAATATGTATACTGCGGAGAGGCGGGCTCTTGCGCTCTGGGTCTGCTGGCTGATGGACGCGCTCAGGGCGTCAATGTCCGCCTCCATGGCATCGGCGCAGGCGGCCACGTCCCCGTTGGCCAGAGTGTAGGCATACTGAGTCTTGTGGCTGGCGCTTGCGCAGGCTAAATGAACCAGCGCATGCTTGAAGGAGGCATAATTTGACAGAAGAGACTCATACCTATGCTGATCGGAGGACGGCACATGCTGGCTGTATTCCTCAAGCATTTGATCCAGAAGAGCTTCTTCCTCCTTGATCTGCTGTATGAGCGCAATCATGGTGTTGTAATCGGTGGCGACGATATGGCTCAGGGCCATCTTATGTATGTCCATGGAGGCCTGACAGATTTCCGCCAGACGGCTTTGGCCGTCCATATAGTTGTCAGCGATGTTTGAGGCGCTTGCGTTCACATTGCGTATGTTGAGAACGGAGAGGATGTTCGACAAAAGCGCCACAATGCCCAGCAGGGCAATAGGTATGATCAGACGATGCTTTAGGCTGATATTCTTCATGATGGCAATAACTCCTTTTATGTCTAGTGCGGACCGCTCAGGGGGCGATGATGCCTTGAACCATTTCGTCCAACAGTTCCTGAAGGCCCTTTCCTGACGGGATTCCGTTTAGGATTTCTCCTGTGAAGGCAGTGACCGGATCCCAGAAATTGCCTCCGATGCGCTGGAGGCAGGAATATTTTGATTGCTCCAGCAGCGCTGTGATGGCCGGGGCATTCTGTACTTCCTCCGATGCGGCGGCCAGAGTGTTGGAAGGGCCTTGCCCCCGCAGCCGGAAGCGCAGCTCCTGATTTTGCTGATTCGTGATCCATTCTGCCAGCTTGGCGGCCCAATCCTTGTGCTGGGAATAGGCATTCACTCCGATGAGTTTATAGCCGGAAAAGGAGGCCATCTGAACCTGCTGTCCGCCACAAGCATAGGAAGGGAGCTTGGCCGCTCCGAAGTCGCTGCCCCAGACTTCTTCTACGGCCACGGCGTTCCACACACCGTTGACTCCTGCGATAATGGAGCCGTCCTTGACGCCCTCCAGAAATCCGGTGTCGTCGGTGCTGACAAATCCGGGGTGTTTGGCTATACCCACCATGGCCCGGGCCACGTCGGTTCCCAGAATTTCTCCCTCGGCGGCATTCCAGGTGCAGTAGTTGGTGATGCCGTCATCATTCAGGCCCAGAGTGAGGCCGGTGTTGCCGAACAAGGAGTACACATACCATCCGGAGGACCATTCCATGGAAACCTTTTTGCCGTTATCTTCGGCCACATCCAGCATCCGATCCAGAGATTCGATATCCTTTTCGGAAAAAAAGCGTTTGTTGTAGTATAGAAAATATCCATTGTCCGCCGTCAGCGGCAGGGCGTACAGTGTGTCGTTCACAGAGGCAGCCAGCACGGCCTCCTCCAGATTGGATTCCTTGACGGATTCCGGATTCTCCACGGGATCCAGAGCGCCTGCAGCTACCAGCGTGTTCAGCTGGTCGTCCGCGAATGCGAATACATCCGCGCCGTTTTCCAGATCGTCCATCAATATGTTGGTGCATGTGCTTTCGCTCTGGGGTTCAAAGGTGATGGAAAAATCCGCCTGACCGCGGTATTCGTCCAGAAATCCGTCTATGATCTGGCGGAGCAGCTCTTCATCCTCAGCGGCACCCCAGACGGTCAGGGAAACGGTCTCCGTGCCGGGGGCTGGAATCTCTTTTGCGGAATCCAAATTCCGCTCCCCGCATCCGGACAACGATAGAATGGCCAGTAGAGTGGCCGGAAACAGAAGCTTGTTCTTTCTTTTCATGACGTTCTCCATATGGTATAGAATTTTCTATCTTATGATACCATTTCGACTGGATTTTTGCAATCGGATATTTGGGGAGCTCTCCCCTTTTGGACCGTGGAGGAGGCGGCTGGCGCGCCGCTCGAATATGGACGGATTTTGAGAAAAATGGATATTGACATAAGCAGATAATCGTATTATTATGTGGGCATAGCAGTAGCTTAGAGAAGCAAGGGGGTGGGGAATATGCAGGATCACGACTTTGACGAAGAGGTGCTGGAGTGCTTTCTGGACAATCAGCTGCAGCTGTTTACGGAGAAGGTGGCAGAGACGCTTGAGGAGGCGGAGAACTTTCTGGTAGACTGTATGGCTGTAGTGGTTGACTCCGTGGATGAAGTAATCGAATTCTTTGAAGAAGAAGGTATGGACACGGAAGGCATGATGGAGGACGAGATTCTCAGTGCGGACGAAGTCTTCGATATCGGTGACGGCAGATATCTCATCGTGGAAGGCTGAAGGGCCGTGGGCGGATGTGCGGAGGCACAGAAGGCCCTCCGGCAGGCTTTGGCCAGGAAAGTCAAAAAAGCGTCAGGAAGCTTATCTTCCTGACGCTTTTTTGATTTCAGCCAATATAGAATAGGGGATGAAGAGCTTTCCGTAGCCAACGGCCAGATCCAGCCCCGGCTTGTTTGCTCCATGGAAATCGCTGCCGCCGCTGATCAGCAGTCCGTGCTGAGAGGCGAGCTTGCGGATACGGCGCTCCTCGGCGTCGGTGTAGGTGCTGTAGACGGCTTCCACGCCCATGAGGCCGGCGGCCTTCAGTTCGCTGGTCAGATCCTCCAGCTGGGCATCGGTCAGATGATAGAGGATCGGGTGGGCCAGTATGGGAATTCCCCCTGCCTCCAGCACCAGCTTCACCGCCTGAAGGGGAGTGACCTTTTCCCGAGGAACATAACAAGGACATCCGTCCCCTATATAGCGGTCGAAGGCTTCCTTCATGGTCCTGATATAGCCATGGTTCAGCATATATTTGGCATAATGGGCTCTGGTGATCACTGCATCGGGAAAGGTGCTTTGCAGCTCCTGATAGGTCACGGACATGCCCGCCTTCTGCAGAAGCCCGCACATCTTTTGGTTCCTTGTGATTCTGGAATCCACGAAGGCCTTCAGCTGCGTTTGCAGCAGAGGGCTTTTGTGATCGATGTAGAGTCCCAGTATGTGAATATCCCTGCCACGGTATTCCGTTGAAAATTCTATTCCGGGTATGACTTCGGGCACGGGGCGAGCTGTGTCGTCCTCCGCCGAAGAGCCCTGAGGGCTGCCGACAACCGCAAAGGCGTTATTTCCGGCGGCAGAACAGGCGCAGGAGCTTGCAGGCCCGCCCTCTTGGCCCACGGGGCGGGAGGGCGCGTCGGCCCGGCCTTTAGAGTGGGAGAGAGCGCGGGCGTACTGCAGGGCCTCCTCCAGCCCGTCTACGGTGTCATGATCCGTGAGGGCAAAGGCGGCAAGGCCCTTTTCCATAGCATAGTCCACCAGCTCTGAGGGAGAGAGTGTGCCGTCGGAACGGCTGGAATGTACATGCAGGTCCACAATCTCCATGTCAGTTCTCGTCCTCTCCCTTGTTTGCGGTGAACACAGTGCGCTTTCTGGCCATCTCATCACTGGCCAGATACTCGTCGTAAGTGGTGATCTTGTCGATCAGCTGTCCGCCGGGCAGGATTTCCATGATACGGTTGGCCGTGGTCTGGACGAACTGGTGGTCGTGGCAGGAGAACAGCGCCGCACCGGGGAACTTGATGAGCCCGTTGTTCAGAGCAGTGATGGATTCCATGTCCAGATGGTTGGTGGGCTCGTCGAGAACCAGACAGTTGGAGCCGCTGATCATCATCTTGGACAGCAGACAGCGTACCTTCTCGCCTCCGGACAGAATCTTCACCTTTTTGACGCCGTCCTCTCCGGCGAAGAGCATACGGCCCAGAAAGCCGCGGACGTAAGTCACATCCTTGATGGGAGAGTAGCCGGTGAGCCATTCCACGATGGTCATATCATTGTCAAATTCTGCGGTGCTGTCCTTGGGGAAGTAGGCCTGAGAGGTGGTTACGCCCCATTTGTAGCTGCCCTCGTCGGGCTCCAGCTCTCCCATAAGGATCTGGAAGAGGGTGGTCTTGGCCAGCTCCTGCCCTCCCACAAAGGCAATCTTGTCGTTGCGGCCCATTACAAACGTGATATCGTCAAGGACCTTTTCCCCGTTGACGGTCTTGGACAGATGCTCCACGGTGAGCACCTCGTTTCCGATCTCCCGGTCGGGGCGGAAGTCGATGTAAGGATATTTGCGGCTGGAAGGCCGGATCTCCTCCAGTTCGATCTTTTCCAGAGCCCGCTTTCTGGAGGTAGCCTGCTTGGATTTGGAGGCGTTGGCGGAGAAGCGGGAGATGAATTCCTGCAGCTCCTTGATCTTCTCTTCTTTTTTCTTGTTGGCCTCCTTCATCTGCCTCACCAGCAGCTGGCTGGATTCGTACCAGAAGTCGTAGTTGCCGGCGTAGAGCTGAATCTTGCCGTAGTCGATGTCTGCAGTGTGGGTGCATACCTTGTTCAGGAAATAACGGTCATGGGATACTACAATGACAGTATTTTCAAAATCGATGAGGAAGTCCTCCAGCCACGCGATGGCATCCAGATCCAGATGGTTGGTGGGCTCGTCCAGCAGCAGAATATCCGGGTTGCCGAAGAGGGCCTTGGCCAGCAGCACTTTCACCTTGACGCTGCCGTCCAGATCCCGCATGGTGGAATAGTGAAGCTCCGTTTCCACGCCCAGACCGTTCAGCAGCATGGAGGCGCTGGACTCGGCCTCCCAGCCGTCCAGCTCAGCGAACTCGCCCTCCAGCTCACTGGCCCGGATGCCGTCCTCGTCGGTGAAGTCCTCCTTGGCATAGATGGCATCCTTCTCCTTCATAATCTGATAAAGCCGCTCATTGCCCATGATCACCGTGTCCATTACAGAATAATCGTCGTATTTGAAATGATCCTGCTCCAGCACGGAGAGCCGTTGGCCGGGAGTGATGATCACGTCTCCTTTTGTGGTTTCCAGATTGCCGGAGAGAATCTTCAGAAAGGTAGATTTTCCGGCGCCGTTTGCACCGATGAGGCCATAGCAGTTGCCCTCGGTGAATTTGATGTTTACATCCTCGAATAATGCTTTTTTTCCGATTCGTAAGGTTACATTGCTTACACTTATCATGTCAATACCTCCTATTTCAGTCCCTGTTGGGGGGATTTTGTTCCGCTTAATGTCTCAGTGCTCTCCGCCTCTACCTATTATACATAAAACCCTTGAATTGGCAAGGAAAATTCGAGAAAACCCTTGAAAATAAAGCAAAAATGCAATAGAGTGTATGTGGCGCAAAATGAAATAGCGAGAATCACACGAAAAAGCCATAAAGAGGAAGGGGAGGGAGAGGCCGGGGGTACTCAGGCGTCTGGGGGAAGTCTGGGCGGGAGTATATTCCGGAGATGAACATGGAAATTGTTGGAATACTGATGATAATCGGAATCTGCGGCGTGGCAGGGGCGCTGCTTTATTTGCTCATGGTCATGCCTAGAATGGCGGGCAGGCCCGACACGGCGGCCTTCGGCAAATGGATGTACGCTCATAGGGGGCTTCATGATAATAGTTCGGATGCCCCCGAGAATTCCCTGAGGGCCTTTAGGAAGGCAGTGGAGGCAGGCTACGGCATAGAGCTGGACGTGCAGCTGACCAAGGACGGGGTGCCGGTGGTGTTTCACGACTTTACCCTGAAGCGTGTGTGCGGTGGGGAGGGGAAGGTATGCCAATACACATTTCAGGAACTGCAGCAGCATAGGCTTTGCGGTACGGACCAGAGGATTCCCAAATTGGAGGAGGTGCTGGAGCTTGTTGGCGGAAGGGTTCCGCTGATCGTGGAGCTGAAGGCCGGGAGCATTGACATCAGGGTCTGCGGGGAGGCGGACAGGCTGCTCCTTGGGTATAAGGGGATGTACTGTGTGGAATCCTTCAATCCTCTGGCCATGCTCTGGTATCGCAGGCATAGGAGGCGGATCGTCAGAGGGCAGCTGTCGGACGGGTTTCTGAAGGAGGGGGAATACGTGGGGGTTCTGTATTTTGTGCTCCAGAACCTCTTGATGAACTGGCTGTCAAAACCGGATTTTATAGCCTATAATTGCAAATATCCCCAGATCTTGTCCAGAAGGCTTTGCCGGAGCCTATACCGCGCCGCGGCTGTGGCATGGACGGTGCGGAGTCAGGAGCAGCTGGAGGAGGCCGGAAGAAATTTTGACATTTTTATTTTTGAGGGGTTCCGGCCGGACTTGCCGGAGCATAAGTGATTTCCATGAGTCTTTCGGGGGCGGAGGCAGTTTTGGTTGTGCATATTGTCGCCGGGAGAAAGTGGAAAATGAACAGATTGCACGAAATCTAAAGGATGTCTAAAAAACAATACGGTTTGTCTTGATATTCCGCTGGTAAATTGTTACAATAAGTACAGTGCTGGTAAATCGTCCGACTTTTTGGCAGAAGGCTGCCGGGCGATTTTTCGGTTGCCAAAATATTAGTTAAGGAGAAAAAAGTATGAAGAAATGGGTGTACTTGTTCACGGAAGGCAATGCGAACATGCGGGAACTTCTCGGCGGCAAGGGTGCGAATCTGGCCGAGATGACCAATCTGGGACTGCCCGTACCGCAGGGTTTCACCATTACTACGGATGCTTGTACTCAGTACTATGAGGACGGCAAGCAGATCAATGATGAAATTCAGGGACAGATCAATGAATATATAGGCAAAATGGAGGAGATCACCGGCAAAAAGTTCGGTGACACCCAGAATCCCCTGCTTGTTTCCGTGCGTTCCGGCGCAAGGGCGTCCATGCCCGGCATGATGGACACCATCTTAAACCTTGGCCTCAACGAGACGGTGGTGAACACCATCGCAAATCAGACAGGCAACGAGAGATGGGCGTGGGACTGCTATAGAAGATTCATTCAGATGTACTCCGACGTCGTGATGGAGGTGGGCAAAAAGTACTTTGAAGAGCTCATCGACAAGATAAAGAAGGAGAAGGGCGTGAAGCAGGACGTGGAGCTTACCGCCGCCGACTTAAAGGAGCTGGCAAACCAGTTCAAGGCAGAATACAAGGAGAAGATCGGAGAGGACTTCCCCGACGATCCCAAGGAGCAGCTCATGGGCGCCGTGAAGGCTGTGTTCCGTTCCTGGGACAACCCTCGTGCGAATGTATACCGCAGGGACAATGACATTCCCTATTCTTGGGGAACCGCTGTAAACGTGCAGATGATGGCCTTCGGAAACTGGTCCGACGAGTCCGGCACCGGCGTTGCCTTCACCAGAGATCCTGCCACCGGCGAGAAGAAGCTGATGGGCGAGTTTTTGATGAACGCTCAGGGCGAGGACGTGGTAGCCGGCGTCCGCACACCTATGCCCATTGCAAAGATGGCGGAGATCATGCCCGAAGTGTTCGAGCAGTTCAAGGATGTTTGCAATAAGCTGGAAAATCATTACAGAGACATGCAGGACATGGAGTTCACCATCGAGAACAAGAAGCTCTATATGCTGCAGACCAGAAACGGAAAGAGAACGGCGCAGGCCGCTCTGAAGATCGCCTGCGATCTGGTGGACGAGGGCATGAGGACCGAGAAGGAGGCCGTGGCAATGATCGAGCCCCGGAATCTGGACACCCTGCTGCATCCTCAGTTCGATACTGCCGCTCTGAAGGCTGCAACGCCCATCGGCAGAGGTCTGGGAGCATCTCCCGGCGCCGCCTGCGGAAAAATCGTATTTTCTGCGGAGGATGCGGAAGAGTGGGCTGCAAGAGGCGAGAAGGTGGTGCTGGTTCGTCTGGAGACCTCTCCCGAAGACATCACGGGCATGAAGGTTTCTCAGGGCATCCTTACCGTCAGGGGCGGCATGACCTCCCATGCGGCAGTGGTGGCCAGAGGAATGGGAACCTGCTGCGTGTCCGGATGCGATGACATCGCCATGGACGAAGCCAATAAGAAATTCACTCTGGCAGGACAGGAGTTCAAGGAGGGAGACTATATCTCCATCGACGGCTCCACCGGAAATATCTATGCCGGAAAGATTGCCACTGTGGACGCAACCATTGCCGGCGAGTTCGGCAGGATCATGGCATGGGCCGACAAGTACAGAGTGCTGAAGGTTCGCACCAATGCCGACACGCCTGCAGACGCCAAGAAGGCCAGAGAGCTGGGAGCGGAAGGCATCGGCCTCTGCCGTACCGAGCATATGTTCTTTGAGGAGGATAGGATCGCCGCATTCCGTGAGATGATCTGTGCGGATACGGTGGAGGGCAGAGAGGAAGCCCTTGAGAAGATCCTTCCTTATCAGCAGGGCGACTTCGAGAAGCTGTACGAGGCGCTGGAGGGCTGCCCCGTCACTATCCGTTTCCTTGATCCGCCTCTCCACGAGTTTGTTCCCACGGAGGAGGCCGACATCGAGAAGCTGGCGAATGCTCAGGGCAAGACCGTGGAGCATATCAAGAATCTGATCGCAAGCCTGCACGAGTTCAACCCTATGATGGGACACAGAGGCTGCCGTCTGGCCGTCACCTATCCCGAGATCGCAAGGATGCAGACCAAGGCTGTGATCCGTGCCGCCATCAATGTGAAGAAGGCGCATCCCGATTGGAATGTGAAGCCTGAGATCATGATCCCCTTGATCTGCGAGATCAAGGAGCTGAAGTTCGTTAAGAAGGTAGTGGTGGAAACTGCCGATGCCGAGATCGCTGCATCCGGAATCGCGCTGGAGTACGAGGTGGGAACCATGATCGAGATTCCCAGAGCGGCTCTCACTGCAGACGAGATTGCAAAGGAGGCCGATTTCTTCTGCTTCGGAACCAACGACCTGACCCAGATGACCTTTGGCTTCTCCCGCGACGACGCAGGCAAGTTCCTGAACGCTTACTACGACACCAAGATTCTGGAGAACGATCCGTTTGCAAAGCTGGATCAAAACGGCGTGGGCAAGCTTATGGAGCTTTCCATCAAGCTGGGCAAGCCCGTGAATCCCAAGCTTCATGTGGGCATTTGCGGCGAGCACGGCGGAGATCCTTCCTCCGTGGAATTCTGCCACAAGATCGGTCTGGACTATGTTTCCTGCTCACCGTTTAGGGTGCCGATTGCGAGGCTGGCAGCGGCTCAGGCGGCGATAAACAATGTAGGAAAGTAGATTACAAATATATGTACTTTACGGAGTATCTGATAACCAGAGCTGATGTGAATGATTTTATGGCACATCGTCCGGAGTACACAAAGGCGAACCGCTTTGAGGATTTCGTTTGTAAAATCTATCTTTGACGATTAGGGGAAAATTCATTTAAGAGTTTTCCCCTTTTTTCGTGGTTTTTTCAAAGGATTCTATCCCAAACAAAGGATAGAGTCCTTTTTATATACACAAACAAAATAATCAAAGGAGGTTCACACATGAACAACACAGCGTTAAGAGCAGAGGTGCGAAGCACCAACAACACACACATGGTTTTTGCGAACGAGGAACATGAGAAGTTTTATTATGAGAAATTGGAACAGGCGAGGTATCAGGACTGTTATCACAAGGCTTTGATCTACATTCTCGGCATTTCAGAGGATACAAGGTATCATTTCAGCCAGATCTATGATATGAAGTCCGGATTCATCAAGCCGGAGTGCCTGCATCAAGGCTGGCAGACAAGCGGCAGTGTCCGGGTGGTAAGGCTTGCTTTTAACCTTTACACAGACGGCACTCCGAGTGTTGACGATTATAAGCGCAAGGACGAGCAGATCAGAGAGTGCAGGGAGTATTCGGTAAGTGATATTTTCTGCTGCGGCTATGCGATGTACTTCTGGCAGGGCATCAGGCTCCGTTATCCGGAATACTGCAAAAAGCAGAAGTCCATTGAGGAGATCCTTGCAGAAATGGAGAAGAAACGTGCTGAAAATTCGACTGATGGGAACAAAGAATGATATTAAGTGGTTCGAGAAAATTTTGAAAAGGCAGCCCAAAGTGGCTGTGACGGAAGTTTCAGAGCTGTACCGGAACAAAGGTACAAACAGGTATTACCGGGCTTATGTGGAAGTGCAGAAAGCCAACATCAAAGAAAAATCTGACTAATACGGAGGAATAAAACCATGTGTAAAGTTATAGCAATCGCAAACCAGAAAGGCGGGGTCGGCAAGACCACCACAACGAGCAATTTAGGAATCGGGCTGGCAAAACAGGGAAAGAAAGTCCTGGTCATTGATGCGGACGCACAGGGCAGTCTGACCGCAAGTCTTGGCTTTACGGAACCGGACAAGCTAGAAGTTACCCTTGCGAATGTAATGGAAAAGGTTATCAACGATGAAGAAATAGAACCGGGTTACGGAATCCTGAAACATGATGAGGGAATTGACCTGATGCCGGGGAATATTGAGCTGTCCGGTCTGGAGGTTTCCCTTGTGAACGTGATGAGCAGGGAAGTTATGATGCGTGCCTATGTGGATATGGTAAAGGATAGATATGAATATATCCTGATCGACTGTATGCCATCACTGGGTATGATCACCATAAATGCCTTTGCCTGTGCCGACAGCATACTCATTCCGGTGCAGGCGGCATACCTGCCCGTGAAAGGCCTGGAGCAGCTTATCAAGACCATAGGCAAGGTAAAGCGGCAGATCAACCCGAAACTGGAGATCGAGGGCATTCTGCTGACAATGGTGGACAACCGCACTAACTACGCAAGGGATATAACGGCGCTGCTTATCGAAACTTATGGGAGCAGGGTACGGATATTTGAAAACAGCATACCCATGTCTGTAAGGGCTGCGGAAACTTCCGCAGAGGGCGTCAGCATCTACCAGCATGACCCAAAAGGCAGGGTTGCGGGAGCATACCAGTCTTTGACAGAGGAGGTGCTTGGCAGTGGGCAGTAAAGCAGGGAGCGCATCAAAAGTCAGACTGAACAGTTTTGATGATTTATTTGGCGGCGCAGAAAATACGGCGGGGGAGCAGATCATCAATGCGAAGCTGACCGATTTACATACATTCAAAGGACACCCGTTCCGTGTCCTGGATGATGAAAAGATGGAAGAAACCACGGAGAGTATCAGCAGGTATGGTGTGCTTGTGCCGGGGCTTGCAAGACCGAGAGCAGGGGGCGGCTATGAAATCATAGCCGGACACCGGAGGAAACGGGGTTCTGAAAGGGCAGGTTTGGACACAATGCCCGTCATTGTCAGGAATTATACGGACGATGAAGCTACGATTATCATGGTGGATTCCAATATCCAGCGTGAGGACATCTTACCGAGCGAGAAAGCAAGGGCTTATGCCATGAAATATGAGGCAATGAAGCATCAGGGCAGCAAAGGCGGCAGTACCCTTGACGAAGTGGGGGAAGCTGCCGGGGAGAGCGGAAAGACGGTGCAGAGGTATGTATGGCTTGCAAGGCTCTCTGATGAACTGCTTGAAATGGTGGATAAGAAAAAGATAGGGATATCGCAGGGCGTGGACATTTCTTTTCTGTCAGAGGCCCAGCAGGAGTATGTGACAGCCGTTCTTCAGGAAACGGGCGTGTCGGTTTCCAGCGCACAGGCGGCGAAGCTGAAAGAGTATGGAAAAAGCGGCGAACTTACGCCTGCGATGGTCAGGCTGATACTGGCGGAGGAAAAGCCGAAGGAAAGAAAGGTAACGATCAAGGGCGATAAGATCAGCAGGTATTTTCCGGAGGAGTATTCAAATGACGATATAGAGGGCATCATTATCCAGCTTTTGGAGGAATGGCAAGGCAGGCAGTAAAGGAGGCGGTAAGATGGGAGAGCCATTGAAGTTTGACTATTACTATGGCGTAGAAGCAGAGCAGTTTTCTTTTTACCGTGTTCCCCGCCTGCTGATCAAGGACGGGCGTTTCAAGGGGCTTAGTAGCGATGCTAAGCTCCTGTATGGGCTGATGCTTGACAGGATGGCGCTGTCCATGAAAAATGGGTGGCTGGACGATGAAAACCGTGCATATATCATATACACAATAGACAACATAAGGGAAGACTTGGGATGCAGCAAAGAAAAGGCTGTAAAAGTCCTTGCGGAACTGGACGCAAGCAAAGGGATAGGGCTTATTGAAAAAATACGCCGGGGGCTTGGCAAACCGGATATTATTTATGTGAAGAATTTTATTGTACAAGATGAAGGGAGAAAAGAGCCTTGCAATACTGATGTTTCCACAGAAGTCGGAAAAACCGACTTCAAGAGGTCGGAAAAGCCGACTTCAAGAAGTCAGGAAAACCGACTTCAGGAGGTCGGGAAAACCGATTTCAGCAGGTCGGAAAATCTGACTTCAAGAGGTCGGAAAAACCAACTTCAAGAAGTCGGGGAATCAGACCCTAATTATACTTACTATAATCAAACTGACCAGAACTATACTGATCTGAGTTATACCAATCCTATCAATCAATCTGCGGGAAATGCGGAGGGTTCAGAAACGCAGGGAGAAGGTGACAGGATTGATGGGATAGATGAAGCAGGCGCATATATGGCATTGATCCGTGACAACTTGGAATATGAGTTCCACATGAAATATGACCAGCATGGGGATAAAGAGATGTATGAGGAAATCTATGAGACTGTCTGCGATGTGGTATGCGTAAAGCGCAGGACAATCCGCATCAATGGGGAGGAGTACCCTTACGAGCTTGTAAAATCCCGTTTCCTGAAGCTGAACAGCAGCCATGTAGCGTATGTCATGGGCTGTATGAGGGAAACTGTCACAAAGATCGCCAATATCAGGGCCTATCTGATCACGGCGCTTTACAATGCCCCCTCAACCATGAGCCATTACTACCAGCAGGAGGTGCAGCATGATATGTATGGCGGAGGGTGGGCGGAAAAAGGAATTACTTAACGGACTTCTGGACACAATGTCCAGAGGTGGCAGAGATTCCAGATGGCGTGTATGATATTGCTTAGGCACATGAAACGGAGGAACATATGGGAAAGAAAACATACATTACAGAAGAAGAACAGAAAAAATGCCGGAAGGTGGCGGATGCCTTTGCGGAGCTTGAAGATGCGGACATCGTGGTAGTTGATGCTGGCAGGTACGGTTTTGTGAAGCTGCAATATTACACGCCAACCACAGGCTTTGAGAATGACTTTACTTTCACGGACAGCAGGGAAATGTTTGAAGATTTGTGGGAGGAATGGCTGCACACACAGATCATTGCGCTCGCAAAGGAAATGGATATAGCTGATATTGACTATGATGATTTTCTCAAACGGCTGCCGGAGGAAAAGCAGAATGAGCTAATGGGCAGGAAACAGCATTTCGCAAAAGCAGCGGGAATAGAAAACGTATGAGCCTGCCAAAGTGTGGCGGGTGGCACTTTCAAGCCTTGTTGGAAGTGTGATTATCTTTTCAATCACACTTCCGGCAAGGTTTCCAGGGGTACGGGGGTGGAAGACCCCTGTGTTAAAAAAATGATAAATTGAGAACAGCGTAAGGGCGGTTAAGGATCAGTAGATTTGTAGCCGCCCTTTTTTATTGCTTCCAGTCAATGTATCAGGAAGCGGGAAGGAGATCACTATGGAATCATTACGGGATGTCAGGAGGGCAATGGAGCGTGAGGTAAAGAAAGGGAGCTGCCCGCTCATGTTTGACAGGCTGGAGTTTGGCACGAAGCCTTTCCAGATTATTACTTCAGAAGAAAAACTGGATGAAGTGCTTGCCTGGCTGCTGCGTGTAAAGACTTTCCGGCAGTATGCGGAGAAAACCATAATCAACAACGTGTATATGGATTTGGATATGCTCTGCAGGAAGCCGCAGTTTAAGCGCACCCATTCCCTCATAGACCGGGAAGGGATTTATGCAAGGGCGCAGAGGTACAAAAAGCGGTTACAGCCGGATTATGACGGCGGGCTTTGTCTGGAAACGGTGCGGTGCGTCTTCGCGCTCCCGGAGGAAGAAGCAGAAAAATACCGTATGACCCACAATGGGCAGGAAACCTATGCTTTTATCATGTCAAACAGATATATCCTGGGCCTGTTCACCCACTGTGAGGCGGCAAGGAAATCCGTTGTTATGGACGGCGTGGAGTTCGGGCACCTTGCGGAGCAGGAGCAGAAGATCGTGCTGCTTGACGGAGTGGGGGATGTGCTGTTTCAGGCATTACTGCTTGATGATGTGGAGTATGGAGGCCATGAGCTGTCTGCCAATCTCCACACGATCTACTGCTTAAATGAAAAATGATAACTTCTGGACATGATGTCCAGAAGTGGGAAGGAGAAACAGAATGTATTTTGCAGGAAAGATTGTCTATTACATTATCTGCCGGGGGATTCCCCCTTAGTGCGTGGATTTTCTCAGGAACATAACAGGGAGGTGTTTCATGCAGGAGGAAGTAACACAGAAAACAATCGCCCTTGTGATTAAGACCGCAAAATTAGATGCCAACGTGCTGAAAGCTGCAATGAAGATGTACCTGAACCACCATAAGCAGAAAGCACAGAAAACGCATGGAAAGACTTCTGTGAAAAAGCTCGTTGGCGAGGGCGTGGGGGTATCGTCCATTGAAGTCACGGACGGCAATATCAAATCTTTTGAGCGTGTAGCCAAAAAGTATAATGTTGATTTTGCCATTAAGAAAGACAAGACAACCGAACCGCCTAAGTATGTGGTGCTTTTCAAGGGCAGGGATGCCGATGCAATCGCACAGGCATTCAAAGAATTTGTTTATGGTAATGAGAAAAAGAAAGGCAGGGTTTCCCTGAGAGAGAAGCTGAAGCATTTCAAGGAGGCAGTATCGCAGGATAAGAACCGGGAACGGAGCCGGGAGAAAAATAAGGACAGGGGGCAGAGCCTATGAGCAATATCATCAATGGCATAGCGAAAGACCTGAAAGCCATTCCGAAGAAACTCAAGGCAAAGACCGGGAACATTGACAAAAAGAAATTTGTCCTGATGAATCTCCCCTATTTCCTTGCCGGATATTTTTGTGATAAAGTAGCGTGTCTGTGGCGGGTATCGCCGGGGCAGGATGCTTCCGCAAAGATGATGGTGGTTTTGGAGGGGCTGAATGATTTATTTAAAAACCCGCTACCAAGTCTTCACCCGAAAGACCTGCTGACTGGAGCAGGATGTGGAATAGCGCTTTATTTTATCGTGTATTTCAAAGCCAAGAATGCCAAAAAGTTCCGGCATGGCATGGAGTACGGTTCCGCAAGGTGGGGCAACGCAAAGGACATAGAGCCTTACATGGATTCCGTGTTTGAGAACAATATCCTGCTGACGCAGACGGAGCGGCTGATGATGTCGGGCAGGCCGAAAGAGCCAAAGTATGCAAGGAATAAAAATATCCTTGTGATCGGCGGTTCCGGTTCCGGCAAGACACGCTTTTTTGTGAAGCCGAACCTGATGCAGATGCACAGCAGCTATGTTGTCACAGACCCGAAAGGCACCGTCTTAATCGAATGCGGAAAGATGCTCAAGAAGGGCGGCTATAAGATAAAAGTCCTCAATACCATAAACTTTGCAAAGTCCATGCACTACAATCCTTTCGCCTATTTACGGAGCGAAAAGGATATTCTGAAACTCGTAAACACGATTATTGTCAACACCAAAGGGGAGGGGCAGCAATCCGGAGAGGATTTTTGGGTGAAGGCTGAGAAGCTGTATTACACAGCCCTGATTGCCTATATCTGGTACGAAGCCCCGGAGGAAGAACAGAATTTCGCCATGCTGATTGATATGATTGACGCAAGCGAAGCAAGGGAAGATGACGAAAATTTTAAAAACGCCGTTGACCTGCTGTTTGACGAACTGGAGGAAAAAGACCCGAACCATTTCGCTGTCCGCCAATATAAAAAGTACAAACTTGCGGCGGGCAAGACAGCAAAATCTATATTGATTAGCTGCGGTGCAAGGTTAGCACCATTTGACATAAAAGAGCTGCGTGACCTTATGGAGTATGATGATCTGGAGCTTGACACGCTCGGAGAGAAAAAGACAGCCTTATTCGTCATTATTTCAGATACAGACGCCACATTTAACTTCGTGGTGTCAATCATGTATTCACAGCTTTTTAATTTACTTTGTGACAAAGCAGATGATGTCTATAACGGTAGGCTCCCGGTTCATGTGAGGATGCTGTTGGACGAGTTTGCAAATATCGGTCAGATTCCGCAGTTTGAGAAGCTGATTGCCACAATCCGGAGCCGTGAAATATCGGCTTCCATTATTTTGCAGTCCAAATCTCAGCTAAAGGCAATTTATAAGGACAACGCTGACACGATTGAGGGGAATTGTGACACCACCTTGTTCCTCGGAGGGAAGGAAAAGACCACTCTGAAAGAGCTGGAAGATGTTTTAGGGAAGGAAACCATTGTGCGCCCGTTAGGGTGTATGCCATAAGCCGCCTTTAGCAAGCGGTAGACAAAGATATCAAAGAAAGG
>RAZA01000037.1 GCA_003612485.1 bacterium D16-50
GGTATGGTGTCTTTAGTTTTAAAGTATTTATAGCAGTTTTGGTAAAAATTCAAATTTGCTCATTTATAGTTGATTTTTATTTTCGCGTATACAATAAGATGATTAAGGATATCAAGGTTCCATTTAAGATGCAGGGAGGTTTTCGCATTGACGATACTCCGGTTCATAGGGCATTACGGGAAGCGCTGGCGAATTGCATTATCAACACAGATTTTTATGGTAAATATGGAGTTCTCGTAGTTAAAGAAGATGATAAAGTCATATTGGAGAATCCCGGTTATATCAGACTCGGAAAGGAACAGATGCGTAGGGGTGGAAAGTCCGACCCGAGAAATAAGAGTCTGATGAAAATGTTTAATCTGATAGATATAGGTGAACATGCAGGCAGCGGAGTACCGAATATATTTAATGTATGGGAAGATGAGGGCTGGGAGGAGCCTATCATAAAAGAAAGCTTTGACCCGGACAGAACATCATTGATCTTAAAGTTCATAAAAAAACAAGCGATAAAAACAAGCGATAAAAAACAAGCGATAAAAACAAGCGATAAAAAACAAGCGATAAAAACAAGCGATAAAAAGCGAACGGTAAAAACAGGAAAAAATATGAAAGAAATCAGGTTATATTTGCAAAAATGTGAAACAGCAAAAACAAGCGATATTGCAGAAGTGCTTGGTTTGAGCATGGCAAGAACGAGGGTAATACTTTCTGAAATGGATGATGTTGAGATATTGGGGACAAATAGAACAAGAAGGTATCGACTGCGAGAGAAAGGTAATTAAGTGAATGCTTGAAATGGGTGCAGAAAATGGCAAAAATTGAAGAATGCTTCGGATATAAAGAAATGTGGTTTGCTGTGAAGGGGGCGGACATTGATACGATTCTTTCCTGCTGTCCCGAACTGAAGTATGTACGGGAGATATGCTGGAAGGATGCGTCGGCGGAGAGGACGGAGAAGTGGAGGAGCAGGGTCATGCTGTCAGGGCCGTATGACGGCTGGGTCTTTATGATTGGAAATGCTCTGTGGGATTTGTCGCAGGTGGATGAGATTGTAGAAGCAATGGGCAGGATTGGAGAGCGGGCACAGGAGGTCTGCTGCTTCGTATCCCATAGAGTGTCGGACGGATATGGCTTTGCGAAGGCAGTGCAGAATAAAATTGTGAGGCTGTATTTCTATGGGGACGGGCAGCTTTTCGGATGTATGGGGGAGCGCTCCGATGCGGAAAAGAAATTAGCCCTGAATTATGCGGAAAGGGAGGAAGACCTCTTTGAAGAAAAGTTTAATTGGATAGACGAGGAGGACGTGCTGAATATTGCGGGAGAGTGGTCCATAAACCCGCAGATGCTGCTTGGCAGGGAGGAGGCCAGAACTGTTCTGGCGGATAGGATAAATTAAAAGCTTTCAGGCCGAAGCCGGCGCTGGATATCGATATTGATAAGTTCTACACCATGCAGAATTTGACGATACATGAGCAGGACAACATAGGGAAAACCGCAGCATGGAAGAGGAGATCCCCAAACCAAGAAAACCGCAGCATGGAAGAGGAGATTCCCAAACCCAAAAATCGGCAGTACGCAGGAGGAAAGCCCCAAGCTATAAGGAGCCTTCACTGTCTTTAGAAAGTTCGGCCCTATATATTTTGTGCGAGTAGATGAGGGTAATCACGGTGGCGGCCAGTATATAAACGAGGAGTAAAACAACGGCTAGGGCTGACCTGACGAAAACGGTTGTAACAATTATCAACAGCCCTGCAATGATTGTGGCGACACCCCCAAAGAGATTGCTCTTCATCCAAGTGGTATCGTTATACATGCTCCAGCTTATCCTGACGCCAACGATATGGTTCTTTTTTGCCTTGGGCATATAATTTCCCAGAATGATAAGCACTGCGCCGGCCAGAATACAAGAGACTTTCCCGATATCGGCATGTGACTGAGAGGCATTTACATGGGCTTCCATATATGCGCTGTACAGAATAAAGCCCTGCATGATCGTAAACATGGCCGCCATAGAAGCGCCAACGATTTTCAGCACCTTCGCATTGGACAAAGCCTCAGCCCGTTCCTTTTCAGCAGCAGCTTTCGCCGCTTTTTTCTCGAAATGTGCGGCGAATAGATGCCAATGCAGAGACAGAAGATGGATGACTGCGGGGAATAGGAGATTTTCGTATTTTGACCCCCATCTGTCAACATTTCCCGCCAGATTATAATGCATCGGTACAGAATCTGGCATAAACTGCAATACAATGGCGGTAAGCACAAGCGAAAGGATTGAAATTGCCCACATCAGTTTTTTCATTTTCCGGCACCTCCGAATTGTTCCACCCATAAGATCAGTTCAGCAAATACGGTTGTATTGATTTCGTAATATACAAAATTCTTGCTCTTGTATTCCATAACAAGATCCGCGCTTTTCAGCAATTTCAAATGATAGGAGAGGTCTGAAGGTGAAACCATTAATTTCTCCGCTATTTCCCCGGCACTTTTTCTCCCGTCTTTCAGCATCACCAAAATATCTCTTCTGCGCTTGTCGGATAGGACTTTAAAAATATTTGTCTGACTCATATGTTATGCACCTATTTACGGCATCTATTTCAAAATATTTTTAAATATATTCTATGTCTTTTTCTGGCCCGTGTCAATGGTATTTCAAAATAATTTTAAATACTATTGACACGGGCGGCTCCCTATTTCATTCCAAGTCCATACAAGCTTATTGATAAAGCAGTGATCTTGGGGCTCTCCTTTGATTACTGAATGTAAATTTCTGAAACGGTATTTTCCACACCGTTGATTTGCAGTCTGACATGAACCTTGCCGTTCTCAAATTCATTCAAAGGGTATTCTAACGGTTCGGAAAGATCTGTGACATCGATAGATTTTACCACATCTCCTTGTACCAGCCACAAGACAAGCGTTGCTCCGGCCGGCGCTGTGCCGCAGGAAATATGGGCGTGAAGCAGCTGAGCGTCCCGGTCCGCAATGGTCATATTCTGCTCCTTCACAAATCCGTCGCTGGCGCTTCTGAAATCCAGCTGCCAGACACCGTCCAGATAGGAGTTATATTTCATGCGGATTGTACCTAAGTTCCATACCCGATCTTTAGAAGCGGGATCCGTGTTGATATCATTTCCCACGGCTGCGCTGACGATGAAACCCGTCTAAGGGTACTTGAAATTTTTCCGGGAGAGTTTGGATGATTTGACGGACTTTAGTGATTAATTCTTTTTGAAGATAACCCTCTTCAATCCTCTCCTCAGAATGCAGCAGGGTTTCTGTCTCATCATCAAAATTGCTGCAGGGAGCAATGGTGTTTCGCCGTGCTTGTTTTCTTCTGTCGCTTTTCCAAAGATTATGCGCCAAAGAGAAAAAAAGCGCTTTTGGGTTTTTCTCCCAGTCGAGCGTCCGCTCCGTTTCCAACGCTTTTAGGAAGGTCTGTTGATATAAATCCTCGGCATCTTCCTTGTCCGCACAGAGTTTTAGGCAGAATCTATAAATATCTGTACCGAAATCATCGATACATTTTTCGATTTCTCTTGCGTCCACTGTTTCACCTCCTTTGCCCGTTCACCCTATATTCGCCATGACTTTGCAGGGGGTTCATTTTTTTCTAATTATACATCAAATTCTCTGGAATGAGGTGAGGTATGGGCTTGATTGCCCCAACGGCAGGATTCCCATTTTCAATATGCCCGTTTCTTATTTTCCATAGAATCCTTTTTTCGTTCCAAGTATAATGTGATTGTACCTGCAAAGAATATCGTGGCACCAGAAGGCACGTATCAGAAAAAAAGGAGGAAACCTATGAAAAAGAAACTGGCACTTGCGTTGGCTTTGAGTCTCACATTGGGGCTTGTGGCTTGCGGCAGCCCCGATGAACCGTCCTCCGGGAATTCCGGCGATAAAAACGGAGCTTCCGTTTCCGGGGATGTAGGCGGAGCATCGGATTCGTCCGAAGAGGGATCTGATGCCGCAGGAAGCGTATCGGGTTCATCCCAAGAAAGTTCCGGGGCAGATAATGCGAAGACGCCGGAGCACTGGAATTTTGAAGGCGTGACCCTGAACATTGCCCACTCAACCACGGGGGAAGTGGGAGATGCCCTTCAGGCACAGCTGGACGCTTTCTGTGAATTGACCGGATGCAAGATCGAGGTGGAGCTGCTTTCGTCCAATTCCGAGGAGTCCGTGTACACTCTGGAGGTGAGAGCGGCTACGGGCAATCTGCCCGACCTGTTCCAGAGCTCTATCGGCGCTCAGCTGGACAAGCTGGATCCCAAGGCAAACATATATGATCTGTCCGGGCAGGACTGGATCCGTGAAAATGTCACGTCCTCTTATCTGGATCTGGTATCGGATGCGGACACGGGAGCCGTGTACTGCATTCCCCTGACTACCTCCAACGTGGCGGGCTGCTTCTACAACAAGAAAGTGTATGAGGACCTGCAGCTGGAGATCCCCCTTACATGGGAAGAGTTCCTGAACAACTGTGAAATCATCAAGACCCAGACGGACAAGGTTCCCGTGGTGACGCCTTACAGCGACGGCGCCGGCTCCCAGATCCTGTTTCTGTCCCAGTACTTCTATGTACATCAGGAGGATCCTGATTTTGCGGATAAATATACGAACCGGGAGATAGAGCTGCATGATTCGGAGACCTTCATGCGCGGGCTTTACAAATTGAACGACCTATATACCAAGCAGTATCAGAGCGATGACCCTCTGGCGGTGAGCTTCGAGAAGTCCGCTGCAGATCTGGCCAATGGGGACGCCGCAATGACGTTTTCCCGCACCAACATCCTGTCCACCATCTCCAATGTGGCGCCGGACAAAATAGATGACATCGGATTCTTCCCGCTGCCCGACACATCGGCCGAGGTGCGTGGGGTGGCGACTTGGATGCCGGTGGCGTGGTGCATGAGCAAAACCATTGCTCCGGAGAAGGAAGCCTGCGCTCTTGCCCTGATGGAGTACCTTACCACCAGCGAAGCCATCGACGCCTATTGCGAGGTGACGGTTCCCACCGGCGCTTTCATGCTCAACGGCGTCTCTCTGCCCGACACCATTTCTGCCGCGGCCAGAGAGGCTCAGGAATGGGTGGCAAAATCCTCCACCTCCGTGATGGAATATTCCTGCAATATCAAGGGCTCCAATATGGTGACCATCCTGCAGATGGCCGAGACCGGGGAGTACTCTCCTGAGGAGGCGATTTCCGAGATCGAGAAGGACAATGCCATCGATGCCAGACAGAAGGGCGTGGCAGGCTGGTAAGCCTATCGGAAGCTTGTACGGACAAATCCATAAAACTTGACGGCAGAATGCGCATTTGTTCGAGTGCCTTCTGCCGTTTTTTGAAAAAAGGGAAGGAATTCATCGAAAGGTACGCTATATGAAGAACAGAAACAGAAAGACATATCCGCTTTGGATGGCCACCCCCGGTCTGGTGGTATATGTGGTCATTTTCATCATTCCCACCTTTGCGTCCTTTTACTTTTCCACCACTATCTGGAACTTAAAGGACACCACCTTTGTGGGACTGGAAAATTTCATCACTTTCTTTACCATGACCAATACGCGCACGGCGCTGATCAATACGGCGATCTTTGCCCTGACCACTTGTTTGGCCAAGATCCTGCTGGGATTACTGCTGGCCCGCTATGTCTGCAGCGGAATCCGCAGCGGAAAATACCTGAAAATAGTGATCTTTTTCCCCTATCTTCTGGGAAACGTGGTGGTTGCTCTGGCTTTCAGGGCGCTGCTGGAGCCTGAGGGCACGGTGAATCAGTTCCTCACGGCCATGGGGCTTGAGGCCGTCCACTGGCTCACGGACAAACATTTTGCCCTGCTTTCCTGCATCATAGCCGATATCTGGAAGGGCATCGGCACAGTGACCATTATCCTGATCGCAGGAATCTGCGCCATTCCAAAGACATATTTTGAGGCGGCGGCCATCGACGGGGCCGATCCGTGGCAGATATTCCGAAAGATCACATTGCCCCTGCTTTTGCCTTCCATCAACACCGTTCTGACCCTATGCCTCATCGGCGGGCTGCGCAGCTATGACCTGATTCAGGCTCTCACGGGGGGAGGACCCGGATATTCCTCTGAGGTTCTGGGAACAGCTATCTATAAGCTGTTTGCCCGGGGCAGTTATGGGCTGGCCACTGCCGGAAACGTGATCCTGTTCGTGGCTGTGGCGCTGATCGTCTTCCCCCTGAATTCCTTTATTGCCAGAAGGGAGGCGGAAATCCTATGATTAGAAAAAGAAGCCTTGGATCAAAGCTTGCGGAAATTTTTTTGGTGGTATTGACTTTTTTCACCCATTGGCTGATATTTTATTTTGTGATTGTCACTGCCTGCAAGGATACGGCGGACGCCGCCAAGCTCACGCTCTCCTTGCCGGAGAATTTCCGCCTGATGGAAAATCTGCAGTTTATTTTCCAGTACCAGCACGGGGCGCTGCTGAAAGCTTTCAAGAACAGTCTGGTCATCACTTTGGTGTCCGTCTTCTTTCTGGTTGCGGCAGCGTCGGCCACCGCAGTGATCATGCAGCGCAGGGAAGGGCTGCTGAGCCGGATTTCCAACAAGCTCATCGTGGCGGGACTCATTGTGCCGGCCTCCGTGATCCCCACGTACTGGATGCTGAACACTTTGCATGTGGCCAATACGCTGGCGGGCTTGTGTCTTGTGGAAGTAGCCACCATGTTTCCCTTCGCCGTCATGCTCTACAAGGGCTATATCAGTTCTCTGCCCACGGAGATTGACGAAGCGGCTGTCATTGACGGATGCGGAAGCCTGACTCTGTATACCAGAATTCTGTTTCCCCTGAGCAAGCCCATCACGGCCACGGTGATCATCCTGCGGTCCGTGCTGATTTACAATGATTTCGAGAATCCCCAGTATTATATGTCCGGTTCCAGCACCCAGACGGTTCAGCTCTTTGTGTATTCCCTGAAGTCTGCATGGACTACGGATTATGGTCACTTGTTTGCCGCAGCCATCGTGGTGTCCCTGCCGCTGATTTTGCTGTATATTTTCCTGAACAGAAGAATTCTGGAGGGCATGACGGCGGGCTCCGTAAAAGGATAAGGAAGGGGCGGGATGCTTTCCTGATAAAGAGGCGGTGGGGAAACGGAGGTGTCTCTCATGTTCCGATTCATGGGTTCCAAAAAGAAAAACAGTTTCCTGAGCAGGCTGCTGCTGACGTATCTGGTGGCCGCGCTGATTCCTCTGTTCTGCATAATCGGCATTCTGTTTCATTTGAAATGGGATGCCGGAAAGCAGGAAATGCAGAGGACTGCTGACTACACGGCAGAGCTGTTGAGCATCCAGCTGGAGTCTGTCTGGAACACCATGTCCTTCATCTCTCTGGACATCGTATCCCATGGGGAATTTGTGGCTGCGGCAGTGGGGCTCACCTATGAGAACACCTCATCCTATGAGAAATCCCGCTGCTACAATACGCTGGTAGGGGCCATCAGCGCCTACCCTTACGTAAGTTCTTCTTATCGGGTGGTCTTCTTCAATGAGGAGGGCTACTTTATGACAAATGAAAGGTACAACCGTGCCTATGACTATACTTACAGACTGCCGGAGGGCTGTCTGGAACAATATGGCTGGATCGGCACCGCCCGGAATAATTACGGCAAGGAGATTATGCTGCCCGTATCGTCGGAGGCCTTGCCCAATACGGCCACGGAGGGCTTCTCTTTGGTGCGGTCCGTGCGGGATCCGGGCTCCGTGGTAGGATTTTTGGCGGTTCAGCTGACCGGGGACAGCCTGACGCAGCTTCTCTGTGTGGGAGAGCTGTACGACATAGACATCATGATCTCCCGGGGCAGCGATATCATCTATAGAAGCGAAGGGTTTCCAGCCTATGCCGCCGAAAGTCTGGGGGAGGACAGGGGAGCGCTGCTGCCTGCTCTGAGGCAAAATTATCTGGTGTCCTCCGTTCTCCGGGAGGACAGCGACATTCAGGTGACGGCGGTCATTTCCATGGAAACCGTGCTGCGGCAGATGCGGGCTGATTTTATGCTGATTGGGCTCATCGCTGTTTTTGTGACCTTGCTGACTCTGATCATGATCTATGTCTTTGCCCGCAGAATGTCCGCCCCTTTGATTCTGTTCACGAAAAAAATGAAGGATACCACCGTGCGGAACCTTCTGGAGGATTCCGACGATAGGAGCAAGGCTCCCTTTCATGAGGTACAGCTTCTGTATGACGAATTTTCCAGAATGCGCGGGCGGCTTGAGGTGATGATAGAGAATGAGATCGCCCTCACCGCGCTGCAGTCCAAAGAGCGGCTCCGTTATCTTCAGTCTCAGATCAATCCCCATTTTCTCTACAATACCCTGAATATGATCGGCATCATGGGAGCCGAGACGGGAGACATGCGGATCTACAATTCCTGCCAAATGCTCTCCGCCGTGCTTAAGTACGCCGTCACGGACAAGGAAAGCGATTCCGCCACCTTCGGGGAGGAATTTGATAATACGGAAATGTATCTGAAGCTTATGAAGCTGCGCTTTGAGGATAGGCTGGAGTTTCGTCTGGAATGCCATCCGGATCTTAAGGAGCGCAGGACTCTGCGCATCACCCTGCAGCCCTTTGTGGAAAATATATTCGAGCATGCCTTTGACGCCGGCCATACAAAGCTCACCGTGTCCGTGAAAGGGACCGTCGTAAGCGATAAGTGGAGCATTGTGATTCAGGATGACGGCGCAGGCATGCCTGAGAAGGAGCTGCAGGCATTGGCGCAGGAGATAGAGAACGGAATCAGGGGCAGCGCTCTTTCGGGGAACTCCGTGCAGGAGGAGATTCATATCGGCATCAGGAATACTCTGGTCAGGATGTCCTTGTTCTACGGGGATTCTTTCCGGTATTCTATCGATAATGTGCCCTCGGGAGGCTTTCGGGTGACTCTGGAAGGGGGCTGGGGGCAGGAGAGGCCGGGGGAGGTGGGAGAATGAAGCAGTTTCCGTATGAAAAGAGTCAGGGCATCCTGAGGGTGGTGGTCGTGGAGGACGAACCTCCCATGCTGCGTTTTCTGAGCCGGCTGCTGGAACAGACGGAAGGGTTTCAGGTGGCGGCCCAGTGTACCGGGGCGGAGGAGGCGCTTTCGTTTTTGGGAACCGCTTCTGTGGATCTGCTCATCTCCGATATCAGGATGTCCGGCATGAGCGGTCTTAAGCTGGCGGAGGAAGCCCGCAGATATGCTCCGGACATGCATATCATCATAGTCACGGGCTATAGATCCTTTGAATATGCAAAGACTGCCGTGCCGCTGAACATCGACGCTTTTGTCACGAAACCCATCGACCAGAGAGAGTTTCAGGAGATTCTGTTCCGGATCAGGGAAACTTGTCTAAGGAGCCGTCTTGCAAGGGTACGTTTCCTTTTGGAGCAGGCCTTTGGGGGCAATGATCAGCAGTTCCGGCAGCTGCTGGCCAGACAGGGCTGCGTTCCCTGCGAAGTGCTTCTGGTTCACTATCCGGGGGACCACGGGGAGCTGCTGGCCTGCGCCAAACGGGCCAGAGACTCATTGCTGTACCTGCATTATCAGAATGCCGTGCTGTTTTTTTGGCCGGAGGAAGATTCGGAGGAGACGGTTCGCTATATCACCGTAAAACTTTCCAGACAGGCCCTGAGGCCGGCTACGGGACTCTGCCTGCATCTTGCCTCCTTTCCGGATCAGGGCCCCTCCGTGGGGCAGCTGCGGGAAATCTATAGGAATCAGGTGCTGAAGATGGTGATACCGGGATGCTTTGTCTGCTATACGGCTTCGGAACTGGAGGAGAGGATGGGAGAGGCGGCCTCTTACAGGAGAGACGATTCTCTCTGGCAGGACATCGGGAGGGACATTCTATCCAGAAAGTGGGAGGAGGTGTGGGGGCTTCTGGAACAGCTTTTCTGTCTCTGGGAGAAAGACAGGATGCCGGTTTCCTTTCTGCGCAGGCGAATGCACAGCCTTACGGAGCTGTTTGCCAGAGGGGAGAGGCTTGCCGTTGATCCGTTTTCCGTAAATGACAGGATCGATGAAATGATATCCCTTCTGGACAGCTATGAGGATATTTGCCAAGGGGCGCTGGGGGTTCTGAAGACCTGCGTCTGTCAGGAGGCCTCTTCAGACGACAAGGAGCTGGAGCTGTTTTCCCGGATCAAGGCCCTTGTCCTGCAGAACCTGAGCCGCAACTATACACTGCAGGAGATCTGCGGGATTTTTCAGGTAAGCCAGCCCTATGTGCGCAAAATTTTTCTGAAATATACCCAGAAAACGTACAATGATTTTATTTCGGGGGAAAAGATCCGGTATGCAGTTCGCTTGTTGGAGGAAAATCCCCAGATCCCGGTGAAGGATCTGGCCGCCGCGCTGGGCTATGAACAGCTGTATTTCAGCACAGTCTTTAAGAAGAATCTGGGGGTCACGCCGTCCCGGTACAAGCAGTCTGTATCGGAGAGGAAGGAAACGGGCCAACCAGACAATCAATGAACGGAATTCATAAGGAATGGAATTCACATTGAACAGAATTTATTCATGTTTCGACCAAGACAAGGAGGTATCCTATGAAGCTGCATTTGTTGAAGGGCCGGAGGGCTTACGGCTATGTTCAGTTCGGGAGCATATGGGAGAGGGGAAAGGTGCGCGGGGGCCGTTTTCGCCTGCATGGAGCACAGGGCAGGGAAGTTCCGGTACAGTCCAGAATCACCGCGTTCTGGCCGGACGGAAGCGTCAAGTGGGCCGCCCATACGGCTGACAGCAGATTGATGGGGGAGGAGGCGGAGCTTTCATGGGAGGATTCTTGTGGAGGAGACGCTTTGGACAAGGAGGCTCTAAAGCAGGAGTCCCTGAGGGAAACCCTCTGCACGGAGGGGCTGGATGGCTGGAGATTTTCCTCCGGCGCCATGACGCTCTTCGTCCCCCGGCAGGGAAAGGAGCTGTTCCGGGATCTGACCATAGGGGGAGAGCTTCGGGCAGCCGACGCCTGCCTGAAGGCGATTCTGGAGAGGCGAGGGGGAACGGAGGGCTCTTATGTCAGAATGGAATGGCCGGGGGTGAGCATGATTCAGGAGGCGGTCTTGGAGGATGCCGGGCCGCTGATGTGGAGCTTCTGCTTCAGAGGGACGCATGTCTTCCAAGGAATAAAGGACTTTGGAATGAAGGACTTTATGGAGAGGGGAAGCTTTCCGGAGACAAGCAAAGAGGCCATTCCCTTTATTCTGCGGATGAAGCTCTATAGAGATACCACAAGGATCGATATGCAGCATACCTTTCTCTATGACGGAGACGAGACAGTGGATTTCCTCAAGGGAGTGGGCATAGAGGTACGCTGCCCTCTGAAGGGAGATAGCTTTGACAGACATGTCCGTTTCGGCACGGATTACGGCAGCTTTCACGAGGCTTCCAGCCTTATGCTGGTGTGGGATCACAAGCATCCGGGGGAGATCTATGACGCCCAGATCAAAGGAAGCTCTCTGGCAGAGGGCTGCGGACTGTCAGAGGAAACGGCGGCACGGCTGAAGGGAATAGCCGCCGACTCTCCTATATGGGACCGGTATCGGCTGACTCAGGACAGTGATATGCATTTTTTCATTCAAAAAAAGACGGCCCATGAGAACTGCTGTTTTTTGAACGCTCTTCATGGCGCCCATGCCAAGGGAACCATGGCCTTTGGAGGCGTGGGCGGCAGCGTGCTGATAGGGCTGCGGGATTTCTGGCAGAAGTACCCCTCGGGTCTGGAGGTGGAGGGGCTCTCCAAAGACACTGCCAAGGCCACTGTCTGGATTTATTCTCCCGCTGCACAGGCCTATGACTTCAGACATTATGACACCAGAGGCTATGCGGAGACCTGCTATGAGGGATTTTCCGACTGCGGCGCAACCCCTTACGGAGTGGCAAACACCAATGACTGCAGCATCGAATTTAGGCAGGAGCTCATCCCTGAGGAGGATAGGCTGCAGGGGTTCGGGGATTCCGTGTCCCGTCCGCCTCTTTATTTCGGGGATCCGGAGTATTACCACAGCCATAGGGCCTTCGGCTTCTGGAGCCTTCCCTCAAGGGAATCCGAGACGCTGTGCTGGCTGGAAGACCAGCTGGACAAGGCGGTGGAGTTCTATCAAAGGGAGGTGGAGAACAGGCATTGGTACGGGCTGTATGACTATGGAGATATCATGCATACATATGATGCGTTCCGCCATGTATGGCGGTATGACATAGGGGGGTACGCGTGGCAGAATACGGAGCTGATGCCTACTATGTGGCTCTGGCTGGCCTTTCTCAGAACGGGCAGGGAAGACATTCTGACTCTGGCCGAGGCTATGACCCGCCATGCCTCGGACATAGACACCTATCATCTGGGACGGCTCAAGGGGCTGGGCACAAGGCACGGCATCCGCCATTGGGGGTGTCCCTGCAAGGAGATCCGCATCGGCATGGCGGGACATTATCGGTATCACTATTATCTGCTCTGCGACAGGCGCATGGAGGATGTGTTTGAGGATGGGAGGGATGCGGACTTTGCCCTTGTGGCCATGGATCCCCTTCGGTATGTCTATCCGGAAAAGGAAGACGGATTCCCCACCCATGCCAGAAGCGGACCCGACTGGTCCGCCATGGTCTCCAACTGGATGACCCATTATGAGCGTACCCTTGACGAGTCCTATCTTAGCAAGATACGTGTAGGCATGGAGGATATCAAGGCCGCGCCGCTGGGGCTGGTGTCAGGCCCTGACTTTGCCTACGATCCCCGGACCGGGCATCTGGGGTACATGGGGGAAAGCGCCACCGGCGGCATCCATCTTCAGGTGGCTCTGGGCGGTCCTCAGGTGTGGATGGAGCTGGCGGATCTGCTGGAGGATCAGGAGTGGAAGGCTCAGATCGCAGAATACGGCAGATTCTATTACCGTGCTCTGTGTCAGGGGGATATGCCTTGTCAGGGGGACGCTCTGGCAGATCAGCAGCAGAAGGCGAAGCCCTTTCTCTATCCTATCATGGCCTCAGCTATGGCGGCTTACGGGGCGTGGTTTTTTAGTGATGAGGCTCTGGCAAAAAAGACCGTGCAGGTTTTGCTGCGAGCCATGATAACAGGCAGGGATTGTGCAGGCTTCGCCCCTGTGTATAGTAGCGGCTGCGGCAATCTCAGAGAGCTTCCGGAGATTCGCTGGATCAGCACCAACTTTGCAGCCCAATGGTGCCTGAATGTCATCGTGGCGCCGGACTTTGTAAGGGATTTTATTCCTGAAACCCTTGAGGAGGTTTTTCATATGCTGGAGGAATTCCCGGAGGAGGGAATGTTCCGCAATTGCTGAGGGCGGTTTCGCCTCTATCGTCTTCGACGTTTTCTGACAAAGCCCGGACGCATAAGGTCCGGGCTTTGTATTATAATAAACTCTATTGAAATGCAATTCCATTGAAATCTATCGAATTTCAAAGAACGGTTTACAATTTATGGAATGGTGTGATATGATAGGAGAAGCTGTGTTATAGATGTATAGGCGTAGGACAAGCACATGGGATAAAGGGGCAGAAATCTAAATGAAGAATGTTATCATTATCGGGGCCGGACCGGCCGGCCTGACGGCCGCATATGAACTGCTGAATAGGAGCAAAGACTTTCAGGTCGTTGTTCTGGAGGAGACGGAGGCCATAGGAGGGATTTCCAGAACGGTTTCCTTTCAGGGAAATCGGATGGACATCGGGGGACACCGCTTTTTCTCAAAGGATCAGGAGGTGTCCGCGTGGTGGCGTAAGATGATGCCCCTGCAGGGCGGCAAAAGCTATGATGACAAGGTTCTGGAGAGGTCTTCCGCTCTGGAGGCGGGAGGGCCGGATCCGGAGAAGGAAAATCGGGTCATGCTGGTGCGCCACCGGGTCAGCAGAATCTATTATGACCATAAATTTTTTGACTACCCCATCAGCCTGAAATGGCAGACCATACGGCAGATGGGTTTTTTCTGTACCATGAAGGCGGGATTTTCCTATCTGGCCAGCTGTGTCCACAAAAAAGAGGAGAACTGTCTGGAGAATTTCTATAGAAATCGTTTCGGGAAGGCGCTGTACTCCATGTTTTTTGAGGGTTATACGGAGAAACTCTGGGGGAGGCATCCCAGCGTCATTTCCGCGGACTGGGGCAGCCAGAGGGTAAAGGGCCTTTCCGTGGTGGCAATCTTGAAGGACATGTTCAGAAAGATGCTGCCCGGAAAGAAGAAGGGGGAGGTGGAGACCTCTCTGATCGAGGAATTCTGGTATCCCAAGTACGGGCCGGGGCAGCTGTGGGAGACGGTTGCCGCAGAGGTGGAGGACAGGGGCGGCAGGATCCTATTCGGCAGCAAGGTGGTAGGGCTGGAAAGAGGGCCAAAGGGCGATATAACGAAGGTGATCTTTGAAAAGGACGGGGAGAGGACGGCCATGGAGGGCGATATCGTGCTTTCCAGCATGCCGCTGAAGGATCTGGTAGAATGTATGCCCCATGTTCCGGATCAGGTGCGTGAGGTGGCAGGCGGGCTTCCCTACCGGGATTTTGTCACAGTGGGGCTGCTGGTTCCTTCCCTGAACCTGAAGAACGAGACGGATATACGGACGCTGAACAATCTGATCCCCGACTGCTGGATCTATGTGCAGGATACCGGGGTGAAGCTGGGCCGCATCCAGATCTTCAACAACTGGTCCCCCTATATGGTGGAGAATCCCGACGAGAGGGTATTTATAGGACTGGAATACTTCTGTCAGGAAGGCGACGGCTTCTGGAACATGACGGAGGAGGAATGCGCGCAGTTTGCCATAGGAGAGCTGGTGGAGATGGGGATCCTTGGGTCAAAGGAGGATGTGCTGGGATTCCATAGGGAGAGGGTGAAAAAGGCATATCCGGCGTATTTTGACACGTATGACCGGATAGATGAGGTGATCGCCTACCTGAACAAGGAATGCGGCAATCTCTACTGCATCGGCAGGAACGGGCAGCACCGCTACAACAACATGGATCATTCCATGGGCACTGCCTTCGAGGCGGTAAAGGATATTCTGGCAGGGGGCAAAGACAAGTCCAATGTCTGGAATGTGAACACGGAGAAGGAATATCATGAAGAAAGATAATAGAATGATACTGGCAGTGATGTTGTTGTGTGTTCTGTCCTTCTTTCTTTTTTCGCAGGACGCGGCGGAAAAGCTTTCGCCGGCAGGGATCTTTTTGCTGCTGGCTGTGGCCGTAGGCTATCAGGGATACCTGCACATAAGAAAAAGGCCGTGGCCGGACAGACGCTTGGGGCTGCTGTGCGGCGGCATGGGAATGTGCGCGGCGCTGCTGATCTGGTGGGCCTGCCGCATGAAGGCGGATATGGGGAAATATGGAGATCTGATCACTGTGGAGAGCTGGGTGCTGATCGCCGTGGTACTGGTCTGGTGCGGGCTGTGCGTATGGGCGGAAAAAGGAGTTACGGAGAACACCGTCCTGCTGATCTTGTTCGGCGGTTTCCTGATACGGATTTTCTATGTGGTTCTGGTGCAGTCCCATATACTGCAGAATGATACGGGGGCGCTGCTGGCCGAGGATTACGGACATATGGGGTATGTCTATCATATCTATTCGGAGGGAAGGCTTCCGGACACATATAAGGTACAATTCTATCATCCTCCTCTGCACCATCTCATCTGTGCGCTGCTGCTGAAGGTTTTTTTCGCGCTGGGGTATCAGATCGGGGAGATGCAGGAGCTGCTGCAGGTGCAGGCGGTAATGTATGGGATGCTGACCTTGTTTTTCATAAACAAAATCGGAATCAGGCTGAGAATTCCCCCTCTGGGCAGGGGCATCGGTCTGGCGTTCGCCGCTTTCCTGCCCTACGGCATCATGATGGGGGGAGCGGTGAACAACGACAGTCTGATGACCTTGCTATCGACAATGGCTTTGTACTATACGCTGGTCTGGTATGAAAACCCCAGCTATAAGAATATCATCATTATGGCCCTGTGCATCGGGGGCGCCATGATGGCGAAGCTGTCCGGGGCGCTGGTGGCTCCGGCCATGGCGGTGCTGATGCTGCATAGGGCATGGAAGGAAAGAGAGCGTCTGGGGAATTGGCTGAGGCAGTTCGTATGCTTTGGCGCGGTAGCATTTCCGCTGGGCCTATGGTATTCCGTTTTCCGGTATGTTAAAAACGGGATGCCTTTCGGGTACGTGCCCTCTCTGGGGGAGGACAGCGCGCAGTTCATCGGGATGCATATTGGGTGGAGCCGCTTTCTGGACTTTGAGAATGTCTTTGACAATTTGGCCCTGCAGTGGGACAACCATAATTGGATAGACCATAATATACCCATATCTATGATAAAGTGCGCTGTTTTTGGGGAAGGCTATTACTACAACTCCAATTCCGCGCTGTGTTGGGCGGCCACGGTGATGTTCTGGGCCACGCTGGCGCTGGCGGTGCTTGTGGCGGCAGGGTATATTCTCTGGCTGTTTCAGAAAAGGCAGAGCGCCGTGGAAAAGGTGTTTCTGAGTGTGGCGCTGGCCGTAAGTGTATTTTCGTACACGAAATTTTGTCTGGCTTATCCTTATGTATGCACTATGAACATACGCTATATCATAGTGGCGCTGTATCTGGCGTTTCTGATTTTCGGAGGAGCAGTGGGAACGCTGATAGAGGGGATAGGCAGAAAGAGCGCCTTGGCGGCCAAAGGGATGAAGGCGGGAGCCGTGGCGCTGGCAGGCGGCTATGTGGCGGGAGCCGTGGCGCTGATTGTTCAGGCGGGGCAGGTGCTGCCCTGAGGAGAGGCAGAATAGGTCTGGAGGATGTAAACCATATGGGAGAAACACATAGGATGGATATAGGGGAGAGGAAGGCGGGAAAGAAGCTGCTGGGTCTCCCTGACTGGCTGGACAAGTCTGCCATTTACGGAGGCGTGTTTTGCTTTGCAGTGGTATTGGCCGTTTTGCTCACAAGCGACAAATGTATAAATCGACTGGCGGACAATCGCGTTCTGACGCTGCTTGCTTTGGCGGTGATGCTGCCGGGAGGAATTCTGTACGGTGTATCGGTACATAGGGCGGGCAGGAGGTTCAGGAATCCTATTCTTTGGCTGGTTCTGGGGTATGCGCTGCTGTATGCCGCGCAGCTGTTCTGGGTGAACCAGGTGTATTTTTATACCGGATGGGACGTAGGGGTCATGAAATACCGGGTAGATGGAATCGTTGAGGGCGGCGGCATGGTGGCGCTGGGAGCCGAGGAGGGATATTCCATCTATCCCAACAATCTGCTGCTTTTTTACATCCAATGTATTCTGGTGAAAATAGGGAAGCTTGTTTCCATGCAGGATCCCTATCTTTTGTGCATTTATGTCTCATGTCTCAGTGTGAATGTTTCCTGCTTTTTGGGAAATTTGATTCTCAGGAAATTTACGGAATCCGGCTGTGTGCGGGGGTATTATACTGTGCTCAGCACAATTGCCGTTCTGTTTTCCCCATGGATCATCATTCCTTACTCCGACACGTATGGGATGTTCTTTGTAATGCTGGGCATGTGGGGCCTGCTGTGTCTGGATAGGAAATATCTGAAGTGGGTTGTTGTGGCGTTTGCGGCTGTCATTGGCTATTGGATCAAGCCCACCTGCGTTTTTCCTCTGTTTGCCGCCTACATGACGTATGGCCTGCGGTATCTGGTAGCTGTCAGGGAGCGCTGGAGGGAGCTGCTTGCGCTGGCAGTCAGTACAGTCTGCTTTTGGGCTGCGGCACAGCTGATCCCCGTATGGATTCAGCACACCTATAGCTTCCGGCTGGATCCCCAGCTGCAGATTCCCTACACACATTATATCATGATGGGCCTCAATGAGGAGACCATGGGCGGATACTATGCTGAAGACTTTAATTATTCAATGAGCCAGCCTGATTTTGCCTCCCGAAAGCAGGCGGCTATAGAGGAAGCGGCTTATAGGGTCAGGACATATGCCAGAGAAGGGAGGCTTGGGGAATTTTTCAAGGAGAAGGCTCTGGTGAATTTTAACGACGGCACCTTTGCATGGTGCGATGAAGGAGGGTTTTTCTCAGGGTATATAAAGCATGACAATGCTCTGGCGGACTTGTTTCTGGAGACTATGGTCTATCCCGGATATCTGGGGAATGAAGGAAAGTATTTTAGCTTATATAGAACCGTCATGCAGGTAGTATGGCTGTCCATGCTTATAGGAGTCTTGTTTGCAGGGATTGAAATCAAGAAGTTTGGGGGGGTAAATCCTGTGTGATGATCGTGGTATGCGGGCTCATGGCCTTCGTCATGCTGTTTGAGGCAAGGGCGCGGTATCTGTATCTGTATGCGCCCGTATTCCTGATTCTGTCTCTGTGCGGATGGGAATCCCTTTTCCGGTGGGCCGGCAGAAGAGTGTATTTTGTATTCATGAGAAAGAGAGGAGAATAGAGATGTATATTGCGGACGAAAAGAGGTACGACACTATGCGCTACAACCGGTGCGGGAACAGCGGGCTGCTGCTGCCGGCAGTGTCTCTGGGGTTATGGCACAATTTCGGCTCAGGGGGCAATTTTGACACCATGGAGGCCATGTGCAGGACGGCCTTCGATCAGGGCATCACCCACTTTGATCTGGCCAACAATTACGGCCCGGTGCCGGGGGCGGCGGAGGAGAATTTCGGGCGCATTCTGAAAAAGAATTTCGGGGAGTACCGCGACGAGCTGGTGATCTCCACCAAGGCGGGATATGGCATGTGGCCGGGGCCTTACGGAGACTGGGGCAGCAGGAAATATCTGGTGGCCAGTCTGGATCAGAGCCTGAAGCGTATGGGGCTGGATTATGTGGACATCTATTATCATCATAGGCCGGATCCCAAGACGCCTCTGGAGGAGACGGCCCGGGCGCTGGACGCCGTCGTCAAAAGCGGCAAGGCCCTCTATGTGGGGATCTCCAATTACAATAAGGAGCAGACCATAGCCATTGCGGAGCTGTTTGCCCAGATGGGAACGCCCTTTATCATCAACCAGAGAAAATATTCCATGCTGGATCGGAGCATCGAGAAGGATGGGCTGAAGGACTATGCGGCGGCCCACGGCATAGGCATTATCACCTTCTGTCCTCTGGCGCAGGGGCTTCTCACGGATAGGTATCTGCACGGAATCCCGGAGGACAGCAGGATCCGCACCGACGGCCGGTTCTTAAACGAGAATGCGGTGACGGAAGAGCTGGTGGAGAAGGTGAGGAAACTGGCGCAGCTGGCGGCCCGCAGGGGGCAGACGCTGGCCCAGATGGCGCTGGCGTGGATTCTCAGAGACGGAGATATCACCAGCGTGCTCATCGGCGCGTCCCGTCCCTCCCAGATACTGGACAATGTGGGAATGATCGGAAATACCGCATTTGATCAGGAAGAGCGCAGAGCCATCGACGAGATTCTGGCTTGAAAGTGATATGTAAGGGGCAGGAGGTATGGCATGTTGCATGTGGCGGTCTGCGATGACGAGAGGACAGCCCTGCAGGAGCTTGCGGAGGAGGTTCGCAGGTGGGCCGAGGCGGAGGGAGAAGCGTGCAGCGTGGAGACCTTTGCCTCGGCGGACGCCTTCTGGTTTGTCTGGGAGGAGAGGAAGGATCTGGAGGTGCTGCTTCTGGACATCGAGATGCCGGGCATGGACGGAATGGAGCTGGCTAGGAGGCTGCGTCAGGCGGGGGAGCCCATCGGCATCATTTTTGTGACGGGCAATCCCGATTTTGCCTTGGAGGGCTATGATCTGGAGGCGGTTTCCTATGTCATGAAGCCTGTCAGGAGGGAGCGGCTTCATGCAGCGCTTAGCCGGGCCAGAGAAAGGATGGCCCGCAGGGCGGCGGTATTGCTTCCCCTTTCCGGCGGGGAGCTGGAGAGGCTGTATATAGCGGATATCTGCTGTCTGGAGAGCGACGGCCACCCAGCATTGTCTGGAAGAAGGACGGAACCAAGCTTGTAAGCAAAATGGGTATCCAGCAGCTGGAACAGGAGCTGGAGAATTGTTCGGATGCCTTTTTCAAGCCTCATAGATCTTATTTCATCAATCTGCCTTTCCTCTCTGGCAGAATGTGACTTCCGGCTATGAGAGAAACGACGAAAAGCTATGGGACAGTCTCACAAGGGCGGGGGCGGCGGATTTCGTCAGAGAGCTGCCTCAGGGCATAGACACGATTCTGTCTAAGGATAGGGAGGACGGCGTGGACATCAGCGGCGGGGAGGCCCAGAAGCTGGCGCTGGCCAGAGCCTTATACAAGGATGCGCCCTTCGTGGTTTTAGACGAACCCACCGCTGCGCTGGATCCCATCAGCGAGGCGCAGGTATATGCCGGCTTTCATGAGATGGTAAAGGATAAGACCAGCATTTACATTTCCCACCGTATGAGCAGCTGTCGTTTCTGCGATGATATTGTGGTATTTGACGATGGGAGAATAGTGGAGCGAGGCAGCCATGAGGAGCTTCTGGAAAAAGAGGGGGTATACGCCGGAATGTGGCGTGCACAGGCAAAATATTATGTGGAGGAGCAGGCGTGATGCCTGCTCTTTAATGTTTGCTAAATAATTGGCGTGTGATAGGCAAATGGCATAGGATGTTTGACTTGTGAATACGGGCATGATATAGTATATTTTATGGTGAAGGAATCGACTTTATTTTTGTGGAAAGCGGGCGCCGGCCCATGGCGGTGGAATGGCCTGCCCCATAAAAAACGGCAGTAAATAGCAGCAGGATATGGAAGGAAGAGCGATATGAAAAAAGAGGCTTGGAGAATATATGGGAGAAGCTTGTGCATTCTGGCGGCAGTGCTGCTGACGGCATGCGCTGCCCCTTCGGAGGCAGAATCTTCCCGGAATGCGGCGGAGGGCTCCTTGGCGACTGAAGAGGAGGTCTGGCCGGCGTCCGGGACAAGTCAGGGAGAAGTTTTGCCTAGTGGGGAAGATGGCTCGTCATCGGGTTCCGGTTCGGAGGAAGGGGTCCTGCCTCCAAGCGGGGAAGGCTCCGGGGAGGATGGAGTGCCGGAAGATCTGGGGGGAGCCGCGAAAGACCGGAAAACGGAAATCACGCTGGTGATGGTGGGAGATATTTTGCTTCATACACCGGTGGCAAAAAGCGGCCTGCTGGCGGAGGGAGGATATGATTTCAGCGCGGTTTTTGAGGAGATGAAGGAGGAGATCTCAGCTGCGGATCTGGCTTTAGTGAATCAGGAGGTCATCATCGGCGGCGAAGAACTTGGAATCACGGGGTATCCCGCTTTCAATGCTCCTTATGAGCTTGGGGACGCGCTGGCGGAGGCGGGGTTCGACGTGGTGCTGCACGCCACCAATCACGCTCTGGACAAGGGGCGGAAAGGGATTTTGAACTGTCTGTCTTTCTGGAGGGAAAACTACCCGGACATTGCCGTTCTGGGCGTTCATGACAGTGGGGAATCGCAGCAGGAGATCTATGTATACGAGCAGAATGAAATCAAAATCGCCATTCTGAACTATACCTACGGAACCAACGGAATTCCGCTGCCGGAGGGCATGGCCTATGCCGTTGACCTGCTGGAGAAGGAGCGGGTGGCGGCGGATCTGAAGGCGGCGCAGGAGCTGGCGGACTTTGTGATCGTCTGTCCTCACTGGGGGACGGAATATGTGCTGGAATCCACCAAGGCCCAGAGAGACTGGGCGGCCTTTTTTGCAGAAAACGGCGCGGATTTGATTCTGGGCACCCATCCCCATGTGATCGAGGAGATAGCGTGGGTGCCGGGAGATGACGGCGAGGCCGCTGGAGACGGAAATGTCCAAGGCGCGGGAGGGGCATTGGTGTACTATTCCCTGGGAAATTTTGTCAACTGGACCGCAGGGACGGGCGCCGGGGTGGCGAACCGAATGGTAGGCGGTATGGCCAAGGTGACGGTGGGCCTGAACGAGACAGGGGAGGCGGTCATTGTGTCCTATGGCGTGGAGCCGCTGGTCTGCCACGTGGAGCAGGGATTCGGGGGAGTTAAGGTATATCCTCTTTCCCGGTACACAGAGGATCTGGCGGCCCGAAACGAAATTGTAGGGCAGGATGGGAGCTTTTCGCTGGAATACTGTCAGGAGCTTGTGGAGCAGGTGTTCGGGAAACTGGCGGATGACTGCGTGATACAGAGCATTTCCTCTATTCAAGATTGAGTTTTTGTGTTATAATGCATAAGGATTTGTCTTGAGCGGTGGAATCAACTGGCTTATGCAAACAATGGAGCGATATTCGATGGTCGAAATCAATTGCTGATGGCGGGGAATGGATTGAACCGTTGGTAATCAGGATTGATCCTGCAGCATTGTGGAAGAAGGGCATTTCATGAGGAAACGGAAATTCAGGGCAGACGGAGGGCATAGAGGCTGGAAGATCGCCGCATTGTTCCTGCTGGCCGTACTGCTTTTGGGAGGAGCCTCGGTCTTTTGGCTGCAAGCCTATAAGGTGGCGCCTGCTTTCAGCGAGATGACTTGCGAGTATGGGGAAGCGGTCAGCCGCGATATAGAAGATTATCTTGTGGGCGAAGAATGGTCTGTGCAGCTGGGGAATCTGGATCTGTCTGAGGTGGACGAAGGACGCACGGGAAGCTATCAGGCAGTAGTGCGTCATGGGGGCTCCCGGTTCGTCTATACGGTCAATATTCAGGATACGGTGCCTCCCGAAATTATCTGGAAGGAAGGACAGATTTATCTGCCGCTGGATGACATCTGCACAGTGGATGATGTCATTTGGGGAGTCTCGGATGCGGATTTGCTTGCGGAGGCATTCTTCTGGCAGGAGGGAGAGGCTCTTGCAGAGATACGCTTTGACAGCGTGGGCTCATATGAGCTTGAGATACTGGCCAGAGATACTTCGGGGAACGAGACCAGAGGGAAGGTTTCCGTCATCGTGGACACGCCTCCCAAACTTTCAGGAATACGTGACTTTTATGTTGTCACCGGAAACGTGCCGGATTATCTGCAGTCCATAGAAGCATGGGATGATGTTGACGGGGATTTGTCTGATTACATAGAAGTAGACGATTCCGAGGTGGATCTGGACAGGGAAGGCGTATACCAGCTGCGTTATCTGGCGGTGGACAGCTATGGGCTGGAGACCGTGGAGAAGGCGAGGGTGCTGGTTGCCGGGGCGGACGACATACAGGAGCTTATAGGATACCGAAGGATAGATTATCGCAAAGACAACATTTTGGGCGCTCCCAATATCTACGACGGGGGAGTTTCCGGCCACGAGGATCTGGAGGCGGCGCTGGAGTATATGAGGCCTTCCATGGTGCAGCTGTATCATCCCACGGAAAAGGGAGGCTATACCTCAGGATCCGGGTATATCATGGAAATCACCAAGGACAAAATCTATATCTGCAGCAACTGTCATGTGGTGGACAAGTATGAGGATTGGGAAATTTATTTCTACGATGGAACCATGGCGGAGGGGACGGCGCTGGGGGTCAGCAAAAAATATGATGTTGGCGTGGTCGTAGTGGATCTGGAGACGGTGCCGGAGAATCTGCTTGACGATTTAATGACAGTACACATTGACAAGACCTACTGGGATGAGCTGGATGACCAGTCCATTGAGGTGGCTTTGGAGCGTGTGGACAGAGAGGGAGGGCTGATTCACGTCACTGCCGGCAAGCTGGTGAAGACGAAGCAGAAGTTTGCATGGTATGACAGGCTATACCACACGGAGGTCACAGTGGAATTGGTGCACGGGGACTCCGGTTCCGCCTTGCTGGACGGATACGGCAACCTGATCTGCATGGCATACGGCTTTTCCAGCGATCCTGTGCGGTATTGGTGCGTTCCGCTGGACGGGATACTGAACTGTTATTATGAGATTACGGGGCGCATGCCCTATGTGTACTGAGGGAAAAGGATTTGCACAGATAGAACCGGAAACAGTCTTGCAAAACGGTAGAACCGGAAGCGGTCTCATGGAGAGACTGAACCGGAAACAGACATGAACTGGGATAGGAGGCTAAAATATGTTGCATGTGAAGAACGGAATGATTCACGACGGCATTCATCAGGAGGCGTTCTGTGCCGACATTCTGGTGGAGGAGGGCAAGATCAAGGCCATCGGAAAGAATTTGGAGGTGCCTGAGGGTGCCGAGACGGTGGACGCGGAAGGGCTTTCGGTGTATCCCGGCTTTGTGGAGGCCCACGGGCATATCGGTCTGGACGGCTACGGCATCGGCTATGAGGGAATGGACTATAACGAGATGAACGACATACTCAGTCCCCAGATGAGAGGCATCGATGGGGTGAAGCCGCTGGATCCTGCCCTTCCCAAGGCGGCGGCAGCCGGCGTGACCTGCGTCTGCGTGGGGCCGGGCAGCGCCAATGTGCTGGGGGGCACTTTTACCACCATCAAGACCGTGGGCAGAAGGGTGGACGACATGGTAGTGCGTGACGGCGTGGCTATGAAGTGCGCTTTTGGAGAAAATCCCAAGAGGGTGTACCGGGACAAGAGGGACTCCAGCCGTATGACTACTGCGGCCCTGCTGCGGGAGATTCTGTTCAAGGCCAGAGAATATATGGAGAAGAAGGAGGCGGCCGGCGACGACTTATCCAAGAGACCCTCCTTTGACATCAAGCTGGAGGCGCTTCTGCCCGTGCTGCGGAGGGAAATTCCTCTGAAGGCCCATGCCCATGCCGCGGAGGATATTTTCACGGCGCTGCGCATCGCTAAGGAATTCGGCGTGAAGATCACCTTGGAGCATGTGACGGAGGGACATCTGATCGTGGAGGAGCTGGCGGAGGAAAACGTGCCGCTGGCGGTGGGACCCACCCTTACCAGCGCGTCCAAGTTCGAGCTGCGCAACAAGAGCTGGACCACGCCCGGAGTGCTGGCGGCGGCAGGGTGTCAGGTTTCCATCATCACGGATTCTCCGGTGATTCCTCAGGAGTACCTGCCCCTTTGCGCGGGGCTGGCCGTGCAGGCGGGGATGGATCCCTTTGCAGCGCTGCAGGCCATCACCATCAATCCGGCAAGGCATGCGGGGATCGAGGACAGAGTGGGCTCTCTGGAGGTGGGGAAGGATGCGGACATAGTGATTACCGACGGATGTCCCTTTGAAGTGTCCACCAAGGTGAAATATGTGTTCATTGACGGGAAAGAAGTTCCCTGCGCCTGAGGCGTAGGGCGGCACTGAACAAAAAGGATGCGGAACTGGAAACAGCATCCGTAGGTTCAGTGCCAGGAAAGATTTGCGGACGTAAGTCAGTACGGCCGGAAATCTTTCCCGGAGCGGCGGCACTGAACAAAAAGGATGCGGAACTGGAATAGGAGGTACTATGTGTCAGATCATTGACGGGAAAAGGATTTCCCAAGAAATCAAGGACGAATTGAAGGAGCAGATGGGGAAGAGACGGGAGCGGGGGGAGGGGCGCTGTCTGGCAGTGATTCAGGTGGGGAAGGATCCGGCATCCACGGTATATGTGAACAATAAGAAAAAGGCATGCGAGTATATCGGTATCAAGTCTCTTTCTTATGAGCTGCCGGAGGAGGCCACGGAACAGGAGCTGCTTTCCATCGTGGAGGAGCTGAACGGCCGAGACGATGTGGACGGCATTCTGGTGCAGCTGCCCTTGCCGGAGCATATGAACGAGGACAAGGTATTGCTGGCCATTGCGCCGGAAAAGGATGTGGACGGTTTTCACCCTATCAACGTGGGCAACCTGAGCATCGGCCGGCCGGGCTATGTGTCCTGCACTCCGGCAGGAATTATTCAGCTGCTGAAGCGTTCCGGCATCGAGATAGAGGGGAAGGAATGCGTGGTGCTGGGCAGGAGCAATATTGTGGGGAAGCCCATGGCCATGCTGCTGCTTCGTGAGAACGGCACGGTGACGGTATGCCATTCCAGAACCAGAAATCTGAAGGAGATCACCAGAAGGGCGGACATTCTGGTGGTGGCTGTGGGAAAACCCCGGTTCGTGGATGCCGAGTATGTGAAGAAGGGGGCGATAGTGGTTGACGTGGGTATCCATAGGAACGAGGAGGGGAAGCTTTGCGGAGATGTGGACTTTGACAGCGTAGCGCCGCTTGCATCCGCCATTACTCCGGTTCCGGGGGGTGTGGGGCCTATGACGATAGCCATGCTGATGTGGAATTGTGTGAACGGGTTGGACTGAGACAGGACTGAAAAAGAAAAATTACAAGAATACATAGGCGCTGCCGACTGATCGGAAAGGAAGGGGCTCTCCTGAATTGCATGGGCGAGGGGGAAGGCAGATTCCGGAGGTGAAAGCGGCATCCTTATGAGGAAATGAGGCAGGTATGCGGCATACGATTTTGATTGTGGAAGACGAGACAGATATTAATAATTTGCTAGCGAGGCTGTTGGAGGCAGAAGGTTTTGAGACTGTTCAGGCTTATTCCGGGACGGAGGCGATTCGCCTTCTGAATCAGGAGAACCCGGATCTGATCCTGATGGATCTGTTGCTTCCGGAGCTGTGTGGGGAGGAGCTTCTTTGGAAAATCAGGCACGAGCTACGGTGCAACGTGCCGGTGCTTGTTCTCACTGCAAGAGGTGCATTGAAGGAAAAGATGGATATGCTGAAGGCGGGAGCGGACGACTATATCACAAAACCCTTTGAGCCGGAGGAGGTGATCGCAAGAATCGACGCCGTTCTTGGGCGCGACGGGAAGGACGATCAGGGAGTGATTACCTACAAGAACATCGAGCTTTGGCCGGAATCCCGAAAGGTGGCCGTGGGGGGGAAGGAACTTGCCCTGACATCCCGTGAGTACGATTTGCTGTATCTTTTCGTGCGGTATCCTGAGAGAGTGTTTTCCAGAGAACGGCTTTACGAGCTGGTGTGGGAGGGCGGATACTATGGGGAGAACAACACGGTGAACGTCCATGTGAGCAATCTGCGGCGGAAGCTTCGGGAGGCCAATTCGGGGGAGGAGTATGTCCAGACGGTGTACGGAATCGGTTTTCAGCTGAAATAGTAATCTTTCTTTTCGGAGCTGTGTTGAAGCGTTTATAGTCAATACACATGGGCGGAAGCATGGGGCGCACGCCTTTTGTTTCCGCCGGAAAGCCGAAGCAAATACATAGGAGACAGAACGCTTCTGTTTTTTGTGGCGGTATTTGGTGCAGGTATAATTTGGTGCAGGTATAGAAAAAAATACTTGCATTCCTTGCATTCTGTGTTAAAATGGGGTTGACAATTGAATAATGAGAGGTTTATTGATCGAAGAGGAGAAGAGCATGATGAAAACGAGTTTTCATGGGAAAAAGAGGCTTTTTGGTTTCTTTTTTGCGGCGCTTCTGGCAATGGCCGTACTGGGCGGATGCGCAGACGGCACAGGAGAGTCTTCGGGGGATAATTCCTCTAAGGAGCCTGAAAAGGCTTCTGTTGTTGTAGGAATACAACAGGATATCGACAGTCTTGACCCTCATAAAGCGACGGCGGCAGGAACGAAGGAAATCTTGTTTAACATTTTCGAGGGCTTGGTAAAGTCCGATGAAAACGGCAACTTGATCTGTGCGGTGGCCAGCGACTACACGATCTCTGAGGACGGTTTGGTGTATACCTTCACCCTCCGGGAAAACGTGAAGTTCCATAATGGCGACGTTGTGACGGCTGAGGATGTGAAATACTCTCTGGAGAGAGTAGCGGGACTGTTGGACGGCACGCCTCTGATGTCCACCATGAGCACGATCCAGTCCGTAGAGATAATTGATGAAAAGACGGTTCAGGTGACAGTGGGAACAGCCAATACAGAGCTGATCTATAGCTTTGTGGCTGCCATCATCCCCTCGGGAAGCGGCGAGGAGGAAGAGGCAAATCCGATTGGAACGGGGCCGTTTTCTTTTGTGTCCTACAAGCCTCAGGAAGGCATCGTGGTGGCCAAGAATCCGGAGTATTGGCAGGAAGGGCTTCCCTATCTGGACGAGGTGAACTTCAAGATTGTGGGCAGCGCTGACACGGCGCTGATGGAACTGCAGGGCGGCACCATCGATATTTTCGCGTACCTGACGGATTCTCAGGCTCAGGCCCTGAAGGACAGCCATCAGGTGAAGGCATCTGCCTCCAATGTGGTGCAGGCGCTGTTTCTGAACAACGCGGTGGCTCCCCTTGACAATGTGAAGGTGCGCCAGGCAATTCTGTATGCCATAGACAAGGATGAGGTGAACGATTTCGTTGGGGGAGGAAACGGCACGCTGGTCAGCTCGGCCATGCTGCCCACCCTGAAGGACAATTATGTGGATCTGAACGATGTCTACGGCACCGCGGCCAATGTGGAAAAGGCTAAGGCGCTGCTGGCGGAGGCAGGTTATGAGGACGGGTTCGATCTGGAGATCATCATTCCCTCCGACTATGAATTCCACATGCAGACCGGAGAGGTGATCGTGGAGCAGCTGAAGGCGGTGGGCATCAATGCCACCATCAAGGGCGTGGAGTGGAATACCTGGCTGGAGGATGTGTACAAGGGCCGCCAGTATACAGCCACCATCAGCGGCATCACCTGCGACATGACTCCGGGCTATCTGCTGAACAGGTTCCAGACCACATCGTCCAAGAATTTCATCAACTTTGCCAGCGCAGAGTATGACGAAACCTATGCAAAGGCTCAGGCCGCTCAGGATCTGAAGGAGAAGGCCGGATATTATGCCCAGCTGCAGCAGATACTCTGTGATGAGGCGGGAAGCGCGTTCCTGCAGGTGCCTGCAAACATGACGGCCATCAGCAAGCGGCTTGAGGGCTACAAGTTCTATCCCATCTATGTGCAGGACATGAGCACGGTAAAAGTGGTGGAGTGACTTAAAGGGAGCCAGTGAAAAAGAGAACGAAAGGAGGCGGCGGTATGAAGTACTTAGGTAAAAAAATAATCACTCTCATTATGACATTGTTTCTGGTTTCAGCCGCCGCCTTTCTTGCGTTCCAGATCATTCCGGGGGATGTGGTGACTTCCATTCTGGGGACGGAGGCCACGCCGGAAAGAGAGCAGCAGCTTCGGGAGGAGCTGGGGCTGGACAATCCTCCTATTGTACGGTATTTCAATTGGGCGGCGGGAGTGCTCAGGGGGGATCTGGGAGTCAGCTATCGGTATTCCAAAAACATGAACGAGATGATGCCGGTGGCGGAGCTTATAGGCGATAAGCTGCCGGTGACCCTATGGCTGGCTGCCGCCGCCTTTGTTTTGATTGCATTGATATCCATTCCGCTGGGGGTGTTCTGGGCGAAATGTGCCAGTGTTCCAAGGAAGGCCTTGGGAGGTTCGCAGAAGGGCGGCCTTTGGAAGGAAGGCAGCGGCAGGAGGAAAGAGAGAGCCCGCATGGTTTGGCTGCAGGAGGCTTCGCGGAAGCTGCATCACTTCATGGATGCGGCTCTGGGCGTGGCGACTCAGGCCGCCATGGCGGTGCCCTCTTTCTTTTTGGGAATTCTGGTGACATTTTTGTTCGGCATAGTGCTGAAGCTTTTCGCCCCCGGCGGATATGTGAGCTACAAAGACAGCTTTTGGGGCTTTCTGGGCTATCTGCTGTTTCCGGCGCTTTCCATTGCAATTCCAAAGATCGCCATGACCGCAAGGTTTTTGCGCAATTCCATGCTGACGGAGCTGGGGGCGGACTATGTGCGCACCGCATACAGCAAAGGCTGCACCGGGCGGCGGGTTCTCTATGGACATGTGCTGAGAAACGCCATGATGCCGGTGGTGACGTTCTTGGGCATGATCGTTGCGGAGGTGGTGGCAGGCAGCATCGTCATAGAGCAGGTGTTCGGACTGCCGGGCATAGGGCGGCTGCTGATCAGCTCCATCTCCACAAGGGATTTTCCGGTGGTGGAGATCTTGATTCTGTATATTACTTTCGTAGTTATTTTTGTATATTTTATTGTGGATATTCTATACCGTGTCATTGATCCCAGAGTGAGCGAGAGGTAGCCGGGGCGGCGGAAGCAGACTGCCGGCGTTTCGGATCTGCGGCACAAAAAAGGTAGAAGGTCTGACGGGGAAGAAGGCCTGACGGGGCGCAAGATGCGGAAAACGCAGACCATGGAAAGCAAAGCGCATGGAAGCGGACTATAGGGGACAAAAAAGGATAAGGTGCAGAAAGGGCGGGAGCGGACGGCGATGAAGCAGGCAGGAGGAACAAAATGGAATAAGTACTTTGTGGCGGGCCTGCTGATGACGGGCCTTGCGGTGTTTTTGGGAATCCTTGGGTTGTTCTGGACGCCCTACAGCACCACCGCAATGTCTGCGGCGGAGAAATTTGCGCCGCCCTCCCTGAGGCATCTCTTCGGCACGGATAATTTCGGAAGGGACATCTTTTCCAGAGTGATGCAGGGTCTGGGAACCACCGTGACCATCAGCAGCCTTGTGGTCTTGTTCTCCGGGGGGATCGGGATCCTGCTGGGGGCGCTGACGGGGTATTTCGGAGGCCTGCTGGACGAGGCCGTCATGCGGGTCACGGACGCGGTGAACGGCTTTCCCAGCATTCTGCTGACGCTGGTGATCATCAGCATTCTGGGCAGCGGCAGACAGAACGTGATCTTGTCTCTGGGCATCGTATTCGTGCCCAGCTACGTGAGGATCGTGCGAGGAGAGTTTATCCGGCTTCGGGATGCGGATTATATCAGCCGGGCCAGACTTATGGGCGTGGGGAAGCTGCGGATTCTTTTTGTGCATATTTTGCCCAATATTTTTTCCGTGTTCTGGGTGTCGGTGATGATCGGCTTCAACAACGCCATTCTGGCGGAGTCGGGCATGAGCTATCTGGGCATCGGGGTGCAGGCTCCGGACGCCAGTCTGGGCAACATGCTTTCGGATGCGCAGGGGTATCTGCAGCGGGCGCCCTGGTATGCTCTGGCCCCGGGTCTGGCCATCGTGTGGCTGGTGCTGGGTTTTTCGCTGTTCGGAGAGGGCGTGCGCCGCAGAGGCCAGACATGAATAAGCTAGGCTTTATGGGCTTGGAGGCTGGCAGAGGCGGAGAAGGAGGCTTGCAGATATGATAAAAATCGAGGATCTGACGGTGGCGTTCGGCCGGCGCGAAGTGGTGAAGCATGTAAGCCTTGACCTGCGGGACGGGGAGATTCTGGGGGTGGTGGGGGAATCCGGCTCAGGCAAGTCCGTCACGGCCCTGACCCTCATGGGCCTTGTGTCCGACTCGGCGCAGATGACCACCGGGCGGATCCTTTTTGACCAAGTGGTGCTGCGGGAGGCCGGGAAGCCTTTAGACAGAGCCCTCTATAGGAGCTATCAGGGCGCCCGGATGTCCATGGTGTTTCAGGAACCTCAGACCAGCCTAAATCCTACCAAACGGGTGGGCGGGCAGGTGGAGGAGACGCTGCGGCTGCACGGGACGCTGACAAAGGAAGAGCGGAAGAGAAAGGTTTTGGAGACCTTTGAGTCGGTGGGGCTTAAAGATCCTGAGAGGGTGTACGCCAGCTATCCCCACCAGCTGTCCGGCGGCATGCGCCAGAGGGTCATGATCGCCATGGCAATCATACTTCATCCCCGGCTCATCGTTGCGGACGAGCCCACAACCGCTCTGGACGTGACCGTTCAGAATCAGATCATGGGGCTTTTGCGGGAGATCAATCAGAAACAGAATAATGCCATGCTCTTCATCACCCACGATCTGAATCTGGCCAGAAGGATCTGCCATAGGGTTGCGGTGATGAAGGACGGTCAGGTGGTGGAGCTGGGAACCGCGGAGGAGATCTTTGAGCGTCCCCGGAAAGAGTACACCAGAATGCTGGTGGAGGCGGTTCCTTCCAGAATGAAGAGGGTTTCCGGCTCCGATGGGGGCGGCAGGGCTTTGAAGTCCTCTCCGGTTCTTGAGGTCCGCAACCTGTCCGTCTATTATCAGGACGGCGGAAACAGCTTGTTTTCCGGAACCAAGAAGCACCGGGCGGTAGAAGGGGCGGACTTTGCCGTCTATCCCGGGGAGAGTCTGGGGCTGGTAGGGGAGAGCGGCTGTGGAAAGACTTCTCTTTCCAAGGCTATTCTGGGCATGAACCGCCGGATAGAGGGAGAGATCATTCATCATTCCCTGCGGCCCCAGATGGTGTTTCAGGATCCCTACAGCAGCCTGAATCCCGCAAAGACCATAGGGTGGCTTTTGCAGGAGCCTCTGAGGGCCGCGGGGGCGCTGGATCATTCTCTGGCCATGACCAAGGGCGATATGGAGGCTGCGGCCTACGATATGCTGCGCCGGGTAGGCATGGGGGAGGAGTATTTTTCCAGAAGGCCTTCCGAGCTCAGCGGCGGACAGCGTCAGCGTGTCAGCATCGCTCAGGCCCTGATCGCAGGGCCGGGTTTTCTCGTGGCGGACGAGCCGGTGTCGGCGCTGGACGTGACCATTCAGGCCCAGATCATGGAGCTGATGCAGAGCCTGCAGCGGGAGATGAATCTGGCCTGCTTGTTTATTTCCCATGACATCAATGTGGTTTATAAGATGTGTGACCGGATCATGATTATGAAGGACGGCAGGATCATCGAGACGGGGGAGACGGAGGAGATCTTTGACAACCCAAAAGAAGAATATACAAAGCTCCTGCTGAAGGAGGGATAGGCGGCAGACCCGCTCCTCCTCCGGCAGGAGCTTTCTTTTTGTCAGTTCGGGCAGTTCAGTGCCCAGAGATTCCGTATCTGGTATTGCAGCGTATCGAAGTCCCACTGTTTTGAGCTGTTGCTTCTGCGGTTGGGATCGTTCACATAGAAGCCATTCTCGTCATATCCCCGAATCAAAATGAAGTGTCCTGCGGTGGTAAAGTCCCCCGGCCCCATGCTGCACACGATCAGGTCTCCCCCGTCAAGGGCGCGCTGCATCAGCTTCTGGTCCAGAGACAGTTCTCTGCCGCTCAGCCCCAGCTTTTCGGCCCCCTTTGTCCAGAGGCTCCACTTGGTTCCCTCCGAGGTATAATAGCCTTTCTCATATGCGAAATCTGCCATTTTCTTGGGGTTCATCTGGGTATCCTCGGTAAAGTATAGGTAAGCCATTGTCATGCACAAGGGGCCGCAGCCTGCAAGTCCGATCATGCTGTCTCCGTAGGAATCATACCCCCAGCGTTTATCCCATTGCATCAATAAGGGAACCTCCCCGCTGACGAAATCCTCTGTGAGATCGATGGGACTGTTTACATAGGATCCCCGGTGAGGGTAGTTCTCCGCATAGTCTTTGGTTTCGGGATTCAGCTCCAACAGCTTCTGTAGCTCCTGAGAGAAATCCTGACCGGAAACGGTCTGTCCCAAACCGTCTGTTATTGAGTCGATTTTTGAGCTGGCTTTTACGTTCAGGCCGGGCAGGCCTCCCTGAAAATCGGAAAAATGGGGCAGGCGGCTGTAAAATGCCATCATCACGACGAAACATAAAAGCGCTGCGGCGGCCAGAGCGCGAAAACGTCTGCGCCGTATGCGCCGTCGTCTGGTTCCGGCTCCCCCGGCATGGGGGCGTCTGAGGGCGTTTCGGCTGGCCGGGGCGCCTTGGCAGGCAGCGTTTATTGGCCTTGCCGCGGCATTTTGACTGACGGGGGCATACCGTCCGGCAGTTCTGCTATGTCCGGGATTTGCGGCCTGCCTTGCCGCGCGGGATTGTCCTATGGGGGCATTTTGTATTGCTCCGCTGCCTTGTTTTGGCGGAACACGCCATTTTATGGGATCATACTGTCTTCTTGGGGGAGCTTGCCTTATGATGCGGTCCGGCGCTGCCGGGGCGTATTGATATTTTCTCTCTGCCATTTGAACTTTCCTCCTATCAGCTTGCATTTATTATAGACGGAGGAAGGTTCGGAATATTTTCTTTTTTGTTGTTCTTTTCCTAAGATTTTGTGAAGCATAGAAGGGGCTTTCTTGCTTTGGCGTTGCGGCAAAATATGATGTGTGGTAGAATAAGGCTTGTTTTTTGGAGGACGACAAAGCAAAAAAGTGATAAAGGAGGCACAAGCATGATGCAGCGCAGGGAAAGAGAGTGGAAGATATCATGGAAGAGCAGTCTGATGCTTTTTGCGGCGGCTTTTATCTGGGGCACCGCTTTTGTGGCTCAGAGCGTGGGCATGGAGTATCTGGGGCCATTGAGCTTCAACGGGGTGAGATTTCTCATGGGAGGCGCAGTGCTTCTGCCGGTGGCAGCCATCGGCAGGTCCAGAAGGAAGAAGGAAGATAGAAAGAGGGAAGAGGAAAGGAAGAAGGAAGAGGAGAACGAGGAAGATAGGGAAAAGGAAAGGAAGAGGGAAGAGGAGAACGAGGAAGATAGGGAAAAAGAAGACAAGAAGAAGGACGGTGGAAAAAAGAAAAACTATAATGCATCATTCATTGGGGGCCTATACTGTGGGCTGGTGCTGTGTGCGGCGTCCCTTCTGCAGCAGTATGGCATTCTGCACACGTCGGTGGGGAAGGCGGGCTTCATCACTACGCTCTATATCATTCTGGTGCCTTTTTTCGGAATCTTTTTGAAAAAGAAGATCCCGGGAAAGGTCTGGGTGGGAGCGGCTATTGCGGCGCTTGGAATGTATCTGCTTTGTATGAGTGAGAGTCTTTCTCTGAACATTGGAGATGGGCTCGTCTTTATGGGCGCCATTTTATTTTCCATACATATTTTGGTGATTGACTATTTTTCACCGAGAGCGGACGGAGTGGAGCTTTCCTGCATTCAGTTTCTGACCGCAGGGGTTCTTGGAAGTGTGCTTGCCCTGCTGTTCGAGGAGCCTCGCATACAAGACTTTATCGACGGGAGCCTTCCTCTGGCCTATGCGGGGATTCTTTCCTGCGGCGTGGCTTACACCCTTCAGGTGATGGGGCAGAAGGATACGGAGCCCACTGTGGCGGCCTTGCTCTTAAGTCTGGAATCGGTGGTGTCCGTGCTGGCAGGCTGGGTGATTTTGGATCAGGCTTTGACGGGGAGGGAGCTTGGGGGCTGTGCACTGGTTTTTTGCGCAGTGATCCTTGTGCAGCTGCCCCGAATGGGAAAGAGATCCGATACATCGGTATGACGAAGAGAAAAAAGGAAAAGAGAAAAAGGATAAAAGAAAAAGAAAAGAGAAAAGGGAAAAGGGAAAAAGCAAAAGGAAAAGAGAAAAAAGAAAAAAGCAAACGATTGAGCAAAAAGTTTAAGTGTTTTCGTCCCATGGCTCGTACTATATATATGACCGGTCAAATAAAACAAAAGAATATAGAACAGCGTCCTCTGAAGCGGAGAATGCAAACAGACAAGGGGTGTTGCCATGAGTGATGGACAGATAATGGAAGGGATCAGGAACGGGGACGAGGCAGCCATGGGAGAAGCGATGGAGAAGTACTCCGGGCTGCTGTGGTCCGTGGCATCGGCGGTTCTGGACGGTGCAGCGCCAGTGCAGGAGGTGGAGGAATGCGTGGCGGATGTGTTCGTGTATTTGTGGCAGAATCCCGAAAAGTATGATGCGGGGAGAGGGAAGCTGAAATCCTGGCTGGCCCTTATGGCCCGCTCCAGAGCCATAGACAGATACCGTGTCATTGCGCACCGCAATGAGGCCCGGATGGAGGAAGATATGGTGGCCGAAAAATGGGATGTGCTGGAGGATATCTGTCAGCAGGATAGGCGCAAGAGGCTTTGGGACTGCCTGAGAAAGCTGGATGAGGCCGACAGAGAGGCCATGATCCGCAGATATTATTATGGCCAGAAACCGAAGGAGATCGCGGCAGCTTTGGGCATTCCTAAAAAGCAGGTGGAGAACCGTCTGTATCAGGGGAAACAGAAGCTGAGAAGAATGATGCTGGAGACGCAGTGAGTTTTTGCAGGAAGAGAGGAGAACAGAGCATGGGACGAATTGACGAACGGAATTTAGAACATATCAAAGCGATTTTTAGGTCAAGGACGGGCGTGGAGATTCCCGGAAAGAGCAGGAGGCCCTTGTGGAAGGGGGCGGTGCGGCTGGCGGCGGCCATGGGGATATTGTTTGCTGTATGCTCGCTGCCGGTTTTGGGCTACAGTATGTTTTCTGCTATAGACAGCGAGAGTCTGGGATTTCAGGCCTTTTATCTTGGGGATGGGAAATTTCATATTTATGTGGGGAATGCATCCGACAAAGAGCTGGTGTTTCAGGAAAATCTGAAGCTGATGCGCTGGAGCACGGCGCAGGAAGTGGAGGGGGATTCCGAAAAAGTATGCTTTGACGGCGTGAGGATCGCTCCCCATTCGGAAGGGATTCTGAGCCTTGATCTGTCGCCTGCCTATGATGTTGCGTTTTTGGAGCAGGAGCTGGGTGAGGGAGATTGGTATTATCTGGTGCTGACCAACAACAATTTCGTCTTCGGGCAGGATTGGATGTGTACGGTAGACTTTACGGAAGTGCGGGCGGACTTGGCGGACAAGGATGCGGCGCAGTCCCATGTGGGGGAGATGGTGCTGCCCAGAGTGGAGGAGCTGCAGGCCGGCAAGGCTGAGAGGGAGAAGGAGGAGAAGTACCCCTCCGCAGAGGGGCTTCGGAATGAGGAATGGATCTGGCCCGTGAGCAGGACGGAAGTATCCTTGACCTTCGGCGTTCAAAAGAACGGAAAATTTTCGGATCATATCAGTATTCCGGGAGAGCAGGGAGAAGCGGTTCTGGCGGTGACTTCGGGAACTGTTGCAGGAATCGGCTATGAGAAGGAGGCCGGAAATTATATCATTCTGCGGGACGCTGACGGGGTGGAGATTAAGTACGGCCACCTGAAAGAGATTTTTGTGGAGACCGGGCAGCAGGTCTCTTCGGGGGATCAGCTGGCGGCCCTTGGAAAGACGGGCATGGCAACAGGCCCCAGCCTGATGCTTGCGGTGTACGTTGAGGGGGAGGCGGTGGATCCTCTGGGCGGAGAGCCCATGGGCGAATAGTTCCGCTTATGACTTCTTATTTTGGTAGTGTAAAAAATTTTGTGTCTTAGGTAAAGAATGGCTCCTTTTTGGTAAGAATCAAGATATGGAAATTCTTATCGAAAAGGAG
>RAZA01000038.1 GCA_003612485.1 bacterium D16-50
AGTTATTTTATCATAAATATGCTGAAAAGTCAGTAAAATCAATGGTTTACAGACTTAAAAAGCAGACACTAAATAAATCTTTATATTTTCTACGGTTCTCTCCTTATGTCCACGGTTTATACTTAAGCCATCAAATAACAGCACAGCATCTTGAATTTATGACATAGGGAGGATTTTATATGTGGAAATTTTTAAGAGAATACATCAAAGCTCCAAACACTATTGGAGCTGTCGCTCCCAGCAGCAAACGTCTGGCAGCTGCCATGACCGCTTGGATCGATTTCGATAAAGCGAAGTGTATTGTAGAATATGGAGCCGGAACCGGCATTTTTACCCGGGAAGTGTGCGCGAAAAAGAGACCCGACACAGTTTATATTGTGATTGAACAAAATGACCGTTTTTACAGCATGCTCCAGAAACAATTTCATGGAGTGCCGGGTGTAGTACTGATCCATGGAGATGCCGGAAACGTCTGCAGCTTTTTAAAAAAGCAGGGCTTCCCCCATGCGGATCATATTATTTCCGGCCTGCCCTTTACCTCCCTGCCGGAGCCTGTGTCCCGCAGGATATTATCCCAGACTCAAAAAGCTGTCGGAGCAAACGGTGTATTTACTACCTTCCAGTATACTCTGCTCCGCAGGCAGTTTCTGGAGGAATACTTCAATATCCGGAAAATTGTACGCATCTGGCGCAATCTGCCCCCGGCATATGTACTGAATATGAAATTAAAATGCAGTGAAACGGATATAAACGTTACTATGAACGGCCCCCAGACTGCGAAAAGCAACAATATAAACTGCTATAGGGAGGGTTTATGATGTGTTTCATTTATTTTATTCTATGTGTGCTTCTCCCCATATGTATTCCGGTACCAGAGGCCGCAGTGGTGCTGTGGGGAACGGATCATATCGGCAGTCTGCAAGCTTTTTTACTTGGTGTCACAGGTTCCGTGCTGGGCCTTGCAATTATGTATGCCTTGTCTTCAATGGCAACGTGCCGCATTTTTAAGGGCAAAAAAGAAAGGCGGCAGGCCTTTTGGCTGCAGCGGCTGACACAGCAGCACCGCTGTCAGGCTCTGGGTATACTATTGATCGTTCCTCTGGTATCCGATGAGGTAATATGCGCAGGCTCTGCTCTTTTAAAAATACCCTTGTTCCAGTTCCTGAAAATTGGTATAATTGCTAAAATCATATCTGTCGGAATGATTTCCTTTTCAGGTTCATTCGGCGTCTTATGCGGTCTGGAACACTGGCAGATCATTGCCGCTGAGCTTCTAATGATGTTTCTTGCTTCGGCAGGCCTGCAGTATTTTTGCAAAGAGGAGGATGCAAAAAGAAATCATGAAAGAGTTTATACTGATCATTGATGATGATAAAGATATCTGTAAACTTTTGGGCATCTATCTGGGAAATGAGGGCTACCGCTACCTTGCCTGCGAAAATGCCAGAAAAGCTATGGATGTACTGGAACACTATCAGGTAGATCTGATCCTTCTGGATGTGATGATGCCAGAAATTGACGGTATCAGCGCCTGCCTCAAAATCAGGGAAACGAACAAAATGCCAATTATCTTCATGTCAGCCAAGTCAGAAGATATGGATATCATACAAGGACTCACAGCCGGCGGTGATGATTATGTGACCAAGCCTTTCAAACCCATTGAGCTTCTTACCCGCATTAAGGCCCAGCTCCGCCGCTATAAGCAGTACAATGAGACAAAAATGCCGGCACATACGCTTCAGACGGATGACCTGATGGTAGATACCAAAAGCCGTCAGGTCTGGGTAAACGGGCGTGAAGTCCGGCTGACCCGCAAGGAGTACGATATTCTGGAATATATGCTGCGAAACCGGGGACAAGTACTGGCGATGTCCCAGATTTATGAAGCGGTGTGGCACGAAGAGTTTTTTCACTCAGAAAATGCAGTGATGATGCATATTGCAAATCTGCGCAGCAAATTGAACTGGGACGGTGTGCATCCGGATTTTATCAGAACATGCTGGGGAAGGGGGTATCAGATATGACAGACTGGAGAATGATTCCTGACTATATCCTGATCAACAGCATTGTCATTGCCGGGACAATTCTGGTACTTTTTCTGGTTTACAAGAGATTGTCAGTATCTTTCAGAAAACGCCTTACGGCATATTTTCTGAGAGCCGCCTATCATTCCCTTGTTATCAGTCTGATTGTACTGGCTGCGGAATATATGCTGTTTTATTATGGGCTGAGGGAATTTTTCTATCATATGGGCTCACAGTATGGCGCTGCCGCTGAATACCTTCATACTGTACTAACAGCAGCGCCCCCTCTGGTATGCTTTGTGTTGTCCTTTTCTGTCAGGATCAACCGCAAAGTAAAATACGTGGAGTATCTTTCTCAGGAAATCCAGCTAATCCGTGAAGAAGGCTTTGGAAGAACTATGGAACTGCAGGGCAATGATGAAATTACAGAACTATGCGCCAGCATCAATGAGATGTCCGTGCAGCTCAGCGAAAAACAAGAACTCGAAAAGAAACAGCTGCAGAGTAAAAATGAACTGATCACCAATGTCTCCCACGACCTGCGCAGTCCCCTCACTTCCATTATCGGCTATGTGGATCTGTTAAAGCAGACAGGACCACAAGACCAGCAGCGGTTCGCTGAATATATTGAGGTGGTGGAACGCCGCCTGACGGGACTGAACGTGCTGATCAATGAGCTGTTTGAATATACAAAACTAAACTCTGCCGAAAAGATCCCTGATATGGAGCGGATGGATGTAATAGGATTATTGCGCCACGTCCTTTATGAACATAAAGTGCTGATGGAGGCAAATGGACTGACACTTTTCTGGCAGATAAAAACAGAATCCTATACAACCAACATCAATACACACCAAATGGTTAGGGTATTCCAAAACTTGCTCGACAATGCCCGCAGATATGCCGACAAATCTGCTCCTGTAACAGTAACGGCAGAAACAGAGCTCACCGGCCAGCTCCATATCTGCATTGCAAATCAGGCAGCAGATACCAGTGGGCTGAACCCTGATCAAATGTTTGAACGCTTCTATCGCGGGGATCAGGCCAGAAGTGATACTCAAAGCTCCGGGCTTGGGCTTGCCATTGCAAAGCGTATTGTGCAGCTCCATGGAGGTCGGATCAGTGCTTCGCTGCTGGGACAGAAGCTATCCATCCATTTATTTCTCAAATGAATCAAACGAAACAAGTCAATTCATTATATCCATTACAGTCTCTAAAAACAGCCTGATACACTGTTTCAGTTCATCCGCTGCATCCTCCAAACCAAGGTACGTATGGGTATTCGGCGTCAGTCCGCAGAATTCCGATATACCCATCCTTGTTGGGAGAAGGTTGTAGGCCGCTTCGTAATACTAATAATAAACATTCTGTCCGGCGGCTACGGGATGTATCAACCCGATAAAATGCTTCAAATAATTTAGGAAGAGCTTCTTCCGGAATATGCGCATCACTCATTTTGCATTTATTATACTTAATTCAGGTTCTTTGGGCATGAAAACCGGAAAGCACTCCGGCAAGCATCGGCAATTCCGACATGTTCCTCACCTCCACACTCCAGTGGCTGCAGAACATGCGTCCTCCGAACACATTGCGCCCTTTCGTGCACTGTTTGACTTGTCCGAACGGTTATTTCTTCTTATCTGTTCATGGTAAAAATAATTGACAATCACGGGCGGGGCGCTAAATTCCCGTGATATCCGGTCATCATTTGTCACATAGGCAAGCCCGTTTTCGGCGGCAAAAGCTTTACATTCTTTGTCAAGGGCTGTCCAATAGCTGCGGTCATTACAATCATATATTTCATGGTACAGAGGGTAAAGCTCCGGATATTTTTTGCGTATATAGTCCATAATGACGGTTTTGTAACCGCCCCGCAGGTTGAGGTTCTCCAACCAGATTAAATTGCATTGTGACATTGCCCGCCGGATAATCGCCTTTATATCCGTAATGCCGGGAAATATCGGGGAGATAAAGCAGGTAGTCCGCACACCTGCAAGGTAAAATGCTTTCATGGCGGCAAGCCGTCTTTCTATGGAAACGGACGTTTCCATATCCTCCCGGAAATGTTCGTCCAGCGTGTTAATAGACCACGAAACGCGGGCATCAGAAAACGTCTTTATCAGATCAAGGTCACGCAGGATTAAATCGGATTTTGTGGCAATGCTTAATTTTGCGCCGCTTCCCTTTAGCTGTTCCAGTAAAGCCCTTGTACGCCCATAGGTTTCTTCCTGAGGATTGTAGGGGTCAGTGACAGAACCGATAAACAGCTCCTTGTCTTTGTACTTTCCGGGGTTTTTGATTTCTTTCCAGTTTTTTATATCCAAGAAAGTCCCCCAGTCCTCCGTATGTCCCGTAAAGCGTTTCATAAAGGACGCATAACAATATTTGCAGGCGTGGGTACACCCCACATACGGGTTTACAGAGTATTCACAAACGGGCAGATTTGATTTTGTAATGACGCTTTTCACGTCTATCTCATTGATAATTGGTTCGGTCACTTTTTTTCTCCTTTAAGAAAGATTTCTGCGCCCCCTGTATGATCGTGTCCTCCGGCTTTACCACGCCAAGCAGCAGGGGCGAAGCCTTATCATGGTATTTGTAGTTTTCAAATGCTTTCTGTGTATTCTTATTTGCGTAGCAGTATTTACAGCCATTCATACAAGTGTCATAAGCCCCTATGTCCCGGCTTTCGATACAATGGCAGCCCTGCCGGGTTCCCTTATGTTTTAAGTCCTTGAATATGATACCGTTGGCATTCCCCAGAATATCAAGCGTCATGCAGCCGGAAGAACGGATATGGTAACGGGAAAAGTCGCCGTTTGTCCCGCAGGTCTGAATGGTAATGCCGTATTTTTTTGCAATTCCTCCAAGTCCTTGTGCCAGCGTGTCTATATCTTGTCCGGATAGGGGGATAAGCTCGGGCATATTGCTTTCCAGTTTTTTATACATTTCTACAAAGCTGAAAACGCAGCGGTCAATGTATGGGGAAAGCACCTTTGCCATACGCTCAAAGGTTTCTAAATGCCGCTTTATGGTGTATTCCTTTGTCAGCAGAACAAGGTCATACCTCCATGCAATCCGCTGTTTTCCAACAATTTGGGACAGTCTGATCAAAGTTTCCATGCTTTCCTCTATGCCCGGAACGCCTGGCTCAATCTCTTTTCCATAAGCGGTAATCGTGTAATGGAAGTAAGTATTAAAACGGTCTGTAATCTCATGCAGGCGTGGCAGAATAGGCTTATAATTCTTAGAGCAGAACACAACGCAGTCCACCGTGTCCGGGTGCAGTTCATAACGTGTCACTTTGTTTGGAAATAATGGGTTGCGTGAAAGATTTTCAGCTTTACCTCCGTTTTACCAGTTTCCAAAATGCAGCGCATTTTTATCAGACACTCCACCTGCTTTAAAACGGCAGCGTCCTTTGCGGGATAGCTAAAACCGATATAGCTGAGATTATATAGCCTTTCGGCGCATGAACCGCTTCCCAAGCCTGCAAGCTAAAATTCCATGGTTATTTATCATCCTTGATTTCCTCAAATTTCTTCTTCATCGAATCAGAAAACAATGCAGTAATGCGTACCAGTTCCACAATGTCCCTATCTTCTAATTCAGCCATAGCATCAATCTCGGCACTGGCGGCAGGCGGGATAATATTATTTGTGTATTCTCTGCCCCTATCTGTAAAACGAACAATTTTGTTTCGGCGGTCGCTTTCTGCTTCTGAAAGTGATAGATACCCCAATTTCCAAAACTTTTTGATGATTGCGCTTATGGTCTGCTTTGTGGCGGACAACCGTTCGCATATTTCTGATTGCAGGCAGCCGTCCTCTGCGAACCAGATTAAATCAAGCACAAACAATTCTTTTGCAGTTAAATTGTGCTTTCTTGCGTGTAATTCGTAGGCCGCAAACTGCACATCTCGTAGTCTGCAGTATTGATTTACATAGGTTCTTACTTCTTCTCTGTTCATAAATCCCCCTCATTCAAATATTTGATAGTCTAATATTTGACTTTATAATACCAGAGTTATTTGAAATAGTCAATATGGTTTGCCCGCCAACTGCTTTTATCCTAATCATGGATATTTCCCTATAAAGTTTTCCTTTTTATTACCCAAAGCTCTATGAGAGACAAGACAGCACTGAATAATAGGCAGATACCAATGTGCACAATTGCGTTGCTATTAAACATGATGATCTGAAAAAATTGAGCCAAAACATCCCGCAAGGGTGCAATCGGTGTGAAAATGCAAATAACAACAGCCAATACTGCGTCTGTCAGCCATCCATACCAATGCTGCTGCATAGATAACAGCACATGAAGAAAAACCATAACAAACAGCAAAAAGAACATCTGCTGTAATCCCGCAACAACAATCCCATTTTCTGTCCATTTACACACGTCCATCATATTAATAACTGTCTGTGCGGAATATACGGGGTCAACCAATAGATGTATTACTGTATTAAGCAGGGAAATGCAAAACGCAATAAAACCATAACTGATTAAACAAGCGAAACAGTAATCTTTTTTATTTGCTCCTAAATGCATTAACTTTGTGAAATCATAAAACACTAAAAAGAATGGAGACAGAACAGCAAGCAGCCAAGTATAATTTCCGTTACTTAAAACAACATCGCCAGAAGATGTGGCACAAAGTACCACAAGAGCCGTAATGATAAAACTAATCTTATTGCTTGCAAATAAACGTTTTACAATTGCAAAAACAGCTTTCATCTTGTCGTACCTCCCTTATGCCCCACCATTTGTATAAAGAAATCCTGCAAAGACAGCGGGCGAATTTCCAATGAAGCTGTCTGCTCTGGCGGGTTGTCAAAGATATAAGTTGTTACAAGACCGCCAATGATATCTTGACCAATGATATTCAGATTTTGAGTTGCCGCCTGCACATCTTTTTGAAGTCCGCTAATACTAAAAGCCTTTGTTTCAACTGATTGCAAAGTATCAAAGAAGCGTACACTGCCCTTATCAATAATGATTAACTTTTGAATTGTTTTTGCAATTTCCTCAATGATATGTGTTGACACAATAATAATACGGGGGTGCTTCCGAAAACTCTCTGCCAGCATATTGTAAAACTCAACACGCATAATGGCGTCGAAGCCAAGGATAGGTTCATCTAAAAGAACAACGCTTTTATTATTTGCCAAACAGATAATTGTGGAAACCATTGTTTTCATGCCAAGAGAAAGGTGAAATACTGTTGCTTGCCCATACTGCTTTGTTACTTGTTTGAATGCTATCATGCAACTATTCCTCCTATTACCTTTGGCATAGGCATTGATTTTCGTAATTCCCTATGCTAAAATTAATTATAAACTTTTGTGTTACACAAAAGTCAAGAGGAGAGAATCCAAAAATGAAAAAATATTTATCCATCGGAGAAGCTGCAAAGGCTGTCCACACAACAAGCGAAACGCTGCGGCATTATGACCGTATCGGATTAGTGAAGCCAAGCCAAAAAGACGAATGCACGAATTACCGCTATTATACCGAGCATGATATTGTCTGGCTGAATACAGTACGGGCTTTGCAGCTTATGGATTTACCATTACAAGAAATAAAAAAGGTTTTGGATTATGACAATCTGGAAGATACTATTGCTTTTTTAGCACAAGCAGAGAAAAAGGCAGATGAAAAGATTGCAGCGTTGCAATACAGCAAGTCAAAAATCCAGTTGGCAAAAGCTGATTACGAAAAGAAATTACAAGAACGCGAAAATTTGAATGGTAATGTTATCAAAGATTATCCAGAACGTGTTATTTTGTTGTCAGATACCTTAGAAATGCCAACACTTAATAATCTTTGGAACTATCTCAACCATTTCTACGGTAAAGTCACTCCCGCATTAAAAGAGCAGTTTACTTTTGAAGATTTAGCTGGTATTTATACTGAAAATAAAGTATCAAGGCTTTTTGCCACTTGTATTCGTTATGGAGAAATAGATGGGTTAAGGGTATTGCCAAAAGGAAAATACCTGTGTGCAAGCTGCACTGAGGAAAGCAGAGAGCAAACATTAAGTGAGGCAATAGAGATAGCCCGAATGAAATATAGCGTTGAGCCGATATTTACGGTACAGTTAATTATGGTGTCGAGCATTTTGCGCTGGAATTATGAAGTGCAAGTCTATATTGGGAGCTGAAACATCAAAAAAAGAGGTAGTGTAAAATAGTTTGTGTCTTTGTTAAAAAATAGCTCCTTTTTGGTAAGAATCAAGATATGGAAATTCTTATCGAAAAGGAGTATTTATATGCCAATAGCAAAGGAACAGATTCGACAGATTATTGCAGACAACAACTTAAACGGCGTGGCAGATATCTGTACGCTCCTGAAGGACGGCCGAATCCTGAGCCGGGCAGCCTATGTATGCAGGGCATCACGGCGGAGGGATACAAGGAGATACTCAGCATCACGGTAGGGGCCAGCGAGAGCTCTAAGTTCTGGATGGGGATGCTGAACGACCTGAAGAAGCGCGGCATGCAGAACGTGCTGTTCTTCTGTGCGGATGGCCTGCCAGACTTCAGGGAGGCCATCCGCGCCGTGTTCCCCCAGCCCCAGATCCAGCGCTGTGTCATCCACATGCTGCACAACTCTTCAACTCTTTCAAATATATGAACTACAGCGACCTAAAGAAATTCTCGTCCGACTTCAAGGCAGTGTACAATGCCCCGAGCGAGAAGGCAGACCTGAATGCGCTGGCGGATATCCGGGAGAAACGGGGCAGGAAATGTCCCTATACCGTCAGCAGCTGGGAGAACAACCATAAAGACGTCAGCTTCTTCTATTTCCCCGATGAAGTCAGGCGCATAATGTACATAACAAACATGATCGAAAGGCTCAACCGCCAGTACCGGAAAGTGACAAGAACAAAGAGCGTGTTCCCCAGCGACAGCTCGCCGGAAAAGATGCTCTATCTGGCAAGCCTGAACGTGGCAAAGAAATGAACCAAGCACTACCGCAACTGAGACCAGATACTCAGCCGGCTGACAGTACTCTATGGAGTCCACATCCTCTTTCACAGACCTGCATCAGCTTTATGAAAAGGCCGGAGTTTCCCATTCTCATACTTCCAACTCAGCCATGCTCCGTTTTCTCCATATTCATTGCAAAATTCAAAATGGTCACATAGAATCAAATATGCAGCATATTTCTTTGCCAATTTTTTTGATGATGCCCATACCTGCCTGATCAAAGCCCATTCCACTACTTTACAAGTACAGCCCCATCGCGGATTGCCGTTTTCATCATAGCCCAGATCCTCCGGGGATCCATATTCGTATACCGGGACAGAACACCGCCCCTGTTCTGATAATTCTTTTAGTGTACTGACCGCATTGTCCACCGAAAAATACTCCGGTTTGTACTGCTCCCCATCTATCTCCATTAGATAATCTTCTATCTGCAGCATCTTCTCCACTACATTCTGAAGGACTTTTGGATTCCACTGGCTTGCAACAGCAACTGCTCCCAAAATAGCCTCAAACAGATCTGCTTTTATTTTTACCTGATCAGCAACCTGATTATTGATATCACATTTGCCGACAATCATATACTGAGTCAAATTCCACGAATCTATTTTGCAGGCAAGTGTCTCATTGCTGACAATCTTCTTTTTTAATTCTGTAAAGTCTCTGGCATGACCTTTAAAAGAATATTCACAATCCCCATCAAAAGAAACATTTCTCTGTGTCTTGACATATCCATACCTCTCCGCAATAGCTTTCACCACATAATAGTCTAAAACCCTGTCTCCGATAAATTCCAGAACTTCATTATTCTCTCCACCGCATTGTGCGGAATAAGAGCTTCTTGTAAAAGCCTGAACAAGAAGACTTCTGTTCTTAATGTAATAACCTGTCTTTTCGTAAACAACACTCCTTAAATTGCGCATTTCCCTCATACTGAGGTTTTTCGTTCTCTTCATTTTAATCATCCTCCAAACAATTTTATCTGTCCGAAGGAAGAAACAAGCTTGTAGTTATGCGAAATAAGCCGTCCACAAAGACGGACAGCCGCAACAATCCTATCAGGCTCAATTTAATCAAAATAATTTTCATAAGGCTTCCTGCTTCTACTTTCCACTTGCATAGAAAGCATAAACAGACCACGTTATTCAACTACTTTGAAATAAATAGTTCTTCCTTATCGGATTACTTTCATTATGCGTTCAAAACATATGCTTTGTCAAGCAGCATTCTCCTATCTCCATGCATCTTTCCTGCAAAAGACTTGGAACTCTTCTATCCCATTTCGTAAATACCTCATGCCATAACCACATGAAAATTTATGGGTATGCTTTTAGCTTATAATGGGGGATAATGTTGACATAGAAGTTCATTGTGTCACCTTCTGATTCCATATGCACTGAAGCACACAAAGTAGTGATGCCATAAACAAAAACATCGAGAGGATGCAGAACATGGAAGCTGTAATCCAGACAATCAACGAGACAACCAAAAAAGATGCCATGGAGATCTTATTTTCTTATCTTGATAAAGGGATTGACGATATGGAGTCCGGCAGGGTTCATACCGCAGATGAAGCATTCAAAACATGGTTTTTATTTCAGGCCGTTCTTTGTCTACAATCGGTTTTTTGATTTATCACACCTTAAAGAAAAACGGGCTGCCTATCTGCACGGCTGGGCGTCCCTTCAGTTATCGCATTTCTCGCCACTGCAGTTTTGTTGCCTATTTTTAAACTAACAGCCCTTTTTCCGCTGTGCTCTTTTTGGATCCGAAAAGCAATTTTAGAAAACATACCCCTTTATATGCTTCCCGCATTTATTTTATCTGCCATATAGATCTGCCTTTTGTTAAAACGGTATTTGCGTAAAATATAAATGGTCTGCAGCGGAGGATTTATCTATTTTTGTATAGTGCAACAATAGTCCAAGTTCCTGCTGTTACGGCTGTTGTCTCACAAACTGCTTGACAAATACTTTTTATAGTGCTATACTTCCAGCTAATTCAAAACAAAAAGGCTTTGATGAGGAATAGTAGGTATCAGGGATTTCACAGAGAGAAGATGGGCGGTGCGAATCTTCATTGAACTAATGCCGAAGCAGCCTCTGAGCTGTGAACCGAACGGATGTATCTTAGTAGGCTTCAACGGAGTTCCCCCGTTAACGCAGGAAGCAATATCGGAGAAATCCCGTATTGACAGAGTGCAGAGAAATCTGAAATTAGGTGGTAACACGGACAGAAAAGTTCGCCCTAAGTTGATATTATATCAGCTTAGGGTTTTTTGTTTTGGAAAAATGTCAAAAAGGAGAATGAAACATGACAGCAAATGAATTAAGGACAATGTATCTAAACTATTTTAAAGAAAGGGGGCATACGGAAATCGCCTCTGCATCACTTCTCCCGGAGAATGATCCCACTGTTTTGTTTACCACTGCAGGAATGCACCCGTTAGTGCCATATTTGTTGGGCGAGAAACATCCCGGCGGAAAGCGGCTTACAGATATCCAGAAATGTGTAAGAACAGAAGATATCGATGAAGTGGGGGACGATACACATTGCACCTTTTTTGAAATGTTGGGAAACTGGTCTTTGGGAGACTATTTTAAGCGGGAGTCCATTTCCATGAGCTTTGATTTTCTAACCAATTATCTTCATATCCCGTCCGAAAGACTGGCCGTGACAGTATTTGAGGGCGATGAATGGGCGCCGGCGGACATGGAGGCAGAAGAAATCTGGAGGAGCTTCGGACTTAAAAATGACCAGATTTTCCGGTACGGGAGAGACAATAACTGGTGGGGGCCAGCCGGCCAGACAGGGCCCTGCGGTCCAGACACCGAAATTTTCTACGATATGGGTAAGCCGAAATGCGGCCCCAGCTGCGGCCCTTCATGCAACTGCGGAAAATATGTGGAGATTTGGAATAATGTCTTCATGGAGTTCAATAAAGAAGCTGACGGTTCTTTTACAGAGCTGAAGCAGAAAAACGTGGACACGGGAATGGGCTTAGAACGTGTTCTGACTATCTTTAACGGAAAAACCAGCGTGTATGATACAGAGCTGTTTATTCCAGTTATGCAGACACTTGAAGAAATGATTGAGAAAGAGGGAAAGTCCCTCCCTGAACGGGACAAAAGAATTATCTGCGAACATGCCAGAACAATTACCTTTATCCTTGGTGATCCGATGCACATTAGCCCGTCTAATACAGAGCAGGGATACATTTTGAGACGGCTGATCCGAAGAATGATCCGGCTGTTTCGGAAGGCCGGCATAAATACAAATTACTTGTGCGAACTTTCCGAGGTGCTTGTCGAACAATACAAGCCTATTTACCCGGAGCTTGGAGAAAATAGGGCGTTTATTCTTGAGCAACTGCAAAGGGAATATCATTTATTTTCCAAGACCTTGGACGAGGGGCTAAAGAAGGCAAACAGATATCTCGACGGTATAGATCAAGGGGGAGTCCTCTGTGGCGATCTGGCATTCAAGCTCTATGATACTTACGGTTTTCCCATTGAATTCACATCGGAGCTGGCTTCGGAAAGAGGGTATCAGGTGGATATAAATGGATTCCGGAAGAAATTTGAGGAACATCAGAACAAATCCAGACAAGGAGCGGCAGGTAAATTTGCGGGGGGTTTGACAGACAATAATGAGCAGACAGCCAGACTTCACACGGCAACACATTTGTTGAACGGTGCATTAAGGAAAATCCTCGGTGACGAAGTATCCCAAAGAGGCAGCAATATCACTTCTGAACGTTTAAGATTCGATTTTTCTTTCAGCCGGAAGGTCACAAAGGAGGAACTGGAAAAAGTGGAAGCTATCGTAAATGAAGCTATCAGGAAGAAAATTGATGTCATTCTGGAAGAGATGACCCCAAAGAAAGCCTATGAAGAAGGCGCTATCGGTGTTTTTTCAGGCAAGTATGGTGAAATGGTAAAAGTATATACCATCCCCGGATATTCTAAAGAAATTTGTGGCGGTCCTCATGCCAAAAATACCGGTGAACTTGTTTCTTTCAAAATCAAAAAGGAAGAGTCCTCCTCTGCCGGCGTCAGACGAATCAAGGCCGTGATCAATGCGCATTCCCCTTCCATTACGGAGCTCAATGGAATGCCATAAAATAGCATAAAAGTGATTACAAGCCAAAAATCATGACGGAGGCAAAGGCGCTCTGAATCAAAAAAGATACCTTATCGGATAATTGGGCTGGAGCTGTTGCAGAGAGCCTTCAGCCCAATCATTATCATAGAAAGCTGTATTTACAGATTTTTATTTATAAAGTGGGGGCGGACATTTTTTTGAACTGGCTAAGCAGCCAGACCAAGGCTCCTCCTATACTCCAGCGGGCTCATGTTTCCAAGGGACCATGCCAGATATTCATTCAGTATGTCAATGAGTTCCTGAATGCTTACTCCTATTCGGTTTCCTTTTGATTCCCAATAATCTGATAAAATCATCAAACAGCGAAGTGTCTGTCGGTTCAAACATGATCCATTTCCCATCATGATACGTCTGGGCTTCATCATATATTCTTTGAACCTCCTCTGTATAATTTTCTCTATCATTTTCAAATTTCAACCGTTCCTCTTTTCCTAAGATAACCATAAATCCTACACAGTTTTCTCTCGCATACAATGCACATAGGGTTTTACCGCCTCTCCGGTATTTATATTCATATGTCCATGCCTTGCCGCCCTTATTCCATATACAGTCCATATCATATTTTGCATCAACTAAAGCACATAATTCATTCCATACACCATATAAAGATTTTCCAACTAAATTTGTCATTTGTTCTGTGTCAGGTATTATATCAAGCATGATAATCTCCTCCATAACTTCCAAGTTTCCCTTGTGTTTCATCTTCCCGATAGACTTTATGAACCCTTCTCAGTATACATTGTATCAAAATAAATTTGCAATTAGCAATCATTGCCGTTTCTTATGTCCTTTTCAGGCATTGTACTGGGCAAATTTGTCAATGTCGTTATTGTATTACTTTAACATCCACCCATCACAGTTTCATTGTTTAGCTGTATCCTTGATTTTCCAGTAACCTTTTCTTGGCGAACCCACCCGAACAATTCTGCCTGTTTCACGCAATTCCCGCATAATCCGGCTAATCTTTCTGGCACTAAATCCTGTATACGCACTCATCTCTCTGGCTGTAATATACGGATCCTTTTTCAGTAAATCAAAAAGCTCCCTTACACTGTTATTATCGCCATTATTATCGCCATTATTATCGCCATTATTATCGCCAATGGTTATATTCTTTTCCTCATCCAATATAAAAAATGGGAAGATAACTTTTATAAAATGTTCTGATATTTCAAAAATACTCTTATCATAATACCGCAAAATACGGCTCATTCCGGAACCAAGCTGTTCAACCAGCCCTACATCCTTAAACACTCTCATCAGTTCCCTATTCCGCGGCATACTGCTGCAGCTAAAAAAATCCTTTTTACTCTGTCCCGGAATCAGACCTCCGTAAGAAGTCAATTCCATCCTATCACTGAAAATTTCAAAAACAGGCGGGATTTCTCTTGTAAAATCATTATGAACCACGGCGTTGATCAACGCTTCCCTCAAAGGAACCGATTCTACCAGATTTCTTTCAATCCTCTTTGTATTGGTCACCTTCGCTTTTGTGATATTCTCTATTTTCATCTTTTCCAGAACATGATTCGTCGCCTTAATCAATGAACAATATCCGTATTCCTCGTTTTCAATCAAATCCACCTTATCTGTTCCCGCATATTTTGCCACCTTGATAGATACGCCATTTTCATCTGCCAGCAAATACGCTATATAATTATATTTTCCATCTGGCGTTAGCAGTTCAAGACTATTGGCAAACTTTGTATTCAGTTCGAGTCCTCGTTCCAGATAATATATCTTAAGCTGAGCAAAAGTAAGGTCCTGCCTAGGTGACGGTATTTCTCTTATAAACTTTTTGATGCTACTTAAGGTTCCCTGAACTACTCATGTCTAAAATATCCTGTGCCAATTTCTCCAATAAATTCTCCTGATAAGACGCCTTACCAGTCTTCTGTATATCGTATGATGTTTCACGCAATACGGGATGCGAAATATTCTGCAGCTTTTTCATCCTCCACCCCTCTATCCCCTCTTCCGACAAGGCATCATAATAGTCCTGATGTGCCATTCTCCAAATATGAATATTCTGCGGATATTTTTTCCAGAGCCCTTCTGCGATGCCAATTCCTTCCGGATCCATATCTCCACTGTAATATATTTTGGTGCCGTTTTCGCAGAGCATCCGAATCAATCTCTGGGCCGCACCGCTCAATTGCCCGGAAGTACACAATATGGTCACTTCCGTTTCTTTAAAACAATTTACCAGATAACTGAACACCATTTCGTTTTCCACCACATAGGCGCAGCCTGCCTCTGCCCACGCGGCTTCCGCCCCCGCCAGATTAGCAAGGGAAAGAATCCCTGACTCACGGGCACGGCAAAAAGCCTCCAAGATTTCACAGTTTTGCCCTTTTTTCCGCATATGGAGCCCAAAAAAGGCCATTGTACTTGCAATCTCATCCGTGACAATACCCGCCTCCCGGTAGATCTGATGCAATCCCGCCGCATCCGCCGGAACCTCCTTGTCCGCAGCCAGACAGACCGCTTGCAGCAAAAGTGCCGCCCCGTTTTGCCCTCTGTCAAAATAATGGGGATTTCCGGTAATCTTTGCCGCCAGAACCGCCAGCGGTATCCCCTCCTCCTTCACTTCTCCCAGCATAATACAAGCTTCGCAGACATTTTGAACCAGTGTCTCCGCCCCAGCTGCGCTGTTCTTCCAATGCCCCATTACCACCGTGTACCCATATTGCTTTTGCCCTGCCATAGCCCGAACCCACTCCAGTGTTGATAGGGCTTCTGATCCCCTTCCCTCCAGCCACTCCATAATTCGATTCCAAAAGGCCTCTTTCTGCTGCTCTTCCCGCGCTCTTTTCTCCTGATTTGTAATCAGCGTTTCTCCAAAGTAGCCCTCCAGCAGCACGGTCAAAGGTACATCTCTGAAGCGAGTTTCTTTCAGCGCTTTTTCAAAATCAGAAAAAAGAAACTCTATGTCTTCCTCCCAATATCTTCTGCCTAAGATACTGCCAAGCGCTTTTTTCTCCTCCTCTGTCGCGGACTTGATTTTTATTTTTCCCACAGCCTTTCCATAGCTTTTCCACTTTTTCCGCATTTCCAGAAAGCCCCTATGGAATCCGGTCTGTTCCCTGAAATATCGGACGCACTCATTCCGTCTGTCAATATCACTGCTCATCCAATATCCTCTCATGCCCATTCCATGTATAATGAATCACCGTAATCACCTGCGCATTCAGCGGGCGCAGCAGCTCTGAAATCCGCAGTGCAGGAACCGTCTCAAAACATCCCCACAGCGCTTGCGAATTCATGATATAGTCAAAGTCCATGTCTTCCACCAGCTTGAACATACTGCTGATATTTTTGTCATCCACTCCCGCAAAAGCCTCGTCCAGCGCAATGATTCTGGGATGATCCCGATTCTCCGCCTTTTGGTACTGGGCATTAACCGCGGCAAACAGCGGCACATACATAGCCATGGCTTTCTCGCCGCCGCTGAATTTATTGAATGCGGAGTTCGTCAGATTTTTCTTTCCCTCATGGTTTCTGTAATAATGCATCTGAAACTCAAACCATCTCCTATAGTCCAGCGCGTCCCTCACCAAATCCATATAATTGATGGTTTCTCCCGCCTCTTCCGCCCTCTGCTTTTCCGTCTTGATTTTGCTGCGGAAATGTGCTGCCACCTTTTCTATGTCATCATTTCCAAGCAGTGTATAGTCCCTCAGCAGAATCTTTTCCAGCTCCCTGATGTCCAGCTCCTGATCGTTCTCCGCCGTTTTCGGCTTCCAATCCAGCGAAAAATACAGCCCCATAGAGGTATCCAGCTTCATCAGCGCCGACATATCCTGCACCCATTTTCTGCTCTCGGCAATCCGGTCCGTCAGCTGATGGCTGATGGTCTTTGACAATATATCCTCAAACAGCTCTCTGTCCTTCTGCTGAATCAAAAGGGCAGTCTCTTCTATCGTGGCCTTCAGCATCTGATAGAATTCCTCCAGATACAGCTTCTTCCCGTTCCACACGGAGACAATCCGCAGCCGTTTCCGGAGCGCTCCAAGGCCTGCCTGCGCCTCCTCAAAACATTCTTCTATTGCTGTTCCATAGCTGACAAGATTACTGTTATGGCTGGAATATGCCTGATGCAGTGCCGTGGTCAGCATGCTCACGTCCCTGTCTTTATCATCCTCACGCATACGCTGTCCGGCCTCTCTGGCATAGGATTCAAGGCTTTCTGATCCTCTCTCAAAGACCAGCCTTAAATCCAGCTCCTCCTCAAAATACTTCCGGCAAAGATTTTCTGCAGCAACTTTTTGTATCAAGTCATTCTTTATCCTTTCCTCATCCTCCATAAGACGATTCAGCTCATTCTCTATAACTGCCAATCTTTGCCCAATATATGTAATGCTTCCCTGAATCTCCTGCCTCTCTCTTTTCAGTTCTTCCCTGCGCTGTGCCCTTTCCCTGATTTCAGGTCGGTTCAGATATTCCTCATATTGTGCGATTTTCAAACGAACTTCCGCAATCTTTCCCACAGCGTCTCTTTTGTCAAGCTCCGCATCGTCAATGCTGTTCTCTTCCCTCTCTATGAACTCCTGCTGTGTCACTAAATCGTTTTTCACCTTTTCAAGCCGCAGCAGCAGCCGGTAAACATTCTGCCAGCCCTGAAGATATTCCTGAATTGCATCGTCCGCCTCCGAGTATTCCTCCACCGTTCTTCCATACGGAAAAGGTCTGCAGGCGGAAAGCATCTCTTGATAGCTTCTATTGGCATTTTGCCTGCACAAATCCAATTTCTCTTCTATTGCGCGATAATTTTCTTCCGCCTGTTCGCTGGCAAGTCTGGCCTTCCCTTCTGTTTCCAGCGCAAGGTCGATCTGTTCTGTTGTGAGCGATCCGCCATATTCCTTCTCCAATGTTCCGATACGGTTTTCCAGCCGTTCTTTTTCCTGCGCAAGAATTTGCAGCACAGACCGAACCTGTTCTATCTCCTCTGTCAGCCGGCACAGCAGGCGTTCCTTTTTCTGCGCTCTTGCCAGACTGCCCACATACTCCGCCGCCTCCTTCTGCCCCGCTTTTCCCAACAGAATTCCCTGCCCGAAATATCCCTTCTCCGTCATCCAGACACAAGAGCTTTCTTGTTCTCCCTGTTCGGAAATATGGCTGAGAATATTCTCCACATTCTTCCTTATTTCACTGTCTATGGTATTATTTACCGTCAGCCAGGGAAAACAAAACTTTCCCTTCTTCAGAGGTTGTATGACGCAGTCCGCAAACTCCGGGAATTCAGCCTTGATTCTCTCCAAACCCGCCTCTGTCACCACCAGCGCATCCAAAAGTCCCATATCGTTCAGCTGGGCCTCCAGTCTGGCGCATTCCTCCGGCCCCAGACCTTCCGCAAATTCCACGGTCTTATAAAAGGGAACCGCCATGATCCCTGCCTCTTCCAACCTCTTTCTGGAAGCGGCGGACACCTCTCTCCGCTCCGGTTCCAGCTCTTTCCTATTTTGAATTTCCCACCGCCTGTCCTCTAACTCTCTCAGGCCATTCTCCTGCTCCTCCAGTTCTTTCCCTTTTTCCCATAGATGGGTATTCAGCTTGTCCTTACATTCCTGATATACCTTCTGTAGTTGCTGATCGATTCTCCTGCCGTCACTGATGCTTTGATATTCCAGCAGTATTTCCTCCACCGCTCCCAGAGTTTCCTGCGAAATCTTCCATTCGTCATTATGGTTGTTTTGTTCATAGAGCTGCTTGATGCAGGCATCCCGGGCATGCTCTGTTTTCTGCTCCGCACGTTCTAACGCTGCTTTTCTTTCCTCTTTGTCCTTACTGCGGTTCTCTGCTTCCTCTGTGATTTCATCCAGCTGCCTCCGGTCTCTTCCGTGTTTCTCTATAGCCGCCCTTCCTGCAGCCACCGCCCTCTGATATTTCTGCAGCTCTCCCATGACGTCGCCGGCGCGCTGCACATCGCAGGCCTCCACGATTTCCAGAGTCTTCCCATGCCCTTCCCAGCGCATTGTCTCCTGAATATTCTTAAGCTCTTCCTTGTCCTCTTCCGCTTCAGACTGCCAGAGGCTTTCTTGTCCCTGCAAGTCACGCGTCTTCCTGTCGCATTCCAATATGCGTTCTCTGCTTTTGCGTATCCGCTCTTCTATCCTTGCTTTCCGCTCTTGTTCCTCTTTTTCGTCTGAGCGGGCTTTGTCCAGCTTTGCATCCATGTCCTCCAAATCCGTATCCGCCAGACTTTCCAGTTCTGCAGCCGCCAGCCTGTCACGCTCCCTTAAGTCCTTCTCCTCATTCTGCCTCCGACTCTGTTCCCTCTGATAATCGGCCTTGTCCAGCTCCTGCCTGTCCCTCTGAGCCTGTGCCTGAACAGCTGCTTTCCGCGCCGCCAGATATGCCTGCCCCTTTTTCCCCAGCATATACCGGTTATATCGGCCATACTCATTCCGAATCGCTCTCACATCCGCCGAGGCGCGGCGCAGCTGTTCCAGAGTCCCCTGAATACTGTCCATCTTTTCCATGGCGTCCACCATGGGACGCAAATCCTCATCCGTCAGCGTCTGCAGGGAATCGTTCAAAATATCCGTAACCTTCGACGGTTTGAATTCCTTGGAAAGCTTCGGAGCACGCACTTTCACCAGAAGCCGGATGAACTGCTCATACTGTTCCGCCCTGCCAAAGCCGAAGAGATGCTTATTGACCAGCTTCTTATATTCTCCCGGCACATCCGTAAAAGGAGTCTCATCCCCCAGCACTTTCCGCAGTTCCGCTTTATCCAGAGGAATCCTGCTGCTCCCTACCTCCTTGTAAAGCCAGATGCTGTCCCCTATCCTTCTGCCGTCAAGGATGACAAATCCCCAAAAGTCCATGGTCTTTCCTTTTCTGGCCCGCTGTCCGATTCCTATGGTGCGGTACTCCTCCTTGTTCTGTTTTTTGAATTCCAGATAAAGATAGCCTGTGGATTCTTCTCTCCCCTCTTCCCCCAGAAAGTAATATTCCATCCTGCGGTCTCCGGAGCCAAAGGGATCCAGCCTGTTGGGCGTGCGGTCCCCGTCAAGTATAAAAGGGATGAAGCTCTGTGTCGTAATCGATTTGCCCGACCCGTTCTGCCCCCTCAAAAGCAGCTTTCCATTCTCAAAGGTAAACTCATCCACATCATAGAGCCAGAAATTGACAAATCCTATTCTGTTCATTGTCCAGCGTTCATTCATTGCCGCTCTTCTCCTCGTAATCTGCGGGATAATAACCGGATACCTTTCCTATAATCGGAAACAGCCGTATTCTCCCCTCTTCTCTCCGAAACATCATCCATGCTTTCATATATTCTTTTATTTCTTCCGCCGCTTTCCGGGGCTCCTTCTCCCGAAACCCCACACCCCACGCCTCCTTCCAGCGCCGGTGACAGCCTAGGATCACATCATCAAACTCTTCCTCCGACACATAGACGCACTCATCCGTCTCTCTGTGCCAGATTCCGGAATCTATCCTCTCTCTGATTGCAGAACATACCAGCAGCACCGCTTCCGGCAGTATGGCATCACGGGGATGAGCCTTTCCGTAGCAATCGTCCTCCTCAAGCATCCAGAACGCAACGTTTTTATGGATGTCAAGACGGCCTCCTATATTTTTCTCCAGATTCCCCGCTACCCAGCTCCTCTGATTTTTCAGATATAGGGAATCTGCATCCTCAATACTGTCCCAGTACATCTGCGGACATGTCACCAGCTGCCTATATACTCTGTTGATTCTCGTTCTTCCCCTATCGGAATCAATCTCTTCCAGCTGTAATGTTTCAAAATCCTCCACCGAATGAAATCCTGAAATATCCTGAGGAAAGGTTGTTGCAAAATATCTGGAATGCCCCGTATTCACATACAGCACCTCGCTGCCGTACTCTTGTCCGAACCCTTCGCTGCTCCCCTCATAGACTCTGAGCATATTGTTTTTCTCCATAAATTGAAGCACTCTCACCAAAGATTTCCGCTGAGAAAAAGAGGTCCAGTCTATCTCCATGGACGACTTCAACTGGGTCTCCACATAATTGATCAGCTCAGACAGCAGGAATCGCTCCTGTTCTTCCTTATCCTCCAGAAACATCAGAATCGCACATAAAAAACAGTAATCCCTGATTTCCAAAAATTCCTGAATCCCCATAAAACTCTCCGCGTGAACCGGTATTTTTTCCAGCTTCAGCAGACGTTCTGTGTTGATCAGCTTCCAGCCCAGCAATTCCCTGACAAACTTCTGGAACTGAGGGATTTCATGTTTGACCTTATAATATTCATCCTTCTGAGCATCCTTGCAGATCCATATATTTTCCAATAGAATTCTTATTTGGTTCATTTTTCAAACTCCAATACATACGCCGGCATCGTCAGTTTCCCATCCTCACAATTCAGCACACAAGTTCCCTCTTTCCGAACCAGTCTGAATTCTTGTCCATATTCCGTCCTCCCAATTTTCTTGTCATTCATATTAGCTTGTGAAATCCACTGCAGAAACGTGATTCTTGCTGTGTCCGGAACAACATCCGTGATGGCGGTCAAATCCAACCGGCCATCCTTGATATAGCGCATCACCAGCGCTTTCTCACTGTCCAGCTGCTGTAAGTGGAACATCCTCTGCTGCAGCTTCTCCATGGTCTTGTCCGCAAATCCCTGCTGCCTTCGCCTTTCCCGGTAAGCCTTTGTATGGGGCTTCAGTTGATAGACAAAAGGTTCCTCCTCATATACGCTGCTGTTGATACTGTCCGTATCACGAATGGCATTCTCTTTCAGATGGGCTATACTCTGTATGCCAAAAACATGGGCCGATATCTTGTGCGCGGCCTCCAGAGTGCCGGCCTCCAGAAAAAGCTCCAGAAACTTACGATAATCGTCCTTCCTGCTCACGCCCCAATTCTGCATCTGCAGAATCAGCGCCGCGTTGCGTATAATATTTGCAATGATGTCGTTGGTGATAATCAAGATTTTATGACATTCACATTCATGCTCTGCAGAGTCCAGAAACCAGCTTTTCAAAGAATACCATTTGCCCCATATATTTTCCCGAATTCCCTCTTCCATGTCAGCCTGTCTTTCCGACAGCGCATGGGGAATCTCCATCTCACTCTGAATGACTCTTTCCAACAACCGTTCTTCAATCTGTGTACTCTTCTGAGTCAGCAGCTTCGCAATACGTCTGGAATGTCTCTGCAGCTCCTGAATAAATTCATTCAGATATTGGATAAACCGATCCTTATGTAAGATAAATTCCACCGATTTCATCAGCTTGTCCGATTTTCCAGAATAAAATTCCCTCAGATAGTCCTGATAGTTTTGATTGAGCCTTTTAAAATCCTCCTGAAGGTTACTCCACCATTCATTGGTTTCCTTGTAGCTCTTTCCCTCTATCTCTTCCGTTTCCTCCAGACTCCTCTCCAGCCTCACAAACAGATTCGTGGACAGATTTCCGGATTCCACAAAAATATTTTCCAGCCGTATGGTAAGCCTCTCTATCTCCACCGCATATTCCGACATGACATAGCGGTATTGCTTATTCTTATACTCCTCAATGGTATAAGCTTTGCCCGGATCCTGAATCGGCGTCAGGTTTTTCCAGCGAATCAGGGCCTCCAAATCCAGCTTCAGCTGCTCCATATCGTAATCCTCAAAATCGGGAATCCTGCGCAGCAGCTCCAATATATCTTCTTTGTACAGCTGAAAATGCATCTTCTCGTATTCACGGTAGAAGATGCGCATGATTGTTCTATATTGCACGGCATTCGGTGCCGACAGATAGGATGTCTCCTCAATCGAATATAAAGATTGCATGTGTGTTTTCCCCTTTACTAATACATCAAGCTTTTGAGCTGTTGAGCCATCTTTATTCCAATAGCATTTTCACCAATCTCAATATTCTGAAAAGGGAATGTCAATGCCGCCACACCAAACATTCCCTTTCCATGGTTGATTTTTCCGTTGCCTGCCAACCTCCGGCTCCTTCGTTCGGAAAACATTTCAGATTTTATGTATTAACCCATCGCTGATTCACAACTTTTCTACCTACATTCTACCTTATAACTGCCCAAAATGCAATTACAATTTCATCATATGCAGAAATCTGCCGCAAAACGAGCCGCAATTTCTCCCTGAATTAATTTTTTGAGTCTCTTCTGCCCTTTTCTTTAATACATTGGTTTATTTATATGGCCTCGGTTCCTCCTTAGCTTCAACAGCAAATTTTTGTTTACTATAAGGTACCACATATGTTATCTTCCTGCCTCATACAGCTTTTTTCCACACCCCCATTATTTAAGATATTTTCATGGTACTATTTCCAGACATACTTACCAATCAAACCTGAATCACTATGAAAGGCTTTGACTACGCCTATTGCGGAAAGTCGTCGACACAAAGATTGAATATCCAAAAAGACATCCCCCTGATGCTGCCACAATATTACTCTGGCCAGAAAAATGCACTGCCTTTCTCTAGCTCACTTATAACTTACGTATCTCTCTATGGGCCCATTCCACACACTCACTGTCACTACCCTAAAAATCGGATGCTAGCGTGCTCAAAATAAGCTCCCCTGCTTCAATCTCCTTAATTTTCCTTCCCAATCGCTATGTACCTGAAAGAAACTGTGGTATAATATAAAAGCTACCTGCCGACAATTTATATCCTTGCTACAGTGTCTCCATTTTAATTTTTTTCAGAACAATTTCTGGGTCAAATCCTGGCGGTGTAGGCTTAAAACTCCTATCATTTGCCTGAAGCTCATATTCTTTCAACTGGAAATCTCTCATCTTTCCTATATCTATTTCATCCACCAAAATCGTACTATTAATACCGCCTTTAGTACGCATGATATCTTTCTCTTCCGTTTTAGACGGCTTAGTTATTCTACTGTCACCATAATCTGATGAGTTTACTTGTACACAATAACAATGGATATCTCTACTAAGGGATTCCAAAATGTTACTGTAATAATTCACATCCCTATTCCACTCAATAGCAATCAGAAAATCTGCATAAGATTGAAACATGGAACGTTCAATGATAGATGTCAATTCGTAACAACAATATACAGGAAAATAACATCCATACCATTTATACAGTTCATAATGGTTTCCAGTAACTTCTTTCAGTCTATATCCATTTATCTCCTGCTTCTCTGCTGGTGCATAATGCGTTTTCAAGTGGAATGAGATATACGCATTCTTATTCATTAGATCATTATATGGTAGAATTATAGCGGTTAAATTAAAAACTTTTCCGCCAATTTTTATATGTTCCACACCTGTCACAAGAGCAAGATTATTACGAGCACATGTTCTTGCAACCATTGCCAGCCACTCAAACGGCATAAATGCTTCCGGCATTATCACCATATCTGCATGCTCGTCTATCGCCCCATTGATTATCCTTGAAACAAGCTCATATCTTTCGTAACCTCTATAAGGGCTTTCCTTTACCATTTTCACAAAGTTATCTTGTTTCAGTCTGACATTTGCAATAGCAAGTTTCAATTTATCCTTGTTTCCGTTATCTACAGAAATCAGATAAGATAATTTACCGGAATTAACTTTCACATTATGCTCACTTACCTGCAAGACCCTTGTAACAGTATTCTGATCCAAAATCCGGTAATTACTCTCTATATAATTACGACTCTGTCTCTTAAAAATCCTTTCTGCATCTGAAAAACAACTCTCTTGCTTCTTTAATTCTTCTATGCACACTATTATTGAAAAATCATACATGGTTAACAGATATGGGTAATAAGAATATTCACATTTCCACTCTGACCTGCAATACTCTATCATCTGGTTAAAGTCCGACAAATTAACATCTTTCTTAGTCTGAAAAATCTCCTCCATCCGTAGCATATCAACAGAAATGGGCATCATGGATTTATCAAGCATTCTTGTATCACAATAATTTTTTCTTTGCGCCATGAAAGCGGAAACATTTATACCTATTCTTTCCCATTCAATGCCAACACACTGGCATATCGCTAGAACAGCGTCCTCCACACGCTCTCCCCAGACCAACGCCAATGGTCTGCAAAGTGATGAGTACAAATGTAAATATAAAGTTTTCTTTTCATTCTTAAGAACATCTTTTTCCTTATATAAGAGATTGTTGATTACTTCAATAATATTTTTTACAAATTCTATTAACGGCTTATAAGATTCATTAACAGCCAGTAATTCTATCACTTTTTCCCAGACGCCGTAATTTTCTATTATAACTTTTGGATTAAATATCTTCGTTATTTCGTCTTCAAGTCTTGTTTCTCTTTCATCCACCACCAACCCACAAATCCGCATGTGCTTTCCTAACAATTTTGATAGTTCAAACTTATTAACGGATATTCCTGTAATTCCCCTGAATTTATTGATTGTTTCATCGTTCTGTAAGTCATATATTTCACTAAAGTCATCTTTACAGAATACTGACTCATCCTCTGGCATATGCCGAAACTCACTCTTGTTTTTGGCAATCGTTTCCCTAAAGCAAGTAATCAACGCATCTGATTCTCCACTTCTAAAATAAAAAATTTTAACTTTATCATTTTGGACAACAATCTTCGATTTATCACCTTCGATAGGATTATATAAATTATTCAAGAAAAATAACGAATTCTTATCCGCCTTCCTTTCTTCACTAATTTGCTGCAACAACGCATATTTTTTCCCATTTTTGCACTTAATACCATTCAATCCCTTCCATCCCGAGCATTGTTCAAGAAAAAAGGTAATAATATCCTCTGCTTCCAGTTCGTCATCTATAGATTTTTTATATAGGTCACTATTACTTCCTATCTTGTCCACAATTATAACATCATCAACATATCTGCCAAAATAAATCGGATTCCACCCATCCAGCACTGCCTGGTCAAAATTCCTCAACGCATAATTTGCCAATACATTGGACGGAAGAAATCCAATTGGCAATATATTACGGCCCTCAAATTCGCCAAATAGACTTGCATAACCTGAGATAACCTGAAACACAAAATCATTAACTGCTCTTAGATTTTCATCATCTTCTAGCTCTGCCTCTTTATATAGTTCTTCCATCAATTCCACCGAAATATCAAGGGAGTAGAAAAAACGCTTAAAGTCCAGCGTCAATACAACGACATCCTGACCAGAACGAAGATAATGCAGCGCTTCATCCATTGCCTTATCCCTCCAGCTTTCATATTGCTGGAAATAAGGTTCAAACAAATATGGTGAATACGTAGGCTCTTCACTCAGTTCGTTATATAAATTGCTGCGTATTCTATTGCCATACGAATGTTTGTATATTTTCTGATCTACACGATACCCAACCAACATAAGCCATAAAACACCTAAAATATGCCCCTTGATGTCCATGCTAATAAAATATTGATTTTCTTCTACTTCAATCTCTTTTCTTACATAATTCGTTATCATTTTGCCTTTCTCTGCCGTTAATTTCTTTGGAAAAGCGTAATATGTAATCGTTGACAAAATCTCTTCTATCAATGTGTTTCTTTTTTTTACATCGGAAAAAGATTCTGCAAATTCTTCCAAGTATTTCTCAATATTCTCAATATCTGCTTCATATTTTACCAAATCATTCCTTAATATGGCCTGTGTCTTATCATAATACACACTTGATTTTAATTTTTTGTATGCTATTTTAAACAGTTTGCTATCTATACTCATATGTTCCCCTTTACTTATACTGATGTCCCCTTTACCAATAGCACATAGTTTTTATCCAACACTATTTCGTATAATTTTTCCTTTCCCGCCCAAGCTTTACATCCACCTGCTGTATTTCCGATGCTATTCCATGGTATAAGATCGTCCTAAGGCTGTGACACATACTGTTCCACCTCCCTCACCATTTCACTGCCCGTTATGCCGTCAAATATATCAGGACACTATGCAGCACAATTCAATATCGCATATTGTTCATCCAGCCATCTTCTTTAGGAATATCCCCTACTATCACGGTAAAAACATATAATAACGATTGAGATAACCTATACTGTTATTTTCAGCAAAGATACTATCTGTTCCAAACAGTTCCGCCAGAAACTTCCCATACCTGACAAAAAGCGGAGTAGGTTCACTGGCTGTTTCGTTGGACATTTCGACTTTGACCTTGACATATCCGGCAAAAGCTTTCTCATTATAAGACTTACATTGTCTCCAGCATTTGAGTCCTTGTGCTACATGCAGAAAGTTAACAATTCCCTTGCTTTCTTCTAGATCAGCTGCCCTCGCTATGATTTCGTAATGATTCTGTCGCTTCTGAATCTCAAATTATTTTTCGTTGGCTTTAAAGCATGGAAACCGATCCGCCTTTTCATCGTTGGTCAAAATGCGACAACAAATCAGGTTATAATCTACCGTTCCCCCTCCCGACTGCGGCAAGATGTGATCTACATTCCAGCCATAAGCACTGTTCCTATCATTGCAGGCCGCTTTCGCAATCTCCCGCCCGGAAAAGCCAATTGCTTTTTGCCCTTTCCCAAACTGCTGTACCCACGATCGGTTCGCTGTTTCTCCGTTTAACTCCATAGATTTTTTCATGTGTCATACTTTCCTTTCTCATTAAGAAAAGAAGTATAATTGCTTTTGACCTCCCTATAAATTTGGGCAAATACTCTGATTGACACATAGGGCAAACTACTGCTGAAACCTTAAAAAACAATCCTTATAACAGCTTGACTAAGGATTTGTCAATCATCTTTTTGCAGATGCAAAAAAGGATAAGATTTGCTCCCGTTCAGTATAACACATTGAAAATAGCACTGCAATAAACATGCATATCTTTTAGAACCTTTTATTCCCGGCATATAAGGGCAAAATCGCTTCTGCCTTTCTTGATTTGCCCAGATTTTGTTTGTGGAACTGTTGATAGATTTAGCAGTTCCACAAATCATATAACGAACCTTGACTATTGCTCCGGTTGAATTCCTACTATATGGTTATTCTTTAAAAATCCTCTTTCACCGGTGTTTTGCGCTTTTCTGAATTCCCTGCCTCATACTCCTCCACCTTGGGATCCACAATATCCACCGTCCTCCTCCACTCCTTCGTCCCCTCCACCTTCACCGCCGCCTGCGTATGCTTCGCCAAAAATCTCGTCAGCGGATACACATCAATCCATATCTCATTATTCCCTTCTTTCTGCGACTCGTCAAAAATCAGCTGAAGACCCCAGTGCAGATGCACGATCTTGATATTGTTCACATTCTCCGTGGTGCTGTACCCGGTGTGGCCCATAAGGCAACGTGTCAAGAACAGACTAAATTTTTTTAACAATTCCGTAACAACTTTACATCCATCCCTCATTCTTCCGCAAAATATGCCATTTTCCACCTTATTTCTACCTTGTCCTCCGCATACACCTCCACCTAATCAATTATTTCTTTTTTGAGGCGATTAACACCTACAGAACGTACTATGGCGGCTGTTTTTAGTGCAAACTATTGATAATCCATTTCCCCCTCTTCGTAGCTCCCTCCCGTTCAAGAATTCCTCTGTCTTTTAATTTATCCATTGCATATCTTATGCCATTTTTGGACATCCCCATTTTTTGCGCAATTTCTTTCTGTGTAATACTAGAGTCTTCCATTATAAATTCCAATATTTTTCTTTCTGTCTCGGATAAGGTGTTTAAAAAACTCATTTGGTTTTTTTCTGTGCCAGTTTCTTTGGTTTGTATGCCAGTGTTTGTGTTTTCTGTGCCAGTATATTTTGTTTCTATGCCAGTTTCTGTACCAGAACGATAGAAATTTACCCGGAAAGCATCTCCCATATCAATAAACTCCGGCTCCCGAACGCCATATTCCCTGCATCCCTGAATCATTCTCTGAATACCGGTTCCCCATTGTTCAATAATCCCCATTCGGCTGAAAACCTCTGCAATGCAGACATTGCGGATTTTTGATCGCCCCGCTATTGCCTGCTCCATTGTCAATCCGCCGTACAGCATACCTGGAGATGTTATCTCCACCCTATTGTCATAAATCGCAATCTGCACACAAGAATGCTCCAGATAGCACCGGTGGCATACGGAATTTATGATTGCCTCACGAATGCTTTCCGGCGGCAGCTCATATCTGTCCTTCCGGACAATTCCATCAATCGTTGCCCCGAGATTGATATGCTTGAGCACAAATTGGTATGCCTCTTCTATCTGGTCATAGACAGGGCCGTCAAACTCCCTTCGGTCAACGAACACTGCCCTATTTTCCCCTTTGAATAATGCACACTGTATTTTGGCAAACCGGAACGTATTTTTTGTAAGGAGTATAAAAGCATTTGTCGACATATAGCTCTCCCCGGATTTCTTTATAATCCCCCAGTTCTCCAGGTTAACGACGGTTATTTCCCTTACTTTACCCATAGGGATTTCTCTTGACTGCGCAATATACCTTCTAATGTCACTGCATAATTGCAGCGCACTTTCCTCGCTATAATCTGTTTCCACATTGATAAGCTCATCAAAGGACTTGCCTGCTCCCTGGTACTCCAAATCTTTTAATACTGCCTCATCTGCCGGCCTGCTGGTCCCTGCCACCCGGATATATGTCCCGTTCTCCTTTCCCAGGCTTCGGATATAATACGGCCTATTCTGTCCTGGGTAGATTTCTACCTGAACAATACATTTTCCCTCTACGGTCTGAAAAGTGATATCGGGAACAATTTGCGGCGCACACATATCGGAAACTGCATTGGCAATTTTATCCATAATCTGAAAAACTGAACTGGGTTCTACGCCGACGATATCTTTCGTTGTATCATCCACGCCGATAAGCAGCCTGCCGCCTGATGTATTTGCATATGCAACAATTGTCTTCACATACTTTTTGCTGTCGTCCGGAAGCTGTACTTTAAATTCTACATTTTTTGATTCACCTTTCTTTATCTCATCAAGCGTCATTTTCTTTCCTCTCTGCACTTTCTGCCGATTGCCCTCACTGCCATCACTCCATTGCGTTTTTCTTGTCAAAACTATAATGGTTCTCCTTGATAACCGTCTTCTCGCTTCCCTTTCTGATCAGCTCATAATGTGTATATTCATTCTGAAAGAAACTGAATTTCCGCCGCAAATACTTTGCCATCTGCTTGTCGGCTGTAGTTATGATAATCTGTGTTCCATTTATGGCAAGCTCTCTCAGCAAATCAATTAGATTCAGCACATGCATGTCATCCAGATTTGCCACCGGTTCGTCCAGCATAAGGAATCCCGGCGCATTCGGCGCATTTTTATGCAGTGTTATCATAATAGAAAACGCAAGCGCCATTCTCTGTCCGGTACTCATCTGCGTGCTTTCCACCACACTTCCATTACTGTTTCTGACAATACTGATTTTGCCGTCATTTATGTTCAATGTGCCGAATTCTTTAGGCCTGTGGAGTATTTTGAAAAACAATTCTATCTGCTTTTCGTTTTCCCGCAAAAAGTCCATCATGAAATCTTCCAGTTTTTTCTGACTGCTGATCAGGCTATAGGCTTCTTCACATCTTTTGCTTTTTTTCTCCAACTGTTCCTTATCTTTCTGCAGTTTTTCAATATATACTCTCCCCTCTGTATATTCTTTCTGCTTTCTATGAATGTCCCATGCGTATTCAACGTTCTGCCCAAAACGCCCGAACTCTTTTGCCCATTGCAACAAGGGCATATCTATCGCAATATCCCACTCTAATGTCAAATCTTCATATGCGGACATCTTCACCTGAAACTCTTTCCATCTGTCTGTGGGGAAAACGCTGTCTTCCTCTGTCAATTGCCGGTTTAGCTCCCGTTCCTGCATTTCCCACTGTTTTATCTGTCCGGTTTCGTTTTCCATTTTTCCTATCAGCTCCCGGGCCGTTTTGCGGAGATACTCCATCCATTCCAGATTTTCATCATATTCTGCAAATTCAGCACTGCCCAGCACTATTTTCCCATAGTCCCATGCCCTTGCACGCTGCTCCATCCAAGTCTGCAGTCTCTTCAGTTCGTCCCTGGCAATCTTCTCAATTTCCTCGTTGCCTATATTCTGGTCTATGCCGAGCATATCCCTTACATATACAATCGCACGCTGCTTTTTTCTGGCCCTTTCCATTCTCCCCTTCATTTCCTGCAATGCATTCGTTTGGTCTCTCAGCGCCTGTTCTTTTTCTGCCCGGGAGTCTAGCAATAGACGGAATGCTCTATTGTCCGCTTCCTCATATTCTTTATGCTTTTTCATAGCTTCTGCCAGAGCCGTCCTATCCTTATAATCCGCTCCGCACATGGGGCACCGGGATGCATCGGGCTGAAGAATGCTATAACGCTCCGATATGGAATATATCTCCTGCATTACCACATCCAGACTGTCCCTTAATCCCTTTTGTACCTCAATCTCTTTGGATATCCCCTCAATGCTCTGACGGATTTTTCTGATTTCTGTCTCCTGTACTTCTATTTTTCCCTCTAATTGCGCAATGTCCTCCTGTACATACGAAATATTTTGATAATTTTCGAACCACCGCAATAATTCGTCTTTTCTCATGCTGTTTTGCTTGTATGTATTGTCCAATTCCCGAAAGCTCCATGGGTTGGAGAAGTATCCCTCCATCCCTTCTCCACGCTGATACAAGCTGTCCACTTTCGATAATTTTTCGCTATATTCCTTTTTCAATCTTTTGGCTTTTTCCAGCTTTTGACGAAGATTACTGCGTTTCTCCTCGTTTTCTCTGAATAGTTGATACTTTACCCGTTTCGTCTGCCATGCGGCTTTCTCCTCGGCCATCCGCATCCCATTCTCTTTTTCATTACATAATTGTAACAGCTGTTGTGCTGATTTTTGGTATTGCGCACACAACTCTGAGTATTTCTCCAGAAATGCATCATCTTTCATTGCTGCATCAGCTTCTCTATATTTTTTATATCCCAGACGCTGAAGCAAACTCAGTATTTGTGTCTTGGGCAGTTCCTCTGTTCCCCCAGTCCTTTCTGTATACTTTCCTATTTCTACAGCAATCTCTTTTACCTGTTTGTCATATGTCTTTTTCCTATCTGCAAATTCCTTCCCGTACCGCTGCATCTTTTTTTCTGCTTCCGTTACTTCCGTACCGAACAACACATTCTTGACCAACTCATTGATTTCCAGTTCCGATATGTATTCCTTTGATGCTTCTAATCCCAGATAATTGAACACATGAAAGTGCTTGTTTAAAAGGCTTTTATATGCCGTTGTAGTCGTTCCGTACCATAGACGATCCCGTTCGCGCTTTTCTTTTGAGGGCACTTCCGATTTTAAAAGTTCCTGCTTTCCTTCCCTATTCTTAATTTTGACGACGACGCTCCCTTCCTCCGATTTTCCAGAGATTTCTCCGGTCATGGCATACTCAATAGCCGAACACAAGCTGCTTTTTCCAGAACCGTTCCCTCCCGAAAACAGATTCACCCTGGACAAGGACAACTCGGTATTATCCCGCAGGCAATGCTCTCTGAACTTTTCCAAACTAAGACAATCTATTTGTTTCACAAGATATTTATCGCTTTTGCTATCTGTATTATCCCAGTTTGAAATCGGTTTTCCCGGAGGCCTGATACCAACTCCCTTGTCTATATAATCTGCCACTTTACTGCTCTCATAGGAATATGTCAATATTCCTTCCAGCTTTAAAGAACTCAGATTTCTCTGCCATTCCCCGTAGGTGTCTATCCCTGTGATATCTTCTTTCCCATCCCCCGACCTTGTACCGCCATGTCCCAGATAAATGTCGAATTCTTCCGTCGTCATTACCAGTTTGCGCAGGAACTTGTCATCGTTCTCTAACTGACACACAGCATCCTCTTCCGCATTTTCCCCTATAATTATGATGAGATAATAATTCCATTTTAAATCCGTATCTTCCCGAAAGAAATATTTTGAGAAGAACCTTTTTTCAAATTGATAAAAGCTTTCCTCTAATTGCTCCCGTCGGATATATTTCTTCTGCAGGAACATTTCATATTCCACTATGAAATTTTTAGAAATGACAACTTTACCGTCAAGCCCCCTGCGCTCATACAAAATATGAGGGATTTCCAATTCCTCATCCCTCTGTACGGCTATATTATACTTTTCCAGTAAACTCCTGATCTCCGTCATTGTCTTCCCCCTATGTAAAGGATTCGATATCCTTGCTATAATCGCTATTGTCTTTCAGTATGCTTTCCTCTATATATGGCTCGTCATAAGCTCTGATTCCCCGACTGTCCGAATAATATAGCAAAACCTTATCCTGCATATCTTCATGGATGCTCCTCTGCAAATCGGAAAAGCGCTTCCGTACGGTTGCCAAATCCGTATGCCCTATATAGGCCACCAACAGCCTTCTAATGCTATGCCCTTTGCTTTTCAAGCTCAGATTATACCTATAATTGCTCCCGTTTCTCGCACAATCATCATTGATGGCAAATACAAATGAGTTCTTTTGATTGAAATCTCCAAAGCGTTCCGCCAGACATCCTTTCAGCACTTCTTCTACAAGCTCTTTCAGCAATAATTTCTTATTTGCGTCCTTGCAGTCCTGATATAAGGTCTGGACAGCTCTTCGGGACTTTTCTCCGGGCGCCCTGTATTCCTCATATACTTCCTCGCCCAAACATAGGCTAATCAATGAATCTACATAAAATCTTCTGCATTCCGTACATCTTTTATCTGCACAGAGTCCCATATCCTCACATTTATTATCAAAGATTTCAAATACCTCCTGCATCTCAGTGCAGTCACAGTCCTTTTCCGAACTTGCCATTAAATCATCTTTCTCATCATATCTGTATCGTTCCACAACAAACGGCATCTGTTGTCTCATTGTAATTCCCGGTCCGGTTAGACAGAACCCTTTCTTCATCCTATAAATTACGACATCAATCGCCTCCTGAAGCTTCCATATTTCGTACTTCTCCGTTAAAAAATACTCGAATCCGCTTTGCTGCACTTCACCCATATGTTTTATAAAACGGTCTTTTAAAATGTCATGAAAATCATAGGTTCCATGATTAAGCCGCAAATCCATATACACCGTGCTTCCCGAATCCGCATATCCTTTTCGTTTTTCATCAGCCGGACTTCCTTCTTGTATGATAGAAGTATACCTTCCCCAATTTGCAGTTATAACCTGAGATCCTCTGATTTCTGAATCACGGAAAAAAGTATCTCGAAAACTTGCCATCTCTTTATAATATGGTTTCGGATTCATTTGAATATGCAGAATCAGCGGTGTTTTTCCGTGAAAATTCCTGCAAAAATCTGTCCTATTGATGTGAAAAATATCTGCACATATCATACCGCCTATTACATTCTGCGCCGTTTCTGTTCCGTTCAAATCCAAAAGGAATATTTCACTTCCGGCAGACAAATCATTCTGTTCATGCTCAAAGGAAACATCTTTCATACCGCCTATTTTGGCCTGAATTATAACCGCCAGCTTATCAGCTTCTGTTATAAAGAAGTAGATTGCGGCATTTATATGCTTGCTCAAATTTCCCATCTGAGAGTTGATGATTACAATATCATCCTTTTTCTTCCATTCATCCAAAGTCTCTTCGAAATCATCCAAAGAAATCCCTTCCATCCCCAGAAACCAAAGCTTTCCTTTTCTTGGTGGCTTCAAATTTCCTTCCAGAATTTTTTCCGCAATCTCCCATGGGACAGATGCCTCCGGTGAAATCGCCAAATCAACGCCTTCTTTCCGTGCAAGCTTCAGAAAGGCCTCTACCTGCCCTTTTTGTTCCTCGACATTTTCAGAATACATTCCCCTTTCATGGGAATAAAGCAAGATTCCCTGCGCTTTATACTGCAAAACACTAAAATGTTCGCTCTCACTATTACATACTTGCAGGGAAGTCTCCTTCAGCTCTTCGTATTCTGATAATTTCGTATATTTTACACCCATTTTCCTTTGATTCCCCTATCTATCATATATGCATAAACCCAGCTCTAGCTACTCAAGCAGAGAAACTGTTAAGCAATTATCTATCTCACTTTATCCATTGACTTTAGTATATCATACCGCAAACTATGTCTGCAACCTGATAAAAATTGTTGTTTTTATGCGACTATTTTGAGTAATATCATAAAATCGAGCAAAATTTGTTAAAGCTTCTAATGCCCCTTCCGTATTTCTTAATAATGTCCATGATCTCCGGTTTACTGCTGGACTGGAAAAATCCAAGTTTACAAGCATTGCAAGACCCCTGATTATCTGTAATATAATGCCACAAACCCTGACATCACTGCCTTTTTCAAACTCAGATAATACTTTCTCATAAATTCCCTTTGAAATTGTTATAGGTCTTTGAAGTTTTTTATCCCGAACATACTTACTAATTTGTCCACATAATAATCGAATCAAATAAGGATGTCCACCGCAATTATCCGTCAATGCCGCGGCAATGTTATCGGCAAACTTCATTCCCATATATCCCCCAAGCGTGTTAATCATTACCTTGGTGCTTTCTACATCAAATGGTTTTAAATAGGCTCCCTGATTTGAAACTGCCAATTGTCCAAACATCGGATTAGGAATTTGATTTTCACCCAGAGCAGAAATTTCATTTATCATCGGATTTGTCCCGGCAATTACAATCGCCAGCCTTGATGGATGCTGTGTGCAATATCCACGCAGTATATTCCAGAACTGTATATAACTATCCCCTTCTCTCCATGATATGCCACTACTTGTCACCCCAAATGTTATAGCTTCAATTTCGTCAAACATCAATACTATTGGTTTTAACTGCTCTTCAAGCATTATATTCAAATCATCTATAAATGCAATGTTACTACTCTCTTTTTTATATTCTATTCCTTTATGCAAATGTGTCCCTTTGCACTTTAACACTTTTTGAATATCCCTAATTAGCTGATATAATGCCTCCATCCAATTTAATGACATTAGTTCAGACTGACACGGGATAAACACTACCGGATATTTTTCCTGCTCCAAAATCCGTTGTACCGCCAATAACATAGATGTTTTTCCACTTCGCCTCAATCCAAATATTCCACAATGAGAGGCACGCTTGCATTTATCCGCAATGTCCCAGGCATAATCTCGACGTCCAAAGAAAAAAACATCATTATGTATGGGTTTAGAGACAGAAAACAAATCTGCATCAAATAAATATTTTCTAAACCGTTCCTTTATCTTATCTGCGGTCACATCACCAGACAACATTTCTCGGTATGAAAACGGTATAACAATAGAATTTAAATTACTATCTTTCAAAAGTTCTGTTATTCTTACTTCTATATTGCTATCGTTGCTAATCAAAATCTGACAGCTTCTGTCCAATCTTAGTTTCGCTTTCACTAAATTAGCTACTTCTGATGCCACATCTAAAGAACGTGGTTCAAACGAAATGTAATCCGAAAAAATAACAGGTACTTCTCGAATCATGTTAAACATAACCGTAAAGTCTTGTGTTGGTTTTACAAGAATATATCTATACACGCTCTTTCCAACCGTAATTTGCTCTCCCCCATTCGTGACATACAATGCTTTTCCTAAAACTTTTATAATCTTTCTTTCATCCTCATTGTATGAAGTTAAATTAACTTTAGGATTTATCCCCGAAAATACATTGTTAACCGTAGTATCGCCAATGGACGAATACCTTTTTCGAACATTAACAGCAACATCTCTCTTCTTGTATGATGTTTATAGAAGCAAAAACACCTACTTTCCTTTCTTTTAATATCGTGGTTCAATACAACTCA
>RAZA01000039.1 GCA_003612485.1 bacterium D16-50
TACAATAATTAATGCCCTAAAACAGTTGATTCAACAGCAAGGGTATCATTTATAAAGTTGTAAAGTTGTGTATTATAAGAGAATGCATGGAGGAGATGGGTGTAAAAGTAGTTGTGAAGGACTGCTTTGCATGTGGGGAGAGATACTTTTATCATGAGGCGAGTAACCGTTATTCTCATGCAATCGGACACTTTTACTTCTCGGATGAATTTGAAAAGGTTAGTGAGCCATTGGAGAAAGGAAATGAGGTATTGTGGCGGCCTTATAAGGAAACGGTAACAGATATGTTTCATCCGCATCATGTGTGGGCTGTGAAGCTGATAAAAGAACGGATGGAGAAAGAAAGCAGTGCGAGACAGCATGGGTAGAGCAAAAATAAAGTGGATATTTTTTGACATGGGTTCTACCTTGATTGATGAGTCTGCTGCAGTGGAGCATCGAATCAGGGAAGTGATTGAAGGGACAGATATTACATATGAACAATTTATAGAAAAGAAGGTTTATTTTGCAAAGCAGGAATTATTGCAAATCAGTCATTAGGAAGTGAAGAACGTCTCAAAAAATTTGGAATATGGAAATATATTGATATACTGGTTGCATCTGCGGAGGAAGGAATCGCAAAACCGGACAAACGTATTTTTGAAACTGCTCTTACACGTGCAGGATGTAAACCAGAAGAGGCAGCCATGGTGGGCGATCGTCTTGACAATGATATTATCCATATTGTGAAATTAGATGATAGCAGACAGAGTGCATTCTTGATATAGGATATCCATGTAGATATGGCAGTCAAGGAAAAAATCAGCGATACCCATTTGATATTTGTTTGCTCTGAGTGCTTTAGATCGTTGACTCTTATAATTGGCAGTCCTACTTTGGCGGCGATCCTCTTTATCTCTTTATTCAGGGCAGATTTCGTGAAATAGAATATCCGATCCCCTTTTTCAATCCCATAGAGTTTTGACACATATTCCCGGATGTCATCAAATAAGAAATCCGGTAGGGATATGCAGTGCTTGGCCTTTGGCGTTTTTGGCTCTAGAAATAATTCATTTCCATTTACTTTTTCATAGTTTTTATTGATATAACTGCAATGGCAAAAATGGGAAAAGGCGAAAGTGTATCTATAGATGTGTTAGCGTGTATATGCCGTTATATGGATTGTGATATTGGAGATATTATGAGTTTTGAAAAGACTGACAGAGAGGAAGTACCGAGCAATGGTAGTAAATAAGCATGGGAGTTTTTATATGTGAAGCGGATGGGGAACCAAAATCATTTAGGCAGTAAAAGAAGTATGAAGGAATGGTATTTATGGAAAGAGAAAAGACGATTCACTATTACAATGTAAACGCAAAGGAGTTTATTGCGGGAACAATCTCCGTGGATTTTGAATTTACGCAAAGAAAGTTTATAGATAAACTACCTAAAAACGCGGCTATTCTTGATTTTGGCTGTGGGTCGGGCCGTGATACGAAATATTTTATTTCCCAAGGATACCAAGTAGACGCAGTAGACGGCTCTATAGAACTTTGCAGGCTGGCAAGTGAATATGTAGGAATTGAAGTAAAACACACATTTTTTAATGAACTGGCGCAGGTCAACCAATATGATGGCATTTGGGCATGCTCTTCAATATTGCATTTGTCTTTGGATAACCTTTTAGATGTTATGCTCAAAATGGTGATTGCATTGAAAGACAACGGAATTATTTATACATCTTTTAAATATGGAACTTTTGCTGGAGAAAGAAACGGACGATATTTCACGGATATGACTGAAGAATCGTTTGCAAGTTTTATAAAACAGATAGACGATGTAATGATAGAAGAACAGTGGGTTTCGTCAGATGTAAGACCAAATCGGGGAGAGGAAAAATGGCTCAATTTAATTCTGCGGAAAAAAGAAACAGCAGTAACGAACCGGTGATTGCGCCAACCGACGTTATGACTGGCGGCAGAGAACGAAGTCGTTTTTTATATTATCAGCTTAAAATGAGTATGATGCGGGCAAAAGGAATTGATATTATTGTCTCTTTCCTTATGGAGTCTGGTGTCAGAATGATTTTAAATGATATTAAGAACGCTTTGGAGAGAGGTGCCTGCGTGAGAATCCTGACAGGAAATTATTTGGGAATCACGCAGCCGTCTGCACTTTATCTGCTAAAGAAAGAATTTGGGAACTGCATAGATTTAAGATTTTACAACGATAAGGGAAGGTCATTTCATCCCAAGGCATATATTTTTCATTATACAAATGCTAGTGAAATTTATATTGGTTCTTCCAATATTTCCAAAAGCGCATTGACATCGGGAATTGAATGGAATTACCGCTTTAGCAGTATGGCAGATAATAAAAATTATCAGTTGTTTTACCACACGTTTGAAGATTTATTTTTTCACCACTCGATTATAATTGATAACGAGGAGTTGCACAGATATTCAAAGAACTGGCACAAACCAGCAGTATCTAAGGATTTAGCAAGATATGATAATATTGAGGAAGATACAGAAACAAAGGTTGCAGCATTGCTTCAACCGCGAGGTGCGCAGATAGAGGCGTTATATGCTTTGGAAGACAGCAGAGCCGAGGGTGCGGTAAAAGGGCTAGTGCAGGCGGCTACGGGGGTTGGGAAAACATATCTTGCAGCGTTTGATTCCGCAAAATATCAGAGAGTGCTGTTTGTGGCACATAGGGAGGAAATCCTAAAGCAGGCAGCTGTTTCTTTCCAAAATGTGCGGGGGTCAGATGATTATGGATTTTTTTATGGAAAACAAAAGGATACGGATAAGGCGGTTATTTTTGCATCTGTTGCGACACTGGGAAGGGCAGAATACTTAAATAGGGATTATTTTCCTAGGAATTATTTTGACTATATAGTTATTGATGAATTTCATCATGCGGTAAATGAGCAGTATACAAAGATTGTTAACTATTTTACACCGCAGTTTATGCTTGGGCTTACGGCAACCCCGGAACGTATGGACGGAAAAAATATCTATGAAATCTGTGATTACAATGTACCATATGAGATTTCTTTAAAAGAGGCAATCAATAAAGGGATTTTAGTACCGTTTCATTATTATGGCATTTATGATGAGACGGATTATTCCAAACTGCATTTGGTAAAAGGCAGATATGATGAACGGGAACTGACGGAGATTTACCGGAATAACGGCAGGAGATATGAACTAATCTATAAGCACTACATGAAATGTCGTTCTAAGAGAGCGTTGGGCTTTTGCTGTTCCAGACAACATGCAGAAGAAATGGCGAAGGAATTTTGCAATAGGGGAATTGCGTCAGTGGCGGTGTACAGTAATTCCGACGGTGAATTTTCAGAGGATAGGGAAAAAGCGATTCAAAAGTTGAAAAATCGGGAAGTCAAGGTAATATTTTCTGTGGATATGTTTAATGAGGGGTTAGACATCGCTTCAATTGACTTGGTTATGTTTCTCAGACCTACAGAGTCGCCAGTCGTGTTTCAGCAGCAATTAGGACGAGGGCTTCGCACTTATAAGGGGAAAGAATATCTGAATGTCTTGGATTTTATCGGCAATTATGAAAAAGCGGGGAAAGCTCCGCTGCTGCTTGGCGGGGTAAAATCATTTTGTAAATATAGAGATTATGATTGGAATGATATAGAATATCCGGATGACTGTATTGTTGATTTTGATGTACAGTTAATTGATTTGTTGAATGAACTGGATAAAAAAACGCTGACGGTAAAGGAACGGATTACTCGAGAATATTATCGCGTAAAAGAGTTGTTGGACGGCAGAGTTCCCACTAGAATGGATTTGTTTACTTATATGGAGGATGAGGTATATCAGTATTGCCTAAAGCATACGAAGGAAAATCCATTCAGACATTATTTGGAGTATTTGCACAACCTAAATGAATTGTCTGAAAATGAGAACGAGTTATATGCGGGAATTGGGAACGAGTTTTTGACGCTAATCGAAACGACTGATATGACAAAAATTTATAAAATGCCGGTTTTGTACTCATTTTATAATTGTGGGAATATTTTGCTGGAGGTTACGGAGGCTCAGGTTCTTGCGTGCTGGAAAGACTTTTTCGACAAGAATAAAAACTGGCGGGACTTTTCGGAGGATATTACATATGAAGAATACAAAAGCATGACCGATAAACAGCATCTGGCAAAGGCAAAGACCATGCCTATAAAGTTTTTAAAGGCATCTGGAAAAGGTTTTTTTATTGATAAAGAGGGATTTGCTTTGGCAATAAGGGAGGATTTAAGGGCAGTTGTAAAAAGCCGTGCTTTTTGCATGCATATGAAGGATATTTTGGAGTATCGAACAATGGATTACTATCGCAGACGATATGAGCGAGAGTAGTTTCGGGGGTATAATTTCCTTTAATCCGTTCTTTTATGTAAATGGATATACAAATATTTGGCTTGTAAGTAATGCAAAAGAAAAGTGAGAAAATATATGGATAAGTTGCTGATAGTTGATGGCAGTAATTTGCTTTTTCAAATGTTTTTTGGTATGCCGGCGAGAATTGCTAATGGTGAGGGCAAAGCGATACAAGGGACGCTTGGATTTGTAGGAGCATTGTTAAAGATAATACGAAAGGTTGAGCCCACACATATTCTTGCTATATTTGATGGACAACATGAAAATAGCCGTTGCGAAATAGACGCAGATTATAAGGCGAACAGAATGGATTACAGCATGGTCAATGAAACAGAAAATCCGTTCTCACAGTTGCCGGATGTTTATAAAGCGTTGGATTATATGGGGATAAACTATATAGAAACAACCGATTGTGAAGCCGATGATCTGATTGCGAGCTATGCATTGTGGTTTTGCGATAGCGCCAATATTGTTATATGCTCTTTTGACAGTGATTTCTTTCAGTTAATTAGTGAACACATTTCAGTATTGAGGTATCGTGGGGAAAAAACGACGGTATGCTCATCTGATTATATTATTGAAAAATATGACATTTACCCCAATCAGTACGCGTATTTTAAGGCTTTAGTAGGCGATACTGCGGACAATATAAAGGGAGCGGAAAATATTGGCATTAAAACGGCAGCGTCTCTTTTGAGGACATTTGGAACGCTGGAAAACATCATTCGTAATGCCCAAGCCATAGAGAAGCCCTCTGTAAAGAAGTCAATTATAGAGAATACAGACAGAATTAGAAGAAATTACGAATTGATAAGGTTAGAAAAAAATCAGCTATTGCAATATGATAAATGTGATTTGGAATTCATCGATGTAAGGAAAACAACAACAGAAGTCCTGAAAGGAATAGGAATCAAATGAGCTTTATGGGAATTGTTATTTGTGGATTAAATGGTGCTGGAAAGAGCACACTTGGGAAAACTCTTGCAGAGAAGACGGATTTTCATTTTATAGATATTGAAAATTTGTATTTCCCTAAAACAAATCCTGATTATGCATATGCTTCTCCGCGTACCCGTGAAGATGTAGCGGAGCGTTTGTTCTATGAGATACAGACACATAAAAATTTTATTCTCGCTTCTGTGAAGGGAGATTATGGGGAAGACCTGTATTCGTTTTTTCAATATGCCATATTGATTGAAGTTCCTCGGGATATTAGACTACAGCGCGTTAAAGAGCGTTCTTTTCAGAAGTTTGGCAGCAGAATGTTATCAGGCGGGGATTTGTTTGAGCAGGAAGAAAAATTTTTCCGCATAGTTGAATCCAGAAATGAGGACACCGTTGAAGAATGGGTAAAGTCTTTGAAATGCCCGGTTATACGGATTGATGGAACTAAGCCCATTGATGAGAATGCTGACTTTATTGCAGAACTTATACAGAATAAAAATTCGCTATATAAGCAGGCTCAATAGACGCCCGGTAGGATGAATACTGATTGGGCAGAAGCCGTTGGGAGGAAGCGAGATGGAGATAACAGTATTTGTTCAAGGGAAATAGCTAAGCAGCGAGGTGAAAAGAATGAGCACATTTTATGTGTCGGATTTAGATGGAACATTATTGAGAAGCAATGAAAAAACATCGGAATATACAAATAATGTAATAAATCATTTGACGGACAAGGGGATGATTTTTTCTTATGCCACGGCCCGTTCGTTGATAACCGCTAAAAAAGCAACAAGCGGAATAAATGCAAAGATTCCCCTGATCGTCTACAATGGCGCTTTTGTGATAGACAATCTTACAGAGGATATTTTGGTTGCAAATTATTTTGACGGCGGGATAGATTTTCTGCTGGATGATTTGTTTGCAAACAAAATATATCCGATTGTTTATGCGCACATAGACGATAAAGAGAAGTTTTCGTTTGTGCCCCCATTATGTTCGGCTGGAATGAATAAGTTTCTTGACAGCAGAAAGGGAGATATTCGCACCAATGCAGTGAGAACCATAAATGATTTGAAGAAAGGAAATATTTTCTATATCACTTGTATAGATGAGGCGGAAAAACTGGAACCGTTGTACGAGAAATACAAGGACTCCTATCACTGTGTTTATCAGAGGGACATTTATACAAAGGAACAGTGGCTCGAAATTATGCCCTTGAATGCTTCCAAAGCAAAGGCAATAGAGCAGCTGCAATCACTTTTGAAATGTGAGAAGCTGGTTGTGTTTGGCGACGGAAAAAACGATACGGATATGTTTGAATTGGCGGATGAAAGCTATGCCGTCCAAAATGCCCACGAAGATCTCAAAAGGATTGCGACCGCGGTTATCTCCTCAAATGATGAGGATGGAGTAGCAAGATGGCTGGAGAAAAATTTTGCTATGCCATAATATCGAAACATAAAAGGCGTGTTTCGACTACTGATTCCATGTGCGCCAGGGCGCACGAAATTATGGTATAATATCGAAACACAAAGGGCGTGTTTCGACTACTGATTTCATGTGCGTGCACATGCGTATGAACGGCTACAGAAGGTTCCGGAATGGATGGTATGAAGATGGGTGAGGAGCAATGGGGCGCTGCACTGGAAAAAGACCTGAAGCTGTTTGCCGGAGAGACAGACCTGAAAATTGGCAGGCTGTCGAAGCTTACCGGCGTGAAAGCAGGAACCATTCGATTTTATGAGAAATGCGGTTTTCTGGAGCCTGCGAAACGTCTGCCCAACGGTTATCGGATATTTGGCGGAAGGCATATTTATCAGATTCGGGTGTGCAGGCTTGTGTTTGGCGGTTTTGTAAACAAGCGGCTTAGAAGGATAAGCAGGGATATTTTGCAGGCATCGAGAGATTGGAAGCCGGAAGCCTACCGTCAGGCGGCGGATGGATATCTGCAGGCAGTGGAAGAGGATATCGGGAGAACGAAAATAGCCGTGGATTTTGTGATGGATAGGCTGCAGGAAATAAGGGAGGAAAGGGAGGAACCCTTGACTTATACGAAAAAGGAGGCGGCCAGACGGGTGGGTGTGACCGCCGAGACCATACGGAACTGGGAGCGCAGCGGGCTGTTCAGACAGCGGGCGCGGTATGAAAAGCGGCGTTATTCGCGGCAGGAGCTGAGACGCATGTATGTGATAAGGCTGCTGCTGGACATCGGTTACAGCATGATGGCGGTACGGAGCTTTTTTAGGGAATATGACGCAGGAGATAGGGCACAGGCCCTGCGGGGGCTTGTAAAGCCGGAAGAAAACCAAGATCTGATTTATCGGGCGGATCGATATATGGAAACATTGGTTCATACAAAAGAAAAGGCCAGACAGCTTTGCGCTATGGCGGATGAAATGAAGGAGGTCTAAACCTTCTATCTGCACACCACTTTTCAAAAAAATGTTATGCTTTCTGCACAAGCCGTTTTTTGCGGGATGTGAAGGGCGGCACAGCATTGGGAAAGGTGGTATTATTATGAGATATTTTCAGGTTAATGTACGAAGGGAGCCTACGGAATACGGTTTTATGCCTACCATGGAGCTGTATCTGCTGGAAGAAGGAGAAAAGAAAAGACCCATAGTATTGATTGTTCCCGGGGGAGGATATACAAAGGTGTGTGTCGAGGCCGACGGGGAAAAAACGGCTATGCAGTATAATGCAGCCGGTTTTCATGGGGCAGTGCTCCGTTACTCTGTGGAGCCGCATTATTTTCCGGAGCCCCAGCGGGATCTGATGTCAGCTATCCGCATATTGAGAGAAAACGGGGACAGCTGGGGGATTCATAAGGAACAGATCGCGGTGATTGGATTTTCTGCAGGAGGACATTTGTGTGCCAGCGTAAGTACTCTATGGTATCTGGCCAAGGAGGACGTGGCGCTGTACAAGCCCAATGCGGCGATCTTGTGCTATGCCATACTTACTGCCCGGCTGAACCATTGCCGCGACTTTCTGTACGGCCATGTGGGGAAGGATGAAGGGAAGCTGAAGCTGGCATCTTGTGATGAGCAAGTAAGCGGATATACCCCTCCTACCTTTTTGTACGGCACCTTTGAGGATGCTTTGGCCAATCCGGAAAATATAATTTACTATGCGGAAAAGCTCTGCAAACACGGCATACCCTTTGAGTGCCATATACTGCCAAAGGGCGGTCACGGAGCGCCCTGGTGCGACGGTACAATCTGGGCAAAGCCTGCCGGGGCAAGGGATTACAATTATATCCGCTTGTCGGTGGAATGGATGAGGGAATTGTTTGGATTGCTGTAGCCTTTTGGATTGGACTGCTGTAACTGTTTGGATTTTTTGGAAAATGGAGCGTGTCTGACCTGAAATTCCGACAGCATTGCAGCAGTAAGGGCATGGATAGAAGTAAGCTAGGAGGCAGGAATATGAATTTGGATTATGCGGAGACATACCTGAAAGAGAATGAAAAAAAGCTTCTTGCAGGAGGAAAAAGCGGGGCTTGTGTGTATGATATCCAAGGGGAGTATGTTCTGAAGCAAATATATAGGGCGGAGCTTGGGGATGACGTGCTGTATGAGGCTTATCGAAAAGAAGTATGGTGGTACGCCTCCGGAGGGGCAGGTCTTGACTGTCTGCCGGAGGTGCTTGACCTGCGAAGCACCCAAGATGAAATTTCGATTCTGATGAAACGGTATGATAGGCTTTCAAGACAAGAGATCAATACGGAATTGCTGGGCAAAATCATGAGGAGCCTTGCGTCTGTACATGGGGCGGAGGTGCCGCCGCTATTGAAGAAAAAACGCTGTGGGGCGCAGCCTCTGTTGGAGGAGCAGATCCGTGCCTCTGTGGAGGGCTGGCGCACGGTGCTGGATGAACATCCCGGTGTTTTTGACCATGAGCCTCTGGAGCGCATTGCAAAAGAGATTAACAGGATCATTTTCTGGCATGATTCCGAGGAGACCGTGCTGACTCATGGCGATTTTCATTGGGATAATCTGCTTATGGACAATCAGGGCAGGATTATAATCTGTGACTGGCAGGGCGTCGGAACCGGAGCGATATCGGGGGATCTGAGTTTTTTCCTTGGGAGGCTCCGGGGGGATGGGATTCGGGTGAATGAGCGGGAGTTGGTTGAAGCCTACGGACGGGAGACAGAGCGGCTTTTTGGAAAAAAGGTTACATGGGAGGAGATTGACGGACATATCCGGGCGGCAAATGTGATTATTTCTTTCAGATTCTGGCACGAATATCTCCATGGGAGCAGCGAGGGAAGAGTCAGGGACATTTATGGAAAAATGGTAATGGACAGCATAAGTAATGCAAACTTAGATTTAATGGACAGTTACCCATAATGGGTAATTGTCCATTTCGTCATTTTGACGATAGAAGAATTGATAGGCATTTATCAACACGAAAGGCAAAAAGGATTGTTTGTTCATATGTCGCTTATGCATTTTGTTTTTTATGTTGCTTTTGTCTAAAACCTATGGTATGCTAAAATAGTTCTATTTAGAAAAGTTCCAAATAGATTTGAGGTGGTGGCTTGGAGACAAAGGGTGGATTTTACATCACACAAATAAAGCAGCTGCAGGATAGAATTTTTGAAAGACTGTTACTGGAAAATGGCATTGAAATAAGCGGCGGGCAGGGAAGAATTTTATATATTTTGTGGAAGACAGACAATCTTACGATCAGCGAAATCAGTGAGAAGGCTTCTCTTGCCAAGAATACGGTATCCATTGTAATAAACGGTATGGTAAACAAAGGGATTGTGGAAAGGAATGTCAATCACAAGAATCGTCGCCAGACCATTATATCCCTTACTGCCTATGCAAAATCTTTGCAGGCAAAATACGAAGCCGTATCCCGGCAGATGAACGAGCTGTTTTATGACGGCTTTTCGGAGAAGGAGCAGAGGCAGTTTGAACAGTATCTTGCCCGGATACTGGAAACGTTGACAGAAAAAATGCATATGCGCAAATAAAGGGAAAATGAGGCCGCGGCTTATTTCGGGCCGGTATAACAGCAGGAGGTTTTTGTGAAAAAGAGAGAATATATCATTGAATTTATCAAGAGGCAAAAAACGGTTTTTGTAGGTTCGGTGGATGAAGACGGTTTTCCGAATATTAAAGCAATGTTTACGCCCCGCAAAATAGCCGGAAATTGTTTTTATTTTTCTACCAATACATCATCTATGCGTTCCCGGCATTTTATGAAGAATCCCAAGGCAAGTATCTATTTTTATAAGAGAGGTCGTTTTAAATATGAAGGCATTATGCTCATAGGTACAATGGAAGTGCTGCAGGATGATGATATCAAGAGGGAGATCTGGTCCATAGGGGATACCATGTATTATAAGGAAGGGGTGGCGGACCCGGATTATTGTGTATTGAAATTTACTGCCGTAAAGGGCAGGTATTATTGCAACTTAAAAACAGAAAGCTTTAATATGGAAGATTTAGAGTGACGTAAAACGCAAAGAGGTTTTCTGACCTATCTGCCCTGCTGTCCGCAATGGTCCAACACAAAGGAAACGGAAATTTCTCTTGCGGCGTTGCTGTGAGCCCCGTCAAATCCATGTCCTGCATCAGGGATCGCAATCAGCTTGGCGTCCGCATAGGAGGAGACCGCCATTTCGGAATAACGGATGGGAACCAAGTTGTCCGCTGTTCCGTGGATGATCAGCACCGGTCTGGGGTATGCCTGAATTTCTTTGGACACATGGATATTTGCAGCCTCGGCGTCAAAGGCTTCGTTCATTGTGACGCCGAAAACCTCCCGTTCTCCCTTTTCCAGCCGTATCCGGGCATCCTCCGGAATGCAGAAGGCGGGATACCAGAGAATCAGGGCGCGGATATCCTTGGTATATTTTGCGGCCGTCAGGGCGGAAACCAGACCGCCCATGCTCTCTCCCTGAAGAAAAATTCTTTCCGGATCAACATAATCCAATTCTTTTACACATGATAAAACAGTCTGCAAATCTTCGCATTCGGAGCGGAGGGTCATTTCCGGCATGACTCCGTCGCTGAGAGACTGGAGGCCTCCGCCGCAGAAATCAAAAAACAGGCAGCAGATACCGGATTTGGCATAGCCCTCTCCGTGATGCATCAGTTCACGAAAATTGCTCCCGAATCCATGGCTGAAGATTACAGCCGGCAATTTTTCCCCTCTTTTTTCGGGTAAATACATCAACCCTTGTATTTTCATGCCGTTTTTCTTGATGAAGGTCATTTTTTGTTTCATTTTTCGTCCCTTCCGGTTTTAAATAGGCCAGTGCCTTTTTGGAAAAGGAGAGTGGTTCTCCAAGTATGATTGCAGCATCTGCAATAGGTCACGGCATTATTCTATCAAATGATTTTTCCTTTTGCAAGCTTTGGCAAGGGGCGCTGAAGGCCGTATGGCAGAGACAAAGGCCTTGGCCGCAACAGCGCTGTATTCAGATCATGGGCCTGAGGATCCTTGGCCACATTTTTTGCACGGATTATGGCGCGGATCCTTGCCAAACATTAAAGGTATAGGATATAATGTTTGTTGGTTTGTTGGTTTGTTGGCATGTAAAGCCCATAGCCGCCGCCTTGTATCAAATGTCCGTTTCTTGGGGCAAGTTCATGGCAGCAGGCAGGGGAGCCAAGGGCATATGGAAGGAAACAAGGCAGGGGAAAGGAAACGAGACCAAAGAGCCCCTGAGATATCAGAGAGACAAAGCGGAGAAGGACATGGAAAATAATAGAGACGACCTTGCATGGGAAGAGTTGGAAGTGGAACATATCGTTCAGGATGAATGGATAGATTTCAGACGCTCGGCATACCGTCTGCCCGACGGGGCGGTGTTTGAGCCGTATTACAGCTATAGCCGCAGGGACTATGTGGTGATAGTGGCGTCGGATTGTGAAGGGAATTATCTGTGTGTGAGACAGTTCCGGCAGGGGATCAGGGAGGTCACCACCGAGTTTCCTGCAGGGGGCGTGGAGCGGTCTGACGGAAAGGAATACGGTGCCGGCGGCCAGAGAGGGGTGGCGGAGGAGGAGCTTGCAGCGGCGCAGAGAGAATTGCTGGAGGAGACGGGATATTCCTCTCGGGAGTGGGCGCATCTGCTCACCATTCCCTCCAACGCTACCATAGCCGACAACTATGCCCATATTTTTGTGGCAAAGAACTGCCGCAGGGTGGGCGGGCAGAATCTGGATGAGACGGAGTTTCTGAATGTAGAGCTTCACACGGCGCAGGAGATTGAGGAGCTGATCAGAACCGGAGGGTTCCAGCAGGCGGTTCATGTGATGGCGTGGCTGCTGGCGAAGGAAAATAATTCCTTGTAGGTTCCGGGCATTTCTGCTACACTAAAGCAATACCATGGTTTGTTAAGAGGCGGTCAAGAAAAAGACTATGGCCGACCATGAAAGGGGAGAGGGGCGCAGCATGAAAAGGTGGAACAGAAGACATAAGAATATTTTGTTTGTGCTGTTGGTGCTTCTGGCATTTTTGTCGATGCCCTTGTATTTGGACTATCTGCCTGCAGCGGAGCGGCTTGGGATCTATTTTCTGGAGACCGAGGGCATAAGAGGGCCTTTCCTTTGGGTTCCGGCTTTGCTGTGCCGCGGGGGGATGGAGGCGCAGACCTGCTGTAAGCTCTATATTTTTCTCGTGAATCTGGGGGGGCTGCTGGCCTCGTTCTATTGTTTTTCTCAGGTGGCCAGAAATTGTTATGCAGGCCTTGCGGCAACCTTCTGCTACTGTTTTTCCGTATATTATGTGTATGTCTATATGGTGAGGGGCTCTCTGGGGGAGATGACTGCCTTTGTTTTTCTTCCGATATACGGCTTGGGGCTGTGGAGGCTGTATACGTGGGAGACGGGGAGTAAAGATTATTGGAAGAGCGGTGTTTTGCTGATGCTGGGACTGCTGGGGATTTGGCTGTCCTGTGTGCCTCTGGGGTTCATATTCAGCGGATTTGTATTGCTGATCGCGCTTGTTCTGGCCCCCAGAACCTTTCGCAAGAAAACCTTTCTGATATTGGCCGGATCTTGTATTGCCGTAGCGGTGCTGACGCTGGGGATTACAGTGCCTTATGCGAAAAGCGTTCTGGCCGGCGGCGTTTATGCGGATGCCGCGTTGGGAATCGGCTTTGCCTCCAGAGGGCTGCCTCTGTCGCAGCTGTTGCTGCCCTTTCAGGGAAACGCAATCAATGAGGTTCAGGATCACAACAGATATGCGGGTTTGGGGCTGGTGTTTCTTGTTCTGGCGGGGATATGGGTGGCGGATGCGCTTCTGGGCAGGACGAACCGGAACGACGGCCTTTGGAGAAGGATATGCTTTCTGATGGGACTGTGCATTTTTTCGGCTTTTTTGTGTACCGGTATTTTCCCCTGGAGATGGCTTGCGGGGATTCACTGGAGTCTCAACGCGCTTTTGGAACATATTGGTTATCCGTGGAGATTTCTGGCTCCGGCAGTGCTTGCGGGCAGTATGGCGGTGGGGCTGTATGGCGGCAGGATCTGGAAAAGGGGAAAGAAGGCCATGGGGCTGTTTCTGGCGGGAGTGACTGTCTGTAACGTGCTGTCGGGCATTTATCTGATGGATTCTCTATTGTATACCACAGAGCCGAACCGTTCTTATCAGGTGCAGGAGCGTTATCAGGATGCCGAGTATGTATTCTATATCAGTGAGTGATGCAGGAGAGGAAATATGGGGGAGGAACAAGGGGCGGTATGATGAGAGAGACGGCGGGGGAATTTCTGAAGAACAGAAAGGTATGGGCATTGCTGGCGGTGGAAGCATTGGGCCTTCTGGCCGTGCTGCTGTCTTTTTTCAGGCCGCTGCCGGTGTTGTCTCCCGAACCGGGACAGAGCTTCCATTTGGATGCAGGAACTTATACGGTGAGGATAGCCTATACTGCCGGGGAGGAAGAGGACGGCTTTGCGCTATGGGATGAGCAGTTCGGCACACAGACAGTTTTGTTTGGGACGGCGGTGCTCAGCAGAGGGGAAAATGTGGAGGAGTGTGAACTCTGGGTACTGCGGGATACGGACAGCGCGGTGGCAGCCTTTATAAACAGCGGCGACGAGGGCTTCCGGCTGCATGAGCTGTCTGTCAGAGGCAATCATGCAGGCAGCCGTATTCTGCTGTTTTTGCTGCTGATGGCGGCAGGCGCGGTAAACCTATTGGTCTTTGTGAGGATATATGACCGAAAGTATGGGATTGCCGCTGTGAGTAAGTGTATCTGGGGGGCGCTGTTTCTGGCATGGCTCTTTTCCTGCCTTCCGTGCTTCGTTGACTATAACCTCTGGGGCGATGACTGGGGATTCCATCTTCTGAGGGTGGAAGGATTAATCAGCGGACTGCAGGACGGTCAGTTTCCGGTGCGGATTCAGGGGAACTGGCTTAGAGGATATGGTTATGCAGTCTCTGTATTTTACAGCGATCTGTTTATGACGATCCCTATGATCTTTCGGCTGATCGGCTTTCCGGTGGTGGCCTCCTGGAACATGTTTCTTGCAGTGGTCAACGGGGCCACACTGCTGATCGCCTATCAATGCTTTAAAAGGTGTTTTCGCAGCGGAGCCATAGGGGCTGTGGCGGCCATCCTTTATACACTGAGCGCGTATCGGCTGTACAACCTTTATTCCAGAGCGGCAATGGGCGAAACAATGGCCATGGTCTTTCTGCCGGTGGTTTTTTACGGGTTCTATCGGATTTTCACGGCGGATATCGACGAACCGGAATATGGCAGAATCTGGTGGATCACGGCGCTGGGACTGACAGGAGTGATCCAGACCCATGTACTCACCTGCGAGATGCTGGCCTTGTGCATATTGATTCTGTGTGTGGTGATGATCAAGAAGGTGCTGCGCATGAAAGTGTTTCTGGCTCTCTGTAAGGCCGCGGCCATGACTCTGGTTTTGAATCTATGGTATCTGCTGCCTTTTGCGGACTATCTTCTCACGGGAAAGTTCAATGTGGGCCATGCGGAGACCATGACGATTAAATCGGCACATGACTGGGCGATCTGGCCTTCCCATGCACTGTTCCTGTTTTATGGCGGAGGAACCCGGGGCAATGTCAGCGTGGGGATGAACTGGACGGGAACGTATTCCATAGGCGCTGCGCTGCTGGCGGTATGTCTGATCTGGCTTTATCTGGAATTTGTGGGAGATGTGAAGCGAAGCGGTTTCCGGAGCAGGAAGCTGGGACGGCTGATGTTCGGTTTCACGGTGTTTTTTCTGGTGATTGCCACTCACTATATTCCCTGGGATGCCATGCAGAATATGGGGGGGATCGTGGAGACTCTGGTGATGAGTCTGCAGTTTCCCTATCGGTTTCTGGCGCTGGCCTGCCTGACGGCCGCCGTGCTGGCGGGAGTATTGCTGAAGTATATGAAGGGGGAGAGGCCCGGATTATATAAGGGGGTCGGGGCGCTTCTTTTGGGCTTGGCTTTGTTCTTCAGCACATACCAGTTAAACCAGCTGATGGTCACCCATGGCTTCGCACGGGTATACAATAAACAGTCCATGGGGAGTATCTATGTGAGCAACGGGGAATACCTTCCCTATAAGGCGGACATAAGTCTGATGCAGCCGGATAGGCTGATTGCAGCCGAAGGGATAATGATAGAGGCCTATGAGAAGGGCCAGTACACTCTGAGGACAAAGATGGAGGTGTCGAATTCCGGGCAGGAAGGATATGTGGAGCTGCCGCTTCTATATTATAAGGGGTACGATGCGGAGGTTGCGGAGACGGGACAGCATCTGGCCGTGACGGAGGGAACCAACAGCTCGGTGCGTGTCACGATACCTGAGGGACTGTCGGGAACCCTTCGGGTATGGTTCCATGAGCCATGGTATTGGCGTGCGGCGGAGTTTGCAAGTCTTGGGGCGATGCTGTACATGGTGGCGGTATGGCTGACGGCCCAAAGAAGGAATAGGGTGAAGAAGGGGCATTGAGACGAAAGCGGGAGGTTTCTTATGAGAGACATGAGGCCTTGGCAAAGGGATAGAGGCAATGAAGGGGAAGGCGTGAGGGGATATGGAAAGCGCAGTTTTTTTTGGTGCGCTGTTTTGGCCCAGCTGGTTATACTGCTCTTATGTATAGGGATTGCCCTCTTTCGGGAGAATCAGGTGTACTCTTATGGGGCGGAGGACTTTGGGCAGGAGGGGGAGTATCTCAACAGCGTCCCCATATCATTGCCCAGAGGAATCTATAGAGTGGAGCTGCGATATTCTTGCGAGGGCTCTATGAGGCATTTCTGCAGTGTGGAGAGCGCAGGAGAGCAGGAGGCTTTGGTGTGCAGCGGCGAACATCTCAGCGAAGGGCTGGGCTGTACCAGTTTCGATCTGTGGATCAAGGACAAGAATGTGCCGGCCGTGGTGCGCATCCAGCTGGGGGAGGGGGAGCTTGGGATTCAGGGGCTTCATATCGTTCAGACCAGCAGGGATATGTCCAGAGCCGTCTGTCTATTGCTGCTGCTGTTTTTGATGGCGGATGCATTCTGCCTATATCTGGGGCAGGAGAAAAGGGCGGGGGTGGCCAGAGAGAAGAAGCTGGTGTTTTTGGGCTTGTGCGCCATTACTCTTGGCAGCAGTGTTCCGCTGCTGACAGATTACATTCATCCGGGGTCGGATATCACGTACCACCTTCTGCGTATAGGCAATATAAAGGACGGTCTTTTGGGGGGACAGTTTCCGGTGCGGATCGACCCGGCTTGGCTGTATGGGCATGGCTATGCATCGTCTGTGTGCTATGGGGACATTTTTCTCTATATTCCGGCTGTACTTCGTATTTTGGGATTTACTCTGCAGGAGAGCTATGCCTGCTTTCTCTTTTTGCTGAATGCGGCTACCTGCCTGATCTCCTACTTCGGGTTCAAGAGTGTGTTTCGGGACTGGAAGCTTGGGCTGCTGGGCAGCGCGGTCTATACGCTCTCCATCTATAGGTTGTACAAAATGTATAGCTGGGGCGCTCTCGGAGAGGCCCAGAGCATGGTGTTTCTGCCGCTGATCTTCTGTGCGGTGTATCATATTTTTACAGACGAGGGGGAGGACGAGAAATACGGACGGCTGTGGGTTCCTCTGGGAATAGGATTCGCGGGCATTATTTTGTGCCATGTCCTGACTGTGGAGATCACCGTGCTTTTTCTGGCGGCGGCATGTGTGGTCTTCTGGAAGCGGCTGTTTCGCAGAAAGACGTTTCTGCTGTTTGCGAAGGGGGCGGTGTTTGCTGCCGCGCTTACCGCATGGTTCGTGATTCCCTTTTTGGATTATTATTTGAACGTAGATATGGTGATCCATCATGTCTCGACCCGCACCATTCAGGAAGTCGGGCTGTATCCGGCCAATCTTCTGTTTGCCTTTTTTCTGAGAGGATCGACCAGAGACCTTGCTGCCTACGGCATGCAGTATATGGAGGCGCTGGGAATAGGCCTGCCCTTGACTGCCGCCGGGCTGGGAATAGGCATGATGTGGCTCTTTGGTTATATGAGGAAAAGGACGGGACTGGTGTTGGGTGCAAAGCTTGCGCTGCTTTTTGGGGGCGCAGCCTGCCTTATGAGTTTGTCGAGTTTTCCTTGGACAAGGATCCAGTTTTTAAACGGCGTGACGGAAAAGCTGGTCTCCAGCATTCAGTACCCCAACCGATTTCTTATGATAGCGACCCTGCTGCTGTCCTTTGGGGCCGGGGCCTGCGTGGCGGTGTGTGGGGAATGCTTCGGGAAAAGGGCGATGGCAGGCGGTGGGGCAGCGTTCGTGGCTTTGGCGCTGCTAACTGCGTTTTTCTATCAGAGCAGCATCGTGAGAGACGGGGGCGCCTTGTACCTATATGATGAAAAAGGCATGGGAACGGGGTATTTGTCGGGAGCGGAATATCTCCGCTATGGAATAGATCAGGTGGATCTGTCCTTCCATGGGGCCGTGGAAGGACAGGGCGTTCGGGTGCTTGACTATGAGAAGGACAACCTGAACGTTCGGATGAACATCCGAAACGAAAGCGGGGGGGAAAGCTATGTGGAAGTGCCCCTGCAGCATTACAAGGGATATACTGCGGTGGTCTCGGCCACGGGGGAGAGGCTGGAGCTGGAGGACGGTTCCCACTTTGACATAAGGATTCGTGTGTCCGAGGGCTTCGAGGGAGAGGTGTCCGTGGGGTTTGCGTCTTTGTGGTATTGGCATTTGGGAAACGGAATCTCCCTGCTCGGGCTGGCGGTGGTTCCGGCGCAGGCATTGAGACGGCGTCTGCGCAGGCGTGAATCGGCCTGAAATCTTGAGGGATCCGGCGGATGAAAGGATGGCTTTCGTCCGCCGGATCTTGTGCGGGCAGAGGGAAAGACAGACAGCCGATCAGAGAAATTTGAAGTCTTTTTTAAGGAAAAATACATTGCAAATACATGGGGACTATGATAGACTAAAAATATGTCCATGACAAAAAAATAACAATCAACCATAAAATCATTGGAGGTAAGACAAATGGCAAAGAAAGTAGTTTTAGCCGGTGCCTGCCGTACTGCCATCGGCACTATGGGCGGCACACTGAGCAGCACTCCTGCCGTGGAGCTGGGAGCAATCGTTATCAAGGAGGCTCTGAACAGGGCGGGAGTTAAGCCTGAGGATGTGGATCAGGTGTACATGGGATGCGTCATTCAGGCAGGTCAGGGACAGAACGTGGCCCGTCAGGCATCCATCAAGGCAGGGCTTCCCATAGAGGTGCCTGCAGTCACCATGAACGTGGTGTGCGGCTCCGGCCTGAACTGTGTCAATCAGGCGGCTCAGATGATCATGGCAGGAGATGCGGATATCGTCGTAGCCGGCGGAACCGAGAATATGTCCATGGCCCCCTATGCCATTCCTCAGGCCCGCTACGGCTATAGGATGAACAACGGCACTCTGGTGGACACCATGATCAAGGACGCATTGTGGGATGCCTTCAATGATTATCATATGATCACGACTGCGGACAATATCTGCAGAGAGTGGGGCCTGACCAGAGAAGAGCTGGATCAGTTCGCCTTAAAGAGCCAGCAGAAGGCGGAGGCGGCCCAGAAGGCCGGCGCTTTCGACGCGGAGATCGTGCCCGTTATGGTAAAGAAAAAGAAGGAGATGATCGAGTTCAAGGTGGATGAGGGTCCTCGTGCAGGCTCCACCATCGAAGGGCTTGCAAAGCTTCGCTCCATCAATCCCGACGGCTTTGTGACTGCAGGAAATGCCTCCGGCATCAATGACGGCGCGGCGGCAATCGTGGTTATGAGCGAGGAGAAGGCCAAGGAGCTTGGAGTAAAGCCTATGGCCACCTTCGTGGCAGGCGCTTTGGCCGGCGTTCGCCCCGAGGTGATGGGCATCGGCCCTGTGGCTTCCACCAAGAAGGTGCTGGCCAAGACCGGCATGAAGATAGAGGACTTTGACATCATCGAGGCCAACGAGGCATTTGCGGCGCAGTCCGTTGCGGTCGGAAAGGATCTGGGCATCGATGTGGATAAGCAGCTGAATCCCAACGGCGGAGCCATTGCTCTGGGCCATCCCGTAGGGGCTTCCGGATGCCGTATTCTGGTGACTCTGCTGCACGAGATGCAGGCCAAGGGTGCCAAGACCGGACTTGCTACGCTGTGTATCGGCGGAGGCATGGGCTGCTCTACCATAGTTAAGATCGAGGACTAATACAGTATACGGCTGCTGCAGGCTGCCTGCAGCGGCCAACATAAGGAGAGAGACAATGGAATTTATAGTGTATGAGCAGAAGGGGGCCTATGCCGTTATCACCATCAGCCGTGAGAAGGCGCTGAACGCCCTGAATTCCGCCGTGCTTGAGGAGCTGGACAAGACCATCGATGCAGTGGATCTGCAGACCGTCCGCTGCCTGATCGTCACCGGCGCAGGAGCAAAATCTTTTGTGGCCGGTGCTGACATCGGGGAGATGAGCACCCTTTCCAAGGCGGAGGGAGAGGCCTTCGGCAAGAAGGGCAACGATGTATTCCGCAAGCTGGAGACTTTGCCGATTCCCGTGATCGCTGCAGTGAACGGCTTTGCTCTGGGGGGAGGCTGCGAGCTTTCCATGAGCTGCGACATCAGGATCTGCTCTGACAATGCCGTATTCGGCCAGCCCGAGGTGGGACTGGGAATCACCCCCGGCTTCGGCGGAACCCAGAGGCTTGCCCGTCTGGTGGGCCCCGGAATGGCGAAGCAGATGATCTATACCGCCCGGAACATCAAGGCTGACGAGGCGTATAGGATCGGTCTTGTCAATGGGGTGTATCCTCAGGAGGAACTGCTTCCCGCCGCGGAGAAGATGGCTGCGGGAATTGCCAAGAACGCCCCCATCGCCGTGCGCAACTGCAAGCGTGCCATCAACAACGGTCTGGACGTGGACATGGACGAAGCGCTTATCATCGAGGAGAAGCTCTTCGGAAATTGCTTCGAGACCGAGGATCAGAAGTATGGAATGGCGTTCTTCCTTGACAAGAACAAGGAGAAGGTGAAGGAGCCGTTTAAAAATTGCTAGAAAGGTAGCCTATGGATAAAAAGAAAAGGATATTCTGCCTGATAGCAGGGATTCTCTGCTTTGTGGGAGCCGCAGTCGTATTCAAGATCGCAAACGAGACGGGAATTATGGATCTTTCATTGAAAATCTGCATCGGCTGTATTTTGGCAGGCGGATTGGCGATGTTGTGGGCGGGCATAAAGAAGAAGGAAAAATAATAGAGACATGTTATAAGGAGGACTGACGAATGAAAGTAGGAATTATCGGTGCGGGCACCATGGGAGCCGGAATCGCTCAGGCATTTGCCATGACGGACGGCTATGAGGTATGCTTGTGCGACATCAAGCAGGAGTTCGCTGACGGAGGCAAGGCAAGGATACTGAAAAATCTGAACTTTCTGGTAGGCAAGGAAAAGCTTACGCAGGAGCAGGCCGACGCCATATCCGCCAAGATCGCCACCGGCCTCAAGGATATCTGCACGGACTGCGATCTGGTGATTGAGGTTGCGCCCGAAAATATGCAGATCAAGAAGACCACCTTCAAGGAGCTTCAGGAGATCGTGAAGCCCGAGTGCATCTTTGCTACCAACACCTCCTCCCTTTCCATCACTGAGATCGGAGCAGGGCTTGACAGACCTATGATCGGCATGCACTTCTTCAATCCTGCGGACAGGATGAAGCTGGTGGAGGTGATCGCAGGCGCAAACACCCCCGACGAGCTGGTGGAGAAGATCAAGGGCATTTCCGTGGAGATCGGCAAGACTCCCGTGGAAGTGAAGGAGGCTCCCGGATTCGTGGTGAATAGGATTCTGATTCCCATGATCAACGAGGCCATCGGCATCTATGCGGAGGGCATCGCCAGCGTAGAGGATATCGATACCGCTATGAAGCTGGGCGCATCCCATCCTATGGGGCCTCTGGCTCTGGGCGACCTTGTGGGTCTGGACATCGTGCTGGCCATTATGGAAGTGCTTCAGAACGAGACGGGAGATCCCAAGTACCGTCCTCATCCCCTGCTTCGCAAGATGGTGCGGGCAGGCAAGCTGGGCAAGAAGACCGGCATCGGCTTCTACGATTACAGCAAGAAATAAGACAAGAATTAGGCGGAATTGCCGTCTCGGGTTCGGGGCGGCGGTTTCGCCCATTGTGTGAGTCGGAAGTATTGTTTGGCAGGCTTGCCTGCCGGAATTCAAGATAAATAGATGGAGGAATGTAAATCATGGATTTTACGTTGCGCAAAGAACATGAAATGGCGCGTGCTCTTTTCAAGGAGTTTGCCGAAAAGGAAGTAAAGCCTCTGGCACAGGAGGTTGACGAGACGGAAGAGTTCCCCAGAGAGACTGCCCGCAAGATGGCGAAGAACGGTTTTCTGGGCATCCCCGTTCCCAAGGAGTACGGCGGACAGGGCTGCGATCCCTTGACTTATGTGATGTGCGTGGAGGAGCTTTCCAAGGTCTGCGGCACCACGGGCGTTATCGTTTCCGCACATACATCCTTGTGCTGTGATCCCATCATGACCTTCGGAACGGAGGAGCAGAAGGCAAAATATCTGGTTCCCCTTGCGAAGGGTGAGAAGCTGGGAGCCTTCGGCCTTACCGAGCCCGGTGCAGGAACAGACGCTCAGGGCCAGCAGACCAAAGCTGTTCTGGACGGAGATGAATATGTGGTAAACGGATCCAAGATCTTCATCACCAACGGCAAGGAGGCAGATATCTACGTTATCTTCGCCGTCACCGGCATGATCGAGAAGAAGGGACGCAAGATCAAGGAGATTTCCGCCTTCATCGTAGAGAAGGGAACGCCGGGCTTTGGCTTCGGCACCAAGGAGAAGAAGATGGGTATCCGGGGCTCTTCTACATATGAGCTGATCTTCACGGACTGCCGCATCCCCAAGGAGAATCTGCTGGGCAAGATCGGGCAGGGCTTCAAGATCGCAATGCATACCCTTGACGGCGGACGTATCGGTATCGCCGCACAGGCTCTGGGCATCGCTGAGGGCGCTCTGGAGAGGACCATCGCCTATACCAAGGAGAGAAAGCAGTTCGGCAAGTCCATCGCCGCACAGCAGAACACCCAGTTCCAGCTGGCTGACATGGCCACCAAGGTGCAGGCTGCACAGCTTCTGGTGTACAAGGCGGCTATGGCCAAGGCTACTCAGAAGGAGTACGGCTTCGAGGCGGCTCAGGCAAAGCTGTATGCCGCAGAGGTTGCTATGGAAGTTACCACCAAGGCGGTTCAGCTCCACGGCGGTTACGGCTATACCAGAGAGTATGATGTGGAGCGCATGATGCGCGATGCCAAGATCACTGAGATCTACGAGGGAACCAGCGAGGTTCAGCGTATGGTTATCAGTGCGGCACTGTTGAAGTAGTATGCTGTCGATTCACAATTCATCCACTGAAAATAGAAAATAAGGAGTGAAAATACAATGAAAGTTGTTGTTTGTATCAAGCAGGTTCCTGATACCAAGGGCGGCGTGAAGTTCAATCCCGATGGTACATTGGACAGAGCTGCAATGATGACCATTATGAATCCCGATGACAAGGCAGGTCTGGAAGCAGCGCTTCGGCTGAAGGATCAGTACGGCGCAGAGGTCACAGTTCTCACCATGGGTCTTCCCAAGGCGGAGGATGTGCTTCGCGAGGCTATTGCCATGGGTGCTGACAAGGGCGTTCTGGTCACAGACAGAGTGCTGGGCGGCGCAGATACCTGGGCTACCTCTCAGACGCTGGCAGGCGCGCTGCGCAATATGGACTACGACCTGATCATTACGGGCCGTCAGGCCATCGACGGCGACACCGCTCAGGTTGGCCCCCAGATTTCCGAGCATTTGAACATTCCCGTGATCTCCTACGCGCAGAACCTGAAGATTGACGGGGACAGCGTGATTGTGGAACGCCAGTATGACGATAGGTATCATGTGCTGAAGGCTAAGATGCCCTGCCTGATCACGGCTTTGGCGGAGCTCAACGAGCCCAGATACATGACCCCCGGCGGCATCTTCGATGCCTGCAAGGCGGAGATCACCGTATGGGGAAGAGCGGATCTGAAGGATGTGGAAGATTCCAACTTAGGTCTGAAGGGATCTCCTACCCAGATTGCCAAGGCCTCCGACAAGGTGAGGAAGGGCGCAGGCGAGAAGGTGGTTCTTGACCCCTCCGAGGCTGTTGATTACATTGTTGACAAGCTGAAAGTGAGACATGTGATATAAGAAACCATGTGGAGCCCGGCAAGGGCTGCATAAAGATATGCATTTCTTCAAGAATGAAATATAATATGGAGGAAGAACAATGAATTTAGAGGAATATAAGGGCGTATTTGTCTTTGCCCAGCAGGTGGACAATACCATCAACAGCATAGCCTTCGAGCTGATCGGCAAGGGCAAGGATCTGGCTGACGATCTGGGCACGGAGGTTACCGCAGTGCTGGTGGGCAGCGGCGTAAAGAGTCTGGCAGACGAACTGGCCGAGTATGGCGCTGACAGGGTTATCGTGGTGGACGATCCCGAACTGAAGGAATATAGGACAGAGCCTTACGCTCATGCGCTGGCTTGTGTCATCAACGAGTTCAAGCCGGAGATCTTTCTGGTGGGCGCAACCGCTATCGGCCGGGATCTTGGCCCCAGAGTTTCCGCAAGAATCCACACCGGCCTTACCGCAGACTGCACTCAGCTGGATATCGGAGATTTCCCTTTGAATCCCGTGCCCGGCAAGGAGCAGAAGCACAATCAGCTGCTGATGACCCGTCCTGCATTCGGCGGAAACACCATTGCTACCATCGCATGTCCTGATTTCCGTCCCCAGATGGCCACAGTTCGTCCCGGCGTTATGCAGAAGAGGGAGAAGAAGGCAGGCGTGAAGGCAAATGTGGTTGAGTTCAATCCCGGATTCACCCCCAACCAGAACTATGTGGAGATTCTTGAGGTGGTGAAGGCAGTTTCCGATACCGTGGACATTATGGATGCAAAGATTCTGGTATCCGGCGGCCGCGGAATGGGAAGCTCTGAGAACTTCAAGATGCTGGAGGAGCTGGCAGAGGTTCTGGGCGGCACCGTAAGCTGCTCCCGCGCGGTTGTGGATGCAGGCTGGAAGCCCAAGGATCTGCAGGTGGGTCAGACCGGCAAAACCGTTCGTCCCAACGTTTACTTTGCAGTCGGTATTTCCGGCGCCATCCAGCACTTGGCAGGCATGGAGGAGTCCGACATCATCATCGCCATCAACAAGGATGACACCGCTCCTATCTTTGATGTGGCAGATTATGGCCTGGTAGGAGATCTGAACAAGATCGTTCCTGCTCTGACCGAGAAGCTGCGCGCAGAGATGGCTGCCAAGAACTGATGAAGTTCTTGAGAGGCCGATGAAAGCCTGATATCTGCATATAAGATCTGCGTCAAGGCAGTATATGAAAACCCCATGGATCCAAGAAGCCTCAGGGCGGGATCTGTGGGGTTTTGTGATGGCTTGCGGTTTATGGGCTTTGTGTATGTTGGTATTGAGCCTGACGGTATTTTGTGGTATGATATTAACATAGAAGTTTGCCGTGTCGCCTTCTTCTGCCCGGAAGCAGAAAACATGGCGGCCGCAGAGGGAAACCCGTCGGCGGCCATGGGAACAGAATGCACGGGCGGCCGGCAAGGCGAAGGGCCGCATATACGGAGTACAGCGGCCGGGAAAGGGAAGAACATATGTCATATAAAGGATATCTTTTTGCGCATTTTATCGGGGAAAAGAAGGATGGGGAGCAGGTCTATTTCTCCGTGAGCCGCGACGGACTGCACTGGAGGGAGCTGAATGGAGGAGAGCCGGTTCTGCGCAGCGAAATCGGTGAGATGGGCGCCAGAGATCCCTTTCTCATACGTTCTCCTTGGGAAGGGAAGGACGGAAGCGGGAAGTTCTATCTGATCGCAACGGATCTGCGCATTGAGGCAGGCAAGGGGTGGGAGGCAGCGCAGTATTCCGGCAGTCGGGACATACTGGTCTGGGAGTCTCAGGACTTGGTCTCGTGGAGAGGCCCCAAGGCTCATACCGTGGGAATTCCGGGGGCAGGCTGTGTCTGGGCGCCCGAGGCGGTATATGATGCGGAACAAGATGCCATATTGGTGTTCTGGGCGTCTATGGTAGATAAAAAGCAGAGAATCTATGCCTCGTACACCAGAGACTTCAAGAGCTTTTCCCAGCCCTTCTTGTTTCTGGAGAAAGAGAACCATGTGATCGACAGTACCATCATCCGCACGGAGGAGGGGTACTATCGTTATACAAAGGATGAGACGGTGAAAACCATCTGCATCGATTTCAGCGAAAATCTCCATCCGGAGGATTTCCGCGAGGTGAAGTCCGAAACCTTGGGCAGCCTTTACGGGGTGGAGGGCCCGGAGATATTCCGGCTGGATCAAGGCCAATGGTGCCTGATCGTGGATCGGTTTGCCGCCGGAAAGGGATATCTGCCTCTGGTGACGGACAGGCTGGAGAGCGGCGAGTTCCGGATTCTGGATGACAGTGAATTTGACATGGGTGTCTCTGTAAAAAGGCATGGGGGAGTCATCCCTATTACGGCGGAAGAGTATGATAGGCTCTGTGCTGCCTTCGGATGCAGTCAGGAGCAAAAAGCCTGAGAGATAGCTGTGAGATTGGCGCGCGCCAAAGCGCGCAAAAGAGGTATAAGCATGAAGCGCAATGTCAGTCTTGATGAGATTTCCGACGGACGTCTCTACGGTGAGAATGATATGGTGAAGGCGGACTGCCATGGCTGCAGAGGATGCTCTCTCTGCTGCAGAGGCATGGGGAATTCGGTGATATTGGATCCCTATGATGTTTATAGGCTGCAGGCCGGATTGGGGAAGACATTGTCCTGCCTATTGGAAGAGGGGGCTGTGGAGCTGAATGTGGTTGACGGGATTATCCTTCCGAATCTGAGGATGTGCGGGGAAGAGGAGCGGTGTTATTTTTTGGACGGAGAGGGTAGATGCGGCATCCACCCCAGCCGCCCCGGCGTATGCCGCTTGTTTCCGCTGGGCCGGTTTTATGAGAAGGGCGATTTCAAGTATTTTCTCCAGACCGGGGAATGTGATTCTGGCTGCCGCTCCAAGGTAAAGGTGGCAAAATGGATCGATACGCCGAATCCGGGCCAAAACCATAGGTTTGTATGTGATTGGCATTATCTGCTGAAGGATTTGGAGGAGAGGACGGCTGGGGCAGAGGATCTGGAAGAATCCAAAAGACTGAATCTGGCGCTGCTTGGGACATTCTTTCTGCAGCCCTATGATGCAGGACATGATTTTTATGAGCAGTTTCAGGCACGCAGGAAGAGTTTTTGTGATGTGGGGGCGGAGCGCCCCTGAGAGCGAGAAAAAGAGAAAGAGGGCGCAACGGAGGGTCTGGGGATTTGGGCCGGCGTCCGCATAGGTTTTGGGATGATACAGAAGGAAAAGCTGGCACAGTTTTATTTTATCCAATATCGGGAATGTGCGAAAAGGACCAAAAAGAAGAGCAACAGCGGGAGAAAGACCTACTTCGAGAAGATGGGCCGGCTGTTGGAAGAGCTGGCACGGGCGAGGACGGGAAGGGTGAGTCAGGCCCATTTGGAAGAATACCATAGACAGATCAAGAATGTGGCCTATTATGCTTTCAAGGAGAACAATCAGGTCGCCATCATGAAGATTCGGGACATTATGATGGAGGAGCTGGTGCGCTTGGACATAGGCAGTCTGAAGAATGATGAGCGGGAGCTGGTCACGGCCAAGTTTTTGGGCTTTCTCAGGGAGGAGGACACCTTCGAGATCTGCCAGAAGAGTCTGCGTTCCATACTGAAGCAGTATATGAACGTGGAGCTGAGGGGGCAGATCATCGATATGGTGCCTACCAGACCGGAGACGGAGTTTCCCCGGGCGCTGGAGATGTCCCGGCATTTTATCCTCCATATCGGCCCCACCAACTGCGGGAAGACCTATCAGGCGTTAGAGAAGCTGAGGCAGGCGGAGAACGGGGTCTATCTGGGCCCCTTGAGGCTGCTGGCGCTGGAAGTTTACGAAAAGATGAAGGATTTCGGGATTCCCTGCACCATGCTGACAGGGGAGGAGTGCATCTACGAGGAGGGGAGCAGAATCGTATCTTCCACGGTGGAGATGCTGGATCTGGATCAGGAGTACGATGTGGCTGTCATTGACGAGGCCCAGATGATTGCGGATTCCGATAGGGGGCATTCTTGGACAAGGGCTGTTCTGGGAGTCCGGGCAGGGGAGATTCATGTCTGCATGAGCCCTGCTGCGGAGGAGGTTATCTGCCACCTGATATCCCTATGCGGGGACACCGTGGAGGTGCATCGATACGAGAGGAAGACCCGCCTGCTCTGTGAGGATGAGCCATTCTCCTTCCCGGAGGACGTGCGGGAAGGGGATGCCCTGATCGTGTTCACCAAGAGGATGGTGCTGGATATCGCAGGACGTTTAGAGCGCAGCGGCAAGAGGGTCAGCGTGATCTACGGGAGTCTCCCTCCGGAGATCCGCCGCAGGCAGATCCGTATCTTCTCGGAGGGAGAGACCCACATCGTGGTCTCCACGGACGCCATCGGCATGGGGCTCAACCTGCCTGTGCGGAGAATCGTGTTCATCCAGACGGAGAAGTTCGACGGAAAGAGCACCCGCCCTCTGAAGACCGCGGAAATCCTGCAGATCGCCGGGCGCGCGGGAAGGTACGGCATCTATGATACGGGCTATGTGAACGCAGTAGGCCGGGAAGGGCTGGACTATATCAGGGAGCGCTTCCATGAGAAGGAACCCAAGGTGGAGCATGTGAGTCTGGGTTTTCCGCAGGTGCTTTTAGACATGGATGATCCGTTGGACGCGGTAATGACGATATGGAAGTCGGTAGAGATAGAGCCGCCCTTCGAGAAGATCAGTATCGAGGAGGTCTTGTTCCTATATGAAAGAGCATACAAAGAAAGGAAGGAGATCGACGGCTTTGAGGACAAGCACATGCTGTACCGGATGCTGACCTGCTCCATCGATACCAGAAACCGTGATGTGGTGGCGCTTTGGCTGTATTACTGCAAGACCTATTCGGCGGATGTGAGTCTGCACTTTCCGGCGCTGATGATGTGTTCGGACGCAGGCCTCCTGCGCTACGAGACCTTCTATAAGCTGCTGGATCTCTATTACCAGTTTTCGGTGCGGATGGGCAAGGAGATTGATTTCAAGCGGCTGGAGAAGGAGCGGGAGAAGACGGAAGACACCATCATGCGCTTTTTGGTGAAGGACAAGAAGAATTATATCCGCAAATGTCAGTACTGCGGGGGGCCCCTGCCCTTTGATTCGGCATTCGGGGTGTGTGAGAGCTGTTTTGCCGCACGGAGAGAAGGCAAGGAAATCCCCGGCGCAAGACGGAGGCGGAACCGCAGATAAGGGAAAAGAAGGGCGTTGCCTTTCCGGAAAGCGGCCGGATCCATATAAATCCGGCCGCTCTTTGGAAGGGGTCAGAAGCCCTTTATGCTTTCCTTGAAGGCGAGGCCGGTGGGGGTGGCTGCAAGGCCGCCCTTTCCGGTCTCTTTTATTTCCTCCGGCAGGGCCTTTCCGATGCTCCTCATGGCGTCGAAGACCTGATCGGGCGGGATCTTGCTGCGGACTCCCGCATTGGCCAGATCCGCCGAGGTCAGGGCGTTGACTGCCCCGATGACATTTCTCTTCACGCAGGGAACCTCTACCAGACCGGCTACGGGATCGCAGGCAAGGCCCAGCAGGTTCTTCATGGCCAGCGCTGCAGCGTGGGCGATGGTCTCGCCGTCGCAGCCCAGCAAAAAGGCCGCTCCTCCGGCTGCCATGGCGGAGGCGGCGCCGATCTCGGCCTGACAGCCCCCGGCGGCGCCGGAGATGGATGCTCTCTGGGCGATGATGCCCCCGATGCCTGCACTGACATATAGGGCCTTCACCATCTGCTCCGTAGAATAGCCCTTTTCCTCTTCCAGAGAGAGGAAGACTGCCGGAACCACTCCGCAGGAGCCGGCGGTGGGAGCGGCTACGATGCGCTTCATGCAGGCGTTTGACTCGCCCATCTTCACGGCCTTCTCCATGACCAGCCCCAGAAAGGAGCCGCAGAGGAGGTTTCCGGCCCTGCGGGCAACGGCGATCCGCTCGCCGTCTCCTCCCACCAGACCGCTGGCGGAGGAAAGAGAGGCGTCATAGGAGGCGTCCGCGCTTTTCATGGCTTCATACATTGCCTGCATCCGCAGGAAGGCCTCCTCCTTGGTGAGATCCATTTCCGTGCAGTCATTGTCCCGGACGATCTCCCAGAAAAGGCTGCCGGTGCTTTTTTCCTTGTCGATGATTTCTTGAAAGGATTGGTACATAATGGGTTCCTCCATATTCTGTGGATAGTTTCGCCGCAGCGGCGCTTGGATCTGTGACGGGCAGGGGCACACGGCTGTTCTTGGGCTATGCATTGTCCCCGTCGCTGAGTCCCAGATAAGTCACCTTCAGGATGCCCTCCAGACGGGAGAGCCAGCGCACGGCGTCTGCCGGCACCTCCTGATCGCATTCCAGCACGATGACGGCCTTCCCTCCCTTTGAGGAGCGGTACAGCTGCATGGTGGCTATGTTGATGGATTTGTGGCCCAGCATGGAAGAGATTTCCGTCACATGTCCGGGCTGGTCCAGATTGTTCACCACAAGGGTGGGATAGTCGCCGGAAAAGTTGGCGGGCAGGCCGTCCAGCTCCGTGATCCGTATGGCGCCGCCGCCCACGGAGGCCGCCACCACCTCTATGTGCCGGTCGTCGTCCCCGTATAGAAGGAGCTTTACGGAGTTGGGGTGGACATCTCCCAGATCGATTCCGGACAGACGGTATTCCATTCCGGCTTCATCGGCATAGCGGAAGCTGTCCGGAATTCTCTGGTCGTCAACGGAAAATCCCAGCAGCCCTGCCACCAGAGCCTTGTCGGTTCCATGGCCCTTGCCGGTGGCCAGAAAGGAGCCGTGGAAGAAGACGTGGGCCTTCCGCACGGGGGAGCCCAACAGCTTTCTGGAGATAATTCCGATTTTCACAGCTCCTGCGGTATGGGAGCTGGAGGGTCCCACCATCACGGGACCGATAATGTCGAATGAGTTCATATTCTTATCCCTTCGTTTGTAATATGGAATGATAGGCATGGCAGGATTCGGGAAAATAGGAAGGAATCCTCTTAAGAAAAGCTTACAATAAATTGCGGAAGAATACAACATATTTTCTTGTCCGATTGCAATTCTGTCCGGGCTGTGTTAAGATTTGCTGAGAAAGGAAGGTGGAGCAGAAAATGGGAAAGACGGAATTGGCAATCAGCACGGAGTTTGCAGGAGTGCATATGGAGCTGGAGCATACGGAGGAATTGTTCCGCAGAATCGCGGGGGCGGGGTTTACCCATGTCCACTGGTGCCATGAATGGGACGGCGACTATACATACTCCGTCTACGAGATGCAGCAGGCCAGAGAATGGATGGAGAAATACGGGCTGAGGGCGAAGGCCCTTCATGCCTCCAGAGGATCCTCCAAGGACATTCGCCTATATAGGGAGCATTATAGAAAGGACTACACCTCCGACTGGGAGTACAACCGCAGGGCGGGAGTGGAGCTGATCCAAAACCGCGTGGACTTCGCCCATATTCTGGGGGCATCCGAGATCGTGCTCCATTTGTATGCGCCCCATATCACGCTCCGGGAGGAGCCTGAAAAGAAGGAAATCTTTTACGGAAACGTGTACAGGTCCCTTGACGAGCTGATGCCCTATTGTCTGGAGAAGGGGGTGCGGATCTGCGTGGAGGATCTGTACGATATAACGGAGGAGTGTATGCTGGAGGCCTGGGAGAGGCTGCTGGGGAAGTACCCTCCTGAGTTTCTGGGAATATGCTATGACACCGGCCATGCCAATATGCTCTGGAGGGATAGGGCGCCGCAGGTGGTGGACAAGTACAAAGACAGGATGTACGCGGTTCATCTCCATGACAATTTCGGCGCCACGGACGCGCATCTGATTCCCTGGGAGGCCCAGATCGACTGGGAGCAGGTGATCAAGGTCATCGGCAAGTCCGCCTATGAGGGCCCTCTTATACTGGAGGTGGGATGCCACGATAAGGACATGGACGTATTTTTGAGGAGGGCCTATGAAGCGGGCTGCCGTCTGGACGAAATGCTCAGGAAGGTAAGGGAAGCATAGGAAACCTGGAAAGCATAGAAGGCGGCTATGGGGGGCATAGGGAGAGGGAAATGCTCTGGGGATCATAAATTGCGCAGCTCCACAAAGAATGTATTGATGCCGTTTTTGCTCTCCGCCCATATTTTACCCTTGTGGAGTTTTACGATGGATTCTGCGATGGAGAGCCCGAGGCCGAAGCTGCCGGTGCGGCTTCTTGCCTGATCGGCGCGGTAGAATCTTTTAAAAAGGTTGTTCAGATCCTGAAGGGGGATCCCTTCGCCTTCGTTGGCCACTGTGAGCAGACAGTGGCCTTTGCCGTGTCTCTGCAAATTGACCCATGCGGCGGCGTTTTCACCGGAATATTTCTGCGCGTTGTCCAGCAGGATATCCAGAACCTGCTGCAGCTGGGCGGGATTGCCGCTGATAAGGATATTCTCGGCAATGTTTGTGTACAGCGTAAGGCCTTTCTCAAAGAATACGGGTTCAAAGGGCAAAGTGGCATCCGACACAAGACGGCTAAGATCAAAGGAAGAAAAAGCTGCGTCAGACTGTACGCTGTCGGTTCTGGCCAGCTCCAGCATCTGTTCCACCAGTTCACGCATCTGTCTGGCCATGACAAGGATGCTGGAGGAGAATGCAGAATGGCTGATCTCATCGTAATCCGCATTCTGCAGCAGCTCTGCATTTGTCATAATCACCGTCAGAGGGGTTTTCAGCTCATGGGACGCATCGGCAATGAACTGGCGCTGCTGCCGCCATGCCTTGTCTACCGGCTTTACCACCCATCCTGCCAGCAGATAGCTGATGCCCAGAAAGGCGAGGAAGCAGGCAACGCCGATGAAGATACAGTTTCTCAGCAAATTGCTCAAAGCTGTGAGTTCGCTGGAAATATCGGAATAAACGATGATCTCATTGCCGGCGGCGTTTTTGCGGAAAAACCGGAGGTTGTATTGAGCTATGACGCCAACGGGGGCGTCGGCAGAAAAGGTGGCGTCAATGAGATTTTTCAGAAAGTCTTCGTCGGAAAGATCATAATATCCGCCTCCCGTTGCAATGAGATTCCCTCTCATGCCCAACTGGAGGGTAAAGTAAGGGAGACGCATATCCCCCTGCATTTCGTTGGGAAGATGGGGCAGGAAGGGACGATCTGCAATGTTCTTCATCATATTGACGCTGTCGCTTTCCAGATTCTTTTTTGTAAAAATGTAGAGCATGGACATAATGATGCAGAGCATGATTGTCACGATGCTCATGATAATCACAATGAATTTGGCGCGGAGCTTTCTGGTCATGAATTGTCTACCTCCAAATGATATCCCATTCTGCGGATGGCCTCAATGCGGATGTTGGAACCGATGCTGGACAGCTTCTTTCGCAGAAAGCCCACATAGACCTCCACGTGATTCTCTACCGCGTCGGAATCATAGCCCCATACCCTTGCAAGAATGATTTCCTTGGAAAGGTTTCGGCTTCCGGATTGGAGCAGGAAGCGCATAATGTCAAATTCTCTGGCAGATAAACGGATGGAATTTGTTCCGCACACCAGCATACCGGAAGACAGATCCAAGGAGGTATTGCCGTAAACCACTTCATTTACCTGAGCGCCCTGACGGCGAAGCAGAGCGTTGATGCAGGCCAGGAGCTCTCTGGTGTCAAAAGGCTTGGCGAGATAATAGTCGGCGCCGGCATTTAACCCTGCAATACGGTCTTCCAATCCTGATTTTGCCGTCAGCATTAAAATGGGAGTTCCGCATTTTCTAGCCCGTACTTTTTTTGCTACTTCGTAGCCGTTCAGCTTGGGCATCATCACATCCAGAATCAGAAGGTCATAGATTCCTAATTCCGCATATTCTGCGCCGGTCTCTCCGTCATAGGCCACTTCGACCTCAAAGCCCTTTTTTGACAATAAAGCATCGATGGAGTCTGCCAGCAGTTTTTCGTCTTCGATCACAAGTATTTTCATGATGTTCTCTCCCATTCCCTTTTTTATTATAGTACAATTCAAAGCTGAAATGTAGCTGAAAAACAAATATATCCGCAATTTGTGAAGTCGGTATTTGAAAATATTGCGGGGAAGGTTTTGGGGGACAAAGAAAGAGGACACAGAATGTTCATGATTTGGCCCGGCATTTTCAGTTGTGTTTCAGGGGGGACAATTACAATGGTCTTAAATAGGATAAGGAGGGATGAAATGATAATAGTAGAACATTTAACCAAACGCTATGGTGATTTTACTGCCGTTAGCGATCTGTCCTTTCAGATTGAAGAAGGGCATGTCTATGGCTTTTTAGGGCCCAATGGAGCGGGTAAATCCACCACCATGAATATAATGACCGGATGCTTGTCCGCTACCATGGGGCATGTGAGAATCAACGGATATGATATCTTTGAAGAGCCGGATCAGGCAAAAAGGCTCATAGGATATCTCCCGGAACAGCCGCCGCTTTATATGAATGAGACACCCTTGGAATATTTGAAATTCGTGGGGGAGGCAAAGGGGCTAAGGGGAAGGAAGCTGGCCGCGCAGATTGCATCTGTAGTTGAACAGACCAAGCTGGGGGAGGTGGGAAACCGCCTGATATCAAAGCTTTCCAAAGGGTATCGGCAGAGGGTAGGAATTGCGCAGGCGCTGCTGGGCAATCCCGGAGTCATCATTCTTGACGAACCTACAGTGGGGCTCGATCCGCTCCAGATTATAGAAATTCGTGATTTGATCAGACAGCTTGGGCGAGAGCATACCGTGATTCTGAGCTCCCATATCTTGTCGGAAGTACAGGCCATCTGTGAGAAGGTGCTGATCATTGCAAAGGGAAGGATGGTGGCCTTTGACAAGCCTGAAAATCTTGAAAAGCTGCTGGTGCCTTCCAACACGGTTTCCTTTGTGGCCGAGGCGGAAAAAAAGGAAATCGATGAAATTCTGGGAGAAATAGAGGCAGCTGTTGACTGGCAGCTGAAGAAGGCTGGAGAAGGCAGCGTCCATGTGGATGTGAAGATTGAATTTGGAGAACCCACGGACGTCTGCCGCTCCATTTTTACTGCCTTTGCGGAAAGGAAAAAGGCTCTTTTGGAACTGACATCCAAAAAGGCAAATCTGGAAGACGTATTCATTGAATTGACGGAAACCGCGTTTGCGGGGGAGGCGCCGGCGGTAAATGTGGAAGAAGGAGAAAAGACTCCGGAAGACGAGATGGAGGAGAACGGAATAAAAGAAAGCGAGATACATGAAAGAAAGATTCAAGAAAGTCCAGCTAAGAAATGTCAATAGGTAAAACGAAAAATGTTTAAAAAGTTTTTTTCAAGCAGTTAATGTAA
>RAZA01000003.1 GCA_003612485.1 bacterium D16-50
AAGGGCCTCCCCTGCCCCTATCCCGGGCTGTCCGGCATCTTCATACCGTAAATCACCGACTCCGTGCAGAACCCAGACTCTCAAGCCTCACTTCCCCCTCCTGCCATGTACTTTCAGATCTCATATACCTTCACCTCTCATATCACATTTTCTGCCTTCATATATTCCTGAAATCTGCACAAATCTTCGTCTGTAGTAATTTTAAAATTGCGCTCATCTCCTTTTATCATCACAATGTCCATCCCTGCTATAACTGCAGGCTCCGCAGAACCATTGATATCCATAATTCTGTCCGGCAAAAGAGCCATATTTGCCGAATAGTATTTCTTCAAAACAAACAGCTCCGGTGCTTGTCCGGCATAAACATGACTGCGTTCTAACAGCCCGTCAGCCCTTATCCCGTCACGGCTCAAATATACAGTATCTTTCATGGGCAAAACCGGCATCACACCGTCATGTATGCCCAGCGCCTCATAACATGACCCTATCAATTCCTGCCTTAAAAAGGGCCTTGCGGCATCATGAATCAGAACCGTATCCCCATCACCTGCCGCGTCCTTCCTGCCTTGTTTTGAGCAGATAATCTCTCTTAAACCGTTCATAACCGAATTCTGTCTATTTGGTCCGGGATGTGCAAATCCCAATATCTTTTTTACATCAATTCCTGCATTTTCAGTGTCTACCAGAATCGCTTGTCTCCATCTGTCCTCAGCTACTATCTCTATTGCGTCAATCAAGGAAGATTCGGACAAAACCTTCAGGGCGTATGTTATTACCATCCTGCCTCTCACACAGATATACTGCTTGGGGATATCGGTATGTATTCTGCTCCCAGTTTCGCCGGACAGCAATAGTGCTGTATTCATAATAAGTTCATATCTCCTTTAAACATTTTGATCCCTGAGCCTTTCTGCAAAATATCTGTTTCCCATCAAAACCGCATTTTTCGGATCTCTTGCAGCGTTTCCCCATAGGGCTTTCTCTTGCCGAACAAAAGCGTTGTCCCCAGCACAAAACCTTTCACTCCCTTAGGAGCAAATTCCTTGATTTTATCCCGCCCGCAGGCTCCGTCCCAATAAATATCAAATTGCATTTCCTCCTTCAGAGCAAGCAGCTGATCATACTTTTCTCCCACATATGGCAGAAACATTTGTGCGGCATTTCCGGGATTTACCGACATGACCAGAACCTTTTTCACAATCCGCAGCAGCATGCGGACATTTTCTACGCTGGTTCCCGGATTGATGGCAATTCCAGGAACCATACCTGCATTGATAATTTTCTGCAGTGTGGTAGATGGATGATACTCTGCCTCCGGGTGGATATAGACGGTATCTCCAACGTGAAGATTCTTTATGAAAAGATCAATAGTGTTACTGGGGTGTTCTACCATCAAATGCACATCCAGAGGCTTCTCCGCAACAGACCGGATATATCGCAGATCATTCAAGGACATGGCAAAATTCGGCACATAATGTCCGTCCATAATATCAATATGAAAAGAGTCGATTCCGCCCTCCTCCAGATTCTCTACCTCCCGCTTCAGATTGCCATAATCTGCACACATCATCGATGCCATCAGTTCAAAATCCATCTACTCCTCCTCCCGTCTTTCAGGCAATATCCGTCCCGCATTTCATCCTTTTCAGAATACTTCTATACATCCTCTGCGTATCCTGCCTATCATGTAATTCCTGCTTATCCATCCATCCGCCATAAAAATGATGCTTTGCTATAGTCGCTTCCGTTCTGGAGTCTTCGCAGCTCATATAGTCATACGGGTGAAACACACATGACGGATATATTGTCACACCATTGATGATTTGCATCGTATTATCCACTTTCATTCCATGTCTAAGAAACGGAATCGTCTCATACAATCCATTTGTAGCGGTATCCCTGCTGCCATCCTTCTGCAAAAAATGAAAGCATTTCCGATATTCCAGCATTTCTCGAATCATAGGATGATGCGCCACAGCGCCGCATCCACCTCCGGTATTGATATTCCCCCACTTTTCTACACCTACGAACGCCGGCTGATACAGCAGTTCATCTAAGCTCTTCAGAAGCGTCACATCCGTGTCCAAATATACCCCGCCATATTGATACAGAATGTCAAGACGAGCCACATCAGCTACAAAGCCATAGCTTCCCTTCTTATACGCTTCTTCCACATATGGAATATCCGCAACATCATAGTTCTTCTCATTCCATTCTTTAATCTCATAATCCGGACAGAGCTCTCTCCAGCTCTGAACGCATTCCTGCAGAAACAGCGGCATAGGTTTCTCGGAAAACCAACAATAATCCGGCTCCACTCCGGCGCTTTTGCACAGTCTCTTCATATCTCTCCAGATATTGGAGCGATCCAGAGGCTTCCCCGTTCTGGTCACGAACACCGCGCCCTCCGTACAGCCCGCCTTCAGCATATAACGCTTCAGCAGCCTGCGCAGTTTGTCCGGCAGAAAAACCGTCCGCAGCTTCCCCTTGTTGCTGATCTCGGCCCGGCCCAGTCTTACGGCCTTTGCAGTGATATAGGGAAGCTCCGACACGCGGATGCCGGTAGCGCACAAGGTCTGCAGGACAAGGGCCAGCCTTTCGTTTCCTTCCCCTCTTGCAGTCTCCACCAGACGGACATACTCCTTCTTGGTCAGCTCCCTCCCCTCGTCGCAGAACAACCTCTTTTGAATCCTCAGCGGCTTCACCGCCATCTCCCCACGCCCCATGAACTGCAGCAGTCCGTTCAGTGCCGCCAGCATGGAGTTGACGGATGTGGCCGCATAAGTGAGGGCCAGATGCTCCTTCCATTGGATCAGTACCAGCTTGGCAAGAGGCCTGCCGCCCAGCCACCGGCGCAGGGCGGCCAGATCGCTTCGGTACTTCTGGACAGTGTTCTCTGCCCGCTCCTGCTCCCGTAGATGTGCGGCATATTCTTCTATATGCTCCTGCGTCAATATATCGTTTTCGTTCTGCATGGGGACCCTCCTCACAAATCGCTATATTTCCTTCCCCTTCTACATAATGAAAAACAGCGTGAAAAGCACTTTCGCTTTTCACGCTGTCTTTTACATCCGCAAGCTCTGGCGCGCCCTTCACGCTCAGGCCCATTCCTACAGCTCCACCAGCTGGTATTCCCTGCTGCCCACTCCGATCTTCGCCGCAGCCTCCACGGTGTGAACCCCGTTTCTGGACTCAATCCGCTCCAGCAGGTGATCCCGGCCCGGATCCTTGGACGCATACACCAGATCCAGACAAGCCTGATCCAATGCCACCGGGTCCAGAGACGCCAGAATGCCCACGTCCCCCATGGCAGGATCTTCTGCCACAGCACAGCAGTCACAGTCCACAGACATGTTCTTCATAATATTGACGAAGGCTATCTTGCCTCCGAAATAATCCATCACAGATTTGCTGGCATCCGCCATGGACTCCAGAAAGGAATCGTGATCCGACGTCCAGAAGGCATTCACATCCCCCACCCCATGGATATAGGCCTTGCCGTGGGAAGATGCCAGCCCGATGGAAATATTCTTCAGCGCCCCGCCGAAGCCGCCCATGGGATGGCCCTTGAAATGAGAAAGCACCAGCAGAGAATCATAATTCTCTATATGCTTCCCCACGTAATTCTTCCGAATCTTCTGGCCCTCCGGTATAGCGAGCTCAATCTCCCCCTCCTCGTCCAGAATATCCACCTTTGCGATGTCCGTCCAGCCATGGAGTTTCATGGTCTCCCAATGGGCCTCTGTGGTATCGCGCTTTCCCTCATAGGCGGTGTTGCACTCAACGATGGTGCCTTCCACATGGGCCACCATTGGAGCCAAAAAATCCGGTCTCAGAAAATTCTGATTTCCCACCTCTCCGGAATGAAGCTTGACAGCGACTCTGCCGGGAAGCTTTACGCCCATGGCCTCATACATTCTGACTACAGCCTGCGGCGTTATCTCTTTGGTGAAATAAACCTTTGCCTTCTCCATATCCACGTCACCTCTTCTTGTTATTGGGTTCCAGACTGCCTCACCCTATCCTTGACCTTTGGACAGAGTCCCGAAACTCTTTGCACAACATTGTACCACATATGCCTCCGATGCCACAACCCCGATTTTCACCCATATCATCCAAATCGGCTTAACCCAATCATCTCTTACAAACTCTTACACGGGTTTACTGACACTGAAACACAGAATCACCTTGAATAGATCTCCGTCCATGACAATTTCCATCTTTCCGTCCTGCAGCTCTATCAGACTTTTTGCGATTGACAGCCCCAGCCCATTCCCTTCCATATGTCTGGATCTGTCTCCCCTTACGAAGCGCTCCTGCAGTTCCTCTCCAGAGATATCCAACGGATACTTGGACATATTTCGGAAGATGATCTGCACCCTATCTTGCTTTTCCTCTACGCTCAGATATACCCTCGATCTCTCCTGCGCGTATTTGCATATATTGTTCAGCAGATTATCAAACACCCTCCACAGATGCCTTCCGTCGGCAATGATAATCACCGAATGTTCCGGCTGTCTGGCAATGAGCTCCAGTCCCTTCTCTTCCATCCTCTGCTGATACTCTCCCACGGCTTGAGACAGCAGCACCCCTACCTCGCAGGGCTTCAAGTCCACCTCCAGATTGCCTGTCGTAGCCTTGGAGGCCTCCACCAGATCTTCCAGAAGCTTCTTCAGCCGTCTGGACTGGCGCAGCAGAACTTCCGCATATTCCCGTATCCGGGCATCCTTGCAAGAATTCGCCTCCTCATTTCTGACTCCGCCTTCAGAGTCTGACTGCCCTTCGGTTCCCTGCCCAAGGGCTGTCTCTTTGGGACGTTGGTCTTCCTCTTTGTTCCTCATGGTCTCCTCACAGATCAGATCCGCATAATTGATGATAGAGGTAAGCGGAGTCTTTATATCATGGGACACATTGGTGATTAGCTCCGTCTTCAAGTGCTCGCTCTTCATGCGCTCCGCCACCGCTCTGGAGATTCCCTGCCCAAGACTGTTCAGGTTTTCTCCATGTTCCTTGAAATCTCCCAGCATCATGGAGGTGTCCACCTGATAATTCTCCTGCCCCTCCGCCAGCGCCCTGCTGGCGCCCAGAAGCTTTTTGCAGATTATGGCCACATACATAACTATATTAAGTAAGAAGAATTTCTCCAGCCCCCACAAGAGGACGCCCACCTGCGGTCTGGCAAAAACGATCACTGCCAAATCAAAAATTGCGATACCCAGAAAGAAAGTTAAAGTCGTAAGCACCAGGGGAACCTTTCCCAGCAGGGCCCCAAGCCCTCTGCAGATGAATCGTCCCACCCGCCACAACATGCGCAGAACCACGTATACCAGCGTATGCCTCCACCATTTTCCCTGCTTCAATCGCAGAGCAATATCCATGAAATAAAGGGTTGTCAGAACCACTGCTGCCGTCCCCATGGCAGCAACTATAGCCGTCCCCACCACAACAGACATGGATCCAACTCCATACTGATATATCTCCCGCATAATGGCAAACGCTGCAATAGCCAAAAAGAACAGCACTCCTGCAAATATGCCGGTCAGCACATCGAAATAAATATAGGTCACCACACTGGGCGCGATTCCCTCCCTGCCGTTTCGGTGCCCTGCGGCACAGAGCAGAAAGATAAAGCATGCTGCACAGAGAAAGATGCATCCCGCCACCAGCCCTATCAACAGATATCTGAACTCATACCCCCAGGTCACCAGAACTGCCAGACTCTGAAACTCGTCCTCTATGGGAAACTCTGGATCCACATAGGCCCGAAACCAGTATTCTCTGTACGGTTTTATTTTATGCCCATTGATTTCCATTACCTCAGCGCGCTTGCCAAAGCTGCAGAAAATATCTGTGGTGATCCCTGTAGTATAACCGTTCCATGTGGTCCAGATAACGCTTCTGGTCTGTGTATCATCATAAAAATACAGCTCCAGATCCAGATTCTTATTCAGGCAAATCTCTTTGGCGGCATCGGTGTCTCCAAGTTCAATATAGTCTTTGACCTCATAAAAGACACTGTTGACCATACCCTGCAGCTCCTCTGTCAGCACATCGTTCAAGCTCGATGCATAATATCCTTCCGTCCCCATATAAAGACACGCCACAGCGGATACGATTCCAAAAAAGCTGCAAATAGCCAAGAGAAAAAATGCCACAACCTTCGCAGCCATAGAACCGGTAAGCCGATGGTCCCCTCTCCTTCTCCCTTTTCTCTTTCTGCCGGCCTCGGCTTCCTCCGGCCATTGAACTTCCTGCTTCCGGTTGTGCCGGAATGCCTCTGCTATCTGGGCTGCCTGCTCCCTATCCGCCTTGGATTCCTTGGATGTCTGGGCCAAATGCTCTGTCTGCGCCTTAGACTCCTCTGATATCCGAGCTGTCTGCTCTGTGTCTGCCTTTGATTCTTCTGGTATCTGGGCTGCTTGTTCTTGATTCTCCCTGAGCCTTTCCATCTCCTCTATCCTATCCTCCGATTTTCTTCCCATTCTCCCCGCCTCGTTTCTCTTCTTGCCCTTCCCTCTATGCCTTTTTGCTTTCCCTCTAAAACACAAGCTTTGTTTTCTGAAATCTAAAACTTTCCGATTTTACGTTTCTTATTGGTTTGGGCTTTCCCATCCGGTTCTTATTTTTTCTTTCCGGTTTGATATTCCTTTCTGTTTTCTCAGCTCCCTTCGATCTTTCAGTCAAGCTTCTCGCACTTATATCCCTGCCCCCATACTACCTTCAGATATCTGGGCTCCGCAGGATTGATCTCCAGCTTCTCACGGATATGCCGTATATGTACCGCCACGGTGTTCTCGCTGCCATAGGGCAGATCATTCCATATCTTCTTATAAATCTCCTTTGGAGAAAAAACTTGTCCGGGATGCCGCATAAGAAGTTTTAATATTTCATACTCTGTTGGGGTCAGAGCCACTTCGTCGCCGTCCAGCGAAACCTTCTTTTGGGCATCGTCCAGCTCGATCCCCCCGCAGCGGAGCAGATGGGGCGTAGGATTCCCCGCCCCCAGCTGCATATACCTGCGCAGCTGGGACTTGCATCTGGCGGACACCTCCACCGGATTAAAGGGCTTCGTGATATAATCGTCGGCCCCCACCGTAAGCCCTAATATCTTGTCGGAATCCTCCGACTTGGCAGTCAGCAAAATAATGGGCACATTGCTCCTCTCCCGAATCTTTACCATAGCCTCTATGCCGTCCATCTCCGGCATCATGATATCCAGAAGCACCAGATGAATGTCCTTCTCCGTCACCACCTGCAGCGCCTCCCTGCCGTCAAATGCTTCAAACAAGGTATAATTAGGATCGTTCAGATAAATCTTCAGCGCGTTCACAATATCCCGCTCATCATCACAGATCAATATATTGTACATATCCGGCTGTCCTCCCGAAACGAAAATCGATTTTCTAGATACATTGTAGCAAAAGCGGCTTTAACATAAAATGGGGAAATTATTTAAGATTTGTTTAAGAAATCGGAGCTCGATTTTCCTGTCAGGTTCGCCCTAAGGCTCTCTGACGCCCCTCCCACACACGCATAGCTTCCTTATCACTGCATATACTATCATAAATGAGGTGCTTGCCATGAAAGATAAATGTCTGAAAACTTATACCATTATAGGAGTGTTTTTTGTGCTGGCTGCAGGATCCCTAGCCCATTTTCTGTATGACTGGACGGGCAGCAATGCCATTGCAGGCCTTTTCGTTCCTGTCAATGAATCCGTATGGGAGCATATGAAGCTGCTCTTCTTCCCCATGCTGCTCTACTCCGCATTTGGAGCATGGATCTACAGGCGCCAAATCCGCTGCATCGTTTCTGCCTTATGCCTTGGAATCACAGCCGGAACCTTGCTGATCCCTGTTTTCTTTTACGCCTATACCTTCATCCTTGGCAGAAACATCTTCCTTTTGGACATTGGCACCTTTGTCCTAAGCACCGTCATCGCGTTCCGGCTGGCATTCCAGCTGGCCGTCTCCTGCAGGGCAAAGCCCTATATCCTTTTGTCATGTGTCATGGTAGGCGTTCTTTTTGCCTGCTTTCTTTGGTTCACCAATCATCCTCCGGACATCGGTCTTTTCAGCGCTTATGCCCCTTCTGATTTTGCCCTGCCTTGTTGACGCTTTCTGGTCCAATCCTATTTATTCTCGGCTGTCCCATCTATTTGGAGCAATCCAGTATAAGCTGCGCCAATTGACAGTTTTCCTCATCCAGTGCAAGCGCCTCCTTGAGCAGGTCTGACTGCTCTTTCCGCTGTCCGGAAACAGCGGCGCCAAAGGCCTCAACTGTATTATACTTCATTTCACATGTGCCCAAACCTTTGAGCTTATCCTGAAAATCAGAAAACATCTCTGCAGTTTTACGGCAGTTATCCGCCATCTTTGCCAGATACTGTCTTTCTCTTTCAGGCAGCAGATCTGCATTTTCGCTTAAGTAGGACGCCGCCGCACGGCGGGAATCTATAAGATTGCTTATCATGCTGTCATTGACGCACAGCCTTCGCTGAGCCTTCTCACCATCGGCCTCAAACCGGAAATCAGACTCCTTGGCAAGCCCCCGCATCCACGCTTCGTAGGCCTCTTTTCCCTGATAATATCCTCTGTCCTGAGGCGCATGGAAGGATGCACTCAATACAGAAAGGGAAGCTTTCAAAGCATCCTCCGGAGATGCTCCGCCCTCCTTCTCCCCAAAATGAATCAATAGGAACGGCCAGAAATCATTGAAAAGATAGCCTTCATTATCCTCAAAAACCAGCCTTCTGTCTTCTATGATGGAGTTTTCCTCTGCGGAAAAGTCTTTCTCCCCTATATCCCCACAGCCATTCTGTTCCAGAACGTCAAAGACCTCTTTGTCAAAATAAGTACGGCATAAGAACCGGGCTCCGTTTTGAGTGTATCCCGTTATCACTCCCCATTCGGGAGCCACCCGCAGATTGATGGCCAGAACCGGCTTTCCGTTCCGGATATCTCTCATGACCGCAAGACGTTCTGCCTTTCTCTCCTGTTTTTCCACCCTATCCGCCATGCGGAAGGAATAACCCAGACTCCGGAATAAAGGTGTAGCATAGTCAAATGCCACCAGCGCGTCCGTACAGCTGTAATCCCAGACATCCGTAAAGCATACTCTCCAGCAGGCACCGCTCATCCCCATGATCTGATGATAGGTATATGGCTCCCTCATATACTTAAGCGCCGCATACAGCGATCCGGCCCACGGGCATTCCATTCCCTGCCCCCAGTCCAGCCGCATCACATCCTTCAGAATACACTTTTCCTGACTTTCAAGATAAAGACTGGTGCGATGATTTCCGTAATAGACCGTCTCGTTTTCCGGACAGCTGATTACATGGATTCCGGCAGCGTTCAGATAAACCAACGTCAGATATTCCACGTCATCGCTGGCGGTGCTGCTGGGAAAAGTCTCATGGTTCACCGAAATCTTGTCCCATTTGAAATATTCATAGTGCTTCATTTTCTGCAGGGCAGAGGAAAATTCCTTCTCATTTCCATAATAGGCGTCAATGATCCTAAACTCCTGACCATCCCCATAACGGACGCTTTCCTTATCCAATACAAGGCTATGGTTTTCTAACGCATACGAAAAGAAAATCCCTTCCGGAGTCTGGAATTTCACCGTCAGCATTTTCAGCCGGTCGCTTGCAATGGACACGCCCAGAAACGACTCGTTCACATTGATGCAAAGTCCATTGCTCCGCACCATGTTTTCCACAAAATGGGTCATCGGAATATTTGTCTCCCCATCCGTATAAACCGCTTCCAGCACAAAAAAATCTCTTGGACAAAGCAGACTGTCGATACTGCAGTTCAGAGCCTCTGCCAGAGCCGGAAGAATCGACGTCTCCGGCAGACATCTGGCGTTTTCCCATTTTGATACAGCCTGAGGGCTGACCTCAAGCAGCTCCGCAAGCGCCTCCCCCGTAAGCTTGCGTTCCTTGCGCAGGAACGCAATGCGTTTCCCGACCCTTTCCAAATCAATCATACCATTACACCCTCCTTGTTTTTTGTTTTCTGCACTTCTTAGCATACTGCAGGAACCGCTCCGCGAACCCTGCGGCCTAAAACACATTATAGGCAGGAACCGCTGCTCCTACCATACATGTAGGGTCAAGTGCAAAAACAAAAAATCAACCTGAGGTTTAGGCCTTCACCGTCAAGATCGGTTCCAGCCTTGCCACCGGAGCGGCCATCTGGTGAGACCCATGCACGGCAACAACTTGATCGATATCTTTATAAGCATAAGGCGCCTCCGCCCTGACGGACTCTTCCCATTTTTTCAGGATATCCGCCCTGCCCTTCAGGTCAGTGCGGGCCGGATCGATGGGCGTAATAATGTGGAACTTTTCCATAAACCGATGAAAGGCCTCGTCATTGCCCTTGATGGCGTCTCCACGGGACTTTTTCCGCCCGGCGCCATGGCTGGCGCTCCAAAGAGCATCCTGATTTCCCATTCCGCGAAGCAGATAGCTGGAACTGCCCATAGAACCGGGTATCATCACCGGTTCGCCATAATAGGCAAATTCCGTGCCTTCCATTTCTTCACAGCCGCCTGCCCGGCAGGCGCCCTTCCGATGGATATAATAATCTTCGCCGCCAATCTGCTTTTTCCAGATATAGTTGTGCGGGGCATCATAAAGCAGCTCCATGCCGCATTCGCCCAGCACGCCGGAAAAGACATCTTGAATCATGAATCCCAGAAACAGACGATTCGCAAAGCCAAAGTTTGCGGCATTTCCGGAGACCTGCCAGAAACGGCGCCATGGATCCTGCACAGCCTCCGATTCCGGTATGAGATATATCTTATTCTGTGGATGGGGCAGCCCTGCAGGGTAGATGTCCTGACAGATCCTGCGGTTCAGCAGTCCGCTGTGATGGCCTATGGTCAGGGAACCGCTATGCAGCATCACCGCCACGGCTCCCTTTTTCACCTTCCAGACATTGGCGGTCTGGCCGTCATAAATCTCCGCAACCCGCTGTATCTCAAGAAAATGATTGCCTCCGCCGATTGTACCGATCTGATCGTCATAGGTCAGCTCCCCATAACTGCCGATAAAGTCCTCCAGCCCTTCCGTCCCGTCAACCTTTATGCTGCCCCGAAATGCAGTGCGGTTCAGCCATTTCTCCTGAATCTGGGGCTGATAGTACCGCCACAAGCCCCTCCCTCCGGCATCCTGACAAGTGTCCAAGATCCCCTCCAGCCCGCAGCAAAACAGCGCCTGCCGCTGTCTCCCCGTCATGGGTATCTGCCTGCCGCCCTCAAAAAATACATGGCGAATCTTTTTCGTCAGTTCCGGCAGCTTCTCCCTGATCCGTTCCTCCGGCAGATCCGTGACATAGAAGCGCATACCGCAGTTGATATCATTTCCCATTGCCTGAGGAACCACAAAGCCCTTGGTCATCATCACGGTTCCGATGGGAATCCCGGCACCCTTATGAAAATCCGGCGTCACGATGATTTTTTCGATCCCCTGCCTATCTCCCTGAAAAAATCCCGGCACTCCCCTGAGCCTATCCAAAGTCTCCTCCAGAGCCGTCATCTGATGCAATTCCTCCACGGCGCTTTTATCCGGCGCCGCCCCTTCCGGCAGATAGCAGGCAATGCTCTTGTTCCTATCTTTATAATCTATTTTGTATACCATGCTCCTCCTCATAAATGCCGCCGCTCCAAAAGTCCACCCTTGACAGAGCCGTACCGTCAGCTCCGGCTTTTCACAGATATAGAAGTGATAACTCAGATACTGTGCATAGTTTATGGCAAATCCTTCTACTCTCCTTTTTCCTCCTCCAAAATCTTGTCCTTCAGCTCCTCCAGCTCTTCCCCAAATTCCTCGGAGGTCATGCCCGGATTGGAGCGAATCATGTCCCTCTGGAAGAAGTCCCTCAGGCTGCTCAGATACCTTCTCACCTCCAGATTCACTGCATATTTCGTTTTCAGTTCGATCAGTTCTTCCTTGACATTCTCCCAATATTCCGAGGGCTTGGTCTGGGCCAGATTCTTGATGCTCTCAAGTCTTCCCTCAATACCTGCCTTCACTTCCTCCAGCCTCACCGCCATACCTTCCGTCAGCTCTCCCCTCATGTTGGCCATACCCTCCGTCAGCGCCGACCTGCCCTTCTGCAGGCCTTGGCCCGCCGCAGACGCAATGGCGTCCAGCCGCCTTTGGATATGAACAAGCTCCCGCTTCACCGTACCCATCTTTGAAAGCACGCTCCGCAGATCCGCGGCCGCCTTGAAGGAGAGGGCGAAATCCGTACAAATAACCACCGTCACAAACAGCGTCACTGCCAGCAGCACCCTGTCAGGAATGGCCAGCACCACTTGTTCCACCGGCACATGGATCACTCTGGTCAGCAGTATGGTCAACAGCCCCCATGCCAGCGTGGTTCCGATACACACCCTGCCCTGAAAGTTCAGGGGGTACTTGGAATAGTCCCAATAGCGCACCTTGAACAGCGTCTCCATGAGAATTCCCGTCACATATTCCAGCACCGTGGCTCCCACGCACCCAGCAAGATACACTAAAAAGCCATTCTCCTGAAAAGGCATGGACACCACCAGCATCATGATTGCCCCGCTGCCGTAAAGAGGCAAAAAGGGGCCTCGAAGGAAGCCCCTATTGGTCAGTTTTCTGGTTCTGATGGATACATGGACGGATTCCACGCACCATCCCCCAAAACAATATAAATAAAAGAAGAACATCCACTGGATGATCGAATATGAATACATAGAATCACTACCTATAAACCGCCGCCGAGACGGCCAGCTTGCCCTTTCTTGTCTCCCTTGGCTCTCCCGTCAAAGCAAACTTCCCATATCCTCTTGCATTCACGGTCTCTCCTGCCTTCAGCAGCCGGGAATTGTTCTCGCAGAGCCGCCCGTCCACATAGACCTTCCCCGCGCGGAACAGCTCCAGACTCTTTTCCCTCGACATGTTATAGACCTTGGCCAGCACCCCATCCACTCTGAGGGAGGAGACCTGAATGTCCACGGACACCGGCTCCTCCTGAGGAATGTCCCGAAAATCCTGCGTCACGTCACATTTTACATGGGTATGTTTCACCTGCGACAGATTATCACAGATAAATTCCGCTATGGTATCCATGCAAAAAAGGTAAGCCTGCTTTTCTCCTACCTTAATATCCCCTATGGTGCTGCGCTCAATACCCAGATTCATCAATGCGCCCAGAAAATCCCTATGGGAAAGCTCATCCGCAAACTTCTGGGCCAAGGGCCTTACATGAATGCAGACAATGGGAAAGGGCATCTCATAACCCAGCTCCTCCGGATTTCCAAAACGGAGCATAACCCTGTCCGCACCCTCAAATCCACCGTTCAGGCCATACCCCGCATACCGCAGTCTGGATTCCTCCTGCCAAAAGACATCCTGATCTCCCAGCCCCAAAAAACCGGTGAAGGTATAGACTCCCTGACGGAAGGATTTTTCCGCCAGATCCTTGAACCGGTTCTTTAACTGCTGCAGCTCTTTTTCATTGTTGTTCGCCATGTTTCCATTCTCCGGACGGCGCTTCGTTTTTTGCAGCTCACATAGGCCCAAGCAGCCGTCTGTCAGATCCTTGTTTTATTTCCTACGAAAAACTTATAATCTCCTCCTTGGGCGCCTTTGTCTTCTCCACACTGAGAGCATGGAGCATGGGGCCCTCTCCCTTATAGTCCTCCCAGTACTCCTTGGACACCGTTGCAGTAACCTTCACCCATTCCTTTTGACGCAGCTCCTCAGCTCCGCCATATTCACAGACATAGCCCAGAAACGCCATGTCGTCGGCACAGCAGGTCATGGCCATGCGCCCCGGAACGAAATACCCCTTGGGAAATTCCTCCGGCTTCATCACCATAGCCGTAAACTGCAGCTTCTTTCCCACATAGCGCTCCAAATGCTCCATAGAATCCAAATACCAGATACCGTAGCCTCTATTGTCCAGCTGAATCGGATCCTGATTCAGGTCATATGGCAGGTCCTCCTCGAAGATCTCGTCAATCTCCCCATTGGAATCCTCAAACACCACGTCCGCAGACGCATTCACCGCCTTCACATTCCTCTTGTATGCATTCAGCTGGTCCCGCACCCCGTCGCAGCGGTTGAAAATGATCATCTCCGATTTCCTGATCATTTCTGCCAGCAGGGAGCGCATATTGGTATAATACATAGGGAACGTGGAGCCGTCTATGACAGTGATCTGCTGCTCAATCTTCCAGTACCAGGGGAGCTTGGCATTTTTGTAGTTCCACATGCCGTTGAACTCGATGATGATCCGCTCCGGCTTATGAAGCTTTTCCAGATCCGTCAAATGGGCCGGATTGAAGTCCTCCTCTTGTTCGATCAGCTCCACCTCCGTGCGGCTCCTCTTCAATAGCACCGGATCGTATTCATTCTCCCCCTCCTCACAGAGAATCAGGAGAGTCTTTCCCTTTACCTGAAAATATTGCTGTGCCAGCGTGAAACAAATGAATTCCGTCTTGCCGCTTTCCAGAAAGCCGTTGATCATATATACCGGTTTCATTCATGCTCCCATCCGCCCGTCCCTGCGGGCAACCTTGCTTTTCTGCAGAAATTTCCGCCCCATAGCAGCTTATATACCATGCTTTTTTAGCGAAACAGCTCCTCCAGCCTATCCTCCTTCAGTTCCGCCCCGATGACACAGTACTTTCCCGTGACCTCCGGCTTCCCCGTCCTCACATCATGCTCCTCAGGGACATAATCGAAGTAAATCCAGCTGCCGTCCTGTGCGGGAACCATACCCTTAGCCCGTAATATAGCCCCATACTCCCCGCTGTCAAGGGCAGTCAGGATGCTCTCCACTCTCTCCGCCGTAAACTTGGCCGGGGATTCCTTGCCCCAGCTGGTAAACACCTCGTCCGCATGGTGATGTCCATGGTGATCGTGGTCGTGATGATGGCCGCAGCCACATTCATGGTCATGGTGATGATGCTCATGGCCGCAGCACTCCTCCTCATGATGGTGGTGCCCATGGCACTCATGCTCCTCCCCATCGTGATGGTGGTGCCCGTGGCACTCATGCTCCTCCCCATCGTGATGGTGGTGCCCGTGGCACTCATGCTCTTCCCCATCGTGATGGTGGTGCCCATGGCACTCATGCTCCTCCCCATCGTGATGATGCCCATGGCACTCATGCTCTTCCCCATCGTGGCGGTGCCCGTGGCACTCATGCTCCTCCCCATCGTGGTGGTGCCCATGGCTGCAGCACTCCCCCTCGTGATGGTGATGCCCATGGTCCTCCTGAGCGTGCTCAAGCATCTCCTTCATCATCTCGTCCAGCGTGTCTGCACCCTCTATGGTCTCCAGCACTGCCCTGCCGTCCAGCTCTGCCAGCGGAGTGGTCACAATGGTAGCCTTCCCATTGTGCTCCCGAACCATCTTCACGCATTCCTCCAGCTTCTCCGCACTCACCTTGTCCAGCCTGCTTAGAATGATCGTCCCCGCATATTCTATCTGATTAATGAAAAACTCCCCGAAATTCTTGATATACATTTTGGCCTTGGAAGCGTCCACCACTGCCACGGCGCTGTTCACCTGCACGTCCAGATCCGCCGCCACGTTCTCCACTGCCTTCAGCACGTCGGAGAGCTTCCCCACTCCTGAAGGCTCGATGAGAATACGGTCCGGCCCATAAGTCTCAATGACCTCCTTGAGAGAGGTTCCGAAATCCCCCACCAGAGAGCAGCAAATACAGCCGGAATTCATCTCCTTGATCTCGATTCCCGACTCCTTCAAAAAACCCCCGTCAATGCCGATCTCACCGAATTCATTCTCGATCAGCACAGTCTTGCTGCCGTCCAAGGCTTCTTTGAGAAGCTTCTTGATCAGAGTAGTCTTGCCCGCTCCCAAAAAACCGGAAAACACATCTATCTTTGTCATTTTGTATCCATCCTTTCCAATCACCATATTCATTGGCCTTAGCCGGATCCCTTTTGAAGCCCCCAAACACAGTAAAACTGCGCTGCCGCAATGCACGGCTCATAGGAATCCTTTTCACTGCATTTCATTTTCCACCTTATTGAAGGGATTGTCAATAAGTCTAATCTAAAAGTTTTCTGAAGAATCTACACTTGTCCCTTATTCACCCTTCCTGCGGCCTGCCCGCTGCTTAAGCTCCTCCAGCGCCTCCTTGAACCTCTCGGAGGTCATGCCCGGATTGGAGCGGATCAAACCTCTCTGGAAGAAATCCTTCAGCCCTCCCAGCCGTTTCCTCAGCTCCAGATTGACAGCATATTTCGTCTTCAGATCCATGACCTCATCCCTGACACTGTCCGGGTAGGCGGAGTGCTTTGACTGCACAAGCTGCTTAAGCTGCTTAAGCCCGCTCTCAATGCCCGCCTTCAGCTCCTCCAGACGCACGTTCCTAGCCTCTTCCTGCGCCTCTCTGGCCTCAGCCCTGCTCTCCGCAAAGGCAGCCTTGCGCTCCTCCCAGTCCTGATCCGCCAAGGCTATGATCACATCCAGCCTCTTTCGGATATGAACCAGTTCCGCCTTGGCCTGCTCCATCTTCACAAGGACATTGCGCAGATCCATGGCAGCCTTGAAGGACAGCGCGAAATCCGCAAAGATCACCACCGTCAGCACATAGGTGGCCACAGTCAGGATCTGTGCCGGTATGGAGAGCACCAGCTTCTCCACCGGCACATGAATCAGTTCTGTCATGAAGATGGTCAGCACCCCCCATGCAAGGGAACTGCCCAAGCAGATATGTCCCTGAAAATTGAATTTGTTTTTGGAATAGTCCCAATAGCGCACTTTGAAGAGGGCTTCCATGGCCACTCCCGTCACGTACTCCAGCGCCGTAGCACCAATACAGCCCGCTATATAGGTCAGCACAATATTGTCCTGAAAGGGCATGGACACCACCAGCATCATGATGGCTCCGCTGCCGTAAATCGGCAGAAAGGGCCCCCGAAGGAACCCTCTGTTGGTCAGCTCTCTGGACTTTATGGACACATAGGCAGACTCGAAACACCAGCCTGCAAAACAATAAAAATAAAAGAAGAACAGCCATTGAATTACAGTATAAGAGTACATAAGCGTCACCCTCCGTCAGTATTGCGGCGCGCCTTCTCCTATCAAAACATCAAAAGCAGCAACGGCCATGAGCCATATTCCGTAATATGCGCCCGCCCTCCCATTATACTCCCCTTCACGTTCCTCCGTCAAGACCACCGGAACGCTTCCCATGCCCTCCTATTCCTCGCCCTCCTATCCCTCATGGATTCTCGTCCAGATACAGCTGCACCCTATTGCCGACTGCCTCCGCAACCTGTTCCTGAGTCTTCTTCCCGGTAAAGTAATCCTCCGCCTCCTGACAGATAATTTTCAGTATAGGCTCTGTCCGCAGAGGAAGATCCCTCACCTCCTCCATTGTCTGCCTATACCGCTCTATCCATTCCTCCGTCACATCCTCGGCGTAGTATGTCACCCAGTCATCATTTTCGCTGATCTGGCCGTTATATATGGTATAAGTGCCTATGCTCACCGCCTTTCGGCTCTCTATTTCCTGCAGCCGAAGCTCCAAAGCCTTGTCGAAGGCCCCTCTGCCCACGGGAGTGCGCCCCTTATGAGCTAAGGTCTCCTGCGCCTTGTCCCCCAAAAGAAAGGCAATAAACTCCCATACTGCCTGCTTATGGGGAGAATTTGCGTTCACGGCCAGGCTTTTGGCCCTCCATCGTTCTCTGGCATAGCATCCGTCATCAAACAGAGTGCCTGCTGCAACACATCCCTTTTGCTTATGGGCCTCATAAGCACAGAAATACTCAAAACTGGAAAGGGATGTGCTCCACGCAACGGAAGGAGACCCTTTTTCTACCTCACAAACATACCGCTTTGAAGCTTCCAATATCTTTATAAACAGATCTTGGCTAAAATCGCAGGTGCCCTGCTCCCAATCGACCATTCCCCAAAGGCTCTCCGAGCCCTCCAGAAGGGATCTGAGAATATCTTCCTCTTCGTAGCTGCTCCCGATACATCCCTCTTCCTGCCATGTTATGAGAGCCTCCACCAAAGTCTCTATGTCAGGGGGCTCCTCTTCCCCCAAAACCTCCCCTTTTATTATCCATCCGTCTGCGTCTATCTCCGTGCTGATTCCGTATATTCCATCGGCCCTGCCATAGGAACAGAACGCAATAGGGAAATAATCTTCCTTTTTCAGACCGCTCTTCTCCATATAAGGCTGCAAGTCTTCAATGCCTCCCCGGGCAAGGATGCCCTGCAGATAATCTCCCAAAACCCCTCCGTACAAGATATCCGGCCCTTTTCCCGCCGCAAGCTCAACGCTGGTCTGTCTGGCGTAGTCCTCCCATTCTACCCCTTCCGCCGCCGTGTCCAGAATCACCTGATAGGTCTCGCTGGTACGGTTGAATTCCGCGATCCGCTCCTTGAGCCACGAATCGGAAAGGCTATATCCCCTGATCACCAGCGCTGTCTTGTCCGTTTCCGCCATGCGCAGCGTCTCACAGATCCCTGCCCCTTTTTGCTCCCATAGAATCTGGATCTCCCCGGTTTCCAGAACTCTGAAGTCATGCATGGTCCTGCCCGCATCATAGTATTGTGAAGATAATTCAATAGTAGAATTCTGAAAGGACACTATATTGGTTTTGGAGCCGCTCTTTAAATCTATCTCATAGATCCCCCCTGTGCGCTCCATCAAAAGCAGTCCTTCCCTGCCGGCTGCTATACCCTTGTAAATTCCGCCTAAGCCTCCCTCCCCCAGCATCACGTTATTGATTCCGGAAAGTGTGCCCTTATCCTCATCCAGCTTCATCAGCAGGGTTCTGTCAAAGCTGTCGCTGTCGTCCTCCGCAAGAATCACGATGGTTTCGTCATCCAGCTGACAAATATCAACGAGGCGCATATCCAATTCCTTTTCATAGACCAGCTTGCCCTGAGAATCCCACTTCATAAGCTTTTTCTGCTTGATATGGTAAAAGCTTCCGTCCCGCGCCATACAGCCCGTTCCTCTGGTCAGTCTATTGGGATCCGCAATCTTCTCAATCAAAAGCGTGCCGCTGCCATCCTCTTTGTACAGATAGACATCCACCACAAGCCCCAATTCCTCATCCCTGCTCACCCGGCCCCTCAGTTCCACCGGTTCCCCCTGATAAAACTGCATACAGATCAGCTCCGTGGCGTCATTGGACGAAAAAAGCTCCTCTGTCTCCGACCGAATCTCGGAAAATACGGCTTCGGAACGGTTCTGCTCTGTCTCTCCCCCTCCGGACTCCTCCGTTTCAAAGGTCGGTTCGAGGGCTGTATCGCCGTCAGGCTCATTGCCGCAGCCCCCTGACAGTATGCAGCAAAGCAAAATGCAGCTTAACAGTTTCACGCCTATATCTGCCCTTCGTTTTCCCATACAAACATCCTCCTCACCGAACCTGACCGGTTCCGCCCCCATCCTGCAGACCCTGCAGGCCTCCTTGAATCTGTGCCGGGCAGTCTCCCCATCTTTGCCATTCCCGCCATAGCCTTATGGTTCTGCTCCTCCCCTGCCAAAGCCTCCCAGAATTCCTCCGATCCCGGCCTCTGTACTCCCGTCCCCTCTTGCAGCAGGGAATATACGCTCAAAGACGAAGGAATATCAAAGGGCGCCAGCAACGCAGCAGTATGACCATCCATAAAATCGGAAATATTCCACACTACTACAGTAGTTTCTATACACATATACTACCACAGCATTTTCCCCTAGTCAACATCACACAGAAGATGCCCTTGGCGAACAAGCCGCACAAGGGCATCTATATCATGCACCCACATCATGTTCCATAATCTCAGACGTAAATCACCTTCACCTCGCCAAATACCGCATCCCCGCCCACATACATCTCATAGACGCCGTCCGGCTCCCACCTTCCCCTGGCTCCAGAGGAGCCTAGGACTCTCTGAACATTCACCCGCACGTTCCATGAAGAGGGAACATACAGCGTCACGCTCCCGAAAACAGATTCCACCCGCACATTTATGGAGCCTTCGGCGGGCACGGCATCCATGAAATAGATAGACAGAGCGCCAAACACATTCTCTATATTCACCTCTGAAACCTCACCGGAAATATACTTCATCGACGAGCCGCAAATGTTCTCATACCTGCGCTGGCTCCCGCTCTGCTCATCCATCATAACCATTCCCCCGCCGTTCATAGCCTTGTACCGCCACCTGCTAAAACCGGGAAACAGCATTTTCAAAGCTATGGTACACAGCAGAGCGGCTCCCAGCACGGGCCAAGGCGTGATGGCTTCCAGATGCAGCGCCTCATCATTTAAGATGATCAGGAACGCGATGGAGAAAAGAATGGTCCCGAACTTTCCTTTTGCGATCCCATTGATCACAAACGCCACGAAAATGGCGGAGAACAGAATCGGCCAGAACCCAATCCCCTCCAGATACCCCAGCCTACTGGCCAATAGGGCTGCCGCCAGCAGTATCAGCATGATCGCCCAAAAAACACTCTTTTTTCCTCGATACATAATCTTACCTCTTTCCGCATGAATCCCTCATGCTGATGATTCAACCACTCTTCCCATCCTGCGGATTCCCGCCCGGTCAAAGCCCCAGCTTTCTGGCATTGAGCCTTTCCGTCACCGCCTTGTAATAGGAGCGTGACACCAACGTTTTCTTGCTGCTGTCTCTGAACTCCATTATGCTGGAAGCGGCCAGATTCTTCGTGATAGAATAGACGCAATCCAGATTGGCGATGGAGGACTTAGAAATCCGCATGAATCTTCCGGGCAGAAGCTCCTCCAGTTCATAAAGCTTATAGTCGCAGGAAAACATTTTGTTTGCCGTGTGGGCCCGCAGCTCCCTTCCCTCCGTCTCGAAGAAAAAAATTTCCTCCAAAGGGATGAAAAAGGTCTTCTCTCCGCTCCTGAGGGACAAGCACCTCTTTCCATTGCCTTGCTCTGATATATAGTTTTGTATGCCGACTACCAAGTCATTCAGGCGGCCGCAGCGGATGACGATCTCTTCCTCCGCCAGCCCCTCTTCAATCTCGATCTTTACCTTCATACCATACCTCTGCAATGGTTCCGGGTGCTTCCTACTCTTTTTGTTTGCCGCAGGTCTATGTTCTCAGTATACAGCAAACTCCGTATATGTAAATAGGTTCTGCGCAAGAGGTAACTATAGCACTGCAAGAGGTAAGTATCATGGAATCAAGTCCTCAATCCATGATGCTGTAGCTCATCCATTCGTAAAGAAGCCTCGTTCCCTCGGTTATCTCCGGGGGCAGCAGCGCCCGTGCCACCAGTTTCAGCTCCTCCGTCTCCTCATCTATGCGCTTCAGACGGGCATAGTCCCCGTCAATCTCCGCCACCACATATTCAAATCTGCTCACGGACATTACACCTCCTAAAATTTTTCGTCTCTACAGCTTGCCCGCACATCTCCATATACGGCCAAGCTTCCCCCTGGCCCCTTCCCTGAACGGCCTTTCGCTGCCTCTGCGAAACGGCCCATGCGGTCTGCAGCCCATAACCGCGCCCTCCCAGACAAAAGCATCAGCCCATTTCTCCACTGCCAAAAAAGCCGCCCCGTTTGGGACGGCTTTTCATTGAGGGCAGGTATAGCCCGCCCTGATTTCTTCTATCCTTTTACATCATATAACCTTTTTTACATCATTCCGCCCATTCCGCCTGCACCTGCGGGCATTGCGGGAGTCTCCTCCTTGATGTTTGCAACCACGCTCTCGGTGGTCAGCAGAGTGCTTGCAACGCTGGTAGCATTCTGCAGCGCGCTTCTGGTCACCTTGGCAGGATCCAGAATGCCTGCGCTGACCATGTCCACATACTCTTCCTTCAGCACGTCGAAGCCAACGCCCTCACCGGACTCTCTCACCTTGTTGATGATCACGCTGCCTTCCAGACCTGCATTTGCAGCGATGTGGAACAGAGGAGCCTCCAGAGCCTTCAGCACGATGCTTGCACCGGTCTTCTCGTCGCCCTCCAGACTCTCAGCCAGCTTCACAACTTCCTTTGCGGCATGGATATAAGCGGAACCGCCGCCGCAGATGATGCCTTCCTCCACTGCAGCTCTGGTGGCCGCCAGAGCGTCCTCCATGCGCAGCTTGGCTTCCTTCATCTCGGTCTCAGTAGCGGCGCCTACGCGAATGACGGCTACGCCGCCGGCCAGCTTGGCCAGCCTCTCCTGCAGCTTCTCTCTATCGAAATCGGAGGTTGTCTCCTCGATCTGCTTCTTGATCTGGGCAATGCGGGCCTGAATCTCGTCCTTCTCGCCCTCGCCGTCTACAATGACGGTGTTCTCTTTCTGAACCTTCACGGACTTCGCATGTCCCAGCATGTCCAGAGTGGTATCCTTCAGCTCATAGCCAAGATCTGAGCTGATCACGGTTCCGCCGGTAAGGATTGCGATATCCTGCAGCATATCCTTCCTTCTGTCGCCGTAGCCGGGAGCCTTCACAGCCACTACGTTGAAGGTGCCGCGCAGCTTGTTCACGATCAAAGTGGTCAGAGCCTCGCCCTCCACATCCTCGGCAATGATCAAAAGCTTTGCGCCGGACTGTACGATCTGCTCCAGCAGAGGCAGAATCTCCTGAATATTGGAAATCTTCTTGTCGGTGATCAGAATGCAGGGATTCTCCAGAGTAGCCTCCATCTTATCCATATCGGTAGCCATGTAAGCGGAGATATATCCTCTGTCGAACTGCATGCCTTCCACCAGATCCAGCTCGGTCTGCATGGTCTTGGACTCCTCAATGGTGATGACGCCGTCCCCGCTGACCTTCTCCATAGCATCCGCCACCAGCTGGCCAACCTCGTCGTCTCCTGCAGAGATTGCCGCAACTCTTGCGATGTGCTCCTTGCCGTTGACCTTCTGGCTCATTCTGGAGATAGCGTCCACCGCACACTCCGTAGCCTTCTTCATGCCCTTTCTCAGAATGATAGGATTGGCGCCTGCTGCCAGATTCTTGATTCCCGCATTCACCATTGCCTGGGCCAGAACAGTTGCCGTGGTAGTACCGTCACCCGCCACATCATTGGTCTTGGTGGCAACCTCCTTCACCAGCTGAGCGCCCATGTTCTCGAAAGCGTCTGCCAGCTCGATCTCCTTTGCGATGGTCACGCCGTCGTTTGTGATCAGGGGAGCGCCGAAGGACTTATCCAGTACCACGTTCCTGCCCTTGGGTCCAAGGGTCACTCTCACGGTGTCAGACAGCTGGTTGACACCGGACTCTAATGCCGCACGGGCTTCCGCACCGTATTTAATCTCTTTTGCCATGATTGTCATGCCTCCATGTTATATGATATTATAATTTAGTTCTCGATTACAGCAAGAATATCGTTCTGCTTCACTACGATGAATTCCTCATCATCCAGCTTCACTTCCGTACCGGCATACTTGGAGTAGATCACGTTGTCCCCGACCTTCACCTCCATCTTGACTTCCTTGCCGTCCACCACGCCGCCGGGGCCTACTGCAACTACTTCCGCCTGCTGGGGCTTCTCCTTGCTCTGTCCGGGAAGGACGATCCCTGACTTTGTGGTTTCTTCCGCAACTAACTGCTTTAATACGACTCTGTCGCCCAAAGGTACTAATTTCATAACCATTGCCTCCTATTATTCAGTTTGACTTTGTTAGCACTCAATAGCCACGAGTGCTAATCGCTAAGACATATAATAGTTTTATATGTAAGTCTTTGCAAATATATTCAGAAAAACTCATGGACAGCTACATTTATTTTCCTCTTGTTTTCTCACTTTTTCTCTTGTTTTCTCACTTTGCATCCCATGTGATGATTTAATATTTATTTTAGAATTGAGGAAAAAGGCATTATCTGCCCGCCGCCGCTAATTTCCCCCTTTGCATATGCCGATATAATAAATAAGAAGAAGCGTTGCGGCACTGTTGAAATACACATCCAAGGAGGGATCGACGCAGCAAACGGAATTCAGAACAATTTCAAGGTGTATCCTATTCAGACGGTTGCCCGGATGCCCAAGCTCAGGCGGGAAAACGGAAGCAGCGGACAGCAGCGTCCCCGCAATTCCAGACCCCCTTCCTTCGGCACCCTGTTGGACGAGGCGGCTGCGAACTGTCCGGAGGAAGTCTATCTGGTGACTTATACCGCGGACCGTCAGCTCCAGACCTATTATTACCGTCCGTCCAAAGAGTATACATTCTGAATAGACGCAAACAGAGGCAAAAGGCAGGGAGGCACATATCTCCCTGCCTTTCCTCTGCCCGGACTGCTCAGGCCCCGCTTCCCGAATCCTCCCTTTCTGCACAGCTTCTCTCAGGCTGCTTTTTCCCCAATCCCTTTTCCTTTTCAGTGCTCTTTGCCAGAAACAGCATCCCGGCCACATCGGCCAAAAACCATCCGATAGGAACGGACATCCAGATTCCCCGCACCCCCAAAAAAGGCACCGCCGAGAGCAGGTAAGCCAGTACAACCCGGGTTCCCAGCGACACAACGGTCAGCACCACGGACACGCCGGGCCTTCCCACCGCCCTGAAATAGCCGTAGAAAAGGAAAAGCAGGCCGATCAGGAAATAGAACATCCCCTCTATGCGCAGGTATTCCGCTCCCACGGCTATGACCTCCCTGCTGCCATCCTTCACAAACAGTCCCATAAGCTGTCCCGCCAGCCCAAAGACCAGAGCGCTCACTGCCACGCAGAACACGGCCACTGCCTGCACCGACCGCTTCATGCCCTGCCGGATGCGCTCCAGCTTTTTAGCCCCATGGTTCTGGGCCACAAAAGTGGAGAAGGCATTGCCGAAGTCCTGCACGGGGGAGTACGCCAGAGTGTCCACCTTCACCGCCACCGCAAATGCGGACATCACCGTGGTGCCAAAGCTGTTCACCAGCCCCTGCACCATGAGGATTCCCAGATTCATGATGGACTGCTGGATGCAGGTCAGTGCGGAGAAGTTCACTATGGTTCCCAGCGTGCTCCAGCGAAAAACGGCATTTTGCCTGCTGACATGAAGCTCTCTGCAGCGGCAAAGATAGTATGCAAGCAGCCCAGCCGCCGAGGCGTACTGGGCGATCACCGTGGCCTCCGCCGCTCCTGCCACGCCTCTGTCCAGCACCGTGACAAACAGAATGTCCAGCCCGATGTTCAGCACCGCCGACACACAGAGAAAGACCAGCGGAACCACCGAATTTCCCACCGCCCGCAGGCAGTTGGAAAGATAATTATAGAGAAAGGTGGCGAAAAGCCCGGCAAAAATCACCCACAGATATTCCCGCATCATGGCATACACTTCAGGGGGAATGTTCATGAGTCTCATGATCAGGTCGATGCCAAAATACAACGCCACATTCATCACCAGCGTGATCGCGGCGATCAGCAAAAACGATACGAAGCATCCCTCCTGAAAGGCATTTTGATCCTTTTTTCCAAACTGTATGGACAGATACACCCCGCTCCCCATGCACAGCCCTATCAATATACTGGTGAGAAACACCATCAAAGTATAGGAGGAGCCCACTGCGGCCAGCGCCTCATCCCCCAGATACCGCCCTACGATAAAGGTATCCGCCACATTATAAAGCTGCTGCAGCAGATTGCCCGCCATCAGCGGCGCGGCAAACCGTACCAGCCGGGAAACCACCTTCCCTTCCGTCAAATCAAGCTGCATGTCAGACATGCCTCCATATGTACCAGAATTCTTCCGGCCTGCCCGGCTCCTGCCCGGAGACCAGACAAGAGCGCCGCACCTTCACGCGCGCCGGCCTCCGCCTCGGCCTGCCTGATGCAGGAACCTCACAAGCCCTATGGATTTTCATTTACGCATTTTTCCTATACGCCTTAATAGTAAATTTTCAGCGTCTTGATCTCAAAAGGCCTAAAGTCAAGCACAAGCTCCTGTGCTGCCTCGTATTCCTTAAGGGTCTCTTCCAGCAGATTGGTCTCCGCAATGCCCTTCACCGGAATGCCAAAGCTTACAGCCACTCTGTCCCCTGCGCCCTCCGCCTCGTAGAGCCGCAGGATGAAACTCTTCTCTCCTGCGCCGTCTGAGGGCGCTTCTCCCCTTTGGGGTCTCTCCGAAGGCTTCACCGTCTCCACGATCACATGGTCGGTTCCCACCGTCAGCAGGCTCTCCATGGGCAGGCTTCCTGACACCTGCAGCGTCTTTTCATTCAGCAGATATGCAGGCTCTATGACATTCCCGGCAGAAAAGCCCCCTAAATGCGGCAGGAAGGCATACGTACACTCATGGATTCCCTTGTCTCCCCTGAAGTCCGGCATACAGCCTCCCTTGTGCAGGGACAGCCGCAGCTGCCCTTCCTTCACGCTGATGCCGTACTTACAGTCGTTCAGCACAGCAACGCCGTAACGGGTCTCCGACAGATCGGTGTACTTGTGATTGGATACTTCAAATCGTGCCTTCTCGATGGAAGTATTGCGGTTTGTGGCTCTGCGGATACAGCCGAACTGCACCTCATGGCTGGCATAGTCCGCATGAATGGCCGTATCGAAGGCCGCCTTCAGGAAACGATGATCCTCCTGCCAGTCCATCTTGGTCTCAAAGACCACCTGAGGGCTGTCCCCGTAGAAGATCATATCCTGCTCCAGCGTGGACTTTCCGCCGATGCCATAGCGGCTGCGGATTCTGTACTCCACAGCGCCGTCCGCCACCACCTCTCTGGACAGAAGCTGGGCGCTGTCCTGAAGCTTGCACTCAAAATCGGCATCCACGTCCCAGTTATCCCAGCCTAGGGATACCTCCTCCGCCATGAGCAGAGTGTTCAGCCCATAGCCTTCTCCCCGAAGCTCACGGCCGTTTCTCTTATCCACAAAGGAATCCATATAGCCCTTCTCATTGAAAACCACCTTGGCCATGGGAGTCTCCAGCGTCCGGCCCTGTGCGCAGAACACGGATTCGCCCTCCGCGCTTTCCTCCGTCAGCTCCAGCACCACGCTGCCGAAGGCGGGGATCACGACTCCCTGAACCGCCAGCCTGCTGCTGCCGTCCATGCCCTTCACCACCTGCTGCTTATAGCCTTTCACATAAAGGCCCTCAAAAGGAAGATACTGCACATCGCTGCGGGCAAAGGATAGGGTGTTCACCAAGGTGACCGTCCTTGCAGCCTTTCGGGAATCTGCCTCCGCAGCATCCGCCAGCAGCTCCCCGGTAATTTTTCCGGCCTCGTCTATGATATGGGACACGGCCTCAATGGCCTCGTCATGGGCTCTGGGAATGCAGGTTCCCGGCAGTATGTCATGGAACTGGTTCACCAAAAGCTCCTCTGTGAGAGGGTCGATCCTCTCTCCCGACGCCGCCTGCTTTTTCTCTATGGCAGTCCGCACCGTCACATATTCCAGATCCCTGAGGGCAAACTCCGCCTTTCGGTTGTTCCTTTTAATCACATGCTGATTGGTCAGCGTGCCCCGGTGCAGCTCCAGATACAGCTCCCCGCTATAGACGGAGGGCTCCACCAGACTCTCCTCCAGCTCCTCCATGAAACGGCTCACTGTGGTATGGGAGGTTCTGGGCATCCCCTCCAGATCCTTAAGGCGCTTTGCCACTTCGATCATGCCGAATTCGGGACCTCCGCCTCCGTCCCCGAAGCCGTAGGAGATCAGCCTCATTCTGGAAACCGCGCGCTCCTGAATGGTATTGCTGCCTTTTTCCAGCAGGTTCTCCCTCAGGGCAGCCGGATCCGGCCACACATGCGTGCGGTTGAAATGCACCAGAACCTGAGAGCCGTCGATGCCCTTCCAATAAAAGGTGTCATAGGGAAATACATTGGTATCATTCCACGACATCTTTGTGGTAAGGAAATACTTTATGCGGCAGCCCTGCATGATCTGCGGCAGGGAAGCACTGTAACCGAAGGTATCCGGCAGCCAGAATGCATCCGATGTATAATTGAAGTTCTCTCTGGTAAACCTCTGCCCCCAGACGAACTGGCGCACCATGTACTCCCCGGAAGGAATGTTGCAGTCACACTCGATCCACACGCCGCCGTTGGGCTCGTACCGTCCCTCCGCCACCCGCTTCTTCATATCTTCAAATAGGGCAGGGTACATCCTCTTTATGATGTCGCTGTGGTATGCGGAGCTCTGCACAAAGGTATAGTCCGGGTACTGATCCATCAGGTTCATCTGGTTGGCGTAGGTTCTGGCGCACTTCTTTTCCGTCTCCCCCCTATGCCACAGCCATGCCGTATCCATGTGGGAATGACCGATCAATCCTGCATAAGGAGCGGAGGAGGAGTTGTTCTCCTTCAGCACCTTCTTCAGTATCTTGTCCGCCCGGCGGATCTCCTCCCGGAACACCTCCGCATCCTGATTCTCTATATCATATGAGATAAAGCTGTGAATCTCCAGCAGCGCCCTCACAAAGTCCGCCCGGCGGAAGCTCTTGTCCTCCAGAGCCTTCACCATTCCGTTTGCCACCTTCAGGTCAAAATAGAATTCCGCCAGCTCCTCGTCCTTCAGGCAGATATCCACGGGATGATAGACAATCTTGTAAAACTTCTGGGCCTCCACAAAAAAGGGCTGAGTTCCCTTGATATAATGATTTGCATAATACTCCAAGGCAATGTCAATATGCTCTCCGCCTCTGGCATTCTGGCGGAGCATGTCGCAGTAATGGTTGCCGTGGCTGTGTACGATGAATTTGGCTGCGAAATTGCCATAGGGCTTTCCGTCCACCCAGAGCATTCCCTCGTACCCCTTGATCCGGGGATAGACAAACAGCGTCTTCCCCTCCAGCGACTCCGGAACGGTGTAGCCGCCCCGAAACCAGCAGTAGATCCCCTCTCCCTCAAATACCGTCCCGTCCTCACAGTGGGAGAAGCAGCTTTCCTCCGGCACGCTGTGGTGACTTCCGTCGGTGAGAAACGCCTTCATCTCCACTGTGTCCACCACCGTAAACAGCTTGGGTTCCAGCATTTCCTCATATCTCTTTAATTTGCCCAGCATTCTGTCCAACTGTATTTCCGTATACATCGGCTCTGTCCTCCATTTTGTTCTTTCATGGGCCTACATCAGCATTTGATCTCCAGATATCCTAAAAGCTTGGACATGTCATACTCCTCCAGCACGCCCAGATTGGAATCATAAAACTTGCCGTCATAATGCACCAGATAATGGCAGAAACGCCCCATCTTCTCCATCATGACACAGCACTTGGGCAAAACCGCATCCCGGCCCTCGGTATAATTAATGACATCAGAATGATCTATTCCATAATAGTTCAGGGCGGAAATCACCCTGCCCATGGTAGCCTGCCACTCCCTGCAGTCCATAACGCTGATCACCTCAGCAATGGTGACTCCTGCCAGCATGGCCACACAGGTCTGTCCGCAGAGGCCGTCTTCGGGCTGGATAATGACCTTCATGCCGTCGATTTTCCGGATAGGATTCTCGAAGCTGTAGGGGCTGTTCTGATCCATCCTGATCAGCGTGTCCGTGATATGGAGCAGAATCATATGGGGCACGCCCAATTCCACACAGGCCCCGTCCTCGTCCTTGATGTGAATCTCATAATTTCCCTTGTCCTTGGGCAGCAGCTCACAGTCGATATGCCGGTTGTCCAGCACTACGTCGCCCTTGATGATATCCCTCTGCTTGCAGACCTCCCACACATTGAAGGGAATATGGATCATGTACCCCCTATCCTCCTTCTCAACCTTGGACTGAAAAAAATACCTCATGCATTTACCTCCGTTCCGGGCAGCGCCCTCTTTCCTGCTGTTTTTATCCTCTTTTCTGTCCTGTCTTTTAGCTCTCTCCAGACCTCTCCTGTTCCGCTTGGGCAATCTTGCCAAGAGCCGGTCTTCCTCCGGCACCCTAAAAATCTGTCTTCTTCCGTCGGCCCGCCGGAAGCTTATTCACCGGGAACTTATTGCCAAAGCCTCATCCAAGGCTCCTTTCCCTGAACCCCTGCACCGCTACGCTCTGGCATTTCGTCTGGCCTGAGAGGGCGAGACCCCGTATCGCTTTTTGAAAAGCTTACTAAAGTGATAGGCGTCATCATACCCCACCTGCGCCGCCACCTCCTGAATGCTCCCCTCATAGCCACCCTCCAGCAGCTCCTTGGCCTTCTCCAGCCGAATATTGATCAGATGACGGATGGGGGCGTTCCCCGTCTCGCTCTTAAAGATTCTGGACACATAAAAGGGGCTCAGATACATATTCTCCGCAATCTGGTCCAAAGAAATCTTCTCGCTGTAATGCTCCTCCACATAGTTCAGTATCTGTTCTACCACATACTTTTTGTTGGCAGACTCGAAATCACAGCCCTTGGGCCTCTCCATGGGCTCGCACTGCTCCCGGATCACCAACAGCAGAATCTGAATCAGGTAGGATTTCAGCATAAAATACCGCCCCTGCCTGCGGACGGCATTCTCCGCCTCCATGGACGCACAGATCTTCATGAGCCTCTGGCGCAGCTCCCCCTCGGTATGGAGGATGTGCTTCCCCTTTGGACAAGGCATGGAGTTCGCCTGACAGCCCGTGATCTGTATGTCGGAAAAGCCCACAAAAAACTCTGTGGCCGGCACCTCCGCTTCGGGACAGAAGATGGCCTGATGCCTGACGCCGGGATTGATGACCACCAAATCCCCTTCCTGCACCGGATAGATCTCATCGTCCAGCCGGTATTTTCCCTCCCCGGAAAGCACGAAGGCAAGCTCCACGTAATCATGGCTGCGGTATTCGTCGGCATCCCTATGTCTGGTTCCTTTCCATATGAACAGAAACGTGGGATCCATCTCGTCCACCGATATTTTGGCAGTCTGCATTCCTTCCATCTCATCCTCCCTCCCCTTCGGGGATTTCTCCGCCTGAAAGCCTCCTGCAGAGCGATTTCTGATCTTTGGGAATCTCTTTTATGTTATTTTAACCGTTTTCCCTTTAAATGTAAAACAAAATCTCAAAATCCTTCGGCAATTTTTCCCGCCAAAGCCGGGGCTTTGTCTTCTTTATGTGCAGTTCCTCCCGTGGACAAAAGCAGCCGCAATATTTTCCATCAAAGGTGCAAGATACTCCATTCTATTTTGTATCTCAAAAAGTACAATGGTGCATAAGCAGACGGCGGGGAAAAACATCCCCCGGAAGGGCATCCGGCCCTTGGGCTGCGGAAATCAAGGTTTGGGATAGACAATATCCCGGGGAGGATTACATATGACACCTTTGAAATGGTTCTACGGATTCCTGAAGAAGTACCAGTGGCTCATGATACTGGGACTCTTTCTCACCACGGTCATTGCGGCGTTGTCCATCGTCAACCCATTCATTTCGGGAATCATCGTGGACGATGTGATTCAGGCAGGCAACTATGATCTGCTGCCCTGGCTCGTGGCCTGCCTGCTGGGCGTCACTCTGGGCAACAGCGCCCTGCGCTTTCTGTACCAGCTGGCCTTTGAGACGGCTTCCCAAGGGGTGCTCTACGACATGAGAGGCAAGGTATACCGGAAATTTCTGGAAGAGGACATGGCGTTTTATAATAAGAAGCGCACCGGTGACCTGATGAGCCGCCAGACGGGGGACATGGACGCCATCCGCCATTTCGTGGCGTATGACATTTATGCCATCTTCCAGAACATCCTGCTGTTCATTTTTGCGCTGCTGATGATCTTCACCGTAAACACAAGGCTGGCTCTCTGTATGCTGGTGGTTCTGCCCTTTACTGCCATCGCCACCTATAAACAGTCCAAAGAGGTGAAGCCTGCCTTCCAGCGCAACCGCAATTGCTTTTCGTCCCTGAACGCCTTCGTTCAGGAGAACATCAGCGGAAACCGGGTGGTGAAGGCTTTCGCAAAGGAGTCCTATGAAAAAGAAAAATTTCAGGTCGAAAACGACAAATTCCGGGACGCCCAGATAAAGGGTTCCCGTGTGTGGATGAAATATGTGCCTATTTTTGAAATTCTGTCCTATGCGCTTACCGTCGTCCTTATGCTTTACGGCGGGTATATGGTCATTCAGGAGGAGATCACTCTGGGGGATCTGGTAAAGGTAAACGGCTACCTCTGGATGCTGAACTCGCCTCTGAGGATGGCGGGCTGGTGGGTCAACGACATACAGAACTTCATCACCTCCGTGGAAAAGATATACGCCACCTACAGCGAGGAGCCCAAAGTGCGGACTCCCCTTTCCACAGACGCTCAGGAGCCCTCCTTCTCCCACGGACATGAGAGAATCTCCGGGGAGGTGGAGTTCCGGGACGTAGCCTACAGCGCCGACAACGAGGATATCGTAAAAAACATCAATTTCAAGGCCCACGCCGGCCAGACCGTAGGCATCATCGGCTCCACGGGATCCGGCAAGTCCACACTGATGAACCTGCTCTGCCGATTCTACGACACCACCTCCGGGCAGGTGCTGGTAGACGGCAAGGATGTCCGCCAAATGGATCTCTACAATCTGCGGGACAACATCGGCATGGCCATGCAGGACGTGTTTCTGTTCTCCGACACCATAGAGGGAAACATCGCCTACGGAAGGCCCGACTGCAGCTTTGATCAGGTAAAACACGCCGCCATTCAGGCGGATGCCAACCACTTCATCTCCGCTTTGCCGGAAGGCTATGATACCATTGTGGGCGAGCGGGGCGTGGGCCTCTCCGGAGGGCAGAAACAGCGGATCTCTCTGGCCAGAGCCCTTTTGAAGGATCCTTCCATTTTGATATTAGACGACACTACATCCGCCGTAGATATGGAGACGGAAAGCTACATCCAGAAACAGCTAAAGACGGTCCGCAAGGGCTGTACCGTCTTCATCGTGGCCTACCGCATCTCCTCCGTGAAGGGCGCCGACCTGATTCTGGTCATGGACGAGGGCCGGATCATCGAGCAGGGCACCCACGAAGAGCTGATGGCCAGAAACGGTTATTATGCCAAGACCTTCCGCAGCCAGTACGGAGAAGTCCCTCAGGAACTCATTCAGAAAAGAGCATAGGGCTGATGCGGTACTATCTATCAGCAGCAGCCCGCACAAGGCACTGATTCCTTTTCGGACGCATGCACTTTGCGGCCGGAACGGAATCACCGGAGCCGGGACTTGTGCGGGCTGATGCGGTACTATAAATCAGCAGCAGCCCGTGCAAGGCACTGATTCCTTTTCGGACGCATGCACTTTGCGGCCGGAATGGAATCACCGGAGCCGTGCCTTGGCAGGGCTGATGCGGTACTATAAATCAAGAAAGGAAAAAATCATGGCACGCAATCGATATGACATGGATGAAATATTGGAGGACAGCTTTGACATCAGTCAGCTTAAACGACTGGCCGGCTACGTGTCCCCCTACAAGAAAAAAATGGCCGGCACCATTATCCTGATGCTCAGTGCCTCCGCACTGACCATGATGGTGCCCATCTTCTTCCAGCGCATCATGGACTACTATATTCCTCAGAAGGACATGGGGAAGGTGGCGGCGGCCAGCCTCCTGACGCTGGCGGTGGCATGCTACTCCGCCATAGCCATGCGCTTCAAGATCAAGACCATGAGCGCAGTAGGCCAAAACATCATACACGCCATCCGCACGGATATTTTCAACCACCTGCAGGAACTTCCCTTTTCCTACTACGACGACAAGCCGCACGGCAAGATTCAGGTGCGGGTCGTGAATTACGTGAACAGTTTAAGCGACCTTTTAAGCAACGGTATCGTGAACACCGTCACCGATCTATGCAACCTTTTCTTCATTATTATATTTATGCTGATATGCGACGCCAGACTGACCTTGCTCTGCCTCTGCGGACTGCCACTGTTGGCACTGGTCATCGTGTTCATCAAGCGCAAGCAGCGCCGGGCATGGCAGATTCAGTCCAACAAGCAGAGCAATCTCAACGCTTATATCGCAGAAAGCATAAACGGCATCCGGGTGACACAGTCCTTTGTCCGGGAGGATGAGAACAGCCATATTTTCAGCGGTCTCAGCGCAAATTACCGCAAGGCATGGATGCGGGCCATCAAGTTCAACTTCACCATGGGGCCCAGCGTGGATATGATCTCTGCAGTCACCACTGCCTTCATATATGTGCTTGGAATCCGGTGGATACTGGCTCCCGACTCCACCCTCACCGTGGGCGTACTCATCGCCTTCACCGCTTACATAGGGCGCTTCTGGGCCCCTATCAACACACTGGCAGGCTTTTATAATTCCCTGCTCACCGCAATCTCCTATCTGGAGCGCATCTTCGAGACCATAGACGAACCCGTGCTGGTCAAAGATGCGGAGAACGCCGGCCAGATGCCTCCCATCAAGGGGGAGGTAGAGTTCAGGGACGTGAGCTTCAGCTATGAGGCCGGACACAAGATATTGGAGCACATCAATATCACCACAAAGCCGGGGCAGACCTACGCCTTCGTGGGACCCACCGGCGCAGGCAAGTCCACCATTGTGAACCTGATCAGCCGATTCTACAACGTGGATTCCGGTCAGGTACTTATAGACGGAACGGACATTTCTACCGTGACCATACATTCCCTGAGGAGCCAGATGGGCGTGATGATGCAGGACAGCTTCATCTTCTCCGGAACCATCATGGACAATATCCGCTACGGGAACAGAGAGGCCACGGACGAACAGGTCATAGCCGCCGCCAAGACGGTGTGCGCCCACGACTTCATCATGCAGATGGAGGACGGCTACTACACGGAGGTCAATGAGCGGGGCAGCCGGCTCTCCGCCGGCCAGAGACAGCTCATCTCTTTTGCCAGAGCCCTGCTTGCGGATCCGAAGATACTGATTCTGGACGAAGCCACCTCCAGCATCGACACGGAAACGGAGCTGCTGCTGCAGAAAGGCCTCAACGAGCTGCTCAAGGGACGCACCTCCTTCATTATCGCCCATCGGCTCTCCACCATCCAGAACGCAGACTGCATTATGTACGTGGACAAGGGCGGCATTCTGGAGCGGGGCACCCACCAGTCTCTGCTGAACAATAAGGGCGCTTACTACGATCTGTACATGGCACAGTACGATTTTTTGGCATAAACATACAGCCGCCGGAAGTTTTTCCGGCGGCTGCCTATATTTGCCTCCTATTGCCCAGTCGGCGGCGGCTCAAAGCCGCGCTTTCCTGCTGCTTTTCCCTTCGTAGAATCCGGCAAGTCCCCGGTTTAAAGGCTCACAGCCCCTTCACCTTCTCCCTGAGAGCCTCCCTATCGACGCACCCCGACTTCTCCAGAATATGCGTCATATGCTTCTTCACGGTGGCCACGGAAATATACAGCACCCTACCGATCTCTGCATTGCTCATGCCCTCACCTGCCAGTCTTGCCACTTCCGCCTCCCGGTCCGTAAGCCCCATGGCCCTGAGCCCGAAATAGACCCTCTGGCCGTCGGCCTCCTTTCTCTCCTCCTCCGCATCCTCCGGCTCCTCCATGTAACAGATCATTTTCCAATCCAGCCTGACCTTGAAAGGCATCAGGATCAATACGATAATTCCCGGATACAAAACATTTACCAAAGTCACGGCCACAGCAATGGCCACGAATTCCGGTATGATGTACTTATACAGATTATAACATATATCTATAATACATATAGCCACGCTCACAATGCCGGAAACCACCGCGGCCTTCTCCGCGCATCCCACAGCCCTCACCGCCCTCTGCAGCTCCATTCTGGAAACATTCTTGGGCTTGGAAAACACTATGCGAAGCCCCTTGAAAAAGTCCTTCTCCGCCCCCGCTATAAATAAAACCACCAGAATCACAGCTACCATCCAAATCAGACTTATGCTGTTGAAATACTGCACATACAGCTCTTTCCACGTCACGAAACCGAAATTGACTAGGGACAAATAGACAACCACGCCAATGCCAAGAAGGGAAATCAGCCACCTGCCTATAAAAATCTTCCTCCGAACCTTTTTCGTTTCTTTCATTTCACTCACCCTGCCTTCCCGTGCGCCTGATCCGACGCGCCCATATTCATTGAAATACGCCGTCCCCTTGGAGCGGCACCCATAAGCTTTTGGGGCAACGGCCCTGCCCCTTCTCCTCCATTGTAGGAAGAGGCCTTTTTGTTTTCAAGGCATATTTTCCTTCCCCGGCCCAAAAGACGGTGGTATTTTTCTACCACCTTGCCAAAGCTGGCCTTTGACTGCCCCAGAAAGCAAGCTGCGCATCCTATCTTAAGCCAAAGAAAATCCGCGCCAGAGCAAAAAAGAAAAGGCCCCGCACAGCGTCAATGTCATTTAATAGATGTGTGAGCCGTTAAGTTAAGAAACTATTACCCGGACAGAGTATATAGAAAAATTCTAAAAATAGGATTTGGGGTTAATTTTCTTAAACATGCATTATGAAAGGAAAACCATATTTAATATATGGATAAAACAGAAAAAACTACAGATAAGGGAAATCGTAGAAAGGAATTATGGACAGTAAAAAAGTTATAGAAATAAGGTGGGGTGACATTTCCCACATCTCCAACAAGGGGCGACGGCTGCCCGTTCCGTCCTCAAATTTCTATAACTTAGTATCAAGTATATTATTTACTTGGTTATATTATACGGTCAAATTTCGGATAAGTCAACTTTTTTCAGAGTTCCTTTTTTAATAAAGTTTTCGACCCTCCGTTTGTTCAAGACATAAAGAGAACGAGCATAGTATTTGTTGCCCGAGGACAGCCTTACAGCAACTTTAACGTATTCGCTGTCAATGATGAAATTTTTCACATACTCGATAGAATTATCGTTAGGATTTTGCCCCACATAATCAGGAGAAGCAAGGATATTTTGTATCTGGTCTTTATATTTGGCATAGTCCGAAGGATGCGAGGATTCCATATGGGCAATATTGGTGGCACTCATGTAAATATTATCATCTCCTACGGATGAAAGCCCTAACAGTTTTTTGATGTTTTCTGAAATACTACCGACTATCATCTGTAAACCTCCGGGTTATGGGTTCCACTTAGCAGGTAGGTAGTCCACGGAGCAGGCAGGATTGACGCAGGCATATGTGGCGGAATTATAAAGTCTATTGATAGGTGCCGGTACTTCAGCTTAACTTAACGGAGGGAAGGCTTAGGTAAATGACATTTCGCACAGCGTCAGGCCTTTTTTGTATCATTTCCCGCTCCTTCAATTATATCCCCAGCAGCATGGAGGCAAACCGGAAATAGACAAGCAGAGACAAAGCATCCACAATCGTAGTTATAAAAGGGCTGGCCATGACCGCAGGGTCAAAGCCTATCTTTTTTGCCCCCACCGGAAGAAGACATCCTACCAGCATAGCCATCAGAACCGCCGCCACCAGTGTCAAACACACCGTCAGAGACACCCAGACCCCCACTCTGTCGAAGAGCATCAGCTTGGCAAAATTGGCCCCCGCCAGCGTACATCCGCAGAGAAACGCCACCCGGATCTCCTTCCAGACCACTCTGGGCACGTCCCGATAGACGATCTCCCCCAGAGAGAGTCCGCGGATCACGGTGACGCTGGCCTGCCCTCCCGCATTCCCCCCCGTATCCATCAGCATGGGGATGAAGGCGATCAGCGCCGCATACACGCTCAGGGCTTCCTCGAAGGAGGCGATGATGGCCCCTGTGAAAGCAGCCGACACCATCAGCAGAAGAAGCCATGGGATCCTCTTCCTATAGGTCTCCCACACGGAAGTTCTCATGTAGGGCTTGTCACTGGGAACGATGGCAGCCATCTTCTCCATGTCCTCCGTGACCTCTTCCTCCATAATATCCACGATATCGTCAACCGTTATGATGCCCACCATGCGGTTCTCGTTGTCCACCACGGGCATGGCAGTAAAATCGTATTTCTTGAACTGGGCCGCCACCTGCTCCTGATCCATCAGTGTGCTGATGGAGATCACATTTCCATGCATAATGTCCGAAATCAGTTCGTCACCCTCGCTCAACAGCAGATAGCGCAGGGCCACCGTGCCCACCAGTTCCCGTCTGGCGTCCAGCACATAGCAGATATTGATGGTCTCGCTGTCCAGCCCCACCGCACGGATGCGCTGGATGGCCTGATCCACCGTACAGCTCTCCCTGAGAGACACGTACTCAACGGTCATAATGCTTCCGGCAGAGTCCTCCGGGTAGCGCAGCAGCTGATTCACGGCCTGTCTGGTATCCGCATTGGCGCTGGCCAGCAGCTTTCTTACGATATTGGCCGGCATTTCCTCCAGAAAATCCGCCGCGTCGTCCGCCATCAGGTTATCGATGACCGTACCCGCCTCTTTGTCCGATAAAGACGTAATGATCGTCTGCTGACTGTCCACCTCCAGATACGAGAACACATCCGCCGCCAGATCCTTGGGCAGTATGCGGAACACCTTGAGCATGTCCTCCCCCTCCAGCTCCTCCATGAGGCCGGCGATGTCCGCTTCGTTTTGCTCGGTGAGATACTGGCGGAGATTGGTGTAGCGCTTAGACGCAAGAAGCTCCGACAGCTCCTGCAGTTCTTTTCTCATTTCCATAGCATTTCTCCTTATGTGGTTTTTCATTTAAGCTGCAACTTCGACCCGGAAGAGGACTGTCACTATTTGTCTGCTGACTCTTCATGAATAACCACCACCTTTCAAAATGCTATATTTATTCTCATTTTAGCCTTGCGGCCGCTCTTTGTCAACGTAATAAAGCTCTTTTATCTTTTCAAATATCATCTTCCCGCCGGTTGCCTCCACCAGATTCTTGTGCAGGGCCTCTAGCCTCTCCCCCGGCAGCGTCAGCCCCAGAGTCACCTTGTCAGTATAATCGGAAGAGGAGGGTTCTATCCCTTCATTTCCCAAAATGTACAGTATTTTTCCTATTCCATTGTAATCTGTCTCTATCCTGACCTCATAGCCATGACGCATCCGCCCCAGAACGCAGCTCTTTAACCCCTCCTTCACCGCCTGCGTGTAGGCCCGCACAAGCCCTCCCGTCCCCAGCAGCACGCCGCCGAAATATCTGGTCACCACCACCGCTCCGTTGCGGATCCCTTCCTTGGTCAGCACCTCCAGCATAGGTCTCCCGGCGGTGCCACCCGGCTCCCCGTCGTCGCTGCAGCGGGTCAGCTCCCCCTTTGGGCCGATACAGAAGGCATAGCAGTTGTGTCTGGCGTCCCAGTACTTTTTCTTCATCTCCTCCACGAAGCCCATGGCCTCCTCCACGCTCTCGCATCTTCGCAGCGTGGCGATAAAGCGGGATTTCTTCTCCACATACTCCCCCTGACCGCCCTCCAGCAGCACCCGGTAAGAATCTTGGGCCCCTCCGTCCATGCCCCACCTCCTTGCTCCGGCGTCCGCCGGACATCCTTCCCCATTTACGGCCTCTTCCCCACGGGAACAGGAGCCTCTCCCTCTGTTCCCCCAAGGCCTGCCGCCCTTATAGAATAGCATAATTTGTCCAAAATGTGAAACAATTATTAAGATGGAAAATTAAACCTTTATTTACTTATCTTTTTTTGCTATAATGAGAGAAGCACGAAACATACATTCTATGCATGCGCATTTCCATGCAGAAAGGTGAAAGCAATGAATTACGGAAAAAGGGGCGTCCGCGCAAAGCAGAAGGCGCTTAATTCTAAGGCAGTGAAATGGGAAAGAAAATTTGCTGTCCTATTTGTGAAGCTGCTTCTATCCGCCTTTATCGGCATAGGCATCTGCGGCATATCCGCAGGCATAGGCGCCTTCAGGGGCATACTTTCCTCCACCCCTGAGATCAGTCTCAATGATGTGATGGCCACCGGAGAGGCCACCATAGTCTATGACCGGGAAGGCAATGAGATAGACCAGTATGTCGGCATGAACTCCAACCGTATCCAGATCAACAGCATGGATCTGATCCCAGAGCACTTGGCCCATGCCTTCGTGGCCATTGAGGACGAACGCTTCTACCAACACAACGGCATCGATTTCGAGGCCATTTTCAGATCAGCGTACTATTTCGCAATAAGTCTGGGCAAGATCCAGCAGGGCGCCAGCACCATCACCCAGCAGCTTCTGAAGAACACGGTGTTTACCACCTGGACCGAGGAGAACGGAAATCTTATCAAGACCTTCAAACGAAAGTTTCAGGAACAGTATCTGGCCTTGGAGGTCACGAAGCACTTCTCCAAGGACGACATTCTGCTCCGCTACATGAACGCCATCAATCTGGGCCAGAACACTCTGGGGGTTGAATCCGCATCCCTGCGGTATTTCGGCAAGTCCTGCAGCGACCTGACGCTGTCCGAGTGCGCGGTCATTGCCTCCATCACCCAGAATCCCTCCGGTTACAATCCCATCAGCCACCCTCAGGCAAACGCCAGACGCCGAAAGGACTGTCTTGACAATATGCTGAGGCTGGGATTCATCACCGACGATGAATATGCGGAGGCCATAGCGGATACCGAGGCCGTGTACGAGCGCATCGGTTCCTATGACACAGATTATCGATACCATTCCAATGCCACCGCCGGCTCCTATTTTTCGGATGCTCTATACGAACAAGTGTGGGAGGATCTGATCAAGGCCGGCTACAGTGAAAACATCGCGGAGAACCTGCTGGTCTCAGGAGGGCTGCGGATCGAATCCACCATGGACCCTACGATTCAGGCTATCGCGGACGAGGAGTTTGCCAATCCCGAGAATTTTCCCCAGAACGTGAGATGGTATCTCAACTACGCCCTGACCATCTTCGGCATCGGCGACCAGAAACATAACTTCAGCAAAGAGCAGATGCGTGCCTGGATCCGGGAGAATCAGGACCGCAACTTCAACCTGATTTTCAACTCTCAGGACGAGGCCCAGGCAGCCGTGGACGCCTACCGCACCGCCATGCTGACGGATCTGGGAATAGCGGATCACGAGGACAATTATGTGGAATCCATCTCCATGACCCCTCAGCCTCAGGCCGCCATGGTCATAGAGGATCAGAGGACGGGATACATCGTGGCAATGGTAGGCGGGCGCGGCGTCAAAGAGGGCCGGAGAACCTTGAACCGCTCCACCTCCGCCAAGCGCTCCCCCGGCTCCACCTTCAAGGTGCTGGCCGCCTTCGCGCCGGCTCTGGACAGCGCAGGCCAGACTCTGGCCACCGTATACGAGGACGCGCCTTTCAATTACAGTGACGGCACCCCTGTGAACAACTGGTATCTAGGGTATTTCCGCGGCATTCAGGATATCCGGGACGGCATCAGGGACTCCCTGAACATCGTTGCCGTGAAGACGCTGACTACAATCACGCCCCAGCTGGGCTATGATTATCTGCTCAACTTTGGCTTTACCACCTTGACGGACGGCACGGAATATAACGGCAAGATATATACGGACGTGAACCAGACGCTGGCCTTGGGCGGTCTGACCAACGGCGTGACCCCCTATGAGCTGAATGCCGCCTACGCTGCCATCGCCAATATGGGAACCTATACCCAGCCCAAGCTCTATACACGGGTCATCAACACGGACGGTGATATCATATTGGACAACACAGTCCCCAGCACCAAGCAAGTTATCAAGGAGACCACCGCCTTCCTGCTGACCGATGCCATGGTGGACGTGGTCACCCGCGGCAATGCCTCCACCTGCAATTTCAACCGGAACATGGCCATCGCAGGCAAGACGGGCACCTCCACCGACACCCATGATGTTTGGTTCGCCGGTTTTACGCCCTATTACACCTGCACTGTTTGGACAGGCTACGACAACAATATCGATATGAAAGCGGAAGGGCCCAACAGAGAGGATCAGGTAGCCCAGAAATTGTGGAGTTCCGTCATGGGGCGGGTTCATGAGAACCTTCCCAACGAGAAGTTCACCATTCCCGCTCAGGGTCTGGTCCGGGCCTCCGTCTGCAGCAAATCCGGCCTGCTTCCCATTCCCGGAGTGTGCGACGGCAACATATCCACGGAGTACTTTGCCGAGGGCACTGTGCCTACGGAACGCTGCACCATCCATTACGAGGGTGCCATATGCAATTACGATCAGATGCCGGCGACGCCGGAATGTCCTTTCCCGGTTCCCGGTACTGCGACGCTGCCTCTGATAGAGGATGAATCCCTGCTGGCAGGTTCTACTATGGTAGTCAAGAATCCTGACGGCACCCAGACGCCGCAGACGCCCAATACCACCACCCACTGTATGCATGATGCCGCATTCTTCGCCAATCCTGACTATGAGGCGATCCTTGCCGGTCAGCAGGCAGAGATCGACCAAAGAAATGCGGCCATGGCGCCTCCCCCTGAGGAAGGCGGGCAAGAAGAGGGCTCGGAATAAGGCCCCTGACGAGGGTTTCCGCACCGTTGCTGTAAAACGGGCGGGCCGTTCGTCCTTTGAGGCTCTCCAATAAGGGATATGGGCTTAAAAAACAGATATCTGCACTCAAAAAGCACCTATATATGGGGGATTCCGGCAAATGACTATGCCGGAATCCCCCGTTTCTTACATCCTCTTCAGCTCCTCTATCTTAGCCTGCAGCTCCTCCTCACCCTTTCGGGCGTTTGTGATGGCCTCCCTCTGCTTTTCAAAGGGGGCGTCTTCCACGTCACGGTACTCCTCATAGTAAAGCTTTCCTATCTCAAGGTAATTCTTTTTGATCACCTCCTGACATGTGGCGATCTGACTCTTCAGGCTCATGATTTCCGCCAGAATTCTGGTCTTGTCCACGGCCTCCCTTCCTTTTTCCGAGATAACGTTTCCTACCTTTTCTATAAAGTCCATCCTATCCTCCGTCTCCTTCCTTATAAATCTGCCCTATCAGGCAGCTGCTACTGTCTATTATATCCCAGATACATCGCAGATAGCAACATGAAGCGACAGCTTCCGCCAAAAAATTCAGCGGACTACTTGCATATCCACAATATATTATGCTATAATAAATTCGTTTGGAACCACCAATTCTATCAGCTATTCAGGAGGCAGCTTATGGAACAGCCGTTGTATACTGCGGTAAAGGTAAACAATGAAATCGAGCTTTGCGAAATCTCGGATCTGGAGTGCAAGCTCCTTATCGAGAGAGCCCTTTTGCGTGAACGCATCTCCTACTATATCCGCTGGGTAAAGCCCTCCTTTTTCCGCCGCGGCAAAAGCACCTGCATCATATGCGTGAACGACAGCTCAAAGGAAACCGCGGAGAATCTGGTCCGCTCCGTGTGCGATGAAAAGGGCTATCCTGTGAAGTTCCTCATGAGAAGGGCACAGAATGAATATCTTTGATTCCCAATCTTTGATTTACATTTTTTGATTTTTACATAAATTTTTATTGACAAACTATATTTGCTTTGATATAATAGGTTCGTTGGTTGTGAGTAATCACACAATGCTGCTGTGGCTCAGTCGGTAGAGCGTCGCATTGGTAGTGCGGAGGTCATGGGTCCGATTCCCATCAGCAGCTTTCAAGAAAAAATCCGGTCATAGCTGATCGGATTTTTCTTTTGTATTTCTCTATGAACCAACTGCCTGCCCCTGACAAAAGGACATCAATCACTCTTCTTTATCCTCTCTGCCATAATTCTCTATGAATTCATACAGCTCTTCTATTTCTTCCGGCGAGGCTTCCCGCTCTTTCATGACGCCCATATGGCGCAGCACACCGCACACTGAATGGCTGAAAAAGTGACGAATCCTCTGCACTATCCACCGAACTATCTTCATTTCAATCACCCCTAATAATCTGCAGTCTACTGGTCCAATCAAGCGTTTCAAGGCACTCACCGAAAAGAGTTCTGGGAAATTCAGCCGTGATACAAATCGACATGAAGAAGCACGCTGCGCAAATCGTAAAGATAATTTTATATTACAATATTCTTATGATTTTTTCCACACAATTGCATCGACAAATTTCGACACACCTAAAAAGCACCTTCGGATCATTCCATCCGACGGCGCTTTTTTGTGTCTGGCTTTGCTTACTCCCCCTGCCTCTGGGAATCCGCCCCTATCTCATTGAGAATCCCTCTATAGATCAGCGGACGCAGCTTTGCCGGATTCACCTCGAAGCAGTCCTTGGTGGTAACTGCCAGCAGATAGGACACAAGATGGGAGAAGAGACAGTATACCAGATAGTCCAAGGGCAGATCGTTTCTCAGCTCTCCCCTTTCCACACCTCTGCGCAGCATCCTTCCGAACACATTGGTAGGCAGATAGGGCTTAAATTCCTCTCTGGTGATCTTTTCCTGAATCATCCTGCTGAATTCGGAATAATCCGTCATGATATGCACGCATCGCAGAAAGCAGCATCTCCTCTCCTCCTGCACCTCCATCTCGTCCAGAATGAAATCCAGCTGCTCCCGAAAGCTCCCCTTCTCCTCCAGCATATTTCCAAGCCAGTCAAATATACACTGCATCTGATACACCAGAGCGCATGCCACCATTTCTTCCTTGGAATCAAAATACTCATAGGCCGTGCCCTTTCCGATCCCCGCCATCTCCGTGATGGCAGAGACGCGGATGCTGCCCGCCTCCTCTCCCTGCTCAAACAGCTGCAGCACCGCCATATACATCTGCCTCACCTTGGCAGGCACCTGATGGATATCCTCCAAACCGGTTATCTTGTACATTTATGTCTCCCCCTGAATCAATATCTGTTTTTGGCTCTATTCTTCCGCATCCGTCTCCTGAGGCTCCTCCTTGGAAGTTTCTTCACCAGCCTTCTCCGGCAGCCTTTCAAGCGTCTTCCCCTTGGACCCCTTCCTGATGAAGCTGTCATAGATGCAGGGGATCACCACCAGCGTAAGCAGGGTTCCGTAGGTCAGACCGCCGATAGTCACCACTGCCATAGGTTTCGCCATCTCAGAGCCCATGTCATTGCTGAACACCATGGTGGACAACGCAAGAATCGTGGTTAACGCTGTCATCAGCACGGGCCGAAGTCTGGTACGGCCTGCCACCAGAATGGCCTGTCTCTTTTCCATGCCCTCCTCCCTCAGCTGGTTCATATAGTCGATCAGCACAATGCCGTTATTGACGATTACGCCTGCCAGCATGACGAATCCGATCATGGCGATGACGCTCACTTCGCTGCCGCTGACATACAGCCCCAGAAAGCCTCCCGTGAAGGCCAGAGGTATGGTAAACATAATGATAAACGGCGACAGCAGGGACTGGAACTGGGCAACCATGATCAGATACATGAACAGCACTGCCAAAATCAGCATCAGCACAATCTGCTCCATGGCGTCCTGAATCATCTCGTTCTCACCGGAAGAGACTAACTGGTATCCTGCAGGAAGCTCATAATCCGCCAGCTTCTTCTCCACATCGGCGGCCACCAGACCCACATTGTACCCTTCTGCAATCGCTGCCGAAACGCCTACATACCGGGTCTGGTCCGCGCGCCTGATGGAGGAAAGCGCCTCCGTGTCCTGAAAGGACGCGATTTCGGCCAGCGGCACCTTCACGCTCTCCCCGTTCTCGTCCTTGCCTTCCACCTCCAGCTCCTTTAGCAGCTCTCTGGTTAGCTCGATGTCGCTGCCGTTCATCACATACACATTATAGTCCTTGTCCGCCGCCACAAGAGTGGTGGCGGAGCTGGCGCTGGCCAGCTTGCCGTAGATCTGGGCGTACACCTGCGCCACGGTAAGTCCGTAATGCACCGCCTCGTCCCGATTGATCACAATGCGCAGCTCCTGATCGGAATCCCCCAGCCCGTCGCTGACGTCCGCCGTGCCCTCCACGCTCTCGATGATCGCCGCCACCTCCCCTGCAATGCGGCGGAGGGTGTCCAGATCCCGGCCCCGCACCTGAACGGAGATGCCGCTGCCTCCCATAGCGCTCATATCCATGCTGGAGGTGTCGATGCTGATCTCCGCATTAAGGCCGGCAGTCTTTTCCCGGATCACCTTGGCGATCTCTTCGTTGCTCATAGATTTATCTTTCTTCGTCACCACATAGATGGTGGAGGAATTGGTGCTGCCGCCGCCCATGCCGCCCAGCATGGACATGGTGGAGCCGCTGGTCATGGCCCCCACATTCTGCACATCCTCTATGGAGAGCACTGCCTCCACCACCTGATCGGACAATTCCCTTGTCTCGTCCAGCGTGGCATCCTCCGCAAGGGTCACATTCACGGTGAGCTGGGTGGAATCCATGTCCGACATGAAAGCGGTTCCGTTGGTGAACGCCAGCGCCACGCTTCCGGCCAGCAGAAGCAGCACCAGAACGAACACCAGAGCCTTCACCCTCAGCGCCCCGCTCAGCAGCTTTTCATAGGCCCGCGCCATGCCCCCAAAGATCCTGCTCTCCTTCTGCTCCTTAGCATTGGCCAAAAGCTTCGAGGACATGGCAGGCACCACAGTCAAAGCGATGGCCAGACTGGCCAGAAGGGAGTATGCGATGGTAAGTCCCATGTCCACGAACAGCTGTCTCGTGATGCCCTCCGTGAATACAATGGGCAGGAAAACGCATACCGTGGTCAAAGTGGAGGCCAGTATGGCTCCCGCCACCTCTCCGGCCCCCTTCATGGCCGCCTCCCTTGCAGAATATCCCTCGCTGCGCAGGCGATAGATATTCTCAATGACCACAATGGAATTATCTACCAGCATGCCTATGCCCAGTGCAAGACCCGACAGAGAAATGATGTTCAAGGTGATGCCGCTGAAATACATGCAGACAATTGCAGTCACCAAACTTATGGGAATGGAAAACGCAACCACCAACGTAGGACGGAGATCTTTCAGAAACAGCAACAATATGGCAATGGCCAGCACGCCGCCGAAAAGGATATTGTTGATGATGGAGTCCATCACCAGATCTATATAGATCCCCTGATCCATAAGTGTGATCAATGATAAGTCTTCATTTTCCTCCATCATTCTCTGAAATCTGGCTGTCAGCAGATCGGACACTTCTCCCGTGGAATAGCCCGTCTGCTTCTGGATGGTCAGCATCACCCCTGCGCTGCCGTCCACATTGGTATAGATTTCCGCAGAATTGTCCGTGTAGAACACATCCGCCACATCCCCCAGCGTTATGACGGGCACCCCGTCCATATGCATATCCATCAAGGGCAGCGCCTTCAGCTCCTCCACCGAAGAGGGCTTATCGCCCACCCGAACCATATAGCTGACGCCCTCCTCGGTGACATACCCCGCGGGCATGGAAAAGTTCTGTGCCGTGAGAAGTCCCTGAATGGTGTCAACCGTGATGACCTCGGTCATATCGGCTTTCTCATAGGCGGACTCTCTGGCCTCCTCCAGCTGCTTCCGGCCTTCCTCCAGCTGCTCCTCGGCGTCCTTCATCTGATCCTCGCCGCTCTTGATCTGCTCCAGAGCGCTGTCCAGCTGCCCTTTTGCCAGCTCCAGCTGGTATTCCCCCAGAGCTATCTGGGAGCTTGCCTCCGCAAATCCCAGCGCCGCCTCCAACTGTCCCTTCTCCACCTCCACAAGTCCGGCATTGACTAAAGACAGCTGTCCCTCCAGCTGTTCCAGAGTCTGGGCCGCCACGCCCTCATAGGCCGCCAGCCCCATGCCGCTTGTGGCGGCGTTCAGCGCGCCCTCCAGATTCTCCCTCTGGGCCACGATCTGGTTGGTTCCGCTCTGGGACATCATGGTCAGAGCCGCCGCCACAGTGAGGAAATTGTTGCTGTCCGTCCAGTCCATACGCTCCAGCTGTCCCAGCATCTCGTCCAGATTCTCATCCATACCCTTCATCTGGGAGATAATGGGGCTGCCCATGTATTCCTGCTTCAGCGCCTGTATGTTCTTTCTTGCCTGCTCCTTCTGCTCCTCGGTAGGCTGATTCGCATCCCCGCCGGACACCGAGGGCGGCCTCAGTACCACCACTTCTCTGGCATATCTGGCAGGCGCGTTCACCAGAATATCCGTCAGGGCGTTTATCTGTGCGATCCCCTCATTCAGCTGCCTTGCCGTGGCCAGATTCGTGACCAGATTCATCTTTGTGGCTTCCAGATCCGCCTTGGCCGTCAGCAGATCTCTTTTTGTATCGGCAAGCTTCTGGGCCGTCTCATTCTTCTTGTCATCCAGCTCCTTTTTGCCCTCATCCAGCTCCTTTTCGCCGTCTGTAAGCTCCTTCTTGCCATTTTCCAACTCCTGCTTTCCGTCTGCAAGCTCCTTTTTGCCGTCTTCCAGCGCCTTCTGCCCATCCTCCAGCTCCTCCTCGGCCTCACGCATCTTCTGGTCGATGGCGGCCCGGACCTTCTCATTGACAGCGTCCACCTTGTCCTGACTGATAATGACGTTGACGCTCTCCTCCAAAAGCCCCGTTGCGCTGACGCTGGCCACTCCCTCTATGCTCTCCAGCTCAGGCATCACAGAGTCCTGCACATATGTACTGATCTCCCCGCTGTCCATGCCCTCCACGCCCACCGCGGCGATCATGATGGGCAGCATGTCCGGATTCATCTTCATAATGATGGGGTTCCCGATGGCGTCGTCCCAATAGCTCCTGATCTGGTCCAGACTCTCCCTGATCTCCAGCGACACGGCATTCATGTCCGCAGTCTGGGCGAATTCCAGAATTACCATAGAATAATTTTCACCAGATACGGAGCTGATGCTCTCTATATTGCTCACCGTGGCCATGGACGCCTCCACCGGCTGGGTCACGGCCATCTCCACGGTCTCCGGGCTGGCTCCGGGATAGGCTGTCGTCACGATCACATAGGGAAGGCTGATGTTGGGCAGCAGATCCGCCGTCATTCTGGTAAATGACACCACCCCCAGAATAATGGCAAGCACAACCCCCACCAATACCGTATATGGCTTTTTTACGCTGAATTTTGAAATCATAGCCGCTCCTTCTACCGTCCGACTGGTCAGTCGGTTTTTATACTGGGATGATTATATTCCCCACCTGCCCCGAAGTCAATAGAAGAAATCTTTTCAGATTCTAAAAAAAATATAAAGGCGGGGATCCCCGCCTATCTTAGTATAACCTCATTCGGCGCCGTCGCGTAATAGTACACTTCAGCCCCCAGACTCTCCATCAGCCGCCTATTTTCCGGTGTGGTATAACGGCCCTCCTCCTGAGGGTTCATCAGCCACTCCGGCGCGTCAAAAAATGCTGCCTTAGGGGAAGCCAGACGCAAAAATTCCTCCGAGAAGCCCCCGTTGCCGTGATGTCCCATCTGAATATAGCTGCACCCTATCTCTTCCCCATAGTCCTCTATGATCTTACTTGTCATGCCTACGCCCACATCCGCGCAGAAGAGCATACTCTCCTGATCATTGGTCACCTTTACCACAAGGCCGCTGTCATTTCCTATATCCTTGCTGTTCTCATAGACATACTCTTCACATGCATGGAGAACCTTGAACCTGAGCCCCTTGATCTTCAGCTCATCTCCCGTGTACAGCAATACCGCCTTGTCGGATTCCGACATGTGGATGAGAAATGTCTCATAGCTCTGAAAATCATCCCACTCATAGGCTCTTTCCCTATAAATCAGGTAATCTATGTCAGGCGTATAGACCACATCAATTTCATCCTGCAGCTCGTCCCAAAGCATATTGAACGCACCGATATGATCAGGGTGAGGATGGGTCAGAAACCATGCGTCCACATGTCCTCCCTTTTCCTGAATCACAGCTCTCACATAGTCCTCGTTCCCCACATTGCCCCCGTCTACGACGATCAGGCCTCCGTCCTCAGGCTCTATGGTGTAAAACATGGCCTGCTTTCCCGTCACGTCGGAATACTGAGTAATACGGCATCCGGATCCGGCTCTGCTCCACAGCCAAAGCCCCGTCGGTACCGCCGCTATCACCGCCGCCAAAATCACGGCGGCTACAATTCCCCTTTTTCCCTTTTTCATGCCCGCACTCCCAGTCCAAACTTTAATCAGCGGCGCAGGCTTCCGTCTCCTGAAAAGCCTGCACCGCCCTTTACAAAAGAAATCCGGCCCCATAGAATGATCCGGCAGGGCTGTCCTTCCTCGCTCAGAGCATTTTCCGGATCTTTGCCTTCAGCCTCTGCAGCGCATTGTCCGTGGCCTTTTCGTCCCGTCCCAGCACTCTGGCAATCTGACTGTAGCTCATGCCGGTTCTATACAGATCCAGCACCTGCTTCTCAAAATCGCTCAGCTCTTCATCTATGGTCTTTTCCAGATATGCCACTCTCTCCTTGTCCAGAAACACTTCCTCCGGACTCAGCTCGGTCTTATCCGCCAGAAGCTCCGCCAGATTCAGGCCGTCCTTATCGTCCTCCGAAGCCTCGCTGTCCAGAGACACATAGCTGTTCAGCGGAAGGTGCTTTTGCCTTCTGGAAGCCTGCACCGCCGTATACATCTGCCTGCTGATGCACAATTCCGCAAATGTGCTGAAGCTGGCGTCCCTGCCCATGTCATAGTCCCGAACCGCTTTGAACAGCCCGATCATCCCCTCCTGAATCAGATCCTCGTTATCGGCTCCCAGAATGAACATGGACTTGGCCTTGCTGCGCACCAGATTTTTGTATTTGTCGCAGATATAGTCCATGATGGGGGTCTCCCCCCGGCGGAGGCGGTCTATCAGCTCTCCGTCCGTATACTGCTCATAATTCATGTCCCTGCCGGCCATGTCATCGTTCCTTCCGTTCCGGTTTTTGTCATTCTCTTCGTCCCGCCGCCGTCAATACCCCATCCTCTGCCGCAGGATTTCATAGGCAAGCACTCCCGCCGCCACGGAGGCGTTGAGGGAATCTATGTTCCCCTTCATGGGAATGGAGGCAACCATGTCGCATCTCTCCTTGATCAGCCTTCCCACGCCTTCTCCCTCGCTTCCGATGACCAGCCCTATAGCCCCCTTCAGATCCAGCTTATACATGGGCTTTCCGTCCATATCCGCGCACACGAACCACATCCCTTCCTTTTTCAGGCTTTCTATGGTCTGTGCCAGATTTGTGACCTTGGCAACCGGCGTATAGTTCAGCGCGCCGGCAGAGGCCCTCACCACAGCTGCAGTCAGGCCCACCGCCCGGTTCTTGGGGATGATGACCCCATGGGCGCCTGCCAGATTGGCGGTGCGGATGATAGCCCCCAGATTATGGGGATCCTCGATATTGTCCAGCAGAATCACAAAAGGCGGCTCTTTCTTCTCCCTTGCCCTCTGTAGGATGTCTCCCACCTCACTGTATTCATAGGCCGCGGCGATGGCGATGACCCCCTGATGCTTTCCGGTCTTGGACAGCTGATCCAGACGGTCTCTGGTGACATACTTGATGATGGTCTCCTGCTTTCTGGCCTCCTTCTTTATGGTCTGTATCGGCCCGTCCTGACAGCCGTCCTGTACGTACAGCTTGTCCACCGTCTTTCCTGAACGGAAAGCCTCTATGACCATATTTCTGCCTTCAATGGTATACTCTTCCCCCTGCATACCCTCTTCCAGCTCAATATCGTCCTTCCTCTTATTCTTGCTCCTATCCTGCATCTTAATGCTCCTTCCTCCCTTTTTGTCTGTAACTATGCTTCTGTTTTGCTTCTTGTACCCGCTCTCTGAGAATGCCCTCTCTCCTCAGCTCTCCGGGCTTCGGCCCCTTTCCTGCCGCCGAAAAGGCCGGCTCATGGCTTAATCCCCGCCAGCTCGATTCCCTTCTTGACCAGCTCCAGAACCCTGTCCATATTGTCCACAAGATAGAGATAGCCCACCACGGCCTCAAAGCCTGTGGCCCTCATATAGTCTCCCCGGCTGGCGTTCTTTGCCATGGTATGGGGCTTTGCGTTCTTCCCCCGCCTATAGACCGCCTGCTCCTCCTCCGTGAACTGCTCTGCCAGCGCCTGCACTATCCGGGACTGAGCGCCTGCGCTGACATATTTCACCGTGATCATATGAAGCTCATGGGACGGACGGTTGGCCTGCTCCACAACAATCGTGCGGATAATCAGATCATACACCGCATCCCCTATATAGGCAAGGGCCAGAGGGGAATAGGTTCGTATGTCCTTTTTCTCCTTGGAAAACACCTCCGCTATTACTCCCGAAAGCCCCTTTCCCAAGGACTCCCCCTGCTGTTTTGAGGCACTCATGCCTTCTTCCATTTCACGCCCTCCCGGGTATCCTCCAAAACAATGCCTTTCTCCAGCAGCTCGCTGCGGATTTGATCCGCAAGGGCAAAATTCTTTTCCTTCTTGGCGGCCTTCCTCTCCTCGATCTTGGCCAGAATGTAGCTCTCGGTCTCCGGATCCACTTCCCCTTCCGCTTCCTTCATCCGGTATGCAACAGTCAAGTCAAGGCCCAGTACCTGATCAAAGCTCTCCGCCAGAGCATGCTTGGTGGCATCGGACATGTCCTCCTTCAGCATATCATAAAGCACCGTGATCGCCATGGAGGAGTTCAGATCATCGCACAGCGCCTCTTGGAAACGCTCCCTATAATAGCCGAACCTCTCCTGATCCACCTGCCCTTCCTTTTTCAGCGTCCCTATACGCCTGACCAGCTTCTCATAGGCCGCCCCTATGTTGTCCAGCGCCTCATAGGAGAATTCCAGCGGCTTACGGTAATGGGACTGCAGGCAGAAAAGCCTATATACCTTGGGGTCATAGCCCTTGGACTTCAATAGGGACAAGGTCAGAAATTCCCCCTTAGACTTGCTCATCTTTCCCGACTTGTCGTTGAGATGGTGTACATGGAACCAGTAATTGCACCATTTATGCCCCAGATAGGCCTCGCTCTGGGCGATCTCGTTGGTGTGGTGGGGAAAAATATTGTCCACGCCTCCGCAGTGAATGTCCATGTACTCGCCCAAATGCTTCATGCTGATGCAGGAGCATTCGATATGCCAGCCGGGATATCCCGTGCCCCAAGGGCTCTCCCACTTCAGTTCCTGAGAATCAAACTTGGACTTGGTGAACCACAGCACAAAGTCCGTCTTGTTTCTCTTGTTCACATCCTCGTCCACGTCCTCCCGGACTCCCACTAGAAGCTCCTCCTCACTGTGGTTGGAAAGCACGTAATACTCCTTCAGCTTGGAGGTATCAAAATAAATGTTCCCCCCGCTCTCGTAGGCATAGCCTTTCTCCATCAGTCCTTCTATCACATGGATGAACTCCGAAATGCAGTTGGTGGCAGGCTCCACCACGTCCGGCGTCTTGATGTTCAGATCCCCACAGTCCCCAAAAAAGGCATCCGTATAGAACTTGGCGATCTCCATCACCGACTTATGCTCCCTCTTTGCCCCTTTCAGCATCTTGTCCTCGCCGGTGTCCGCGTCGCTGGACAGATGCCCTACATCGGTGATATTCATGACACGCTTCACATCATAGCCTATATACCGCAGTGTCTTCTCCAGAAGATCTTCCATAATATAGCTTCTCAGATTCCCGATGTGGGCAAAATGATACACCGTGGGGCCGCAGGTGTACATAGCCACCTTCCCCTCCTCCTTGGGCACAAACTGCTCCACCTTTCTGGAGAGCGTATTATACATCCGTAATTTATTCTCCATCTTTGTCCTTTCTGCGCCTCATGGCGCGCACATCCTCAGACCCGCAATCTCCAGCCATATCCGGCTGGGCGTTATACGCCATACATAAAAGCCCCGGCAGCTTCAACGAATTTCACGTTCCAAAGCTTTCATGTCTTCAATCCGCCGCTGCCCTGAACCTCCCCCTGCCGAAGCCTTCCCAGCTCCCGCTCCAGTTCCAGCACACGCTCCTCCATCCGGGCGTTAGCCTGCCGAAGCTCCGCAATGTCTTCCTTCACCGGATCCGGCAGATCCGTCTGGTTCATGGTCTCCTGAGGCAGAGCCATGTTGTTCCGCTTCACTACCCGTCCCGGCACTCCTACCACAGTGGAGCCCGAGGGCACCTCGCTCAAAACCACGCTCCCGGCACCGATCTTGGAATTGTCCCCTATGGTAAAGGAGCCCAGCACCTTGGCCCCAGCGCTGATCATCACATTGTCTCCAACGGTGGGATGGCGCTTTCCATGCTCCTTGCCGGTTCCTCCCAGCGTCACCCCCTGATAAAGGGTCACATTATCCCCTATGACCGTTGTCTCCCCGATGATGACCCCGTTTCCATGATCTATAAAAAGGCCTTTCCCGATCCTTGCACCGGGATGGATTTCAATGCCCGTCTTGCGCACACCCCTCTGGGACACCCATCTTGCCCAGAAAAAATGTCCTTCTTCATACAGCCTATGGGCGATCCTATAATGGATCATCACCTTAAAGCTAGGATATAAAAACACTTCCATGACCGAATGAATCGCCGGATCCCGCTCCCGGATAATCCGGATCTCTTCCTGAATATTCCTGATGATTCCCATATGTGAACCACCTCACCTGCCTTCCCACTGCCAAGCCGCCATCGCCCCTGCACATCAGACATGCGATATGAAAAACCGCAGACGAATCCCTCCTTAGAGACGAATTCATCCGCGGTTCCACTCTACTTAAAGGCCCTGTTTCACAAGCCCTTCCCTCAACACGTTTAACGCACGTCTACGGGTCTGCCCGACGAACACGCCGCCAGACCTCCGTTCCCGGACGCCTGCCCATATGTCCCTCAGCCAGCTCCCCGACAGATGCCATGCCGCACGGTCAACCCCATTCCGGCTCTTCCCTATTAGAATATGCAAAAAACCAAATTCTGTCAATATTTTTTTAAGGGATTTTCCGTGGACAGACACTATTGGGCTCCGGAGCCGGGCCGCCTTTCGCAGCCCTGACAGCCGCCGCAGCCTCCCTGCCCCACAGTCAGGTCGAAGGGACTTGTGAGAAGGCAGACGGACTGAGCGGCGATCCCCTCGCCCTTTCCCGTAAAGCCCAGCCCCTCCTCTGTAGTTGCCTTCACGTTCACATAATCCGCATCTAATCCCAGAGCCTGAGCGATATTATCCCTCATCTGATCTATAAAGGGACGCATTTTAGGCGCTTGTGCAACTATTGTGGCGTCGATGTTCTCCACCAGAAAACCCTTCTCAGCGATCATCTCCCCCACTTTTTTCAGCAGAGCCATGGAGGATGCCCCCTCGTAAGCGGGGTCATTGTCCGGAAAGTGCATTCCGATATCCCCCATAGCCGCAGCGCCCAGAAGCGCATCCATGACGGCGTGCAGAAGCACGTCCGCATCCGAATGGCCCAAAAGCCCTTTTTCATACGGAATCTTTACGCCGCCTAGGATCAACTCCCTATTTTCTACCAGTCTATGGACATCATATCCCATTCCGACTCTCATGATTGCTGTTCCTACTTCCTTTTCTTCTTAGGGAAGGAGAATGCAAGCCCTCTCTCGCTGCCGTCCACCCTTAGATCTTTCACTCTGGAAAGACGGCTGCCGCGCTCATCCTTCTTACGGCCTTCCTCACGGTCACGCTTCTTGCGGCTCTCGCTCCCGCGTTCGTCGCGCCTGCCCCGCTTATCCTCCCGCTCCCAATCTCTTCCGCCGCGGCGTTCCTCACGGTTCCGGCCCCTTCCGCCGTCCCGGCGCTCGTCACGCTCCCAGCCTCTGGCACTCTCCCGGCGTTCCTCACGGTTCCGGCCCTTTCCGCCGTCCCGGCGCTCGTCGCGTTCCCAGCCTCTGGCACTCTCCCGGCGTTCCTCACGGTTCCGGTCTCTTCCACCGTCCCGGCGCTCATCGCGCTCCCAGACTCTGGCAAGATCCCGGCGTTCCTCACGGTTCCGGCTCCTTTCGCCGTCCCGGCGCTCGTCGCGCTCCCAGACTCTGGCAAGATCCCGGCGTTCCTCACGGTTCCGGTCTCTTCCACCGTCCCGGCGCTCGTCGCGCTCCCAGACTCTGGCAAGATCCCGGCGCTCCTCACGGTTCCGGTCTCTTCCACCGTCCCGGCGCTCCTCACGCTCCCAGACTCTGGCAAGATCCCGGCGTTCCTCACGGTCATGGCCTTTCCGCCCGTCCTCATGAGCCTGCGCCTCCCAGCCTCTGACTTCCTCATGCTGTTCGCGGCCGCGGACATCCTCATGTCCCTCATTCTCCCGGCCTCTGCCCTTGCGCTCGTCCCTATCCTCGTCATGGTCCCGACGCCTGCGGCTGTCTCTGTCCTCGTCACGATCCCGACGACGCCTGCCCTCGTCCTTATCCTCGTCCCGGCGTCTCCGGCCTCTTCTGTCCTCATCCCGACGTCTCCGGCCTTCTCCGTCGCCTTCCCGTCTCCTGCGTCCATCTCTGTCGCCGCGGCCGCGCCTATCGGAACGTCCTCCACCTACATTATCATCTTCTTCGATCTCAGGTCCCAGGTCGCCTATCTGGAATTTGAGCATAGCTGCGGCCAGATCCAGAGCATCACAGTCCTCTTCCTCCAGCTTGCGCTGCAGAAAGCTCTTCATCAGCTCCATATCCTCGCTCTCATGAGTCTCCCAGGCACGGTTCAAGTAGATATCCGCCTTGGCCTTCATCACCTTTCCCGCCCCCGGAAGTTTCTTCTCCTCTATGGTGGTATGACAGAAGCGCTCTATCTGGCGAACCCGGAACAGCTCCCTATTGCTGGCAAAGGTAAACGACCGTCCCGTCTTGCCCGCGCGTCCCGTCCTGCCGATACGATGCACATAATACTCGGTGTCCTGAGGAAGATCATAATTGATAACGATCTCCACATTGTCAACGTCGATACCTCTTGCCGCCACGTCCGTGGCAATCAGAATATTGGTGGTTCCGTTCCGGAAACGGCCCATGGCTACATCCCTCTGGTGCTGGGACATATCCCCGTGCAGCCCCTCCACCTGAAATCCGGCCTTTCTCACCACCTCTGCAAGCTCGTCCACCTTGATCTTTGTATTGCAGAAGATCAGGCAGAGTCTGGGCTGGTAATACTCCAGCAGCCGGATGCACGCCGCATCCTTATCCTGCTTCTTCACCCTATAATATCTCTGGGAAACCAGCGGTATGGTCAGCTCCTTTGCCGCCACCTTTACCAGTCTGGCATCCTTCTGAAATTTATTGGCTATTTCCAAAATCGGCTTGGGCATGGTGGCAGAGAACAACGCGGTCTGGTGCGCATTGGGAATCTGGCCCAGAATCAGCTCCATATCCTCCCTAAAGCCCATGTCCAGCATCTCGTCCGCCTCGTCCAGAACTACCATGTTCACATCGTCCAGCTTCACAGTCCCCCGGCGCATGTGGTCCATGACGCGCCCCGGAGTTCCCACAATGATCTGCACACCCTTCAGGCCATTGATCTGTCTGGAAATGTCCTGCCCGCCATATACGGGAAGCACCTTGATGCCATGCATATACTTGGCGATCTTGCGCAGCTCCTCCGCAGCCTGCATGGCCAGCTCTCTGGTAGGGCAGAGAATAACCGTCTGCAGCTTCTTCAGATCCGGATCAATCTTCTGCAGGGCAGGGATTCCGAAAGCCGCGGTCTTGCCGGTTCCTGTCTGGGCCTGTCCGATAATATCGTCACCGTCCAAAAGGTAGGGGATTGCCATCTCCTGAATAGGACTAAGCTTCACGAAGCCCATCTCCCGGATGGCCCGCACGATCCTCTCATCAAGAAGGGACTCGATGAACGCCAGACTGTCCGGGCTGCTCACCGCCTCCTCCCCCTCTTCGGAATCCCGCGCCTGCTCCTGAGCTTTCTGGCTCCGGCTCTCCTGATCTGAGCCTGCCTGCTCCTCCAAGCCCTGCAAGGCGTCCTCAGCCTCTTCCGCCGTGGATTCTGTATCTTCCCAGTTCTCACCGGACTCCTCTGTAGGCTCTGCATCCTCCCAGTTCTCACCGGACTCCTGCTCAGGCTCTGCATCCTCCCAGCCCTCACCGGGCTCCTCTGTAGGCTCTGCATCTTCCCAGTTCTCACCGGGCTCCTCTGTAGGCTCTGCCTCCTCCCAGCTCTCACTGGGCTCCTGCTCAGGCTCTTCTACGGTGCCTACCTCCGTGTCTTCCCACGCATTTGTCTCTTTCACTTCTTCTGCGTCTCTCATCTCCATCTCTTCCTGAACCTCCATCTCTGCGGCGCCCAAATCACTCTGCGCTCCAAGGTTCATTTCCACAGTCTCTCCTGTCATTTCTCTGGTCTCCATTCTTCCCTTTCTTTCGCCGGATCCCAAATCCCTCATACTTCCCGTCACGCCCCTAAAGGATTTTCTCCATCCCTATCTTCTGAGGCACCAGACCGCACTTTTCATAAAATAGCTTTGCCGCCGTATTGCATTCCCATACATTCAGCGTCACATTATAACAGCCCCGTCCTCTGGCAAAGTTCAGCACATATTCATACAGCTTCCTGCCGATATGCCGCCCTCTGGAATCTTCGTCCACGCACAAATCGTCAATGTACAAGGTCTTTATGTCCGTCATTATATTGTCGTCAAGCTGCTGCAATAGCTTGCAGAAGGCATAGCCCAATACCTTGTTGTCATCGTCAGCCGCTACGAATACGGGTCTGGTATCGTCCTGAATCAACGCCTTCAATTCTTCGTCCGTGTATTTTCTGGCATTTCCCTTAAACAGATCCGGTCGGCCCTGATGATGAATGGCCAGCACCTGACAGAGCAGGTCTGCAATTCCCCTCATATCTCCGGTTTCCGCACGTCTGATTTCCATATGCCAGTCCTTCCTGCATAAAGCAAAAACTACACAAAACAAAATCCTGAAAACCCATATAGGCCTTCAGGACTTGCAGCAATAGCGAGAGGGGGATTTGAACCCTCGACACTGCGGGTATGAACCGCATGCTCTAGCCAACTGAGCTATCTCGCCACATATGCCAACTTACGTTGGTATGGAACCTATAGGGCTCGAACCTATGACCCTCTGCTTGTAAGGCAGATGCTCTCCCAGCTGAGCTAAGATTCCTTTTAGCCGATGAATCGCGCAACCGACTTTGTTAGTATACAATGAGACAATTCATTTGTCAACAAATTTTTGCTAATTTTTCTGCACTAATTTTTCTGCTGATTTTTTCACACTTTTTCCGCCCTTTTTCTTTCTATTATTTATCCCATCAGAGCGGTGCCGTCATGCTCTCCTCCCACCACGTCCTCCTTCAGAATGACCCGGAAGCTTCCCTCTTCAAATCGAAAGCCCGTGGTTTCATCCTCGTACCAGAGATTGTCCGGCGAGGGCAGCCGTCTCACCACGTCCATGAGCTTTTGATGATTGTCGCCTGCGTTCCCCCCATAGCGGCTGTTGGGCACCATGGCGTAGTCCGCGTCAATAAGAGCATAAAGCTCTGTCAGGAAATTGAAGGCGTGATGGGCCACCTGAACCACGTCCGCCTTCCACATGGCAGCGGGAACCGTCCTGACCACCAGCTCCTCCGTCTCCGTACTGGTATCCCCAAGCCACACAATCGTTCCCATTCCCGTAGTCATCTTCAGAATGACGGAGGTGCAGTTGAAGTCATGAAAGGGAAAAACCTCCGGAGCCTCAAGCCTCACCGCGTCTTCATGGGTATACAGCACGTCAAAGCACACATTGGCCAAGACGATCCTCTGTCCGCTATGAAGCTTCAGGCACTTTATATTCGGACAGTATTCTCTAAGCGTGGCACGCAGACAAAAGAAGTCCGAATGCCCGGAGCATACCCTATGAGAGGGGAAGTTGAACATTGCCCGCTCTATCTCAAATGCCTCCGGATACGTCCTCAGAAGCCTTACGCAGGCCGCCATATGGTCGTCGTGGGCATGTGTGAAAATCCATGCGGCAACGCGAAGCCTCTCCCCCTCTGCCGTGCCGGTGATCCTGCGCAAAAAGCGGTACATCCCTTCCACCGCCTCCGCCGAACACTGGAGAATGTGCCCGCCGTCGATCATCACCAGACGATTGTCCCTTAAACGGATGATGTAGAACATGCCGCAGTTGGTGGTAGTAGGGCTGTGTCCGTTGCATGGGTCATAATAGAGACCATATTGATATATCTCCGCCGAATCCATGGTTCCCCACATGTGGGCAGCCGGCCCCTCTTCCATATAAGAATCAGAAAACTCGTCCAGCGGCACAGAGGCCTTGTCAGCAATGACGCGCACCTCCCCGGTCCTCAGCGTATAATAGACATACAGCAAATCTTCCCCCTTCATCAGCTGACAGCAGTCCACCGCCCCGGTATGGTTCTCAAAAACCTTCCGAAACCCCATTCCGCACAGCTTCTCCAGATATGCTTCGTACTCCCTCCGGCAGGTATCCGCCACCAGCAGCATCCGGCTGTCCTCCTCCGTGACAGCTTCACTGTCGTTCTCCAGCATAGGCCCTGCGTTATATACAGCCGCCCCGCTGGTGCCTCCCTCATATGCCCATTCCCTCTCCCATTCCACCATGATTTTCCCCCTATTTGATTAATAGTATCAACATGGTTCTCACTCTCTTGGTGATGAAATTGCATTCATTAGAACATGTATTTTATTTCTGTCCGGATTCTTTACCGTTTTTTGTAACTCTCTGTACTCCTCCTCATAGGAACCGCTGCGTCTTCTGTATCTATCCGCAAGATCCCAGAACCTATAATCATTATCACCGCCCAGAAGCACCCGATCAATTTCCTGACAAAGGGCATCTATTTCACCCGCAGCTATAGTTTCCGGCTGATCATTTTCCACAATATAATCAATCGCGGCCGCCGCTCTCTGGTTATAATGATTCCAGACCAGAACAAAATATAGGACGCAGATTACAACAAAAAGGATCAAATATCCCATATCCTTTTTTCGCAGAGAAATTTTACCCTCCACACAAAGAACACACCACAGCACCAGTACAGAGGTCATGAGAATTTCACTGAACAAACTTTCACGAGTCCATATCTTTCTGTGCATATCATAAAGCAAAAATGAAATGATAAGCATAACCGCAAAATGAGCATACTGCCATGGCTTGGAACATTTTTTCCCCAAATCCTTTGCCCGCAAAAAAGCTACCGGCAACATCGGCAAGATGTTATAAACTACCGGTGGGCTAAAGACAAAAACTACCAAATAATTTACCACAGCACTTATGCTTAAACTGCAAAATAGGCTTACCACACTGGAAAACATCTTTTTATTCATAGCCATTATTTCCCTTAACTCAACTATGTTTGGAGCAGTTTACACAACAAACTGCGGAAACTGAAGCGCTAAATGACTAAAACATCTTTTGTACTACAATTTCTTATCATCCCCTTTATTTATCAATATAACACATGCATTTAATAACGTCAACATTATGTTTTCATATATAGTATTGGCGCAGCAATATGTATCCTGCCCTCTATGGGTCAGCTGAAAAAGAGTTCATTTCTGACCCACAAGAAAAGGCAGAAAAACGGGGCATCACTCCCTGCCCCGGGCTATATCCCCTCTTTTTTCCCGTCGGTATCCCAGCGGCGTGCGATCCGTGTACCTTCTGAATATACGTTCAAAATAGGTGATGCTCTCGAATCCCACGAGTTCCGATATCTCCGTGACGGAATAGTCCCCGTGGGCCAGCAGCTTCTGGGCCCTTTTCACCCGAACCATATTGGCGTATTCGCTTACGCTGAAGCCGGTGACCTCCCTGAAAATCCGGCTCAGCCACGACCTGCTGATATAGAATCTCCCTGCCAGCTGGTCCAGACTCTCTCTGGTTCCCGGATTGGCCTGCAGATACTCCGCCACTTCCTGCACCTTCTGGTATTTGGGACTCTGGGCCACCCGCTCCTCCCTCTCCGGCGGCGCGTCCTCCCCGCAGCGCCACAGCACCGCCAACAGCTCCAGCAGCTTCAGCCTCACCATCAGGTCATAGCCCCTCTGCCTATCCCGTATCTCCTCCCCCACACGAATCATCAATTCCTTTACGGCTGCCCCTGCCCTCTCCCCCAAACTCACAATCCGGCCCTTTTTGTCATACAGCTCCTCCAGCGTCATAAACCCGTTCCCCCGCAGGTACGCGTCCATAGGCGCTTCCGTGATCTGAAGCAGAAGCCTGCCGTGGCGGGCCACCCTTTCCATGCTGGTCTTGTGGATCTGGTTAGGCTTGATTAAGACCACATCCCCCGCCCTCACCAGATAAGTCTCCCTATCTATAAAATAGTACCCCTCTCCCTCCTCCAGAAAATACAGCTCATAGGTATCATGAAAATGACGGCTCTTCATGGAATAGTCCTCCTCCCGAACCACCTGCTCCACCATCACCAGCCCCTCCAGCTCCTGCCGGAAAATCGTCCGTTCCATAATCCCTCCCCGCGCACTGTATCCGAAAGTACGAAAATACAAAATCTAAGCATGATTCTACGAGATTATTATACTATTTTCAGGTAAAATGGCAATATAAAAATGCGGTTCCAATAATCTACGGCAAGCCTTCTGCCTCTGCCGGCGCAAAAACCGCACCCTGCAAAAAAGGAGGATCCCTACCATGAACTATTCCCACAACAAAGTTTCCGACATTCAGATCGCCTATATCGGCGGAGGCTCCAGAGGCTGGGCCTGGTCCCTTATGACGGACCTTGCCATGGACGATTCCGTCAGCGGAACCGTCCGGCTCTACGACATCGACCAGCAGGCCGCAAAAAACAACGAGATCATCGGCAACCGCCTGAGCAGCCGCCCGGACGCCAAGGGCAAATGGCGCTATGCCGCCTGCCCCACTCTGGAGGAGACTCTTGAGGGCAGCGACTTCGTGGTGATTTCCATATTGCCCGGTACCTTCGACGAGATGGAGTCCGACGTCCATCTGCCGGAGCGTCTGGGCATCTACCAGTCCGTGGGCGACACGGCAGGCCCCGGAGGCATCCTGCGGGCATTGCGCACCATCCCCATGTTCGCCAAGATCGCCGCCGCCATCCGAGACCGCGCCCCCAAGGCCTGGGTCATCAACTACACCAACCCCATGTCCCTCTGTGTGAAGACACTGTACCATGTCTATCCGGACATCAAGGCCTTCGGCTGCTGCCATGAGGTCTTCGGCACCCAGAATGTGCTGAAGGGTATCTGTCAGGAAACCCTTGGCCTAACGGACATACAGCGTCAGGACATCCACGTGAACGTGCTGGGCATCAACCATTTCACCTGGTTTGATCAGGCCTCCTACATGGGCATAGACCTATTTCCCGTCTATAGCGACTACATAGAAGCCCACTATGAGCAGGGCTACGGGGCCGCCGGCTCAAACTGGGTGAGCAATTCCTTCAGCTGCGCCCATAGGGTAAAATTTGACCTCTTCCGACGGTATGGCCTCATAGCCGCCGCGGGAGACAGACATCTGGCGGAGTTCATGCCCGGAGAGGAATACCTCAAGGATCCCGACACCGTGGCCGGATGGAGGTTCGGCCTCACAACAGTGGACTGGAGAAAGAAGGATCTGCAAAAGCGTCTGGAGAGGAGCCGCCGTCTGGCGGCAGGGGAGGAGGAAATCTCCCTGAAGCCCTCCGGGGAGGAGGGGCTGATGCTGCTGAAGGCGCTCTGCGGGCTGGGCCGCACCGTCAGCAATGTGAACATCCCCAACACCCTGCTGCAGATTCCGAACCTTCCTTCGGAAGCCGTGGTGGAGACCAACGCTCTGTTCAGCCGGGATTCCATCAAGCCCGTGATGGCCGGAAAGGTTCCTGCCAACATCAGAGCCCTGCTCATGCCCCATGTAGAGAACCACGAAAGAGTTCTGCAGGCGGCCCTTACCTGCCATAGGGAGCTGGTCTATGAAGCCTTCGCAGAGGATCCGCTGGTGAAGGGCCGGGCCACGGAAGCACAAATCCGCAGCCTTGCTGACGACATGATCTCCAATACCCTGCGCTACCTGCCGGAGGGCTGGCGCTCATAGACAGATCCGGGCAGACAAAACGGCTGCACAGCGTTTTGTCTGCCCGGCAAATCTTTCCCATAAACAATAGCAGCCACGCTTCGCGACTCTTCTATTGTCATGAGTAATTTAGCCTGCGAAGGACTTTAGACATTCCACAGTCTTTCGCAGGCCATCCGGTGCCCATTCTGATTGAATATTTACCAGTTTTCCATCTCTCTGATTTTTTGAGCAAGCCTTTTCTTGGATTCTTTAATCTTTTCAGAGGAGTCTTTGATTTTATACATTCTCTCCCGCATCCTCGCAAACTCTCTAATCTGTTTATAGGCATCATCCGCTGTATTTTCAGCCTCATTCGCCTGCTTTTCACAGCAGTCCACAATCATGCCCAAAGCCTTTTCCAGCGACTCTTCCCTATAAGAATCTTGCGATATCCTATCCAGAATCTGATCCATCAGCCCAATATCATATGTCCGACCATCCCACCCCCCAAGAATATAGGCAAGCTCTGCATCTGTGTCGGACACTGCCTCTCTTGCATTGCGCAATTCCATCAATTTCCTGCTCTGAGGCACGGAACAGTACATGATGCCATAGTCCGAACAAAGCTTGTCCAGAAGCAAGGCCGCAGGGCTGTCATATTGCGATAGCATATCCAGACATCGGATTATTTCATTTAGATATTCTACACGGTTTCTCCATATATCAGGATTTTTTTCCATACTTTCAAAAATCAGTCTATAGATTTCCGATCCGTAATATCCCTCATCCCTGATATCTATGCACGTATAGTCAAAATCAAATGGACTATATGTGCTGTTGCCATTATCCTGAATCAGCTGAAAGGATATGAGCGATCTCAAGCATTGGTTCATTTCCTCCTGCGTTTCTGCCGAGCAAAAGACATAAAGAAAAAAGGGTTCATACACTCTGGTTTTGCACAGCCGGCAGGTTTCCTTGATCAGATAAATCAACTGCGCCTCTTTAGGTTTCAGCTGGTTCTTGACTGTATAATAAAGATACTTGATACAGTCTCGCTCCGTAAATATATTATCCACATTCAAAAGGTTTACGTTCTCCACCAGCATCCTCACCCATTTCTGGACAAAAACCGGAATCCCTCTGGACAGCGTAGAGACACTCTTTTGGTATTTTTCTTCCTCCAGCCTATCCAGCCAAAACCTCCCTTCCTTCTCCCATCCGTTTTCTATGAGCCATTTCGCAAACTTCACACACCTCTCCTGATCCAGACGCTGCATCTCTATCTTTTCGCCGTTGGTATTCACATTTCTGGTGGCAATAATGCTTTTCATCTTTGAGGCGGGAATCGATTTCACAAACTCGCATATCTTCTCCTGATCCTCGGGCACCAACATATCCAGATCATCAACCATCAGCAAAACGGACTTTTTCTGCCCTATAATGTCTTTTGCCTCAGCTCCCTCGATTTTCTTATACCTCTCAGCCATTTCCTCATCGCTGAGGTCAAAGACATACTTCCATAGCTTACGTTTGAAAGAATCAAAATCTACTATATCATTGTCATTAGTTTGTATCATCTGCAGCGTTTTTGTAGTTCGATCCTCCAAATAATTCTGCTTTGCCGAAAGGAAAATAATCAGATCATACTCTGCCCTCTTAAGCTCGTTTCCCATTATCTTTTGAATAACATTCAGCAGAAGGGCTGTCTTTCCCAATCCACCCCCTCCTGCTATCACAAGAAAAGGCTGGGATTTCCTATCCGTACAAAAGCGGTAAACCACACTGCAATAGTCTTGCACAATAGATTCAAAATATCTATACTTATTATTCGCAACCTCCTCAAACATATGATAGCTGGATTTGTTCACCATGATGTTATTAAAGGCCGAAATATAAAAGTTCTCACTCATGTGCGTCATGGGAAAATCTGCCTCAAAGGTGAGCCGGCAAGACCTTTCACTGAGAATGACATCCTCGCTTTTATCATTGAGCCGTTCGTCAAACAAAGACCTTGCCTCTAATACCAGCTTATTGTTGGCCTTGGATATAGTGGAGTTGTACAGTGTAAATATCCCGTTTACAGGATCCTCAAAATAATGAATAAAGGGAGAGAGCTTGTAAACCTCCTTCTCCTCTGTGGCGCGATTTTCCACATAGTAATACAGCTGCCTCATACCTTTTTTGAACAGCCGCCCTTCCATGATGGGGGTAGTATAATTGCCGTCCATTCCAAAACAAATGCACTGAACCCTTCCTTCACTGGTCTCCCTCAGCGGAATCATGAAAAGATAATCATAGGCGTTGTCTGTATCACTGTCCGAAAACAGATGGCACCCTTCCGCAGCGATACCCTCCACCCACTTGTCGATCACATGAATCATTTGGTCGTTCTGGGCTGATATCTTATGTGCGTCCTGATTGCGATTATAGATCGGCTGCTTACATGTATTATCACAAATTTTTTCATACAGCCGTCTTTCTGGCGAATACTGGCACAGACTCCTCATGGCTGAGACAAAATCTCCCAGAGAGGGCTTCTTATCAAACAGCAGCTTAACGATCTTGCTCTTTTCATTACTGGAGCATTTCCCATAGCATGCATCCCATAAAATCGCAAGCATCAGTCTTATCAGATATTCCCTCTTCATCAGCACCATAAAATCACGCATTTCTTCATTAGAAATAGACTCATATATGCTCCGCTTCTTTTTGAGCTTATCCAAAATAAAATCTCTCAAGCCTGCCCCTCCTTTATCTTCCGTTCATTCTCCGCAGAATCTCCCTAGCCTGCTTGAACTGGCTGGATTTTTCATCCGTCTCGTTTATGATCCGAATCAGCATTCTTTCATACTGATCCCGGATAACGTCCATGGCCGTCTTGTCCAAAATGGCAATAATATCATTCATTATCACATAATTCCTATCGTTCAGACTGCCTTCAAGCATTCTGTCAAGGAAACTGCTCATCTCCTCAACGGGATATAGATACCTATAGGCATTGGAATTCTCATTTCCGAATATTCCCTTGAGTCTGGACAACAGACGGGAAGCTGACTCCGGATCTTGTACATCCTGAGCCATCAGTCCTCCAAGGCAAGTCTGGAATACCTTGGAGAGTTTTTTGGAGGAGGCCACATTCTTAAGCAATGAACCGTAAAGGTTCTCATTTGCCAGATTGTCAGTCAGGAAGTAATAATTGCACAGCTGTTCCAGATCCGGGGTTCCCGATGCCAAAAAGGATGCCAGCATATAAACAAAACATTCTCTATCATCCTTCTTTTCCCCATATCTTTCCTTTATGTATTCCTTCGTCTCCGCATAATTGTTTTTTCCCAGCGTCAGTATGCCCCAGCCCCTATCCCTTTCTGCGGCCATCTCCAGCTTATCCATCACTACTTCAAGTATTTCCCGATCTTGTATATTGGCCAGAGCTTCCATATCCTCTTTCTTATTCACACGAAAGTCCATCCTCACCTTTTGCAGAATGGCTCCTCTCTTTTCCTCATCCGCCCGCTTAAACGACCAAAACAAGGAATCCCAGCCCGTTCTTTCTTCCCCCTGACCGAATATCTTTTCCAGCCTCTCCCTCAGCCATTTTTTCATAGCCCTTTCACGGAATTTATTGAGAAATGTATTCTGCACATACGCAAATATCTCACCATTTTTCTCGGCCTTTATTGCATCCTCAAATTTGGTCAGCATTATACTATCTGCGATGATTTCCGCTTCCGTCACCACATCTTTGTTGTTCCACGTCATCAGATACTTCAAAAGTTCTTCATAATTGCTGATAGACGGCCTGCTGATCAAAGCGTCAAATGTGGTCTTGCTATACATTTTTCTGTACAGCAGCTGTGATCTCAATATGTCATCGACCTCCTGATCCTGAAACTGCGGGTATTGGCCGCAAAGAGCAATAACGACATGGAGCGGCTGATACCATTCCCAGTTCACCAGCACATGCTTGACGACTTCAAAAAAGATATCCTTGTCCGATTGTTCATAGATGCAATGGACAGCCTTCACATAGGCCTCCATCTTGCCTGCGTCGGGGCCGCGGCCGTTCAGCTCCGTACCGAAGCACCCGTCTTCCAGCTTCAGCGCATACAGATAAGGTTCTATAGGATTTCGATCCCCATCAACCATAATCTTCTCTTCGATGGCTTCTTTGAGGGAATACCATAAGTAATCAGTGTCCCTCACTTCCCTCAGCGCTTTGAATTTGTTCCGAAAATACTCCACATCCTCCCTGAAAAACTGTGAACAAAAAATTAGGTCATCCTTATATTTGGTCAACACAGCATTCCCGATGAAATCCGCCCCCAGCTCTTGTACTCTGGAATGCTGCATTTGTTCAATTTCCTCTCTCGTATACCCTCTTTCCATCCGTCTCTCCCTTCATCTCCACATCGTATACCGAAATTACTTCGTCCTCTTTGTTCTTATGGTGTACAATCAAATCCATTGACAGCTGCTGGTCATCGGAAATAGAATACCTCACATCAATTGGAGTTCCTCTGTAGTCAGGATATATCAGCTCCGCCTTCCTATGGGTCAGACATCTCAGATTCGTGCTATAGGGTCCGTCGCCGGACAAAATTGAGACAACCACCTCCACGGGATTGGTGACTTCCAGAAAATTCTCCTTTACCTGAGTCTGCAGAGGAAGCATGGTTCCCTCCTTTGCCAGCAAAAAGGGTTCCCCACAAGGATTGTCAAGGTAGTAGTTCGTGTTCAGCACCGTTGCAGGCATCTCCAGATTGAAATAATTACCAAATAGAGCCGCCCCTCTTGCGACATCATCAGTGGGTATCGTGGAAAAACACACCTCAATGTCACTTCCACTGAATTTCTCCTCCAGCATATACCGGATGGGCAAGTATTGCGACATTCCTCCCGTCACAAACACATAAGACAGATCATTCAGCACATAACCTGATTTCCTCAGAGTCTCCCGAACTATGCCGAACACAGAGAGCTGAGCATCACAATCTGCGTCCGCTGTATTGTCACATAAGTCAGCCACCCACGCCACATAGTCACATCCTTTCAGTCGGATGTCCATAGAATAGTCTCCATACAGCTTTGCCACATGAATCGGCCCTTCATACTCGTCCAGATCCTCCCTCGACACCTTTGACAGCTTTTTCTTATATTCTTCTGCCTGACGCATTACTATGCCGCAGATTCCTTCATAATCATTGGCTGCCATGTCCTCAATTGACATTCCGGTCTCTTTTTCATATTCTTTTTCCACCATAAGCATCAGATGCTTCATTGCAAGCAGGTCAAAATCCATGCCCCCGAAGCAATGATAATTGTTGGACTGGCTGTGTCTCTGATCATCCTTGGCATCACGATTCATGAACTCCACAAAAAAATCGCTGAATATGATGGCATCTTTTTCTTCATCTTGCCTTCGTTCCCTGATCCGGAAAGTCTGTACCGTCACATCCGTGGTTCCCCCTCCGATATCCACAACCAGCACCGTTAAGCTGCCTCCTTTTTCCTCTTGCTTGCGGAACAGCTCTTCCCTCATATCAGGATTTTCCACCCGGTCATACAAAAAACTCAACAGCGCAGCTCTGGGTTCCTCCAAGACACTCACATTTTTGAAGCCCGCCTGAACAGCGGCCCTTTTGGTGTCCACAGAGGCAAAAATATTATAGGAAGCAGGATGTGTCACACAAATTTTTTTCTTGTCTACCTTCCTTTTTTGGTCAATGGCTTCCGCACATTTATCCAAAAATGCCACGGCAACATCCAGAGCCGTGTACCCTCCCTCGAACTTGTCCTTCCTGCCCGTGAAACGCTTCGTATTCATCAAAAAAATCGCATCGTTCCGCCCTTTGCCGGCATTGGATTCTGCATCCACGCCCACCAGCATTTTCTTCTTCGTAGGATCCTGAGGATCATTTTTAATACACAGCACCGACGGCATGCTCAAGCCGCTGATCGTATTGCTCACATCGGACCTGAATGCCTTCGGAACACACGAATACGTCATTTCCTCCTCGCCTTCCTCGTCCATAGGGAGCTGAAACGCCCCTTCATAGACCACCGTATTCGTTGTTCCCAAATCTATTCCATAGTACCTAGCCATAAGTTTCCTCCTTGTATATTCCTTCCCTATCCTTCATCATCCCTGCTGTATGCCTTCACACATCCCCTTCAGGACTGAAGTTCATGCTAACGGGCGCAAGAACCCGTTCTCCCATCACTTTCCATCCCGGATACCGCACCACATATCTTCCGTTGCTTTTTTCTATGTCATCATCATATCGACATTGCTCGTTCAGCTCATCCGTTTCCGAAAATACTTCATCGACCTTGTCAGCCCCCTCTGCCTCAATCCCTAAAAGCCCCAATACATAAAACAGTCCGTTCAGGCTGTCTTTGACCTTCCTTTCATCAAAGGAATCGTATCCATAACAGCTCCTGAACAAATCGTTCAGGATATATCCGAAATCTTTGTCCCCAAAATACCTCACTGCCCTCTTCAAGGTATTTATATCCTCACATTCCACCCTCTGTTGCAGCTCACTGATGATCCTATCCTTCTCCTCCAGAGACTTGCTGGTGAACCGGCTGTTGAACGCGTCCCGAATCATATGGTAAATATTCACGATCCTTTCCTTCCGCTCCATCAGACAGCTCAAAATCTCTTCATCGACGATGCCCTGCACCGTACAGTACCTCTCTGCCAAAAAGGATATTATATCATTTTCTTCATCCTGATCCACTCCTACAAAATTGATTCTGGCCGCCATTTCGCTGACCTCCTCGCAGATCGCGTCCATATCCCTGCAGGACCGCAGGCTGACCATTACATACTTCATCGTATAGCCATACGCTAAACATCTCGCAATCTGGGGAGAACGTATATCTTTCACATTACCGGCGATAATCAGCGTCCGGACGGCATTCAGCAGCTTATCTTCTTTTATCGCATTGTAGACCATCTTCTGGTTTTTTTCCGTGAGCGCAACACCCGGATATATCTGGGGCCAATGCTTCTCCAAAAGCTTTTCAAATTTATCCGATTGTCCTGAATATAGTTCCTGATTTCGTCTGAAATCCAGAAAACACTCCTCCAGCAAGCCCTCTAACTTGACGGAATTAAATCGAGAAACAAATATATTTTCAGAAAACACCTTGCCCTCTCTCTTTGTCACTGCCTGAAGAAGTCTGTCATACAAATCCTGAAGGCTGTTCTTTTCTTTCTGCAGCAGCTCCCATGCGGAGTCAGAAAGACGATATTCTACCTTCTCCCCAAAATATGTGGCAAGATCCAATTCCACTTCCTGCTTCACAAACAACCTTCCACTGGGGATGATCCTTTTCAGCAATTCAAATATTTTATCCCCTTCTCCCGCAGCCGTAAATTCTTCTTTATCAAAATACAGCATCAAGGCATATCTGACCACCATCCTCTGAAGATTGGAGTAATAGGGGTATGCCTCGGCAGTTACTTCTATCCCCCTTATAATATCCATGGCAGTCTTCCGGAAAGTACTATAATAACTTTTGGCACACTCATAGACATTGCTGCCTTCTGCAGACTCCGGAAAGAAATCTTTCCAGTACTCAGACAGCGCTTCATTTATTTCCCGCCTGCTGCATATAATTTTGGCCAGCAGGATATCCAGCTTTAGGTATAGATCGCAAATCAGATCCTCCGCCACTCCTCTCTCTGAAAAATAGCCCCGGGGGATCCTGTTTCTGCTCTTTCTCGCCATTTTTAATTTTCCTTTCCGCATTTTAATGTTACAATTCATACGATATCATAGGCTTCATATGCCCGTTTACACTCACTGCTTCTGGAAAAATTGACCTGACACAATTCTTCATCCTGAACCCTCTTGATGCTGCAAATGGCTTCTTTGATGCTTTTCCCTGTAGCAGGATCTACACTTTCATTATGAAAAAAATATTTAATCATATCATAACCTATGATAAAGCCATAAGACCGAATGGGAACATACTCATAAACCAAGCCTTCAATCCCTTTGTCTTCTTGGAAAGCTCTATACCTGCCTTTAGACATTATATGATTTACGCATTTGACAAAACGATGATATTTATTATCTGTCTCTGATCTAAGCTGCCAAAAAGACGCCTGTACAATTTCCCACGGCAAATCTGCTTGTTCCATATACGCAAGCACGCGATTGGCCTGCAGATTCGCATTATTCAGCGCCAGAACATAGGCCAAGCTTTCACATGCAAGCTTCTTGTCAAATGCAAATATCCGCTCCAGCAGACCGCCCAGCTGCCCATAGCTGGCAAATTCCACCGTACCCCTAAGGTATCTCCACCATAGTGCATAATTACTGTCCTCCTTCAGAGCCTGAACGCCTGCCAAAAAATATTTCTCCAGCCAATAGAAAGATTGATCGTCGTCCTTCAGATAATTCATGACATATGCCAGACATAGGCATACCTTTCTCTTATTCTCCTCTTTCTCTGCCTCGTCAAGCAAACGGAAACATTGCTCAACGCACTCTTTCCATTTTCTGGCGGAAAGAAAGACAATTACTTTTCCAATATGTATGACATATCGATCTACGTCCCCCTCTTCCTCCATCCTTTCAAAACCGCCAAGGAACACTTCTGCCTGCATTTGATCCAGAAGCATTAGATTGCGCTTATGGTTCAGCAGATATTCTTTCAGCAAATCGCTGTCTATTTTCTTAGCCAGAATACTCAACTCGTTTTTAAACAGCTCATATGCCTCAAAACATATGTCCGCCCCCAATCTGTTCTTTTCCTTTATAAACTTGCCGATCTTGACTGCATCATTCTGATCCAAGTCTTTTTTCTTATGAGCAATGCCGTCCTCGAATTCTACTTCCGAAATCGTATCTATTGATATCTTTTCAGGAAACCCCACATCTCCCGTCAAGTGCAGATACTGCCCATCTATTCCTTTCAAGGTATAGGACATGCCTTTGCTCCCGCCCTTTGAGAAAATCTTGATTTTATGGTTGATACCGGAATTAGACAGCAGTTCTTCTACGCCGATCCTATTCATCCCACGCTCCTCTCCGCAAAGATCCACTTCTGCCGACTTGCCTCTCTTCAAACTACAGAGTCAGTATAACACATATGTCATAATTAGTCCAGTTTCAACCAGAAAAATCTCTTTTCACATAGACAGTGCTTCTTGCAGCCCCTGAAGCTATCATCCTCCATATGCCCCCACCGCATCCTCGTACATTCTCCGAAACCTTTCCCTCAGCGAATCCGGCTCCAGCACCACGGCGTCCCCGCCGAACTTAAAGAAATAAACCACCGCCTGATAATAAGGAATGTCGAATATATAGATATCTTTTTCCTCTCCCTCAATGCCGGAATACATAGGCCTCTGAAACGTCCACTGCCTATAGTGCTTTATTCCGTCAGGGCTGAGGCGGATCCGCATATGGGTGACATCCGCTTCATTTAAGAGATACTGGATTCCCACGCTGTCCGCCTTCCTTTCCAGCGCCGTCCGCACCGCCGCGGAAACGGGGTTTCTGTAGACGCACTCCAGAGACTTCCCATCAATTTTGTCTATTCTGTAGGAGCCGAAACGCTCCTCTCCGTTTTCCGAACACACCACGGCGGCCAGATACAAGTGAGTCTCATATTGGTCCGCCCGGAAAAATACCGGCTTTACCCTATGTTCCTCCTTCCCGTCCAATCTGCAAAACCTTATGACGGATCCGTCTTGTATATAGCCTTGAATCTTCTCAATGATATCCCGATAATAAATCTTCTTCCGGGTAAGAAAATCGGACTCCGCATAATCCTCCATCACGGCGCGAATATACTTGGAAGCGCGCTTCTTTGAATATTCCTTAGATTCCTCGGAGCCTTTAAGAATCCTCAGAGTCTCCCCATTCAGGCTGATGACCTTGCTGCAGGCCTGTTCTTTGGAAAGCAGCCCCTTCACTTTTTGCCTCAGCTCCTCTCTATAGGCCTCCGCAATCTTTTCGGCAAACCGCCCCAATTCTTCCGTGCCCCCGTCCCCCTGTATCCTTTTCAGCTCCCCTCTCTTCTCATGAACCCGCCTTTCTATGCTTGCGTCCGACTGCGGGTAAAAGCTGCAGAATATCTTGTTGATAAAGGTATGGTAAGCAGGCGCATCCCTTTTGCCCAGACAGCCGAACATGACACAGTCATTCTCTATAATATCCTCCGCATGCTGGGACAGCCCTATTCTCTGCTGATTGTTGGTATCCTTATCCACTGAAAATCCCATACGGTCCCCCCTTTTAGTCCATGGTTCTCTGTGCCGTTTTTGCCCCGGCTGTATCTGCAAAATACAGCCTAAAACCACCTGACTTGCTTCCGGCATGATGCCCAAGGCTTTCGTTTCCTTATTCCTTATATCCATATGTATCCATATCATTGTAATTCATTTCATTACAAAAATCAACCAATTAATCCCTATATTATCTAGTAAAATAATGATTTATACTTTAAAAACATTACAAATATATTTTATACAGTTGCTGGAAATGTCATATTGATATCCATATAATAGGATTATAAACGGTTTGGAGGATGTGTCCCGCCGTTCTAAGGCGCTTACGCCTGCAGTGCCGAAAACGCAGGCTGAAAAGAGATTGAAGGGAGGAATTCAAATGAAAGACAAATTATCCATCGTATACGACATGACCCTGCGGTGTCCTTGGGACTGCCCCATCTGCTGCATGGGGGCCAAGACAGAACAAAGCGCATGCCGTCAGGAGCTTTCCTTTGACCAGAAGCTGGAGGTGATTGACAAGATTGCCGAAGCCACACAGCTGCGGGATATCCGGGTGGACTTCTCCGGGGGAGAGATCTTCACGGATCTGCGCAATGTGGAAGTGATCGAATACGCGGCACGGCTTCTGGGGCAGGACCGCATCGGCATCAGCTCCTCCGGCTTCAGGATCGATGACGAAATGGCCCTGCGCCTCTCCAAGTGCATATCCGAATGTGAGATGACCATGGACACTGCGCCCGGGCAGCCCTATCCCCTGCGCCCCATGGGGTATGCCATCGCCGCGGCAAAGGCGGCGCCGTTCCTGAAAAAACATGGCATCTCCACCGGCATACAGACAGTTCTGGCCCGCTCCAACTGCCGCGAGGACATCCTTCGGAATGTCTATAAATGGGTCTGCCAAGAAGGCATCGACTGCTGGAGCCTGCTGAAGTTCTACCCCTCAGGAAGAGGCGCTGCGTACCCTCATGAAAAACTTGACCCGGATCAGGAGGTCTGGGCAGTCCGTTTCATCCAACAGCTGGATGAAGCAAACCCCTCTCCGGACAAGCCTAAGGTGGACTTCCATTACACCATGAAGGGACATCCCAAGCACAGCGACGAATGCCGCTGCGTGAAAAAATCCATCGGCATCATGCCCGACGGAAGCGTTACCTCCTGCTTCTGGGCCGTGGATGCCAACACGGGAATCATCGCTCCCAAATTCAAGCTGGGAAACCTCAGGGAACAGAGCCTCACGGACATTATCAGCGGGGCCGCGGCAAAGTACTGGCTTTGCTGCAGTCATCACTGCGAACTGACAGCCGCCTGACAAAAGCGGCCGGAAAGGAGAAGATCATGAAAATATTTCTATCGTTGAGCCTGCTGTCAGGAATGCTGGAACTGGGAGCAGTGCTTTGGGCCTTTACGGAGGGACTGCCGATCTGGGCCGTCCTATCCATGGCCCTTATGTACCAGCTGGGAAACCTCCTTTGCATTCCCGGAAAGACCAGACCCCGGCTGGCCGTCTGGCTGGGGCTGGCAAATCTGGCCCTATATGGAGCAGGGCTTTGGATGGAAAATACGGCCTTCACACCAGTGTGGCCTCTTCCGCCCTCTCTGTGCCTGAGAGCCCTTCAGATAGCCCTATCCTCGCTTTGCATCCAGACAGTGCGGGGCGAATACAAAGCCGCCTGCCCCACATGGCTGAAACGAACCTTCCGGATCGCCGGATTCGTTCTGGCTCCTCTTATGGTCAGCTTTCCCCATGCAGGAATGCTTCTGTGCATCCTCCTGCCTTTGGGAGCCGCCCTATCCGAAAGCAAGGCCCCCGCGCCTGCGGAGCCGGTTCAGGACAGCTCGCCTGCCCCAAAAGGCCTCTCTGCAACTATGATACTTCACCAGATGCATTATTTCGTGTATACTTATATCATGCCCCTGACCGTAGCGGCGCTGACAGACAGCATATACGCCGCCGCTGCCCTATACGGGCTTACATGGGTGGTGTACCTGCTGCCCCAGCGGCTGGAGAAAAGACTTACGGACAGATTGTACCGAACACTCTTTTTCCTGCTATGCCATGGCGCGCTTGCCCTGACCATGCTCCTATTGAACGAAGCCTTTTCTCTAGGAAACATCAGGCTGGGACTTGCGGCATGGCTGCTCACAGGGCTGGGCGGAGGCAGCGTATTCTGCATCAAATACCTCACTCCCCTCAGCCAAAAGCGCAATATGCCGCTGTCCGAGAATATCGGTCACTTTCTGGGCACGGCGGCTGCGGTCCTCATCGCACTGAACATGTCCAAAGGCCCCGAAGACCTCCAAAGCCTGCTGATGGGGGCAGCCGGGCTGGGAGCCACACTGACAATATACTCTTGCATATTTGTAATGCTTACCCTACTCACTGCCTTAGGACTCTGCTCAAAGCACCTGCTAAAAGAGCCCCGCGTCAAAAAGGCCAAGCTTTCAAAACAAGGAGAGAAAAATGACCTCATCATGCAAAAATGCTGCACAGCAGAACACGGAACACAAGAAATCTCAGGACAAAGCAGCTTTGAACCAAACCAGCCCCCACAAGACCCTTCCGGAGAATAGAAATGCTTCGGACGGGAATGCCGCGGAAAAAGCCGTCTCAAAAGGACACTGCCTATATTCCAAGTCCAAGCTTCCGGCTGCTGACTACGTGATCAATCCCTACATCGGCTGCACCCACAACTGCCTATATTGCTACGCCAGCTTTATGGGCAGATTTACGGGGCATAAGGAAAAATGGGGAACCTACATCGAGCCCAAACGCTTCTCCTCCATGAAGCTGCCCCGGAAACAAGAGGGGACCACCATTCTGGTAGGCTCCGTCACGGATGCCTACAATCCGGCAGAAAAAAAATATAGGCTGATGCTGGGCATATTGGAGGCTCTGAGAAATTCAAAGGCCCATGTGGAAATCCTGACCAAGTCAAAGCTCATCCTCCGGGACATGGAGCTGCTAAGGCAGATCCCAGACCTCTCCGTGGGCGTATCTCTGGCCTTTTCCTCCCAGCAGGACGCCGGGAATCTAGAGCCCGGAGCCGCCAGTGTCCAAGAGCGTCTGGATACCCTGAAGTCCCTCCACCAAAACGGCATAAGCACCTACCTGTTCGTTGCCCCCTATTTTCCGGAAATCACCAATCTCCGACAGCTGGTAGCCTCCACGGAGGGTTTCGTGGACAGCGTGTGCGTGGAGAACCTGAACCTGCGGGGCAGCTATAAGGCTACGGTTATTGAATATATCGCAAATCACCATCCCCGGCTGCTGCCGCTGTATCAGGAGATTTATGTAATGGGCATGGGCAAAGCCTATTGGAACCGTCTGGAACAGGAGATGGCGGAGCTGAGAGAACATATGAAGGTGCCCCTGATCTCCTATCTTTACCATGAGGAAATCAAAAAATAAGAAAAAAATAGCCATAACCATGAGAAGGGAGGGCCGGGCAGTCCGTCCGGCGCAAAACAGATGGAGCAAAAAACAGCTTTCGGCGGAATAGAATTGAAAAACCCTTTGACTGCCTCCTCCAGCCCCCTGACGGAAAGCCCGGAGCGCATAGAGCGCTGTGCAAAGGCCGGCTTCGGCAGCGCAATTTTAAAGACAGCTTCACCCTACCACCGAGCCCAAGCCGGATACGGCCGAAAAGTTGTCTTCATAGGGGAGGACTATTTTGCAGACGCTTCTTTCCAGAGGGAAATCCTCACCGAGGAAGAAGGCCTGACGCTTTACAGAAAGGCCCAAGCCCACAAAGGAGACATGCTGCTGATTCCCAGCGTCAGCGCAAGTTCACTGGAGGCTGCGGACTGGCTGGGAATATGCCGTAAGTTTCAGGCCATGGGAGCGAAGCTCCTGCAGCTGGACTTCTTCTATCTGGGTTCAGTCATCTGCGGCCAGAACGAAGACTTCTACTTGGATCTGGAACAGCTGCTGTCCCGGCTGCGGCAGGAGCTGGACTGCCTCATAATGCCCAAGCTGAACTTCGGCCTCGACCCGGAGCTGGCCTGCAGAGCCCTTGCGAAAGCGAAGATCCGGCAGGTATCCCTGCTGGACTCCATACGGTTCCCCCTGCCTGCAAGGTTCGGCCTGCACCCGGAGACCACATCCTATTTCGGCCCAAAGCAGCTGCCCCTGACTCTGCTCTATCTGCAGCATGCCGTAAATTACGAGCTTGAGGTCTGCGCCGGAGGGGGCATTGCCAAAGCGGCGGATGCGGACCTGCTGCTGGAAAACGGCGCAAAACTGGTACAGACAGCCTCCTACGTGCTGAAGAACGGCTTTTCCAAGGCCCCCCTATTACTGCATAAAGAGCCGGTTCCCATGGAATCCCACCGCAGGACATGGTGCGATGCCCGCCACTACGAAGCGGAGGGCTGTGAGCGCTGCGGTTTCTGTCTTGGGGTTCCGAAATGATAGGAGGGCAGAGACGGATTTGTAGCTCAAAAAATTTCCAGAAAAATTTTTCAAAAAACTATAGCCAAAACCAAAAAAATCTGCTATACTAGGTTTCGTACTCGACCGATACATTCAGGTAAGTGTAAGATGCAGATATGGTTCATTGGTAGAACGCTAGCTTCCCAAGCTGGAAAGGCGGGTTCGATTCCCGTTATCTGCTTTTCCCCTTTTATACGCCGCAAGCCCTTGATTTTTCAAGAATCAAGGGCTTGCGGTTTTTTATCGGCAGGCTTGTTTTCCGCAGGCCGCTTTGAGTCTTTTCCGGCAGGCTCTGTTTTCTGCAGGCCGCTTTCGGTCTTTGCCCACAAGCTCTGTTTTCTGCAGGCCGCTTTCGGTCTTTGCCCACAAGCTCTGTTTTCTGCAGGCCGCTTTCGGTCTTTGCCCACAAGCTCTGTTTTCTGCAAGCCACCTGCGGTTTTTGCCAGCAGTCCTTGTCTTCTTTTTCCGGCAGGCTCCGAAGCCGAAACGGAACCTGCAGCAGAAACCAAAATCACCTCCGGTCAGCGGACGTCGATCTGGCACATCCCCATTGTCTCCAGAGCCGCCTCATGGGTCTTTGGGGTGACTCCGGCACAGCACATGCTGTCCACCGCTATGTCTGTCTCAGGGAAATACGCCTTCAGCAAAAGCGCGTTGGACACTACACAGATATCCGTACACAGCCCCACCAGCTCCACACAGATCCCGCCGGCCTCCGCCTCAGCGATCTCACCGATGAGCCCTGCCAGCTTCACAGAGCCAAAGGTTCCCTTCTCCACAGCCGTATAGCCCTTTTTCTCCAGAGCCGAAAGCACCTTTCCGTTCAGCTCCCAGCCCTTCTGGCCCCGAATGCAGTGGGGCACGGGCAGCCTCCTCCCCTCCGCCGTGTCCAGATAATTCTGTTCATGGGTGTCCAGAGTGGCAAAGATCCTGCCCTCAAAGCCCTCTATCTTTGCCGCTACCCGGTCCACCACCTCCACGGCCTCCTTGGTTCCCAGCGCGCCGTCCACAAAATCATTCTGCATGTCTACCACTACCAATATTTTCTCCATGCCCTTTACCCTCTCTTCCTGACCCTTGCGCCAAACACCCTTGCGCCGCCTCAGCCCTACGCCCTGCCGCTCCCCGGCCACACCGAAAACCCGCCGGAAGCCGGGACTGCCGGCCTTATGTCTCTCCCCTGCGCAAAACAAGCCCGGCAGTTTTCCGCCGGGCTTGTCCCCATCATGACAAATGCCATCTACGGTACACTGCCCGAAACAGCCATTATGCCATGTGATTATTTATGCAATCTTGCTCTTCGCAAGCTCTGCCAGAGTCTTGAAGCCCTCTGCGTCGTTCACAGCCAGATCCGCAAGCATCTTTCTGTTCATATCGATCCCTGCCTGCTTCAGGCCGTACATGAACTTGCTGTAGGAAAGTCCGTTGATCCTTGCAGCCGCATTGATACGGGTGATCCAGAGCTTCCTGAACTCCCTCTTTCTCTCTTTTCTGCCCACGTAGGCGCTGGCGAGGGCCCTCATAACAGCCTGCTTCGCAATTCTGTACTGCTTACTTCTCGCCCCCCTATAACCCTTCGCAAGCTTTAATACTCTTTTATGTCTCTTCTTGGCATTCATGCCACCCTTGATTCTTGCCATGTCTTAAATCTCCTCCTTCCATGCCTTATAAATAGGGCAGAATCTTCTTCATATTCTTCACATTGGATGCATCGGTCATAGTGGACTTTCTCAGATTGCGCTTCACCTTGGCGCTCTTCTTGGACAGCATATGGCTCTTGTAGGCCTTGTTCCTCTTCAATTTACCCGTTCCTGTTACTTTAAAGCGCTTTGCTGCCGACCTATTTGTTTTCATTTTAGGCATAACATATTCCTCCTATACTATAATAATCTATTTTAACCAAGCGAATAGGGAATGCCTCCCTAACGCTTTTCAGTTAAAAACATTGTCATGCTTCTGCCCTCCACCTTGGGCGCCTTCTCCACCACGGAGATGTCAGACAAGCTCTGGGCAAAATCGTCCAGAATGTGTTTGCTGCTGTTCATGTGTGCCATCTCGCGACCCCGGAAGCGAAGCGTTATCTTCACTCTGTCTCCCTTGGTGAGGAACTTCCTCGCCGCATTGATCTTGGTGTTCAAGTCGTTGGTGTCGATATTGGGAGAAAGGCGGATCTCCTTGATCTCAATGGTCCTCTGCTTCTTTCTGGCTTCCTTCTCCTTACGGAGCATCTCGTACTTATACTTGCCGTAATCGACAATCTTGCATACGGGAGGCTTCGCGGTGGGAGCAATCTTCACCAGATCCAGCCCTGCCTCTTCGGCCATCCTCATGGCATCTCTCGTGGGCATGACGCCAAGCTGCGATCCGTCCTCGCCAACCAGACGTATTTCCTTGTCCCTGATCTGTTCGTTAATCATTAAATCGCTAATGGTCTTGTACCTCCATAAGAAAAGTGGATAGCATAACTATCCACTCAAACTCGCCCAACATAAGACAGAAGCCTTCCCTGCCCTTGGTTGAAAAATGTTAACACTTACAAGCCCGCTTGCCGTAAGGTGAGAGTGGATACTCTGCTTGCTATTGTGCTTACTTGCGCACTTGTTTAGCTTATCACACTCTCACCTTGGTGTCAATACTGATTTTTGTTTTTTGCGCCCTTTGTCTCAGCCGTGTTTCTTGGCCGTTTCTCCGGCGCTATTTTGGGGCTTTCCCCCATGTCTTTTCTACACGGTCTGGAATTTGCCGATGTACACGGGGAAGGTGCCGGTTCCCTTCATCTCCTTGCCCGCGGTAATGGTGACATTCTTGTCCATGATCAGATATTCCACATTTGCGCCGGCCTCTACCACCGTATCCTGCATCAGAATACAGTTTTTCACCTTTGCGCCCTTGGCGATGCGCACGCCCCTGAACAGAATGCTGTTTTCCACCTCGCCCTCAATGACGCATCCATCGGCAACCATCACGTTCTGAGCCTTAGCCCCCTCTATGTATCTGGTAGGATTGTCATCGCGGATCTTGGTATAGATCTGATGGCCGGAGAACAGCGAGTCCAGATTGTACTCATCCAGCAGCTTCATGTTCTCGTCGAAATAGCTCTTCATGTCGCAGATACGGGCAATGTATCCCTCATGCTTGTACGCCTGAATGTTCATCTTGTTCAATCTGGGCAGCAGCACATCGCGCTCAAAGAACTCCTGTCCCCGGACAAAGGCCGTGTTGATCAGGTCGATCAGAAGTTCTCTCTCCACCACAAAGATATTCATGGAGAAGTTCTGAACGCCGGGATCCTTGGCATTCACATAGATCTTGGTAATCCGCCCGTCCTCGATGCCAAAGGTATAATAGTAGCCCTGATCGTTGGACTGCGATCTCATAAGGCTCTCCGGAAGCTCCTGCTGGTTGTAGGCCACCGTGACATCCGCTCCGCTCTCGATGTGGCGGCGTATCATGGCATTGAAATCAAAATTCACCACGATATTGGTGTCCGTTATAACCACATACTTTTCTCTCTCGTCCCTGAGGAAGTCCAGAATATTGGCAAGGGCGCCCACCCTTCCCGTATAGGGCTTCGCCGCCTTCTCCGCAAAGGGCGGGAAGATATGTAATCCGCCGTTCTTGCGCACCAGATCCCACTCGCGGCCGGAATCCAGATGATCCATGAGAGAATGGTAATTGTTGTTCACCATCACGGAGATATTGTCGATCCCGCACTGGGTCATGCTGGAGAGGATAAAATCGATAAGGCGGTAACGGCTGGCAAAGGGAATGGATGCCATCAGACGCACATTCACCAGATCCGGAACCAATGCGTCATAACTGTTGGGGAATATAATTCCAAGTGCGCTCGTATTCATATTTACCATTCTTCTTCACCGCCTTCTACATTTTTATTCACCATGGCTCTGGGGCCGATCTTGGCGTTGTCTCCGATGATCACACCGTCGCCCACGGTAGCCACGCCGTTCTCGTCGCCGCTTGGCATGGCGCCCACCACCGCGTTCTCCCCGATGGTCACATTCTCCGCCACGATGCAGTGCTTCACCACGGCACCGGCCTTCACCACCGTGCCGCCCATCACCACCGCGTCCTCGATCACCGCGCCCTTCTCCACCCTGACGCCGGAGAAAAGGATGGAATGCTTCACGGTTCCCTTGATCCTGCAGCCGTCAGTGATCATGGAATTCTCCACCACCGCCCCGGCGCTGATCTTGTGTCCGGTCATACCGCTGTTGCGGCTGTAGATCTTCCAGTCCTCGTCAAACAGGTTGATTCCGCTGTGCTCGGGATCCAGAATCTCCATATTTGCCTCCCACAGAGAGGAGATGGTTCCCACATCCTTCCAGTAGCCGTTGAAATGGTGGGCATACATCCTGCGGTTGTCCCGAAGCAGATTGGGAATGATGTTGTTTCCGAAATCGTTCTCAGAATTTGGATCTGCCTCATCCTCCTCCAGATATCTCTTCAGAATGTCCCAGTTGAAGATATAGATACCCATAGAAGCCAAGTTGGACTTGGGATTCTTGGGCTTCTCCTGAAATTCGACAATCCTATCGTCCTTGTCCGTCACCATCAGGCCGAAACGGGAAGCCTCCTCCCAGGGAACCTCCATAACCGCCACGCTGAACTCTGCGTTCTTCTCCTTGTGGAACTTCAGGAAATCACTGTAGTCCTGCTTGCAGATCTGGTCGCCGGAAAGAATAATCACATACTGTGGGTCATACCTCTCGATGAAGGAGATATTCTGGTAGATCGCGTTGGCCGTCCCCTTGTACCAGTCTGACCCGCTGGCCTTCTGGTAGGGCGGCAGAACATGCACCCCGCCATAGAGGCGGTCCAGATCCCAGGGCTGTCCATTCCCGATATATTCATTCAGCACCAGCGGCTGATACTGGGTCAGGATGCCCACCGTGTCAATCCCCGAATTGACGCAGTTGGACAGCGGAAAATCGATTATGCGGTATTTTCCCCCAAAAGGTACCGCCGGTTTCGCAAGCTTCTCAGTCAAAGCATAGAGGCGGGAGCCTTGTCCGCCGGCAAGAAGCATTGCTATCATTTCTTTTGCCATAAAATACTGCCCTCCTAATTTTAAGTCTTGAATAGATTATACAACATCTGGGAGATAAATCATAGTGTTTCTTGTCATATTTTTTAAATTTTGCTGAGTTTTTACCAAAGATTTTGGTATTTTTTAATCCTCCTCCAAATATTCAAACACATACCGCTCGTAAGCGTTGATCACATCCGTAGCCAGATATTTGTCGTATCTTTTGTGCTCCCTCCCATAAGACATATGCACATGTCCATGAAGAAAGAACTTGGGCCTGTATTTTTCTATCAGCTCCCGGAACACCTGAAAGCCCTGATGGGGCAGATCCCGGCCGTCGTTCATCTGATAGGCCGGGGCATGAGTCACCAGAATGTCGAAGCCCCCCTTCCGAAACAGCTGGAACCACAGCTTCTTCACCCTTTTCCTCATCTGCTTTTCCGTATATTGATGGGGGCCGGGCCTATAGCGCATGGAACCGCCCAGCCCTAAGATCCGAACCCCCTTGTATTCAAAAATAGTATCCTCGATGCAGGTGCAGCCTTCCGGGGGAATCTGCTCATATTTCCCGTCATGGTTTCCATGCACGTAAAGAACCGGCACCCCTACCATCGTCACCAAAAAAGACAGATAGCGCGGGTCCAGGTCGCCGCAGGAAATAATCAGATCGATTCCCTCAAAATAGCTTTTGTCAAAAAAATCCCAAAGGAGCTTTGACTCCTCATCCGCAATCGCAAGTATCTTCATATCCACGCCGCCCCAAACCTTCTATCGCCTGCGGCAACTGCCGCAATCCGCCCAAACCCTCCGGGGCAGGAACATTTCCTGCCCCAAAGCGGCCCCGGCATCTTCCAAGGACTCCTTATATCAGGGAACCGGCATGGGCCAAGTTCTCTTCCCGCACCACGCCCTGCTGCTTGATCACGGGCCCTGCCTGCTCTGTGAGCTCCTCCATCAGCGGAATCTCTCCCACCACGTTCTCCGCCAGCCAGTCCATGGTCATGATCTCCTCCGGCAGCATGCTCGCGCCGGGATCGTCCTGCATCACGCCCGTCTGAGAATATAATATCCCGGAAAAAGGATTGAATACCTCCGAGCTGATGGTGGACTTCAGCAGTTCGATAAGTCGCTTGGTTCCTATAGGAAGATATCTGGAGCAGACCACGTCAATGACTCCTGCCGACATGCCCCACCAGTAGTTGATGGCCTTTGTTGCAGAGGAGCTGTCGTCATATTTCCAGGTGCCGTCCATGATGGTCCGGATCAGCTGCTCATAGAGTTTCCCCCAGTGGCATAGGGGCATGGCCAGATTTCTGGGACGGCCGTCTTCCATATGGTATAGGCCAAAATACCGGGAATCATCCTCCGGTATCACCATATCCCTTCCGGAAATGCAGGAGGCGCCTATTTCCTTGACCCTTTCCCCCAGATTCAAATCCTTCTTGGAATACCATTCCAGATAGACCTTCGCCCGGGGATTGATCATCTTGGCCCCCAGCGCAAACGCGTTGATATTGGCAATGGTCCCGTAGATGGGATAGTCTGCCAGATAAGCCAGACGGTCGTTCTCCGCCATTGCGCCTGCAATGGCCCCCATCAGAAACTTCGCCTCGTGCATCCGGGCATAATAGGTTCTGATATATCTATGGGAAGTGTTCAGGGAGCAGTTCAAGATCCGCACCTTAGGATTGCCGATGGCGGCCTTGACGCTGGCCTGAACGAAGGAAGGCGTCGTGGTGAAGATCAGGTTGCAGTTTTCCTTTATGGCCCGCTCTATCAGGGCGTCCGCATTCTCCGCCGTTCCGTTCTCATAGCATATGGTGCTGACCTCCTCCGGAAAAGTCTGCTCCAGATACAGCCTGCCCAGCTCATGGGCATAGGTCCACGCGGAGGTTCCCGGCGTCTTCTCATAGATGAACGCCACCTTCTGTCTGGGAGCGCTCACAGGAAACAGCATGCTCAGCACGGGCTTCTTCTCCTGGCTGGGCTTCATCTTCAGATCGATGTCCTCATCCTCCTGCAGGATCTCAAACTCCTCCCAGCTCTTGTGGATCAGCGCATTCAGCTCATTGGTGGTCTTCTCCTCCACCGCGTCATATCCGTGCAGAGTGATGAAGGCCAAAAAAGCGTCCCCGGGCGTGATGCCCAGCTTGCTGCCGCCCTCCTCCTCGAATTCCGCCGTGAATCTGGTATAGAGAGCGCTGAATCTCAGAAGCTCTTCCTCGGTCCACTGCTCTCCCGGCTTCTTTCCCACCGCCTCCTGCAGCTTGGGGAAGCTCCCCACCTGAGAGAACCAGACATAATTGATAGGCGCCGCCTCATAGAAATCCATGAACTCATAATAGATCTTGTTTTCCCTCTCCTCCGTGCGGTTGGGCACGATGCGTATGACGTTTCCCGGTATGGACACCGCGCCGAAGAACTTCATGACGCTGACCCTCTTATTGCCTTCCTCCACGAAAAAATAGTTCATATACTCATACGCCTTGATAGGATCCCGGATGCCCTCCTCCGTCTGGCTTGTACTGAGCTTGGACCATTTGGAGGCGAACTCCGAATCCTCCCCCAATATAGGCATGAAGTTCCCTGCAAAGGAGCTGCTCCTGCCCTCCGTCTTGGTTCCCACGATCCTATCTATAGGAATCTGCACCAGCCCCAGAGGCACCTCATGGTAAGTGCCCAGCGCCGGCATGATATCGTCAAGAACCATCAGAGTAGGCTTCTCCCCCCGAAGCATTCTGGTCTGATAATCCTTCTTTCCTAATTTTGCTGCTTTAAAATAATCTTCTCTTGCCATCTTTTTTCCTCCCTGAACCCAATCCTCCCTGCGTCCCGTCCACCGTACACCCTACAGCAGAAATTCGTTCCCATCATAGGCTGCCCTTGGAGGGACATGTCTGCCTCAGCCCTTCAGTCCTCTGGCCTGCCTGTCCATATCCTCCACCACGATATCGTGAATCTCTCCCAGCGACGCACAGTACTCCAGCACCTTCCACGGCTCATTGGTATGAAAATGTATCTTTATCAGTTCGTCGTCCCCTACAGCCAGCAGGCAGTCTCCCTTGAAGTTCTCCGTAAAATAATCGCTGATGACGTCCTCATCAAGATTTTGCCCTTCGATCAGCAGCTGTGTGTCATATCTGAATTCTATCATATGCTCTGCCTCCAAAAAATATAGAAAAACATCTCTGTCCGGGAATAAATCCGCTCACTTACCATATCATATTTTCATTCTTCTGTAAACCGTGCTTTCCACCAAAAGTTTCCAACATATTTTGCCTTTACAAGGTCATACTAAGGTCAAGATAAGTCGCAGCAAACACTTAAACTGATTTTCATCCTCAGGATAAGTGCAGGCGGCACTTATCTTGAAGATAGATGAAATCTGAAAAGTTCAGGAGGTGAGAAAGAATGTCCGGAAACAAGAGCAATAGAGTAGAAGTACCCGAAGCAAAGGCAGCTATGGATCGTTTCAAGACCGAGGTTGCATCTGAGCTGGGTGTGAATCTGAAGGAAGGCTACAACGGTGACTTGACTTCCCGTGAGGCCGGTTCCATCGGCGGCGAGATGGTTCGTCGTATGATCAAGAAGCAGGAGGAGCAGATGAAGTAAGCTCCCTGCCCTGACAACAGAGCGAAAGGCAGGCATGTACGGTATAAAGAAGCCTGCAAAAGCAGGGACCAGAGCAAAAGCTCTGGTCCCTTTTTCAGCGTATGCTCCCCTACCCGGCCCTACAGACAGCCTCATACGGCCTATTCGCCAAATACTGCCTTGTAGTCTGCCTGAAACTTTGCGATGCCTGCATCCGTCAGCGGATGCTTCACCATCTGCTCTATCACGGAGTAGGGAACCGTTGCGATGTCCGCCCCCGCCAGCGCGCAGTCCGTCACATGGACGGGATTTCTCACGCTGGCTGCAATGATCTGGGTATCCAGATCCGTCACGGAAAAGATATCCGCGATCTCCCTGATCAGATCCACTCCCCTCTGGCTGATGTCGTCCAGACGCCCCAGAAAAGGAGATACATATGTAGCCCCGGCCCTAGCCGCCAGAAGCGCCTGATTGGCCGTGAAAACCAGAGTCACATTGGTCTTGATTCCTTCTGCCGTAAGCGCCTTGCAGGCCTTCAGGCCTTCCACTGTCATGGGAATCTTCACCACCATGTTGGGATGGATTTTCGCAATCTCCCTTCCCTCCCGGATCATGCCCTCAGCATCCACAGTGGTAGCCTTCACCTCGCCGCTGATGGGGCCGTCCACAATGGAGGCGATCTCTGCGATCACTTCCTCGAAGACCCTGCCCTCCTTGGCAATCAAAGAAGGATTTGTGGTTACGCCGCAGATGACTCCCATGTCATTTGCCTTTCTGATATCCTCTACCTTTGCAGTGTCAATAAAAAAACGCATATTCAAACATCTCCTATTCTCCAGCAGCCTATAGCCTGCCAATCTTTTCTTCTTCAGTATAAACAATCCGGCCATAAACTTCAAGACATTTTGTACATACTGTCCCAGATATTTTTTCGGCAAAAGGCCTCTCCCCTCCACCTTCCCCCTTGCTCCAGCTCCAGAAGAGCCGCCATAACCGCCCGCATATCGGCAATCCGTCGGGCGGGATCCCGTCTGGTGCATGCGGCCAGAAGCCGTCCCAGCTCCCTGCGGCACTTGTGCCGGCGGCAGTCTCTTTCGTCTCTTCGGATCCGGCTCAGACGGCCTCCTTTCACGGCCTGCGCCGGGCCGCAGGGGAACCCTCCGGCTTTTCTCCTCCTGTCTCCCAGCATCTCCTGCAGAGTCCTGCCCAGTCCGTACACATCGCAGGCCTGAGTCAGAATCCCCCTCTCCTCCAGCTGTTCCGGAGCGCCGTAGCCCGGAGTTCCCGCTCTGGAGCTCCTTTTCTCTCCTTTGGCACATACACAGCCCAGATCCAGAAGCTTCACCCTGCCGTCCTGCCGAAGAATGATATTGGCCGGCTTCACGTCCCGGAACAGATAGCCTTCCGCCCTTTCGTGGAGATACAGCAGTCCTTCCGCCAGCTCCATACCGATCCGAACCACCTGTCCGGCACAGAAGCCTCCCCTCCTTCTCAGGACATCCTCCAGACACATTCCTTCCACATACTCCATGACAAGATACCCCTGTTCTCCCCGGCTCCAAAACCGGATAAACTCCGGAAACAGAGGGTGCGCAAGCTCCCTCATGACTCTCGCCTCCCGTTCCAGCAGACTTACATTGCCGCTGACCTTGCAGGCATAGGTTCCCTCGTCTCTGCCCTCCACCCGGTATACCTCCGAGAAGGCCCCCTTGCCCAGCCTCTTGGGACAAGTATATCCCCCATCCCTCATTGCCGCAGCCATCTCCTCCATCCCATTCCCTCCCTCTTCAATCGTCACGCCTTTTGCCGATGGCGGCAGCGGCATCTCTCATCTCCCCGCCTCTCCCCAAGGAACCGTGCGGAGGAGAATCGCACCCATATTCTCCGCCCCGCGCCTCTGCGCCTCCCCTGCCAGCTCTGTCAGGTGCCTTTCCGCCCGCCTTTCCGTATTTGTCTCCGAAACGGAAAGTCCTTCCCTGATCATGGGTTCCGTGATATGGCTAAGGAAGCTCTCCCCAGCAAACAGCAGTCCGATGTGAGGCTGAAGGCTCCCCTGCCCTTTTTCCAACGCTCCCTCTTCTCCTCCTTCCAGCAGCCTCCGCAGACATGTCCTCCCGAAGCTGGTATTGATCAGACAGATTGCCGTCCTTCCCCTGCGCAGCAGCAAATAGGAATCTTCCACGCAGAGAATTCCCGCAAGCCCTACCTTTCCCTCCTCCAGCCCCCCGTCCAGCAGCTCCTTATCGGTGTCCCCAACAACCCCAGTCAGCATTTCGGACAGCATATCCATCTTGTGCTCCCGATTCCGAAGCAGCTTCCTAAGGTCCAGTCCCCGAAACCATGCCAGAAGTCTTTCTGACATATACCCTCCGGCCCTGCCTCCCTTTCCGTTCCCAAGGCACATGCAGCCGAAGAACAGCTGCGTATGCCTATACTGGTACTGCTGCAGCAGCAAAGAAGGTGAATTCTCCCCCTGCTGCCGATAATGCGCCGCAAAAAAATCCATGCTCCATCCTCCCTTATACGAAATCTTATATGAAATTGTCCCTCACCCATTCTGAGACCTTCAAATCCCAGCTCCACGGACATAGGTATCCCTGCTTGGGGTGTAGATGAGCGGCACAGAACCCGTCCCAATCCCACCCCCACGGGCATGAGTATCCCTTCGCCCGCCCGCGGTACACCTTTATCTAACTTGTATAGCTTCATCTCTGCCCGAAATCATACGGACATTGTGTGAGATTCCTCATTTGGAGTTTGTCATTTGGCTTTCGTCATTTGGCTTTTGTCATATGGAATTTGTTATACGAAATTTGTCATGTGGATTTTGTCATGTGTAATCTGCCATATATAGTCTGCCATATAGTTTTGTCACCGGAATGTGTAGATAAGATCTTATGGATTGTATTTCACTGATTGAGTTTTTCCTTTGAACTGTGCGGGTTTGATCGAAATGATTTGATTGTACTGATTTTGCTGCACTTATTTGACTGAGATGATTTGATGTGCTGATTTTGCTGCACTTATTTGGCTCAGATGATTTGATTTCGCTGACTTATTTGGCTGAGATGATTTGACTGTGTTTATTGAACTTCTTAGATCAGACTTTACCGTTTAAAATGCTCTGATGAAACTGCCTCCATGGGATTCGGGGGCCGCCGGCTCCTCAGATGAAAAGCCGGCCAATCACCCCATGACACAACGGAAAGCTTTGATCCCTCCCATTGCCCCTTTTAGCTATTTCATAAAGATATTTGCAAGATCGTTAAAGAATATAAATACCATCAGAACCATGAAAAACATAAGGCCAATGAAATGAACCATGCCCTCCTTTTCCGGCGGCACCGGTTTCCCTCGGATAACCTCCAAAAGCAGGAATACCAGCCTGCCTCCGTCCAAAGCCGGAATGGGCAGCAGATTCAATATCCCCAGATTCACGGAAAGCATCAACGTGATCTCCAACATACTCAGCAGAACCATCTCCCAGCCATACTTCTTGGCATTGTCATAGGTCTTGCCCACCACGTTCACCGCTATGCCCACCGGACCAGCCACATCCTCGCGGCTCACCCTGCCGCTGAACAGCATCCCCAGACTCTTGTAGGTCTGTTTCAGGGAAAATCTCATCTCATACCAGGCATATTTGAATGTCTCAAAACCCTTTGGCTCTACGAAATCGCTGTTCATCACTCCCAGCAGGTAGGTCCCCGAAGAAGAATCCTGTTGAGGCGTCACCACTGCAGTGTGCCTGACGCCGTCCCGCTCATAAACTACGTCCACGTCGCCGCCCCGGTAGGACGCCATCATATAGAGGGTAATCTCTTGGTACAGCTTTATTTTTTCGCCGTTGATGGAGATGATCCTATCCCCGGCCTGCAGCCCTGCAGCCTCTGCGCCGCCGCCCTCCGCCACCTGGGACACCACCGGATCCCGAATCACCAGAATGCTGGTGGCATTCACCATGATAAATGCGATGAAAAAGGCCAGAATCAGATTGAACAGCGGACCTGCCAGCACAGTGGAAATTCTGCCCCATACGCTGGCCTTCAAGAAGGATCCCTCTCCGGGCTCCCCCTCCTTCTCCGCAAGCCCGTCCTCGCCTTCAAACATGCAGGCGCCTCCGATAGGAAAAAGCTTCAGGGAGTACTTCGTGCCCTTCTTATGAAAAGAACACAGCGTAGGCCCCATTCCCACTGCAAACTCCACCACATGGATGCCGTTGGCCTTCGCCAAAAGAAAATGTCCGAATTCATGGGCTATCACTACCACCCCGAATATGACAATGAATAAAATTAAAGTCATAACTACAGCTTCATTCCTCCTACCGCTCTTGCTCGCACAAGATTAATTTTCTACCGGCAGCCCAAAACCCTTTCTGCCACATATTCGCAGGTCCAAGTCTCCACCTCCAGAATTTCCTCCAGCGCAGGATCCTTGACGACCTGATGCCGTTCCATGGCCTCCCCGATGAGCTCTGCGATCCGCAGATAGGGAATTTTCTCATTCAGGAACAGCTCCACTGCCTTCTCATTGGCGGCATTGTATACCGTAGGCATACTCCCGCCTGCCTCAGCCGCCCTATAGGCCAGCCCAAGCCCCGGAAAGGTATCCAGATCCGGTCTCTCGAAGGTAAGGCTTCCCAGCTCGAACAGATCCACCCGCCTTCCCGCCATAGGCCTCCTATGAGGATAGCAAAGAGCATACTGAATGGGAAGTCTCATATCCGGTATCCCCAGCTGTGCGACGATGGAACCGTCCACATATTGTACCGCAGAATGCAGAATGCTCTGGGGATGCACCACCACTTGAATTCTGTCAAGCTCCACTCCGAAAAGCCATTTCGCCTCCATGACCTCCAGACCTTTGTTCACCAGAGTGGAGCTGTCTATCGTAACTTTCCTGCCCATGACCCAGTTGGGATGCCTCAGGGCATCTTCCACCCGAAGCCCCTCCAGCTCCTCCTTGGTTTTGCCACGGAAAGGCCCTCCGGATGCCGTCAGCAGAATTTTCTCTATCTTTGACTCCCTATCCTCCTTAGGCTCTCCGTTCAAGGACTGAAAGATGGCGCTGTGCTCGCTGTCCACCGGCAAAATGGCCACACCCATCTCTTTTGCCAGAGGCATGATGATATGCCCTGCCGTCACCAGAGTCTCCTTGTTGGCCAGAGCAATGTCCTTTCCTGCCTGAATGGCAGCGATGGTAGGTCTGATACCAATCATGCCCACGATGGCCGTCACCAATACCTGACTTTCCGGCAATTGTGCAATTTCCAGCAATCCTTCCATGCCGCATAGGATCCTCACGTCCAGATCCGCCACTCTGGCGCGCAGATCCGCCGCCGCTTCCTCCGTCCACATGGCCGCCACAGCAGGCCGAAACTCCCGAATCTGTTCCTCCATCTTCTCCACACTGCTGCACGCCGCCAGCGCCACCGCCTGCAGATCAGAATTCATGCGCAGAATGTCCAGCGTCTGGGTGCCGATAGAACCGGTAGAACCCAATATCGCGATTTTTTTCATATCGCCCTCCTCGTATCCATGCCTTCCGCTGCCTCCGGCAGGATTCCCATGCCTTTCGCCGGGTTCCGTGAACCGGCCCTCCTCTACAGCAGCAGTGTGATTGCAAGGAAATATGTCATGGGAGCCGTCACAATGGTGCTGTCAAAGCGGTCCATGATGCCGCCGTGACCGGGAATCAGCTTCCCGTAATCCTTGATGCCCATATTCCGTTTAATGGCCGATGCTGCCAGATCTCCTACCATGCTCATGACGGCCCCTATGCCGCAGATCACGGCGATCATCCATGCCACCGACTGCTCCGGGAACGCCCTCTCCACAAAAAGGATCCCGTACAGATACCCCAGCGCCCCGGCCCCCAGCACGCCGCCGATGCAGCCCTCCAGAGATTTCTTGGGGCTCAGCACGGGAAAGATCTTTTTCTTTCCTATCAGCTTTCCCACCACATAGGCAAAGGTATCGCAGCCCCAGGAGCTGATGAGAATCATCCACACCACATAGATGCCCTGATGGCACATTCTGGTCAAGTACACGAAAGAAAGAAGCACCGGCGCATAGATGAAGGAGAAGATCACAGACACCGCCTGAGGCGCCTGATGCCTCGGAAAAGAGATCACATAAGCAAACATCACTCCCATGAAAGCCCCAACGATGCACATCAGGAGAAATGTAGGATCCCCTGACAAATACATCAATAGGTAATAGGCGGTGATTCCTGCCATTCCTATCCATTCCAGACAGTTCGGCCTCCGGCCCTCTCCGGCACATTGCAGCGCCTTCGTCATCTCACGGAAGGCTGCCAGTGAAATCCCCCAGAGAATAAGCGCCAGAGGAATCCCTCCCAGCGCCATGGATCCCACGGCTAAAATCAGCAGGACAACCCCGCTCGCCAATCTGGTCCAAAACATTTTTTCCTCCCATTCCAGTACCGTCTCTTCTCTACAGCGCCCTTCCTCAGGAAGGATTTCTGGCCCCATTTACATGCGTCCAGAATTCCTTCCCGGCGCTTTCGTTCCGAGACTGTTTTCCAGTACCGTCTCTTCTCTACAGCGCCCTTCCTCAGGAAGGATTTCTGGCCCCATTTACATGCGTCCAGAATTCCTTCCCGGCGCTTTCGTTCCGAGACTGTTTTCCAGTACCGTCTCTTCTCTACAGCGCCCTTCCTCAGGAAGGATTTCTGGCCCCTCCCTTTCGAGCCTGCTTCTACTCCGGCTTGATGCCTCCGTACTTTCTGTCTCTATGATTATATGCCTCCACGGCCTTTATCAATTCGTCTTTGGTGAAATCGGGCCATGCCACCGGGGTAAAATACAGCTCCGTGTAAGCCAGCTGCCACAGCAGGAAGTTGGAAATCCTCTGCTCGTTGCAGGTACGGATCAGCAAATCCGGCTCCGGCAGACCGGCGGTGTCCAGAAATCCCGCCATCACTTGCTCCGAGATGTCTTCAGGGCGCAGGCGGCCCTCCGCCGCTGCCTGCGCCATCTTCTTGGCCGCCCGCACCAGCTCGTCCCTGCCTCCGTAATTGATGGCAATCTGGAAATGCAGGCCGTCGTTGTTCTTTGTGGCCTCCTCCAGCTCCAGAATCCGGCTGCGGATATCCTCGTCCAGACGGGACTTCTCCCCCAGAACCTTGACGCACATCCGGTTCTTTTCCGCCGTTTTCAGACATGTCTTCATATAGCTGCGCAGCAGCTTCATCAACGCGTCCACCTCGTCTTGAGGACGGTTCCAGTTCTCCGTGGAAAAGGCATATACCGTCAGGTACTGAATGCCCATCCGATAGGCCTCCTCGCAGATGGTCTCCACCGTCTTGGCCCCTTGGACATGGCCGTAGTTGCGGGGCATACCCTTGGCCCTTGCCCATCTGCCGTTTCCGTCCAGTATGATCGCCACATGGCGCGGCATTCTCAGCTCTCCGCTCATACCGTCATGATTTCCTTGGACTTCTTTTCCAGCAGGGCATCCACTTCCTTGATGTACTTGTCCGTGGCCTTCTGGAGCTGATCCTCCAGCTGCTTGATCTCGTCCTCGGACACATCCGCCTTACCCAGCTTCTTCAGGGAATCGTTGCCGTCCCTGCGGATGTTGCGGATGGCTACCTTCCCCTCCTCCGCCTTCTTCCGGACATCTTTCACCAGATCCTTCCTTCGCTCCTCGGTAAGCTCCGGAAATATCAATCTGATCACGCTTCCGTCATTGTTAGGGTTGAGCCCCAGATCGGATGTAAGTATGGCCTTTTCAATAGCCTTGATCAGGGACTTGTCCCAGGGGGCTATCTGAATGATCCGGGCTTCCGGCACGGTGACATTGCCCACCTGCTGGATCGGCGTGGGCGTTCCATAATAATCCACCCTAAGCTTGTCCAGCACATGGGGATTTGCCCGCCCTGCCCGGATGGAACTAAAGTCTGTCTCCAGAAACTCGATCGTCTTCTTCATCTTATCCTCATACTGCTGCAATCTGGCATCCATTGTTCATACTCTCCTTTTATCTTTATTTTTTCCTCTCTATACCAGCACGCTGGTTCCCGAAAAGTCTCCCCTGACGGCATCCACGATGCTGTTTACTCCATCCAGCCCGAACACCCGCATGGGCATCCTATTGTCCCTTGCCAGAATGGAAGCCGTCATATCCACCACCTGCAGATTCTTTTCGATGACCTCGCCAATGGTAATCCGGTCATACTTCTTTGCCTCCGGGTTCTTGGCCGGGTCGGAATCATACACTCCGTCGATGGACTTCGCAAGCAGAATCACCTCCGCCTCCACCTCCACGGCCCGAAGCACCACCCCCGTGTCCGTGGAAAAATACGGATGCCCGGTGCCGCCCGCAAAAAACACCACGCGCCCTTCCCCGAAATACTCCAGCGCCTTGTCCTTGGAGAACAGCTCCGTGAAGGAGCCGCAGACAAAGGGCGTAAGCACAGCCGTGCTCATGCCTACGGAGCGGAATATCTCCGACACGTAGATACAGTTCATGACCGTGGCCAACATGCCGATCTGATCCGCCTTGGTGCGGTCGATGTTCCCGCTGGTTCGCCCTCTCCAGAAATTACCTCCTCCGGTGACGATCCCTACCTGAACGCCGTCCCGAACCAGCTGCCCCACCTGCAGGGCCACCCCTCTGACGGTTTCCTCGTCAAACCCTGTCTTCCTCTCTCCTGCCAGCGCCTCTCCGCTGAGCTTCAGCATTATCCTACGCATCAAAGTCCCCCTTTCTTTCCGCCCCAATCTACTCTCGGCCCTCTTCGGCCTCCTGCCATTTTATGTGCTGAACCGGTTCCGTGCCGCCCGTAATGGGCAGAATCACCGTATCCTCCATATCCAGAATCGCCTCGATGATGGACGGCAGCGCTTCCACTGTTGTCTTCTTTCCGGCAGAATCATGCAGCAGAATCACCGACGCCTCCCTTGTCTCGATCTTGGACGTGCAGTTCTCCAGCAATGTCTCCACCGAAAGCACATACTTGCCTCCGTCTCCGGAAGAAACGTTCCAGTCAAAAAAGCTTACATCCTGCTCGTCCAGATATCTGGCGAACACCGCCATGTCCATGGAACTGACAGAATTGGAGCTTCCTCCGGGGAACCGGTATACCGTGCTCTTAACCCCCGTCACGTCATAGATGTAATTCTGGATCTTGGCAAAGTCCTCCGCAAAATCCTCCACGGAAGCATAGATGTCTGCATACTTGTGGGTATAGGAATGCATGGCCAGCGTATGGCCGTCCTCCACGATCCTCTTCATGGCCTCTTTCGCTGAATCGTTCTCCTTGCCCAAAATGAAAAAAGTCGCCTTCACCCCATACTCGTCCAAAATGTCCAAAATGTCCTGCGTATAAATGCTCGGTCCGTCGTCGAAAGTCAGATAGACCTTATGAGCCGCCTCAACTTCGGGCTCCTCCTGCTCCTCAGCCTCAGGATCACGCTTTCCGGGCTTGTCCTCCTGACTCTCAGATAACAGCTCCTCTATCTTGCTCTCCAGCAGCTCCATCTGCGCAAGCTGCTCCCTCTGTCCCTCTATGACCTGCCCCATCCTCTCCGCCTGCATCCTCAGACCTTCCACCGTTCCATTGAGACTGTAAATCCTGCTCAAGAGCAGACCGCACAGCACCATCAGAATCACCACGGATAGCATCAGCATCGCCATATTGCATCTTTTCAGCCGTCCCTTGCCTTTCTGCCTTCCTGAGGCACAGACTTCATCCTCTGTTTCGGTTCTACTGTCTTGTGACATACTCTTCTTCGACTTCCTTTCCAGACTTTCAAGGTACAGTATAGCATATTCCTCTTTTCTGGAAAAGCCAAAAATAAAAAAAGGACATTAAAAATGTCCTTTTCTATCCTTCCGCGTCCTCCGCAGACCTCTTGCCGCAGCCACAGCAGCCGGAGCATCCCGCGCAGCCACCTTGGCATGATCCCCTGCCGGATCTTTGAAGCCGACTGCGCAGAATCAGGAAAACCAATGCCGCCAAGATCGAAATAATTATGATGTCCGCCATACATGCCTCCACTATCATACCGTCATAAACATCCTCTGTGCAACAGAATATTTCGCCATTCTTTCTTGAGAACCATTCTCATTTGATTATAGAACACTTCCTCACTTTTGTCAATATTTCTGGGGAAATCCTCCGCGGCAATTTTCCGGCCCTCTCCTGCGCCCTCACAGCTCGGAAATCACAGATTCCTTGTAGCGCCCACAGATACGGCTGCGATAATATGCATCCGGATGACCGTTCTCCCGAAACCGATACCAGACATCCTCGGGCACATCTTCATACTGTCTTACCCTTCCCCTGCGCAGTAATCTGACCTCCAAAAGGGCACATTGGGGATCATAGCCTATCGATTCGATAAGCGCGCTAAAACAGCTCACGTAAAAAATCTTTATACCCTCCATAAAACTCTGCATGTGCAAATCCTCATGACTCCCACATACAGTCAACACTCCCGCCGGCAGCGGGTCACATCATTTGCAGCGCGGCAGGCTAAAGCATAGCATACCCGGCTCCCCAGACAAGCCAGCCGTCTTGCGGCCCTTGGCCGTAACTTCCTTGGGAAGTCCTATGTCCGTCCCGCCCAAGAAGGCGCTCCTTCCTCCTTTCCCCCAGACCCCGTTCCAAATTGTCCTTCTACAACGTAATATGACAAAATTCGACATTTTATTACAAAAAAGTTTTAATATCCCCGCAGTCTTTTCTTCAGCCGCCACAGTCTCACCCTCATATTGTTCTCCGTTATTCCCTCCGCGCTGGCAAGCTCCGAAATTGTAACGCCATAAAGATAATAATCCTTCACAAGCTCCCACTCCTGTCTGTCCAGTGTCGCCAATGCCGTCAGTTCCAGCTCCTTCACTTCGTACCGCAGCTCCTCTCTGCCCAGCTCCAGCTCCTCCAGAGGCACCGTGGCCCTCCTGCCCGCATACCTATACAGTTCCCTGATCTTGTTTCTGGCCGTGCTAAACAGCCATTTCAGCGGCTGAGCATGTCCCAGAAAATCCTGCTTTTTGGCATACGCCGCGCAGAAGGTGTCCTGAGCGATGTCCTCCGCCGTCTGCACATCGGAAATCCTGCGGTATGCATACCTGAATATTCTATTGAAATACCTTTCATAGAATACCGCGAATTCATCCGTGCCTTCGGTTCCAAACTTCTGATCCTCCATTTCCAATTCCCCCGTTCTCTTTATTACATTTTTGACTTAATAAGTCCAAAACCTACTCTAACACGATTTTGAACATTGAGAACGGCATTCTATGATTCGTGGGCCTTTTGGCTTAAATTCTCCTATTTGCGAATTTCATGGCCGAAATAAATTTCTTGCGGGATCGGTTTTCCTATATTATAATGTTACTGATTTCGCCACGGTATCTTTCCCTGGGGAATCCCACTGATATTACAGAAAGGAATGCTGCGAAAATGAGCTTTGAATTCATAAAAAAACTGCCCACCCCTGCGGAGATCCGGGAAGAATACCCCATGCCTCAGGAGCTGAGAGACCTAAAGCAGGCCAGAGACGAAGAAATCAGAGATGTCATTACCGGAAAGAGCAATAAATTCTTGGTGATCATAGGCCCCTGCTCCGCAGATAACGAGGCTGCGGTCTGCGACTATGTGGGCCGTCTGGCGAAAGTGAACGAAAAGGTAAAGGACAAGCTGATCCTGATCCCCAGAGTCTATACCAACAAACCCCGAACCACCGGGGACGGCTACAAGGGGCTGGTACACCAGCCGGATCCCGAGAAGAAGCCCGATTTCCTTGCGGGGCTGGTGGCTATGCGCAAAATGCACATCAAAGTGGTTGCCGAGTCCGGCCTCACAGCAGCGGACGAAATGCTCTATCCCGAAAACTGGAGATACATCTCCGACATTCTCTCCTATGTGGCCATAGGCGCCCGCTCCGTGGAGGACCAGCAGCATAGGCTCACCGCCAGCGGCTTCGATGTGCCTGCAGGGATGAAGAATCCTATGAGCGGAGACCTGTCCGTCATGCTGAACTCCGTCTACGCCGCCCAGCACCCCCATTCCTTCATCTACAGAGGCTGGGAGGTTGCCACCACCGGAAACAGTCTGACCCACACGGTCCTGAGAGGCGCCGTCAATAAACACGGCAACAATGTGCCCAACTACCACTATGAAGACTTAAACCTCCTTCTGGAGATGTACGGCAAGATGGATCTGCACAATCCTGCCTGCGTCATCGATGCAAACCACTCCAACTCCGGCAAGCAGTTCCGCCAGCAGATCCGCATCGCCAAGGAAGTCATGCACAGCCGCAGGCTCAGCGGAGATATCCATAAGCTGGTAAAGGGCGTCATGATCGAGAGCTATCTGGAGGAGGGCTGCCAGAAAGTAGGCGGAGGCGTATACGGCAAGTCCATCACCGACCCTTGTCTGGGCTGGGAGGACACCCAGCGGCTCATCTATGAATTGGCGGAATACGAATGACTTTTCTCGAATTTTGGGAACTTAGGGCTGCGCGTCCTAAGCCCCCCATGGCTAGAATATCTTCAGAAATCCCAGAAACAAATAAGGATTGACATATCCTTCAAGCAGGCAGCCAACCGTCACGGCCAGCAGGGCCCCGGCCAGCTGACCTGCTTTTTTTATCAGAAGTCTCCTGTCCTCGAGGCTGATTCCTCCGCCGCCTCTGGCATAGATCCCCCTGAACAGCGTCTCGCACCATGAGAGCAGAAACAGTGCTGCAGGTATGTAGATCAGATACTGGGGAAATATCCCCGCCAATGCCAGCGCGATTCCCTTGATGCCGTAGCGCAGGGTGAGCGCCGCCAGAAACGCTCCTGCGGACATGCCGTACCAGAAGGTGACGCCCAGACATGCCGCCAGCCCCAGATAGGTGGTGGACAGCAGCACCAGCACCGCCAGCCTGACCACCCTCTTGCGCAGAATATAGCAAAAAAGGGCATTGCTGTCCACCGTCATGTATTTCATGCGGTATAGGGTATCCTCGTCGAACAGTCCCGTACCCTCCAGCAAAATGCCCTTTCCCATATTCAATATAATGATTCCCGCCAGCAGTCCCACACAGAAAACCGGCATGAACGCATTCCTGCCAATCTTCCATTCCCTTCCCGCAAATCGCATCCGCATCGCCGCCCCTCCGGTCTCATGAAATCTGTTTTGACGCCTGTCTTTCATGACATTCCATTGTATGCGGCACATCTTCGGACTATGCGGACTTATTCTCCAAACGCCTCCAGCAGCTTCTCCACGCTCACCAGCTTCACGCACAGCACGAACAGATCCGTTGCCATCTGCATCTCCATAGGAGTCGGAAAGGAGGGGGCGATACGGATGTTGCTGTCCCTCGGATCCTTGCCGTAGGGGAAGGTGGCCCCTGCCCCCGTAAGCACCACTCCGGCCTCCTTGCACTTTGCCACGATGGCCTTGGCACAGCCCTCCATGGCATCGAAGGAGATGAAATATCCCCCTCTGGGCTTGGTCCACGCGCCGATTCCCAAACCTGAAAGCTCTTTTTCCAGAACGCTCTCCACCGCCTCGAACTTGGGCCGCATCAGAGCCGCGTGCTTTCGCATATGCGCCTTGATGCCCTCGAAGTCCTTGAAATAGCGCACATGGCGCAGCTGGTTGATCTTGTCATGGCCTATGGTCTGGATGGCCATGGTCCTTCTGATACATTCCAGATTTCCCTTGGAGGAGGCGATGGCCGCCACGCCGGCGCCGGAAAAGCTGATCTTGGAGGTGGAGGCAAACTCATATACCATATCCGGGTTTCCGGCCTTCTCGCACTCGCTCAAGATCTCCAGAACCTTGTCCTGCCTCTCCTCCTCGTCGTAAAGATGATGCACCGCGTAGGCATTGTCCCAGAAAATGCGGAAGTCCCCCGCCGCAGGCTTCAGATTCGCAAACCGTCTTACCGTCTCGTCGGAATAGGTGTACCCCTGAGGGTTGGAATATTTGGGCACGCACCAGATACCCTTGATGCTCTCGTCCTCCTCCACAAGCCGCTCCACCATGTCCATATCAGGCCCCTGAGGCGTCATGGGCACCGTGATCATCTCTATGCCGAAATGCTCCGTAATGGCAAAATGTCTGTCATAGCCCGGAGCAGGACACAAGAACTTGACCTTGTCAAGCTTGCACCAGGGCGTATGCCCCATGACTCCATGGGTCATGGCGCTGGAGACCGCGTCATACATCACGTTCAGACTGGCATTGCCGTACACGATCACATGCTCCGCAGAGACCCCCATGATGTCCGCCATCATATGCTTGGCCTCGGTAAGGCCGTCCAGCACGCCGTAATTGCGGACGTCGATTCCCTCCGAGCTGTCCATATGGCTCTGGGAATTCAGCACGTCGAAAATGTCCATCCCCATGTCCAGCTGGGCCACCGACGGCTTCCCTCTGGACATGTCCAGCTTCAGACCCTTGGCCTTCTCCTCAGCATAGCTCTTTAGCAGCTCCTCCCTCAGAGCCAGCAGCTCCTCCTTGCTCAGTTCCTGATATGGCTTCATCTCGTCTCCTATCCACACCGGCAGTCCTGCCTTTCACCCAATGGCCCCAAATCCCCATGCCCTCCTCCCCCTTCATGCCGGAGGAAGGACTGACTGCTCTATGTTTTTTCCTCTATTTTAGTTTTGGCATAATTGCATAATTGTATACAATTATGCGCCTGAACTATCATACTACAAGTTTTTCCATCTGGCAAGAGAAAAATAAAAAAACGCCGCACTTTTTTGTGCGGCGTTCTTCGCCTGAATTTTATTTGGCATAATCGATCACGCGGCTCTCCCGGATGACGTTTACCTTGATCTGTCCCGGATACTCCAGCTCTGCTTCGATCTGCTTGGAAATATCCCGGGCAAGCAGAACCATATCGGCATCCGTAATCTGCTCCGGCACCACCATGACACGAACTTCCCTACCTGCCTGAATAGCAAAAGATTTATCTACACCCTTGAAATTGTTTGTTATTTCCTCCAGCTTCTTCAACCTGCTGGTATAGGTTTCCAGCGTCTCTCTTCTGGCCCCCGGCCTTGCGGCGGATATGGTGTCCGCAGCCTGCACGATGCATGCGATCAAAGACGTGGGTTCCACATCGCCGTGATGGGATTCCACGGCATTGATCACCGTGGCGTTCTCTCTGTACTTCCTGCACAGCTCCACGCCCAGCTGGATATGAGAGCCTTCCATCTCATGATCCACGGCCTTACCGATGTCATGAAGCAGACCCGCGCGTTTTGCAATGCGCACATCCAGCCCCATCTCCGCAGCCAGCAGACCTGACAGCTGCGCCACCTCGATGGAGTGCTTCAGGGCATTCTGGCCATAGCTTGTCCTGAACTTCATCCTGCCCAGCAGCCTGACGAGTTCGGGATGAATACCATGGACGCCCACCTCCAGCGTGGCGGCCTCTCCCTCTTCCTTTATCATCAGTTCTACTTCCTTCTGCGCCTTCTCCACCGTCTCTTCGATTCTTGCGGGATGGATGCGGCCGTCTACGATCAGCTTCTCCAGCGCAATCCTCGCCACCTCCCGGCGGATAGGGTCGAAGCCTGACAAGATCACCGCCTCCGGCGTATCGTCGATGATCAGATCGATACCCGTCATGGTCTCCAGAGTCCGGATGTTGCGACCTTCCCTTCCGATGATCCTACCCTTCATCTCATCGTTAGGCAGCTGCACCACGGAGATCGTCGTCTCCGACACATGATCCGCCGCGCACCGCTGTATGGCAGAAACCACGTATTCCTTCGCCTTTTTGTCCGCTTCCTCTTTGGCCCGACTCTCCATTTCCTTGATGATCATGGCCGTTTCATGCTTTACTTCGTCTTCAACAATTTTCAATAAGTAGTCTTTTGCTTGTTCAGAGGTTAATCCGGAAATTCGTTCCAGTTCCTGCACACGCTGCTCATTCAGCTTGGAGACTTCGACTTTGATCTTGTTCAGGGACTCCTCCTTTGCCGACAGATTCGTCTCTCGCCTTTCAAGAGCCTCCATCTTCTTATCGATGTTCTCTTCCTTCTGCTGAATCCTGCGCTCGGAGCGCTGCACTTCCGCCCTGCGTTCCTTGATCTCCTTGTCCAGCTCGTTCTTGGTACGGATGGACTCCTCCTTGACCTCAAGGAGTGATTCGCGCTTTTTGGTCTCTGCAGTCTTCAGGGCCTCATCGATGATCTCCCTCGCCTTCTCCTCAGCATTGCCGATGGTCGATGCCGCTGATTTCTTCTGATAATTAGTGGTTATGACTATAGACACTGCCGCAGTTCCTGCTATCAGCACGACTACCGCAATAATAGCAACAAAAACGTTCAATTCGAGCACTTACAGGTTCACCTCCTTATTTAATTGTCATTGTACATCGGACCCTTGGATCCATATGGCATATAGAATGTATGTACAAATCCCTGCGCCCTGCCCTGCCATTTTATACAAAAATATGGGAACAAGCTTCAGGAAATTGAAAACATTCTAACAAGCAATTTACAACATTATAAATTCTAACCTCTAAAAGGCATTATGTCAAGTACAAGTATTCATATCTTGCAAATTTGATGCTGCAAAATAAATACGGCCCCATTTCTTGACGCTCCTCCCTGATTTCTATATAATAGGTACACGACATACAAAACACACGGAAACGCTGCGGAGGATTTCCCTGCAGTCCCATAGGGGAACTGAACACCGCAAATCACAGCAAAATCTCGGAGGAAACACATATGGCATTCGACGGCGTCACCATAGCTAATCTGGTGTCCGAACTGAAAAAAGAACTGATAGGCGGCCGTTTGTACAAGATCGCCCAGCCCGAAAACGACGAGCTTCTCATAACCGTCAAGCAGCCCACGGGACAGAAGCGCCTGCTCATCTCAGCGGACGCCTCTCTCCCCCTGCTCTACCTGACGGAGTCCAATAAGCCCAGCCCCATCACCGCCCCCAACTTCTGCATGCTCCTGCGCAAGCATCTCCAGAACGGCCGCATCACGGACATTTCCCAGCCTGGTCTGGAGCGTATCGTGCATTTGGGCATAGAGCATCTGGACGAAATGGGGGATCTGCGGCAAAAGACTCTGGTGGTGGAGATCATGGGCAAGCACAGCAACATCATCTTCTGTGATGACAAAGGAATCATTATCGACAGCATCAAGCATGTCTCCGCCGCCGTCAGCTCCCTCAGGGAAGTCCTGCCGGGCAAGCCCTATTTCGTAGCCGGAACCCAGAACAAGCTGGACGCCCTGCACACGGACCGGCAAAGCTTTCAGGAGGCCCTCTCTGCCAAGCCTCAGCCTGTCTTCAAGGCCCTTTACGGGAGCTTCACCGGCATTTCCCCGGTTCTGGCTCAAGAGCTCTGCTATCAGGCCGGGGTGGACGGGGACCGGCCCACCGCCGCATTGACGGAGAGCGATTATGAAAGGCTTTATCAGGCCCTTTCCGCCATGGCCGCCGCCATCCTCGAAGAGCGCTTTACCCCCTGCATCGCCTATCAGGGAGACACTCCCGTGGAGTTCTGCGCCCTCCCTCTGACCATGTACTGCCATGCCCCTAAGGAGCGCACTGTCCTTTTGGATTCCATGTCCGGGCTATTGGAGCAGTATTATGCCCAGCGCAGCAGCCTTAGCAGAATCCGCCAGAAATCGGCGGACCTGCGCCACATTGTCCAGACCGCTCTGGAGCGGAATGTGAAAAAGTACGATCTCCAGCAGCGTCAGCTGAAGGACACGGAGAAACGGGATACCTACCGCATCTACGGAGAGCTGCTGAACACCTATGGCTACAGCGCCCAGCCCGGGGCAAAGATTCTGGAAGCCGTGAACTATTATACGGGGGAAAACGTCTCCATCCCTCTGGATCCTACCTTGACGGCCACAGAGAACGCAAAGAAATATTTCGAGCGGTACGGCAAGCTCAAGCGCACCTTCGAGGCCCTATCCACTCTGACCACGGAGGTCAAGGCCGAGATCGATCATCTGGAGTCCGTCTCCAACGCTCTGGACATCGCCCTGCAGGAGGAGGATCTGGCCCAGATCAAGGAAGAGCTGACGGAGAGCGGCTATATCCGCAAAAGAGCCGGCGCAAAGAAGCAGAAGATCACCAGCAGGCCCTTCCATTATCTCAGCAGCGACGGCTTCCATATCTATGTGGGAAAGAACAATTACCAGAATGACGAGCTGACCTTCAAATTTGCCACAGGAAATGACTGGTGGTTCCATGCCAAGCAAATGCCCGGCTCCCATGTGGTGGTGAAGCTGGAAAACGCGCCGGAACTTCCGGACAAGACCTTCGAGGAGGCGGCCAGGCTGGCAGCCTATTACTCCAAGGGCAGGGGAAGTGACAAAGTTGAGATCGACTATGTGCAGAAAAAGCATGTGAAAAAGCCCAGCGGCGCAAAGCCCGGCTTCGTGGTCTATTACACAAACTTTTCCATGGCCATCGGCAGCGACATCTCAGGGATCAGACAGCTGTGATTTCAACCATTGCCTCCCACATCAAAAAACAAGGCTTTGCAAGTCTTCTGCTGTCATGAAACAGCGCCATAAACCAGTACAGGCTGATGAAGATCACTTCATCAGCCTGCATTTTTTTGCCAGTCTCACCAACAGATAACCCTTGGGCAGCGCCTCCAGCTCCTCCTGCCTAATCCCCCTAAACAACAGAAGCAGGCAGAAGTACACGCAGGCCGACACCGGAATGGAGATGACCACCGAGATCCTCGGAGACTCCGTCAGCATCAGCAGGCTCTCATAGCCGGCCCATGCCACGCCCCCCATGCACACCGCGGCGATGGACGGCACCACGAAAGTGTTCTTGATCTCCTGTCTGTATCCCGCCGCCTTGCAGACAGCCCTCTGGTTCAGCACGCACATAAGCCCTGCATATAGGGTCTCTGCCACTGCAATGCTGTACAGATCCAGTTTCGTGGCCAGCAGCAGAACAATGGCCACCACCGTCTGCACCACCAACGCGATGCCGGCGTTGATAATCGGCTGGTTCACTTTTCCCAGCCCTTGCAGAACCGAGCTGTTCAGGGATGCCAGCGCATAGAACACCACCGAGAGGGAGAGCGCCATCAGAAGCTTCGTGGCCAGATCCTCCGCCTCCTGCACATTATGGAACAGCAGCCCCGTCACCGGGCGGGCCAGAGCAAACAGCCCCACTGCACACGGAATCAAAATGATCATGCTCACCTTCACCGCCAGACCGATCTTCGCCCTGACTCCGTCCATGTTCTGGGCCGCAGCCAGCTGCGCCAGCGAGGGCAGGATCGCAGAGGCCAGCGCTGCCGCAAAGGCAGCGGGAATCCCGGCGATGGTGAGAGCCTGACCGGAATACACGCCCCAGTCAGAAAAGATCTCCACCGTGTTCTCCAGCTTCTTCACTCCGGGAAACAGCTCCGTATACACCACATTGTTCACCGTACCGCTGAGATTATAGATGGCCGTGCTCAGAATGAAAGGGGTCACCACCAGCACAATCATGCGCAGAATCGACTGATAGGAGTCCGTCCCCACATGCCTGTCGCTGCGGATTCTCTTTTGGATGGTCTTCTTGTTGAAGGCGTACATCCCTACCATAAAAAGCAGCGCCACAAGCACTCCCGCGCCTGCGCCCAGCGCGCTTCCCACAGCGCCGCTGGTGGCCCGCAGAACCTGCCCCGCCTCGTCCACGGGAACCTCCATGGTCCCCATAGCGCTCTGTATCAGCACGCAGGCCGCTCCTATGCTCACCAGAGCGTTTGCAAGCTGCTCCAGTATCTGGGACACGGAGGTCTGCACCATGCTGCCGTGGCCCTGAAAGTATCCCCGAAACACCCCCAGAATTCCGTACAAAAAAATGGTGGGGGCAAAAGCCCGCAGCACCTGCGCAGCCTCCGGCTTCAGGATAAAGCCCAGCACAACAAGAGCCCCGCTGGCCACCAACCCTACTGCCGCCACATAGACCAGAGCGCCCTTAAACACCCTATGCGCATTCCTATACTCCCGCAGACCCAGCTTCTGAGCGATCACCTTGGATATGGCCGAAGGGATACTGTAGGAGGAAATCATCAGAATGATAGTATAATAGGCATGTGCCGTCTGATAGTATCCAAGTCCCAGATCACCGATGACACTATGCAAAGGGCCCCTGTAGAGGAGCCCTATGATTCTGCTGACAATTCCCGCAAAGGCAAGGATGCCCGCCTGTACTATAAAGCCATTTCTTGCTCTGCGTTTATCCGACATATCCTCAACCTATCAGCCAATCGTACATTTCCTGATACTTGGCCGCAGACACATGCCAGGAAAAGTCTGCCGCCATCGCTCTGTCGATCATCTTGTTCCATTCGCGCTTCTTATCATAATAAATATGCTCGGCATAGCGGATCGTATTCAGCATCTCGTGGGCATTGTAGTTGGTAAAGCTAAAGCCTGTGCCGGTGCTTTCGTACTCATTGTAGGATGCTACCGTATCCTTCAGTCCTCCGGTCTCCCTGACAATGGGAAGCGTGCCGTAGCGCAGCGCCATCAGCTGGCTGAGTCCGCAGGGTTCGAACAAGGATGGCATGAGGAATGCATCGCAGGAAGCGTAGATCTTGTGGGACAAGGCATCGGAATAATAGATATTTGCAGACACCTTGCCATTGTACTTCCAGTCGAAATGCCGGAACATATTCTCATAGCGCTCCTCGCCGGTTCCCAGAATTACCAGCTGTACGTCGTCCTGACACAGTTCGTCCATCACATAGGCGATCAGGTCGAAGCCCTTCTGGTCCGTAAGCCTTGACACAATGCCTATCATCATCTTTCTGTCATCCTGCGTCAGCCCCAGCTCCTGCTGAAGCGCCCTCTTATTCTTGATCTTTTCCTTACGGAAATTCACCGCATTGTAAGGACATGCAATCTGCCCGTCCGTCTCCGGATTGAATTCGACATAATCGATGCCGTTGACGATGCCCCTCAGATCCCCGCTTCTGGCCCGCAGCAGGCCGTCCAGCCCTTCTCCGTAGAACGGCGTCTTGATCTCCTCCGCATAGGTTGCGCTCACCGTTGTGACCGCGTCAGCATACACGATGCCTCCCTTGAGCAGGTTCGCGTCCTTGTAGGCCTCCAGCTTGTCAGCCGTGAAGAAATAATCCGGAAGCCCCGTGATGCTCTTCACGGTCTTGGTGTCCCACTTCCCCTGAAACTTCAGATTGTGTATGGTGATGACGGACTTTATACCCCTATAAAAGTCGCCTCCCTGAAACCTTTCCTTCAGATACACGGGAATCAAGCCCGTCTGCCAGTCGTGGCAGTGAATCACGTCCGGGCGGAAATCGATCACGGGCAAGATAGAGAGCACTGCCTTTGAAAAATAAGCGTATCTTTCGATCTCCCATTTCGGATCGTCGCAATAGGGCTTGGGGCCGCTGAAATAGTATTCATTGTCTATGAAATAGTAATGTACCCCGTCCTGCTCCGCCTCCAGAACCCCCACATACATGTTCTTCCAGTTAAAATCCATATAGAAATGAGTCACATATCTCATCCTATCCTTCATATCCTGTCTCATGCAGGAATACTTTGGAAGAACCACCCTGACGTCGAAATACTCCTTATCGACGCACTTAGGCAGAGAACCCACCACGTCGGCCAAGCCGCCCGTCTTGATAAAAGGAACCCCCTCTGATGCAGCAAAAAGAATTTTCTTCATTGTAACCTCCACTGACATATATACTTGTCTCTATTATACAACAGAAAGCTTTCAGTGGAAAGCTTTTCTTGAAAATCTTTTCCAAGTCTTTCCAAGTCTTTTCCAGAGCTTTGGGGATTTTAACCAAAGCATTCCAGACCGCCCGTAACTGATCTGGTCTCTTCAGGGGCTTCTTAAGGGCCTCCTTAGACACCCCTTCAGGGATGTCCCTTCAGGAAGCCATATCCCTCAATCACGGTAGGATAGTCTGATCTTGTCCGCGATCAGGGCTATGAACTCCGAGTTGGTAGGCTTGCCCTTTCCCGTGTCGATGGTATATCCGAACAGCGCGTCCAATGTCTCCATCCTTCCTCTGCTCCACGCAACCTCGATGGCATGGCGAATAGCCCTCTCCACACGGCTTGGCGTGGTCTGGAATCTTTTCGCAATGGTGGGATAAAGAATCTTTGTGATGGAGCTGATCATCCCCGGATCGTCCACAGACATCATAATTGCCTCTCTCAGATACTGGTATCCTTTGATGTGGGCCGGAACGCCGATCTCATGTATCATATCCGTCACATCCTGCTCCAGATCCCGGGCCACTGTGGGCTTGGACGGTTCTTGTGCAGCTTTTCTCTGGCTCACGTTCTTTCCTGAGGGCACTGTGATCATAATCTGGAACTCCTTGTCCCCGTTCATCAAATCGCCCAGTATTTTATAGATCCTCTCATTATCCTTCGTGGCTGCAATGTTCAGCTGTTCCATCACCTTTACCTCCATACCGAAAATCCACAACAATTGTCTAAATTCGTACTTTCCCATTATAAAAGAGAAATGTTTGATACATCAACTAGATTCCACCGCAATTTCCGAGTCGTTATATCAAGATACCACGTAATACGTGACAATTCTTTGTGTCTTGTCAAGATATTGCATAAAAACCTATATTTTTCTTCTTTTTCAGCACCAATTCCCCTTGACAATTCCATTTAAAGAAGGGCACAATAGAGCGGAGAGACTTGCCGCTGGGTTGTTGCACAAAGCACATAAGGGCAGAGACCGCAAAACAATTCGGGCGGAGCAAAAAATAAAACCACGGAATGCGCAAGGAAGCAAGCAGCAGAGCGCAGAGGGAACAGCAGAGCGCACAAGGAACAGCGAACCGCACGGGGAACAACAGAACGCGCAAGGGAACAGCGAACCGCACAAGGAACACCGGAGCGCACAAGAAACAACAGAACACGCAAGGAACAGCGAACCGCACGGGGAACAACAGAACGCACAAGGGAACAGCGAACCGCGCAAGGGAACACCGGAACGCGCATAAAGCATGACGCAAGAGGGATGAACACGGCCATGAAACAGATAAACGAGCATATCAAACAAGGAAATTATAAACAGGTCTACCTTCTCTACGGGGAAGAGCGCTATCTGCGCAGGCAGTATAGGGACAAGCTACGAAAGGCGCTCTGTGAGGACGGAGACACTATGAACACCCATTTCTACGAGGGAAAAAACATTTCCGTGGAGGAGATCATCGATTTGGCGGAGACACTGCCTTTTCTGGCTCAGAGGCGGGTTATCTTCATCACCGACAGCGGACTGTTTAAATCCGGCGGGGAAAAAATGGCGGAATATTTGTCGAATCCTAACGACTCTACCTACTTCGTCTTTACAGAGACCGATGTAGACAAACGCAGCAAGCTCTACAAGACTGTCCAGTCCAAGGGCTATGTGGCGGAATTCGCCGTACAAGATGAATCCGTACTGAAGCGCTGGATCGCCGCCACTCTGGCAAAAGAGGGAAAAAAGATCACAGAGACCACGGTACAGCTCTTTCTGTCGAAAACAAGCACCGATATGGAGAACATACAGATGGAGCTGGAAAAGCTTATCTGCTATTGCGTGAATAAGGATGTTGTTTCGGACGAGGACGTGGAGGCGATCTGCGCCACCCGGGCCAGCAACCACATCTTCGACATGATAAACGCCATAGCTGCCAAACAGCAGAGGCAGGCTCTGGAGCTGTATTATGATCTGCTGGCCCTGAAGGAGCCCCCCATGCGCATTCTCTTCCTGATTGCCAGACAGTGCAATATGCTGCTGCAGGTGAAGGAACTGAAGTCCAAGGGCTATGACAACCGCACCATTGCCTCCAAAATGGGCACCGCCCCCTTCATTGTCAATAAGTGTCTGGGGCAGGCCGCCAAATTCAAAACCAGTACCCTGCGGGCCGCCGTGGAAAAATGCGTCGAAGCAGAGGAAGCTGTAAAGACGGGCCGCATGAACGACGTGATGAGCGTGGAGATTCTGATGCTGTCAGTCTTGTAGAGAATAAACAGTTGAAAAAAGCAATAGGGGATGCCTTCCGCCGTATAATATTCGGAAGGCATCCCCTTTATGCTGCTCTTATTGCTTGCAGGCGTCTACAGCATCAGCTGCCTGAAATACCGGATGGTATAATCGATTCCCTTTTCTCCCAGCTCCCCATGCCAGTTGGAGGAATGAGGCTCTATGCTCAAGCCCCCTTGGTATCCCTTTGCATAGAGAATAGCCAGAAACGCACCCCAGTCGGTCTGGTCCAACCCCGCCGGAGGATCATCGTACCTCTCTCCGCCGATCACGAGAGATCCCTTCAAGTGCACATGAAGGAAGCGGTCTCCCCAGTCTCTGGTCTCCTGAAGGTAGTCCCCGCCGTCGTAGATGCTGTGGGAGGGATCATATTTGATATACAGCTCCTTCAGATACCCATGGATCAGCGTATATGCCATAGGCGTGCAGACGAAATTGTTCCACCTGCAGTTGTAGACGGCAATCCGCACGCCCTTTTCCGCCCCATGGGCGATCAGCTTCTCAAAATAAGAGATGGCGAAACCGCAGTTCTCATAATAGGACAATTCCTGCACATAATTGCAGCCCGTGATATAAATGCCGCACCCCAGCTTGGCCGTGGCATCGATCAGCCTATATTCCAGCTCCAGCTCCTCCTGACAGATACCGTCCCTGCAGATCCGGTCACTGCCCCATCTGCCGACAGCGCCGATGGGCATCTTGTATTCCGCGCTCCTTTTCCGGATCAGCTCCACGTTCTCCAGAAAAAGCTGCGCCCTATCGTTCACGTCCAGCTCTATAAACTCCATGCCGCGCTCTTGTGCCTTCTTGAAGTCCTCCTCCTCAAACCAGGCGATCCTGCCAAGCTTCATAGCCCTATCCTCTCTTTCTTTCCATGATCCGCTTTCTCTCCATGATCCGCTTTCTCTCCATGATCCACCTTCCGCTCCCATGTCAAAAGGCGATCTTCCACCTAATGTCAGTCAAAATACACGGCCTTCCCGCTCTTGCCGGATTCATAGATGGCCTCCAGAATCTGGGTCACCACCATGGCCTGTCTGGGTTCTACTACCAGAGGCTCACCGTTCACTACAGCATTATAGAAAACCCTCTGCTCCACATCCTCGCAAGACTCTGCAGCCCCGTCAAAGAACGCCACGCCGCCAGCAGTCAGGTTAGGCTCCTCCACGCACTGTCTGCCGTAGCTGACCCGGTTGATCCTGAGCCCATTGTTCATGTCCGCACCGGCCTTGGTTCCGCATAGGGTAGTCTTGGCCTCTTTCACATCCAGACTGTTCAGGGCCCAGGAAGACTCCAGATTGATGGTTGCGCCGTTCTTCATCCTAATGAAACCAAAGGCAGAATCTTCCACCGTGAAAATATTGGGATCCCAGTCTCCCCAAGCATTGCCTGTCTCCTTCTGGTCTGCAAGCTTGCGGTATACGGATCCGACCACCATCTCCGGCTCGTAGTTGTCCATCATCCAAAGGGTCAGATCCAGCGCATGAGTCCCGATATCGATCAACGGACCGCCCCCCTGCTTCTCCGCATCCAGAAACACGCCCCAGGTAGGCACGGCTCTCCTTCTGACAGCATGAGCCTTAGCATAATAAATCTCTCCAAGATCCCCGTTTTCGCAGGCCCTCTTCAGATAGGCGGAGTCAGCCCGGTAACGGCTCTGGTAGCCGATGGTCAGAATCTTTCCGCTGCGTTCCGCCGCTTCTACCATGGCCTTGGCTTCCGCATAAGTCTTTGCCATAGGTTTCTCGCACATTACATGCTTTCCCGCATCCAGCGCCGCAATGCTGATGGGCGCATGGGCGCTGTTGGGGGTCAGGACATACACGGCCTCAACGTCCTGCTTCAAAACTTCCTTATAATCCGTGCATACCAAGGCGTCCTCAGTTCCGTACTCCTCCTTGGCCTTGAGCGCCTTCTCCTCGATCAGGTCGCAGAAAGCGACGATCTCAAAATTACCGTTCTTCTTCATGGCAGGAAGGTGCTTCGCATTTGCGATTCCCCCGCATCCTACGACTCCGACTCTCAATTTCTTCATTTTTATGAACCTCCTTATTATGAGTTCCGCATTGCGGCTCCATATTGATTTAAATCTTATAAAACTTCTCTCAGTCTCCCAATACTCTCCCTCATGTTTTCCATGGGAGTGCCATAGGGGTGGTCGTCCTGCTCCACCACCAACCAAGAGGCTCCGCACAAGGCGGCGGTTTGGGCCACTGCAGACACGTCCACCTGCCCTTGCCCCAGCGCTACCAGACGAACCTCGCCGTTCTCTCTCCGGAAATCCTTCATGTGTACCACCGGACAGCGGTTCGCATATCTGCGCAGATACTCCACGGCGCTTGCGCCTGCCGCCTCCACCCAGCATACGTCCAGCTCCGTCTGAAGCACATCCGCGTCCAGAGCGCCGTAAAGCTCGTCCAGCAGGCAGGTTCCTCTCTGGGTCTTCTCAAATTCAAAGCTATGATTGTGATACAAAAGCGTCATTCCCCGCTCTCTGCAGCAGGCGGATATCTTTTCCAGAAGGCTGCATGCTTCCTCAAATCCTTCTCCGCCGTAATGCCGCTCCGTCCCCATCCAAGGAATTCCGATGTAGCTGCATCCTATGGTCCGGTACGCGTCCGCCGTGCCCTCCATATCCCGAAGGAATTCTTCCAGCGGCACATGGGCGCTGACGGCAGTCAGACCCTGCTCCTTCAGGCAATCTCTGATTTCCTCCGGCTTAAGCCCATACAGCCCAGCCAGTTCCACACCCTGATAACCGCATTCCTTCAGCGCCTTCATGGTGCCTGCGAAATCCGCCTGCGCCAGCTCCCTCACGGAATACACTTGTGCTGCAATTCCCGATAATGCCATCTTTTTCAACTCCTCTCCCAACTCCCAGCTGCTCCCGGCCCTTCGCTGCCCCAATGCTCCTATACCCATAAGAAGCACCGGCACCGATTACGCCCTGAGCAGAGCCTATACTTTTCCCCCTCAGATCCGCCTATTGATAGTCTCTCCCTTGGAGGCAGACTCTTCAATGGCTTCCATCAGCCTCATGACACGCATCACTTCCGGCAGGCGGATCCTGCTTTCCTCCCTGCCCTCCAGAACCGCCATCACATTCAGATAGAATTCCCGCACGTCGCTCTTCACCTTGGGAAGCTCCTCCGTATAGATGCTGTCCTCCCTTCGGGGCGCCATGGTCTTGGTGAGCCCTGCAGCGGTAATCACGGGAGTCACATCCTTCTCATCCACACCGGAGGCCCTGACGATCCTGCCGTTGAGATTCCAATCCTCAATCACAGCAGTTCCGTCCGCCCCCAGCACGTACCATCTGGGAAGGGATATGAAATTGCTGGTGCCCACCTCCACCAGAGCGCTGACCCCGTTCTCAAACAGCAGCTCCGCATAAAAGCCGTCGTCCACCAGCTGATTGGTCACATGGGTCAAAAACGCGGAAACTCTGCAGATCGGCACCTCCGGAAACAGCATCACCATCTGGTCCAGCAGATGCACGCCCCAGTCCAGAACCATACCGCCCCCATGCTCCTTTTCCTGCCTCCAGTCGCCGGGAATGCCCCGGGAGCCATGGACTCTGGACTCCAGCCGGAACAATTCTCCCAGCTTGCCCTCCCGCAATATCTCCTTCACGGTCAGATAGTCCTCGTCCCAGCGCCGATTCTGATGTACGGTCAAAAAGCGTCCCGTGCTCTCCGAAGCCTCTTTCATCTCCTCCAGATCAGCAGAACTTAAGGTGATGGGCTTCTCAGAGATCACATTCTTGCCTGCCTTCATGGCGGCTATGGCCACCGGCTTGTGTACATCGTTGGGAGTGGCTATCAAAACCAGATCGGTCCTTTGATCCCCCAGCAGATCTTCCAGACTCTCATACACATGCAGGCCCTTCTCGGACGCATATGCCCTTCTATTTTCCTTAATATCCCAGATTCCGGCGATTTCCAGTCCATCAATAGTCTTAATTTCATCAAAATGCCACTCCGCCATTCCTCCGAAACCTACAATGGCTATTTTATGTTCCATACTCTCCTCCTTTCTGCGCGGCTCTTTTTCTTCAGAGTTCTTTCACCCCAAGCCGCGGTTCTCCTCATGCCCAGTACATGGCCCCTCTGTCCTCATAGATCAGCACATTTTTTAAGAAGCTGATGGCCTTCTCCAGCCCTTCCCTGCCGGACATAAGCCCGTCCTCGTGCTCAATGCTGATGGCATAGTCGTAACCTACCATGCGCAGCTGGGAAATGATATCTCTCCAATAATCTTCCCCATGGCCGTATCCCACCGTGCGGAAAATCCAGGAACGCTCCAGCTCCTGCCCATAATGAGTGGTGTCCAGCACTCCGTTGACTCTGGTGTTTACCGCATCGATCTTCGTGTCTTTGGCATGGAAGTGGTAAATAGCCCCCTCCCGTCCCAGCTCACGTATAGCCACACAAGGATCCATACCCTGCCAAATCAGGTGGCTGGGGTCGAAATTCGCCCCGATCTCTGGCCCCACCTCCCTGCGCAGGCGAAGCAATGTTTTCGTATTGTAGACGCAGAAGCCGGGATGAAGCTCCAGCGCGATCTTATTCACCCCATGCTCTCTGGCAAAGGCCGCCTTTTTCTTCCAGTAAGGAACCAGAACCTCGTTCCACTGGTACTCCAAAATCTCGCTGAAGTCATCGGGCCACGGGCAGGTAACCCAGTTGGGCGTCCTATCCTCCCTGCTCCCGCCGGGGCAGCCGGAAAAGGTATTTACCACCGGCACGTTCAGCTTCTCCGCCAGAAGAATGGCATTGGTAAAGTCTTTCTCAAATCTCTCCGCCACTGCCTTATCCGGATGTACCATGTTTCCATGGCTGCTCAAAGCGCTGATTTCTAAATTGTACTTCTTCAGCGTGTCCACAAAGGCCTGCCTCTTTCCCTCGTTCTCCAGAAGCTCCTCTGCGTCGCAATGAGCCTTTCCGGGAAATCCGCCGCACCCGATCTCCACCATCTGCACGCCCCTCTGGGCCAAAAAGCTGCAAGCCTCTTCAAAGGGCAGATCTCCCAGTGCTACCGTCAATGTTCCTAATTTCATAGCGCTCCCTCCATATTTTATAGTAATTTTTCAGTCTCTTCTCCATCTCATCTTTTTTTCATTATAAAAAACAACAACCCAATAAGATAGTTCCTTTTTGCTGTTTATACATACGATTCTGCTATTTTGTCCATCTTCTCTGCAACTTCCCCATGCCCTTCGGTTTCCGTATCCGCCGTATGGCATGCTCTCCTATCCCAAGGCAAGGAAAAAGAGCGGATTCCAGCCGGAACCCGCTCCTCCATAGCAATCCATGCATCATATCGCCCAAGACATACTATCCTCTTAAAGCAATCTAATCTCCTGCCAATGCCCTGCTTAGACTATAAGTAATCGTTAGACCACTCCATGTTTTCCCCGTCTCCGGTATCCGCAGGAGGCGCAGGTTCTTCTACGGCAGGAGGGGCCGGCGCTTGCGTGTCGTTTGACCCGCCGCCCCAGTTCTCCTCCGGCTCCGCAACGGGCTCCGGGGTGGGGGTAGGCGCTGCCTCCTCAGGAACCTGCGTCTGCGTCTGAGGCCTCACCACCGTAGTCTTGGGTGTCTCCTTCTGGCCAACGCTGATACTCTGGCTCCGGGTCTGCCCCTCCTCCTGTTTCGCCTGCAGCAGCGCCTCCTCTTGCCGTCTAACCTCCTCCACATATGCAAGGAAGGAATCCTGCGCCACGGTAAATCTGTCCTTCTCTATCAGCTCCTCCACAGAGCACACAGTATGCCATAAGGTGCCGTCGTGCCACTGAACCTGCCCGTCGTCCACCCGTACCTGAATCATGTCCGGGGACAGATATTGTCCGTCCTCCTTAGGCTTCTCGGTCATATTCTCCGCCAGCCCCTCTTCAGAAGAATGCCCCCCCTGATTTAAGTCCTCTCCAGCGGCTGTGCCCTTCTCTGTCTCCTCCGCCGGCCTTCCAAAATTCCAGACTCCCCGCAGGCCAAAGCCTGCGAAAAACATCACCGCTCCCACTGCCACCGTCACTGCAAACTGTTTCTTTATCATCTCTCATCCGCCTCCGTTTTGTCCCACGGCCATATCCGCCCCGGACTTCATTCAGTCATCGCCCTTCCACCGCATCGATAATTCCCTGCACATACCGGTAACCGCTGCTGCCCGGCTTGAACTCACCCTTAGCCTGCACCTGCTTTGCCACGGTATACACGCTGCGGTACACCGGAGGGCCGTACACGATCATTTCCTGACCGTCGCATTCCACCACGGCATAGGCCCGAAAGGATATGTCCTTCGCATACATATTGGGGGCAAGATTCACCAGCACGGAAGTGAATCTGTTCCGCCCCGCCACTGTCTCAAACACCTTGTCATAGATCTTTCCGTTCTCGACCCAATATGCCCTTCCGCCGCCCACCTTAGTTCCGCCCTTGATAAACGGGTACTTCTCCCTATTATCATTGGTGATGAACAGCGTCCCGTACTCCTTCAGGCGGCACCCGTTGACGCCTCCTGCCAGCAGCTGCTTCTTTAAGCCTGCATCGATTCCCGACTTGAACCGGATTCCTGCCGGGCTCTGCACCCGGATGGAAAATCCATGATAACTTAGCATATCTTGAAGCCCTGAAAGCGGTTCTGCCTTGCACACCTGTCCCTGCCACCGCAGCCTCCAGACATACATCCCCACCGGAACTCCCTTGTCATTATAGCAGTACATGGTAGCCATCCTGCCGCTTGTGTCAGGGAGCTGCAGCGAATAACTCCCGCCGGCTTTCGTGGCCTCGTACTCCACTCCGTCAACATAGATATGGTTGTCGCCATACCCTGCGGGGGGCGTCAGCACCAGCTTCAAAGTCTCCTGTACCTCCGGCGGCACAACGCTTCCCGACCCCACCTGCTTTTTCTGCACTGTCAGATATCCCGTGTTCTGCACTTGCAAAACAACGAAAATGGTTCCGCCCTGACTGGTGGTATCCATAAACTTAACGCTGGTTCCAAGTCTGTCGGTTAAAACCTGAAGAGAACTCCCGGTGTATTTGGCAACCTTCGCCTTGTTGTCGGTATAGTCGTAATAGCTCAGAAATACCTCATTATCCACCGCCTGCATGGATACGGAATAAGCCTGTTTCATCTCAGGAAGCGTCCTGCTGCTCCAGCTGTTCCCGTCAAACACCGCCAGCACGCCTCCGGTGCCCTGAAAACCTGCATAGGCGTAGAGCTTCTGTCCGCTCTTTACGATCATATGCTGATTGGTGCTGTAGTTTGTCATAGAGCAGACCTTGCTCCAGCTCCTCTTCACGGTGTCATACATCATGATCTCACCATGGCCAAACTGTACCTCACCAGCCATATAGAAAACATTTCCCGTCTTTACCACAGCCGGATTGCTGAAGCTGCGCACGCCCAGCCCGGGGCTGCCGTAATCCGATGCCTTCAGGCTGTCCGTCACCACCGTCCCGCTCTTTGCATCCCGAATGATCAGGCGCTCGTCGCTTTCATAGACCGCATAGATCTCATCGCCCTCCGCCACCAGCTGCACTCCGTAATATGCGTTGGCCTTGTATTCCGAGGACGTCCACGTACTCCCGTTCCATTTTCCAATCACAACATTATGATCACTGTTTCTCACATAGGCCAGATACAGATCTTTGCCGCAGACACCAAGGGCCGGCGCTCTGCCCCCCGCCATAGGGGAGCCCAGCTGCTGCCAGTCCGTGCCGTTCCAGCGTTTCACGGACAAGCTGGCGTTGTTTTCGTCATGGGCCATATACAAAGTTCCCGTGGCCGGATCTGCATATAGGCAGGGATCTCCCTCCACTGCCCTTCCCACCGTGCCTCCTACCTTATCCCATATATCCTCCTTATCATAATCCGCGAAGGTCACGGTAAAGGTAAGCTGTTTCTGATCGCTTGAAATCTTCACGTCGCTGATTCGGACTCCGCTGTTGCTTCCGTCCGAATAGTACAGTGTATTCTGCGTAAAAGGGGCGTCCAGATCTGTGCTTCCGTAAGACCCTCTCCCCACGGTTCCGTCCAGCGCCGCTTTATAAAACAGATTCAGACCGTCACTTCCCAAGTCCGAAGCCGCCTCGGGATCGGACACTCCGGGGCGATAGACATAGATATAATTCTCCCCCCTCACATTGGTCAGATCCGGCACCTTTTTGTCCACTCTGTACATCAGCAATCCGCTGGAGGGTATTCTATGATCGAACTGATCCAGAGAAGCGCTCTTTTTTCTGTACTCCAGACAGATCAGCTCAGTGTCTGACAGAGGAGTCTTGATTGCAAATACCTTATTTCCCCCTGTCTCCGACACAGCCGTCAAAGTATAGGTTCCGCTCTGGGTGATGGTGCCCATGGAAATCCACTGCTGCCGCGCCCGCAGATAGGACAGCGGATACTGGGGAAAGTAAGATACCTTTGCCATGATATCCCACTCTCCCACGGGCTCCCCTCCCCCGGCAGAACGATATAGATCCGGCAGCCCTAAAGTATGCAGAAACTCATGGGAGAGGACTCCCTGCTGCGGAGCCGCCGTAAAACTGCCGTCATCCGATACCAGCCGGTCGGAATGGATCATATTGTAATCAAACACCCGAAGGCTCCCCAATCTCTCCGAGCCTCCATATGTCCCGTGAAAGGCTTTCTCCTGCACACTCTCATTGGCGTTTTCCTGCACTATGATGGTGAGATTATCCAGCACTCCTGCAGTCTGATTATCCATCTTGTAAGTCCCGTCTACCTTGATGGTGCCGTTGTTGATGGCCTTCAATACATCCGTCACGATCCCGTCCTTGTCCGGACTCCCCACTGACAGCTCATAGCACAAGACTCCGTTTCCCCCCGCCAGCTCCTGAGGGAAAAGATTGTTCACCCGGATCTTTCCGTCCGTGACCTGATAGATAAAATTGGAAAAGGAATTGTTATAGGTCATCCCGTCTCCCGTGTTGTACATCTTCTTGATCGCCTGCCAGTTGGAGCTGCCCCCGGAAGACGCATTGAACACATCCTTCGTATCTCCACGGTACTTTACGAATATGACCAGATTTGCAAAATTCTCCGTGCCCGCCGCCTGAGCCTTCTCCTGAGGCAGCAGAATCAGGGCAGCCAGCACCAAAAGAAAAGGCAGCAGCCTTCTTCCAAAGCGGTTCCCCCATCCGTTTCTCCATAGGTTCCTGCGTTCACCCCTCATCCCTTACCTCCATTCCGCATATTCCGGCAGTCCCAGATATGCCGCGTCAATCCGAAAGTCCTCAGCCGTAACGTTCTGCTGATACAGATAGGTCTTTTTGCCGGAATCATAGACATAGCAGACTCCTCCCTCTGCCGCCACGTTCTTTGGCTGTTCCTCCAAAGTTCTGCCGCTCTCATCCAGCTGCCCCGTGTACTCTTTCCCCTGATAAATCACTGTAATCTGTCCTACGCAGACCTGATCCTTCATGGTTCCCCGATAAGTCTGCAAGGCGTTTCCGTCCTTGTCATAAAAGCTTACTTCCACCGGGCCCTCATAGCCCTCTTCCCCGCAGAGCCCGGTTCCCACCGCCGTCTCTATAGCGTCGCTCCTATAGAAGAAGATCTTATCCGCACCGCTGCGCCAGACGATCTCTGAAGAAATACCGTCCGCAGCAATCTGAATCACGTCCGTCTCTGTGCGGTACTGAATACGGTTCATGAGCCCGGCCAGCTCCCCCAGCATCTCCTGACGCCATTCTTGCGTTTCGGTGAGAGCCCTCACGGCCCCGGCGTCCTGCTGCTCCAGAGCAGTCATGAGCTGCGCCGCTAAAGACGCCGCCCTCTCGTCCCCGCCGTCCTTCCTCACCACGATGCCGCTGACCTGATCCGCATATTCCTCGCAGGGATAGAGCCGCAGAACCTTAGACAGCATGAGCCTCTGCCTCTCCCAGTCTCCCTGATTCCCATATACTTGCGCCAGCGCTATATAGTCCTCCTCCGCAAACAGATCCATGGAGTAAAGACGCTCATAATATTTCCCTTTCAGGATCAGATCCTCCCCCTGATCGCCAAGGGTTCCGATGGCCCCTCGCAGCTCCTCCTCCGTGGCAGGCTCCGCCGTGGCAGTAGGCTCAGGAAGCGCATCCGCCCCAGACGGCTCTGCCACTCCCGAAGGCAGCGCTGCCCCGGAAGGCTCCCCCTCCCCGCAGGATACAAAAGCAAAAACAGTCAAAATCAAGCAAAGTGCCGTTAAATAAGGTATTGTTTTCTTCATGTGTTCATGCTCCTCTTGCGCCGCCTCAAACTATTCGCTCCTGCGAAAATCCCCCGCGGCATATTCTTTTTTGATTTTTGCCCAGTGTTCTCTTTATCGGCTCCCTTTCATCTTCCCATTAGGCTTCTATTACATTTCGCAGGAACTCAGCCCGCCTCCGCCGAGGCCCTCTTTTCCATAGAGCGCAGGGGCGTCCCATGATCGCCCCGCAATATTTCCGAGGGAGAGCATCCATAGTACTTCCGAAACTGCCTTCCGAAGTGATTGTAATCCGTAAAGCCCACCTGCCCCGATATCTCCGCTATGGAATACTCCCTTTTTTTCAATAGGCTCATGGCTTTCTTGAGCCGCAGCTCGTTCATATACTGCAGGGGGGACATTCCCATGCTTTCCTTGAATAAATGGTTGAACCTATCCTCGCTTAAGTGGATGACCTCCGCCAGCTCCTGATTGCTGATCTGCTCCCGGTAGTTGTTCTGTATGTAATCAAGAACCGTGTTCAGGCGCTCCAGCCTTTTCTTTCTCTTGCCGCTCTCGGATTCCGTGAGAATCTCCTCGGCATACTCCCGAACCAAGTGGGCGATGAGCCGCAGCAGCTCCCCCCTGCACACAAGATGATACCCTATTTTCCGCTCCAGATATTCCCGGTGAATAACCGACATGATGCCGTCAATCACTTCATCCTTTTCTATCAGCCGCTGAAAAATAATGTTCTTGCCCGCAAGCTCCTTGGAAAAATCCTCCATCTCAAAGATGATCACCATCACCCGCACAAGGCTCCCGTCGCAGTAGCCCGCATGGAGCTCGTTGCTGTTGACTATCACCAAGCTGCCCTTCTTGGCCTTGATCTCTCTCTGGTTCAGGCTCAGCAGAGGCGTCCCCTCCAGCACATAATGCAGCTCTATATGCTCATGCCAATGTCTCAGGAAATACTGGCATTTTTCACTGTACTCGTCCACATGCAACTGCACCGGAAACTCCGGATCGCTCAGATTCTTCTGTTCATAAAACCCATGGGGCTCCATGCCGCCGCACCTCCTCCCGATTAGTGTCAGTGTAACAAAGGCCGGCGTTTTTGTCAATGAACCTTCAGGGAACTTTTCCGCCGGATCCCTCCGCCCATGTCCTGACTTTGATGCTGCCATCCCCATAGGTCACTGTCATGGCTCCCTTACGGGCTGTCTGCAGGATGTATGCGCCGGAAGTTTCCAGCCGTTCCAGCAATTCCCCATGGGGATGTCCGTAGCGGTTGCCTTTGCCGCAGGAAATCACCGCCAATTGCGGGGAAATCTGTTCCAAAAGGGCCTTGGATGTGGAATTTCTCGAGCCGTGGTGCGCGGCCTTGAGCACCGCAATCTCCCTGACATTTCTTTTTTTGAGTTCCTCCAGCAAAGCCTCCTCCCCGTCTCCCTCCACATCCCCCGTCAGAAGCACCTGCCATCTTAGGACACCGCCTCCCCCGGTCTTTTCCCTAAATTCTACCAAAATACACTGGGAATACTCGTTGGGGTTCTCCCCTCCATACCCTGCGGAGGGGTGCAGACAAGTAAACACCGCTCCGCCGCAGTCCCAGCTCTCCCCTGCAGCCACATATCCCACTGCAGTAGGCCCATTGAAGCCCGAGGCCCAAGCAGCCTCCGCCAGCTCCCCCAGCTGCTCCTCCCTCCGGGCCTCGCAAATGGCAGGCAGCACCAGCTGCCTGATCTCAATCCCATTTTCTCCGCTCAGGGCCAGCAGCTCCAGCGCGCCGTTCACATGATCCGCATCCGGGTGGGACAAAAACAAGGCGTCTATGTCATGGATGCCATAGTATTTCAAACATGGCAGCAGCACATATTTTCCCACCCCGCCGCGGCTGGTGCTGCCGCAGTCAAACACATAGGTCTGCCCTGAATCCACCCTGACCAAAATGCAGTCCCCCTGCCCCACGTCCAGAAAGGTGACGCTGTTTCCCTCAGGGGGCCTGATCCCAAGCAGCAGCACCCCAGAGACCATAAGACTTATCCCCATGAGGCTCCGTCCAAGGTTTCTTTTCCCTTCCTTTTGTCCTTTCTTCGGCAAGGGCTTCTCCGCCTTGCCCTTTTTCATACGCTTTAGAAGCAGCGCCCCTGCCCCAAGAAACAGATAATATACCCCTATCTGCCAAGGCCGCGGGCAGCCGGGGTTCCATGTGCGAAAGGGCAGCCCGTCAAAGCATCTGCACAGCAGCTCATACCCTTCCAGAATGACATGGTTCACCATCCCAAGTCCCCCAAGCCCCGGCACACCCATTGCCAGCAGTCCCGCTATCATCATAGGCTTCATAAAGGGAAGAACGAATAAATTTAAAATCACCCCATAGACCGGGATCTCGTAATAGAACCAAAGCTGAATGGGCAGCGTGGACAATGTGATGGACAAGCTGGCAAAGAAAGATTGGCGCAGGAACCGCAAGACACGCCCCGGCGCCATTGCGCAGAGCAGCGACGTCCATGCACAAGCCATGCCCCGAACCGGCTCCGGCAGCCCCGGACACAGCTCTGCCCCTTTTTGTTTTTTACGCTCCGGAGGCATATCCGGCGAGATCCTAGGATACAGCGCCGCGATTCCAAGCACCGACCCGAAGGAAAGCAGAAACCCGCTATTGTGGAGATACCGGGGATTTCCCGCCGCCATCACCGCTCCCATCACCCCCAGAGCGGTGGGCATATCATAGGTTCTGCCCGCCATCTGCCCCAGCATCTTAATCAGGTACATTCCTATGGCCCGGCAGGCGGACACCCCAAACCCCGTCATCCCCCCATATAAGAGCAAAATCCCGCTGCCTGCCAAAGCTGCCGGAACCGTCGGCATCCTCAGTCTCCTCAGCAGCTTATACACGCTCATGCCGATGATGGTGATATGCAGGGAAGAGATGCTTAGGATGTGCAGAATTCCGTTTCTTTTGTACAGATCCTTCACATCGTCCTCCAGCCCCCTCTTGTCCCCCAGCAGCAACGCGCTCATGACCGCCGCGTCCTTTTGGGGCAGAATGCGGTACAGCCGATCCCGCAGAAGGCATTTAAGCCGAAACAGCCCCTCCAGCACGGGCCAATGCCCTTCTTCCACCGCCACAATCGACGCCTTTCTGATCCTGCCGCCGATTCCCAGCGTTTCATAGTATCCTGCGGAATCAAACTCTCCCGGATTGGTGGCACGGGAAAAAGGCGCATACACGCCTTTAAGAGTCACTGTGCTCCCCAGAGGAATTTCCATCCCCTGCTGTGTCTCGCATATGAAATTGTCCTGACACGGAATTTTACTGCCCGATTCTTGGGACCACTGCCCATGGGCATCTGATGATTGCATGAGAGATACGGATTTTAGATAAATGGATGTCTCGTCCTTCTGATATACCTGCCCTGTCACAAGCAGCCCAGAGGATGCTTCAAGCTCCCCCGGGCCCACTTGTCCGGGCCCTGCCCGGCCTGCTCCTCCTATCTCCAGCCATAGGGCCGTAAGGAGTACAGCCAGCAGGGCCGCCGTGAACAATGGTCTTTTCCTCATGATGCCTCCTCTTTATGCCGCTGTATCAGTGGAGTTTTCTGGAATCACGCTTCACGGTAAAGAAGAGCAAAATGCCTGCCACCGCCCCAAGCAGCAGATAAGACTGCACCATGGGCATGAAATTGTAGCTTTCCCCCACCCATATGGCTGCAAAATCCCGATTGATATAAGTCACCGGCAGCAGCTTGGCCGCTGCCTGCATGGCTGAGGGCATGTTGTCAAAGCTGATTCCCATCATCCCCCCCAAGATCATCATGCCAAAGTATATCAACATGGTAACGCAATAGACAAGGGAAAATTTCCTGAGCATGGAGGCGATGGCATGGGCAAGGCAGAACAGTATGACGCTGAGCGTCAGTATACAGACCACGTATATGGCCAGTCCCCATCCAGCGGGACTTTTCACATCCGCCAATGCATATCCCGCTGCAAAGTAAACGCAGAAGGCCAGCACCATAAAGATCACCTCGGAAAGGATTCTGCTGCACAGCGACATTTTGATTCCGATGCCGAACAGCTCCATCCTCTGGGGAATCCCCTTTTCCAGCTCCTGCGCATGGGCTATGCCGTATCCCATGAATATGGTTGCCATGGGAATCATAGCTCCGATTCCCAGAAAAACCGAGGTGGTCACGGTGGCCAGCATCTCCGTCTCCGCTATCTCCCCCAGCACCGCCCGAGTGATGATCACCATCATCAGAATTGGCATTCCCACTCCAAAAATATGCACGTAGGGATTCCCTATGACATTGCGGAACTCAAAAAGAAGCATACGTCTTGAAAACAATTTTCTCCTGCCTTTCATTCCCCCGCCTCCTTCTCCTTATAAGCCATCCTTGTCCCGACATTTTTTGCGGCAGCCCCTCTTGTCCCGGCCTCCGCCTCCTTGGCATTGATATAGAGCATTTCGATGTCGTTGTTGCTCCGCTTGTAGTTCACGTCGTTTAGCAAAAGCACTCTCGTGATCTCCCGCTCCTTCTCCTCGCTGCCGCAGGACACCGCAATCAAATGTTTGGGGGAACTCATCCTCTCCGCTCCCTTCATGAGAGCTTCGTTTTGGGGAGTATTGTCCATGATGATCACCGCCCGGCCGCAGTATTTCTGAAACAGCTCCTGCCGCCTGCCGTAAGCAACCACCTTGCCCTTGTCAAGAATCAGCAGCTTATCCGCCAGCTGATCCAGCTCCTCATAATAATGGGACACCATGAAAAAACCTGCATCTCTCCCCCTATACCATTCCACCAGTTTTTCCACCAGCTTCTGTCTGGTCTCGAAATCCAGCCCGGAAGTCACCTCGTCATAAAAGGTCAGCGGGGCATCCTGCATCATTACCATGATAATGGTGAAACGCTGCTTCTGCCCGCCGGAAAGCTTTGAATATTTCTTCCGCAGACAGTCCCCAAACTCAAAGAAATCAATCAGCTCCTGCAGCTTCTTATTTTTGGAAATGTCCGTGTCCAGAATGGCCTCCATGACATACTTGACGCACATGTTGTCGGTATATTCATTGAACTGCATATGTACCGCCATCTGCTCCGGCAAAAGCTCCGTCCTGATAGTTCCCTCATAAGGCACCAGCCCCAGAATGCTCTTTACCAGAGTGGTCTTTCCCGCGCCGTTGGCGCCGATCACCCCCACCCGGTCCCCCTCCTCCAGTTCTATGGGAGCCGTTATGGAGAGAGCCTTGTTGGAACCGTACCGCACCTCCAGATTTTGAATCGATAACAGCATAGCAAACCTCCTATTCCAGCCCTGCATCTGCCTCTCTGGGGCCCCTTGGGCCAATGCTCTTTTTCATTTGGCATATGCATTTATCTGCTTCTTATTTTAACGGTTCCCTATGAATTTCGGATGAAGAAGGGATGAATCTTCATGGAGTAAAAAGAAGAAGATTCAGGAATCCGGAAACCAAAGCTCGGCCACCACACTGTTCTCCCCGTTGAAGACCTCAAAATGGATACCCAGCTTTTTGGCATAATACGATGCGATATATAGGCCCAGCCCCTGACTGCGGGCGCCTCCCGTCTCCTTCCCGTGGCTGCCGCTGACGAAGGGTTCCAGAATATGGGGCAGCAGCTCCTCCGGAACAGTCACCCCAAAGTTTTCTATCCGTACCCTCCCGTCGCTGCACAGAGCGATCTCCATATATCCGCCCTCCGGCGTATACTTTGCCCCATTGGACAGCAGATTGTCTATGATCTGCAGCGCCATCATCTCGTCCGTATAAACGGTCAGTCCCTGATTCTGTATCAGCTCCACCCCGATGCGCCTATCCCCAAGAACCACCTGATAGGCCAGTATGCGCTCCTCCAAAAGCTGCTTTATGTCCACCTGCTGAAGCTGTATGTTGTCCGCACAGCGGTTCAGGTACAAGATGTCCTCCACGATCTTGCTCATGGACAGAAGCTCCTCCTTCACCTTGGGCAGATACCGTCCGGTATCCTTGTATTTGCCGATCTGGCCCATCATGCCGTCCACCAGCAGAAGACCGGCGGCAATGGGCGTCTTGAGCTGATGGGAGGATGCCCGCAGAAATATCTCCTGCCGCTTGTTCTCCTCCTCCAGCTTCAGATACCCTTCTCTGATCTGCCGATAGAAATCGTCCAGCGTATCCGCCAGAACCCGGATTTCATCCCTTCTCTCCGGCCATCTTTCCGAAAGCCGCCGAGTGGCCCCATCCCCGGCGTTCTTCATCTCCTCCGTATGCTTGGCCAGCTCCACCATGGGCGTTACGATTCCCTTGGAATAGACCTGAGAAAAAAGCAGCACCAAAAGCAGAATCACCGCTCCCAGCATGGGAAGACTCTGCAGCACTATGGGGCGAATCTCGTCTATCTCCGGAGTGACCACCGGAAGATAAGACATGACTAGGCTCTCCTGTGTCTGCTCCACTGCGACATAATTGGTATAGTGATTATCGGCATCCGATATGCTGGCCTCCATGATCATGCAGCCGTCCAGATAGGAATGGATCTTCACGGATTCCCCGAAAAAGTTCTCCTCCATATCCTGTACATGAAGTGTCAGCTCCACCGGCAGGGCCCAGGTTCCTTCCAGCGCCTCACGGAAAATTTCCTCCAGCTCCTCCAGCTCCCCATCCGTTCCCCCAAAAATATCCTCCGCAGAGAAATCCCCTTTCTCCTTCCCCGCCTCTCTGCGTTTCTCCTTGTTGAACCAAAAATCCAGCTTTTCCCTCCACCGGTCCAAAATTTCATATATCCGCTGATCCTGAATCACAAGCTCCGCCAAAAAGGCCTTTCCCACCACCCGAATGCAATTTCCTTCCTTGGGCAGCTCCACGGAAAAACAAGACGTCGCATTCCGCACCTGAATGTCCTCATAGGATCGATCCTCCATATAAGCCTTATGCTGCTCCCTTATGGACTTCAGATTTTCTTCCATGATATGATCCACATACAAAGACGGCAGCATATAGATGAAGTATCCCACCAGAAAAAGCAATAGGACTCCGGCCAGCGATATGCTGTATATCAGGTTCTTTCGCCCCAGCTTCATTTTCCGCCCTCCCTAAATGCTGCTCCCGTCAAACTGATACCCCACCCCGATCACAGTCTTTATGCAGGGAACCGGAAGCTTTTTGCGCAGATTCTTCACATGGGCGTCGATAATTCTGTCATTGCCTATATAATCTTCATTGAAAATACTTAGGATCAGCTGCTCTCTGGTGAACACCCTTCGAGGACTCCTATAAAGCGTCTGCAGAAGCAGGTACTCGCTCAAAGTCAGAGGCAGCCGTTTTCCATCATAATACACGCTGTATGACTCTTCCTTGAGCACCAGCCCCCCTGCAGTCTCCTCCATGTCCCCGGTTCCTAAGGTGCGGCGCAGAATAGACTCCATCCGCTTCAGCAGAATAATGGGAGAGACCGGTTTGATCACATAATCATCTGCATACAGATTGAAGGCTTTTACCTGCGTCTGCTCATCTTCCAGCGCCGTCAGCATGATCACCGCCGTCTTTTTGCCGCTTTCATGGATATACTTCAGCACCTGAAACCCATCCGGCCCCGGCACGCAGATATCCAGCACCGCCAGATCGAAGCTCTGCCCTTCTAAGAGCCTGATTGCCTGATCCCCCCGCTCCGCTCCGGTGACACAGTATCCCGAAAGATGCATATATTCCGTCAGAACCTCCCGGATGGTAGGTTCATCCTCCAGAAACAAAACGCGATATGCTTTTTCTCCCATATATTCCTCCCAAGCTTCTTTTCCCGCCAAAATCCCCAAGGCTGACCATATACCTACTATAACAAATTCATGTGAATTTCATATGAAGAATCCTGAATGGATCAAGAATGATTGAACTGTTGAAAACAGAATTGTTAAAAAAGACCCCGTCCGGCCCGCCTTAGGCGGGCAGACAGATCCGATTATACAAAAAATACCCGCGGCGGCTTCCCTTCCGCCCCTACTTCTCAGGCGTCACCACGATATCCAGATTTCTCTCGAAGGTAGTGGAGGAAAAGGCCTGAGGCACCTCCCCGTTCACGAGAATCTGCACCTTGTTCACATTGCTCAGCTCTATCAGGGAATTAACGATGGAATAGACCGACACATCCGTGGACACATTGTTCACCACAGACAAGAAATTTTCATCCAAGTTCACATAACAGACCCCGTCTCGGGTCATGACGCTGAGAATCTTCGTATTGGGATTGATGGAAGGATACTGGCCCTCCCCCTGCCCGCTGGGCCCGGCGATCAGCTCCTCCACCACGAAACGCTCCAATGACAGATTCGTGGAATAGCGCTTTTCCCTATATGTGCCGATGAGTTCCCCGCCGCTTTCTCCTGCAAAGTACAGCCGTACTCTGGCCAGTTCGTAAGTGTTGATCTCATTTCCGTCATTGTCGATAAACTGGTCCGCGCTCATCCAGCTGACGGTTCTGCCGTTGTTGTCATAGAGGGGGGTCCCCTCCACCGTCATCATCACCATGTTCACATCGTTCAGCTGGGTCAGAGTGCGCACGATGGCAGCCCGCACCAGCACCTGCGTAGTCATGGGCAGCCCCGTATAAGCGGCGCTCACATCCAGCAGCAGCCTGCCGTCCTCCACCTTTTTGTCCAGCACCTCAAAGCCCATGGACAGCGGCGCCTGGTATTCCAGCTTCTTGGGATTGGTGGAAAGGCATGCCAGCAGCTCCTCCAGCTGACCCTCAAAGGTCTCGGCCTCCATCTGGTACGTATGCATCTCTACCTTGGTGGCGGAATTGCTCACATAGTACACCTCATATATATTATCGCCTTCGTCCTCCCTCTTCCCGCAGCCGGCAGACAGCGCCGTGCATAGTAGGATCAGCAGAACACAAACCAACTTCCTCACGTCCACTCCTCCCTGCCCTCCTGCAGACATCCTCCTCAGCTTCCCGTATAGAACAGCGGAATCCTCACCGAGAAGCTGGAGCCCTGCCCCTCTTTGCTTGTCACTGTGATGGTCCCTCGATGCACCAGCACTGCGCTCTTTGTGATTGCAAGCCCCAGACCCGTGCCTCCGATCTCTCTGGAATGGGATTTGTCCACCCGGTAAAACCTATCGTATATATGGGCCAGAGCATCCTCCGGAATCCCTACCCCCGAATCGCTGACCCTGAAGGTGAAATACTGATGATCCGCATCCAGCTCCACCTTCACCCAGCCGTGATCCTTGTTGTACTTGATAGCGTTCTCCACCAGATTGGTCATGATCAGCGTCATCTTCACCTCATCCACCTCCGCTGTCACGGGGCGCATGCTCTCAAAGACAACTTCCACATCCTTTTTGCGGGCTATGGGGCGGAGACGCTTTAAGATCAGCTCCGTCAGATCGTTCACGTTCAGGGATACAATGTTCAGCTCCTGCGCCTTCTTGTCCATCTTCACCAGAGCCAGCAGATCCGTTATGATTCTGTTTTCCCTGTCTATCTCCGAAGTGATATCCCCCAGAAACTCCTGATACAGCTCCACGGGAGCGTCCTGCTGCACAAGCAGGGAATCCGCCAGAACCTTGATCGCCGCCATGGGTGTCTTTAGCTCATGGGACACATTCTCCACGAACTCTTGTCTCGACACGTCCAGATCGCGCATTCGCTTCAGAAGCTGGTTGAAGGCGTCCACGATATGAACCGTCTCCGCATAGTCCGTAACGGAGATGCTCTCATCGCTATAGCCCTCCTTTACCTCCCGGATGGCCTCCGTAACTCTATTGAAGGGTCTGGTCAGCAGCACGGAAAGCGTCATAGCCAGCGCCATCACCACTACCACGATCAGATTCTGCAGAATTACTCCCCGCCGGTTCACCGCCTCCATGGTGTTCACGATGGCGTCGTTGGATATGCTGGTGAGCATGACCCCCACGATGACGCTTGGCTCCATGCTGGAGTCAATGATAGGAGTGGTCATCTCTATGTAACCATGTTCCCTGTCATAATTGGTCAGATTGGATACGTTCTCCCCCTGAAAGCACCTGATCACTTCCTCGGAGACGATGGTTTTGCCCTCGCTGATGCCATAAGTGTCCCTCACCACCCTGAGGCTGGAATCGATGATCATCACACGCCCCTCGTAAAGGTTTGAGATCATCTCCAGCTCCGCGTTGATGACTTCCTTGCTGACGCTGCTGGTGAACCCCTCAGGCTTCAGGTTGAAGTAATTGTTGCTGATCAAATGGTTCCCCACCACCATCAGCTGGTTCTGCACACTGGATATCCGATTTTCCACGGCGCGTTCCTCATAGTTGTCGAGAATGCCGTACCGCATGACCACACAAGGTATGATTCCCATCACCAGAACAATGATGAAAATGCGCGCCTGCAGACTGCGCAGCGTCAGAATCTCCTTTAAATCTCCAAATATTTTTGCGATCATGTTACCCCTTCACCTGAAAGTAGTAGCCTACGCCCCATTTCGTATGTACATATTCCGGCTCGCTGGGATTGCGCTCGATCTTTTCCCGAAGCCTCCGGATATGCACGTCCACCGTCCGCACATCCCCGGGATAGTCCAGCCCCCAGACCAGCTGCAGAAGGCTCTCCCTGCTGTACACCTTGTCAGGATTCAGCATCAGAAGCTCCAGCACCTCGAATTCCTTTGCGGTAAGGCTGATCTCCTTTCCGGCGATGAACGCCCTCCGGCCCTCGCAGTCCAGACGCACGCCGCCGCTCTCTACGGCCTTCGCCGCAGGCGGCTCCCCCATGATTCGCTTGGGCTCGGTCCGGCGCATAATGGCCTTGATTCTAGCCTTCACCTCCAGAATATTGAAGGGCTTGGTGATATAATCGTCCGCACCGTATTCCAGCCCTAGAATCTTGTCCATGTCCTCCCCCTTGGCAGTGAGCATGATAATGGGGACGGAGGAAAATTCCCTGATCTGCTGGCACACCTCAAAGCCGGTGAGCTTCGGCAGCATCACGTCCAGAAGGATAATGTCATACTGGCCGTTTCTGGCATATTCCAGAGCTTCCTCGCCGTCATAGGCACAGTCCACCTGTATTCCCTCCTGCTCCAGACTGAAGCGAATCCCCTTCACTATCAGCTTTTCATCGTCTACCACCAAAGCCCTCTTACCAGCCATACAAACCTCCAGCCTAATCGGCCCTTATTTTATCACGGATTTTCTCATATACGCTTGTCTTGATCCCCGGCACCTTCATGATGTCCTCGCAGCTGTCAAAGCCCCCGTTCCTCTCCCTATAGGCTATGATATCCGCCGCCCGGCTCTCTCCGATGCCCGGCAGGGTGCAAAGCTGCGCCGCGTCGGCAGTGTTGATGTTCACCAGCCCTTGTGCGGTCTTTGTCCCTGCCTGCCGCGCTTCCTCCTTGGTAGGGAAGTAGAGCATCTGGCCGTCCGTGATCCAGTCCGCCAGATTCACGGCCTCCCGCCCTGCATCCTCCGCAAAGCCACCCGCCGCAAGCAGCGCATCCTCCGCCCTGCTTCCCTGAGCCACCTCCACCACGCCCGGATTGGCCACTGCCCCGCATACATAAACACGGATACGCTCCTCCTGAGGAGGATCCCCCAAGGGCCATAAGCTCCCCTCGGCGCCCTCCGTTTCGGCGCTCTCCGGCATACAGATCTCCCCGGCGCCGATCAAAACGGTCTCTTCCCTGCCGTCATATCCGCAGCCCCACAGCAAAGTCCCATATAAAGCCAAAAGACAAGCCGTACCGAAAATATTGTTTCTTCTCATCATAGTCCCCTTCCTGCCGTTTCAGGCCGCGTCATGCCGCCGCAGCCGCCCTTACGGGCCTGAACAAAGCGAAAGGGATTGCCTCTCTATGCTGACCATTTCATTGTATCGGAATCCCGAAATTTTTACAAGTAACTTTCGCAAAAAATAAGAAAATACAAAGAACCTCTCTTCCTCTTCTCATTTCCATTTGAAGATGATGATACCGGCAACGGCCACCGCCATTCCCAGAGCCTTCCTCCACTCCCAGGGCTGCTTCTCCACCCCGAACCATCCAAGGAGCTCTATGGCGTAGGCCACCGCCAGCTGGGCCACCACAATCAACATCACGGCTTTGGCAGGCCCCAGCAAATCCATGCTCTTGATCACCGTGTAGGTAATGAAAGCTCCGATGGCTCCTCCCAGCAGCATGTACTTTGGCTCCACCCGGAAAACATGAAGGAGATTGCTTCTGTCCGTGGCCACCCACGCCCCCAGACAGACCACCAAAGCCGTCAGCTGCACGAAGGCGCTGGCCGCCCAATTGCTGGAGGCCTTGGTCACCTGAGTGTTGAACACCCCCTGCACGCTCATCAGAGCTCCTGAAATCAATGCAATAAAAAAACCAACCATGGGTTACACCTTCCTTTTCAAATCCGCCCGTTACGGAAACAAGGTTTCCTGCGTCTTATCTTAAAGTGTATCCCATGATCGGAATAATATGCGTACCATCTATTGCGGCAGCCCCTCTGTCTGCATGGCGATCTGGGCCGCCAGCTCTTGTATCAGAGCCGTCACGTCGGCGCCGTTCCACACCTTTGAAAACAGCCCCTCCAGCTGCATCCAGAAATTGCTGGTCTCCATCATTTTGGGCAGCGGCACGCTGTCCGCATACTCTGCCTTGAAGACCTGCAGCAAAGTGTCGTCCTGATCCGTCCGCAGGTTAGCCGAGATCTTGCCTGTCCGCCCGTACAGATAATCCGCGCACTCCTCCGTCAGATAGGCGGCAAACCGGTTCGCCAGCTCTTTGTGCCTGGAATAGCCGTTTATGGCCACCACATTGGTGACGGACATGGAACGGCTCTTAAGCTCCTCGCTGACCCAGGGCATTCTGGTGATTCCGTACTCAAAGCCCAGCCTTCCCTCTGCTCTGGCATCTTCCAGCCTTTTCACCACATCCGTGGTGGCAATGGTAAAGACGACCTTCCCGTCTATGAAATCCTGCACCACGGAATCGTATGTCACCGTGTCGGATTCTATATAAAAATACTGGTTCAGCGCCTTATAGACCTCCAGACACTGCATGGCCTCCGGATTATCGATGTCGATGTCGGCAGGCGAGTCCCCCGCGTCTCCCCCCACCACGATATAGTTGCCCGTAATCCAATAATTATAGAAAATGTCGGAGACATCCCATTTCAGAATGCCCTCCACCCCCATGGGCAGATCGAAGGTATACGCTATATTCAGAATGTCGTTCATGGTGGCAGGCACCGCGTTGGCCAAGTATTCCTCCGTCTTCGCCGCAAGCTCTCCCTCGTCCACCGCGATCCCGTCGGAGTCCTCCGGCGGCGTCCCCTCCACGTCTCCGTTGCCCAGAAGCTCCTTTAAGGCGCTCTGGGCGGCCCATTCCGCCAGATAGTTTTTATTATAAAGCAGCGCGCTGGTCTCAAAGAAAAGCGGATACGCCACCTTCATCCCCTGATAGGAAACTGCCGACAGCCCGGCGGCCGGAAAATGCTCCTGATTGCAGATTCCCGCCACGTCCTGAATCTGGGAGGCCAGACCTGAAAGATAGGCCTTCTCCAGAGAATCATGGCTCACGATATATGCATCCGGCGCATGGTCCTCCGCAAGAGTGGCCTCATTGATGGCCTCCAGATACTCGCTCTCGGAGACAAGGCGGGGAATCACATGGACATCCTCCTCTTCCCCGAAAGCCACGGCGGCGCTGTTGATAAAATTGGTCATGGAATCATCGGAATACCAGAAATAAATCGTCTCCTTGCGGTCAAACCATTGCAGCGGGGCATTGTCGGACTCCGGCTCTGCCGTGTACAAAATACCTCCCCACAAAACGGCGGCAGCCATGACCGCCACGGCCGCCACCGCTCCAAATCTCTTTGTCAGATGCATATTCTGCTCCCATCAATCTATACAGTCATCCAAAATATCTATCATCTCGTCGATATGCCTGCGGGAAATAATCAGAGGGGGCACGAAACGGATGATGTCCGTCCCCGCGTTGATCAGAATCAAGCCTTCCTCCAGCGCCTTATTGATGACGGGCCCCACCGGCCGGTCTAACACCAGCCCCTGCATAAGCCCGGCCCCCCGGCGCTCCACGATACAGCCATGCCTATCCTTCAGCTGGTCCAGACACTGCTCCAGATAAGGCGCAACCTCCCGCACATGATCTATTATATGGTTCTCCTCAAATAAATCAAGCACTTTTTCCACCGCAGTGCAGGCCAGCGGATTCCCCCCATAGGTGGTTCCATGGTCCCCCGCCGTCAAAGACGCGGCGCCCACTTCTTCCGTCATGAGAAAAGCGCCCACGGGCACGCCGCAGCCCAAGCCCTTCGCCGTGGTCATGATGTCGGGCTTCACACCGTATTTCTGCCACGCGTACATATATCCCGTCCGGCCCATGCCGCACTGGATCTCGTCCAGAATCAAAAGCGCGCCCCTCTCGTCGCAGAGAGCCCTCACGCCCTTCAGGAAATCCTCCTCAGCAGGCAGCATGCCGCCCTCCCCCTGAACCGTCTCCAGCAAAACCGCGCAGGTTTTCTCCGTCATGGCCGCCTTCACGCTCTCCAGATCATTCAGATCCGCAAACCGGATATTTCCGATCATGGGCTGAAAGGCCTCTCTGTACTTGGGATTTCCCGTCACGGAAAGGGCTCCCATTGTTCTGCCGTGGAAGGAACGGTTCATGGCAATGATCTCATGATCCGTGGATCCGTCCTTCAGATACGCGTACTTTCTGGCCGCCTTGACAGCCCCCTCGATGGCCTCCGCCCCGGAATTGGTGAAAAAAACCCTGTCCATGCCGGAAAACTTCTTGAGCTTTTTTGCCGCGTTTATGGCAGGGATATTGTAATAATAGTTCGAGGTATGGATCAGCTTATCGATCTGCGCCTTTAAGGCATTGTTATATTCTTCATTATGATACCCAAGCGCAAACACTGCAATACCTGCCACGAAATCAAGGTATTTCGTTCCCTCCACATCGTATAGGTACACGCCGTTTCCTCGATCCAACACAATCTGATAACGATTATAGGTATGAAGAAGCGCCTCTTCCGCCTCCTGAATATATTCCTGCATGTCCATGGCCTGCCTGTCCTCCTATTCTGTTACGGTCCTGCCTACTCCGTCTCCTCATCCCTCACGATTGCGGTGCCTACGCCCTGTCTGGTGAAGATCTCCAGCAATAGGCAGTGGGGGATCCTGCCGTCCAAAATATGAACCCTCTGCACGCCGCCATACACCGCGGAGGTGCAGTTGGCAAGCTTAGGCAGCATACCGCCCCCGATGAAGCCCCCTTCCACCAGTTTCTCCGCCTCTGCAGCAGAAAGTCTGGAAATAAAGCTGGACTTGTCATTGATATCCCGGTACAGCCCCTCGATATCTGTCAGAAATGCCAGCTTCTCCGCCTTCACCGCCTTGGCCACGGCGCAGGCCGCATCATCCGCATTGATATTGTAGGTCTGAAAATGCTCGTCCAGCCCAATGGGAGCCACGATGGGAAGAAAATCCTTCTCCAGAAGGTCGAAGAGTACCTTGGGATTCACATCGGTGATCTCTCCCACGAACCCTATGTCCTGCCCCTGAGCATACTTTTTTTCCACCTGCAGAAGCCCGCCGTCCTTGCCGCACACGCCCACGGCCTTAACTCCCAATTCCTGAACCATGGTCACCAGATCCTTGTTCACCTTGTTCAGAACCATCTCCGCGATCTCCATAGTCTCGCCGTCAGTGACCCGCAGACCGTTTACAAAGGCGGATTCCTTCCCTACTTTCCCCACCCAGCGGCTGATCTCCTTGCCGCCTCCGTGAACGATGATGGGCTTGAAACCCACCAGCTTTAAAAGCGTTACATCCTTTATGACATTCCTCTGAAGCTCCTGATTGCTCATGGCGCTTCCGCCGTACTTCACCACGATGATCTTACGGTTGAAGCGCTGGATATACGGCAGGGCCTCAATGAGTACCTCCGCCTTCTGAAGCACATTCTCCATATCTTTTTCCATGGCCGTTGCATCCTTTCCTTTTTTTGCGGCGCCCAAGGCCCCGCGCTCTTCCTGACAGAACGGTCCGCCGGCCATTGCCTGCACACCGCGCTCCGGCGCCTCCCGCCGGAAAACCCGCCTGCGGACTTACCTAATCATACCACGTTCTGCTCAGGAATCAACCATCTTATGGCAATATTTCCTCAAATTCGGGTTCCGGGGCATAGGCGGCTACTTCTTCCTGACGGCCTCCTTCATGGGCAGTCCCGTGTCATAATCCAGCTGCCGCGGCTCATATTCCTCAGCCTCCCTCTGTCTGGTATAGCCGGTATACCCCCAGGTAGGCTCTCCAAGCCCCTTTCTCCACTGCCTATGCTCCCACTGATATCCTCTGAAAGGATCTCTGGTAGCATTCATCCAGTCTAAAAGCAGACGGTGGAGTCTGACCTTTTCCTCCTCGTAAGCCTCATCCCAGATCAGGTTTTTCATCTCATACGGATCCTTTTCCTGATCATAAAACTCATCCGTGGAATCCAGCAGATGCACCGCCAGCTTGTACCTTCCGTCAAAAATAGCCCGCATCATCTGAATCCCCCCGAAACCGTCATGATCGATCTCATAGCGGGTGAACTCCGTCACCACATAATCATTGGTTCTGATCTCCGGGTTATAGACCTCCTGCAGAAGACTCCTGCCTTCAAAGCATTTCGGAACCGGAACCCCCATATACTCCAGAATCAACGGAGGAAGATTGATGTGGCTCACCGGATTTTTATCCACAGCGCCCTCGGGCACTCCCGGCCCTGCAATCAAAAGCGGAATCCGGGCCACCTCGTTGTACATCACCGGTCCCTTGGCATAAAGGCAATGGCTCTCCAAGGCATCCCCATGATCCGAAGTATAGATTACCAGCGCGTCAGGGGCATAACGGGCGATGCTCTCCAGCACCCGCCCAAGCTGCGCGTCCGCAAAGGAATTACAGCCCAAAAATCCCGGAACTTTGATCCTGACCTTGTCCCTATCACTCTCCCGATTCTTTCCCGCCCAGATCTTCTGATACTGGGGCTTTCCCTCCAGCGTGTCCCATACGTTTGGAGACTTGGGAAATTCATAGTCCTCGAACATGGAAGCATAGGGTTCCGGACATAGGCCCGGATCATGGGGCTCATCCAGAGACATGGTCAGAAAAAAGTCCTCGTCTCCGTGCTTCTCCAAAAAGTCTACGGCCCGATCTCCACAGCGATACCCGAAGGTAAAATCCCCTTGGATATTCCGGCGATTCGTCTCCTTTTTCCGCGACGCCACTCTCTCCTCTTCCGTCAGCTCCTCCAGATAGCATCTCATGTCATACCAGTATTCGGGTGCCCAGCCTTCCGGGCAGATCCCCTGACCAAAGTAATCGCCTCCGTCCAAATGCCATTTGCCGATGTACGCCGTGCGGATTCCATGGTCGGCCAGCCGCTGGCCGATGGTCTTCACATTCGCCCCCAGAGGGACGCAATTGGTGAAGCTGCCGTTTGAATGAGGATAAACCCCTGTAAACAACGCCGAGCGCGCAGGCCCGCAGACCGGCTGGCAGCAATAGGCATTGTCATACCGCACGCCTCTTTCCGCCAGAGCGTCAAGATTGGGCGTATGAACCTCCGGGTTGCCGTAGCACCCCACCATATCCTGTCTGGTGGAATCTGTCATAAGCAAAACAATCTGTTTCCTTCCTCTACCTTGATCTGTCATTTTCGCCTCCCATTCCGATTTTTTCCCTCTCCTCAGCTTCTATAGTCCGCATTGATCTTCACATAATCATAGCTCAAATCGCATCCCCAGGCCACGGCCTCCCCGGTACCCATGTGCATGTCCGCCAAAATAACCACCTCCGGCTGGGAAAGGATTCTGGCGGCATCCTCCTCGCTGTACTCCCTAGCGGATCCGTCTCCGAAAATGTGGATCCTCTCCTGACCGGCCTGAAAATACAGATCCACCTTTTCCGGATCGAACTTCACGCCGGAATATCCCAAAGCGCACAGAATTCTCCCGAAGTTGGCGTCATGGCCGAACACCGCCGCTTTGGTAAGGGAGGAGCATATCACCGACTTCGCCAAAATTCTGGCCTCCTCCTTGGACCCTGCTCCCACTACTCTGGCTTCCACCAAAGCGGTAGCGCCCTCACCGTCTCCGGCCATCTGTCTGGCCAGATAGGTATTCACAAAGCGCAGCGCCTCACAAAAGACAGCATAGTCCTCCCCCTCGTCCCTTATCTCCTCATTCCCAGCCAGACCGTTGGCCATGATGATAAGGGTATCGTTGGTGCTGGTGTCCCCGTCCACGGAAACCATGTTGAAGGTATCCACAATGTCCTCCCTCAGGGCCTTCTGAAGCATCTCCTTTGAAATCCTTGCATCCGTGGCAAGGAATCCCAGCATGGTACACATATTGGGATGGATCATGCCTGAGCCCTTGCACATTCCTCCCAGCGTCACGGTCTTTCCGCCGATGGTCATCTCCACGGCGATCTCCTTTGGATGTGTATCCGTAGTCATAATGGCCATGGCGGCGTCGCGGGCAGCATCACGCCCCTCGGATTTGGCCTCCGCCAGCTTCTCTATGCCCTTCATGATCCTATCCTCGGGAAGCTGCACGCCAATGACCCCCGTGGACGCTATCAGCACCGCATCCGCAGGAATCCCCAGAAGCCTTCCGGCGCATTCCGCCTCCCTCCGGCAGCAGTCCATCCCCTGTCTGCCCGTGGCGGAGTTCGCCATTCCTGTATTCACCACAGCCGCCTGCACAAAGGAAGACTTGTCCACTACCTCCATGTCCCACATCACGGGAGCTGCCTTCACCACATTGGTGGTAAAGGTTCCTGCCGCCACGCAGGGCGCCGTACTGTACACAAGCGCCATGTCCCTGCGGTTGTGATACTTCACCCCCGCCTCCACTCCTGCCGCCTGAAATCCTTTCGCCGCGTTTATGCCGCCTTCGATCTGTCTCATCCTTTTACCTCCCCAAATCACTTATTGAATGCCGTTATATTCGCCTCGTTCAGCGTAAAATCATAATAGTTCAAATCTTCTCTTCTGGTCCAGCCGATCTGATTCCAGAAAGCGTTGCCCACGTCGTTTGCCGTGAACGCAATAAGGCTCACCTTGTTGATCTCCTCCGCCCTCAGGGCGTTCATGCAGTGTACCACCATGGCCTTGCCGATTCCCTTCCTGCGGCAGTCCTCCCTGACACACACATGGTATAGGCAGCCCCGCCTGCCGTCATGGCCGCAGAGAATACCTCCGATGATGGTTCCGTCATCACCAACCGCCACCACGCTGGTGGAGGGATTCCTCCTAAGAAAACGTTCTACTCCCTCTCTGGAATCATCAATGCTGCGGATGGCAAATCCCCTGATGCTCATCCATAATGCCCGCAGCCCCTCATAGTCCTCTGCCGTCATGGTTCTGACGCAAAAGCTCTTCTCGTCCGTATGTCCGCCCATCCTGCCGTTTCTCCCATGCTTTCTTTTTTATATGTGAAATGTAAATAGTATACACTGTTTTTCCCAAAAGGACAAGAACCGGATTCCAAAACCATGACAGAACCTAAAAAAGCGCACAAAAACCAGAAAAACTGCAGTTTTGGCTGCAGCTTCTCCGGTCCTTTATATAGAGCAGCTTCCTTTTTAGATCATTAAGGCGGCGCTCCGACGGCGTGAGGCCTACCCCAGACGTCTCTCTTTCCCATACCGTTTCACAATATACTGGCTGGCCGCATGCTCCAGCTCGTCCGGCAGCGGCTCCAGTTTTGCCCCGTTTCCGTATTTCCTCTTCAGCGCCCTCTCCAGAAGGTAGTCGCAGACTTCCGGATTCTTGGGCAGCAGAGGGCCATGGAGATAAGTGGCCACCACATTCTTGTACAATACTCCCTCCCATTCCCCCCGATCCGTGTTCCCATGTCCCTGACGCACCCTTCCAAAGGGGGTATGGTTCCCGATATAGGTACGCCCGCTGTGGTTCTCGAATCCCACCACGGGACTGCCGAATGCCGCGCTGTCCAGAATCACGTCCCCCGCCAGACGCTCCGGTTTCCACTCCGTATAGATATCAAGAATTCCTAGACCCTCTATCATCGTATTTTGGGTGCGGTAGTAATTCCCCAACAGCTGATATCCACCGCAGACTGCAAGCAATACCCCCCCTGATTCAATAAAATCCCTCAGCCTTCCTCCAATTCCCTTAAGATACCTGCAGGCAATTTCCTGCTCCCTATCGGAGCCTCCTCCCAACAGCACGATGTCCACCTTCTGAAAGTCAATTGCGCTGCCCCCGGAAAACAAACACACCTCTCCCTCCATGCCCCTCCACTGCAAGCGCTTCTGAAGACATTTCACATTGCCTGTGTCACCGTACAAATTGAGCAGATTTGGATATAAATACCCCACAGTCAACTTCATGGCCCCGCGCCTCCTTCCGCAGCTTCCCCGAATTCTCCAGACCCTTTAAAATATGGTTCATTCTATACAATCCGGAATAATTTACAATCACGTACAGATTCCCCGTACCCTCTTGGGCCAGCCTCAAAACGGTCTTTTGAAGATCGGAGGTAAAATCCCAGAGAAGCCCTTCATATTTCAGCCGCAGCCCCATGTCGTACCGTCTGGTTCCGCCCACCACGATCCTACCCACACTGACGTCCCTAAGGGTCTGGAAGTCCACGTCCCAAAGCCAGGAAACATCCTGTCCGTCCAGCTCCGTGTCATTGATCTGGATCACCACATCCTTGGGCCTCGGATCCTGCTGCAGGTAGGAGAGCTTCTGCTGAAACCCCATGGGGTTCTTGGCCAGATGAAGCTGCACCTGACCGCCGCCTATAACAAACATGCTCTCCCTGCGATTTCCGTAATGATAGTTCTTCATAGCCTCCCCAAATCCCCAGACTGCATCCATGGCTGCAAGGGCGGCGTAAGCCGACAATACATTATAGATATCATAGGCGAATTTTACCCCAAAAACTCCACCTGCTCCGCCCAAGGCTCCGGGCTTCTCCCCCTCTGACAGCCTCCGCCCCCTTTTTTTCATGCCCAAGCCTTTCCTGCCGGCATTTTCTGCGCCGCAGCTCACCACACGAAAAGTGAATTCCCCCTTCCCCCGCTCCACATCTTCCGCAGAATAGTCCGGCCTCGGACGCCGGGCCCCGCACTTCGGGCAATGCCACCCCCCTAATTGTCCGTAGTGATAATAATCATACTCCAGAGGCTCCCCACAGAGACGGCAGAAGGCGCTCTCCCTGACGCTTTCCCATGTATTGTCCCCCGGAGCATCCCTCAGAAATTCCTTGCCGATGCCGTAGGAAACCACCGGATTGCCGCATCCATAGGATAGAGAATAGGAGACGGCATCATCCCCGTTCAGCACCAGCGCCGCGTCCGGTACCAGCATCACCGCCTCCTTAAGCCTATCCAGAACGGCATCCACTTCCCCGAACCGGTCAAGCTGGTCCCTGAAAAGATTCGTGAATACCACGCAATGGGGCTTCAGCCGCGAAAACACATATCCGGATGCAAATTCATCCACCTCGATGCAGGCATAATCCGCATCCAGATTCCCGCTTTTATCTGCAGCAAGCACAAATCCGGTCACGATTCCGTTTAGCATGTTGGCTCCCATCCTATTGGTCACCACCTTTTTTCCTTCCGCTTCCAGTACATGGCAGAGAATAGATGTAGTGGTAGTCTTCCCATTGGTCCCCACCACCACAATGACCTTCTCCCGCACCATATCCGCCAGACGGGACAAAATTTGTGGATCAACCAGTCTGGCCACATATCCCGGAAACGATCCTCCGTTCCCCATTTTCAGCCTCCTGATCAACCGGTCCGTAAGCTTTGCACAAAATACAGCCAGCCTCCTTCGCACTCCCATGCCCTGCCACCTGCCCTTCCGTATTCCCCGCCCTACACCCTGGGCTGCCGTAATCGACTCCCGCCTTACGAGCTTTTCTCCAGTTCTGAATTCAACATCGTCGCTCAATATCCTTCCGCCGTGAGTCTACATATTGTAAACCTATATCAAGTCTACTACTTGTAGACCAGTGTGTCAAGGCTGTACAGCAAATTTAATTCAACGGAAACAACTGTGAAACAAATTTACAAACCGCCTTATGATCTTTTATTTGCATTGTAGTTCTTTTCTCTTGTCCCTCCCTTAACATTTTCCTAATTTTCGGCTATGATGTTCTTAAAAATATTTTTCAAAAATCACTAACCTTTTTCCCTTTCCGTTACTATATATGTGAAAGCTTGAAACGGCCGAATCAAGAATTCACCCCCCAAGGAATCAGCGCCAAAGGCGATGCGGAACGGATATCCGAAATCGTGGACGCGAAACCCATAAGAGAGGAAAAATCATCATGGAAACTATGTTTGAACAGATTGCCCGCGACTACATGCCGATGCTTTTGAACTGGGCCTACAAGAAGTTAGGAGACAGAGAAAAGGCGGAGGATCTGACTCAGGAGGTTCTGCTGCAGGTCTTCTCCGCGATCAGGAAAAGTCCCTCTCCCATCACGGATCAGGAGCATTTCTTGTGGAAGATCGCCCACTACACCTGGTGCAGCTACCTAAGGGGCAGCCAGCGCCGGAAGCTGTGTGTTTCCATGGAAAACCTGCAGCTGGAGGATCCCCGGGATTTTGCGGAGGACTATGCCCAAGAAGAGCTTCGGCGGGAACAGACCCTGCGTATGCGCAGACAGATCTCCCTGCTGAACCGTCTCCAGCGGGAGATCATGATATCCTTCTACATCGACGGGCTCTCTGTTCGGGAAATTGCAGAAAAACACCGGATGACCCAGTCCGCAGTCAAATGGCATCTTTGCCAGACAAGAAAAAAACTGAAAAAGGAGATTACAGATATGGAAAACCAAGAATATGTATATCGTCCCAGAAAGCTTCACATGGCCATCAGCGGAACCGTGGACTCCATGGGCAGCTCAGACATTGTCATGCTCGAAAACAGCCTCACCAAGCAGAACCTCTGTCTGGCATGCTACCGCCAGCCCAAAACTCCACAGGAGCTGGCCGGACAGCTGGGAATTCCCATGGCCTATGTGGAGGCCGATCTGGAATGGCTCACGGAACGGGAATTTATGGAAATGACCGGTTCCGGCTACGCCACCTCATTCCCGATCATTACGTCCGCAGAGGAGCAGGAGCAGTTCGCCATCTTCGCGAAGCATAGGAAGGTTCTGTCGGACGTCATCATAGAAGGGCTGACCTCCGCCGAAGACACCATCCGAGGCATCGGCTTCTACGGCTGCAAAGCGCCCATGAGCAAGCTGCTGTGGCTGCTGATCTACCAGTTCTGCGGCAGCCTGCATATCCCCTACCCCCACATCCAGACATCCGTCCGCATGGACGGCGGAAATTATCTTCCTCTGGGCTTCGACAGAGAGACGGCCGGGGACGCGCCGTTGGCTGTGGACAACAGAGGCTGGGCCTACAACGGCAGCATGCAGAACAACGGTTTCTGCTGGATGGGCCTATACAACTTCGGCCGCTCGGAGATAGAGGAGATGCTTGACAACTACACGCCTCACGGAAAGGAGCTGCACCAGTTGCTGGTGGAACTGATTCAAACCCAGACCCCCGTGGACGGTTATGATGAAAAAAAACGCTATACTCTGGCCCAGCTGGCCCAAAAGGGCTTCGTCACTGTCCGGGATAATCAAGCATTTCCCAATTTCTGCATCTTCACTGCCGAACAGTACACAGAGCTTCGGGAAAGGGTCTTCGCCCCCATAGCCAAAAAGCTGGAGCCTGCCATCCCTCTCCTGACGGCGGAGCTGGAGAAATGCTGCGGGAACCAGCTGCCCCGGCACCTAAACCACTATTACCATTCTTCCGTGGCCCTCGCCCTCCACGACCTGAGCTACCTGACCAGCCTCTTCGCCTTCCACGACGGCCTGCTCTACAAGCCTGTAGACAGCCATGACGGGGAATTCCTCACGCTGACATATATCAAGAACCATTGACATGTTTGCCGATATGCTCTCAGCCAAATGAAGCCGGATACGCCTTTTGGCGCGTCATGGCCTCCTTCACCAGCCGCCATACAATGCTCCCCTCCAGAAACCTCGCCAGAGCTTTCCCGGAGGGAGCCCGTCCGGCGGAATCCCCTACGCCAAACAATAGAATCCACGCTTCGCGAGTCTTCTATTGTCATGAATAAAAACGAAAACCAAACATTAATGGATAGACACGGCATCTTACCTATGATATACTAAATGAAAAGGAGGTGAAAACATATGTCTGATCGAGAATTGTTATTTGAAATTTCATTAATGCTGAATCCCATAAGAGAAAAGATCAATGATATGAGCAACGATATCGATCACATGAAAGCCGATATCGACAGCATGAAAGCCGACATCAATGGCATGAAAGCCGATATCGACAGCATGAAAGCTGATATCAGCGATATCAAAAAACGAGTCACAAATATTGAATTGACACAAGAAAACGTAATACTCCCTCGTCTAAACACTATTGAAGCTTGTTATACGTCAACTTATGACAGATACAAGGTCAGTGTTGAAGATTATGATTCCATGAAGCAAGACATATCCGTCTTGAAAAAGATCGTGACGGAACATAGCGAAAAGCTGCAGAAGCTGGCATAGGATACATAGGGCAGAGCCCTCTTTGCCGGAAAACCGTTTCACAGCCCATATAACAAATTCTCTTTGCAATGTGCGTCAGAGTTTTTTATGACCGCTACACGCCCACGCAAAAGCATCTGCAAGACCCATCGCTCCGGGTAAGGTTCCGTGCGGTATCCTCTGGCCATGGCCCCCGTGTTGATCTCAAAAGCCACCGGCCACATCATCAATTTCATCAGCGCTGCCTCTGCGGCGATTCGGTATCTGGGGTTCGCCGTGTCGAAAAGGACTCCCTTCTCATTAAACTTCGTGATCAGGTCAAAGTGTCCCACAATATTGCATCTTGTTTTTTGGTACAGTCCTGCCACGTTCACAAAGTAATCCTCGGCAAACTCATAGAAATCTCCCCCATAATAACGGTTCACTATCTCACGCTGCTTTTCTGCGCTCTCATCCACGGGAAGATAGACCTCTCCCTTTTTAACATAGTGAACCGAGCCTATTATGTAGTCATACTCATCCGTGGGTTCCTCCGAATACAAATCCTGCTCCACTCCCAGCAGTATCCGGATCTGTCCGGCATACTTTTTCTGCAGGCTGCGGACGCAGGCTTTGTATTCCTTGGTTCCTTCCTTCGACATGCACCAGCTCTCGTCGAAGGCGGTATAAGAATGTCCTGAAAAGCCGATTTCCGGACAGCCAAGACGAATGGCCTCTTGTACCAGCTCCTCCGGGGTGTCCTTTCCATCGCAAAATATAGTATGGGTGTGATAGTTTGAAGGAATCATTTTGTCATTTTCTCCTGCTTCACCTTATGGTCAATGATATGTCTTGCAGCAAGCTCCCGATGTACATCCTCAAGAGAAATGCCCATCTCCACCATCAGTACCATAGCATGATAAGCAAGATCGGCAAGCTCATATACGGTCTCCTTTTTGTCCTCACCCTTGCCCGCGATGATCACCTCCGTGCATTCCTCCCCCACCTTTTTCAGGATCTTGTCCATTCCCTTCTCAAATAGATAAGTGGTGTAGGAACCTTCCGGCATATCCTTCTTTCTGCCCTGCAGCAGACCATAAAGCTCCTCAAAACTGAATTCCCTCAATTCCCCGCTGCGCCAGACCGGCTTGGTGAAGCAGGAATCACTGCCTGTATGGCATGCGGGGCCATCCTTCTCCACTGTCACCACCAATGCGTCCTTGTCGCAGTCAGCAGTGATACTGACGATATGCTGAACATTTCCGCTGGTCTCCCCCTTGAGCCATAATTCTTGTCTGGAGCGGCTCCAGAAGCAGGTCAGCCCCTTCTCCATGGAAATTTTCAGACTTTCTTTGTTCATATAGGCTACGGTCAACACCTTTTTGGTGATCGCATCCACCACCACGGCTGGAATCAGACCGTTCTCGTCAAATCTCAGTTCCTCGATGCGCAGCATTTCCTGCTCCATTTTTTGTCCTCTCATTTCCTCTTGTCATCTTCATCATTTCCGGTGCCAGCTTACATACAAGTCTTTTTTCTCCGTCCCTTTCTCATTGCAGCGGCCCCCGCAACCGTTTTCACAGCCTCACTACAACGTCATTCTCCTTAAGCACCTTCTTCAACTCCGGTATGGACACCTCTCCAAAGTGGAAAATGGAGGCTGCAAGCCCCGCGTCTATATCGGGAATTTCATGAAACAAATCCACAAAGTGCCCAATGCATCCAGCACCCCCTGAAGCGATCACGGGCACCTTCACCGCCTCACACACCGCCTTCAGCATAGGAAGGTCGAAGCCCCCCTTCACACCGTCGGTATCGATGGAATTTACTACCACTTCCCCTGCCCCCAGCTCCACGCATCTGGAAATCCAAGAAATGGCCTCCATCCCCGTATCCTCCCTACCGCCCTTGGCGAACACCCGAAATTCCCCCTCCACACGCTTCACGTCCGCCGACAAGACAACACATTGATTCCCGTATCTTCTGGCTGCCTCCCTGATCAGCTCCGGATTCCTGATGGCCCCGGAATTCACGCTGACCTTGTCCGCCCCGCACTTCAGGACCCGGTCAAAATCCTCAATGGCATTGATTCCGCCGCCCACCGTCAGCGGTATGAAGATCTGACTGGCCACTTCCCGGAGAATGTCCGTAAACAGACGCCTTCCCTCATAGGAAGCAGTAATATCATAAAATACCAGCTCGTCCGCCCCGCAGTCGGAATAAAACTTTCCCAGCTCCACCGGGGAAGAAACATCCCACAAGCCTTTAAAGTTTACACCCTTTACCACCCTGCCGTCTTTCACGTCAAGGCAGGGAATGATTCTCTTTGTTATCATCCTGCCCGTCCCTTCCCGCTTATGCGTTCCGTTTCACATGCGCGTTCCTCTCCGCACGCACAGTCTTTCCCGCATGCGTATTCCTTCCCGCATGCGTATTCCTTCCCGCATGCGTATTCCCTCCCGCATGCGTATTCCCTCCCGCATGCTGCCTTGACAGCCTCCCTCAAATCCACCGCCCCCGTGTAATATGCCTTGCCGATAATGGCTCCGTACAGCCCCATCCTGCTCAATGCCTCCACGTCCTCCAGCGAAGACACCCCTCCCGACGCGGTAATATCCATGGAATACTTAAGAGAAAGCTCACGGTACAGCTCAAGGTTCGCGCCCTCCATAGCCCCGTCTCTGGAGATATCCGTACAGATCACATTCCGTATGCCAATGCCCTGCATCCGCTCCAGAAATCCGTCCAGCGTCACAGAGGATTCCTCCAGCCAGCCCTTTATGGCGATCAAACCGTTCCTCACGTCCGCTCCCACGGCGATTTTTTCCCCATACCTATCCACAGCCTCCCTCAGAAAGACTTCATCTTTCACTGCTGCGGTTCCCAGAATCACACGGGACACCCCTGCGGAAAAATATCTCTCCACCGTCTCCATGCTCCGAATGCCTCCGCCCACCTCCACAAAAAGAGACGTCTTCCCCGCGATCTCCTCCACTATGGAAAGGTTCGGGGTAGTCCCCTCCTTGGCGCCTTCCAGATCCACCACATGGACATGGGTGGCCCCGCAGCCCTCAAAGTCTCTGGCAACCTCCAAAGGATGCTCATTGTAGATTACCATATTATCATAATTTCCCTTCAGCAGACGAACCGCCTTTTTTTCATATAAATCAATCGCCGGAAACAAAATCATATGGATCCCCTCCGCCTTCTTTCATCTTAGGACACCTACCAAAAGCCCTCTCCTCTGCCCCCGCACCGGACTCACTCACAGAAGGCCTGCAGGATCGCCAGCCCCACCCTGCCGCTCTTTTCGGGGTGAAACTGACAGCCCATCACATTGCCGCACTCCACGGCGGCAGTAAGCTCCCTGCCGTATTCCGCAGTGGCAATAATGCTGTCGCTGCAATCCTCCGCATAAAAGGAATGGACGAAATAAACGCATTCGTTCTCCTTCACATATTTAAACAGCCTGCTTTCCCGCCGGAAATGTAGGCTGTTCCAGCCGATGTGGGGTATCTTCAGCCCCTGAGGTATCCTTCCCTCCATGGGAACCACCTTGCCCTTCAGCAGACCCAGCCCTTGGTGCTCCCCATATTCGTAGCTTTTCTCAAACAAAAGCTGCATACCCAGACAAATGCCCATGATATCCTTGCCTGCGGCGGCCTGCATGCGCAAAATACCGTACAGCCCGCTGTCCCGCAGCTTTTTCACCGCGTCCCCGAATGCCCCTACCCCCGGAAGAATCAGCTTGTCCGCCGCCTCGATGACCGCCGGATCAGAGGTCACCGCCACCTCGGCGCCGATACTTTTCAAGGAAGAGCAGAGGGAAAACAGATTTCCCACACCATAGTCGATAATCCCAATCATCACAAGACCCCCTTTGAAGACGGAACTTCATTGGCATATTCTCCGTCCACCGCAAGCGCCTCCGCAAGACTCCTTGCCACGGACTTGAAAGCCCCTTCCATGATGTGATGGGAATTGGTTCCCGAAAGCTGACGGATATGCAGCGTGACTCCCGCATTTCTTGCGAAGGCGATCCAGAATTCCTGACAAAGCTCCGTGTCAAAATCCCCCACTTTCTGGGCCGGTATGGAAAGATCATAATAGCACTCCCCCCTGCCTGACACATCCACAGCCGACAGAATCAAAGCCTCGTCCATGGGCAGAACCGTGTCCCCATAGCGAAAAATCCCCTTCTTGTCTCCCATGGCTCTGGCAAAGGCCTTTCCAAGGCAGATCCCCACATCCTCTACCGTATGATGATAGTCAACCTCCACGTCTCCTCTGCAGGTCAGCAGCAGGTCAAACCTGCCATGCCGTGCAAAAAGCGTCAGCATATGATCCAGAAACCCGCAGCCGGTATCTATTTCCGACTGGCCCGTCCCGTCCAGCCCGAATTTCAGCGCTATCTCCGTCTCCGTAGTGTTCCTTTTAATCTCAGCATATCTCATTAGCCTGCCTCCCTGTCTGCGCCAGCGCCGCCGGTGTCCTAGCCCTGAATCGGCACCTGGTGGCACCTGATATCAGGCCGGCATATCTCATCATAAGCCAGTGTCCTATTCCCGCCGGTTCATCTCATTCCGAATCTGCAAATATGTCCTCGACGGCATTTACCAGCGCCTTCATTTCCTCCATAGTACCGATTGTAATCCTAACATATTCCTTTATTCTCTCCTGATTGAAATGCCGAACCAGAATCCCCCTATCTCTCAGCTTCCGGTACAGCCCCTCTCCCCCAATCCGGCCCGAAGACGCAAAGAGGAAATTTGTCTTGGAGGGCAGTACCCAAAAGCCCAGCTCCTCCAGCCTTCCGGCAGTCCACTGGCGGTTCGCCTGAATGATCTGACATTTATGCATATAATATTCATTTTCCTTCAGGGCGGCAATACCAGCTGCAGCGGTAAGACGGTTCACATTGTAGGGATTGTTGGAATACCGAATCTTATTCAGGTCTTCGATCAGTCCTTGGTTTCCGAAGCCGAATCCCAATCGAGCTCCTGCCATTGAGCGTGACTTGGAAAAGGTCCCCACCACCAGAAGATTCTCATATTGGCCGATAAGCCTTCGGGCGCTCTCCCCGCCGAAATCCACATAAGCCTCGTCCACAATGACCACATTGTCCGGATTGCTCTCCACAATCTCCTCTATGGCCGAAAGCGGCAGACAAAGGCCCGTGGGGGCATTGGGATTGGCGATCACTATATTCTTTCCGATTCCCATATAGTCCTGCGGATCAAGGGAAAAATCCTCCTTCAGCCGTATTGTCTCATAGGGAACATGGTTCAGCCGGGCAAAGACCGGATAAAAGCCGTAGGTGATATCTGCAAAAGCAAAAGAATGCCTCTGGTCCCCAAATGCCATGAAAGCAAACTGCAGCACTTCGTCCGAGCCGTTGGTCATAATCATGCGATCCGGAGCGATGCAAAACACCTCTGACATCTTTTCCCGCAGCTCCCGGCACTCCGGGTCAGAATAAAGCTGCAGCATGCGGCTCTCCTCCGACACCGCCTTTTCCACCAGCGGAGAGGGCGGAAAAGGAGATTCATTGGTATTTAATTTTATGTACTTCTTGTCTCTGGGCTGCTCCCCCGGTACATACGGCTCAAGCCTTGCGTACTTTTCTGAAAAAAATCTGCTCATATTATCATCTTTATCTCTACTTTGTCATGTGTCTCCGGACATATAGACGTCCCCGAGTCCATCACCATATCTGGATACATCGGCACCTCAGATTCCATCGACATCTCCAGATATATCGGCACCTTAGATTCCATCGGTATCTCCGGACATATCAGCACTTCAAATTCCATCGCCATATCCGAATATATCGGCACCTTAGATCCCACCGGTATCATCAGTTACATTGGTATCCTGAACTGCATTGCGCAGAACGGCACTTCTTGCGTGGGCGTCCAGCCCTTCCTTGTGCGCAAAATACGCCACTTTCTCCGCCACTTTGGACAGCGCCTCCGCCGTAAAATAAGTAAATTGCGACTTCTTCACAAAATCATCCACGGAAAGAGGAGACGAGAATCTGGCTGTGCCGCTGGTAGGCAAGGTATGGTTGGGACCTGCGAAATAGTCCCCCAGCGCCTCCGGGCAGTATTTTCCCATAAATATAGATCCTGCATGCCTTATCTTGTCCAGATAGTCAAAGGGATTGTCCACGCAAAGCTCCAGATGTTCCGGAGCGATCTCATTGGCAATATCTATGGCGAGCATCAAATCGTTTTCCGCCACAATGATCTTGCCGTTATTGTCGATGGAAGCTCTGGCAATATCGGCCCGAGGCAGCTTGGGGATCTGCCTTTCCAGCGCAAGACTCACCTCTGTCGCCAATTTCCGGCTGTCCGTAACCAGTACCGCACTAGCCATTTTATCATGTTCCGCCTGAGATAACAAGTCGGCAGCCACAAATTCCGGATTGCAGGTTCCATCCGCCACCACCAGAATCTCGCTGGGACCTGCGATCATATCAATGGCCACTCTCCCGAAGACCTGCCTTTTCGCCTCCGCCACATAAGCGTTTCCGGGGCCAACGATCTTGTCCACCTTGGGGACGCTCTCCGTTCCCAGAGCCAGAGCCGCCACCGCCTGAGCGCCGCCTATTTTGAATATCCTATCAATGCCTGCGATCCTTGCCGCCGCCAGTATCACGGGACTGACTTTCCCCTCCTCATCCGGGGGAGTCACCATCACGATCTCCTTACAGCCTGCAATTTTGGCAGGGATGCTGTCCATCAGCACCGTGGAGGGATATGCGGCGGTTCCTCCCGGAACGTACACCCCCACTCTTTCGATGGGCATCACCTTCTGGCCCAGCACAACGCCGTCCTGCTCGCTTATGACAAAGCTGTTCCTCACCTGCTTTTCATGAAAGCTCCTGATGTTCACCGCCGCCTCTTCCAATATGGCGATGAATTCCGGCTCCACCGCGCCAAAAGCCTCCTCCATCTCCTGAGGACTCACTTCCAGAGTTTGCAGATCTGCCTTGTCAAACCTCCGCCCATATTCCAGCAGCGCCTCATCGCCTCTTACGGCTACCTCCCGAATGATTTCCGCCACCACCCCCTCTACGTTGGAGGCCATATTTCCTCTGGCAAAAATCTCATCATTGGAAAACTCTCCATAATTATATATCTTAATCATTCCGATCCCCTTCCCTTTCCCTATGTGTGTTAAAATGCCAACTGCCTCCGCAGCCCTTCGGCAATGGACTCTATCCGGCCGGTCTTGAACTTGAACGCCGCCTTGTTGGCGATCAGTCTGGCGCTGATGGGCAGGATTTCCGTTTTCACTTCCAGATTGTTCTCTTTCAGGGTGCTTCCTGTCTCCACAATGTCCACGATCACATCGGAGAGCCCCAGAATAGGGGCGATCTCAATGGATCCATTAAGTTTAATTACATCAATATCTCTGCCGATTCCCCCATAGTAACCGGAGGCAATATTTGTGAATTTGGTAGCGACCCTGAGCGTGCGGCTGCCGTCATCATAGAAGTCCTTGGGCCCGGCCACCGCCATGCGGCATTTTCCCAAGCCCAGATCCAGCAGTTCATACACATCCGGCTCATACTCCAGCAGAATATCTTTTCCGGCCACTCCCATATCGGCAGCGCCGCGCTCCACATAGATGGATACATCCGAGGGCTTCACCCAAAAATACCGCAGACCCTTCACCTCGTTTTCAAAAATCAGCTTTCGGCTGTTTTCCTTGATGGCCGGACATTCGTATCCGGCGGCCTCGAACATGGCGTAGACCCTTTCCCCCAGCCTGCCCTTAGGCAGTGCAATGTTCAGCATAGCTCGCCTATCTCCCTCCTGATTTCTCTTTTCCCCTGCAAAGGACACATCCCTCCAGCCCCGCTCCTTTCCCTTCTCATTCCGGTGCACCCTCGCTGCGCAGATCAAGAAGCTCCTTGTACCGGGGCTTCTCCGGTATCATCCTCTGGGCAGTCACTGTCCTTCCGGCTGCTACCAGTTCCCGCACCTTTTCCGCCACCGCCTCACTGGCCGTACTGCTGTCATAGACCAGAAGCACATCCACATCATACTCCGAACGCTCCTGTCTTAACTGCTCCAGCAGGTCCAGATAGATGGCAAATCCTACGGCTCCCGAACTCCGTTCCATCCTCGCCATCATCTTGTCATACTGGCCTCCCGCCAGAATCCCTCCACTGATGCCTTCCAGAAAGCCCTTGAATACAAATCCATTGTAATAATTCATATTATTGACCACGGAAAAGTCAAAGCGAATCCGGTCGCTGAAGGGCAACGCGTCCAGCAGGCGGGACAGCGCCCTCAGCTCCTCAAACGGCCCTTCCTCTGTTCCGGCGCCAAGGTCATGCGCCCATGCCGCATCCAACGCGGCCATCACTTTTTCCCGCTCACCGTAGGCCGTGACAAAGACCTCCAGCATAGAGCACTGCCTTTCCCCGATTCCATGCTGCCTGCACAGCTCCCTCAGATCATGGAGGTTTTTTTCCGAGATGAAACGGAGGGCCTTGTCTGCAAACGCCTTGTCAGGACATATCTTGTCAAAGGCAGCGGAAAGCAATCCTAGATGGGATATTTCCAAAACAAAGGCCTCTGAAATCAGGGAAAGGCTCTCCGCCGCAAGAGCGGTCACCTCATAAATATCATATAAGTCTATATCCCCGATACATTCCAGCCCCGCCTGCAGAATCTCCTTATATTGTCTCGTACTTTCAGACACCCGATAGACATTTTCATTATAGTACACTTTCTGCTTGAACCCCGGCCTATCCTCCCCGCTCTTGATGATTGAGAGCGTCACGTCCGGCTTCAGAGCCAGAAGCCTTCCGTTGGTATCGTTGAACGCAATGATTCGGTCGCTGACCAAAAAATCCTTGTTCCGCATATAAAGCTCATATTCCTCAAACTTGCTCATTCTGAAGGGAAGATAACCGTACTTTCGGTAAAGAGCCCGCAGGGCAAGCACTGCCTTCTCCTCGCTTTTCAAAAGACTCTCATCCATCCTCTTTTGCCCTCCTCTTCCTGCCCCCCGGCCTTTTTATGCCGCTTGGAGTCTGGCTTCTTAGATCTTGACTCCCATAACTGTGCACTTTCTCAGGCTTCATATCTTCATGAGATTCCGCCTTCGGCACTTCCTCAGACCCCAAATCCTCCTGAGGGCTCGCCTTCCGCACTTCCTCAGACCCCGCCTTCAAAGATAGCCCGCACCTTTCGATCACGGTTCTATACCCTCCGCTGCCATACTCATAACAACGGCTGACCCTGCTGATGGTAGCGGTGCTGGCACCGGTTTCCCGGCTGACAGCGGAATAGCTCAGCCCCTTGTCCAACAGCTTTGCCACCGCCAGCCGCTGGGATATGTCCAAAATTTCCTTTATGGTGCAGACATCCTCCAAAAAAGCGTAGCACTCTCCTTTGCTCCTCAGAGCCAGTAGCGCTTCACACAGCCCCTCCGTCTGCTCATTTTGCCAGCCGCTCATCTCCCGCCTCACTTTTCCACTTTATCTTGCTAATGTGATAACAGATTAGATTGTAGCATCAAAAAAACAATAAGTCAACTAGAATGTTCCTGATTCTTGTTGAGACGCCTATCTTGGTTTTTCCGAAGAAAATCAGGAAGCCGCCTGCCGGCGCCATCTATTTCCGCAGCGGCGGTCCTATGCCGGAGATCTACGGCATCGATTATCCGGAAGGCATCTTCAACGAGACGGCATACCGCGGACTTCTGGTGGAGGCCCTGAATGAAGGGAAACACTCCGGAGCAAAGCATATGACTTATTTTTGCGATGAAATGCACCTTCCCATAGCCTTGGAGCTTGGCTTTCAATGTATCGGAAAATACCTCTGCTTCCACAAAACCATTTAAAGCGCACCTGCAATCCGTCAGCGCAGGTGCGCTTTTTGTGACAATAAATCCAATTACTTATCTCTGCTTATGACTTTCTGGAGCCTTCATTTATCCGAAAGGAGTACCATTTCTATCAGCTCGCTTACGGGCATTTCATCAGACCGCAAGACATCCTTGGACTCCACTGCGTCATCCGACCTCAGTGCTCCTTTGGACCCCAACGCGTCATCAGACTTCAGTGCTCCATTTTCCTGAGGCATCCTTTTCGACTTTCCTGCTGATCCTCCGTCCTTGGCACAGTCCTCGCCGTCACGCCGCCTCACCGACACTGTGCCAGCCGCTTGTTCCTTCTCCCCTATGACGGCCATGTAGGGCACTTTGTCCAGCCGCGCCTCCCTGATCTTATATCCCAGCTTCTCGTCCCTCGTATCCAGTTCCGCCCGGACTCCCGCCTCCTCCAGCATCTCCAGAACCCTGCGGGCATAGGGCAGGCATTTGTCCGACACCGGCAAAAGCTTTACCTGCACGGGCGAGAGCCATACAGGAAACTTACCCCCATAATGCTCGATCAATATGCCTATGAAGCGCTCAACGGAGCCAAATATCACCCGATGGAGCATAATCGGCCTATGCCTCTCCCCGTCCGGCCCGATATACTCTGCCCCGAACCGGCCGGGCAGCTGGAAGTCCAGCTGAATCGTACCGCACTGCCATGTGCGTCCCATGGAATCCTTCAGGTGAAAGTCCAGCTTGGGCCCGTAGAACGCCCCATCGCCCTCATTGATCAAATAGGGAATTCCGCAGGCATCCATGGCGCTGCGCAGGGCCTGAGTGGCAAGCTCCCAGTCCTGCGCGCTTCCGATGCTGTCCTCAGGCTGTGTGGACAGCTCCACATGGTACGCAAACCCGAACTTTGCATACACGGTATCGATGAGACCGGCCACATTCTTGATCTCGTCCATCACCTGCTCAGGGGTCATGAATATATGGGCATCGTCCTGAGTACACTCCCTTACCCGCATGAGGCCGTGCAGCTCCCCGGACTTCTCATTGCGGTGGATCAGCCCCAGTTCAGCCAGACGAAGAGGCAGGCTGCGGTAGGAACGTGGCTCCTGCTTATACACCAGCATCGCCCCCGGACAGCTCATGGGTTTGATAGCATATTCCGCGCCATCCATAAGAGTAGTGTACATCTTCTCCCGATAATGCTCCCAGTGTCCCGACAGCTCCCACAGCCTCCTGTCTAACATGATAGGCGTGGAAATCTCCTGATACCCAGCCTTCTTATGGAGGGCCCTCCAATAGTCAAGTAAAATGTTCTTCAGCACCATGCCCTTAGGCAGGAAAAAGGGAAGGCCCGTCCCCTCCTCCGACAGCATGAAAAGCCCCAGCTGTTTCCCCAGCTTCCGATGATCTCTGGCCTTTGCCTCCTCCAGCATGTGCAGGTGCTCCTCCAGCAAAGCCTGCGACGGAAACGAGACCCCGTAGATACGGGTCAGCATCCTGCCCTGCTCGTCTCCCCGCCAATAAGCCCCGGCCACATTCAGCAGCTTCACTGCCTTCACATGACATGTATTGGAGATATGGGGGCCGGAACAGAGTTCGGCGTACTCGTTCTGCCTATAAAAGCTGATGCTCTCCCCGGCCGGCAGATCCCGTATCAGTTCCAGCTTATAGTCCTCTCCCCGCTCTTCCAGATAGGCCCGTGCTTCCTTCCTATCAAGCTCATAGACCTGCAGGGAAAGGGACTCCTTCACAATGGCCTTCATCTCCGCCTCCACGGCCCTCAGATTCTCCTCCGAAAAAGAGAATCCAAAATCGAAATCATAATAAAATCCGTTCTCAATGGCCGGGCCTATGGCACATTTTGTCTCCGGATACAAGCGTTTCACCGCCTGAGCCAAGATATGGGCGCTGGTGTGCCAAAACGCCTGCCTCCCCTCCGGCTGGTCAAAACCTGCCTCATAGCATTTTCCGTCTCTCAGTAAAACCTTCATAATTGCCGCTCCTTTCGTCACACGATTGATTATTATGCGAAGATTATTGCAACAACATAAGAAAAGCACCCAAAAGACCTCCCAATAGGGTCTTAAGGGTGCATTTGCACGGTTCCACCTTAACTTTTCACTTTGGATTCCAACAAATCCTATCCTTTAACGCAGGCATACGGCAACGCTTACTTCCCCCGGAAGCTTCCGGTTTCCGGCATGCCCTGCACCTTGGCATACCATTTCTGGCTTTTTCAGCATTGCGGCTCAGGAATGGTTTTCGTCCATGCTTAACCCATAAACGGCTCTCACCATACGCCGTTCTCTCTGGATGGGTCCCCATGAACTACTGTTTCCGTCGTCGCTTTTCCTATATTGTTGCTCTTACTCTAGCAGACTTTCCCGCCTTTGTCAACAGCAAAAATTTCCCTGCGTATCCATCCGCATTGTTAAAAAACAGAATAAATCCCAAAAAACTATTGTCAAAATCAAATTATTCTGATATCATTGTGATATCAGAAAACAAAACGCAAACGGAGGCAGAAAACATGCTTGAGATCAGAAATCTGACAAAGACCTACAAGGGAGGGAAGACCGCCGTGGCAGATCTGTCCCTCACGGTACATTCAGGCGATATTTACGGCTTCATCGGCCACAACGGAGCGGGAAAGACCACCACCATAAAGAGCATTGTGGGCATCCATGATTTCGACAAGGGCGAAATACTGGTTGACGGCAAAAGTGTCCTCACCCAGCCCCTTGCCTGCAAGCAGGTTCTGGCCTACATCCCCGACAATCCGGATATCTACGAATATCTCACCGGAATTCAGTACCTGAACTTCATCGCTGATATCTATAAGGTTTCAAAGAAGGATAGGGAAGAGCGCATCCGACGGGAATCGGAGGAATTCGGGATCTATTCTGTCCTTGGGGATCTGGTCTCCACCTATTCCCACGGAATGCGCCAAAAGCTGGTGCTGATCGGAGCGCTGATCCACGAGCCCAGACTCCTCGTATTGGACGAGCCGTTCGTGGGACTTGATCCGGAGGCCTCTCTGCTTCTGAAAAAGAAAATGCGCTCCCTATGCGACAGAGGAAGCGCCATCTTTTTCTCCACCCATGTGCTGGAGGTAGCTGAAAAGCTCTGCACCCGCATCGCCGTGATCTCCGGCGGCAGGCTTGCAGCGGAGGGCGATACCCGAGAACTGACTCAGGACAAATCTCTTGAAGATGTGTTTATGGAGGTAACCGGACATGACAAGGCAGATTAGGCTTCTGACGAAGCTATCCTTATACAATTTCTTCGGGCTGAACGAGTTCCGTTTCACCAAAGATTCCAAGAAAAAAACAAGATATTATCTCTTTGCGCTGCTATGGCTCCTGCTGCTTGCCATGATGGGCGGCTACATCTGCGCCTTGAGCTATGGTCTGATTTACATGGATATGGGAAATCTGGTGCCCGCCGTTTTAGTCATGTGCGTCAGCCTAGTCTCGTTCCTATTCACCATGATCAAGGCAGAGCCGGTTCTTTTCCACAAAAGCTCCTATGAGAGTCAGATCGCTCTCCCTGTCACCATCCGCTCCATCATCGTCAGCCGTTTCCTCTCCATGTACTTCACCAACCTATTGCTGGGAATGCTGGTGATGCTGCCGGGAATGGCCGTCTATGGGATTCTGCAGCACCCGGGGCTTACCTTTTATCTGTACGGTGTCCTTTCCGTGCTGTTCCTTCCCCTGCTGCCCCTGACTCTGGCCTCCATGCTGGGAGCCTTGATCGCAGGCATCAGCAGCCGATGGAGGCGCAAAAATCTGGTGGCCATTCTGCTGACTTTGCTGCTGGTATCCGCAATTATGGCGGGCAGCCTCCGGATGGGACAGCTGGAGGAGGAACAGCTGGTGACTGCCCTGCAGGAGATTGCCCTGATGCTGGAAACCCGGGTGGGCAGATCCTATCCCCCCGCCCTCTGGGTGGCGGATGCAATGGTACAAGGAAATGCCGACGCCATGTTCTTATTTCTGGGAGTATCCATAGGAGCCTTCCTTCTGTTTCTGGAGGCCCTGCGGCCCTTCTACGGCAAAATCTGCAGCCTCCTGAGCGCAAGAGAGGCCAAGGGTAATTACCGCATGGCACAGTTGAAGGCAAATTCCGTCCTGAAAAGCCTGACAGAGAGGGAGCTTCGGCGCTACTTTTCTTCCACCGTGTACGTGACCAACACCCTTATGGGCCCTCTGTTGATGCTGCTGATGGCGGCAGCGATTCTGTTCATGGGAGTGGAGCCTGTGGAATCCATGCTGGGCATGTCCGGCATCGTGGGAAAGACCCTGCCCGTCTTCATGGGCCTTCTGCCGGCCATGCTGCCCATGACCGCTTGTTCCATCTCCATGGAGGGAAAGCAGTGGTGGATGCTGCAGACCCTGCCCATCACCAGAACCCAGATGATCTGGAGCAAAGTGAGCGCAAACCTGCTGGTGAGCCTTCCCTTCTATCTCTTGTCGGAATTGCTCCTATTTATAGCCCTGAGACCTGATCCTATAGACCTAGCATGGCTGCTGATCATACCCATGGCCTACATTCTTTTCAGCGCAAGAACCGGATTGGCCATCAATGAAAAATTTCCTATCTTCGACTGGGAGAACGAAGTCCGACCCGTGAAGCAGGGGGCAGCATCCCTCTTGACCCTCCTTGCCACAAGCCTCTCGGCTCTGGCGCCCATGGTTGTCCTGATTGCCTGCCCGACAGTTCCGGCCCATGCCGTCTACGCCGCCACGGCATGTTTGCTTCTTTTAGGCACATGGATACTGGACCGGATTCCCCATAAATCCGCCCTCCGCCGGAGTCGCTCCTCATAGGACTCCGGCAGAGCCGGATTCAGCGCCCTCATCTTAAGTCCCCGGCGGCATAGCCTGCCTTTTCCAGCTCGTATATCACATCCAGATACATTTCCGCAAGACCTTTCGTGGGCCGCCACCCCAGTTCCCGCAGCTTTTTCCCGGACATTCTCAGCTGTGTGGCGGGGGCGTACCCATAAGCTCTGGCGTCTTCTGCACGAATCTCCACCCCTATGGCTCCATTGGCCACTTCACCTGCAACCAATTCCGCCATTTCACGGATCGTCATGGCATTGCCTTCATTTACCACATTGTAGACTTCACCGTCCTCCCCTCTGTCCAGAATGGAAAACACGGCGGCGGCAGCATCTTCCGACGCGCAATAATTGCCCATGGACGAGCCTTCCGTCCGCAGAACAATATTCCGCTTTCCCAGAACTGCCTTGGCAAACTGCATATATACACGGTTGTCCTCCGGCCTCACACCCTTCCCGAAAACCTGCGCCAGACGGGCAATCTTCACCGGCACCCCGTATTCCTGCTGATAAATATGGCAGTAATGCTCCCCCATGGTTTTCCCCAGAGGATAACAGCTCCTTACGGAGTCCAGAGGGACATAGCCTAATTCCGCTTCCTCCAGCGGCTCCCCCCTATCTGCCGTTCTTCCATAGACCTCCATAGAAGATAAATATACCATGCTTTTTGCCCGGATCCTCCTTGCAAGCTCCAGCATGTTCCGAGTGCCAAAGAGGATGCTGTCCGCCGTCTCCACGGGATGCGACACCATATAGGAGGATGCGGTGGGAGCGGCGCAGTGAATGAGGTAATCGGCGGACGAGGGCAGCTGGTCCAAAAGACTGTCCCACCGGAAATCCGCCGCGCAGAAATCACATTCTATGAACCGAAAGCACTGCGGCGCCGTCCGCAGCTTCCTGCCCAGCCTGCTGCCGTCCCGAACCAGTCCGACGACCTGAATATCTCCCTGCCGGCATTCCTGAGAATCCAGCAGGGTTGCGGCAAGAAAACCTCCTATCATACCGGTGACGCCGGTAATGACATAAGTACCCTTCCTATATTCCACAGTTCCGTTCCTCCCCTCCGTCTATTGTCATGCAGAGCCTATCATTACTTTTAGGAGTAAACACACATTTTCTCTGTATTTTCAGAATTTCTGCAGCCAATTTGTAGCCACGCAATGTTTCCTATAGCCAATGCGTCAAATGCCTATCAAACAAATTTTGTGCCTTAGCATTCCTATATTCAAAAGATAATCAAAAGATAGAAATCCCCTAAAATCATCATTCTCTCTATCTTTTTTCTATCTTTTTACTATATTCAAAAGATAATCAAAACATAGAACTTCTATTCTTTCGTTTTAAGGTTGTCTAACGCAATTTGAAGCTGTGTTATTTTCTCATCCGCCGTTTCCCTAATTGCATACTTCGTTGCCGGTCCACTTCCTATCCTCTGCACCAGCTTTTTTTCATCTAATATCTCCAGCCACTTTCTAACTTTATAATCTGACAACCCCGTCTCCTCTCGCATTTTTGAAACAAGCATTGGCATAATTGTTCGGATTTGACAACATATCCCACAAATTCATCTATGCTTTTGCTATATTACCGACTCCCTGAATCGTATTCGTAGGGTTGCCTTCAATAACACCAAGCAGAATCCAACCTCCTGATGTATTACAGAATGCAGAATATGTCTCCCAGAAAGACGCTGGTAGTTCCTGAGCTTTCTTCATCTCAATAATATCTTTCTCATGGATATTTATCATCCAATCTTTTATTGCGTCTATATTTTTAAAGTTTGGTTGCTCCATGTAACAATTATACCCCCTATATTGTAGGCAGAAACATACAAACACCTTCTCTTTATATAATCGATGTTTTTTGTCTTACTTACACCAATTCATACCGATAACCTCTTCTCTAAAATATATTGGTGTTACGACTATCTGAGTTGATAAATGAGAGATGACTCTAAATCGCATCTTGTTGTAGTATTACTCCTCATTTTCTCTCTGGTTTTAAGCATAGAAAAAATCTTGCCAACAGCTTCCAAATAGTCAGATGCCAATACAAAACCAATCCCCTCATACAAAATTGATAATTCCGGCTTTTTATCCTCTGTCGCTTTAGCAGCTATATCCAAAAAATGTTTAAATAATTCCCTAATCTTGATATGTATTTCTTATATCCCCGCTGTTTCCTATATCTTAATGTAGCATAAAATGATTTTTCCAACTTATTCTTACTTAAACATGCTTATATGAATCTCTTTTTACATTTTACTAAAAAACAACCTCCAACTTACAACCCTCTTACAATCTCCATAAATCTCTCATGTGAGTACGCCCCTGCATACTCCGGCTTCTTCGTCTCATATACCATAAAGTACTTATATATCCTGCCCAGCTGAGAAGCCTTTGCCGCCCAGGTTGCACCTATTTCTGCCTTTTCCCTTGACTCATCATTCTTTAAGTGATCCCCTTTTGTTTCCACCAAAAGCTGTTTTCCGCTTTCAGTCATAACGATTAAGTCAGGATACGCTGTTACAGCCCCATTTATGGCAAAGCCTCTTCTGGATATATTCCTATGCCACCATCTGATATTAGGCAAGGCAGATAATTCCCATGCAACCCTGCTCTCGTATCCATTCACGTCCTCCTCCGCTGTATATAGAGACTTTGGTATGACATCATTCACCTTTGCAGCTGTAATACCAGCGGGAAAAGAATACAATGGCCTGCATGAAATCATGTCCTGCTCAATCCATTTATAGAATGTATCCTTCGCATGGACATTCAGTAATTGCCTCACCTTATCATATATTTTCTGCGTATATAAATAATGCGACTGCTCCAAATCCGTCAGTTGATCCTCCGTCATATTCTGCATGATTCTGGAAACATATTCGTCCAATTCGGCATCATTCACCGCATTAATTCTGGAAATACGTTTTATTATCTTATCCTTGCAGATTCTCCTTTTTTTCTCCGAAGGCTGAGAATCAAACCACTCCTTCATATAGGTGCTGTCAAACCCTTGCAGCTGCCACGCCTTGGGATTAACATTCTCGCCTTCCTCCATAGAATGCCCTTCTTCTGTAGAATGTCCTTCTTCTATGTCCACCCGGGCCATCTCCACATCCAGCATGGAGAAATCAATCTTCGTGTCTTTGTCCAAGAGTGTGAAACCGACATACAAGTCCTCTTTCTGCAACAGACAATATTCTTCCGTACTAAACAGACTCGGCGCGTCAGGCAGCGCAAACTGGGGCAGCCTGAGAGCAAGCACCTCGTCCCTGAATTCTGTCCTAATCGGATATGTTTTCATTGTATCTCTCACCTCTGGCGGAATATCCTCCATAGAATCCTTCACATTTACAGCAATATCTTCCCAACAAGCTCTATCCTCTTTTTCAGCTGTCTGGAGAATACTGTCCACCTCGGAAGAAATTCCGAAATCAGCCCCTTTATTACTCGCTTCAAAAACTGTGTCCTCACACAGCGCGCGGGTAATCTGATCCTCTAATATCTCCGTACAAAGAAGAGAGCCCTCTGCTGGAATTGCTGCCCGTTCCGATTCCTTGTCATGTTCTGGCTCGGTTTGCATCTCTTCTATGAAAAACGTTAACTGCTCTGGCTCCATCTGTGGAGCTTCCGAGGTTTCCTCTGCTATAGAAGAATCTTCTGCTCGATAATCCTTATCGCTGAAGCCGGCGACCTTCAATCCATCCACAACCTTATTGCATGTGGCAAAGAAATCTGCTGAAGAAGTAATGACATAGGACAAATTTAATACTGCGCTTTCACTTTTCTTTGTATTGGGCAGCCGAAGAATTCTTCCTATAATCTGCTCCACATCAACGACGGAACTTCGATTCGCTATGGTAGCCAAAATATAAGCAAACGGACAGTCCCAGCCCTCCTTCAACGCATTCACGGTTACAATGTAGCGGATAGGACACACTCTTGACATCAGATCCTGATTCCTGATATCGTCCTTATCCGCAGTCTTAATCGCAATTTCTCCCTCTGGGATTCCCATCTCCACTAATTCTCTTTTTATTTTCTCATAGGTAGTGCTGCTCTCACTTATGTTTGCCTCGGCTTGGAACAGCACAATGGGACGGATATACTTTCCGCCCATGTCTTCCAGCCGCTTCGCCTCGTTCTCCAGCCGTTTCCGCAGGCTGATAGCTGTCAGCAGTACATCCCCCTGACTTTTTCTATTGTATACAATAACAGGCAGTTTGACCATCTCTTCTTTTTTCAGCTGTCTTGCATCCACAAAAGATATAATATTACTGCCCCGCTTCGGTGTCGCCGTCAAATCCAACACAAAGGATGGATTAAAGTTCTTCAACATTTCAATACTCAGCGTAGATGTGGCATGGTGGCTTTCATCTACAATGACAACCGGATTCAGCTGGCGAATCACCTGAATTAATGCTGTTTCATCTATTCCCTCCAGTAAGTCGATTCTATTCACAGGGTATTTGCTGAAAGAACCTAAATTGCCGTTTTCCTGAAAGGATTTTCTGCCATCTTTCTTACTCGTCCGAAAAGAATCATAACTCAGAACAAAAATAGACAAGTGTTCCATCACCGCAGTAGGATTAAAGTTCTGTCCATTCATAAGCTGCTCTTTCGTATATACTTCCACCGCACCGGAAAAGTCTGCATTTATTTTCTGTCTATAGAAATGATTGCTGTCCTGCAATGTGTTTATTGTCTGATTCAGTATGGCATCCGAAGGCACAAGCCAGACAACCGCCTTGGGGTGATGGCCCGGCATGGAATCAAAAATAGGCTTTATGGCATTTGCCGCCAGAAATGTCTTGCCACCGCCTGTGGGAACCTTGATACATACCTGCGGAACACCTGGAAGCGTTGTTTTGTAATATGGGATAGTACCAGGGGTCTCGAACATGCCGACTTCAACCCCTTTTTCTTCCCATAGGGTGCTATAGGCCAGCTTTATATTTTGCTTTTCTGTCAGCAAAGATAAAAACCGCTCTAAATCTCCCATGACTTTCTTCTGGTAATTTTTCAGTTCCATGCAGTACCTCCAAGTTCGTTTGTCCAAAATACAATTACAAACTAATGATATCCCTCGGTATCTTCTTAAAAGTGATATTATGCTTCTGCAATTCCTTGTCTGAAATTGCGCACTGATCAGCATAAATAATATAATTTTCCGCCTTTGTCCTAACTGTTCTCAAAAAAGACCTATCCAAAGCCGTAACCGTATCTTTTTCATAACAGAAATAATAAGCGACGTCTCCATCCACTGCCAAAAAATATTTATTATCATCCAGCTCTATATCCGGCAGGGACTTCTTCGTTTCTGTATACCATATGTAATTTCTGATATTTTGAATGTCCATGTCAGGATTGAGAGCACCATTTTCAAGAATCAGCCGCTCACCTAATTCATAAAAACAAAAATTGCCGCCTGTTCCTTCCACAGCGCTTTTTCCTTCACCGTATCCATGAATTACTCTTTTCACACGTTCTGATGTAATGCTGTCCGCGTAATCTTCCATTTCAATCAGAATAAATCTGCGGTTACCGCCGTCAGCTTTATTCATATTAAGGACAGCATGAGCCGTGGTGCCGGAACCCGCGAAGGAATCCAAGATGATGCTGTTCTCATCTGCAGCAATTTGCAGAATACGTTCTACCAGACGGTACGGTTTCGGTGTTTCAAATGCTGCCCTGCCATTAAAAATCGCCCTTAACGTCTTGGCAGCTTCGTCCGTATGCCCTACATTTTCATAACTCCAGTAATTTGTAGGCGGTTTCCCTCCAACACTCTCCAGATAAGTTTTTCGTGCAATACCGCCCTTTCCACCCTTTGAAAAGAAAAAACGTGGCCAGGGGCCTTTATCATATATCATTTTTGCTTTAGCAGAAGAAACCTCTAAAGATTCTGATAACACAATCGCTTGTACACCCTGTCGGACTTCTGCTTTCGCAACTCCACAAATAGCGGCTCTTCTCTCTGCGTCATCAATCTCTTTTAATTCATATTCGCACCAGCCACACATGATTTCCAGCATGGTATCTTGTCCAAAAGTCCAACAACGTCCATTACTCGGATACAACAGCTCCCCTGTAAAAGGATGCTGTATTGCGTATACCATCCCCTGATGCGTTGCTGCCCCTGGTGCATAGGCATTATCGGATCGCCACATGGCGATATCATGATCCGGATTTTTATACTTTGAATCCATCTCTTCTGTTCTAGGCAACTTTTTAGGATTCCACCCAGGCTGCCCGCTATAAACAAGGATATGCTCTACTTCACTCACAATCCCCTTGGAATCATTTCGGGTAGAATACGTCCTCTGCCACGATATATCAGCCACAAAACAGTTTCTCCCAAAGATTTCATCGCAAACCATTTTCAAACTATATAGTTCATTGTCATCAATACTGATAAAAATAGCCCCGTCCTTTGCCAGCAGTTTATGAAGCAGCCGCAGCCTTGGGTACATCATGCAAAGCCACTTATCATGACGGGACAAATCCTCCCCCTCTTTTCCTACAACTTCTCCCAACCATTTCTTTATTTTAGGGTCATTGACATTATCGTTATAAATCCAATTCTCATTTCCTGTATTATATGGCGGATCAATATAAATGCACTTAATTCTTCCCGCGTATTCCGGCAATAAGGATTTCAGTGCCTCCAAATTATCTCCATGAATAATTTTATTTTCGCTTCCATTATCTTCACTATGCCGACCATTCAAATCATAGCTGTACACACGATTCAACACACGATAGGGCACATCCATATGGTGATTTATAACTTTATCTTTTCCGATCCAGTCTAATGTGGGCATCCTTCATTCCTTTCCATGCACATTCATTATTGCTTTCCCACTACTTTCTTTTAGCACTTTTCATTATAGCTTATTTCCATGGAAGCGGCAAGCAATTGTTCGGAATGTCCTTTTGGGATATTTCGAACAGCGCTCCCGCCCTGATGCGCTCGCTTTGTTTGTTGGGGACAACCCCAAACCCCGGCTAAATATCGTCCACCGTCTCTGCAAATGTATCCTACTACAAATCGGATGCTACAGAAGAGAGTGGAAGCCCAAAGACGGATGAATCGGTTCGTACAGTGGTTATTCCAAAGTTTTTAGTGGAAGAGATTAGGGTTTATGTAAATACATTTTATTCAATTCCTGCCGATGAGAGAATTTTTCAAATTGTTCCGGAAGCGGTGCAGCCTATGATTATTGAGGAACGGCTGGGACATAAGGATATAAAGGCTACACTGAATACCTATGGACATTTGTATCCCTCGGAACAAGAGAAGGTGGCGGAGATGCTTTGACAGACAGTGGAGTGATTCAGAAAATGCGACAGATGGCTATTCAAATACAAATGGTGATAATGTACATATGAAAAAGACTAAGAGAAAATTTTTAACCTGAGCAGGTCTGATGTGAGGAGATTTTCCATATCAGACTTGCTTGTTTTTAGGCACTTTATTCCTGCGTGCAATGAGCTTGAGTCTGAAAAATCCTGCCGAATGCTGCGAGAGCCAAGTACATGCAGGGGATTGCATTGCGATAGAAAATAGGTAAAATGGATTGTATGTTTCCTTAAAGCAAAGACTCCGAATACTGTTCTGTCACTGGATAATGTCAGCCAGTGTAATATTATCCATATACTTATTTCTCAGAGTAGGAATAATATGATGTTCAATCATATATTTTTTTCCTTACTGTGCGTTGCTTTAATTTCCCCTCTTTATCCCTGAAATAAACATTCGCAAAATCCGACAGCTTCATATTCACGTGATCTGTTTGAATATATGAAAATGCTCAAAAAGAATCATACCTCACCGAAAAGAGAAGCTGATTTGAAAGACATAAAGTAGAATGTACAACAAAATAATGTAACCATTTTGTAGCCACTTTAGCTCTCTAAAGTGAATTTTCGTGTAAAAAAGGGCTGTCGCATCAATGATTAGGTAATCAGCGATGTGACAGCCGCGACAGTGCCAGTTGTTTTGAGCCGTTTCACCACGCCATGTCAGCAGATCTTTACGGCACGAGCAAAAAACTCGTCATAATAAGTCATTTCCTCCATACCTATATGAAGAAATTCCTGATCCACATAGGGAAGCAGGGATACCGCCAGCTTCTCTATTTCCGCACCTGCCTCCGGGCCTCCGGCTTCTTTGAGATAATCCCTGCCAAACTCCAGCGCCCCCTCCTGCAGCAGGCAGATATGCTCCCTTTGCCCGGAGGCATCATGAGATTCACAGTAACGGACTTGCCCCTGAGCAGTCACATATTTTATGGAAGGATGCGGTGCCTTCATCCATGATTCCAAGAGAAAATAGTTTCCGCAATCATAATCCGGCTTGTGTCCGCCCACAAAATCTTCCACCGTCAGCCTTCTCTTTTCCTCCAGAGAGTCCTCCAGCCGCTGAAAATAGTACCCCTTCATGGAGGTTCCCATGATCTTTTCCAGACACAGCTGACATGTGCCGGTAGAGATGAAATCGTAGATCCCCAGCCTCTTATCTTTCAGCCCCAGTCCCGCCAGATATTCCTGATACCCCTGTCTGGCATGGACCGCTTTGGACAATATGGCCTCCTCATGTCTCATTATGTAGCGGAAATCCTCCTCGTCCCCTTTCCGGGGCAGAATTTCCTCTCCTTGCAGACCGAATCTTTTTTCCAGCATCTCCTCCGGGCTGCCGTTGAAGGGCAGCTCCGCCGCATATAGAATATCCGCCTCGTTCCTCAGGGATGCCAGAACCGAAAAAGTTCTGGAGATCAACAGATAGACGGATTCCGGCAGCTTTCCGCATCTTTTTGCGGATTTCCACAAATCGAACACCTTCTTTACCAAATATCCGTCCCTTGCGACAAACAGCATCACATCCACCGGTTCTTCCATAAGCCTGCCCCAGAGCCAATGCACATACCCCACTGCCAGCGGCCCCAGAATCCCATAACCCAAATCCCGGGCAGAGGCCGTCTGCAGCCTGCCGCCGCAGCCGTGGAGCGCAAACGGATCCCTATAGATTCTGGCGCAGATCATTCCCTGCATATCCGCCGTCTCCTCCACCTGCAGCAGAAGCCTCCCCACAGCAGTCAGCTCCGCCATATCCTGAGGAGATTTGATCACATACGGCTCTATCCCATGGGCCTTGGCCGCCCTGCCGTCCAGTTCCTCGGAATCACCGATGTGCATGCGCCTTTCACCCTGAGAATGCCTGCAATAGCAGTCATATAGGCCCTGCGCCTTGGACACATTGTAATCGCAGGATACAAATAGGCCCTTATAGCCCCCTATCCCTTTCCTCTGCAGGATCCCTTCCAGCACTTTTCCCGGCAGATACATATCCGATACCAAATATACATTCTTTCCCTGAGAAACCATTTCCCCCAGAAAACGAACCATGCTGTCCCTTGGTTCCAGAACGGAAACTTCCACCGCAATTTCCCTCTCCAGCAGTTCCGTGTATCTGTCCGAAGAAATCCCCATCCGTTCCCCCACCCATCTATAGATGTCATAGATCGTGGGGCTGCCGCTTCTGGACAGCTCCAGCTCCGCCCCCATTCTCAGCTGCGCAAAATCCCGCGTCATCCCCTCCGCTTTTCCCACCAAGCGAAAGATTTTTTCCGGCTGTGCCCTTCTGATTAACAGTGTGTCAAAAATATCAAAGCTGATGGTATCATAATGATTGGCCATTTGCCTCAATTCATCAAGGCTTCGCAGAAAATATTCCTCTTTTTCCTGCCGGATCGCCCCATCTCCCGGATCTTCCCCGTACAGAACCTGCCCTAAAAGACCTCCGTCTGCGCCGTACACCGGTATAGCCTGCTCTCTGCAGAAATCCTTTATCCTTCTGTAAATAACCTTTTCCGACGCCTTTCTGGCAAGAATGACGATCTGCGCGTTCCGGCCGGCCAGAGACGTCAGGGCTATGATTTGCTTCCCGCAAAACTCCCCGTCTTCCCGATATCCGTCCAGAAGCCCTGCTACCGGAAAGGCCGGAAAGGCTTTCAGAATTTCCTCCGTAGGCTTTCCAAGCCCATATAGGATCATGTCCCGGAAGCCGTCTCCCCCCTGAGTCTCTATGAAATTCTTTTTGAACAGTTCCCCAATATGACTAAGCACCAATATTCATCCTCGTTCTTTTCCGCCGCAGCCCCATTACACATTCACAGAACCCTCATTTTCGCTACGATTCCATTGCGCATTTACGGTGCCGTCCTTTTCCCATATACCCTATCTATAAGCTCCATGACAGCCACGGCATCATCAACCGTACCGTTCACAAGAGATCTTTTTCCAGATACAGCATCATAGAACTCGGCAATTTCAAAGTCCCATGAACGGTCTTCATCGAAGCACATGGTATACTCCGTGGGGTTCCCCAGCTTTCCGCTCTTTAACTCCAGATCCCTTTTGTAATAGGTAATGCGCTCTTCCCCATAGCTCTGGGTAGATGTGAGCAATCCGTTCAGGGCAATATATCCTTCGGTGCAGGTAATATCCAGATCAAATTTATGTTTCCACTGTATGGCGCTGGAATGCATGGTGGCCACTTTTCCGGAATCAGTCTTGAGCGTGACAAACGCCGTGTCCTCTCCGGCAGCATTCTTCCACACCAGATTTTCCGTGAATCCCTCCACCAACGTAAAATCCCCCACGAAATAGCGCAGCAGATCCAGCATGTGGATACCCTGATCCAACAAGATTCCTCCCCCGGCGATACTGATATCGTTCCTCCATTCCTGCCGCCGAAGATCACCCGCTTTTCCATATACGCCCCGGGCCGCTACCACTTCTCCCAAGAATCCTGAATCAATCAGTGATTTTGCCTCTATGACCCCGTAATGGTATCGATGGTTGAAACCGAATTTCAGCACCTGACCTTCACATCTGCCCAGAGCATCCCGCATCAAAAGCGCATCCTCCAGACATCTTCCCGGCGGCTTCTCGGCAAATACATGACAGCCCTTTTCCAGCCCATAGCACACCACAGAGGGAATCACCGCATTCACGGTGCATACCGCCACAACCTCCGGCTGCTCCTGATCGATGCAGCATTTCCAATCCCCATACCTATTTATATCATAATCTGAAAGCAGCTCCTCATTGCTGTCACATACTCCCACCACGTCAAAACCGCCATGCTTTTTCATGGCGTCATAGCGGGTCCTCCCCATCCTGCCCATCCCAATAATGACTGTTCTGTACTTCCTCATGGCTTTCCTTTTAGATCCTTCCTTTTTGGAGACTTTCTCTTTGAAGACCTTCTTTTCAAAGCCTTCCTTTTGAAGACTTTTTTCGGAGACTTTCTTTTTAGAATGTCTCTTATTGAAACCTTTCTATTGGAGCCTTACCCTTTCTTTTTGCGGGCGATTACGCAGACAAAGGAACTAAGACAAGCCTTCTGCAAAAATCTCTGGAATTCCTGAAGCATGGGCCGGCTGGATTCTTCCAGCAGATATCCCACGAAGCTTTCCCTATGGTCCAGCCCGTCTCTGGAATCCAATACATATTTTACATCCATAACCCCCGGCGTCGTAATCTCCAGCACCTCAAAGCCGTTGCGCTCCAGAAACGCCACCAGTCCCTTCACGGACGGCAGCAGAATATGCTCATAGGGATAGATCCGGCTGTTCTTCTCCTTCAGGGTTATGATGTCGAAGCCGCTTCCCGCTCTTGTATTCATAACCAATAGCCCGTCATCCTTCAGGCAGCTCCTCAGCTCCCCCATGCGTTCCGCGGGGTGAAGCTCCTGCTGCATCTGATCCAGATAGAGGACAAGATCGGCACCGCCGGATCCGATCTTGTCCTCCCCGGCCAAAAGAATGGAATCTCTTAGATCATACCTGCCGCACATCGCACCCTTCCGGACAGCATCCGCATATCCCTCATATCGGTTGCCGTAATCTGCGATATCCAGATTTCTGTTCCTGCCCATGAACCGGAAAGCTCTCACTTCCACCCACCCCAGAAATTCTTCCCACACCCTCTGCCTGTTGTCCGCTATCTCCTGCTGGTATTCCCGGCAAAGGCGCAGCTCCAGCAGGTCGGCATGATTTTGATACGATTCTACGATTTCTTCGTCGTATACCGCATAGATGCTTTTACACTCTGTACAGCACAGATAATCCACCTTCCACTTTGAATAAAAATAATCCCCCCGTCCCCCGCAAATAGGGCAGCGGCGCTCCCCGTCCCTGCGAACCGGATGGGACTCCACAAATTTCCGAGCGATCTGCACCTGCTTGTCCCGAAAGAAATTTCCCTGAAAGGTATATTCCAGATACGGTTTTTCCGTGTATTGATATGATCTAAGCATAACTCCCTCATTTCTATGTCAGGCCATATTCTCCATATACTCATCATACAATGCCTGATTGGCAAACAGTCTGCAGATACATTTGCCCTCCTCCAGCGGAATCACTTCCGCCACGCCTCCGGCAGCCCTGACGATAGCGGAGGAGGCCGCAACGTCCCACAGCATGATCTGTTCTTCCGTATAGGCGTCGATTCTGCCGTCCGCCACAAAAGCTCCCATAACGGCAGCGGCGCCTAGCATTCTGATCTTTTTAAAGCTCTGTACCTTTTGGACGAAGGCCCCCAGACTGTCCGCTCCGTAGTCCCTCCTCACCGGAAAGCCTGTGGCCAGCACCGCATCTTTCATGTGGGCCGCAGCGGAAGTACATACGGGCATGCTGTTTCGCCAGGCGCCTTGCCCCAAGATGCCCCCATAGATTTCCTGACTGTGGAATCGGTTGACCACTCCCAGAACCGGCTGCCCGTCCTCCCACAGTGCCACGGACACGCAGCATAATTCCCTCATCCCCTTCCAGAAATTGGCTGTTCCGTCCAGAGGGTCCACGATCCACCTTCTGCTGCCCCCGCTTTCTCCCACGGTCCCCCTCTCCTCCGACAAGATAGGGATACCTGACGGGCGCAGGACTTGTATAATCAGCTCTTCACTCTTCCGATCAGCCTCCAGCTTGATGTCCCGTCCTTCCTGACTGTCCACCGACGCATTCTCCAGACTCTCCAGGTATTTCCCCGCCCGTGTTGCCGCTTCCAGCGCAAGGGCGTACTCTTCCTCATAAGCCATATTCCAGATCCTCCAGCAGATTTTCCACCGCCTGCCTCTCCATAGACATGCGGCACTGTGTGGTATAAGTGCATATATGCGGTGTCAAAACGGCATTCCCGCACTCCCGGAGCATCCCCTCATAGGGCTCCGACCACAGCGCATCTCCCCAAAAGGCCGCCACTTTTCCCGTTTTCAGGGCATGATACAGCGCCTGCTCATTGATCAGACCGCCTCGGGCGCTGTTTAAAAGAATCACGTTTTCCTTCATCCGGGCAAACAATTCCTCCGACAAGATTTCTTCTTTGCCGGATGCATGGAGACTGATCACGTCTGCTGCGGCGACCCCCTCTGCCAAAGCATGGGTGGATTCCTCCGGAAGATACTTATCATAGATCATGATCTCCGCTCCCAGCCCCCGAAGCAGCTCCGCCGTCCTTCGGCCGATAGCGCCGTATCCCACCATCAGCACCTTAAGTTCCTGTATCGATCTGCCCATGCGTTTCTTCCAGATTCCCTTATGTACATCCTCGTTGGCCGGTATCAGATTGTGACAGATAGCCAGCAGCGCGGCAAGGGTCATCTCCGCCACTGCATCGGTAGGGCCCTCCGGTGTGTTGGACACTTTGATTCCGTGTCTGGCTGCCGCCTCCCGGTCCACATTGTCCATGCCGATGCCGATTCTGGCAATGGCCTTTAACTCTGGGCACGCCCGAAACACTTCCTCATTCAAGGGCTCCAGCCCCGCCAGTAAACCCACTGCCCCCTGCAAATGTTCGATGATCTCTTCCTGAGTCATCTTTCGCCCATAAGGATTCCTGACTACCTCTATCCCCTTCTTCTGCAGCCACTCCAGCACCTCCGGGGCAGCGTCACCGAAGGAGGAGGCTCCCACCGCTATTTTCATCAATGTCTTCCTCCCATATATTTATCCAAAAAATAATCTAAAGCGCCGTGAAGCAGCACCGCATGGGCGCTCTCCACTTCCCCGTAAGTCTCCAGCGGCACATAGAAATTCAAATCCCCCATCCTGCGTATCTCATTATCCGGCTTCTTCCCTGATAAAGTGACCGTGAAGGCTCCGTTTTCTTTGGCGGCAGAAATGGCATTCACGATATTGGGGGAACTTCCCGAAGACGAAATTCCTACCACCATATCCCTCTCTGATATAATCCGCCGGATGCGGTAGGCGTACACATCCTCATAGCCGATGTCGTTGCTGATGGCCGTCACATGGGAGATCTCCGCGCAGGTGGTGGTATTTACCACCGCATTCTGAAACCAGTCGTGGGACATATGTTCCGCCATGCTGGCGCTGGCGCCGTTCCCGCAGAAGAAGATCAGCCCTTTCGTCTCTTCCTTCACCTGCTGCGCCCGCTGCGCCCAGAGCGCCAAACCTTCGTCAGCCGACAGACAAGTTCCTTCCCTGTCCGTCACCTCCATCTGGCTCAGCTTCTCATAAATCAGATCAAAATATCCTGCCGCATAACCATTCATAGCTCCATGTATCTCCTCTCGCTGTGCTGTTGCCGGGCCGTCATGATGCCCTCTGCGATATTCCAGTCCTCCTCCGTGTCCAAATCACACGCCTCGTCCTTAGGGATGGCGAATCGCCCCAGCCTGCCGCCGAACACCGGGTTGATTCCGGCCTCCTGCATCTCCATAAAGGACGCGCGTTTCCATGCGGTCATGGCCCAGACCACCGCTTCCGTAGGCTCCAGAAGCTGGCTGTTGACCTTCTCGGTCAGGGAAAAATTTAAGGGCCGTCCCTGAAAGAAGGTCTCCTCTTTTTCCGCTATAACCGACAGAACCGTGTCAAACTGGTTTTCATCAATGTAATCAAGAAATCTGTTCATGGTATCCTGCCGCAGCAGCGGCGAGGTGGTGTTCAGCATGATGACATAATCGCACGGATGATTCTGTAGGAATTCATATGTAAAGTCACGGTTGGTCGCCGTATCTGTGGCAAGAGACGCCGGGCGTCTGTGAAACTGCGCCCCCAGCTTCATTGCGGCCTGCCCCAGCTCCTGACTCTCCGTGTTCACCCATATTCCGCTGAAACGATTGCTTGACAGAGCCAGCTCGATGGGATACTGAATCAGGGGCTTGTCCAGCAGGTAACGGATATTCTTTTTGGGAATGCGTTTGGAGCCCAGACGGGCGGGGATCATGGCTATATATTTGTAGTTGTGCATATTAGGATTCCTTTCCTTACATTGAAGCAAGAGCCGATACAAAACTTTTCAAGCCTAGCGTATCACTTTATTCATACCAGTTTTTTAGCCACCACTCTTCAAACACAGAGTACTTCATAAAGTCTTTCCACTCTTGAAGTCCTGCCTGAATCAGCTGCTCTTTTATCTCATTATAATAAATATCTGTGGCTACAATGATTGTGCTGTTCTGTTTTGATACTTGAGACAGCTGGCATAACGGCAATCCATTCCATTCTCTGGCTTTCCCGTAATTATCCAGCACACCGCTGACTTTGATTTTTGCACCGCTTCTCTCCCAAAATCTTTTTGCAGCATCTCCAGTACCCCAGATATACCATTGCTTTTCCGTATTTCCATGCACATCGAATATTTTTTCCTTATGCTCGCTCTCTTTATAGACAAATACTACTTTATTACAAACCGGAATATGCTTCCCCTTATTTTTAAACCATCTGTCAAATGCATCAATAGAGCGGATACAGTCTTCATGCAATTCAAGAAATAGATTCACCGCTCTGGTCACATCTGGGGTATCTGTATTTGCATAATCATCTATCAGCATTACCCCCCTACGGCTAAGTGAGAGAACCAGTACGTCATATCTTTCATCGCATAGGAGAACCTATGATTGCCGTCAATAAAAATAACATCAAATTTCCTATCCTCACTTATACTTCTAAAATAAATTTCAGAAGTGGTTTTCAGTAAATTCCCGCCTTGCTTATCGAATATTCTTTTACTTTGCTCATAGATCTTAAATGCCTCGACCTCGTTCTTCCAATATGCGCCTTTATACGGATCCGTAGAATCCCCCAGATAAGGATCTATCCCAACATAAGACTTTACATTACAGTTTGAATATGCCGGTCCGATCTGGCCAGCCTTAAAAACTCCGATTTCCAGTATGTCAATTTCTTTTTCTTTAAAGTGCTCCGCTATCCTACTCCAAATACCTGCTTGTCTGTTCTCCGGAACAGCAATTTCAATTCTTTCGCTCATCTCCATATCCTCTCTTCCACTTTATCTGGCCCTGCTTCTCATAAATCAAATCAAAATATCCTGCCGCATAACTCATTCATAGCTCCATATACCTCCTCCCTCTATACTGTTGTGGGACCGTCATGATGCCCTCTGCGATATTCCAGTCCTCCTCCGTGTCCAAATCACATGCTTCTTCAGAAATTCATATGTAAAGTCACGGTTGGGTGCCGTATTAATCACGCTGCTCCATCGCAAGGATTTTCGCCACATCCATCCGTTCTCTGTCAATTACAATATAAAATCCTTTTCTTTCCCCGCTCTCGGTAATTTTTCTGATTGTTTCTTCTGTTTCATATACATATCCAAGCCTATGGGGAAACTCTCTCTTGATCAAAGCAAGTCTATCATAGTCATTTTTATCAAATATAAATCTAATACCGGCTGACTTTCCTTTCATATTCTCTGGAATAACGGGTTCTATGCCGCATGCCACATTAATCACAAGCTTTGTGTAGTCTATCCCTGTAGATAAAGGTACGAGATGCGTCCCTATGCAGTCACCTCCCATTCTGGAACCCGACTCAATAATCATTATGCCCTCTCCATTAACCTTCAATTCTGTATGCGCGGCACCATTTTCGACTTCTAACGCATCCAGCGCTGAAAAAACAGTCTCTTTTATCCTATGCTCCAATTCAAAGGATAATCCGGCTGGCTGTATATGTCCTGTCTCAATATAGTTTGGGAATCCCGTGGTATATTTTTCTGTAACAGCTAACAAGTGATGCTTTCCTCTGTAGGAAATTGTTTCACAACTGTATTCGTTTCCCTCTATAAAATCCTCTATAATTATTCGTTTCTCGAAGGAATGTAGCAGCGCTATTTGAACAGCCTTTTCCACATCGGAAATAGAGTTTACACGGCATACCCCTCGGCTCCCTGAGCGATCAGTCGGTTTAATAATCAGTGGAAACTTGAAAGATTTCAGCTTCCCTTCTATCTCATCCCCTTGAGACACACATATATATTCCGGTGTTCTGATTCCCGCTTTACGCAAGGCATTCCGCATTATAAATTTATTCGTGGTTTTTTCTATACAAGATCTGGAATTACCTATCAGGCCTAAACGTTCTGCAATAAACTGGACAGTAATATTTGTCAAATCGGATGCCCCTGTGACAATACCTATGGGCTTTATCTTTTTACAAGCCTCAAGAATAAGCTCTTTTTCCGTAACGCTGATCGGGTAAAAATGATGCGCTACGCTTTTTCCCGTAGCTCCACTTTCCCAAGCAAACACATGTGTCTCATATCCCATCTCATTGGCTTTTTCGATAATCGGCTTTTGGAATTCTCCTGCTCCAATAATTACAAGATGCATGGTGTAGTACACTCCCTTCTTTGTTCATCGGAATCGATACACTGAAAGATTTCCAAAGCTTATCCATATTCCAGTTATTTCTTCAGTTCCTTAATCATATCTCCATATGCCTTTCTTCCGTCTTTTCCCGGCCATATGATATGATTGCGGTCTGGACATTCCCCACAAATTTTAAAATCAGCAAAAGCTGCCCGCAAATGCTCTTCTCTCAGTTTTCTATACCGATCGCTATGCCAGACTTCGTAAATCGTGTGATCTTTTATATTGAAGCCAAGATGCATTTTCCCTTCCCAACTGGCAGGACAAAATTCAAATTCACCATCAGGACCAATAGAAAGACGTTCCCACGGATAAACACAAGGTTGATATTCTCCAGAGTCTGTTTCCACTGAACTGTTTTTTATAGAACCTCCCGCCGTATGCAATTTTCGGAATACAACCTGATACACGCCTTGCTGCATCCAATATTTTTCAAAGTCTTCAATCTCATTTATATTGTCAGGCTGTATTACATAAGATACAACGATCTTTGTCTGTGCATTCGTTTCCCTTCTCAACTGCAGTAAGTCCAAAACATTTTGCCTAACCCTTACCAGATTCCCATTTTTACGAATTAATGCATAAGTATCTTCATGGTATGCGTCCAGACTGATATCGATCAGCCCAATACCACTTAACAATAATTGACGCGACACTTCCTTAGTCAAAAGAGATCCATTTGTAGTTAAAGATACAAAAGTTCCCGAATTTTGTGCCGCATATGTTAAAATTTCAACCGCATGGGGATGAAGAAGCGGCTCTCCATTTGCCGTATATCTAAGATGCTGAACATCGCCATTTCCCGCTTCCCTTACCTCATCAACAAGCTTCCTATTAAGTTCCTCCGATAGCCTTGCCCCGGTATATATATCCGATTTCCTAAACTTTCCATGGGGGCAATGGACACATGCATAATTACAATTCTGATCAATATCAATAATTATCTGTGACGGCATATTTTCTCTGAGTCTATCATAAAATCCATATTCCATATTACTCCTCCTCGTCTGCAATATACTTGAGCTTCAGCTTCTCCATGCTCAAATTGCCTCTCCATTCACAGTTCTCTTTTCTGCAGTCTTGATAAGCCTCTATAACGACATCAACATAATGCTCTATCGTTAGCTCTTTCCTATGAATCAACTGTTTCATCTTCTGTCCTTCAACCGCCCTAACCTCCTCCGACTCAAACAATTTCTTTATATACAAAAACATTTCATCATAATTTAGTTTGCAATTCTCACTTTTTATGACTGGTGTCACATCTGAAATCATTTGGGTCATTGCTATAGGAATACCATGCTCCATTGCTAATTCTACGCTGCCGCCACCACCCAACCGATTCGGGTTAACATATACATCACAAATTCGATATAAAGAAGACATATGCTCCTCAAATCCCCATTCAATAACTTGTTCTGTTTCTATGGCCACATCCATATATTCATAAAATGCTGCTCCCAAATTTCTTCCGACTATAATCCATTTCATTTTTTTGTTATTTAACAGCAGCTTTCTCATATGCAACAAAAAGACCGTATCCAATTCATATTGCAAACGATTTCCCACTGTAACCAAAACAAAATCATCCTCACAAATACCGTAGTTATGCCTTTCATAAGTATGGGATATATCCAACTTATATGGTATTTTTATAGGCGCTTCAAAAATCTGCTCTTCGTCCATCGAATGATATATTTCATTATCTATTTGGCTTAGTTTCTTACTTTTCGTAATGTATCGATTAAATACTGCTCCACAAGAATATCCGCTTAGCGGAATATGAACAATCTTAAATTGATGCTGAAATAAGGCTGCACATACAATTAATCCCGCTTGTGAAATATCAATCACAAAGCACGGTCTATACTCTTCAATCACATCATATGCCTCTATCTTTCGTTCCCGGAACTTCACCCTTTGGCAGTAATAGATTGCCCAGTCAGTGTTCTTCATTTTCTTATGCTGCTTTTCATACTGCATAGAACTGCGCTGGTGCATGATACATGGATGGATATCTAATTCAGGCGAAAAAGAAGTATCCAAAACCACCATCAAAACCTGATACCCTCTTTTCTCCAGCTCATTGGCAATGGCAATCTCAAAGATCGCTGAAGCATAAACATCCGAGGCTAAATTGTCTACCAGAATCACAATCTTACGTTCATCTACTTTTTTCTGGGCCTCTTTTCCTGCATAAATTTTTCTCGCAATATCATGATACATACTCCTTTGCCAACCATAAATCTCCTTTACCTTGAATTCCGGGTGCAAAAATATCATCCACGGAATTTCCTGCTCGCACAGCCATGCCTGAGCTTCGATATCATCCAAGGCCCCAATTATCTCTAAATAGTCTTTCATGTCCCTATTGTCAAACATATCCAGACGATAAAGGAGCCCATAGATATAGAGTTTATCCTTCAAATCTATAAATTTTTTTCCATAACCTCTTAAAACCTCCGCAACACTTTCCTTGGCATGCAGCAGGTAATCCTTTCTCATCAGTATGGTTCTTGTCAATTCGCCTTGTTTGCCTTCCTGCACAGAATGCTCTATTAACTTGCAGGCTGTCTCGTATTTGCATCGCCTGACAAGATTGCCAATAATGGCATCGCCCTCCCAAAAAAGGACCTCTACAGTTATATCCTCCTTGAATTCCGTTCCTCCGATATAGAAATATCCACATGTGTCCGTATTGTGATATGGATACATGTCTGCTACATCCCTTCGCTCTTCCCGCAGGGCCGGTACTTCCTTTGTGCCATTGACCTTGATTGTCACCTTATGGATGCGGTCCGAAGGTATTCCCCATCCGCTTATAAACAAAATTCCGTCATAAAATTCTATCTTGCTAACCGCTTTGCATATTGTTTTCCGATCTTCCTCCAGCAAAAAACGATATTCTTTTTTGCCGGATCTCTCTTTGCAAAACTCGTGAAAAAAAGATATCACTTGTCCTCTGGCACAAGCAGATAAATCTAGGATATTTTTACTGCTGATTCCCAAATTAAGCAGCTGGCGTTCTACTTCAGGATTCTTGAAGGATAAAAATATCCAAAAATCATCCTTTGTTTTTGCAAATTGTTCCGGAGAAATGATCCGAGCCATCCCGATTTGCTTTCCTTGTTTTCGGATATCATTATCCAGAAAAAAATCCACCTCACACCCCATATCTCCGAGCATCTCTGCGATAAATCTTCCGCTTTTTCCCGCTCCGAATATGGCAACTGTCCTTGTGAAGGATCTCTCTAAAGCCTCTCTGCTCAAACCTTCCAAATCATATCTCCTCTGTCCATCTTTATCATTTCCAGATAATTTTTTAAATCCTTATCTTTATCTTCTTTGATTATTCCGAAACGTTCCATTTGCACTTGTAATAGGGCAACTTCCTCTATATCCTGTGAAACACAGATGCTTATACGATTCCTAAACTTATTTTCTATCCGATCAAAAACATATATGGCATTCTCATAATCCGATGTAATATACCAGCTGTTTCCGTAGTCAATCATATAACGATAATTAAGAGAAGCGTTTTTCCTCCATAGACAACTATCTGGTAGGGGGCATTTCTGAACCGGAATGTCCCACCACTCTACCAGCCCCAACTGAATATCCGTTTTGAATATCTTGTCTTCATATAAGATTGTCCCCCATATATTTTGACCGTCATATCTAAGACTATCTATCTGGCTTCCTTTGTTGCCAATCGTCTTCATTGTAAGAACCTTTTTTTCTGGATCATAACAGTACAGCTCCGCACAGTTTCTTGACGAAAAATAGAGACATCCTTCTATAAATATGATATTTGATATCTGTATGTCTTCTGTTCCAATCCGGAAATGCGAATAAAGCAATGTTTCCATATCGAACTCAATAATTCCATTGGAATTACTGACCGGAAGATAAACTTTATTCTTGTCTACAGCGGCATTCATAGTAAGTAAATCTGCATCGATATCAAGAACTACCCTCTTAATAAGTTCTTTATTTTGACTGTAAACCAAAACCTGCCTTTCCTTGATGGGAAAAATATATACTTTATTTCCATACCTTGCCATATAACAATATGGATGCCCCGGCTGCCTCTCCTTTGTTTCCGAATGCTCAATGGGACTAAAGGCGTTTTTTTCTATGTCATAGCATAAAGAGGGATACATGTAATAAAAAGGCGAAAACCAAATGTCTCTTTCAACCCTTAGGGCCTTCCCCCATAGGAAACGGGCATTAAAATTATGAAAGGGGAAAATATTCTTACACTGGATTTCCAGTGTATCCATGTCCAAAACATACAAGCCGATATTGTCTTGAGAAGAAAAATAAAGCATATTTCCATCTTGTGCATATGATGCTACCGCAAATGACATATCTTTCATTTATACCATTTCTCCTATACCATTTCTCCTTTAAGCTCCATTTCAAAACCGGGTCGCATCATTCCCTTTCTGATACATTTAACGCATATCCCCCTTCAATTTCTGGTCTATATAGCTTACTAACTCATCCTGATTCCTGCCATAACAGCCGTGGGTCTTCTCATTCATGTCATTGAAAAGATAATATTTCAATAACTGAGCAGCATGTAATATGAATTCCTGTTTTTGTGCCTGCGTTCTTCCAAACTTCAACGCACAGCTGATTTGATCCTCTATTTTTTCAATATCAAAGGCTTCATATACACAGCCTTTTCCTCTTAATTGATTATACCCCAGCATGACTACCGGTTTATTCCTTATCAATGCGACATATGCTGTCTGTGACAGAATAGTTATTGTCACATCCGTGAAATCAATAATATCATGTATCTCTAGTTCATCGAAATTGATAATATTACTCGGCAAAATCTCCCTTGCCTTTTCTCTTCGCATCATGGGATGACGTTTATAAATCAGATTCCACTCATTCTTTTTACAAATCTCTCCAAGGGCAACAGCTGCCTCATAGCTGCTCTTAAAAATGGGGGAATGACATTCCTTCGTAGTCGCTGTATATGGTTTTATCCCGGATTCATAATCATTTTGACCGGCATAAAAGATGATCGGCCTCCCCGGCATGATTTCACTGCAAGCCGTCTTTAATTGATCCTTTTTATACACATTATATTTTCCCCACCTATTGAGCTTACTCTCATACATATACTCCAATATTTGTTGCGCCTGCGCCAATTCCTCAGCAGATACACCAAGACCCTTGAATTCTTCATACTGTACAGCGGGCATGCTCTCTCCCATTTGCCCTAGCGTTTCAAACGCCAAAGTGCCCGGCAGCACCCCCGATTCGGAATAAATGATTGGCAATTTTCTTGTCTCGCCAATATGCTTTATAATGTCATGAAGAACAAAAAACTGATTCCACAGCATGATTCCGCGAATCTTCAGATATGACATTGCCAAATCAATGAAATCATAAAATTTACATACATAATACTGCGAATAGCTTTTTTCCATATTAGGAAATTTTTCTCTGATTACGTCTGACAATTCATTTAACCACTCATTTTTCCGTAAAATTCCCTGATCCGTTTCCTCCAATGTCACCGTCTTTTTAGCCATAAATTTGTTTCTGACAAACAATAGAGGCATAATATATACATGTAGATTGCTTTCTTGTGTTTGGATACCATACTGACCATAAACCATCTGCATCAGTTCTTGTCTTGAAACCACCCTATCCTCAGGTACAGCTTCAAGTAATACTATAAAATTATAGTTCTTCATTCTGCGCGCAATCTCGTTTAACATCGGTATCTTGTTAGAAGCGCCCGGAATCACCAAAACATTATTTTCAGCATCCGCATGTTTTGCCAGACAAGAAAATACATTTTGAACACTTACCCCCTTGACTTGGACACTTATACATGCTTCTCTTTTTCCGTTTTTCACTGCCACCGCGTATATGCTTGCTGCACTGTCAGCTTCTTTATATCGATCTACATAGCATCTCCACCCCTTTTCAAAGTTGAACTTGTTTCCATAATGCAGCAGCACATTATGGCGCTCGATGCCTTCTTCCGCTTCCCCTATCTTATTTTTGCCATCATAGATTTCCACTTTGTCATACTCTACTCCCTTGTCAAACCATCCATATACATACAATGCCAGCGGCAAAAAGCAAAACGCATAACAAATTCCCCTGCTCTCATTCTCTTCCTGACACATTCTTGATTACCTCCCCGCTATGCTTTTCTCATCAACCATGACACTGCAAAATGATATCACATATATGCTCCACATCCTCCAAATCCAAATCTCCGTATAAAGGCAATGTCAAAACCCGTTTGCTAATGTATCTTGCTATAGGAGTCAGATCTGTATCGTATTTCCCATGAAAGCACTCAAATGAATTAGTCAAGGGATAAAAATACTTCCTTGTTTTAATTCCGTTCTTTTCCAATATCATAAAAATCTCATTTCTGCTTAAACCAAATGTTTTTTCGTCAATCACTATGGGAAAATAGGCGTAGTTGGATTGCACTTGCGGCTGCACAGGCATTAATTTTATGCCCTCCACACCGTTTAGCCGCTTTCTATAGCATTCTGCAACTTGTCTTCTTTTGGAAATGTTTTCATCAATATGTCTCAAATTGCACAACCCCATGGCTGCGCAGAATTCATTCATCTTTGCATTTGCCCCAACACCATCCACCGTCTCCGGATCACGTATGCCGAAATTTTTTAAACGATAGAGTTCAACACCAAAATCCTTATTATGAAAACAAACCGCTCCTCCCTCAATCGTGTTAAAAACCTTCGTGGCATGAAAACTGAAACATGATGCATCACCGAACATACCAATTCCTATTCCTTTGTACTTTATTCCAAACGCATGGGCCGCATCATATATTACTTTTAGCTCGTATTTTTTTGCTATCCGATCAATCTCATCAACATCGCATACATTTCCATAAACATGCACGGGAACTATTGCGCATGTCTTATCTGTGATCAGCGATTCTATTTTTTTAACATCTATCGTATAATCTTCTGCATTTATATCACAAAATACGGGTGAAAGACCGTTGCGCACGATTGCGTGTGTCGTTGAAGCAAATGTAAAAGGCGTGGTTATCACTTCTCCCTTCAGCCCCATGGCCTGCATAGACAGCTCCAATGCCATGTGGCCATTGGTAAGCAATTCAATTGCGTCAACTTCCAGATACTTGACAAGCTCTTTCTGTAATTCCTGATGTTTTATCCCCATATTGGTAATCCAATGAGAATCCCACAAATCGCTGATGCTTTCCACATATTCGTCCAGCTCCGGCATTGTTGCCTGAGTCACCAATATACTTGTTCCATCCATATCTTTTATCATGATTTACGTCAGCCACCCTCTGCTACTTTGAATATGTCCTGCAATCTTATATAAAGCCTTCACATCTTTTTGCAAAACTGATCTTTGAAATTTATCCCTCCAGCAACATATCTACCATATCTACATCAAATACCGGTATTCCGTACATTTCATATATTGCCTTGCGTTCCTGATAACTGTTGTCAATAAAAATAGAATTTTGGGGATCAATAAATGTCGCCTTAGCAACGTCAAAGCCTATGTGATAAATCTTATCAAACAGTGTTTCTGACAACTTATGCTTTTCCATGAAATCGGACAAATCGCCTTCATGTCTTGTGAGTAAAAATATTTTCTTTTGCATATTTACACATTGATAAATGAACGCTATGATAACCGTGCAAACCTTTCCGTCAATTATAATGGTGTCGTCCATGTCAATGTATACATTTTCAAAACTGCATTCATATTTAAATTTCGTCATTAGACATCTTTCGATTTGACACTCTCCGCTATTCAAAACATACGATGTATCTCTCCCCATAAGCTCAAAAACTCCCAGCATAGGAAAATTTATTCCCAAATGCCGATACAGCGTCATTGTTCCTGATTGTCTGCACGATATTTCCAACAGCTTATATTGCCCTTCTTTATCCTCCTTGACCTGAAAATACCACGCGCCCAAAAAAGACAATCTGCCATTCAATATCTTAGCCATTTGATAAATCTCGTCTGTAGCCGAAACTCTTGTGGAGCGAAAGGCTATCCCCATTTGAATTCTGTCCCGGCTCCTTGCGCCCACAAAAACAAGCTCTCCCTTTCGATTTGTAAAACAGTCTACCGTCAGCTCTTTTCCGGGCAAAAATTCTGCAACTACAAACTCTTCTCCACAGCTCTCTTTTCTTGCGTCCTCACGACTTTTGATACAAAATGCCCCTCTGCCTCCCGCCCCTATATTAGGCTTTACAAATACAGGAAAGTCCTCTTTGGGAACTGCATCAAGACTCTGATATGTGATCGGACAAAATGGCATATCCGATATTTCCTGATACATCAGCCGTTTTTCACGGCAAATCTTCGCAGTTCTAGCATCGGATACCAAAATACGTACATTAAATTGATTTCTGTTCTCTGCAAAATACAGCGCTGCGTCATCATGAGTAGGAATCACTATATCAATTTTATATTTCTCAAGAAGCATCTGAAAGTTTGCTTTAAAATCTTTTGAGTATATCCAAAAATCGCCTTCAATGTATTTGTCATTAGGATACTTATACTCAGCAAAATCCTTTTTGCCTGATGCTCCAAATACCTCTACATTCAGGTTGTATCGAAGCGCTTCGTATATTTCCAATGCATTTTCTGCCCCCGCAGGAAATATCAGTACATTCCATTTCATTTCTCCACCTCCTGCAGCAAACTGACTCTGATTTATTCTCAGATTATAACCACTACAAATATACTTTCAAATGATCCAGAATATAGTCCATTTCCGCCTTGCCATATCTCTGGTCAATAGGCAGGGGCAATATATTGCATGCCATGTCGCATTCTGATTCATCCCTGCCATTTTCAGACACATTGGGCCACAGCATCGGGACATATATTTTTGCCCTATGCAGATTCCGCCGAATCTCCATGCCATTCTCAATGTACAAAGGGTACATAAATGCTCCTTGTGGCACAGACAGCGAAAGCTTGTTCACATCCATCAAGTGTTTGTGCAAATACCGATAATTGCTGCTTCGTCTCTCTTTTACACCCTCATAATCTATTCCGTGCAACAGATTTCTTGTCAATGCAGACATTTTCTTGATTGGTTCATTTTCAAATAATTGGTTGTTTCCCACATATTCTTGGTAAAACTCTGAAGCTTCCCTCTCAAATCTTCCACATAAAAAATGCATTCTGTCATATGACACATCAACCGGCAATTCCTCTTCAAGAATACTCTCCGTATAAAGAAACGCCCCGTCCGGCACCCCAAAGAACTTACGACAAGTATATAATGTATCCACTCCCTTCAAGGGCATCTGGAAATATGCTTGGGCATGATCCACAATAATACGATCATATTTTTCTTTGAGCTCCCATAGTAAATCCTGTCCTAACTGACCATAGTAATTGACTATATATAGCCATTCATCCTCTGCCAGATCTATATCAATTGGCATAAAATTCAATCCTACAGAGTAGAAATCCACACTAACCCGCTCCCGCCCACAGACACTGCTGACTGAATCGCACAAAAACTTAGGCAATAATATCTTCTTGATTTTCCTTGCTCTGAGAAGATAGGCCAAGCAATTTCTACCACAATTCAGCGAAATCGCCCCTTCATGAAGCATGGGCAACGCATATTTGTCCAATTCGATATAGCCGCCAATTTCTGTCATTCATCCTCCTGCACAGCATCTCCCAGCCGCCTCATTTTTTGTCAAACTACAAAATTTCAAAATCATTCAGCATATCAATGATCTCCTCTACGGAGCAAAACATCATTATATCAATGATTGACAATGCCGGCTCAAAGTGCCCTATTTTCTGAACATACTGCTTAAAATGCTGCCTTAGGAATTGCAGTTCAATCCCCTTCTCCTGATATTTTCCTCTATCAAAAAAACTCATCCCTCCGGGCGGATTTACATATATATCGCCATGACATGCTTGAGTAATATTCAATGCCCACTCGTCTGGCGCATGTACCTCTTCAATGTCCAATCCCATATTTGAATAAACGCTAAAATCTCTCCTTATGTTTAAGTAGCGACATACTTCCATGACGCTTAAGATACTTAATCGGGAGAGTGAATCCCCATAATCCTGCTCAAATACTTTTTCTATAATCTCTCTGACCACTTCATAGTTAGGTGCTTTTTTCTTGTAAACAGTCAGCTGACCATATATTTTCTCCTTCCATTTCATATCATTACAAATTTTTATATCCTTTATCGGTGTCTCTCTATGACATTTCTGAATCGGTACAATAAAAAAATTTAAGGATCCATCTTGCTTGATAATGCGATTTCGGTTTACCCATCCATGTGAAATATACTGCGGAGTATCAAAAAAAATAAACTTGTCGCAATAATTAATCAATGAGAAATAACCGATGTACGGAAATAAGTAAGGCTGCATGATTCCTATTTTCACTTTTTCACCCCAATTTGTCTGTACATTTTTTGCGCAGAGAAACAATACAATCAACATACTTTTCCACTGAAAATTCCGGACTCATCAACTTCTCCTTTTGGCGCTCGGCCAGCTTTTCCCCCAAACTTCTGTCAAGGTAAATGCTTTCCACTGCCTCAAACATATTCTTTATTCCTCCGTTTATGCAATTTTCCTCCCCAACAAACGGAAGAATATCTGACGGGCTATTACTGATGATCGCCGGCCCTCCTTGTTGAATAAACATTGCAACGCTTCCTCCGCCCCCCGTCCTAATCGGATTAATGAATATATCGCAAAGCTTATACAATGCAGGCAGTTCATTCTCGAAGCCTGTATATATGATCCGCCCGGCAGAAAGAAATCCCTGCAGGAAATCAAATTCATTTCTCCAAGCTCCAATAACCATCCATTTCATGTCGTCATATTTTTTCAGCAGTTCCGCCATTGCCAATGCAAATTCAAGATTGATCTCCGTTTTCAGCCGATTCCCAACAGTAACCATCACATAATCTTTTTTGCCAATGTGCAATTTCTTTCTCGTGTATCTCTTCGTGACCGTCAAGTTATACGGCAAGTACAAATTGCCTTCCACTGCCTTATTTTCATCGACGGAATAATATTGCTTATTGGTCGCTCTCACAGCCTGCATATCACGGACAACAATATAATCAAATACCGAACAAGACGAAAAGCCTCCCAGCGGCACTGTAATAATCGGATAATCATGAATTAAGATATAATCAAAAATTGTCCTCTCGCCTAAAATATCTATAATAAAATCCGGACCAAATTCATAGATTTTGTGTAAATAATGATTGAAGATTTTTTCATAAGTGTTTGCTTCATTGTACACAACCCTGACGCCTTTCTCCGTCATCAGCTGATGCTCCTCTTTATACATCTCCGAACTCGTCCGTCTGGTTCCGGAGGGATTTACGAAACCGTCAAAATCCCCTTCCAGTCTGTTTGAATCCGCCACAAAAATCGAGACTTCATAGCCTCGTCTGGCAAATTCATTTGCAATATATATTTCCAGCCGCGCTGATGCATAGACTTTTCCATGTAACCCATCTACTAAAATGGCAATCCGTTTATTTCCCTCCTCCTTTTTGACACAGCAGCCTTTTTCCTGCTCCCACAGCTCTTGCGCTAAGGCTTCCAGAAAGTTTTTGCGCTCAACATGATATTCCTCATATAATAAATGTGGATTATTGAAGACAAGCCATGACAATTCATGAACGCCATAATAATACTTCACTCGCTTATCCACACATTGATATACATAAGTACAATATCTTTTGAAGAAAGTTGGGGTTAGGCATTTTCCTTCACCTAATAAGTGAAAAAGTACTATTTTGTTTTTTTCATTTTCTTCCTTATTTACATACTCTTCACATTTTTGAATCAGCCATGACTTACATTCCGGTAAAACAGACCACTTTGAGAAAACCTCTATAGAATGCCTGATCGTCTTTCGCTTGATATCTCCGTATTTTTCCTGACAGCACACATTCACCAGTTTGTCTATAGGTTCTTCTGTCTCTAATATCTTTTTTTCCAAAAAATCCCTATATACTTCCGGAAAGCATATACATCGTTTGATTTTTAAATCTGATTTTTCCAAAGAGGCCAGCATGGTGTCAAACAGCAGTACATCACTCAAATATATTTCATCAAAAATGTACTTCCAAACGTCTTTCCACCTATCTTTAATCTTATTTACACCCATAAAGCAAAATAGCACTCTTGTATATGTAATAAAGAAATTTTCGCTTTCTCTTGTGTATTTAATGAGTTGGCTTCCGATGGTTGGTTTTCTTTTTATCCAGCCCTCTTCTTTTCCCAAAAATCTGCAAATGATATACCCACTCATCAGGCAATAACGCAGCTTCATAAAAACAGACATAATCTTCATCTTCCTATCGCATAATATCTATTCAATTGCGCAACATGCTTAATAAAACTTTGATACATATGCTCATCCGTATTGTTTACCAAAGCAGCCGATATCTCTTTTTCTATGTATTCTTTCTCAAATGCTTCAAAAGTGCATCCCTTCCCCTTCAGCTGCGTATATCCTAACATCACAACGGGCTTTTTCCTGATGAGCGCACTATAGCTTACTGTAGACAAAATCGTAACTACTACATCTGAAAGATCGATCAAATCATGAATATCCGCGTCCTCTACGAAAATAGTGCTTGCAGGTATGATTGCATTATCACAAGTTCCAGTCATCATTGGATGGGGCTTATATATGTAATTCCACTCATTTCGCACACACACTTCTGCCAAAAAGACAGCTGCTTCATCACTGCTTTTAAAAATAGGGGAATGGAATTTCCATGTGTTCTCCGTATATGGCTGCATCCCTGAAGCATTATCATTTTGTCCGGCAAAGAAAACAATCGGCCTGCCTTTTTTAAGCTTGCTTTTTATGGCTGACAAGACATTATTTCTCGGCTGTTCATTTCGATTCAGCCTGCTTTTCTGCAATTCCTGAACCAGCAATTCCGCATCTTCGTATTCCTTCCCGGATACTGGAATCTCCATAAATTCCTGTGGATATCTCGCCGGCCAGCTCTCTCCCATCTGTCCCAGTTCTTCCACAATTATTGTTCCCGGAATGTTTCCAAACTCCATATATTTTATTGGAATACCTTCTTCCAAACACACGCTCCTGACAATCATATGAAACCCATAAAATGCATTCCAGAGAATGACTTGAGAAGGCTTCCAGCAGCTCAGAATCTTTCTCACGATCTCATCCGCATAATAACAAATGACACATTCATAATTTGCAGCCATATCAGGATAACCCATCTTAAGATTTTCCTTGGCCTCTTCCATATACGGCTTGGGCCGAGCATCTTTGATGTTTTCTGCCGTAATTTCCTTTTGTATGTCTCCGCTTCGCAGATAAAAATTATGCAGCAGTACCTTGGGAAGTTTCATGATCGGAACGCGCAGACTTGACTTTCTTTCCGGACTGACCCACATGGCCTCCGACAAAAGCATCAGCTTTCCGGCATCCTCACTCCATTTGTTGACATAGCCGCATACTCCCTTGTCAAAAGCCAGAAAATCAGAAAACATAATCCTATATCCGTGAAACTCTTTTTCATAGTCCTCAATTTTGCAAAGAAAATCTTCTGCCTCTTCTAGTATGCTTTCAATTTCACACTCATCCTGCCATTCTCTGTACCAAACAAAATTTTCCTTTTCCACCAATCCTTTTTCTTCAAGCTGTCTCTTCACGCCAATATAGTTATCCATGGCCAAAACAACAAAAAGGTCTTGCCAATCCATTATCTTTGAGGGATGTATTATTTCTATCCCCTGCAAAAACATGCCGCTCTTTTCTAAATTATTATCAATCAATTTCACCGGTACAAGCCAGGGACAGCTTCCCATGACTTGTGCGCATACATTGCCGGTTCCCCAAATGGCCAACTTTTTCTTCATTCTACTGATCCCTATTAATACTTTTCATATACGCTATGTCTCTGCCGTGACATCAACGGCAGGCTTCCACATACTGCCATATCTTAAGGTTCCAGACTGACTTTCACATTCTGTATCATAATCGGCTTCCCCGTCCGCTTATACAGCTCTACTACGCTGCTGTTGTCACCATAATATGCATCCGATACCGTAATTGCCTGATACATATCCGCTGTGTCATCATAAATGCCCCATGCCTCCTTCCGATACCGCTCCACGATTTCGTCGTATTCTAAAACGGTCCGGCTGCGCATGGAACACAGTGTCTCCCTTAAAAGCGGATGGGGCCGCCACAAAAGCACGACCTCCTTCTGGTTCCGGAATACTTCAAACACGTTTCTGATCTTAGCCAGCATCTCCTCTGTATCCCGCAGCATAGCTCCAAGCGTAGTGTTGTACAATACCACCTTCCGGCGGCTTCCGTCCTCCCGCTCAATCAGCCTCCGCCATTCTTCCGGAAGCACATAATCCTCCCTTTTGGCAGAAATCACTTTATCGAACTTAGGGCTTCCTAAAGCTACAAACTTCTCTTCCGCCTTCCCGAACGCATCTCTGCACCCTTGGGAATCCTCCCAGCGGTGAAAGATCTCAATATATTTCTCCCGCACTGCCTCCGACTGGAGGATTATCTGATTCGCCCAGATCGTCCCCGGCAATATGCAGAATTCCTCTTGCACCACATCATTGATACATATAAAATAAGGAACATATACCAACATATCCGTATATTCCTTTATTTCCTTTGCATAAAAATCCGGATGAATGCTCGTCACGAGGTTGCACTCATCATAAGGATTATGTATATATATCACATCCGGCCTTCTGGCCGCCATGTCATATTCCCGCCACGATGTCACCGGAACCTCCTCCGGATACTGCTCCCCCTCGTAATGCATCCGGCCCAGACTCCCGTCAGGATTCTTGTCAAAATAAGGAATCGGGATCACAAAGGTCTCGCAGCTCTCGTCTGCAGCCGCTTTTTTCCATAGGCTCTCAAGGCTGTCCCACATGGACGCCTTATAAGGCAGAAACACGATCTCCTTTTTATCCTCCGGCAATTCCTCCCGAACAGCGGTTTTGATTGTCAAAAGCTGCTGCCGTATCTTCTTTGCTATCTTACTGCATCTATTGTCGTCTCCTGCCGCCAAGCTCAGCTGATAAATATTTTCACAATAATTCTCCAGCACCTTAACGATTCTCTGAATGCTCTCGCCTTGTGTTTCCAAATAATCTCCAATGACCAGCGCCGCCTTCTGGCACTGAATCAATGTATCGGCCCTATCCGGCATGGCGGAACCGCCCTTGCCGCCCATGAGTGTGTTGGCTTTCTCCAACGCGGAGATCATATTCAGCAAATCCTTTTTCTTGAACCTTCTCTGTGCCATTTCTTTCCCATCAGATTCCGAAAACCTGCTGCCCTTCCAGCGCCTCGTACAGCGCTCTATAAATATAGAAGTCTGCGGGCTCCGTGATCTTAATATTATTTTTTGTACTGCCCACCATGTGCATGGGGGCGTGATAGATACTGCAAAGATGAGAGGAATCAATGGTCTTGACCCCATCTGCATAGGCCTTTTCGTACAGCTCAAGGATCTTTCCGAAATAAAAAGACTGCGGGGCCTTAGCCACATACATCTCATCCCGTGCCGGCACATCCGAAATACTCTCGCCGTCTATGCTCCGGACTACGCTCTCCCGCACCGGTTCGGCAGTGATCCCACTTCCGTATTTTAAAACCGCACTGATATTCTCGGAGATCAGTTCCTTTGTTATCAGCGGCCTCACCCCGTCATGAATCAGGACAATATCATCATTTCCCATGGAATCCTTCATAGCTGACAGACCATTGTAAACGGAATCATGGCCTGTGGCTCCGCCGGGCACAATCTTCACAACCTTTGTTATCCCATAACGCTTCAGCAGGCCCTTCAGTTCCGTTATCCATTCCTTAATACAAACCACAACAATCCCATCTATTTCCTCATGATATTCAAAGTGCTCCAGCGTGTAGATGATAATAGGTTTTCCGTGCATCTCCAAAAATTGCTTTGGCTTGGAACGGCTGTTCATCCTCTTCCCCGTCCCTCCGGCAAATATCAGCGCTATCGTCATAATCCTCATCCCTGCTTTTACTGAAAGACATTTTCCACTTTAAAATAAAATACATTGGTCATCGGAATCGGCTCCTTGCCGACACAAATGATGCAGGTCTCCCCGCTTCGCTCTCCGGTACATCAGGCCGCCGCCATACAGCCCTATTGCGTCTCCTCCTGTTCCCAAAGTCTTGGCATACCCAATACACAGCCTGCTTTTTAAGGGATCGCCCTCTCTAATTGGCCGTCTTCTAATGCCGTTCTTTTTTTATATCATGGATCTTCCCTCTGGTTCCTTGGTTGATGCCCCATGAAACAAGAAAACTCTGTCTCACCTCTTCCATAGGGCGTCGGGATAAAATCACGGCTTGATACCGGTATTTATCCAGCTGGTCGTCCTTATGATCTTGCCTTGTCCTAATGGCCGGATTCTAGTCCTGCCTATCGCAGGATTCTTCCCTCCATCCCTCGCTTCAGCACATTCCTCGCAGTGTTCTGCTTCTCCTCCACAGTCTGGCCGCAGGCTCCGCAGCAAAATAAACCGTCTTTCTTCTCCCCGGCAGAGCCGCAGCAGCTGCATTCCCTGCTGATATCCTTTCCCAGAACTTCCACATATTCCACGGACTGCTCCCTGCACTTCTGAATGAGGCGGCTCCTGATATAGCCCCTCTGCCATAGGCCCACGGAATGGTTGATTTTTCTATTCAGCCCTCCGCCCATAGGCTTTGGCAGCCTTACGGCGTATATCCTCTCCGGCTTTTCTTCGCGGAAGAAGCGGTTGAGTTCATGATTGATATAGCTGTGCAGCTGCTCCTCCCACCTCTTCTTTTTTGCGCTGTACTTCTTCCGGCCGGGATTATTCTCCCGATTGCGGCTATAGCTCATGGCCTGCTGCCGTATCCACTCTGCGTACTCCGTCTGGTACTTTCCCAGCTCCTCGCCGTAGGCGTGTCCCTGATTTGTGGTCAGCATGGTATACATCCCCATGGAAATCCCAACCTGGTTTTGATAGTCCTCATGCCTGCAGACGGTTACACGGATGGGAACATTTATCTCTAGGCGCTTTTCCTCCGGATATAATTTGATATAAAGCTGGGAGGCATATCGATTGCTGTCAGTCAACGGAATAAAAATACGTTTGCGGCGCTCTTTTATAGAAACAAATATCCCATTTAGTCCCTCATTCTCCCCATAACGGTATGCGCGCTCCGCAATGGCGAATCCGTCGGCCTTCCCATTTGGAATTGCCCTACTGCGTTTCCCCCGAACTTTCCGCACCTGCCTGCAAAGATACCGATTCAGCTTGTCCCCATTCACCTGCTCAGCCAGCTTCACATATTGTTTCTGTATGCTCTCCGGAAGCTCTATATCCTTCTGATTAAGTACCGCTTCAAAAGCATTGCTGACCTTCAGCAGAAAACGGATGTAATGCTTCTCCTCCTCCGTCAAATTCTCATTTTTTCCCACCAGCCGCAAAACCTCAGATTTCGTGTTTTCCCACTGCCCCTTAATGTCGTTCACAGCATCAAAGACAGCAAGATAAAAATACACGGACGGCAGCCCCAGATTCCCCCGCAGGCCGCTGGCTGTCATCTCATTCTGAACCGTATACCCGGGATAAATTTTGGAGAGACCCCCTATTCCGCCAAAACGCATGTATACATAATTCTTCACTTTGGCATAATCTGCGGCAATCTCCAGCAACTTCTCCATATCGTCATCGGAAATAGGATTCTTGCTGTACTGTCGAATCGTTTTACATATCCTATCCTGCGGCATCCTCAGTCCCTTGTTGTACTGCCAAAAAAGGAACCGGCTTCCACTAGTTCCTTTCTCGTATTTTCCCTATTGCTTCAATCGTTTTTTGTAGAATCGGATAGAAGATGCAACATTCTGCTCCAAAATGTTGCAAAAAACCACGGTAATCGACAGCCGGCACCATAAGGAGCCCTCAGGAAATCATAGAAGCGGAAGTCTTTCGTACCCTTTGACGCAAAGCGAGACCCTTAGGCCAGAAAGAAGCTTGTCGCGTCATTTAAAAAGCGGTGAATGATTATGCCTTCCATAGATGGGATGAATGTAAGATATCTGCTTAAACCGTGAACGGGATCCCCCTATATGTTCATGGGAATCATTAAGATAAACCTGCCGGAAAGATTTGAATAAAAAAAGCCCAAATGGGCTAAAGTATTTTAAAATAGTTCCGATACTATAATTGGTTATTGAAAATGCAACATTTTGGAGCAAAATGTTGCATTTTTTATGTTGTTTTTATACTATCTAAAACAAATTTCTGAACAAAAATGCCCGTTCCCCCTTGATTCCTCCAATCCATGGTGATAAAATAGTTTGAAAATCAAAGTAATATAATCACAGAGGTGCAGAAAAATGAACGGAATCAAAAGAATCTACTGCAGAGCCTTTCAGCTCTGCTTCCGGGCAGCCCTCCCGCTGCTGCCCTACCGGGAACCGGAAATACTGGACAGCATGGAAGAATTAGGCCGTCTTCTGGCAGAAAAAGGAAAGAACAATACACTCATCGTCACCGACAAGGGAATCTCCGGACTGGGGCTGGTCAAGCAGCTGACGGATGCCTTGGAGAAATCAGGCATAGCCTACACCGTCTATGACGAAACCATCCCCAACCCTACTATACACAATGTAGAACGGGCAAGAGAGCAGTATCTTAAAAACGGCTGCAATGCCATCATCGCATTCGGCGGCGGCTCCTCCATCGACTGCGCAAAGGCAGCGGGAGCCAGAATTGCAAAGCCCAGACAGCCCGTACAGAAAATGCGGGGACTTTTAAAAATACACAAAAAGCTCCCCCTACTGGTGGCCATTCCCACCACTGCCGGAACGGGCAGCGAGACTACCCTTGCAGCAGTTATCACGGATGCCGCAACCCACCACAAATATCCCATCAATGATTTTTCCCTGATCCCCCGGTATGCCGTGTTGGACTACCGAGTAACCACGGACCTGCCAAAACATATCACCTCCACCACGGGAATGGATGCCCTCACCCATGCAGTGGAAGCCTACATTGGCAGAAGCACCACAAGTCACACCCGCCGAATGGCGGAAGAAGCCGTAGGACTGATTAAAGCCTATTTAAAACGGGCATATGATGACGGAACAGACACAGAGGCCAGAGAGCAGATGCTGCGGGCCGCCTACTGCGCAGGCATCGCCTTCACCCAGTCTTATGTGGGATATGTCCATGGGGTGGCACATTCTCTGGGCGGGCGATACGGCGTTCCCCACGGACTGGCCAACGCCGTAATCCTGCCCTATTTTCTGGATAGGTACGGCAAAAGCTGCGAGAAACGTCTGGCCAGATTGGCAAGAGCATGCACCGTGGCCCCAAAGGACGCAGAGGACCATACCGCAGCTCAGACCTTCATCTCTTGGGTTCGGGAAATGAACCGTTCCATGAATATCCCTGACAAGATCGACGGTATCAAAGAAGAAGATATTCCCCAGATGGCGGCTCACGCGGACAAAGAAAGCAATCCTTTGTACCCCGTGCCCTGCCTGATGGACGTCAAAGAGCTGGCATCTATGTATAAGCTTATCAGCAGTACAGAAACAGCCTTTCCAAAGGAAAACGAAAGGAGCGGACAACAATGGAAATCGGCACTATCGTAAAAATGCAGCGGGAATATTTTGCCTCCGGAATAACAAAGAATGTAAACAGCCGCATTCAGGCGCTGAAGCGCCTGAGACAAGCCATCAAAGAACGAGAAGAATCCCTCTGTGCCGCTATAGGAGAAGACTTGGGCAAAAGCCCCAGCGAGGCCTACATGTGCGAGGTGGGCCTGACCCTGAGCGAACTGACTTTCCAGATAAGGCATTTGAAAGGATGGGCAAGACAAAAGCGGCACAGAACCGATCTGACCAATTTCCATGGGAAAAGCTTCTCCCTATGGGAACCCTACGGATGCGTGCTGGTGATGTCCCCATGGAACTATCCTTTTTTGCTTACCATGGAACCCCTGATCGGCGCAGTGGCGGCAGGCAACTGCTGTGTCGCAAAGCCCTCGGCCTATTCCCCCAAGACTTCCGCCGCCATCAGGGCCCTGATTCAGGATGTCTTCCCTGCGGAATATGTAACGGTAGTGGAGGGCGGCCGAACAGAGAACAGCGCGCTTCTGGAAGAACGGTTCGATTATATCTTCTTTACCGGAGGCGTGACCGTAGGCAAGCTGGTAATGGAAAAAGCTGCCGCCCATCTGACTCCCGTGACTCTGGAGCTGGGAGGCAAGAGCCCCTGCATCGTGGACAAGACAGCCGACCTGAAGCTGGCAGCCTCAAGAATCGCCTTCGGCAAATACTTAAACTGCGGGCAGACCTGCGTAGCTCCCGATTACCTGCTCATCGATAAGTCCGTTAAACAAGAATTCCTAAAGCTTTTTACCCAGACTCTGGAGAGAATGTATGGGGCAAATCCGCTGGAAAACCCAAATTACGGAAAGATTGTCAACAAAAAGCATTTCGATAGGCTGGTAGGGCTGATGGACAAGGAACGGCTGATCTACGGCGGGCAAACCGATGCGGCTGCCCTGCGCATTGCGCCTGCAGTGATGGATAAGGTATCCGGAGCCGATGCCGTCATGCAGGAAGAAATCTTCGGTCCCATCCTGCCTATAATCGAATTTGACGGAATTGATCAGGCCATTGCATTTGCCCTGAAAGGAGAAAAACCTCTGGCCGCCTATCTGTTTACCAAAAGCCGTCAGGGGGAGCAGAAGTTCTTAAACAGCCTATCCTTCGGCGGCGGCGCCGTCAACGACACCATAATGCATATGGCCACCTCCCGCATGGGATTCGGCGGCGTAGGCGGCAGCGGCATGGGTTCCTACCACGGACGCAGGAGCTTTGAGACCTTTTCCCATGAAAAGAATATTCTCAAAAAATATCGCTGGATCGATCTGCCCCTGCGTTATCAGCCTTACGGCCCATGGAAGGATCGGCTGATCCATATGTTTCTGAAATAACGGCATTCAAGGGAAACAAGGCGGCATCTCCAGCCCTTCGCTCTCCCTCAGCCCAAACATTAAGTTCATGTTCTGTACCGCCTGCCCGGCGGCGCCCTTCACCAGATTGTCCAGCGCGCCCATGAGAATGATTCTCCCGGTGCGCTGGTCAATCACAAATCCTATGTCTACATAATTGCTGCCCTCCACCCATTTGGTTTCGGGGCAGACTCCCTTCTCCAGCACCCTGATGAATTTCTCATTTCCGTAGTACTTGTCATAGACTGCCCGGATCTCCTCATAGGCGGGAAGGGATCCATCCGCCTTCTTCCGAAGAGAAGCGTATTCCGTCACCAGAATCCCTCTGTTCATGGGAACCAGATGCGGCGTAAAATTCACGGTCACCTGACAGTTTCCCGCATAGCCCAGCTGCTCCTCGATCTCCGGTGTATGGCGGTGGCTGGCCACCCCATAGGCTTTGATATTCTCGTTCACCTCACAGAACAGATTCGCCGTCTTGGCCCCCCGCCCTGCGCCGGAGGTTCCCGACTTTGCATCGATGATCAGAGTGTCCACATCTATGAGCCCTTCCCTCACCAAGGGATACGCCGTGAGGATGGAGCAGGTGGTGTAGCAGCCCGGATTCGCCACCAGTCTGGTCTTGGCCGTGATTTTGTCGCGGTTAACCTCACAGAGTCCATATACTGCCTCAGAGATAAACTGCGGTGACTTATGCTGGATTCCATACCATTTTTCGTAGACCTCAACGTCCTTGATACGGTAGTCCGCCGAAAGATCCACAATCTTTGTCTTTGACAGCAGATCCTCCGTCAAAAGTCCTGCCAGAAAGCCCTGAGGAGTAGCCGTAAAAATCACGTCTGCCTCCTTGGCCAGCTCCGCCAGATTGTCGTCCCTGCACACGTCCTCCACCACCCGGAACATATTCCTATACACATCGCTGTATCTCTGGTCTATGTAGCTGTGGGACCCGTACCAGACCACCTTGACATCCCTATGGTTCGCCAATATGCGCACCAGCTCCCCTCCCGCATAGCCTGTGGCACCGATAATTCCTGCTTTAATCATGCTCGTCCTCCTGACCCGCTCTAAACCAAGCTTACTGCTCCTCCAGCAGATTCGACACCGCGCTCCAATCGATCTTTGGAAGGTTGTGCATGCCGCTGGCGGTCTTTTTGCTCTTTGAATTTATCTTAATCACATTCCAGACCAGACAGCCGGCAGCTGCCGCCACGCCCAATCCAAAAATTCCTGCAGCCATGGGAAGAGTCACATATTCCATATTATCCGCAAAAAAATGGGCCAGTACTGCAATCACACTGAAAACAGTACCCACCCCCAGACACACGAGGGGATTTTCAAACATCTTGTTTTTCAGCCCGGACACCGCCCAAGACTGGGGCTGATGGCAGTTTGGACACTGGTCGTTGAACTTGGTGGAGATGATATTCTTCTCCGTTGCATTCTTGTGAAGACTCTTTAATTCATTTACAAGATTGTCGTGAGCCCGCTTGCACAGCTTCTGCTCCCGATCCGGATTTAATGTCTTAAAGTTGCTGTTGTCCGTGGCCTCCGGTCCTACAATGACCGCCCTCATAGGGCCGGTGTCCTTTCCGCAGTGCTCGCACTGAAAAGAATATGGCACCTCTGCCTTCTCGCTCCTTGTGTGACGATAATAAGAACCCATTGCTTGCTTCCTCCTACTTTACGCCGTTTCATCATGCCGGCACATTTTATTTGACACTGTTCTTCCACATTGTACTGCGCAGGTTGACCGCCTCGTCTCAAGCTGATAAGTACATGTCAATCTACATGATCCTCCGCTTCCCCTCACTCCGGCGTACATGGAATCAAACGTAAACAATGTCCTTCTGTTACAATATTATACCACGAAAAAGCACATCCGCAAGCCCTTTACGTCCAACATTGCCAATCAGCAAGCTGCGCCTTTACACCATCAGATTTCATTAATCCCCTTTTCATACTCTTGCCAGTTTTTCCAAATGTCTGATCCTTTCCTCCGCAATTTTAAGTCTTTCTTTCGTTTCTTTCAGCTCCTCTTCTGATTTTTGCAGCTCCTCTTCCGATTTTTGCCGCTCTTCTTCCAATTTCTGCTGCATCTCTCTTACGCTGATCCGCTCCATATTCTCAAACAAATATCCCATCTCTCGTTTCCTCACTTTCTGAACGCATCTTTTCCTATCCTCCGCAGATACATCTATTTTGAAGCATAGGCTCTCTATAGCCAAGACCAGTACATCCACCACATGTTCCGGACTATGACGGATGATTTGGTTCAGTTCCTCCGAGGGAATGCGAAGAAACCTCTCCAGATCCGCCAAGTCCTGTATCTTGTTAATCAACATAATTAAAGATATCTCATCACCACGCTCCAGAAGCTCCTGATCACTATAATCATGTACACGGATCACTTCATATCGAAAATCCGGAATCCAATCATCCACCCCCGGAAGCTGCCTGATTCTGTCTCTCAGGCGCATCTGCGCCGTCCATTCCGGTTTCCCTTCATAATATACCACCGGAATGATCATGGGATACCGAAACCCTTTCTGTCCGGTGCTCCCCCGTTTCTTCACCTCCATTTCCCGGCGGTACTCCGTCCATATGCACATCATGTACCTCAGAAGCTGCATGGATACGTCATAGTCCACCAAACTCTTGTGCTCTATCAGAGAAACCAAAAAGGACGGCTCCCCATCCTGCCCTTCTTCCGTTCCTGCTACGCCCCAGATCCGTATTTTTTTCACGATATCCGACTCGAACTCCGTACCCAAATAAGGATGGTAGCGCTCGGAGATATCCTCAATATCCTCCGGCCGGACATTTTTCAGAGCCGGTACATGGATACAGTCTCTCAGAAACTGGGCGCAGAGAAACGGATTGCTAAAAACATCCTTACTGCTGATATCCCTATTATGCTGACTGTCCCTTTCTTCTTGATTTTGAGACGAATTCCCCATCCCCGCATCCTGCAGATTGTCGTGCCTTTTTCCCCCATCTCTGACCGCTGAATTAACTGCTTTTGTCTGCCTGCCTGCGCAAAACTTCCTTCTTTTCTTGCCGTTCATCCTTTCCCCCGTTCCGGCAACAGATAGGAAAACAGCCCCTCGCCCATCCCTGCCCTATTTGGTTTTGTTGATTGAATTGATGGCGAAAAGCCGATTTTGCGGAAACCTTTTGTTTCCCACATATTGAATTTAGATAATTTGTGAAAGGCATAGACAATGCCTTCGGTGATTTGTCATGCATTTGTACTGCTTGACTTTTTTATCATAACATATGCGGCTGCTATGTGCAAGGACAAAATAGGACAGCCAAAGAAGAATTCCCGCCGTAATGTTCCCCTGCGCAAATGTTTTCCTTCTACAGATAAAATGGCCCCCTTCTGAGTATCAGGTTTCTCATTTCGCCTCCATACCCAGAAAGGAGCCCGTCAAAGCAGGATTTGCCTGCCGTTCATGCCTCAGACGGCAGATCCTCAAAAATACTTACAGGCATCCGCCCCTCATAGCTCCATGCGCAGCACCGCAAAGGACAAGGGCGGCAAGGACACAGCCTCCGGATTTTCATACTCTCTCTCAAAGGGTGCCACCTTCTCCGGTTCTCCAATGCTGTTGCAGGCATCCTTCTTCTCCCCCGTAAGGATGGTGGCCTGCACCCTTTGGCCCTTCCTCCATTCTTCCGGAAGCTCCAGCCGGATGTCCTGCTTCTGCTCTTTCGCATTTACGATCTTTACGATCAGCGCCCGCTCTTTTTCGGAAATGCTGGCGGAATAGTAGATCCCATCCCTTCCCGCCTCCTTCTCCCCGCCGAAGGTGTCAAGCACTGCGTCCCCCATGTTGCGGGCATACAGCTTCTGCACATGATAGCTGGGGCTGCCGTAGCATCCGGCTGCGTTGAACCAAATCATGTCGGGAGCCCATTGGGCGTATCCGAGTCTGGCAAAAAGAGGGGCATAGGAGGCCAGAACCACCACGTCCGCATTCCGCTCCACCCCCGTGAGAAAGGCTGCCTCCGCCAGAGCGCCCTCCAGCGTGTTTCTGGCCTCCGGCCCGGAGAAACTGCCCTCCGGATGGGCGGCATACTCTCCGGAGAACACCTTTACCTTCCGGGAATACGCATCGTAAAAGTCCACATGCTCGTAGAGCCACTCCGGCTTCACATAATAATGCTCGTCCACGGCGTACACGAAATCCTTTTTGTCCTCATTGATATGGTAGAAATCCCATGCCATCCTATATTTCTCCGAGGTCACGTCGGGACCTGCAGAACCGATCAGCTTGATATATGGCGCATATTGATGGATGGCCTTTTCAAACAGCTCATACCGCTCAAAGAAATCCGCCTTCTCCGTCTGCCACTGCTCATTGCCTACGCCCATCATGGTGAGGCCGAAGGGTTCCCTGTGGCCCATCTGTACCCGGACAGCTCCCCACGGCGTGCTCTCATCCCCGTTTGCAAACTCAATGAGATCCAGCGCATCCTGCAGGAATTCCTGAAATTCCGGACTGTTTCGGGCCACCATCTCATCGGTCTGATACTGGCAGGCAAACCCCACGTTCAGCACGGGCAGGGGCTTGGCTCCGATCAGCTCACAGAGCAGGAAATATTCGTAATATCCCAGTCCCAGTGTCTGGTTATAATGGCTGTAGATGCCCTCATAGCCGTTTTGTTCGCTGTTTCCATGCACCGCCCAGCGGTTCCAGTTGTTCCTTCTGGCCCACTGGGGCTTCAGACTGTCCTTGAACCGATAGCGGTTGGCCAGCGTGTTACCCTCCACGATGCAGCCGCCGGGAAAGCGCAGGAATCCGGGCCCCATGTCCTTCAGCAGCTCAAAGAGATCCCTGCGGAAGATTCCGCAGACGGCGTCTGCGGGAAACAGAGAAACAAAGTCAAACTCCACCGTGCCCGGCTCTGACAAGCAAAGTGCGAACACCCCCTTCTCCACGGTCCCCTTCGCCTGCAGCACCGCCTCGTACCTGCGGAAATGATTATAGGTCTCCTGCTGCCCGTCCCCTGCGGAAATTTTCGCCCCGGCCCATCTTGTACCGTCCTTTTCAATGAAAATGTCAAAATCCCCTTGAAATTTCACCGGCCGGGCCCAGAAGGTAAGCTTGTACTCCATACCCTCCTTCAAAAAAATACCGTCATAGGCCTTATTCCGGATGCCCTCTCCGGGTTTTTCCGTCTGAAGACGCATATAATGAGGATTCTCCTCGGTATGAGGACTGCCGCTGACGCAGCGCAGCCTCGCCCCTGCTCCCTCCGGATAGGCGCTCCAGCCATAGCCGCCGTCATATTCTGTCTGATAGTCCTTATAGTCTCCCGTGGCCTTCAAAAACTCGAAGGAACGATTCTCCAGCATCTCCGCATACAGCCCGCCGTCTGCTGCATAATTGATGTCCTCAAAAAAGAGTCCCATCATTCCCTCTTGTATCCTTGCCTTTCTCTCCGCGCCGATCTTAATCTTCATAAACCCAGCCCTCTCAAATATAACAAACTTTTAACAAAATTATGGGTAAATATAGATTATCTCTTTAGAAATTCTTATATGTCGGAATAGCTTGTATTTCCGGGCTTTTCCGGCAGTTTAGATATGGGGAGAAGTCACATATACCCGCATGAACCTTTAGGTTTTCCCTCTGAGCAGTAGTAAAAAAGTAGTAAATTCCGTCCGCACCTATGCGGCAATCAGCCTTTGCGGAAACAAATGTTGCGTGTGCGTAATAGTTCAGCGTCATGGTAATGTTGGAATGTCCCATGATGTACTGTAACGCTTTCAGGTTCATGCCCGCATTAGCTAAGTTGGTGCAGAATGTATGGCGCAGGGTGTGGGATGTCATTACTTTGGGTAAAGCTTCCTCATAGCACTTGTTGTACTTCTTCGCAAGCCCCCGTATCATGGTAGCATAGTTCACATTCGTTTTCGATCAGCCGTCCCGGTTGAGGAAAAGGAAATTGCTGTACCCGTCAATGGTGGTCGCTTTCGCTCCCTTGCGATTCTCCAACACGCGCCCTAACGCTTCATACACTTTTTCGCTCATTGGAATTTGCCTGATACCGCTCTGTGTTTTGGGCTTCTCTATGTAGTAGCCTATTTCCGCGCTCCGTAAAAGCTGCTGGTCTACATTGATTACCCTGTTTTCAAAGTCAAGGTCGGTTTTGGTCAATCCGCAGAGTTCGGAAATCCTAAGCCCCGTCCCCAGCAGTATGATAACCTCGTCATGGTATTTCTGATAGACGCTATCACTTTGCATAAAGGATAAAAGGCTTTCTTCCTGTTCCGCTGTGAGGGATACTTTCGGCTCTGTGTCGTCCTCGATCACGGTGTTTAACTGGAAGTCAATGGAGTTCTTCCTTTTACAGTCGTCCTATATCGCTGTGTAAAAAGCAGCTTTCAGAGAACGCTTGTCATTGCTTATGGTCTTATAGGATATTCCCTTTTCTTTCATGCGCAACGCCCATTCTTTCGCGTTGGACAGCTTCACACTGTCAATAGGGCAGGAACCAAGTTAATCTGCTTCCAGCAGCTTCATCAGCCGTTCGCGCCCCTTTGTGGTGTTATGCCTTACATTCCCCCAGTGGCGGTTCTGCTTCGCGTAAAGCTCGCAGACGGTCATTTTCTTTCCGATTGTGTCTATCCCGTTGTCAAGGTCTTTCTGTATCTCTTTTTCCTTTTCTCTAAGGGATATGTCATCACGCTTCCCAGCTGGGGTCTTGTCCGTAGGCACTAACTTCCAAGCATAGACAAACTGCACTTTACCAAAAGTATCGGTATATTTGTAAACATATCTCCCGTCTTTTCTCTAGCTCTCTCCCCAACGCAAAATGCGGTTTCTGTTATCACGTCTTTTCTCCCGCATTGTTTCTGCTCCTTTCCGTGTCGGAAAGAGCCTTGATATGCCTATATCTATTGTAGCAGATTCATGGCGGTTTTTCACTATCTTTTTTGATAAATCAGCAATTTACCCCAGTATATCAATTTTCATTTCTGTTACGCTTTAGAACGCTATTTGGGGGAGTGGGAATATAAAAACCTATCCCTTATCAATTCCATGTCTGCAAGCCGCCAAAATCAAACTGAAAAAGCTTCCTACCGCATAACAAGCCCCCTAATAAATTGAAGGCGAAATCAGTTTACTGATTTCACCCTCTTGACTGCCCAACAGCAAAGGCGGGAAAAGCTGTCAAGGGCGCGTAGCGCGAAGTTTACCCTTGACAGCTTTTCTTGTCTTTGCTACTTCCTATCGGTCGAAGCGGAATTTCAATATGGCTGCAACCAGTTTTGCTTTTAATTTGTCCTATGTATCGTCATTGATATATCCCTCATACATAGACAGATATTTGATGTGTGTGATATAGTGCCGCAATACTGCGTCTACCGCTTCCGGCCCTCCGGCAACGGCTTTTTCGATTACTTCAAAAGGTATCAGCTTTTTGTTCCTCATGTTCCAATTTCTCCCATTCTTTCCGTAATTGTTTCAGCGCAACATTTCTCCTGCGGTTTATCGAACTCCTGCAACGCCCGTACAGTCTGCCGATTGCTTTATCACGATAGCCAATGAAGTAAATAAAGCAACAAGACTTTACGGCGTGCTTTCGGCACTCTTGATAATGCCGTAGCTGGCATCAGATAGTAAATTGAAATAGGTTTCAATTTGGGATATTTCCCGTTCCTCTTTCCGTATATGAGGGAACAGTTTTGTAATGATAAAAGGATATGGCAGCACCTTTCCGATACTGCCATATCCTTGAAAATAATCTTACCCTTTGAAAACATTTGTAATTATTTTTACACATACTTCTTCACCCAATGCGTCACTGTTAAGGCATAAATCGTAATTCTGCGGTATGCCCCACGGACGGTCTGTGTAGTGTGAATAGTAGATTTTTCTCCGTTCATCTTTATCTGTGATTCGCTTTTGAATAGGCTTGTCGCTTTCTCCGTAGCGTTCAAGAATACGTTTCGCCCGGTTCTCCCTATCTGAATAAATAAAAACGTGTATGCAGTCATTGTTGTCCCGAAGAATATAATCACTACACCGCCCGACAATTACGCAGCTTTCCTTTTCCGCAAGGCTTTTAATAATCTTTGTCTGTGCAAAGTAAATTGTATCAGCAGAAGATGGTTCCATACGTCCATGCAAAGAACGGTTCATAACAAGGTTAAATAGAAGGCTGTTTTTTGCAGTAGAATATTCTGCGGCTTCTACGATAAATTCTTTTGAAAACCCTGTTTCCTCTGCAATTTTTTCCAATAGTTCCTGATCGTAAAATCTAATCCCCAGCGTTTCGGCAACAATTTTTCCTATGCTGTGTCCTCCGCTTCCAAACTCACGGCTAATGGTGATAATTCTTTTTTTCATGGTACTGTTCCTCCAATTTTTTTCGTGCGTCCCTATATGTCAAGCAAAATTCAATGGATAAAGCTGCGCTGTTATTGGGGTATATCCCCTCAGACAAATTAGGACGCATTTTCGCTTATCTGCTCCATTTTCTTAATTTCCTTAAAACAAAAAGCACCCGAAAGGACAAAAGCCAAAGCGTCTGCAGTAGGTCCTGCCATTAGAATACCTGTCAAACCAAAAAAGCGTGATAAAATCAGCATAGCGGGAATGTAGAAAATTACCTGCTTTGACAGGGAAGTAATCGCTGCTTTCATGGGCTGACCGATTGCCTGAAACAACACCCCGGCACACATCTGTAAACCGTTCAAGAATGTAAGCAGTAAATAAATGTGGAAGCACTTAACGGCAAATTCTTCATACAGACTGGATTCCGTACCGAATATCCGAATAAGCTGCAACGGGAAGCACTGAAAAACAATCCATGAAACAAATGTAATGATTGTAGCAACTCCGGCACTAAGCAGGAAAGTTTTTTTCACACGGTCATATTTCTTTGCGCCGTAATTAAACCCGATAATCGGCTGGCTTCCGCTTGCAACACCAATACCAATGGAAAATGCAAGCATACTCACTTTCATACACAAGCCAAAGGTGGTGATGGGAATATCTGCTCCATAGGGAGAGAGTGCGCCGTATTTTGTCATCAGATTGTTTGATACGAATGCCACTACCGTTGAAGTCAAGTTATTTGCTCCGCTCGCAAATCCAAGGCTTGCGATTCTTCCCGCAGTCCGAATATCCAAAGTAAAAGACTGTCTGGAAAGTCTGATTGTTTTCATTCGGAACAGATAAGCGATGTTGAACAAAAGCCCAAATAACTGGCTTATAACAGTGGCAGTCGCGGCGCCCTCTACACCCCAGTGAAATACGAATATGAAAACCGGGTCAAGAATGATGTTTAAAACCGCGCCAATCATCATGGACAGCATGGCATAACGCGGGCTTCCGTCTGTTCGGATTGCGCTGTTAATGGTATTCCCGACAATCTGAAAGGTAAATCCAATGACGATAATACGCCCATAATCAAGTGCATAGGGCAGTATATTTTCCGTTGCCCCGAATATCAGACATAGCGGTTTCAAAAAAACAAAGGCAAGAACAGTCCAGATAATGCCGAAAATGCTCCCAAACATAATCGAAGTCCCTAAACCTTTTGCGGCTTTCTCTCCCTCGCCTTTCCCAAGGTTAAGGCTGAAAAAGGCGGCAAGACCGTCACCAAAAAGAGTGGCAATGGCAATCGTAATCGTAGCGATTGGGGCGATAATATTCGTGGCTCCGTTCCCCAAAAAGCCTACGCCCTGACCGATAAAAATCTGGTCTACCATGTTGTAAAGGGAATTGATAATCAAAGCTATGATACTGGGAACGGCATAGCTTGTAAGTAGTTTTCCGATTTTTTCATAACCAAGTGGATTGGCGGTAATCTGTGTGTCATTCATCATCGTGTCCTCCTTTAATTAGAATTCTAAATATAAAGACAAAAAATAGCTTTAGGTAATTATCGAAATAATTGTCGTGGGTGGTAATCTCATATGAAAACCTCCTTCCTTTTTAATTAGAATTCTAAGTATATGGGCAAAAGAATACCTATTTTGTATTCTCCGTCATTTGCAGAATGACCTTTTCAAAGACTTCCAAATCATTTTCGGATATACCGGCAAACATACTGTGCATGTACTCATTGACACGGCTTGTAATATCGTCCTTTATCGCAAGTGTCTGTTCCGTCAATACAAGTTTTTTATAACGTCTATCGCTGTCCAAACTTTCCCGGCGCAAATAGCCATTGCGCTCCAGATTGCTGATAAGGCTTGTGACAGAAGAACCCTTAATCTCTAAAAATTCTTCTATATCTTTCGGGAATATGTCCCTTGCTTCAGATTCAACAATAATATAGTGCAGGATAAGACCTTGAATACTGGTTATCTGCGTACCTGTGAAAAAACTTGAAAAGTATCTCAACATTCGCCTATTCAACTTGTCATATTTTTCCATTAGCTTTTTTTCGTCCCTCATGCTATCTCCCTATTCTTACTTAGAATTCTAATTACAAGAATTCATTTTACTGCTACACATTTCAGTTGTCAAGTGGGTGAGAAAAGTTTATACCATTTTCATAAATGACGAAAAAGAATTTTTGCATAACTTTGGTAAAGCTGTCCCGTGTGGCATTGTGGGACATATGGGGTATTTTAGAGGGTTTGGGATTCCTCCCAACAAGCGAAATCTGTCCGGCAAGCCATAGGGTGCAGATGGACAGATTTACGGAAAGGGTACTCCTTTCCTATGTATGGATGAACATTGCGTTTTATTTGGTGGGCGTTTGGCTTAAAACCTTATGAAATAAAATAGAGCCAACGAACTATGATATAAACTCACAAGTTCATCGGCTCTGCGTCTTAAGCGTCTGGCTCTTTGATGACAGTTACTTGTAACTCTTTTACATTTATCCTTTGCATGGCTTTTTCAATTTTCAATCATTTACGCTCTTGCGAAAACTGTGGTGACAGTGATGATGTCATCGTCGATCTTCGCAAAAATTTCGCCGTTCATTTTGCGCATGAGCTGTCTGCAAATGTAAAGCCCCAGCCCGTTGCCGCCAATGTTTCCCGCATTTGCTCCGCGCCAAAAGCTCTTGAAAATATGCGGCAAATCGTCCTTCTCAAGCGTACAACCGCCGTTCATGATTGCAATTTGGACGTATTCGTCGTCTTTGGGGAAAATCAATTCCACACGTCTGCCATCGCCGTATTTGAGGGCATTTTCAATAATGTTTTGCATCACTTCAACGCTCCTGCTCAAATCTCCCGATAGAAGGCAGTTTTTATATTTCCCGATAATAAAATCTGTTTTGATAAGCGCCAGTTTTTCCTTGTAATATCCCGCGATTTCTTCAACAAGTTCCGAAAGATAAAACTCGCCCATATTCACTTCAAGGCTGAAGAAATCTTCTCTTGAAGCTGTTATAATCTGTGAAACATAGCCCTCGATTTCGTCCGCTTTTTCATTGATGTTTTCAGCGATTTTGTGCTGCCTTTCCGCGTCTGAATACAAATTTTTCGACAATGCCGCCGAGTACAATTTTATAGCGGAAAGCGGCGTTTTAATATCGTGCGAAAGCGATAGCAGCAGTGTTTTCTTTTCTTTCTGCATTTCCAGTTCGCGCTGCTTTTGCTGTTCCATATTTTCACGGAGAATATCGATTCCCCAAAGAAATTTTCCAAAAAAACGGTTTTTTGTTTCCTTTATCGGCACGGTGAGATTACCCTTTGAAAGCTCGTAAGGGATACCGCTCAGACGTTCAAAGGGCATAAGAATTGCGAATTTTATATAAAGCAAAACCGTTATGATTAAAATCGCCATAACGCCGAAAACAGCATTTACAATTCCTGTAAGCTGCGTTTTGTCGGAGTAGCCGTTAGTATTGTAATCAAATCGATAAAGTTCTCCGTTTATTTCACGGATAACATAGTCGCTGTCCGTGCTGTAAAATTTTTCTCCGTATCGCTCAATATTTGTTACATACTCACATTCGGAAATGTCGGCAGAACCGTTCGCTTCTATTTCTCGAACAAGGCGGCTTATCTCTACGCGGTACAGTCTGCCGTCATTGGTCTTGCCGGCAGCAAGAATCATATTCACGACAGCAAACAATAGGATCACGGCAACCGCAACTACCGAGAAAATTCTGTTAAACGCTTTCATATTTATAACCCACCCCCCATACAGTCACTATTTTTTTAGGATTTTTGGGGGCGTCCTCTATTTTCTGCCGCAGCCATTTTATGTGTACCGTCAGTGTCTGTTGTTCCGAAAAGCTGTCGCTGCCCCAGACCTGTTCAAAAATGTATTCCTTGCTCAAAGCCCTGCCCTTATTCTCCATCAAAAGCAGAAGCAGCTCAAATTCCTTCGCGGTCATTTCGAGTTCTTTTTCGTTTTTGTAAACGGTACGGCTCGCCTTATTTATGCGTATAATGCCGTCAGTAATTTCGTCAAGAGCGTATCGTCGCTTAAAAATCCCGCTTATTTTTGCAAGCATAATATCAATATCATATGGCTTTTCTATATAATCGTCTGCGCCGAGATTCAGTCCGTTCAGCTTGTCATCCTTTTCCGTTTTCGCACTTACAATCAATACGGGCGTGTTGCTCGACCTGCGGATTTTTTCCAGAACATAAAATCCGTCCTTATCGGGCAGCCTGATGTCAAGCACGACAAGCCTTGCGCCGTATCTTTCGTACAGCAGCAAGGCTTTTTCGGCTGTTTGAACCGCCGATACCGTATAATTTTCCGCACGGAGAAAATCACACAGCAGGTCGGCAAGCTCCTTGTTGTCCTCAACAATGAGAATATCCATATTACCACCCTAATTCCAAAAGCCAGTTATTCAATGCGCGCTCCCGTTCTCTTATCTGTGTGGAACAGTCGCTTAAGTCGTACTCTCCCTTTATGTTCCCATCAACAATGTACATGACCCTTGTACATTTTGCCGCGACCTTAACATCGTGAGTAACGAGCATGATTGTTGTTCCCTCAGAATTTAATTTTACAAGCTCTTCCATTACCTCGTCGGAGGAAGCACGGTTCAAAGCCCCTGTCGGCTCGTCGGCAAAAATCATTTTCGGGTCGTTGATCATACTGCGGCAAATGCACGCCCGCTGAAGCTGACCGCCCGAAACCTCATTGATGTCGTTGTCGGCAATGTCGATAATGCCGAGCCTGCGCATGAAATCCTGACCGCGCCGCGCCGTTTCTCTGCGGGGTTCACGGAGCTTTTTGGATTGCGTTGCGGGAAGTATGATATTATCCAATATGGTGAGATTTTTCAGCATATACATTTGCTGAAAGATAAAACCCATTTCGTCAAGGCGCAGGTCTGCAAGTTCTCTTTCTCCTATCCCTGCGATATTTTTCCCACAGAAACTCACTTCTCCTGCGGTAAAATTATCCATGCCCGAAACTGCGTACAGCAGCGTGGATTTTCCAGAGCCTGACGGGCCCATAACGGCGACCATTTCTCCCTCGCCAATCTTGAAATTTACGTTTTTCAATACGTTGTTCTGCCGCTTGTTTACGATATACGTTTTGCAGAGGTCTTTTACTTCGAGAATATTCATAATTGCTTCTTCCTTTCATTATTCAATGCTTGCCGTATCGGAGGATTTGATTTTTCTTGTGTACAGAGAGGTCAAAAACGCGCTTATGGCGGTGGCGGTAAGGACGATAACGGGGAATACTGCGTATATCTCCATAGGGTTTTGCACATATTCTACGCCCATTTCAAGCCCCATCGTCCTGAAAATAGGGTCGAAGAAAAGCTTTGTAATGGGCATACCCAAAAGCTCCGCAAGAAGTACAGCCATCGCCGCAGCGATGAAAAATCTTAAGGTGTACTGCCCGTATATTTTGGCGTTCCTGATGCCTATGGCTTTCATAAGGGCGATCTCTGCCTGCTCCTTTGCGATAAAGGAACGTTCCATAAGCACGGTTATAAGCGCGGCTAAAATTACCGTAAGGACGGCGGACATTTTTTTAACCGCATCTATGGCGTCGCCAACCCCGGTAGTGTCACTTACTGTTTCGCCCGCTGTTTTAACGCTTGAAAACTTAGGATAAAGTTCCTTGATTTTTTCAATTCTGCTTAATACTTCCTTATCGTCGGGGTCATCGGTAAATCTTATCTGCGTACCGTCGGAGCCGCTTGCTGCGATATAGTTTATATCGCAGTCGGTATGAACCCTTACGGATATGCCCTGATTGACCATTGCCTGATACAGAGCGGTTATGATGAACTCCGCCGTTTCGCCCGTCGGGTAGGACAAGGTAACGGTATCGCCTATTTCCGCACCCAGCTTTTTTGCCAAAAGGGTTGTCACTGCAATTTCGTTATTGTTTTGGGGAGGAGTACCCTCTAAATATTCGTACATATCCATTGTTGTTCCCGTACCCTGAAGTATAACTGTCTTGCTTTCCTGTTCACCGTATCTTATCATTGTATAAATATAATATTCCGTCATACATTCCGCGGGCATACCGTTTTCCGCAAGGGTCTGCTCCATATCATCAAGATATTTTTCAACCTTTTCATGTCCGTCCACGGTCATAAATTTCATAGCTTCGTCGCCGATGTCCGTAACTGCGTGGCAGTCCGCATTCCCGAAATATTTCAGCAACTTTCCGCTTTTAAGAGACGCCGTGACATTGGAAAGCATTATCAGCAGCGACATACACAGAAAAAACGTAAAGGTAATGACAGCGTAGCGTTTGGGACTGCTTACAATATCGTTCGCAGCAAGGAAAACCGTCGTGCCAAGCCGCGATCTTCCAAGGCTCATAACGTCTTTTTTGCGGAAGCGTTCCCCCGTCTGCCCGTTCCTTACAGCGTCGATCGGGGACATTTTGCTCACCATGCCCGTGCAGCTGAGACAGAACAAGAGAATCACAGCCGCTGTCAGAACCGCGCATGCAATGTTTACAAATCCGTTATTGCTGATGTCTATTATAATAGACTCCGAGGAATAATTTATAAGCATTTTCCCGAACGGATAGCTGAGTATCAAGCCGAGTGCTGCGCCGACAACGGAAATAGCGAAGTATTTTGTAAGGTACAGCCCCCGAATTTTTATGCTCCGCATGCCTATGGCTTTCATAACGCCTATCTCGCGGAATTCTTCAGAGAGGGTAAAGGCTATGGTGAACCGCAGTACCGCAAAGGATATGATGATAAGAATAAGGCTCACCGCAAGGATAAGACCCATGATTATCATGTTAAAAATATAGGCTTGACCCAGTGTATCCGTGTCACTCGCAAAGGTAACGCTGTCGGATATATCCGCTATCTGGGACAGGGTTTTGTCAAGATCGGCGGTGTGTATGTATAAGAATTTCCCGCCGTACATATTTTTCATCGTTTCGTCGGACATATATTCGTCAAATTCCTCGCCGTTAATGATAAACTTTTTAATGCCTATCAATTCCGTGCCGCAGACAGCGTCCTTGAAACTGCCCGCAAAGGTAAATTCGCGGCTTACGCCCTCTATTTCGACAGTAATTTTGTCGCCTGCCTTAAGTCCCATGTTTTTCTCTATGAAACGGGTAGCGTAAATTTCCCCTTTGGGTACGCTTTTAAGAATATTTTCGTCGTCCAGAAAATAATTCATCCCCATATCTCTGTCGCTCTGTAATACTAATATCTGATTGACGTTGGAACCGTTAAGCGGTTCGCCGACCCGCGTAATATTGGACTGGGCCATACGGACGTACTCCTCGATACGGAACTCGTCTATCGCGGAGGCGTTTTCAAGCGTCCCGCAAATGTCCTTGTCTGAGGATTTGTTTTCGCTCATCGCCCAGTAATCTGGCACGTCTGCCATTTCAAAATAGCTGTCCAGCGCAGTCGTCACGGTGATGATGTTGCTCACGCCTGAGGACATGAACATCGACGCGAGTATAATAAATACCAGCAGTATCACGTTCATCGCCCTTTTGCGCTTAAGGTCTTTTTTTAGTATTCGTAGATACATTTTAGCTGCTCCTTTCTCTTTATGATTTGAGTGTAGCATAGAAGTTATTAAATAATCCTTAAATCAGTTTGCGGCAATCAAATTATGCGTGATGATGAAAAACGTATGCCCATTCCCAATGTTCATTAGCCTAATTTCTCCGCATATTTTTATACCCGCTCTATGCCAGCAAATAATTTTACATAAAGACGGAAAAGCAAATCTATTTCGTCCTCGTTGAAATCTGTAAATATTTTGCCACCGTATTTAGCAGGAACAAGTTCCTGCCGAATAGCATAGTAACTCATTACTGCCATGTCAATATATTCAGAAAAAAATCACTATTAAATCAGATGCTTCCCGAAAAGAAAAGCGACAGAGCTTTTCCCCTCTGTCGCCTTGCTGTCTATGCGTAAATGATTTCATCATATACAATCTCCCTCGCACAAACTCTTATGTTATTCATTTTTCCTGTCCATTCTAAGGCATTTTCAGCCTTTAGCTGTTCTGTTATGTCTTGTGTCTGTTTCATGCCCTCTATGAGCCTATGGGAGCGTTCCTGTGCCTGCTTGTCTACATCAACAAGATAGGCGTTGAGCCTGCCGCTTGTAAGAAGATTAGTGTATGTAACCTTATGGTACTGCTTCAGATAGTTCATATGCCGCTGTCCCCATATGCCTATGGGCTGTTCTTCTTCGGCGGGTACAGACAAACATGGTATTAAATAATCGCCGTGCCGCTCGTATTTGCCACCCAGTTCCTCAAATAATGATTTTGCCATTTTGTAATTCCTCCAAATAAGATATTCACTCCATTTTGTCGTGTCTGCTGTCCTAAACATAATTTTTGAGTTTCTCCTTATCTGGTTTCATTCATCTTATATTTAAAATTTACTTTTGATGTAATTTGCACAATGGATTTGTATGCATTTTTTATCTACCACCAATCATTTTCTTCCTCTCGTCTCCGTCGTTCCTCTTCTTCCTCTTGTCTGCGCTGTTCCTCCCGCTCTCTTTGGTATTCGCTATCATCCCAATCATTTACATATCTTCCTTATTCACAGTGCAAGGATAGGGACAAAATCTGCCAGACAGTCTCGCAGGCCTCCCTAAGGCCCATAGGAAAACCGGCTCCCTATGGCAAAAAGCTCCCTGCACCGACTGCCTGACTCCTTAGGTGACGGGCTCGGCAGCCTGCCATCCTCCTGCGGCAAAGGCCTACGCCTCAAACAGCGGCGTTGACAGATATCTATCCCCTGAATCAGGCAGCAGAGCCACGATCACCTTCTCCTGATTCTCCGGTCTTTGTGCCAGAATACAGGCCGCCTTCAGCGCCGCCCCGGAGGAAATGCCCGCAAGTATCCCTTCTGTCCTTGCAAGACGCCTTGCCTCCTCAAAGGCCTCCTGATCCTCCACCGTAATGACTTCGTCATAAACCGCCGGGTTCAGCGCCTCCGGGACGAAGCCTGCCCCGATGCCCTGAATCCCGTGGGCACCTGAAATCCCCTTGGACAGCACCGGACTGGAGGCCGGCTCTACCGCTGCCACCCGCACATGGGGATTCTTTCCTTTCAGGTATTCCCCCACCCCGGTTATGGTGCCTCCGGTGCCCACCCCGGCCACAAAAATATCCACTCTGCCTTCTGTCTGCTCCCAGATCTCCGGCCCGGTGGTCTCCCTATGGGCCTTGGGGTTTGCGGGATTTTGGAACTGTCCCAATATCACCGCTCCCGGTATGGACTCCTTCAGTTCCTCAGCCCGTTCAATGGCCCCTTTCATCCCCTTTGCCCCTTGCGTCAGCACCAGCTCCGCCCCATAGGCCGAAAGCAGCCTCCTTCTCTCCACGCTCATGGTATCCGGAAGAGTCAGGATCACCCGATATCCTTTGACCGCCGCCACTGCAGCAAGACCTATTCCGGTGTTGCCGGAGGTAGGCTCTATGATGGCCGCTCCGGGCTTCAAAATCCCCCTCTTCTCCGCATCCTCGATCATGGCCAGCGCCACCCGGTCCTTCACCGATCCCGCAGGGTTAAGATACTCCAGCTTTGCCAAAAGCCGCCTACCTTCAATCCCTGCGCTTTTTCCGTAACGGCTAAGCCTAAGCATCGGGGTTCCCCCCAGCAGCTCCAGCGCGCTTTCCTTGATTTTGCTCATTCCCATACCTCCTGTTTCCTACCGCCGGCCGGCAGCGGTTTTCCCTGCTGCCGGTTGCCCCGTTGCCTGCCGCTCCCCATCCCTACTGCTGCTTGCCTCGTTGCCTGCCGCTCCCCATCCCTACTGCTGCTTGCCTCGTTGTCTGCCGCTCCATGCCACTGCTGCCGTTCGTCTTGTTCTCTGCTGCCGTTCGTCCCGTTGCCTGCCGCTCTGTACCGCTATTGCCCCTTGCCTTCGCGCCTATCTCAGACCCCGGTTTTCGGAGCATTCCTTCCTCCTGCGATTCCTATGCCCTCTCCCCGATCTCTCTGGCCACGTACACCCCGCTGGCTGAAGCGTGGGACAGAGAGTGGGTGATGCCGCTGCCGTCCCCTATGATGTAAAGCCCCTCATACTCGGTCTGCAGATGTTCGTCCACCTCCACCTCCATATTGTAGAACTTCACCTCCACACCGTACAAAAGGGTATCATCGTTTGCCGTCCCCGGCGCAATCTTATCCAGCGCGTAGATCATCTCAATAATTCCGTCCAGAAGCCGCTTGGGCAGCACCAGACTCAGATCCCCCGGAGTGGCGTTCAAAGTGGGTGTGGTGAAAGACTCCTCTATGCGCTTCTGAGTGCTTCGCTGGCCCCGGATCAAGTCCCCGAACCGCTGGACGATGACGCCGCCCCCCAGCATATTGCTGAGACGGGCAATGCTCTCCCCGTATCCGTTGGAATCCTTGAATGGCTCGGAAAAATGCTTGGCCACCAGCAGCGCAAAATTAGTGTTCTCCGTGTGCTTCTCCGGATCCTCGTAGCTATGCCCGTTCACGGTGACAATACCGTTGGTATTCTCGTTCACTACAGCCCCCTTGGGGTTCATGCAGAAAGTGCGAACCAAGTCGCCGTATTTTGGGGTTCTATAAACGATCTTACTCTCGTAAAGCTCATCCGTGAGATGGGAAAAAATCTCCGCCGGAAGCTCCACCCGGACCCCGATGTCCACCCGGTTGGACTTCGTTTTGATCCCCATCTCCCCGCAGACCTTCTCCATCCACTTGCTGCCGCTTCGTCCCACGGAGATGATGCAGTACCGGCCAAAATACTTCGCCTCCCCGCACCTGACTTCATAGCCGGATCCGTCTTTGCACCCAAACACGGACTCCGCCGGCGTATCAAAGAAAAAGTCCACCTTCTCCTTCAAATATTCGTACAGATTCTTCAGCACCACATAATTCACATCGGTTCCCAGATGCCGCACGGAAGCGTCCAGCAGATGCAGGTCATTCTGCATGCAGAGCTTCTTGAACTTGGTGCCCGCCGTGGTGTACAGCTTGGTGTCCTCCCCTCCGTGGCTCATGTTGATCTCGTCCACATAGCCCATCAGATCCAGCGCCTGCTTCTTTCCAATATATTTATACAGCGTTCCCCCGAAATCATTCGTAATATTATACTTCCCGTCGGAGAACGCCCCCGCGCCTCCGAAGCCGCTCATAATAGAACAGCTCTTGCACTTCACACAAGCCTTCACCTTTTCCCCGTCGATGGGACAGCGCCTCTTGTCCAGACCATGGCCCGCCTCCAGAACGGCTATCTTCAGTTCCGGCCTTTTCTTTGTCAGCTCATAGGCCGAAAAAATGCCCCCCGGCCCCGCCCCGATAATGATTACATCATATTCCATAAAAAATCCCTCCATAATAAAAAAGTAAATGAGTGACCACCGGTTCCCGAAACCAGTAGTCAACCATTTACGGCGGTTGGTAGAAACGCTCATCCATATTATAAGCTTATATCAGATTCAGTTTTTCCTGCCTTTCTATTGTAGCATATCACGGGAAGGGTTACAAGAACTTTTCTGCTTCTTCAGTTCCCAGTATAAATACAGCGGAATTTTCAGTTCTCCTCCGTTCAGGAACCCCGGCCTCCAAGGGAAGCCTTCTCATGCCCAATGTCATCTATGTAATCATACCTCCATCACATAGATCTGGCAGGGATTGCCCTTGTCCCACAAGGCAGGAAACACCTCGAATTCTTTGAATCCCATGCTCAGATAGAATCGGTTCGTTCTGTCATAGTTCTCATAATGTCCCATCTGCACTGTCTTTACCTGCAAAAAAGAATATCCTTGTCTTTTGGCCCACGCCTTTGCGGCGGCGAACAGTTCCCTTCCTATGCCCTGACCATGGCACTCTCTGCGCACACCCATGACCGAAAGCTCCGCCGTGGCCTGCCCCGTCTCCTTCAGGCACAAAAAACCTACCGGCCTCTCCTCCCTAAATGCCGTCCAAAAGGGCTGTCCGGCGCTTTCCTCTATGTAGGTTTCTCTGGCCTCCCTGATGCCGAACCAGTCGGACAGATCCTCCAGAATCTCTCTGGCGATGGCCTTCTTATCCCCCGGATCCTCTATCTCCCTCACCGGCCCCTGCTGCCTGCAGGAGTCCCTGCGGCTGCAGAACTCATCCCGCAGTATGGAATACCATGTCTCGTCGCAGATACCCTGATTGTTCACCCCTCCTGCCCTCCAGGTTCCCTCTCTGGTCATCCCGCACTTTTTCATCACCTTGCCGGAATTGGGATTTCTGGGATCATGGCAGGCACTTATGCAGTTCATCCCCACCTCCTGAAAGAAGAATGTGATCACCGCCTCCAGAGCTTCCGCCGTAATACCCTGCCCCCACCATCTGCGTCCTATGCAGTACCCTATGGTGGCCGCTTCCGTCCGGTCGTCCACCTTCACGGCACTGATGCTGCCGATGGGCTCGTGCAGCTCCTTTAACTCTATGGCCCACTGGTAGTAATTGGGTTCCTCCCTCCGCCCGTACCACTGTTCCACCACATAAGCGGAAACCTCCTTGCTTCCGTGGGTGGGCCATGTGAGAAATTTCGTCACCTCTTTATCCGAAGCCCAGTTGCGAAACATGGGATCCGCATCCTCCGGCACAAAAGGCCGCAGCCTCAGTCGCTTGGTATCAATTACCGTGGTTCCCTTATGCTGAATCATGTCAGACTCCTCGCTCTCTTTCTTTGCCCATCATTGGGCCAAAATAAAATTTACGGCATCTAAGTATTGACATTCATTGTACAATAAGCGAAACCATATTTCAAGCTCTCTTGGAACATCACAGCCGACACACTGCATTCCAAAAACAAAAATATTCTGCCGCAAGTATGTCTTCGGACGCTCTCGGAGCCCTCGAAACCGAAATGCTTTTACCTAACGGTCAGCTCCAGCATCTCCTTTTTGCTCCCCTGAGGGGTTATGCCGGGAGCGCCGAAGCCTCCGTCCCAGTCCCCTTCGCTGCTGTGCCGGTACAGACCTCCGTAGCGCTGTCCCTCCTGACCGTACACGGCCAGCACCACGTTCAGGCTCTCCCGGCGTTCATAGGCCGCCAGCAAAAGACGCTCCCCGTCAAAGACGCATACATTTTTCCAAGGAAACACTATTTTTCCGTAGTCTCCCTCCTGCCCCGCCGGGAACATCCCGTCACACCACCGCTCATACCTTCCCTCTTCCTCCGCCGCAAAGGAAAAGCTGCCGTCGCTCCAAGTAAGCAGTACCCCTCCCTCCGTCAAAAACATCCCGCAAAAATACGGCAGCGGCCCGTAAGCATCATCCTCTCCGTAGTCTTTGTTGTCCTCAATCTCCTTAAGATACGAGAAATTTCCGGAAAGATTCTCTCTGTTAACCCCGATCTTCTGAGCCAGCGCCAGCCCATCTTCCTCCTCTTGGTAGATACAGAGACTATACCCCTCCTTTTCCCTCACCGCCAGATACAGCCTGCGGCTCCCCTCATCTCTTTTCATCTCCAGAGGAACAGCCCCTTCCGGCAGCTCGCACTCCTTGCGCACCTCCGTCAGATCCACATGCCAGATGCCGTCCCCTGCGCTAGGAAAAGGAAAATAAAATATTCCCTGGTTCTGCCCTCGATCCACCCACTCCCTAGTCAGCGCGTCCTCCAGACAATATGCATAGTAAATCCCATGATCCCCTTCTGCAGAAGAGTCCGCAATGACAATCTTCCCATTCCCGTATGCCACACTGCCCTCAAAAGAAAACGTTTCTCCCTTCGGCTCCTTCTCCACAGTCAGCTCCAGCCGATCCCCGGCCGTGGGAATATGAAAATACTCCGTCAGATATCCGCAGGCTTCGTCATACATGTCCACATACATCGTGGAATGGCCTTCCAGCCAAAAGACCAGCGGGTAGTTGACATAATAATCTTTTATTTCTATACTGACCTCGTAGGTCTCCCCCGGCGCCGTTTGCCGGACCGCCTCCTGAAGGATATCCCCATAAGGCTCTGTCTCCCAGTTCTCCATAGACCAATAGCCTCCCGTATCCGTGCAGGCCGAGCCGAACCTCGACGCATGCTGAAAATCCAGAGCGGCACTGACATTCACCGGCAGATACCAGTCCGTCTGCCTATGGGAATAAGAGAACTTGCTCTTTGCCCCATTTCCGCTGCCCACCGTGTATTCCGTGTCCCAGAGCAGATGTCCGTCCCAGTGAGAGGGAATCCGAAGAGTCACCCCTGCAGCCGCCTCAGGGTCCCCTGCCAGCACCTCCTGCACAATCACGATGTCCTCCTTCCCCCTATCCACCTTCTCTATGGCCAGAAAAACGGAAAACAACGCTGTACATATGAAAAACAATCCCAACAACAAGCTTCTTTTCACGCAACCCTCCCCCTTCCTCCCCCATTTCGTCCCTCTTGGTTTTTCTTCGATCCCGGCTCACTCATCCTCCCCGCCTGTCAGCTCCTCCAGCGCCCTCTCCACTCTGTCGGGACGATAGCCGTAAACCTCCTTCACATAATCCATCAGAGTCTTGTTCTGCTCCTCCAGCTCCACCATGGTCACATCGCCTATGACCCGGCCCTGCCGAAGCAGAACGGCCCTGCCCACAAATTTATCCACCTCCTCCAGCAGATGGGTAGAAAGGAGTATGGTCTCCTCAGGCTCCAGAATTCCCAGCAGCACCTTATAGAAATCCTCCCGATTGAAAATGTCGTTTCCCACAAAAGGTTCATCCATCAGAATATAGTCGGCTCCCTGACACAGTGCCATAATTACCTCAAACTGGTTTTTCTGCCCTGTGGAATAATTTTTCAGGGCCTTCCTTTTCGGCAGCTCGAAAAAATTCATCAAAGCCTCGTACCGCTTATCCCGAAATGTCCCGAAATGCATCTTGTAGAATTCCCTATGGGCTTCCGGCGTCAGATTCGGGAAAAAGGAATGCTCGCAGGTGGCAAAGGACAGCCGGGAAATATTGCTCCTGCGAATCTTCTCCCCGTCCAGAAGAACCTCTCCCTCATAGGGCAAAAAGCCCAAAATGCTCTTTAGAAGCGTGGTCTTTCCCGCTCCGTTCTCCCCGAAGAGTCCTATGATTTCTCCCTGCCCGATCTTCAGATCCACGCCCCGCAAGGCTTCCACGCCTCCCAGCGGAGTGCGGTAATATTTTTTCAAGGATTTTATTTCCAGCATTTGCTCACGCTCCTCTCCACGCTTTTCTTTCTACAGCCCCGAAGGCACCGCCAACAGATAGATCCCGTAATACAGCAGCTCCAGCAGTCCGAAAACCGCCGCCCCCGCGGCCATCCCGAACAGCGGTTCACGGACACAGCTTGCAGGCAGCACACCTTTTGCAGGAAGCCTGCGCATCAGATAAATGCTCTTGGTTCCACGATAGTAATAAGAATAATGGTAGAACGCCATCACAATCAGAAACAGAAAAAATGGTATATACGGCACCCAATGCCCCTGAATCAGCCGCCCAAAGGCAGCTACTTCTGCATCCTCTCTCAGCATGCGCTTCTGCCCCACATAAATATACAGATTCTGTATCATCCCATACAGCCTGCCGAAAAAACGAAGACTAAACAATACTCCCGCAGCCAGCAAAAAAATGCCTCCTATTCTCTCCTGCTCCCCATACTCGTATCCCGGCGGAAAACAGCCTTCTCTCTTTTTCCTTTTTGTGATCATGCCCTCCCCCTTTCCTGACTGCTCACATTTTACGCGTCCTTTTTCCAAAGCCTCCACACATTGCTTACCATCACGGCCACGCAGACCAAAATGCACAGCGCGTCTGTCAGTCCCCCGCCGACGGGGCCCACAAACCACCCCGCAGTCACAAAGTACAGCAAAAGAAGCGTCAACGGAACCCCTTTGACATAGGCTGCCGCCTCCATGCCCAGAGCCAGCACAAGAAAAACATTTCTCACCCATTTCCCCGCCTCCGCCAGCGGCAGCAGGCAATGCAGGAACTCGATGCGGTAGAACGCCAGAAACAAACGCTGGGGCGACGCGTAAGCCTCCGGCCTCTCTCTGCCGAAAGCTCCCACCATCCAGATCGCTATCCAGATCTGCAGCGCAAACAATATCACCAGACATCCTATGTTAAATACTGCCTTCACCCAAAAAATTCCTCTACGGGAAAGCGTAAGCCTATTTATGGTGTTGCCGCTTTTCTCCTCTATGTTTCTCTCCGTCCCCGCCAAGGCAGAAAGCCATAGGCCCAGCGCTGCCAAAAAGGTGGTGGAGATCTTGCTGCTATTAATCACATCCGTCAGCTCATATCCTCTGCCGCCCCTCATGCTTATATAAAACAGCGCCGCCTCCCCCAGCGCCATGACCGCCGCCAGCGCAAGCAGCTTATAAATACTGCTTCTGGCCAGCAGCGCCCATATGGATGCCGCTCCCCTTGCATTTCTCTGCCATTTCCCTGCCGTCATCGTCATACCCCCCTCCCGCGCATCTCCACAGCCTTAAAACAGCGTATCCCTGCCGTTTCCGCACTCTCCAATTCCCCGGTGCCTTGCCTCTGCCGTTTCCGGGCCTCGGCAGCTCTTAGACCCTGCAGCCCTCCGCAAAACCAAGCTTTTCAGTTCTCCTGCCCCTTCTCCCAGAGATCAGCCGCAAGCCCAAGCGCCTGGTCTCTGGACAGTCCCAGCCGCTTCATGGCCTCCACCCACACTGCCGTATCTCCCGCCTGCAGCTCGCGGCGGATATGCTGCACGGTGTCCTCGTCCACGCTGGTATAGCTTTTGGCCCCGGATCTGGAGACAATGATCCCTTCATCCTCCAGCATGTGGTAGGCCTTCTGGATGGTATTGGGATTCACCCCCAGCAATGCGGACAGAGCCCTTCTGGAGGGCACCTCCTCCTGATGCCCGATAGCCCCGGCGGCGATACCCTGCTTGATATGGCGGATAATCTGCAGATAAATAGGATAGCCGTCCCCCAGCACAAAATCTTCAAATGATATCATCTTTCACCGTCTCTCATCTTTCAAACCGTATCAGTTGTATAACACAGTTCTATAACCGTATTATACAATTGATACGGTTTTGTGTCAAGCTGTTTTCAGAAAAAAGAAAAACCGCGCTGGCGGTTTTTCTTTCTTCATCGGTCCATTTCTGCAATTCGTCCCGTAGCCTTATGCTCTTTGATGATTCCCTGAATTTCTTTCAGATCCGTATAGATCAGATCTCCGGGAATGGTGTTTTTCAGTGCGCTGACTGCATTTCCGTACTCCAGCGCACACCCGCATTCCCCCTCATGAGACAATAGCCCGTATAGAACCCCTGATATATATGCGTCACCGCTTCCGATGCGATCCACCACCTCTATATCCCGATAGGGCGCCTCCTCGTAGAACAGATCCTCCCTGGCACTATAGATCACCGATCCGAAGGAATGACGCTTGGGGCTGTGCACTACCCTCTGGGTGGAAGCCACAATGGAAATCGGATATTCCTCGGCAAAACTCCTCATGATATCTCTCAGCTTCCCTTCCTTCAGAAAGGTCAGCCTTGCCGTATCCTCAGAACAGAAGAAAATATCCACATAGGGCAGAACGGATTCGATGCATGCCTTTGCTTCCGCCCCCGTCCACAGATTTCCCCGGAAATTCACGTCAAAAGAAATCAGAGTCCCCTGCTCCTTGAAGCGCTTCATCATCTCTACAGCCGTCTCCCTGACCTGAGAGCTCAAGGCCAGCGTAATGCCGCTGGTATGGAAGCAGCGGGCCGCCGAATACAGCGCTTCGTCATAATCTCCCACCGATATCTTGTTCATCGAGGTGTTTTTTCGGTCGTAGACAATACGAGGCTTCCGGGGATACGCCCCATTCTCATAATAATATACTCCAAGTCTGGCATCCTTTTCCTGATCATATACCAGATAATCATCGCTGACCCCGCAGAGCCGCACCCGGTTCTTGATATATGTTCCCAGATCGTTTGCCGGAAGCTTGGAAATAATGCCGCAGCGCAGTCCCAGCATGGCCGCCCCCGCGGCAGAGTTCAGCTCCGCGCCTCCCGCCTGCTTGCCAAACCCCTCCCCCCTTGTGATGCGCTCATTGTCAGGCGGCGACAGCCTGAGCATAATTTCTCCCAGAGACAGCAAATCAAAATCCCGCTTTTCCATCATCTTCCATCCCTCCTCCCTCTCCCTGAAAGCCCCTGCTCTCATGGGATCTGTCTCCTATGACACCTGTCCTGCAAAAGGGCAAAAAGATTTCCCTCACGGCCTCTCCCCAGACTCCATGATTTCCCTAAGGATCGCTCCCGCCTCCCCGGCCACATCGGCGGAAACTCCAACCACAAGCCTGTCCTCGCACTTGACATACCGCTGCATGACAATGTCAACATTCTGCAGGGACAAGCTGGTAATGATGAAGCCTATCCCTCTGGACGTCACATTCCAGTTTTCCAGATAGAACAGCACCATTTCCTCGCCCATGGAAATATTCACCTGACTAAGCCGCCGCTTAAGCTCCGCCACGAATCCGCCCACCTTCTCCCGCACGGCCTCCCGCACCACCACTGCCAGCCAGTCGATATTGATTGCCATACATTCGCAGGGAATCCCGCACTCCTCCAGCACCTGAAATATGATCTGAATGCTCTTTCTATCCCTTGCCAGCTTTCTGCGCCCTATGGTGATCCGAAGCGCGTTTATCTCCCGAATCTTATTCTCCATCCGTCTGTCTCTCCAGAGTTATTATCATTTCACCGCACCTGACGGCCCTCCCCATATCCTGAAAATCCCGCTCCCCGGAAATACTTCTCAGGAAATGCCTCCCCTCCATCATACCTTTTTTTCACCGCCATTGCAAGATAAATCCATGCAGTACAATGCTATATGACGATTGCATTTTCCGGGGAAATGGTGTATAGTATTTTCCAGACAAAAATCTATCAATATACATACCATGGAGGCTATGATCATGAAGGAAAAAGTAATACTGGCTTATTCCGGCGGTCTGGACACCACCGCCATCATCCCCTGGCTGAAGGAGAATTTCGACTATGAGGTAATATGTGTCTGTGTGGACTGCGGGCAGGCGGAGGAACTGGACGGGCTGGAGGAGCGGGCAAAATTCTGCGGCGCTTCCAAGCTCTACATCGAGAACGTCATCGACGAATTCTGCGACGAGTATATCATGCCCTGCGTACAAGCAGGTGCCGTATATGAAAACAAATATTTGCTGGGAACCTCCATGGCAAGACCCCTGATCGCCAAGAAGCTGGTGGAGATCGCAAGGAAAGAGGGCGCTACCGCCATCTGCCACGGAGCCACCGGCAAGGGCAACGACCAGATCCGGTTCGAGCTGGGCATCAAAGCCCTTGCCCCGGACATTAAGATCATTGCCGCATGGAGAAGCGACAAGTGGACCATGGACTCCAGAGAGTCCGAGATCGAATACTGCAGGGCCCACGGCATCGACCTGCCCTTCTCCGCAGACTCCTCCTACAGCCGGGACCGCAATATCTGGCATATCAGCCACGAGGGGCTGGAGCTGGAAGATCCCGCCAACGAGCCCAACTATAAGCACCTGCTGGTGCTGGGCGTCACTCCTGAGGAGGCTCCCGAGCAAGGCGAGTATGTTACCATGACTTTCGAGAAGGGCATCCCCACCTCCTTAAACGGCACGCAGATGAAGGTCTCCGATATCATTCACGCCCTGAACGAGCTGGGCGGCAGACACGGCATCGGCATCGTGGACATCGTGGAAAACCGAGTAGTAGGCATGAAGTCCAGAGGCGTGTACGAGACCCCCGGCGGCACTATTTTGATGGAGGCGCACAATCAGCTGGAGGAGCTGATTCTGGACAGGGATACCTACGCAATGAAGAAAGAGATGGGCGGACGCTTCGCAAGTCTGGTATACGAGGGCAAGTGGTTCACCCCCCTGCGTCAGGCAGAGCAGGCCTTCATCGAGGAGACCCAGAAATACGTTACCGGAGAGGTGAAGTTCAAGCTCTACAAGGGCAATATCATTAAGGCCGGCACCACCTCCCCCTACACTCTCTATAACGAGAGCATCGCCTCCTTCACTACGGGGGAGCTCTACGATCATCATGACGCAGAGGGCTTCATCAATCTCTTCGGCCTCTCCTGCAAGGTTCGGGCCATGAAAATGAGCCAGCAGGGAGAGCAGCTGATCTAAACAAAAAAGAATTTGCACCCCTTATACAAAAGGCTGTTTTTGTGCAACGGCGACAGAAGGCGGCCGGAGCCCCGATGCGGAAATCATCGGCACTCCGGCCCCTCTTTCTTTTTATTCCTGCCCGCTCTCGTTAAAGAGCATTCTCCAATGAAAGCATTCTTATTCTATTTTCTATGATTTCTATGGTTTCATCCAGCGTCCTATCTCCCGCATAATAAGCCCCGGCCTCCTCCCCGATGATATGCGCCACCGCCGAGTTCTCCCTGCGCATCAGCCGGATTCCGCCTATGATCTCTCTGATCTTATCTATATCTTCCTGACTTGCCGCATAGAAATCCATCCCTTCCGACCGATCTGCAAAAAGCGGCAGTTTAACAAGATTTCCGTTTTCATCCTCATAATACGCTATCTTGGATGCTTCAACAAGCTGCTCCTCAAGGCCGTCTTTTCTGGCAGAGAAATAATCATCCGGAGTCACAGACTCCCGCATCTCCTCCGCAAACAAACTCTCTATGAACCGCCAGGCCTCCTCCTTATTTGGGCTCCCCGAACTGATGCCGTAGCAGTTTATGGGCACAAAAGCCATGCCGTTTCCCTCCGCTCCCGGAATCCCCGCATATCTGATATCATCGCCCCATTGGCCTTTCTCGTAAAGAAAAGATTCCGCCGAAGACAGCCATGTAAATTCCATAAATACTTTTCCGTCCCTTTTCATTTCATAATCAGAAATATAGACACGCTGTTCTGGCAAATATTCTGCAATCTTCAGATATGCTTCCAAGTTTTTCTGCCCCTCAGCCGCGCAGTATAATCCATATACCGCCAATATATCCGCAACATTCCCCCTATCTACGCCAAAAGCCAGATCTTCGTTTGCTGCCACACCCTTCAGGCATTCCGCCGGAGTCCAGACGCTCTCTCCTCCTGCCCATTCTTTCTTGGCAATCATGGTCTCTACGGCAAAATTAGTAGGCAGCATATACCGTTTGCCGTCAATTTCCAACGCCTCATAAAGCGGATCCACAAAATCCTCCGGTCCTATTACGTCGCTTTCTTCCAGATAAGCCGTCAGGTCCTCCAGCATCCCTGCTCTGCCCAGAGCGGCGTCGTTCACCAGATTGCTCTCGAAGCAGATGATGTCCGGCCCCCTTCCGGCAAGAATGTCATTGTACATTTTGCCCACGGCCTCCGCCGTATCTTCCTGCCAATAATCCACGATGGATATGGTGTACTCCGACTCCTTGTTGTACTCTGCAGCAGCCCTCCTGATCCAATAGGCATCTCCAAAGCATCCCAATGTTAATTCCATAGGTTTATCAGGCTTTTCACCATCTATATAGGTCACATCCTTCAAAGTCCCCTCCTCATACAGAAGGCTATGCATATCGTCCCCAACCATATAAAAAGCCACTACATCTTCGCCTATGATTCCATAGTCCGCCCATGTACATAGGAGCATCGTTTCCCCTTCTTCATCACAGCTGTATAAGCAGGCATCCGTACACACCAGCGCATCTCCCTCAGAGGATCTTCCATATAGGTATCTCCCTGAGGCAGGCATATCCCCTACTCTCACCTTTTTTTCTCCGCCTTCACTGCACACATAAAAGTTCATTCCATAATTCTCATATACCTGCACAAATCTGTCTTTTTCGCTCATACAAATGACGTCATAATGCTCCTCATCCTCCCATATTTCTTCTGTCAGCATATTTCCGGCTCGATCCAGAAGCACATATCCGTCAGGCGAATAAATCAGGATGCCCCCATCCGGCACTGTCTGCACCTTCCACGCGCGGCAATCACTGCCCCCATCTTGAAGAAAGTCATTCAACCGCCGAACGCTCTCCTCGGCCTCGCCTATGCCACAACGTTTCAAGTCAATGTTCTCCTCCGTTTCCGTCCTTTCTACCGTAATATAATATACTTTTCCATCTCCGTCCGGCCAATAATCCAAAACCTCCGTTGTTGTCCTATTCACTTGAAACAGCACCGTCGGCTCCATCCCTTCAAGAGAAAAACTCACAAAATAAAAGATTTCATTGGGCGTTTCCGTATCTTCCGGTACATCTTGATCTTCAGGTATGTCCTGATCCGCCGAATCATCCAACTCTTCCTCATGGTCTTCCAGAACGGAAAACACTATATTGCCCTCATTCGCCTTAATTCCCTGAATACCTCCCGCAGTACCCCTTCCGACATCACTGTAAAGAAACGTCTCCCACCGCTGTCCACTTTTATCCCATACTTGTGCCTGACTCTTATCGCCATGCTGATTTATCGCGCAAGACGTCAAACACATGATGTATAATGTCAATATAACCGCAGATACAAGATACTTCCTCATACAGTCCTCCCTTTTGATTCCCCAAAATTCTCAGGGCAGGATTCCCTGTCATCCTGCCCTGAGATCCATCTATACCCACTTATCAGTAAATAGATTTTTATCTAACACTCTTGAGCGTGACCTTGCGGTATTTATTAGCCCATCCCACCAATGTGCTTTTTCCTGAATTGATTTACTGATTGCCTTGTACAAGACTATTCATTATTGGGAACCCTTTTCAGAATATAAAAATTTGCAGAAATCTTCAAGGGACAGAGTGGTTGAAAAAGATTAACTTTATTTAATCTTTTTCAACCACTCTGTCCCTTGACACATATGATTTCCAACAAATATAATGAATCATCTCGCGTAAAGATCACTATAGTCTCTCCAACTTTTTTAAATAGAATTCCTCATCATTGCTTTTAGCCAATTTGCTGAGAACAACACATCTTGTCAGTTCCTCTGTATCATCCAATGCTTTAGATATAAAAATTCCCTTTTTTACCCTCTCCTTGTAGTTCCACCATCTATCGTATAGACTATCATGAAGCATCCACAATCTGCGAGCCCTAAGGCATCCTTCTATCATTTTCCTACTATGCCAATCTGCTTTGTCGTATTCTCCCATGTTGCCCCATAGGCTCCTTGTGTATCCCATAATAACTTCATACATACCCATGACAACTTCATACAATTCATCCTCTATATAAGGACGATACATCTCTTCAAACCGTCTCATACAAGTCAAAAGCTCTTCCCCCTGCCTATCCATGACCTGCATCATATTAAGTATGCATAGCTGCTCCTCATAGGTCAAATATTTCTCTCCCTCCTGCAAAAATGCATCATATGGCAGGGTCAGTTCCAATACTGTGCGCATCTTTTTAAGATAGTCTTCTTTCTCAATATTCATCCTGCCCAATTGGATCAGCAGCTCTTTTCGCATCAATGCTTGTTGATTGCTCCTTATCTTTGTTGATACCAGCTTTTTAACTTTCTCTAATAGTCGTTCCGATTCCATCCATTGATACTTGTTGCAGCTTTCTCTTAGTTGCTCCATTAACTTATGAGCCTCAGAGCTATCTGTTACCAATTCCGTCCTAGTAAGCTCTCCTGACAGTCCAAGACGTTCAAAAAGTCTTTTCACAATTGCCCGCTGCGGAACCGTCCTGCAGCTTTCCAAGCGCCTTAAAGTCTTCACGCTGCAAATCCCCTCACACAACTCTTTTGCATTGATTCCAAGCATCCTCCTCCGAATACGAATCACGTCATTTATGCAGGACACCCCTTTCATAACATAGAGATAACAATAGTCAGATGTTTTTGGCGGAACACCAAACTCCGTATAGACAGACTCCAGAGCCCTCCTCCAATTTATCGTTTCCTGACAGATAACTTGCAGCGTTTCCTTGTCCTCAATGTTGTCACACTCTCCTTGTAGACTATTAAGCAACTTTTCCCTCATGAAAAGGATTTCCCAGAGAAAATACATCCTTCCATTATCTCGCAGGATCTCTAAAGCATGATCGCAGTGCCGCAAAAGCTGATATATGGTCTTGTCATCGAAAGGTTTCGATCCTATCTTTCCCATCTGCCTGAACCCATTTGCCTCATTTTCTTTCTCCGGACCGCAAGACACCATTGACCTATATAGGTAATATACAGCCTTGGGATATAATTTTGCCTTCCCTCGTCTATCCAACGATTTGGCCTCAATATATTCCACTATTTCCCTATATCTGGAGAATCGCTCCCCTTCTTTTCTGTGTCGTTCCGCCTCCAGCATCAGATTTAGCTCCTTAAGCGACAATATCAGCGTCATAATAGGTCTTTTCTCATACATTGGAACGGTGAGTTTCAAGGCCTTCAAAAAAAGCATACCCAGCTCTTCTTTGCAATCACCCACAAAATCTTGTATCTGTGCCTGCATACTAAGATAAAATTGCATTTCCAACTTATCTACAGCAAGATATCCTACATTGCAGCACTCACTATCCGATCTAATTGCATCCGTCAACTTATTGCAATATCTATTATGATATTCCTTCAAAAGACGCTCTGCTTCACCGAACTTCTCAAAAGAAATACAATGGATAATATGATGCCTCTCCCCCCATCTTTGATATTCGGCATAATCCATGTAAATCTCATAATCCTCAGCACCTACTCCCAGCCTCTCCAAAATCGCCTCCTCCAAGAGCCGATCCAGCTTTCTTGTCCCAGTCTCCAGATACGACACCTCCTGAAATGAACATAAGCCCTCACAGAGCGATAGAATGGAAATACCATTTTCGTGGCGCAGGTTTTCAACATACTCACTAAATCTTGTCTCCTCTTTCATTCGCATTGCCCCCTTCATTCATGTGTCGTCAGTTTCCTGCGTCTATGAGTACCTTTATGCCTCTAAAATAAAAGCATAACATTTGATTTTCTTCCCCAAAATTCCCCCAATCCAGCTGCCCCATTCCCACTGTCCTGCCCATTGCCGTCCGCTCGAATCTTGTACGCTTTCTTCATGCTTTAGTTAGAATTATACTTTGCAGCACTTCACAAAGCAAGAATATTCCTTGACAGTGACTATTTATTGTATTAATATATATTTAGTAATGCTAAATATATATTTTGCGGCTAAACTGCACTTTTCAGTGTCGTTTGCAGAAAAAGGAGGTTTTATCTATGGTAAGCGCATCAGTGATCACAGCGGTTTGCGTGACTTTGTTTTTAACTCTCTTCCTGCCCCTGATCCTTTATGTGGTTTATGGTGCAAGAAACAAAGGAAAGGGAGTCTGGACTGCATGGCTGCTGGGAGCCGCAGGCTTCTTCGTATTTCAGGTCGTTATCCGGCTTCCCCTATTGAGCCTGCTTTCTTTGAATCAGGGCTTTCAGGCCTTCGCCGCCAAGCACTATGTCCTATACTGCCTTGCTCTGGCTTTCACCGCAGGCCTCTTCGAAGTGGCCGGCAGGTATGTCGTAGCAAAGGTCATGGCAAAGCAGCTCACCTTCCACAAAGGCTTCGCTGCCGGAATGGGACATGGCGGAATAGAATCCATGATTATCGTGGGAATGACCTATATAAACAATCTGCTGTACATCCTGATGATCAACAGCGGAACCTTCGATCAGCTGGTTGGTCAGACGGAACAGCTGGGCGTAGACTCCAGCGCATTGTACATGGCCAAGGATGCCCTTATAAGCACCGGACCGGCCATGTTCTATCTGGCCGGATACGAGAGAATCCTGACCATGATATTCCATGTTGCCTTAAGCCTGCTGGTATGCTACTCCGTATGGAACAAAAAGGCAGTTCAAGGCGTCATCGCCTGCCTATTGATCCACACTGCGGCGGATTTCGTGGCGCCTCTCATCAGCGGAATGTCCACGGAATATATGGGAAACATCCTCTCACCCACCACTGCTTACATTCTGATCTATGTGTTCCTGACCGGCATGGCAGTGCTGTCCGTGGCAGGAATTCTCCTGATCCGCAAAAGCTGGAAGCGAAAGGAGAGCGCCTGATGAACTCTCTGTTTTTTCCTATCGCCACGGTCTATCTTGTCATAATGAACCTCTTAGGCTTTGCCATGATGGGGATAGACAAAAAAAGAGCCGTCCGAGGTGCTTGGCGCATCTCGGAGGCTTCTCTGTTTGGCGCCGCCCTTCTAGGCGGAGCGCTGGGCTCCACTCTGGGCATGCATTTCTTTCATCACAAGACCAGACACTGGTATTTCAGATATGGCCTGCCTGCCATCTTTGTGGCTCAGGCCTTGTTTCTAGGTTGGCTGGCGCTTCGGCTGTGAACCAGTTTTGTAGTCATGCATAGCAGTGGCTTCAAACCGTCTCCGCAGTCCTACATAGCAGCGGCTCCAAACCGTCTCCGCAGTCCTGCATAGCAGCAGCTTAAGTCCGTCCTCACAGCCCGATAAGACCATTGCGCCGCCCTTTTTAGGCTGTCACAATCACTCCGCCGTCATTGGCATACATGGTACTGACGCCACGCATATCCATGATGATGCACTCCCTGAAGCGCACCTTCTCCAGAATCATCTTCTTCACCTGCTCCGCCCGGTCCGGCGCGTTGCAGTGGGTGATCACCAGCCGCTTCTCCTCCGGCCCCTTCACCTCCTTGGCCACCAGCTCCGCCATGCGGCTCAGGGCCTTCTTGATGCCGATGGTCTGGCTGCGCTGTATGATCTCTCCCTTGTCAGCGCCCATGACGGGTTTGATGCTCAAGGTGGAAGCCACCAGCGCCTTCACTCCGGTGAGCCTGCCGTTCTTGCGCAGGGTCTCCAGATTATCCAGCACGAAATAAGTCTGCAGATTGTCCCGAAACTCCTCGATGCGTTCCACGATCTCCTCAAAGGGAAGCCCCGCCTCCTCCAGATCAACCAGCTTCAGCGCGATCTGAGTCTCACCGCCGCTGGCGGACCGGGAATCCACCACATGAATCTTCTTGTCCCCGTATTTCTCATGGTACAGCTTCTTCCCCAGCTCGGCGCTGTTGTAGCTGCCGCTCAGAGGAGAGGAAAGCGTCACCGCGTAGACATGCTCTGCCTCAGGCTCACCATAGCTCTCCATAAAGCGCTCCGGAGACGGGCAGGAGGACTTGGGGCACTTGGGAGACTCGGCCACCTTCCTCAGAAACTCCGCTTGATCGAAATTCTCGTCGTCCAGAATCTTGTACTCACCGACCTCCAGCCCCAGAGGCACCCTCTCGAATCTGTGGTCCCCAAGCAGCTCTGCAGGAAGCTCGCCGCAGCTGTCCAAAACAATCTTGTAACTCATAACATGCTCTCCAATCCGGTTTATTGCGTTTTCATTTCAATGTAATATAGTTTTCATTACTATGTATCATAGCATAAGCCATATAGATCTGTAAAGCATATTATTGAAATTTTTCAGGGAATGGGCTATAATCAGTCTAAGCACTTGGAATCGGGATCCATTGGAATAGGAGGACTTTCAAAAATAGAATGATAGCGCTGCAGATTACTTCCATGAAACAATTTATGAACCAGCTTCTGGTGTCCGATGCTTTCGAGCCCTTCCTGCTGGAGGAGGCTTCCATCGGCGCCGCCTGCACCTTTGCCATAGACGGGCGGATTAACCATGAATTCTTCGCCGGTGAGGATTCCTCCGGCGAACCAGCCCCTGACGAAAAATATGACTTCCGTCCCTGGAGCGAAATAAAGGGACTGTGCTTTGACCTGATCAAAGGAAAGCGCACCCCCCTATTCTTTCGTTTCGTGCTGCATCTGATGCCGGAAAAGGCCGCCGCCCTATTGGAGAAGGAGGGCTGCGACGTGGATCCCTCCCAGATAAAAGCTCTGGTGCTGAATATCCGCTACGACGGTTCCAAGACCATACTCACCACCGGAACCGCCTTCCACACCTTCCTTCCGTCCAAGGCACCTGACGCTATCTGGGACAAATCCCTCAGAAAATATCTGGACGCAAAGGGAATCCTCTACGAATCTCTGTGAGCCTACATCCGAATTCAGCTCTTCATCTTGGATCTGAACACAAGGCTCGCAAGATATCCGAAGATCAATGCCGCCGAAGTTCCTACGGCTCCCGCCTTGAAGCCTCCGGCGAACAGTCCCAGCAGCCCCTGTTCATCCACCGCTTCCCTGACGCCCTTCATCAGCACATTGCCGAACCCCAGCAGAGGAACACCCGCTCCGGCTCCTGCATACTCCTGAAAGGGCTCGTACCAGCCCAGAAAGCTGATAACGGCTCCCGTCACCACCAGCAGCACCATAATGCGCCCGGGCATCATCTTCGTCTTTTCCATCAGAATCTGTACCAGGGCGCAGATAAGTCCGCCTACCCAAAATGCATTTACATAATCCATCATTTGACCTACTCCTTTTTCTATTCAGGCGCTTCAAGTCTCTGCCAATGCTTTTCACGCACTCGGCGCACGTCCCGAGATCGCGGGCAAGAAGCATGGTGTTAGTATCTGTCAAAGACGGAAAACTATACTGTGGGGCGGCATTTTAAATAATTGTAAACAGCATCCTTCAACCCAGAACTTACTCAGGATCCTGCGTCATACCTCGGCTATGACCTCTACCTCGCACAGGACGTTCTTGGGCAGAGTCTTCACGGCAACACAGCTTCTGGCGGGATTCTCCGTGAAATATCTGGCATATACCTCATTGAACGCTGCAAAGTCGCCCATGTCCGCCAGAAAACAAGTCGTCTTTATCACTCTTGTGTAATTAGTCCCTGCTTCTGCCAGCAGAGCGCCCACATTCTTCATGACCAGCTCCGCCTGCTCCTTGATGTCTTCCCCCTCTACGTTGCCTGTAGCCGGATTGATGGGAATCTGGCCTGATGCAAACAACATCCCGTTTGAAATGATACCCTGAGAATAAGGCCCGATCGCCGCCGGCGCCTTGTCTGTAGAAACCTTACGCATACTGTTTTCCTCCTCTTTTCAAACCTTCTATCTTTTGAACTTCTGAACTCCCTCTTTTTGTTTCCTTCCCCTATTTCTTCATATCTACTTCTGGTTCGTCAAATTCTGCAGTCACATAAAAACCTCTGGCATTTTCCACGATATCCGCCACAACGCCCTCCCGGCTTTTCAGTCTGTACCGGAAAGGTATGTTTGCCGACATGGCCAGCGCAGGATCTATCACATAATAATAATTGCTGGGAAGCAGGCCCTCCGTCACCGTAATTTTCTGTCCCGTCTCCAGAAGTCCCTGCCGCTCCATCTTGAATTCCATTCTTCTCAAAGAATCAACCCGCTTTCCAAACAAAACACTAGCCTACAAAGTCTCATCAGCAGTCTCTGATGCCGCGCCGGCGCTTTCCTCTGCGGTGTCCGCCGCTTTAGCTTCATCGCGCTGTATGGTCTCCCCTGCCGCCTCACCGTTGTCTGGTGCAGTCTTCCCTGCCCCATCTTCATTGTCCGCCACGATCTCTGCCCACACAATGGAGCTGCCTGCCGGAACCTCGTTCTCTACGGACACCACCGCCGCGCCCTCTGCCACGGTCTCTGCCTCCGAATTCTGGGCCTTATCTGAGGCAGACGCCTTCACAACGATCTCCGCTCCGCAATGTACACAGTATTTGTTGTCTCTGGATACTTCCCTTCCGCAGCCAGCGCAAACGGTAATATTCTTCAGCTCCATGATCTTCTCGTTCTTGGCCTCTATCTCCGTCTTATAGGCCTGCACCTTTTCCGCCAAGCCCGCCACAAAGGAATCCTCCGGCAGGAGACCGTTGCTCAGAACATATGCCCCCACCTTTGTCTGGATGTTTCGGATATCCTGATTCAGCGCCCCGATCTCAACGTTCAGCTTTGTGACTCCCGCAACCTCCTTGCCTTTTGAAATCGCATTCTGTGTCACCTGTGCAACTTTATCGCTCCAACTCGCCATGCTTCTTACCTCTTTTCTTAGCCTATACTGTTCCTATCATAATATATGTATCCGCGGCAGCTCTTCTGCCGTCAAAACTGCAGGAGAAGATCTGCCTTGAATGCGGCCGGCTTATATATGGCACTATATCACACACAAACAATGTTTGTCAATGGAGCTGCCGGCTCCGGCATTTGCCGCCGCCATGTCTGCCGCCCGTCTATTCCATTGCTTCCAGAACCAGCCCATGGGCGATTCCCGGCACACTCATGCCTTCATTGAAGCTGGTCTTGCTCAACAAGGCCCCTGTGGGCATAAACAGCACCTTTCTCCAGTTGCCCTCGGAAAGCTGCTTCAGAATATAGGCCGACAGTGTCACCGCGCTGCAGCCGCAGCCGCTTCCCCCTGCATGGGTGTCCTGCGTCTCCCCATCGAATATCTCGATGCCGCAGTCCATATGCTGTTGGGAAATGTCATAACCTTTGTTCCGAAGCAGATCCGTCAGCACCCTCTGCCCCACTTTTCCCAGATCCCCTGTAATGATTTTGTCATAATCGTCCGGCTGACTGGCAAAGTCAACAAAATGCTGTTCCAAGGTGTCGGCAGCTGCAGGCGCCATACATGCCCCCATATTCATGGAATCCTTCAGGCCGTAATCCACGATCTTTCCCACCGTCACCCCCGTGATGCGTGCTCTGGCCTTTCTGCCTCCCCATGCGGACTCTCCTCCCAGCACGAATGCTCCGCTGCCGGTGACGGTCCATGTGGCGGAAAGCGGCCTCTGGTTGCCGTATTCCAACGGAAAGCGGAATTCCTTCTCCGCACTGGCGAAATGGCTCGAAGTCACGCACACCACCTTGTCTGCAAGCCCCCCTGCTATGCTCATGGTTCCCAGAGCCATGGATTCCCCGCAGGTGGAGCAGGCCCCATATACACCCAGCAATGGTATCTGAAACGAAGATATCCCGAAGGAAGTGGCAATGGATTGACCCAGCAAGTCACCGGCAAACAAGAAGGAGATATCCCCCGCCTTCAGACCGGCCTTATCCAGCGCAAGTCCCACCGCCTTTTTCTGAAGACTGCTCTCCGCCTCCTCCCATGTATTACAGCCAAACATATCATCATCCCCAACCTGATCGAACAAAAGCCCCAAAGGCCCTTGTCCCTCCTTGGTTCCCACGATGCTTGCGCTTTCCAATATATATACCGGACGCTCCGGCTTTATGCTGGATTTCCCCAGTTTCTGATTCATAGATTACCTCCTAGCTTTAAGTTGCGAGACTGTTCCTCTCGTTTCGCCATGGGGTTCCGGCCACACGGCGGCGCGGCTCCCACATAAAAACGGAACACACAATGCCTATCTGTTATCGGCATTAGTGTGTCCCATTCACGGAAATCCATACTGTATTCTATTTGTGAAATCCCATCGGGTCAATTCTTTTGGCCCGCCCTACTCTTCCTCCAGCATAAGGCTGGTGACCACATACAGTACCTGATCGTTATACTCTATTCTGGACCAGCCGGAGTCCGGGCTGAATCCCGTGCGGTGTACCCTCTCCCCATAGTTGAGCTGGCAGCTCACAGTGCTGCTGCCCTCCGATGTGCTGGGCTCTGTCCTCAGATTCACATATTCCTTCGGAGATATCCAGTCGTCACAGTCCGCAAAAATGATCACCCTGCCGTCCTTGGTGCTGACCCGATTGGCATCGGAGACATCCACCGAAGGCTTATAATTTAAATCCAAGGTCAAAAATTGCGAGACACCGTACAGCGTCCGTCCCTCATATTCGATTTCCGACCAGCCCGTCTCCTCATTGATTCCCGTCCTTTTGAGTACCGCTCCGTTCTGAACCTGCGTGACTATATTGTCCGTGTCAGACGTATCCGGCACAGAGCGCAGATTGATCACATCCTTGGGAGTCACCGACTGTTCAACCGCTGAGAACTCCATATCCTTTGTCCCTGATATGGGCTCCTGCAGGGGCTCGTCGGAGCCGTCAAGGCTGCCGGACGCATCCGTGCCCTGAGAAGCATCCGGGGATTTTGTCGGTTCGGAGACGGACTGGGACACAGCGCCGGACACCTGCCCCTCATCTTCCGAATCCGAATGAGAGAAATGCCATAGGATGGCACAAATGATGGCGGCAGCCCCTATAAGCCCAATAAAGACAAGCGCTGTCTTCCAGAGCTTCTGTGGTTCCGTCTCTTCCTCCCATTCCTCCTCTTCACTCCACTCTCCTGACTCTTCTCCGTATTCTTCCGAATCCGCCACGTCCATTTCCTCAAGAGGCTCCTCTGTCTCATCCACGAGCTCTTCCGAATCGCCGGAAGACGTCTCTGCCCTATCCGGAAATTCTCCCGGATCGTCAGAACCCCCTTCTGCCCCGTCCAAGAGTTCTTCTGCGCTGCCAAAAAACTCTTCTCCCTCGTCAGAAAGCTCTTCCAAAGACTCCAGCCCTTCTATCAGCTCCTCTTCCAGCCTCTCCTCCCGGCTCTGGGATCTGACGTTCTTTTGTTTTCCCCGATCCGTCTTTCCCTGCCTATCTTGTTTCCTGCCTCCCCGGGATATGTCCGTTTTCTCTGTCCTCATCTGTTTCTCCTGCCTCTGTATGCTCTGCTTTCCTCTGTCCGCCTCTCACGGAATCTCCGCCTCCAATATCATGGAACTGCCGTATGTCTCCGGCCACCCTTCCCGGAATCAGGCCTCGTATTTCTCGCTCTGAGCGCGTATCAGCTCCTCATCCTCGAAATAGTTGATTCTCATAGCGCTCTTCACCTCTGCCAAGGTCTGTGCCGCCATCTCTCTGGCCGCGTCGCTGCCCTTCCTCAGAATCTCGTATATAGCCGGAATGTCCTTCGCCAGCTCTTTCCTCCGGGTACGGATGGGCTCCAGAATCTCCTGCATCACATTGTTCAGGAACTTCTTTACCTTTACATCCCCCAGACCGCCTCTCTGATAATGCCCTTTCAATTCGTCCAGATCTGCATAATCAGGCAGATACCGCTCAAAATGTTCCGGCCTGCAAAAGGCATCCAGATAGGTGAACACCGCATTTCCCTCCAGATGTCCCGGATCGCTGACCATCAAATGCAGAGGATCCGTGTACATGCTCATGATCTTGGCCCGAACCTCCTCCGCCGAGTCCGCCAAATAGATGCAGTTTCCCAGAGACTTGCTCATCTTGGCCTTACCGTCCGTGCCCGGCAGCCTCTTGCTGGCCTCATTCTTAGCCAGAAGCGCCTCCGGCTCCACCAAGACGGGAGCGTATACCGTATTGAACTTATGCACAATCTCTCTGGTCTGCTCAATCATAGGCAGCTGGTCATCCCCCACCGGAACCGTGGTTGCCTTGAATGCCGTGATATCCGCCGCCTGACTGATGGGGTAGGTGAAAAATCCCACCGGAATACTGGCCTCGAAATTGCGCATCTGGATCTCGCTCTTCACCGTAGGATTCCTCTGAAGTCTGGCCACAGTCACCAAGTCCATGTAATAAAAGGTCAGTTCACAGAGCTCCGAAATCTGGGACTGTATGAACATAGTGGACTTGGCCGGATCCAATCCGCAGGACATATAATCCAGAGCCACCTCTATCACATTCTGCCTCACCTTCTCCGGATTCTCGATATTGTCCGTCAGCGCCTGTCCGTCAGCGATCATAATAAAAGTCTTTTTATATTCCCCTGAATCCTGCAGTCTTACCCGCTCCCTCAGAGACCCTGAGTAATGCCCCACATGGAGCCTGCCCGTGGGCCTATCTCCCGTCAATATGATCTTTTCCATAGTAATCCTGCCTCCTCTGCCCCTTCCGGACATTATGCCATAATTTCGTGCGCTTTGGCGCACATGGAGCCCTTCTGTTTCGATATTATACCATAATTTCATGCGCCTTGGCGCACATGGAATCAGAAGTCGAAACAATGCCCTTCTGTTTCGATATTATACCATAAAAAAGACCCTGCGCAAATATTTTTCTTCTTTTCTTCCGGAAGAATTCATGCTATACTGAATCGGTGCAGCACCGCCTGCAGAAAACATCAAAGAAGGTGAACATCATCCTATATTTGAGCAGCTTTTTATTCTCCAAAGAGACCGTCACAAATCCCAACGTCTATCCTTATAACGTATTTGCGGGCAAGGGTGAATGCATCTTAGTATTCGCCCCCATCACCATTCTATACGGCAGCAACGCCTCCGGGAAATCCACCATTCTAAACATCATAGCCGGCAAGCTGGGCCTAAAGGGACAAGAATACGCCACCAGCAATAAGTACGGACGGGTGGCGTATTTCTCAAAATTTATAGAGGAATGCCGCTATAGTCTTGGCGAGTATGAGAACGGCAGGCAAATTGACAGACTCCCGCCGGCAAGCCGATATATCAAAAGTGAAGACATTCTATATGAAATAAAGAAAATCCAGCAGGAGCAGGTTCTCTGCGACGGCTATGTCTACGAACACATCCGGAGAGGAATGGCCAAGGAGCAGCGGCAAATCTTTCAGGAATCCCATGAGACCAGACAAAATCTGGAGTGCTTGAAATATGCGCAGGAGAAGTACTCTAACGGGGAGACCACGCTGCAGCTGATGGACGACTATCTGGAGCCGGACGCCCTCTACCTGCTGGACGAGCCGGAAGTCTCCCTCTCTCCGTCCAATCAAACCGCATTGGCGGAAAAGCTGAACCGGATGGCCCGTTTTCTGGGCTGCCAGTTCGTGATCGCCACCCACTCCCCCTTCATGCTGGGAACCCTGCAGGCCAAGATATACAACGTGGATTCACTTGAGCTGCAGGAGACCCGGTGGACGGAGCTTGAAAATGTGAGATACTTTTTTGATTTCTTTGAAACACACCGAGCTGAGTTCATTAGATCTGAGAAGGCAGGCTTTTGAAGCCGGCTGGTTGCATTTCGTTGACGATATCGCCTTTATGGACAATGAGGAATGGGGCGGCCTCCTTTTCCCCATGTCTCATCGCCTTGATGTCATTTTGGAAAACAGTACCATCAGTTCGTGGGCGAACAATGGCGCAGCCGCCAGAATGCTGAGGCGCAGCCATTCCCTGCCCGATAGGGGAGAAGTTCCAAAGGCCTGTATGAGAAACGGAACCTCCGTAACCGCAAACTGCAGCAAAAAGCCCATTGCACAAGCTCCGATCATAAGTTTGTTCTCCAAGTGCTTCATTCGGAAAAAAGACCTATGGATGTCCCGCATGCCCACCGCATGGTAGAGCTGGGACATTCCAAGCACCGTGAAGGCATAGGTCTGGGCCTTGGCCAGAACGGAAGCATTCTGCAGCATCCCCGATATATTGCCGAAGCTCACCGCCAGCCCGTTCACCTTCAGCAGCGCGCAGGGCAGCATCAGGAATGCAGTCAGGCTCACTGCAGCAATGAGAATTCCGTAAAAGCAGGTGCATGCAAGACCGCCTCTGGCAAAAAGGCTCTCCTTTGCTGTTCTGGGCGGCTGGCCCATAAGGCCGTCCCCGTCATTTTTATCCACTCCCAGCGCCAGAGCGGGAAGGGAATCTGTGATCAGGTTGATCCACAAAATATGGCTGGACTTCAGGGGAGAGGAAAATCCCACAGTCACTGCCAGAAACATGGTTATGATCTCTCCCAGATTAGAAGACAACAGAAAAATAACTGATTTCCTGATGTTCTCATAGACTCCCCTGCCCTCCTCGATAGCCCGGCGGATAGTGGCGAAATTGTCATCCGTCAATATCATGTCCGAGGCCTGTCTGGCCACGTCCGTGCCGGACAAACCCATGGCGATGCCGATATCCGCCTTCTTCAGGGAGGGTGCGTCGTTCACCCCATCCCCCGTCATGGCCACGATCTCCCCCCGCTGTCGAAAGCCTTCCACGATGCGCACCTTCTGGGCCGGAGAAACTCTAGCAAATACATGGACATTCCCGATTCTCTCCGCCAGCTCCTCGTCTCCCAGCTGCCCCAGCTCTTCCCCCGTCATACATTGGTCAAAACGCTGGGCAATGCCAAGCTTTCTGCCGATGGCAAACGCCGTGTCCACATGGTCGCCTGTGATCATCACAGTCTTCACGCCGGCCCTCTTAAAGTCCTCCACTGCCCTTGCGGCCTCCGGCCTTGCGGGATCCCGCATGCCCACCATGCCAAGAAAGATCAGATTTTCCTCGGAAATTCTATTCTCACCACTTGATCCCCGACCCGCGATACCCATGGCCACCGCAAGAGTGCGCAGGGCTTCCCCCGACATCTCCTCCACCGCCGCCTTCAGTCGGGCGATCTGCTGCGCACCCAGCCTCTCGATCCCCCTATCGGTGCAGATCCGCGTGCATCTCTTCAGAACCTCGTCGGGAGCCCCCTTCGTATAGATCACCATACCGTCAGAGGACAATCCCGCCAGCCATCTCAGGCCGTCTCTGGTCCCCGTCTGCGCTCCATAACCGGAATACCCCACCATCTCCGCCACCCGAAGCTCCGTGGAACGTCCCGCCAGACCTCTTTTTCTGTCTCCGCCACCAGTCCTTCCGTCCCTGACCCCTGCAGCTCCTCTGATACCTCCAAGGCTGCCTGAAAACGCCCCGGCTGCTGCCAAGGCCGCCGTCTCCTCGTCGCGCCTATGCAGCGTGGACATCATCTTCCGATCCGAGTCGAAGGACAGTTCATCCCGTCTGGGCATTCTGGCCTCCAGACTGCTCTTTCTGATCCCCATCCCCTGCGCAAGGTCAAGAAGGGCCAGCTCCGTAGGATCTCCGGTTCTGCTTCCGTCCTCTGAAACTGCATCGTTGCACAGCGCCATCCCCATGAAAAAATCCGGGCAAAGAGATGGTGTACACTCCTCCGCTCTGCGTATACCACCTCCGATCCAGCATTTCTCCACCGTCATCCGGTTCTGAGTCAGTGTTCCCGTCTTGTCGGAACAGACCACGCTGACGGCTCCCAGCGTCTCCACCGAAGGAAGGCGGCGCACGATAGTATTCACCCGCACCATGCGGGTGACGCTCAGGGCAAGGCAGATGGTCACTACAGCGGGAAGTCCCTCCGGCACGGCAGCCACCGCCAACGAGATGGCTGTAATCAGCATCTCCGGCACATTCCGCTGCTGCAGCACCGCAATAATGAACAGCCCGGCACACAGAAGAAGGCTCAAAAGGCTCAACACCTTTCCCAGCTCTCCCAAGCGCTTCTGCAGGGGAGTCATCTCTTCCTTGGCCTCCGTAATCATGGCAGCGATCTGCCCCAGTTCCGTGCTCATGCCCGTGGCCGTCACCAGCCCTTCCCCCCTGCCATAGGTCACTATGGTGGACATATAGGCCATGTTGCGTCTATCTCCCAGAGGAAGCTGCGTCCCCCTCTCTCCCACGAACGCCGCGTCCTTCTCCATGGGAAGGGATTCTCCCGTCAGCGCGGACTCTTCTATCTTTAAATTAGAGGATCGGATCAGGCGCAGATCAGCCGGCACCTGACAGCCCGCCTCCAGACACACCAGATCCCCCCGCACCAGCTCCGCCGCAGGAATCTCCGCCCGCTTTCCCTCCCGGATCACCATGGCCTTAGGGCTTGTGAGCTTCTTCAGGGACTCCAGCGCCTTTCTGGCCTTGCCCTCTTGAAGCATGCCCACCACTGCGTTCAGCACCACTACCACGCCAATGATGACCGCATCGCTGACCTCTTTCAGCATAATCGACACCGCTGCGGCCACGATCAGCACGTAGATCAGCGGGTCATTGAGCTGCTCCAAAAAAGACTCCGCCACGGTCTTTTTTCTTGGCGCCTTCATTTCGTTTCTGCCATCCCTGCGGAGCCGCTCCCCTGCCTCCTTCCGGTCAAGCCCTCTGCCGCCGTCGCTCTTCAGCTCCTCTACCGTCTCCCTGACACTGTATTGTTCAAACACGAAAAAACCTCCCCCAAGCTTGTTTCCATTGCCGCCTTGCAATGTATTCTATGCTTGGGGGAGGGAAAGTATGTCCCACCGCCAAAACCTGAAGAGACATAAAGCCGTAAAACAGCTCTGTCAGCCTCACTCATTCAGATACAGCCAGACCCTGCGCTGGATGATCTCCGCCGCCTCCTCTGCGCTCTTGTCCCCTGCAAAATATGCGCCGGCCTCCTCGCTGACGATGCGCCAGATCGGGCCGTCCGATGGGTAGGCCACTCCTTTCTCCATAATCTCCATGTACTCCGGCAGGAAGGAGCTTCCGTCCGGCCTTCCGGCCAGATTAATGCGTCCGTTCTTCATAAGCTGAAATCTTGGCTCTTCGGAGGAACCGGGATTCTCCACAACATAAGCCGCAAGGATGTCCCTGCGCACGGAAGAGGTGTTCATGGTTCTCCGCTGCACCCTATCGCTCATCAGGTACTGCAGGAAGTCGCAGGCGGCTTCATACTCTGCCGCAGTTGCAGTCACTGCAAGGCAATCGTAATTGTTTATATAACTGCCCGAACCTCTGTCCGTCGGGTATCCTATGATTTTATAGCCATCTCCCAGTGCCGCCAGACGATGGCTAAAGACATTCAGATCTCCATACAGCTGGTATGCCAGCGCACTGCCATCACGAAGCTGAGCCGCATGCTCCTCCGTAGGCACATTTTCATAAGGCTGCATGGGCCTCCCTTGCTTCCTACAGAACTCCAGAAGTCGAACGAACTCCTCCGTATTGAAGTAGCACTGCTTTTCCTTCCTATCTACCAGATCGGAACCTCCTATTTCTACGTCTCGGATAGCCAGAAAGTACAGCAATTGCCTTGAAGTCACATTTTGCCCGGACAGCCAGACAGTCGGCTCCCCGGTTTTCTCCCTCTCCTCTATCAGGCGCATCACGTCCCTATAGGTCCAGGTGTCCTCCGGCCACAGCTCCTCCAGAACAACAAGGGTGCTGGCGCCGGCTTCCGGTATAACAGCCCAGAGCCTGCCGTCATCCGTGCTGCCCTGCCGGAGGACGCCCGGAAAGATCTGGTCCAGCAGCTCCTTGGGCAGCAGCTCCGTCAGGTCTGCCAGCGCCCCCTGCTCCTGCAGTGTCAGCGTCTCATCCCGGTGCAGCACAAGGATGTCCGGACCCTCCCCCATGGAGATCTGGGCCATGAGCTTATTCATCGTGATCTCTCCCTTCTCCCCATCCTCCGGGAGGATCATCTCGATCCGGGTGCCCGGATGCTTTCTGGAGTATTCCGCCGCAGCCTTCTCCAGATTCTGGCTCAGGCCCCATGTGGCCTGAACGGACACCACCGTCTCCTCTCCCTCTGCCTCGCGCTCCAGCCTAGACCAGTAGAAGCCCTCCCAGTCATAGTAGACCAAGATCATCCCGCCGTCGGGATCCTCTATGACCGCATCATAAGTGAACATCATAAGGCTCGTGTCCTTATAGAGCCGCCTGCAGCCGCCCCGTGCGGCGTCCCACAGAAGGACATGCCCCCCCAACAAGGAGAACACCCTGCCATAGTTGTCTATGTATCGGAGCTCCGCCCCTATGTTCTGCCCCTTGTGCAGGACCCGCTCCTTCCCGTCCCTCAGGCAGAAGATCACCACATCGCCTGAATCAGAGTCCGTGGCTTCAAACAGAAGCTCCCCGTCAGGCAGCCTTCCGGTGCACAGGACGGCGCTGCCGGGGCTCCCCGGACACTCCAGCATCTTCAGGAACTTGCCCTCCCCATCCATGGCAGCCACCTGAAAGGTTCCTATGTAGATGTTTCCGTCCTTATCCCACCGGATTCCCTCGGGAACGGCCGCGCCCTCCAAAAGCCCCGCCTCCTGCAGCCCGGGGGTCAGATCTACCACCCGCTCCGCCTTCAGCCCGGCGTCCAGATACACCGCGTATGACCGGCGCGGGCCGCCATCTCGGCTCTCCCACACCACATACAAGCATAGCCTCCCCTCCAGAACATCCATGCCCCTTACAAAGGCATCGCAGCCGTCCAGAGCGGCAGCCAGCTCAGGCAGGCCGGAAGCCTCTTCCCCCGAAGTCCCCTCTCCTTCCCCAAGCTGCAGCTGCATGGTAGACACCTCCAAGGTATACGCATTCAGGCAGGTCAGATAGTACTGGTTGTCTATCGGGACATTATCCTCATATGCCATATGACTATATAGCACATAGTAGTTTTGTCCGTCCGTTGCGCTGCACTTCCTTAAATACGTGGTTCCATCCAGCATCTCCGGCTCCAGATACTCCCAGTAGCCTGTGGCCGTCCAAAGCCCTTCGTCCTCGGAGATCTCCTCGTAGCCCTTCCACTTTTCCGAGGACAGATCGTAAGGTTTCCTTTCCTCCATCCCGGAGTCCTCGCTGCCCGAACCGGTCTCCCCCTGCCCGCATGCGGATATACAAGCTGTCACGAGCAGAATCGCCAGCACGACCATCGATGTCTTGCTCCCCGTCATGTTTTGTCCTCCTCACAAACATACTCCTATCATTGCCCATAGGGCTCAGACCTCCTGCAAGATCTGAGTCCTATGCTGACATTTGCCCTTCAAATGACGAAATAAAATCTTTGTCATATATGACTATAGTAGACCTCACTCGTTCAGATACAGCCAGACCCTGCGTTGGATGATCTCAGCCGCCTCCTCTGCGCTCTTGTCCCCTGCAAAGTATGCGCCGGCCTCCTCGCTGACGATGCGCCGGATCTGGCCTGAAGCCTCCTCACCGGATGTCCCCTTCTCCATAATCTGCATATATTCCGGCAAAAAAGATCTTCCGTCCGGTCTTCCGGTTAAAGGGAAATAATGCCTTTTCTTTATAATGAATCTTGGTTCTCTGGAAGAACCGGGTTCTTCGACGACATAAGTCATGAAAATATCTCTACGGACAGAAGAAACAGACATAGTAGTCCGCTGCACTCTCTCGCTCATCAGGTACTCCAGAAAGTCGCAGGCAATCTCGTATTTCTCCGTAGCTGCAGTCACTGCAAGACATTCGGAACAGTATACATAATTGCCAAAGCCACTATCCGTAGGGTAACCTATGCATTTGTATCCGTCTCCCAACGCCGTCATGGCCTCACTGAAATCCGCCAGATTCCCACTTACCGAATACGCCAGCGCACCGCCATTATGAATCTGATCCGCATGCTCCTTTGAAGATATATGTTCATAGGATCCGGCATTCTGTCCATGCTCCCTGCAAAATTCGAGAATTCGGACAAATTCCTCTGTGTCGAAACGGCATTGTTTCCCCTCCATATCCACCAGAGATGAAGTCCCCGCCTCCACATCCTGTATGGCCAGCTTATATAGCATACTGTCTGGAGACACCTCTTGTCCGGACAGCCAAGCCACCGGCTCCCCGTCAGCCTCCCGTTCCTCCATCAGCCCCATTACATCCCGAGCAGTCCATGTATCCCCCTTCCATAAATCCTCGGAGATCAAAAGGGTATCAATCCCGGCCTCATATGCAAGCCCCCAAATTCTGCCGTTGGCCATGCCGTACTGAAGGACTCCCGGAAAAATCTGATCCAGCAGCTCCTGAGGCAACAGCTCCGACAAATCCGCTAATGCCCCCTTCTCCTGCAGGAGCAGCATCTCGTCCCGATGCAGTATCAATATATCCGGACCCTGCCCCACAGAAAGCTGAGCCATAAGCTTGTTCATGGCTATTTCCCCCTTATCCTCCTGCTCTGGGCAAATCAGCTCAATTCTGACTCCGGGATGCTTTCTGGAATATTCCGCAGCCGCCCTTTCCAGCTTTGGCCCAATCCTCCATATAGCCTGAACAGATATCAGCGTCTCCTCCGTGTCCGTCTCAGGCTTCAGCTTGGAACAATAAAAACCTTCTTTGTCATAATAGACAATAATAATCTCCCCGTCCGAAGTCTCCGTTACCATGTCACAAGTAAAACCCATTAATCCTACATCCTGATAAAGCCGCCTGCAGCTCCCCTCTGGAACATCCCACAAAAGAAGCTGCCCGCCCTGCAGAGATAAAATCTGACCATAGGAATTTACATACCGGATTTGTGAGCCCAAGCCCTGCTCCCGGAACAGAACCTTCTCCTTTTCGCTGTCCAGAATGAAAATAACTGTATCTCCGGATTCGGAGTCCACAGACTCAAACAAGGGAACCCCGTTGGACAGCCTGCCGGTACATAAGACAGCGCTCCCTAAACTACCGGGGCATTCCAACATCTTTAGGAACATCCCGCCTGCATCCATGACAGCTATCCGGAAAGTGCCTACGTAAATCCTGCCATCTCTATCGCATCGTATGCCGTCAGGAGCAATGGCATCGCCTAAAATTCCTGCCTGCTGCAGTCCGGATGTGAGATCCGTTATCTTCTCCGCCTTCAAGGAGTCATTCATATGAACGGCGTATGCATGAGACGCCGCCTTGCTTTCCTGATCTTGACGCACCACCAGCAGACATAGCTTTCCATCCAGAACGTCCAATCCTCTTATGAACGCCTTACGGCTGCCAACAGCCTCCGCCAATTCCGGCAAACCAGAAACTATATCTCCCAAGGCATCTTGTTCATCAAAGGGACTGAATTTTGTTGTGGTCACTTCCAAAGTAAGCAGATTCAGATGGGTCAGATAAAGAGTCTCTTCTATGATGATATCGTCATCAAATACGGCATGACTATACAACACATAATAGTCTAGGCCGTCCGTTGCACTATACTGCCGATAATACAATGTATCATCAAACATCTCCGGCTCCAGATACTCCCAGTAGTCCGTCGGAACCCAAAGTTTATCGTTGTCAACTATTTCTTCATATCCATTCCATTTCTCGGCAGATAGGTCATATGGCTCTCTTTCCCCCGTAGATTCTATCTCACCCCAGTCAGCCTCCTTCTGCCCGCATGCGGATATACAAGCTGCCACGAGCAGAATCGCCAGCATGACGATTGATGCCTTGCTCCTTCTCGCCATGTTCTGTCCTCCCCACAAACATCCTCCTATCATTGCCCATAGGGCTCAGACCTCCTGCAAGGTCTGAGCCCTATGCTGACATTTGCCCTTCAAACGACGAAATGCAATTTTTGTCATATATGACTATAGCAGACCTCACTCATTCAGATACAGCCAGACCCTGCGCTGGATGATCTCCGCCGCCTCCTCTGCGCTCTTGTCCCCTGCAAAGTATGCGCCGGCCTCCTCGCTGATGATGCGCCGGATATACTTGTATGCCCATGGGTCAGGTTCCCCGCCCTCCATAATCTCCATGTACTCCGGCAGGAAGGAGCTTCCATCCGGCCTTCCGGTCAGAGGCGTATACCCGCCTTTTATTGAGAGAAATTTCGGCTCTTCGGAGGAACCGGGATTCTCTACAACATAAGTCGTAAAAATATCCCTGCGCACAGAAGAGGTATTCATAATTCTCCGCTGCACCCTATCGCTCATCAGGTACTGCAGAAAGTCGCAGGCAACCTCGTATTTGTCCGTGGTGGCTGTCACCGCAAGGCAGTAGGAGCAACTTATATAGCTTCCGGAGCCGTGGTCCGTGGGATAGCCAATGCACTTGTATCCGTCCCCAAACGCTGTCATAGCATGGCTGAAGCCTTTCAAACTTCCATATAGGCTGTATGCCAGAGCACTACCGTCACGAAGCTGGGCTGCATGCTCCTCCAAAGACACATCTTCATAAGGCTGGAGGGGTCTCCCGTGCTTCCTACAGAATTCCAGAAGCCCCACGAATTCCTCTGTATCAAAGTAGCACTTCTTTTTCTCCCTATCCACCAGATCGGAGCTTCCCCCTTCCACGTCTCTGATGACCAGATAGTACAGCAGCATCCCTGAATCCATGTTCTGACCGGTCAGCCAGACAGCCGGCTCCCCGGCTTCCTCCCTCTCCTCTATCAGGCGCATCACATCCTTATAGGTCCAGCTGTCCTCCGGCCACAGCTCCTCCGAAACAACAAGGGTATTGGCCACGGCTTCCGGTATAACAGCCCAGAGCCTGCCGTCATCCGTGCTGCCCTGCCGGATGACACCTGAAAAAACCTGATCCAGCAGCTCTCCGGCCAACAGCTCCGTCAAGTCGGCCAATGCCCCCTTGTCCTGCAGAACCAGCATCTCGTCCTGATGCAGCACAAGGATGTCCGGGCCCTCCCCCATGGAGATCTGGGCCATGAGCTTATTCATCGTGATCTCTCCCTTCTCCCCATCCTCCGGAAGGATCATCTCAATCCGGGTGCCCGGATGCTTTCTGGAGTATTCCGCAGCAGCCTCCTCCAGATTCTGGCTCAGGCCCCATGTGGCCTGAACGGACACCACCGTCTCCTCTCCCTCTGCCTCGGGCTCCAGCCTAGACCAGTAGAAGCCCTCCCAGTCATAGTAGACCAAGATCATCCCGCCGTCAGGATCCTCTATGACCGCATCATAAGTGAACATCATAAGGCTCGTGTCCTTATAGAGCCGCCTGCAGCCGCCCCGTGCGGCATCCCACAGAAGGACATGCCCCCCCAACAAGGAGAATACCCTGCCGTAGTTGTCTATGTATCGGAGCTGCGCCCCTATGTTCTGCCCCTTGTGCAGGACCCGCTCCTTCCCGTCCCTCAGGCAGAAGATCACTACATCGCCTGAATCAGAGTCCGTGGCTTCAAACAGAAGCTCCCCGTCAGGCAGCCTCCCGGTACATAGGACGGCGCTGCCGGGACTCCCCGGACACTCCAGCATCTTCAGGAACTTGCCCTCCCCATCCATGGCAGCCACCTGAAAGGTTCCTATGTAGATGTTTCCGTCCTTATCCCACCGGATTCCCTCGGGAACGGCCGCGCCCTCCAAAAGCCCCGCCTCCTGCAGCCCGGGGGTCAGATCCACCAATCGCTCCACCTGCAGCCCCGCATCCAAATACACTGCGCACGACCGGGGCGGGTCGCCGCCCTCCCGGCTCTTCCACCTCACATATAGACAGAACCTCCCGTCCAGAACATCCATGCCCCTTACAAAGGCATCGCAGCCGTCCAGAGCGGCAGCCAGCTCAGGCAGGCCGGGGGCCGCTTCCCCCGAAGTCCCCTCTCCTTCCCCAAGCTGTAGCTGCGTTGTGGACACCTCCAAGGTATACGCATTCAGGCAGGTCAGATAATACTGGTTGTCTGTCGGGACATTGTCCTCATATGCCATATGACTATATAGCACATAGTAGATTTGTCCGTCCGTTGCGCTGCACACCCTTAAATATGCCGTCCCGTCCAGCATCTCCGGCTCCAGATACTCCCAGTAGCCCGTGGCCGTCCACAGCCCTTCGTCCTCGGAGATCTCCTCATAGCCCTTCCACTTTTCCGAGGACAGATCGTAAGGTTTCCTTTCCTCCATCCCGGAAGCTTCACTCCCGGAGGCGGCCTCCCCTTGTCCGCATGCGGATGCGCATATTGCTATAAACAATAGAAAAAGCAGGCTTAGCATCCTTGTAGCCTTTTTTGCCATGATTCGTCCTCCTGATAGGGCATCATTGTACCGTCTACACTTAGGGCTCAGACCTTGTACCAAGACTGAGCCCTATGGCATTTACAATTCCCCTTAAGATTATCACCCTTAAAATTTAGGGATTACACAAACCATAATAGGGACCACAAACACTATGCGACTCGCTGCAGGTCTTCATTCCTGCATCTGTAGACAAAGTCACCTTGCAGCCATCACAAACGGTAGTGTGTATGGATCTCATAGCAAACACATGACAATAGACCGTTGTATCGTCTGAATTTACTACCGTATGGACAGAAGGAGTCATAACAGGGATGCCACAAACCTGATGCGAATCGGTTTCTCCACATCCCGGCGTAATATAACACGCATCAACAACCTGCCCACTGCCAAGCCCCACCACTCCCATAACAAGCAGAGCAGCCAATCCCTTTTTTAAATGTTTCATACTGAATTCCTCCTTTTGTAAATTATAGTTTCATAATAACATAGTCTTCATTTCTTGTCAATGCAAATTGGACTATATTGACTATATTACAATAAAACCTATTAAACCGGCACTTTACACCCCGAACTGCCAAACAGTTAATTCTGACACTCCTCCAGCAGCGCCTTCAGCAGAATGATATGGTATTCCTCATCCCGTATGATACGGCGCAGCACCGCATTGACGCATTCGTCGCTTATCATGCCGATATGCTCCTTATATTGGGCTATGGCATCTTTCTCCGCCTGAATGTCCGCGCAAAGCATCTTTCTGGCGTTCCGGGGAATGGACAGACAAGAAGGCGTCCACTGCACCTGCGCCCCATTGGGACGGATGGCGGAAAAATCCACTTCTCCGCCCAGCAGCGTAATCAGCTCCCCCAGCTTCTGCAAGTGCATCATCTCTGCCATGGCAATTTCCAGAAGGGTTCTGGCAAGGCGGCAGTTCTCCATGCACAGCCGGTTCTCGTTGTTGATATATTGGGTAATGGCAGACAGCTCCGACACTGCGCCGCAATAATCATTGGTAAGGATTGCTGCATAGCCGGGATTCCTGCACCATGCCTGAATGGGCGGATAGGGCATGGGCAGCACGGCAGGCTTGATTCCCACCATGCTGCAGTCGTTGGTTATGGGCTTTGCGTTCTTTTCCATGATAGAGCCCTCCAAATATGATTTTATATCATATAATATTAAAGCTCCGTCATTTTGTTCCCGCTCCACCCTCTTTCCGCCCTAAGGCTTCCCGCAAAACCCTGGTCACCAAATTCCATGCAAGGGTTCCGTCATGCTCTCCGCTACCGCAGAACCGCCACGCTGTAAGGCGGCATGGAGACAACGCCGTCCTTTAGCACTACCTCCAGTCCGTCCACAGACAAGTATCCTGCCAGTTCTGTATATCCGTACTGTTCAGGGGAAAGCTCCACCTGCTTTTCCTCCGTCTCGGACAGATTATAGAGCATATATATCGTGGTTTTGTTCCATGTCTTGGAGATGGCCGCCACATCTCCGTCCGTGATCTCCGTTAACCGCTCAACGGTTCCTCTGGCGATCTCCGGATTCTGATTGCGCAGCAGAATCGTGTCCTTGTAAAAACGGTAAATAGAAGAATCGTCCTTAAACTGCTCCTCCCCGCAGGGGAATTGATTCTCCTGCGGCTCCATATCCGCCGGCCCGGCAGTCATGCCCTCCGCCCCGCTGTCGGAGGACCAGTACATAGGAGCCCTTTTGTTTTCATCCTTTCCGCTTCCGGTCATGCCGATTTCTTCTCCATAATACACGAAAGCGCTGCCGCTCATCAGCACGTTCAGAGCCGCCGACATCTTGATCTTGCGCTGATCATAGCGCATGAAACCCGCCGCTCTGGCCAGATCATGATTCACATAGAACGGGGCGTCAATCGCATCCTCCCTATACTCCCGTATGGTGTTCTGCACCCGCACCAGAGCCTTGGCATAGGCCTGCGCATTGTTGGTCTCCCCGCTGTAGGTCAGCGTCTTGGTTATCACTCCCGAAGAATCCGCAAATTCAAAATCAAAGAAGCTGTCAATGCCGCTGGCATAGTATTGGGCATAGACATTCAGCCCGTCCCAGCACTCTCCCACCATGTATGCATCCGGGGTGATAGACTTCACATAATCATTCACCCATTTCAGGGTTTCCACGTTCTTGCTGGTCATATCGGCATAAAAGTGCTTCACCGCGTCCAGACGGAAACCGCCCACGCCTTTCTCCAGCCAGAACTTCATGATGTCCTCGAACTCCTTCCTCAGCGCCTGACTGTCGAAATTAACGTCGGGCATGTAAGGCGAGAATCCTCCCTCGTAATAGTAGTCCGTTGAGCCTACCTGATGCCAGCCGCCGGCAGATTGACTGCCTTTGACGAAGTTGTAATATTCATAATAGGGGCACTCTTCCCCACTGGGCTCCTTCCCCTCCTCAAGTCCTTCCAGATACCGGCAGGCCTCCAGAAACCACGGATGCTCCGAGGAAGTGTGGTTCAGCACCAGATCAATGATCAGCTTGATCCCTCTCTTGTCGCACTCCTCCACAAGCTCATCGAAATCCTCCATGGTGCCGTACTCCGGGGCTATGGCCAGATAGTCCGTCACGTCATATTTGTGGTAGGACGGTGAGGGCATGATGGGCATCAGCCAGATTCCGTTGAATCCCGTGTCCGCAATATAGTCCAGTTTGGAGATCACTCCCTGCAGATCCCCCATCTCATCTTTGTCGCTGTCATAGAAGGAGCCTACAAAAATCTCATACCATGTGCGGTAATTATCATCAATCACCTCCACCTCTTTGGACAGCCATTTAGGCCCCTTTTCCCCACATGCGCCCAGACTGCAGACCATCAGCGCCGCAAGCGCGATCCCTGCCAAAAAACGTCTCCCTTTTCCCAGTTTCATCTTTCATCCTCTCCTTTTCCTACGAAACTTTGCTCTGGTTTTTCCACAATAGTTTCGCAAAGTTTCGCACTCTGATTTGAGCATACCATTCTACCACAAATCTGTCAATATGAAAAAAATCTAAAATTTTGCGAAAATTTTTCTTGCATTTTAATATCTGCTGTGATATTCTACTTGAAATTCAAAATACCAGAATCAAATTCGGAACTTCAGACTTAAGCTCAGAGCGCCAGAATCAAATTCGGAACTTCAGACTTAAGCTCAGAGCGCCAGATTTGGATTCGGAACTTCAACTTTGTACTCAGAGCTTCCGCAGAGAGGTAACACATATGACTTACACAGCAAACAACAACTTTAAATCCGTATCCCCCTTTATGCTGGGATTGCTGATTTTTCAACATACGGTCACAACCTGATACCGGCGAACCGTCGGTGAAGCGCATGGCCGTAAGATGAAAGATCTTATTCGGCTATGCGGGAATCGGAAAGCAGAAGAACCGCATGGCATATGCACATAAGTGTATATGGCAAGGGGTTCTTTTTTTGTATCAAATTCATTTACCAACTTGACCATAGTGTTTTAAAAGAGGATCCAAAACAAAAATCGACATTTACGATTGAGCTATGGGATTCCAAAAAAGAATAGGAGGATATCATGAATGCCATCGAAGCAAGGGATTTGTCAAAGACGTTCCGGGTGAAACAGAAGGAAAAGGGAATGGCGGGGAGCCTTAAGGCGGTCTTTCGCCCCAAACTGCAGGAGATCCGTGCCGTGGATCAGATCTCCTTCTCCGTGGAAGAGGGAGAAATGCTGGCCTTCATAGGCCCCAACGGCGCAGGAAAAAGCACCACCATCAAAATGCTTACGGGCATCCTCTTTCCGGACGAAGGACAAGTGGAGGTATTGGGCATTGATCCCGTGAAAAACCGCAGAAAGCTGGCCTATGAGATCGGAACCGTGTTTGGCCAGAAGGAACAGCTGTGGACCCACCTGACGCCCTATGACAATTTCCGGTTCTTCGGCGCTATCTACGACATCCCAAACAGCGATATCGAGACCCGCATCCGGGAGCTGGCGGACACCTTCGATCTGGGATCCTTCCTCAATACCCCGGTGCGGAATCTCTCTCTTGGACAACGCATCCGGTGCGAGATAACGGCGTCCCTGATCCATAAGCCCAGAGTATTGTTTCTGGACGAGCCCACCATAGGACTGGATCCGGTGGTGAAGGAAAGTATCCGGGAGCTGATCATGCGTATGAACACGGAGCTTCACACTACCGTCTTTCTCACCAGCCATGACGTGGGAGACATCGAGAAGCTCTGCAGACGAATTATCATCGTCAACGGGGGGCGCATTGTGCTGGACGACTCCATGGAACATCTCAAGTCCCATTATCTCCACCGAAAGCACAAGGAGAATGCCCAGCCATCCGAAGTCACCCTCGAAAGCATCATCACGGAAATCTATAAGGCCCAATCTTTGCAGCATCCGGAGGCTCCTGAACCGGGCATGGAGGTATAAAATTGAGAAAATACATGGTTGTCTATCGATCTGTGGTTATGGAGCATCTACAGTACGGGGCTCAGATTGCCGTAGGCTTCATCAGCTATTTCATCATCATTTTCATACAGATCTATCTCTGGAACTATATGTACGGAGAGTCCGGCGCCTTGATCGCGGGCTATACGAAACAGCAGATGATCTGGTACGTCATGATCACGGAAATTATCTGGTTCGGCACCAGAACCACAACTGTAACCAAACAAGCCGCCGGCGATATCAAGAACGGAAACATCGCCTATATGATCAACAAGCCCTATCACTATGCCCTCTACATCCTCACCAAATACACCGGGGAATGGAGTATCAGGCTGCCTATCTATGCGGCATTGGCAGGATGTATGGGCATGCTCATGGTAGGCGGTCTTTCCGGCTTTCGCCCTGCCGCTCTTATAGCGGCGCTGCCCGTCATGATTCTGGGCGTCACCATCAACGGAGTTTTCAAGCTCTCCATCAGCCTCATCTCCTTCTGGACGGAGGACTCCAACCCCTTCCAGTGGCTGTATGACAAGCTCCTGCTGGTGATCGGAACCATCTTTCCTCTGGAAGTTTTTCCCGTCCCGCTGCAGCCTCTGTTCAAGATGACGCCCATCTACACGGTCTGCTACGGTCCTGCCAAGCTGCTGGTAGATTTCAGCAGAGAAAAATACATTGAAATACTGCTGGCCCAGGCCCTTTATCTGGCCTGCGGTCTGGGAGTCCTTTTCTTATTATATAATAGGGGGGTGAAAAAACTATATGTCAACGGTGGTTAAAAACCAACTGCGAGTATGCCTGCTGTCCGTCAAATACAATATCATGCGAGCGATGGTGAACCGGGTCGCATTTCTGATGAACATCCTCTTTATGATCCTCAACAATGCGTCTTTCATCATACAGTGGCTGATTCTCCTCGGCCTGAAGCCGGAGATCGGAGGCTACACCCTGCGGGAGATCATGCTTTTCTGGGGGCTGGCCGCCAGCAGCTATGGACTGGCCAATATTTTCTTCGCCAGAGCCTTCTCTCTGCCGAACCTGATCATAAGCGGCAAGCTGGATTCCTTTCTGGTACAGCCAAAGAGCGTGCTGCTTAGTGTGATCACCTCCGCCACCGCCTCCTCCGCCATCGGGGATTTCCTATATGGGCTGGCAATCATCTGCGCCTTCTGCTTCAGCGTCCAAAGGCTTCTGCTCTTCCTATTGTTTGCAGTCACCGGTGCCGTCATCATCACGGCCTTCGCTGTCCTGATGGGAAGCCTTTCTTTCTGGTTCGTCAAGGCAGAAGTCTTTGGCAGCAACATGGTAAACAGCACCATCAACTTCTCCACCTATCCCGACGGCATCTTCGACGGAGCGGCCAGATTCCTGCTCTATCAGGTCATCCCGGTGGGCATGGCCATCTACCGCCCCGTGCATGTGATGATATCTTTTGATTTGACTGAGCTTCTAATGGTACTGGGATACGCCGTGCTTTTGTCCGCCGCGGCAGCATTCTTATTCTATAGAGGCCTCAGACGGTATTCCTCCAGCAATCTGATGGAAGCGAGAATATAGATGCCGCACCGTTACCCTGCAGGACATGCCTCCGTCCTGCAGGGCCAAAGCCAGCGCAGCCTTTCAATAAATCACCTGCAGACTGACAGTTCTTCCTTCTCTATGCGCCTGATGCGGGTCTTCACCAGACAGCTGCGCTCCTTACTGCCTCCTGCGCAGTAGGCCAGAAGCAAGGCGTCCTTGATAAAATAGATGGCACAGTAGCAATAACCGCTGTCCTTGTCCCATTCAAACGCCACCGGCTCCGTAAAGCTTCTGCCGTCATCCCCGCTGGCAGCGATCACCATTGGCGTCCTGCCTCCGGTAAAATAGCCCACCTTTTCCCTGCCGTTGTATTCCGGTATGGGATTCCAGATAGCATACAGCTTCCCGTCGTCTCCCCGCTTCATGCACAAGGGGCTGTTGGGAGAGGTGAACCGGGAGGGCTGGCAGGCTGTCCAGGTCTCTCCGCCGTCCATGGAAAAGGTTTCATACTGCCTTCCCAGCTCCGTTCTGGCCCATGCCCAAAGCACCCCGTTTCCAAGCTCCACCACACCCGGCTCCTGAAGCCCGGCTGCACAGTGGGAGGACTGGGGCAGGCTGCACTTGCCCATGGAGACTCTCCAGGTTATTCCGTCATCATCCGAAAGGAAGAACACCGTATCCGGGCGGCTGTCCAAAATTCCCTTATATGCCCTATGGGCCGCTGCCGGAATCACGATCCTGCCGCTGCTTGTGCGCAGAACTCGGTCATTATTAATGACAAAGAAATAATCATATGTACTGCAGCACACCCGCTCTCCCCATGTCCTGCCTCCGTCCACGGAACGTCTGAGAAAGATTCTTGTGACATCATAGGTAATTCTGACCAGATAGAACAATCCGATATCACCGTTTCCCATACGCAGCAGAGAAGGCGACATCATGTTCACGCCCTCCTCCCCGTCGCAGGTCAGGATAATCTCTCCCTCGTCAAAAGTTCTGCCCCCATCCATAGAGCGCATCAGGCACAGATCCGCATAGGCATGATCCGCCGGGTCATTCCCCCGGAAGCGGCTGTAGACAAATATAATGCCGTCTTTCTCCGTCTCCAGAAAAGTCCCCTCGCTGTTCCGGGGATTCCCCGCCTCCATATCAGGCCCAAGATCCAGCACCACCTTCCCCAGTTCTAAATACTCCATTTCTCATCCTCCTTCTGGTCTATTTGTTTTTGCGGCTTGCTCTTTCTTCCTCCAGACGCTCATTGTCCGGCCGTCCTGCGTTCCTATCCGTGTAACAGTCCAGAAGCCCCACCGTCTCATTGGCGGGACGGCCGTACATATTGCAGCACTTATGGGACACTTCCCCGTGGATGCTCTTTTCCTCGTCCATCTCCACGCTCATACGCACCACGCCCATCTGCGTCTCCTTGTCCAAATGCCTCAGAATATCCTCTATCAGCTTTTCGTTTTCCAAATCCACGCTCCCTTTCCTCAATCCTGCTCTGCACTTCGCCTGACTCTTTTCTTTTATTATAATAGACATTCCGGGCTAAATGCAACAAAATAATGACGCTTACGCCTCCGTTCACATTCTGTTTTTGCTTGACAGCCTACTTCCCTCTCCCACAGCAAGCGCGGAAATGCGAATGTCTGGCAGAAAGCACAATTGACATTCCGACTGCCTGCATGTTATGCTAATGGCTATATTTCACATAGGAGCTTGAACATCATTGACATTTTCAGAAAAAGGGACTGGGGACAAAAGCAGCCGCCGCCTGCATTAACCTTTTGCAAAAAGAGCATGGTGCGAAAAGAGTTTCCGTTCCCGTAGAACTGAAAAACGAAATTGCTCAAAGGTTTTGGAGCAGGTTAGGATTTGTTTTTTCCGATACCGTTGAGGATGGATATGTTTTCATGAGATTATACTTAAAATAAGGAGACTGTAAATTTTTCTGTGTCTATGGAGGAAAAATCCTTCCGATAAGATTCAGATATGTACCGTATTCT
>RAZA01000040.1 GCA_003612485.1 bacterium D16-50
CCCCCTCCAGATACAGCTGGGTAATCGCCACGGACCCGGCGCAGTTGGGTATAAGCCCCACAAGTCCCGCCAGCATAGGCCCCAGCACCGGGCGGTTCAAGAGCATGCCGGCCAGCGCATCCTCCCCTGCAAAGTGCAGCGCCAGATTCAGAACCAGTGTCACCAGCAGAATGAAAAACGCGATCCGGGCCGTGTGGGAGAGGGCAGAACGGACGATCCCCTGTTCACAGTGACAATGCTCTTTTTCACATATGTCATGGATGCACCCTTCCCGCTCCCTGCCCCGCCTGCGCACCGCGCAGTCAATGACCATTCCTGCCGCCGTGCCTATGAGGGCCTTAGACAGCAGGATTGCCAATATGGTCTTGACGGGAGCCCGTTCCGAAATCAGAATAGGCAGCATCTCATCGGACGTGGAAAGGTAGACCGCAATGAGGGTTCCCAGAGAGATCACTCTCCCCGCGTATAAATTGGAAGCCGCGGCAGAAAAACCGCATTGGGGCACCGCCCCCAAAAGACCGCCGATCACGGGTCCGGCATGTATCCTGCCCCGTCCTCCCGCCCATCGGATCAATTTCCTCGTCCCGTCTCCTGCCTTGTGTTCCAGACATTCCATAGCCAGATAAGCCAAGAATAAAAAGGGAATCAGCCTAACCACATCCAGAAGCGTGTCCGTCAATACATCCAGCATTTTTTAACCTCCCGCCTGCCGCAGCAGGCTTTCTACTATCTTCTACCTTCATCTCTCCGTCCCACGCCGGAACCTCTCCCGGAATATGGCGAACATTGTAGCCAGAATTCCCAACGCCAACAGAATCATGCCCAAGGGCGCATAGATTCTGGCTGCCCCCAGCCCCCCTGCCGTATCCCGCAGCATCAGCGGCTCTCCCATAGCCTCTATCTCTTCCTGAGAATAACCGATCTCCTTCATATATTCCGAGAGCAGGTAGGGGATTCTGCCCTCCGCCTTGACCACATAGCCCTCAATGGGAATCGATGACGACGGCACCATTCCCGTATTCATATAATTGATGGTCTCTTCCAGCAGCCTATCCGCCGCATGCTGCATACCTGCAGACACCTGCAGCACTGCCATCCCCTCTCCTGCCGGAACAGCATAGTAATATGCTGTAATCTTCTTGTTCTGTGTGTTTTCCATTTCTGCAAAGCAGTCATAGACAACTGTAATTTCCCCCGATATATGCATTCCTTCCTTGGCTCCATTGGTCATGACATACTCCATGTCATAAGCCGGCTTTACTGCCACAAGGAAATTCTTCCCATGAGTCAACAGCATTATGCCGCCCGAAGCCAGCAATGCCAGAACGGCAATCACCGCCGCCTTCCTCTTCAGCTCTTGTTTCCAGTCTTCCTCCCAGACACGATCCCCATTCATAGCCTCTTCGTCCCTCCCTTGAACAAATTCCCCCGCTCTTCGCCGGCCATCCAAGTTCCCACAGCCTTTCCTCTCACAGCCCCATGGGCCATAATATCCCCACAACTTCCTCTCACAGCCCCATGAGCAATAATATCCCCACAGCTTCCTCTCACAGCCCTGTACTATGGCGCAAAAATCTCCCTGATCCCCTTGATCACATCCCTGATTCCCTCCAGACGGTCGGCCGCCTTCTGATCCATCAGCTTATCCGGCAGCTTAATCTCTTCTCCTTCCCCCAGCACAAGCTTCCCCGAAATGCCCTCCAGCAAACCAAGCTCCTGAGGCAGCTCTATCTTCAGACGGGCAAAAAGCTCTCTCCACGCTGAAACTATCCTCTGTAACTCCTGCGCCCGAAACCGCACTGTCGCGGAACCTTCCTCCGGCAGCTCCAGCTGCAGACTCGCCCCTTCCGCCGATATCCGGTAGGCGCCGCCCTCCTCCCCCGCCTCCTTGGACATGGCCCACAACAGCAGAAAACACTTTGTTCTGGAAAGCTCCTCCGGCACCGGCAGGACAAAATCTCTCAGACCGCTCAGATCCAGTCCGAATATCTGCTCTGCCTGCTTCAGCGTCATATAAACGGCCTCCTTTTCAGCAGGCATGACATAATCCAGCAGCCCATACCGACTCACCAGATTCTTCCGTATGGTATTATATGGAAGCGTCTCATTTATGACATCTCTGTCACTGCTTAAATACAATTCTATCAGAGGATCCTCCGAACCCATAGGATAGAACATCCCATGGATCTTGTCCTCCCGGACGCTCCCCCGCACTGTAAAGCGAAACATTGCTTCTTCCTCGAAGCCCGTCAGTCTGGCCAGCTTTTCCAGCACTTCCACCTGACCGGCCTCCATGGCCTGCCTATCCAGAGCCACCTCCAGTTCAAAGGAAAAGCACGCCGAAGTCATACCCTCCTGCAGACGCCCCGCCGCCTTCCATTTGGGATAACAATAGATGCCAACGCCCGTCACCACAGCCGCCAGCAATATCAAAATTACGGGCAAAATATACGATTTCTTTTTAGTTCCCATAACCTCTCCTCTTTCAGCCATGAAGCTGCAACGCTTTCAGTATACTACCCCCACTCTATTTTTTGCAAGCTAATCTTCCCTGCATACTAAATAGACTTTCCTCCGGATAAACTCCAGTGCGTACAAACTTCTTTTAAGAGATTCTTTTAAGAATATTCTTTTTCCTCTTGACAATCCATCCATTTTTATTTATTATTTTAATGTTAGCGGTGTTTGAATGCATATTTTGTAGATATTGTGTCGTCACAATTGGCAGAAAGGTTGTACTGACATGACATCGTTAAATCCATAGCATTGCGGCGCGTGGCTCAGTTTGGTAGAGCGCGGCGTTCGGGACGCCGAGGTCGCAGGTTCAAATCCTGTCGCGCCGATTCTTAAAAAGCTCAGGCCTTTCTCAAATCAGGACATGAAATATATTTTATCCAGAAGCAGATAATAGCGTTCATCATCTTTTGCAGAATCTTTGATGTATTGATAATATATTCTGGGATCTTTTCATTCTCCGCATTCTTCATTTTCAATACCATTCAAAGCGGACACCATCCGATGCGATTTCGCTGATGTGATTTTTCTTTATGCTATTTTCCATTAAATATTTGCAATGCATATTTTATGTACTCTATTCTTATTCTAACCATTCTACGCAAGAAAATAGGATATCTGCCTTAAGAAATTGACCTCTATACAAGCCTATCAGTACAAGAATGTCCGGCTGAAACTCCCGGCATCCTATTTTATCCGCAAACGGCCATACCTGTTGGCGAAGGCGGCGGACTGAGCAAATGAGCGTTTCGTGCCGCTTTTCAAATATCCGCAGCATCTGCGGAAAGAAACGCCGCCCCCATTCCCATTATCACATATAATGATGTTACATTCATGATCTGCTGGAAACTGAAAATATTATTGACCGTGTAGGCAAATAGGGCAAAGCCGCAGGCCGCCGCCATAGGATTTTTCCCTATTTGTCTCAGAAACTTCACCGCCGCGCAGGCGATCATTCCAACAAAGCTCACCAGCCCCAAAATCCCTACGTCCACCAGAAGCGTCAGCCATTCATTGTGGACATTCGTCAGATATAAGGGGCCGAAGGCCGCTTTCAGGGAATCCAGCAGCCCTTGATCGGCACTATTGTACAGATATGCCACCATGGCGTCCGGACCTACTCCCACAAGTTTGTGCAAGGGATCCTGCGCCAAGAAGCACTGTATCCCCGCATTCCAAGTCTCCCCCCGATTGCTGCCCCATCCACTGGAGAAAATAAAGGCTTTGTTTTCTGACAAGCTGCCCAGACTCCCCGGACGAACCGTATTCAGAACGATCATCGCTATAAAAGCCACAAGAGAAATTGACACTATTATCATAATTACCCGTGCCACTGTCTTCACGCTTTTTTCTCGGTATGTTCCCCGCCTCTTTGCCAGACTCGTCCAAAGCAGGAATATCCCGGACAGTATGGTCATAACAATGGGCATGGCTCCCGTGGTCAGCAAATCCACGAACTCGTCCGTAAAGTCCAGTCTTTCAGGAAATACCGCTCTCACTACGGATGTGGCCAGACACACACCGCTCAGCAGCAGCGCTATGCCCCAGAACCGCTGCATGCGTTCCCCCGCTCCGACGGAAAGTATGAACAAAGCCAACATCACGGCCCCCAGCGTCACGATTCCGCTGGTGCTCCCCTGCGTCACCAGAGTTCCGAAGCCCAGACCGCTGTAGAGCGCCAGCAAAATCCGGCCAGCCTTCTGTCCCCGGCCTTTGGAGCCTTTTTGCCAAAAAAAAGCCACTCCCACGAAAAGCACCGTCACCACATAGCCGCAGTACCAGTTCATATTGCCGATGGTGGAAATAAAAGAGGAATTCCTCAGCTCCATCTCTATAGGATAGACTCCGAAACGATTCAGATACCCCAATAGGAACACCACTGCCGACGCCCCAAACATCAGGTAAAAATAGAACTTCCGCGGCTTCCAGAGCTTGGAGACAAGAAAATATGTGGCCAGCAGTATCAGCTGTATGTACAACCCCATGAACCAGCCTTCCGCCCCCCACTTCGCCCTCTCCTTGTATTCCGAGCAGAGATAGGATATCACAAGCGCCAGCCCGTACAGCCCTGCAAAGATATCTGCCGCGGAAAACTTCCGGCGAACCGCAGCCCACAACTCCTTGGGGATTTCTTCACGCCCTCTATTTTTCCTGCTCCAAAGATAGACTGCCCCGGAGAAGACTATGTATATGAATAACAGCAAAAGCACCGCCTTCCCCATCTGGATACTGACCCTTCGGAAAAAGAGACTTTTCTCTGTGGCAATGTAACTGTATCCGTTCTCGGAATAGAAAGGAAGCACCGCTGTAATCACAACAATATAGGCACATATGAAATAATCTATCAGAGTGCGAATCCAGCCTCTTATAGAAATCATCAGGGAATCCTTCTTCTTTTCTCCGCTCTCCAGATAACCGGACATGGCCTCTCCCTCTTTCGTCTGTAATCCCCTATCTATCATAATTCATTCTGATTTTTTCGTCAAATCCTTTCTCATGGTTCCTTCCTGCCCGCCGCACCTGCGCTTCTCCAGACTCAGAAAGCACTGGTAAATCATGATAAATCCCAGAGGCCCCTGAATGATTCCCCATATGCCGAAAAGCTGGACACCTGCATAGATGGACAGCAGAATGGCTATAGGAGATACCCCGATCTTTTTTCCGATCAGCTTCGGCTCCAGCCATTCCCTGATAAATATGCATACGATGTACACGGCGATGCACACTGCCGCTCTTACATAACTGCCGTAGAAAAGCTGCTGGATCGCAAGAGGCACCAGCACGATCCCCGTGCCGATGAAGGGCAGCGCATCCAGAATTCCCGCAAGCACCCCCCAAAGGATGCCCTGCCGTATTCCGCTGACCCCCAGCGCGCATGCGGCCAGCGCACCAATGATGCTCATAATGATGATCTGCGCCTTCACAAAGGTAGCGATATACCGAATGACTCCGCAGATAATCTCCAGATACACATGGCATTCCTCCCTGTCCAAAAGCCGATTCATGATATCGTCATAATCCTTGGCCAGCAGCACCGTGGCAATGACAAAGATCACCAGAAAGCCTCCCAGAGATGCCAGCACCTTCACATATTCCAGCGACTGGGACAGCACTCCCGGCAGCATCTGCTGCTGGAAATAGTCTATGCTCTCCTGAATTCTGGCAAAAAAGGTCTGCTCCAGATACTCGCTGTCCATCTTCAGGGCCTTCCCTACCACCTTACAGACTTCATGGAGAATGACGGAAAGCTGGGCCTCCAGAGAATCCAGCCCTTTGACCCAGTCCGGCAGACTTCCCACGATCCAGGAAAAAAGCACCCATGCCAGCGCCGCCGCAAAGGCGCAGGCCAAAAGCAAAAGCAATACCGCCCCCACCTGCCTATGAAGCCTGAGTTTTGCCTGCATTTTCTGGAGCAGCGGACCAAAAATCGTCACAAAAAGCATGGCTACCAGCACGGGCGCCGTCAGGGGAACGATCTCCTTCAAGAAAAAATAAACTGCCCCTGTCAGAAGGAGCAGCACCGCCACCCTATTGTTTTTGATCTTTTCCACCATACCCCAATCGCCCCTTTGCCCATGGATTCTTCACCGACACGCCGCCCGGAGCACCTGCTGCAGGCAGCATAGATGTCTCCGAGCCGCTTCCGGTTTTCTTATTGGTTAGTATGGTAGATTTTCATGAATCCATTACTGGGAAAAAAAGGAAAATGCCCTGCCTTTTGGCTTGATCTGAAATCCTATTTCCCGGCCCGTGCCGGGGTGGACGAACTCCAGACTATAGGCACAGAGCGCCACATCCGGTATGTACAGCGCCTTGGCGGAGGCCTTTGCCGACTCGCCGCCGTATTTCATGTCCCCCAGAAGAGGCATCCCCCTATGTGCCATCTGGGCACGGATCTGATGAAAACGTCCCGTGAAGATATGGATGTCTACCAGAGTCAGGGGCTGGGGCCGCTCCGTCACCTGCAGAACATGGTACTTCAGCACCGCCTTTTTCGCCGGAAAATCCCCTTCCGCTTTTCCGGAATCCTCCACGATGACGGCCCTATTCTCCTTGTTTTTGTATAGATAGTCCACCAGCTCCTCTTCCTCACGATCCGGTTTTCCACAGACAACCCCATAGTACTTTTTGTGCAGCATTCCCCTCTTACCCTGTGCTTCCGTTCCTTCCGGCCCCTGCTTTCCTATTTGTCCCTGCTTCTGCATTGCCGTTTGTCCCGACTCCTGCATTCCCGTTTGTCCCTGCTCCTGCATTGTCGTTTGTCCCGACTCCTGCACTCCCGTTTGTCCCTGCTCCTGCAGCTGCTCCGTCAGCGCTCCGGCAGCCTTTGCATTCAGGGCGAACACCAGCAGTCCCTCCACCGGCTGATCCAGACGGTGGATTACTCCCAGATAGGGCGCAGGCCGTCCAAGGGCCGCGCCGGTGATCATCCTTTTCTGCCAAAGATAGTTCTTCAGCTCGCTTACCATATCCTGCTGCCCCACCCTTGCGGTCTGGGTAGCCAGTCCCGCAGGCTTGTACGCCACCAATATATCCTTATCCTCAAAGATAATCTCCGTCTTCATCTTTATCCCCATCCCCCGTTTACTCAAAATACAGCATGCGCTCAAAGCACATTTTCCCTTTCCATTCATCGGATGCGTTCAAAAACCCAAATCTCTTTGTTACTGCTCACTTGCCTCATAGGTTCCGCCGCAGCCCCTTAGGATAATGATTCTTCATTATACCCCCTGCAAGCTTTCCCCAGCCGATCCCGAAGCCGTCCGCACAGATCAGATACCACCCCTTATCGCCCTGTGCCGAAAAGGTGCCTCCCCGCAAATAGTCCCGAACTGCTCCCTCATCCGAAGGCATATCATAAATATGTACCGCATATTCCGGGGCCAGCGCCAATGCCAAGGCATGAGAGGGTTCAAAGCGGTTCTTTTTCAGCTCTCCCACCTGCAGACCCGGCCGGAGAACCCTCAGGCCATTCAGGCACGGCATTTGCGCCGGAACCAGATAAAGATGATCTCCGAACCTAATGTAGACGGCCTCCTCCCCTACCCCCACTGCCCGCCCCAAGGACGCCCGCTGACACGCCGGAAAACGCAGAGTCTCCCCGCAGAACTTATCAAACTCCGCCAGCTCCTTCAGCTCCCTTTCCGACAGGCCTTTCACGGTGCCGTTGACGGCCTGCCGCAAGCATCGGTTCGGCAGGCCGCCCTCCTTGCGCAGCACTGCGGCGAAGTGCCCCTCCCCCTTGACACGGTGCGGCCACAGCCGCAGGATTCCCGTCAGCCGAATATCTTCCCTGCTCAATTCCTCCTGCTCTACCGGCAGCAGTAAGTCTGTCGGCAACAGCGAAAAATCCTCATGGCGTCCCAGAAATCTCTCCACACTGCCTTCGTCCTCCTCAGGGGCAAAGGTGCAGGTGGAATACACCAATCTCCCTCCGGGGCGGAGCATCCTTGCTGCACAGTCCAGAATCCCGTCCTGCCTCTCTGCACACAATGCCACGTTTTCCGGACTCCATTCCTCGCAGGCGGCCTCGTTCTTGCGGAACATCCCCTCTCCCGAGCAAGGCGCGTCCACCAATATCCTATCAAAGTATTCCGGAAAAAAATCTGCCAGACGCTCCGGGGACTCGTTTGTGACACAGGCATTGCAGATACCCATACGCTCTATGTTTTCCGACAGAATCTTCGCTCTGGCAGAATGGATCTCGTTGCAGATCAAAATCCCCTGCCCCTGCAGCTTCGCCCCTATCTGGGTGCTCTTGCCCCCCGGAGCGGCACATAAGTCCAGCACCCGCTGGCCGGGCCGCACCCCCAGCAGCTCCACCGGAGCCATGGCGCTGGGCTCCTGAATATAATACAGTCCGCCGTCATGATAAGGATGCTTTCCCGGCTGATCTCCCGGCTCATAATAATAACCCTCTTCCGTCCATGGAACCCTAGTCAAATGCGCAAAGCCCCCGAAAGCCCCCTTCTCTCCCGCTCCGTCAGGCACCTCCCGGCCTTCCCCTTCGCTTCCGCCGAGGGCCGCCACACCCAGCACCTGTGCCGCGCTTCGCCCGTCAGCCCTCACTTTCAACGGGTTCAGCCGCAGGGCCTGATACTTCTCCTGCCCTAGGGCCTCCAGAAAGGCCTCATATTCCTGCCCCAGCATCCCCTGCATTCTCTCCAAAAACTTTTCCGGCAGCATATATCCACCAGCCCCTTTCTCCCCCTGCGGCGCTTACCTGTTTCATCATTCTCCAAAATAACCCTAAGTGCGAATTTTCATAGGTATAGATATTAAATCACTGCCAGAAAACTCTTTATGTTCCAGAAACCCTATTATCTATTCCTATTATACACAGCCTTACAGCAAATTACAATAAGCAGAGAACCTGATGATTTCCGGCCCCATTGCCATACTCATTTTGCCCATAAACCGACCTTTTACGCGCCCTATGCCAAATTCATAAGCCACCCTTCCTGCGTCAGCTTTATTCTGCAGAAAAAAAGCTCCGAACCGACATATCTGTCAGCCCAGAGCAAGTCTGTCCATTTGACGGCCCCCTTTTGCAGCGCTTTACACTTTGAACCGGTAGCCTACTCCCCATATGGTTTCGATATATTGAGGCTTTGCCGTGTCCGGCTCTATCTTCTCCCGAATCTTCTTGATGTGTACTGTGACGGTGGCAATGTCCCCGATGGAATCCATGTCCCAGATTTCCCGGAACAGCTCCTCCTTGGTGAACACATGATTGGGATTCTCCGCAAGGAAGGTCAGCAGGTCAAATTCCTTGGTGGTGAACACTCGCTCCTCCCCGTTCACATACACCCGGCGGGCAGTCTTGTCGATGCGGATGCCCCGGATCTCCACAATATCGTTCTGGGGCTTCTGATTGGTGCCCACCAGACGCTCATATCTGGCCATGTGGGCCTTGACTCTCGCCACAAGCTCGCTGGGGCTGAAGGGTTTCGTCATATAATCGTCCGCACCAAGGCCAAGGCCCCGGATCTTGTCGATGTCATCCTTCTTTGCCGAGACCATCAGAATAGGGATGTTCTTTTCCTCCCTGATCTTCCTACAGACCTCAAATCCGTCAATTCCGGGCAGCATCAGATCCAGAATCACCAGATTGTACTCTCCCTCCAATGCCATGGACAGCCCCCCGTCCCCGGAATTACAGATATCCACCTGAAAGTCACTCAGCTCCAGATAGTCCTTCTCCAGATCCGCAATTGCAACCTCGTCCTCGATAATCAATATTTTGCTCACACCTACAGCCCTGCCTTTCTTCATCTCTATCTTCAGCCTTTCATTCGGCTTGTCTTTCCCATTTCAGGCCCTTTTGCCTTACGGGCTCTTCCGCCCGCCGCCTGCCTCACCATATATGAGCGCTTTTTTTGCGTTTGTTCCTGCGTCTGGAACTCCATCTACCGGCCTGCCCTACCACATATGGGCTCTTTTTTGCGTTTGTTCCTGCGGCCGAAAACTCCATCTGCCGGCCTGCCCTACCGCATATGGGTGCCCTTTCGGCGCCTTGACTCAAGCTATGGCTCGTCCTGCAGCTCGATATACTTCCTCAGCACGAAGTGCATACAAGTCCCTTCATCCTCCCTGCTGGTGGCCCAGATATAACCGCCGTGATCCTCCACGATCTTTTTCACGATGGAAAGGCCGATGCCGCTGCCTCCCTGCGCAGAGTTCCGGGAGGCGTCCGTGCGGTAGAACCGCTCGAATATCTTGGGCAGATCCTTCTGGGCGATGCCCTTGCCGTTATCCTCGATCTCAATCCTTATAGAATCCGTCTCGTCCAGAATCCGAATGTCGATGACTCCGTGAACTTTGTCGATATATTTTATACTGTTGCTGATAATATTATTTATGACCTTCTTCATCTGCTCCGGATCCGCAATGACAATTGTGTCAGGTTTCACCAGATTGGAATAGTTCAGCTCCACATTCCTCTGCTCCAGATCCAGCCCTACCTCCTCCACACAGTCTCCGAAATAATCCGCCACGTTGATGCGGTGGAAGTTATAGGGAATCCGATTGTTGTCTATGCCGGAATAATAGGTCAGCTCGTTGATAAGCCTTTCCATGTCGTTGGCCTTGTTGTAGATGGTCTTGATGTATTTGTCCATCTTCTCCGGCGTCACTGCCACCCCGTCCATGATGCCCTCCACATACCCCTTGATGGCTGTGATAGGTGTCTTCAAATCATGAGAGATATTGCTCACCAGCTCCCGGTTCTGCTTCTCGCTCTCCTTGTTCTCCTCAGTGGTCTCCTTCAGCCGCAGCCGCATGTCCTCATAGTTCCTATACAGATCCCCGATCTCTCCCTTAGCGTCGGTCTGCAGGGAGTAGTCCAGATTCCCCTCCTTGATCTTGCGCATAGCCACGTTCAGCTCGTTCACGGGGACGAACACGCCCCTGCGGATCCACCATGTAAGCATCAGACTGGTGAATACCAGAATGAGAAAGATCGCCACAAGCATATCCACCAGCAGATGTCTGGAGATCAGGGAATTCACCTTGGTCACCACAAAAGCGCTTCCCTGACTGCCGTCAGGAAAAAAGAAGTCCAGCTGCTTCACGAACTTATCCAGCTCGTCATAGTAAATTCCGGACCCTACGGTGGACGCTCCCTCTCCGAAGGGCGGCAGCCGGTGGAAGATGGCCTCCGCGGCCTCCTGATTGCCCGCATAAAAAAGCTCCTGATCCTTCCTGACAATAATATAGGTAGTCTTGCGGACGATCTGGGAATTCACCATGTCCAGATACTCCTTGTCAGCCAGCCTGAAAGGATCTGTCTCCAGCTGCTCCTGCAGACGGAAGTAGACCCCGTCGGTGGCGCCGACCACCTCCTGCATATTCTCCGTCATGGCCCCATAGTCAAGCCGGTCCACGGGAAAGCCCTTCTGCACATTCATCAGATACAGCCCGATTCCGCAGAATGCCAGCGCCGTCAGCGCCAGCGGCAGAAGTATGATTGTTATGAAGGTTACCCGCAGCCTTGTCCGAAACGTCATGCATATGCTCCTATGAAATGAAAGGTTTACAGTATTCTATAATCTGCATTATGGTTTTTTGTATCAATATTGCGCCGCAATTCCGGCTTTGGCCCCAATGAACCCAAAAATCGAAACAGCGCCCTTCTGTTTCGATATTATACCACAATTTCGTGCGCTCTGGCACACATGGAATCAGAAGTCGAAACAGCGCCCTTCTGTTTCGATATTATACCACAATTTCGTGCGCCTTGGCGCACATGGAATCAGAAGTCGAAACAGCGCCCTTCTGTTTCGATATTATACCACAATTTCGTGCGCCTTGGCGCACATGGAATCAGAAGTCGAAACAGCGCCCTTCTGTTTCGATATTATACCACAATTTCGTGCGCCTTGGCGCACATGGAATCAGAAGTCGAAACAGCGCCCTTCTGTTTTGATATTATACCATACTCCGGACACGAATTTGTAAAATAAGAAAAATAATCCCCTTAAAAAAATCTTAAATTTTTTAAGGACAAACTCTCTTGACTTCCTTTTAACTCTCAGCTATGCTGAAAATGCATTATATTGTATAGTCTTTCGGTGGGATTACTGTCATCATACACCGTCCCCATTGAAAGCCCCCATAAAAACGGAGGATTCGTTATGCTTTCTGTCAAAAAGAATTCACCTATGAAAATACTTCATGATCTGGCACTGTCCTCGGTTCTGGCACTTTTTTTGTGCCTTGCAGCAAGCTGCGGAAAAGCCGAAGAGGAAATACCCCAACCCAATTCTAAAAACCATATTTATGTAGCCGAAATCCTAAAGAGGGACACCGGCAGCATTCCGAATAATTTTTCCGTCACGGAAGATCACTTGTATTTCCTGCGATATGAAAATGATTCAAAAACCATTTACCGCACCCCCCTATCCGGCATCAATACGGAAAACGCTTTTTCCGAGAGCGAGGCGATACTAACCCTCCCGGACATTTTGGCAAATCTGCCGGAAAACGCGCCCGCCTATCACTCCGCCGACATATTGGACTATACAACGGACTCGGAGCAGAATCTATATTGTCTGGCCGCTCTTTACAAAGGCAGCATCAATCTCACGCTCACATCCGGTATATTATATAAACAGTCCCCGGAGGGCCGCCTCCTATACTGCACAGTCCTTCCAAATCTGGAAGCCCCTTCAAAGAATGCCAATCTGATGGCGGCGGATTCCGACGGAAGAGTGTTTGTCCTGCTGGGCAGCTCCATTCTGATGACGGACGAAAAAGGAGAGGCCGGCAGAAACATTGCATTAGACAGCGAACTCAAGCCGGATATTTCAGATAATTTTATGGCGAACGGATTGATGGCGGACGGTGAAGGCCACATCTATTATACCGTAGAAAACCATTTCAACTTCACCCGGAACACGTATATAATGGACGAAGCAAACAATTTCCAGCCTGCAAAAGTCCCCGTATTGTCCGGACGCTTAAGCATCGGCCTTCACGAATCCTCCCACAGTCTATTGGTCCGGTTGGATGACGATAGGCTGTATCGGTATGATCAAAAAATCGATTCCCTGCAGGAAATATTATCATGGGGAGACAGCAATCTGATCGGAAACGATGTACGAACCGTAACACAGCTGACAGAAGATTCCTTTCTGGCGTTTTCCCAGCTCTCGGGTCAGGAAGAATTGCTGCTGTTGACAAAAACCGACTTGTCCCAGCTCCCCCAAAAGGAGCAGATAGTCATCGCTTGTTTTTTTCCCGACAATGAATTAAGACAATACGCATCTGACTTTAACCGCGCCAGCACACAGTACCATGTTTCCATTGAGACCTATGGCGCCGATGAATATGATGAAGAAAATACTGCCGCCTATGCTCTCCTCAATGCCGCTCTGGCATCAAAAAACGGCCCTGATATACTGGATTTGCCTTCTCTGGGCTTTGGACAGTACGCCTACGACAATATATTGGAGGACCTGTATTCCTACATGGGGGACGACGCCCTGATCAATAAGGCAAGCTACTCTGACAATCTTCTGGAGGGCTATACGATAAATGGAAAACTGATCTGCATCCCCAAAAGATTTTATTTTCGCCCCTTATGCTCCATAGGCTCCCGAACGGCATCCGTGCAGAATTGGACATTGCCTGAAATCATAGCGCTGACGGAGCGTTATCCTGACGCTCCCCTATTTGATCCGCCCATATATGACGGCGAATCTATATTGGAGCTCCTCTGCACCCCTTACTATCTGGAGCATTTCGTGGACTGGGAAGCAAAAAAAGCTAACTTTGACAGCGATGAATTCCGTAATATGCTGATCTGGATCAAGGCTCAGGCAGAAAAGCCCGTCTCCGAAAACGAAACGGGGCTGGTGACAATCCATCATCAGCTATACGACTTCATCAATTATCTGTCCATTGAATGGTCTTATGACGAAGAAGTGGTTCTGCAGGGCCAGCCTTCGGCAGACGGCGAGGGCTGCTTTTCCGCCACAGCCTGCAATGCTTTGGGCATCCTATCCAATTCCCGGCACAAAGAGGGAGCATGGGAATTTCTGCGGTACTTCCTGTCAGGAGATAACTACGAATCAGGCTTCCCTTCCCGTATGGATCAGTTGGATGCTCTGGCCGAGGAAGCCATAACCCCCATGTATATTCTGGACGAAAACGGAAATCGTATCAAAGATTCCGACGGAAACGACTGGTTACACCCCAAGGGAAGTATCTATATCAACGGCGAACCCTTGGAGTTCTTTGCTCTGGAGCAGTCACAGGCCGACGCCGTTATGGCTGCCATAGCAAAAATCGACTTTTCGCCCCGAACCGCCACGGAAAACGCCATCATTAAAATCGTGGAGCAGGACGCAAGAGATTTCTTTCAGGGCAGGAAAACCCCGGAGCAGGTTTCCGCCGTCATCCAGAGCCGAGTTCAGACGCTGCTGCAGGAAAGCGGATCGAATTAATTTAGATTGAAATAGTTTTTACCATTTCTATTTACTTTTCCATTTTTTAGTTGTAGGATAGTAGGGCAAGGGCAGAAATCCCCTGCCCTATTTGCATCACCTGCTCTCTTAGCCAAGGAAATGCTTGGCAATTTACATGACGGACACCTACAAAAGCACTTAGAATATAGAATGTAAAAAAGAAAGGAATCAAATCAATCATGGAAAAATTAAATGTTGCGGTTTTCTTCGGCGGCTGCTCCCCCGAATACAGTGTCTCTCTCTCTTCCGCCTCCGGCGTCATCCTGAATCTGGATCCGGAGAAATACAATGTGCTGCCCGTGGGCATTACCCAGCAGGGTACATGGTATTATTATACCGGCTCCGTGGAAAAAATGCTGGACGATACCTGGCATTCTTCGGGAGACTGCACTCCCGCCGTGCTTTCTCCCAATAGAGGGGAGAACAGCCTGCTTCTGCTGGAGCGTCAGGGTATCAGCCGTCTGCACATAGACGTTGCCTTCCCCGTTCTCCACGGCCAAAACGGCGAGGACGGCACCCTGCAGGGGCTTCTGGAGCTGGCAGGCATACCCGTGGCAGGCTGCGGCACCTTGGCCTCCGCTTTGAGCATGGACAAGGACCGTGCCCACAAGCTGGTAGGATTAGAAGGGATCTTGGTTCCCCATTCCCTGATACTGGAGCGCGGCACGCCTCTTGACCGGGCGGACGCCTTTGCAGACGAAATCGGCTATCCTCTTTTTGTAAAGCCGGTTAAGGCAGGCTCCTCCTACGGCGTCACCAAGGTGACTCAGGCCTCCCAGCTCTCCGATGCCATTGCGCTGGCCTTCAAATATGACACGCAGGTCATTTTGGAAGAAAACATCGAAGGCTTCGAGGTGGGCTGCGCAGTGCTGGGCAATCAGGAGCTGACAGTGGGCGAGGTGGATGAAATCGAGCTTTCCAGCGGCTTCTTCGATTTCACGGAGAAGTACACGTTAAAGACCTCTGCCATCCATGTGCCCGCCAGAATCGCCCCCGAAAAGGCGGCGGAAATCAAGGAGACCGCAAAGCGCATCTATTTGGCGCTGGGCTGCAGGGGGTTTGCCCGGGTGGATATGTTCCTCACTCCCGAAGGCAAAATTGTATTTAATGAGGCCAACACCATACCCGGCTTCACCTCCCACAGCCGTTACCCCGGCATGATGAAGGCAGCTGGATATTCCTTCGGAGAGATCCTCACAAGAATCATTGAGCTTGCATTTGAAGAATAAGCCTGATGCTTATGCTTTCACCGCCGTCAAAAATCAGGAACCGAAATCGGAGCGAAACAGATGCATACTACGAAAAACTACGGAGGGCTGGATAGGTTTCGGGTAGCTGCCGCCATTCTGGTCATCGCTATCCATACCTCCCCTCTTGCTTCCATCAATGAAAGCGCAGACTTCTTCCTCACCAGAGTGCTGGCGCGGGTGGCAGTTCCCTTTTTCCTCATGGTGACGGGACAGTTCGTTGCGGCCCGCTTTCTGGATGCTTCGCCGGAGGGCTCTTCGGCGCTGAAAAAATATCTGGCAAAGACCTTTTTGCTGTATATCGCCTGCATTTTCCTCTACCTGCCCATCGGCATCTATGCGGGGCATTACAAGGACATGACCGTAGGCGGCGCACTGCGTATGCTGGCGTTGGACGGAACCTTCTATCATCTTTGGTACTTCCCTGCCGCAATCTTGGGCATCCTGCTGATCTACCTCATGAGCCGTTTTCTGAGCTTACGCGTTATGACAGTTGTGTCAGCTGTTTTATATGTCATAGGCCTATTCGGAGACAGCTATTACGGGATTGCACAGAAGACGCCTATTCTGGAGAACGCTTACGGATTCCTTTTCCAGATTTCCACCTACACCAGAAACGGTCTGTTCTTTGCGCCTATCTTTCTGGTGATGGGCGCGTGGGCAGGAACAAAGGCACAGAGACAAGAAAGCTCGGCTCAGGCCCCCCGAACCGACCGTCAGGAACTTTGGTCCGACTGTATGGGGCTGGTCTTCTCATTTGCCATCTTGTCCGGGGAGGCTTTTGTGCTGCGCTTTTTTGAATTTCAGCGCCATGACAGCATGTATCTGATGCTGATTCCCACCATGTATTTTCTGTACCAATGCCTATCCGCCCCCCACATGGAATGCAGCAAGGGCCTGCGCACTGCCGCCATGTGGATCTACATACTGCATCCGGGGTTCATCGTAGTGGTCAGAGCTGCCGCAAAGTCTCTGCGGCTCACAGAGCTTCTGGTGGAGAACAGTCTGGTTCATTACCTATGTGTGACACTTCTGTCAGTTATGGCAGGTTATCTCATTGCGTTTATTCGTTCCCTATTCTCCTCCCGTTCCGACCAAAAGAAACGGGAAATCAAAATTGCCGAGATATGCGAGCTTCTGGAAATGGAGGAGCAGACAGCCCAAAATGCCGCCGGAGAAGTGAGTGGCCCTTCTTTATGGGAGGTGCCGGCTGAGCAGGAGGAAAAGCTTGTTGATGAGATGCCCCTCAAAGACATGCCTATAGAAAAAATACCTACTGAAGATATACCTACTGAAGAAATACCTCAGGCCTCCAGAACCGCTGCCGAGTCCATTGACGCCAATCGTCTCTCCAGAGGCGCTGCCGCGCGCAAAGCGCAGGAGACACCCATAGACCAAAACCCTTCCCACAAGCTGCCTGCCGTCAGGGAGGGGCTGAGGGCATGGATCGAGCTGGACCCTGCCGCCCTGAAGCATAACGTGGACTTTCTACGCTCCATGCTTCCAAAGAACTGCCGTCTGATGCCGGCTGTCAAGGCTGACGCATATGGCCATGGAGGCGTAGCCATCTCCAGACTTTTAAACCAGATGGGCGTGGATGCCTTCTGCGTTGCCTGCCTTGCAGAGGGCATCGCCCTGCGGGAAGCGGGCATTCAGGGAGAAATCCTCATATTGGGATATACACCTCCTGAGGATTTTCGCCTGCTCTACCTTCATCAGTTAAGCCAGTCCGTAGTTGATTATGAATATGCCAAGCATTTGAACGGTTACGGCAAAAAGCTTCATGTACATCTAGCCATAGACACAGGTATGCACCGTCTGGGAATACGCTGTGAAAATCTGGAGGAGATTCTCTCCGTCTGCAAGATGAAGAATCTCCGCATAGACGGGTTTTTCACCCATCTATGCGTTTCCGACTCTCTGCTGCGTCAGGACAGAATCTTCACCGAAAGTCAGATTCAGGCTTTTTATCAGGTGATAGATGTTCTCAGGCAAAATGGGCATACCTGCCGCGGGCTTCACATACTGGCAAGCTACGGAATCCTGAATCTGCTGGAGGCCCCCATGTCCGATGAGCTGTCCGAATCCGAACAGACCGATAACCGCCGCAGCACACTAAAGACAGCGCAGGAGCGTGATGAGCTTTCCGAGCCTGAGGCCGCCCTTCAGGCCGCCGAATACACTCCCCGCCAAAGTCATGTCCATGGCCTGCAGAATCAGGCGGCCCTTGCTGCGGATTATGTCCGGCCGGGCATAGTGCTCTACGGCCTGCTCAGCAACAAGGCGGACAGCAATCTGTGGCGCGGCTTTTTGCGGCCCGTTCTGTCCCTGAAGGCCAGAGTTTCTTCCGTCAGGCCCCTTTACGCCGGAGAAGCCACCGGCTACGGTGCGGCCTTCACGGCAAAAAGAGATATGAAAATCGCCACCATATCCATCGGATATGCCGACGGTCTGCCCAGAGAACTGTCCTACGGAAAGGGCAGCGTCCTCATAAACGGCTATAGGGCCGTTATTCTAGGACGGATCTGCATGGATCAGACCATTGTGGATGTAAGCAGAATCCCCCGGATTCAGGCCGGTGACACAGTTGTCATAATCGGAAAGAGCGGCTCCTTAGAGAATACTGCCGACAGTCTGGCGACCCAATGCGGAACCATTACCAACGAGTTCTTGAGCAGACTGGGCGCAAGGCTGGATCGGATTCTGCTCTAATACTAAAAAAGGTCTTTCCTTAAATTTTCATAAATATTTCCAAAATCATTGACATGCTTAAGAAAGCGTATATAATTAATAATAATGATTCCTATTTTTATTAATTGCTTTCTGGTATCGGTCCCCAGTATCTGTCCATAGCAGGAACACCGTAAAATCAGGGGAACGAATAGGAAGGAAAGACACAAAGGAGCATCGGATGACTGCACGGAGACACAGCAGGCAGCGGGAACTGATAAAATCCTTTCTGGAAACCAGAAAAGATCACCCTACTGCAGATACAGTTTATAGGAACGTGCGGAATCAAAACCCTCGCATCAGTCTGGGCACCGTATACCGCAACCTTACGCTTCTGGCCGAAGAGGGCGAGATACGCCGGCTGAACGTAGGCGACGGGGTTGACCGTTTCGATGGGGATGTTTCTCCCCATTACCACTTTGTCTGCCAGAAATGCGGTCAGGTTCTGGATCTGCAGATAGAAGGCATGGAGGAAATCGACTATGCCGCCTCCGAGAACTTCCACGGCCGCATCGCCGGTCATGTGACGTATTTCTACGGGCTCTGCGGCAGCTGTGCAGACCAGACGGAGGATCCTTCTTAGAGCTTGGATCCTGCCCGCCAAAACGTAAACTATGCCATCTAACGGGCCATAGCCAATGGCTGTCCGGATGGGATTTACTATAGTTTAAATACAAATAAATATAAAAGGAGAAAGCATTATGAAGTATGTATGTCAGGTATGCGGCTATGTTCACGAAGGGGATGCGGCACCCGCAGAATGCCCCATCTGCCACGCTCCCGCCGAGAAGTTCACCGTTCAGGCCGGTGAGAAGACCTGGGCTGCAGAGCATGTGGTAGGCGTTGCTCAGGGCGTTCCTGAGGACATCATCAAGGATCTGAGAGCTAACTTCGAGGGCGAGTGCTCCGAGGTCGGCATGTATCTTGCCATGGCTAGAGTTGCCCACAGAGAGGGTTATCCCGAGATCGGCTTGTACTGGGAGAAGGCTGCCTTTGAAGAGGCCGAGCATGCCGCTAAGTTCGCAGAACTTCTGGGAGAGGTTGTCACCGATTCCACCAAGAAGAATCTGGAGATGCGGGTAGACGCCGAGAACGGCGCCACCGCCGGCAAGTTCGATCTGGCGAAGAGGGCCAAGGCTGCCAATCTGGATGCCATTCATGACACTGTTCACGAGATGGCTCGCGATGAGGCAAGACACGGCAAGGCATTCGAGGGTCTGCTGAAGAGATACTTCAGCTAAGAGCGGTTCAAAACAATAGTACGGAATTTCCAATATTTTAGTAGGAGGTATGATCATGCAGAAGTATTTTTGTAATCCCTGCGGCTATACTTATGATCCTGAGAAGGGAGATCCCGATCACGGAATCGCTCCCGGCACTAAGTTCGAGGATCTTCCCGATGACTGGTGCTGCCCTCTCTGCGGCGTGAGCAAGAGCATGTTCCAGCCCTGCATCGACAATTACAACTAAATATAGGCAGCTGCAAAATAATGAATCAAAAAGCATGGCGCTTTCTTCATGAGCGCCATGCTTTTTTCATTCCCCTGATATAGGGCTTCCACAGTCCACCCTATTTCTCTCCCTGCGGATCATTTTGTAATTTCACTTGCTTATCCGTTTTTCGGCTCCCAGCGCCTCAGCCGGCACATGACCTGAAACATTTTCCCGATGTCCACTGGCTTAGCCAGATGTTCGTTCATTCCTGCGTCCTTCGCAAGCGCGGCATCCTCCTCAAACGCGTTGGCCGACAGCGCTACGATGGGCACCGTTGCCGCGTCCGGACGGTCCAGACCTCGAATCACACGGGCCGCCTCATATCCGCTCATTATAGGCATCATCAAATCCATAAGTACACAGTCAAAGGTCTCCGGGTTGGACGCCGCAAATGCGTCCACGGCGGCTTTTCCGTCGTTGGCCGTCACTACCTCCGCACCTGCATCCTTGAGCATGAACTCCACGATCTCACAGTTGATCTCATTATCCTCCACCAAGAGAATACGCATGCCGGAAATATCTCCCCGCACACCCTCGTCCCCCTCCACGGGGCACTCGCTCTGAGCCTGATCCACCGGAATGGGCAGGGTAATGCGAAACACGCTCCCCTTGCCCACCTGACTGTCCACCTCAATGGTTCCCTTCATCTGGTCTACCAGCTTCTTCACAATGGACATCCCTAGTCCAACGCCGTTATAATGGGTCCTTGCGCCTTGATTCTCCTGCGTGAAGGGCTCAAAAATATGCTTTTTGAATTCCTCCCCGATGCCGATTCCGGTGTCCTCCACCACAAACCCATAACTTGCGATTCCGTTCCGGCAGCCGGTCTCCTTTACCCGGACAAATACGGAGCCTTCAGGCCGGTTAAACTGGATTGCGTTATCCATGACATTCATCAAAATCTGCTTGATATGCAGCGGATTTCCGATAAGCCGACTATGCTGCAGATCAATCTCCTCCGCCGCCAGCCGGATTCCGGCCCCCTCTGCCTCTGCAGACAATATGGAAATACATTCTTCCAGCACATTGCGCAGATCAAAAGGTTCCTCCACTGCCGCCGGCCTTCCGCTGTCCAGCTTGCTGACCTGCAGCACATCATTGACCAGAGACAGCAGATGTTTTGCCGACACACGGATTTTTTCCCGGCACTCTCTCTGCCGCTCCCGGTCATCCTGAACCTTTTCCTGAATGGCCAGCATCCCCATAATCCCGTTGATGGGAGTACGGAGATCGTGGGACATATGGGAAAGAAATTCACTCTTGGCCGAATTTGCCCTCCGCACTTTCTCCAGCAGCTCCATAATGGCCTGCTCTTGTTTCTTCCGCGTCACCATGATCTCAGTGATATCCTGATGATACCCGTTGAGGCAGGCCCCCGGTTTTTTGAACGTTCTGTCCGGCACGCCGCCGCAGCGGACATATATTTTCCCCAGCGTAGGATGATTCCAGGGATAGATGACCTCGGAGCGCCCGGTTTCCAATATCTCCCGCACCGATTCCTGCACCATCTCCACATAGTCAGGTTCGATGTTTTCAAACCAGAGCATATAGCACTCCTCCGGCTCTATCTCATCCGGCACCCCCAAAAGAAGCCGCATGGTCCGGTCCGTATACATTCTCGGACGGCATCCCTCCTCCAGCTCAATGGTCCAGATACCCGTTCTGGCCCCTTCCAGAATATCCTCCAGACTCTGCCTTGCCTCCAGCTTATATTTCTCCTCCTGCTCCACCACGGCATTGACGTCACGCAGGGCAAAAATCACACAGTTTTCCTCACCCGTCCTCCCGGTGCCGGAAAAATGAATCTCCATATGTTTCAGTCCAAAGGAATTATCCCTCACCTGATAGCGGACAAAGAACTTTTTTCTCTTTCTAAGCTGCGCAAGCACATAGTCCTTTTTCGTCATGGTCCGAAGCCGTTCCTGATCCCTCAAGACCGCGCACCGGGAAATGTACTCTTCCATGGCCTTCCGGTAGCCCTCCTCAAGACGGACGGAGCAGTCCCTCCTCAGCCGATGGCTGTCCCGGTAGATCTCGCATTCATCGGTGTCGAAGTCCACCTGATAGATGCCCAGATAATCCACGCTGAGGGCATGCAGAACGTTGTAGCTGCGCTTTTGAAGCTCCCGAACCAGATTCCGCCGTTTCAGGGAGGACACGATAAAGTACGCTGCAGTCTGGAGCATATTCGACGCATATTCCAGCGACTTCACGGGCGGATTGTCCACACCGTAAAAGCCGATGATCTTTTCACCGTCATAAAGGGGAATCACCACAAGGGAGTGGATGTTCTGCCGCTTCAGGTTCTCATATTGGAGGGGATCCGTCTCCCGAATGTCTTCCAGATCCTCAATGACGATATGCCCGCCTATACTGAAATTCCGATACCAGTCGGCGCACACCTCCGGAGGGACATTCTGAAGGTTTTCCTTCTCCGGCTCCACCCCATAGGCCGTCCACTCATAGGTATTGTCATCTTCGCCGGACTCGTTGCGCTCAAATATATAGGTGCGTTCCCCGTTCAGCGCCTTTCCCAGATGCTCCAGCAGCACCTCCAGCGACTGATCCGGAGTCTCCTCCAGCAAGGCGACGCGAAGCCCCTCATTGATGACGGACTCCAGATTCTGAACACTCCTCATACCGCTGTGCTGATCACAGCCCCGGACGCATTCTCCCTGACCGGCCCGCTCATAATGCTCCTTTGAATAATCCATTAATATGCCCTCCGTATGGGTCGCTTTCTCTTTAATTTTCGATTTCCTCACCGCATCGGGCCCGTCCTAACAAAATTCCCCCTCATGCTTCTTAAAGAAATCATAATATGCCCGCACACCGGCCAGCTCCGTCCACCGCTTCACATCCACTACCTCTTCATCCATATCGTATATCTTCGCGCCCCTCATGGACAGCAAAAAGGGCGAATGGGTAGATATGATAAACTGACATCCGAAGAACCGGGCGGAATCCTCCAGAAACTTCAACAGCTCCTGCTGGCGCAGGGGAGACAGGCTGTTCTCCGGCTCGTCCAGCAGATAAAGCCCGTTCTCCTGAATCTTCTCGGAAAAATATAGGAATGCGCTCTCTCCGTTGGAATGCTCCCTCACATTGTCCATCAGGGTATTGCGGACATACTTTGACTGAGTCTTCGTCTTTGCCATGTAGGACTTTTTCAGCTGCTCGTAGTCCTCCAGAGAACGCATCTGAAAATGAGAGTACTTTGTCTCCAGATACTCCTCGAACAGTTCCTCCCTCTTTCTGTCGATGCCATTGTTCAGATTCCGCAGATTCAATATAAAATCAAACACATCGTCACTTGTGATGATCCTGCTGGTTACGGGCACGGGCCTTAGGGTCTCGTAGTCGCAGAGTCTGGTATAATCCTCAAAAAAATTGCTCCGGTTGTAGGGAGTGTCCCTCTTAAGCCCCAGCTTCTCTGAGATCACGTTCAGCACAGTGGTCTTGCCGGATCCGTTGCCGCCGTACAGAATCGTCACCGGCTCCAGATCCAGCATCCGCAGCCCCCTCTTGGACACCACCATAAAGGGATAGACCGTATCGTAACAGGTCCTCTTTATCTCCATCACAAAGCTATATTCTTGTTCTATGTGCGGAAAGGAAAAATGTGACAGATATATCATCTATATGCCCCCTTGCCATTTATCTGCTGTGTTCCGACAGCTCCTTGAGTTCGGCCAACAGCTCCAGATCGGACTGCAGCAACTTGATATTTCCCGTCATGGGCTTCTCGCCCGGTCTGGTGACAGTGACCTCCAGCACGGTTCCCTCCTCCAGAGGTCTGGACAAGACCGTGCGGACAAACGCCTCGAATTTCGGATGATTGTCCTCGAACTGTTTCTTTGCGCTGAGGAATTTCAAAATCGATGCAGGATTCATGATCATACCTCCCTATGGCCGCACTGCTTTTTACCTTTTCCATGCCATATGGTTAGTATAAATAAAGCGCCCTCTTCTGTCAAGGCAGGCTTGCCAAACAGACCGCCATATGATAAACTCAACTACGGATCGGTATGCTGCAAAAGCATGAATTTTGCGCAATATGCCTTATAGAAAGGGAAATAACTCATGGAAAAAATCGCAAGCTTCACCATAGACCACATCCGGCTCCAGCCCGGCGTGTATGTGTCAAGAAAGGACACCGTAGGCTCAGAGACCGTCACCACCTTCGACCTGCGCATGACCAGCCCCAATGAGGAGCCGGTGATGAACACCGCAGAGGTGCATACCATCGAGCATCTGGCGGCCACCTTCCTGCGCAATCATCCGGTATATGGGGACAAAACCATCTATTTCGGCCCTATGGGCTGCCGCACAGGCTTCTACCTGCTGCTGGCGGGAGATTACACCTCCAGAGACATTCTGCCCCTCATGGTACAGCTGTACGAGTTCATCAGAGATTTCCGGGATCAGGTTCCCGGCGCCTCCCCCATGGACTGCGGAAATTATCTGGACATGAACCTTCCCATGGCAAACTATCTGGCCAAAAAGTATCTGGACAATGTACTGTACAATATAGATGACAGCAGTCTGATATACCCGCAGTGACTTCCCTGTCCAATATAACCCCGCTGTGAGAGCAGAGAATCCAACCCCAAAAGAACAGACCAAGGGCCTTGAAACCCTTTAGCGCACATGCGCGGAAATGAGGAAAGCATGAATAAAATAGGAATCATAGGAGCCATGGAGCTGGAGGTGGAACAGCTCAAGGCGGAATTGTCAGAATCGAGAATCGTGAAAAAGGCCGGAATGGAATTTCATGAGGGCGTCCTCAACGGAGCCTCCGTGGTAGTGGTTCGCTGCGGCATAGGCAAAGTGAACGCGGCGCTCTGTGTACAGATTCTGGCAGACCTCTTCCAAGTAACCCATGTCATCAACACAGGCGTGGCCGGATCCTTGAACGCAAAGCTGGACATAGGCGATATCCTGATCTCCCAAGACGCCCTGCATCATGATGTGGATGTGACCATTTTCGGCTACCGGCCCGGCGAAGTGCCCCAGATGGGCTTCAGGGAATTTCAGGCGGACCAGAGGCTGGCGGCTCTGGCCAAGGATGCCTGCGAGAGGGTCAATCCCGACGTAAACGTGGTTCTGGGCCGGGTGGTCAGCGGCGACCAGTTTATCTCCAGCAAAGAAGTGAAGGAGCGTCTTATCAGCCAATTTCACGGAGACTGCGCGGAGATGGAGGGGGCTTCCATCGCCCATGGCGCATATTTGAACGGCATTCCCTTCGTAATCATCCGAGCCATCTCCGACAAGGCTGACGACAGTGCAGAAATGGACTACCCCACCTTCGAGGCCGCTGCTGCAAGGCATTCCGCAGCGCTGGTAAAGGAGCTGGCAGGGAAAATCTAAAGGGCAAAAGGCCTTACCCCCTTGGTTCCATTTCCCGTTTGCCCTATTGGATCTTTTTCTTGTTAAATACGAATATTTTGCTGAATACGTAATTCGCTATAGTGACCAGAACGGCCGTGATCAAAGTGGCAACCACCAGATTAATGTTCATGGCCGTCAGCGCCATCATGGCCACTGCGTCCAGCACCCACGTGGAGACTCTGGAGAGCACGAACTTCGGAGCCTCCTTTCTCATGGGTTCCTTGCTCTTGAACACAAATCTTCGATTGGTAAAATAGGCGAAGATCACACCCGCCGTCCAGTTTACGGTGCTGAGTACCCCGTTCTCAAAGGGCGTAGGATACATGGTATTGTGGAAGAATAGGGCATTGGCGCCGAATTTGGCCCCCCAGGCGACTATGGTGGTCAGCACTCCCACGATTAAGTAAACGATAATTTCCTCGTGCTTCTTGTACAGCGTCTTTATTTTTTCCATGGTACGTCTTCCTCCGTCTATTTATCCATAGTCACGCAGCCGCTTTCGGTTCGGCCCTGTCTGCGCCTACGGCTTTCCTTCTGTCTGCTGCCCGGCCCCATCGCTTCAGCTCCCCTGCCCATAAGCCGAGCCCGCAAATCCCTTGAAACCGGCATCCTCAGCTTACTATGATTTCCCATATCTGTCAAGCTTGTGCCTTCCATAGCCCCCGCATTTCCCCGCGCTTATCCACGGGACTTTCAAAGCCGTCTCCCCTAAAGCCCCTGCAGGGCCTCTACCCATTCACCACATTTCGCTCCTTCCCCTCAAGGAAGGCCTGAATGTTCTTGTAAGCCTCCTCCACGCAGCGTCTTCTGGCCTCCACGCTGGCCCAGGCCAAATGGGGCGTGATGATCAGACGGTTGCTGTCCTTTAAGCGGCTCAGAGGATTGTTAAGCTCCAGCGGTTCCCGCTCCACCACGTCCAGTCCCGCGGCACCGATCTTTCCGCTGACCAATGCCTCGTACAGCGCCCCATTATCCACCACCTGCCCCCTTGCCACATTCAGCAATATTGCCGAAGGCTTCATCCTATCCAGCGCGTCCGCATCGATAAAATGCCTGCTGAGATCGCTGAGAGGACAGTGCAGGGATAAAAAATCGCTCTCTCCAAGCAGTGTCTCCTTATCCATACGAGGATATTCGGTACAGGCGCTTTTCCCCGTGACGGAATGAAAAATCACTCTGCAGCCGAAGGCGGAGGCGATCTTGGCCACTCTCCTGCCGATATTCCCCATTCCTACGATACCCCAGACCTTTCCCTCCAATTCATAAAAAGGGAGGTCAAAATTCGAGAAACGGTCCTGAGCGCTGTACTGCCCGGACTTGACATAATTGTCATAATGAGACAGCTTCTGGCTCAGGGCCAGCGCCATTGTGAAGGTGTGCTGGGCCACCATGGCAGTGCAGTAATCCCTTACATTGGCCACCTTGATACCCCTGCCCCTGCAGTATTCCAGATCACAGTTGTCATAGCCCGTGGCAAACTCGCAGATCAGCCTGACATTAGGCGCGTCCTTCAGGGTCTCCTCCCCCAGAGGAGACTTGTTGGCTATGATGATGTCCGCCTCTCTGACCCTCTCCCGAACCTCCTGCGGAGTCACCGTGTTGCCGTATACATCCACCTGCCCAAAATCCCTCATGCAGTCCACCGACACGTCTGCGCCTACGCTGTTTCTCTCCAAAATCACGATCTTCATGCTTATGTCCCCCGCCTGCTTCTATGAATGTTATTCCATCAACTGACTTCCCTAAATAAAAACCAAGAGAATAGGGCCTCCTATTCTCTTAAACATTCCATGATCTCCTCCGCGATGGCTCTGGCCAGAAGAGGCGGCACCGCATTTCCCACCTGCGTATACTGGGGAATTTCCGTCCGCCGCAGCAGGCCTCCCGTAGTCCGCTTTCCCAAAAACTCAAAAGAATCGTCGAAAGACTGGCATCTGGCCATTTCCCTTACGCTGAACGTCCGAGGCTCCCACGGGCTGATATAATCGTCCGGAATACTTACCACAGTGGCAGCCGTCTGACGGGCGCTCCACCTCTGCCGTATGTTTTTCTTCGTCAGCAGAACATCCACCTGTTCCTGAGTGGCTTCCCCTGAGCGAAACAACTCGATTACTTCCCTCTCCGTCCTGCGCAGCTTTTCGCAGCATAACCGGATCAGCGCGGGCTTGTCCGAGATATCGATACCCTGACTCATCACCCGCCTTCTTAAATTCGCGCCCGATTCTCCCTGCCGAAACAGACCGAACCGCTCCGCGACTATCTGTGTGATTTTGGGCAGCTCCGTGCATGTCAGCCTTGAGCCTGCCGGAATCGGCCTTCCGTCTGCGCGGGGGGTTCTGCCGGCCCTGCTCTCCCTCTGATACCGGCTCTCCTCTCCGTTACTGCGCTCCCTCTCCCTTTGGTCCACAATCAGATCCCCTATGGCATCGGTGAGAGTCAGATAATTTTCCTCCGTAAGTCTGGGAGCCGGATACCGGGGCACGGGCTGGCCCTCCCGGTATCCGATGAATATGGCCCGATTACGCCTCTGGGGAACGCCATAAGCCGCTGCATTCAGGATCTGGGGCTCCAAGGTGAGGTATCCGATGGCATTCAGTTCGGAGCGCAGAATATCCGGCGTGACGGTTCCGTCCGCATACCGGATACCCGTAATACCCACATACTCCAGAAACTGCATATCCATGAAGCCTTCCACATTCTCCAGCACAATATATTTCGGTCTGACTTCATTGATGACTCTGACATACTCTCCGAAGAGTCTGTTTCTGGGATCCGTCTGGTCACGTCTCCCTGCCCGGCTGAAGCCTTGACAGCTGGGGCCCCCGATCATCAGATCAATATCCGGAACCTGACCGTCCCGGAAGATCTCAAGCTCTTCAATATGCCGCCGAATGTCCTCCCCGGTCAGATCCCTGATATCGGCTCTCTCAAACCATGTATTCACTCCTTGTATCAGCCCCAGCTGTTTATGTCTGTTGCGATATGTCAGCTCCACCATATCGCTGATGTCCGAGCTGAAAAGGATATGAAATCCTGCCTGAATCAGCCCTTCTGAGCAGCCTCCGGCGCCGCAGAAGAGGTCAATCGCAAATGGCATGGCCGCTACCTCCCTCATAACCGATACTCATCCTGCACAACTGTACGGAACAATGGGGAACCATCCCCGATATCTGTCCAGTGCAATGGCGGCTGGAATCCAGCCGCCACATTATTCATGACAACAATAGAAGACTCCCGAAGCGCGGATTCTATTGTTTCCGCCTTCTCTCCCTCAGCCGCCGGGTTATCCCAGCCTTGCCAGCAGAGCCTCCCTCTGGGCCTCGTACCCGGGCTTGCCAAGCAGAGCAAACATGTTCTTCTTGTAGCTCTCCACGCCGGGCTGATTAAAGGGATTCACCCCCAGCAGATAGCCGCTGACGCCGCAGGCGAACTCAAAGAAGTAGAACAGCTCTCCCAGATAGAATTCGCTGACCTCCGGGATGTTCACCATGAAATTGGGCACCTGACCGTCGGTATGGGCCAGAATGGTTCCGTTCATAGCGCTCTTGTTCACGAAGTCCACGGTCTTGCCCGCCAGATAGTTCAGTCCGTCCAGATCCACCGGCTCCTGCCCGATCACAAGCTCTTCTCTGGAGGTCTCCACGTTCAGCACCGTCTCGAACATGATCCTTGCGCCGTCCTGAATGAACTGCCCCATTGAGTGAAGATCCGTAGTCAAATCTACGCTGGCCGGAAATAGGCCCTTCTGATCCTTGCCCTCGCTCTCTCCGTAAAGCTGCTTCCACCACTCGGACACATAATGTACCGCAGGCTCATAGTTGGCCAGAACCTCCACGCTCTTGCCCTTCCGCAGCAGGATATTCCGCAGAGCCGCATACTGCAGAGCGTCGTTTTCCTCGAAATCGTTCTCCAAAGCCCTCTTCCTGCCGCTGGCGGCCCCTTCCATCAGCTTGTCTATATCCGCGCCGCTGACCGCGATGGGCAGCAGGCCCACTGCCGTCAAAACGGAGAAACGTCCTCCCACATCATCGGGCACCACAAAGGTCTCATAGCCCTCCTCGTCCGCAACCTTCTTCAGGCTCCCTCTGGCCTTGTCGGTGGTGGCATAGATCCTTTTGGCCGCTCCCTCCTTGCCGTACTTTTTCTCCAGAAGCTCCTTGAACACCCGGAACGCTATGGCAGGCTCCGTGGTGGTGCCGGACTTGGAAATCATGTTCACGGAAAAATCCCTGTCACCCACCACGTCCATCAGGTGCTTTAAATAGGTGGAACTAATGGAATTGCCGCAGAAATAAATTTCCGGCGTCTTTCTCTTGTCTTTGCCCAGCACATTGTAGAAGCTGTGGCCTAAGAATTCGATGGCCGCCCTTGCCCCCAGATAGGAGCCGCCGATGCCGATGACCAGCAGCACCTCGGAATCCCCCTGAATCTTTTTGGCCGCCGCCTTGATTCTGGCGAACTCTTCCTTATCATAGTCCACCGGAAGATCCACCCAGCCCAAAAAGTCGTTGCCTGCTCCGCTTTTGGACACCAGCACCTCCTTGGCATCCAGCGCCAGCTTCTTCATATAGCCTACTTCCTCCTGAGACACAAAAGAAGCAGCCCTTGAATAATCAAATGTAACCTGCCTGCCCATATCATATACCTCCAATCTTTTTCAAGGCTCCGTCCCCTCAGCCCTGCCGCCCGATGCGGCCCATGCCCTATTTGAAAGAACGGCTGTATATAGTTTAACAAAGTTGCGGTGCAAATACAAGCACAACCGCATAATTTGGTCTTTCAATTTCGTCTTCCGGAGACCTTCGGCCTTAGGCCTCTCCCCTGCCCTGAGCAGACCTCACAGATTCTCCAAAATCAGCACCGATACCCTGTTCTGAATGATCTTCGTCACCTCCTCCGCGGATTTCGTCCCTGAGAAAAAGTTCTTCGACTCCTCTGTCACAATATCCACCACGGACTGCCGGATGGAACTTCTGGGGGTAAAGTCCATGGTCTCAATGAAATTGCGTATATCCTCCGCCTCCTCTTGGGTCATGGCATATACTGACGTACCCACACCGTTGATATAGGAAGCAAACCATGGCCCTATTATAGCTTTCCCGTTTTCATCATAAAAGATCCCCCCCGTCATCGCTTCCTCTTCCTTTGCGTTCAGGTACTCAATACGGGTGGGAAATCCGTCCTCCTCCGCTTGTTCCAAATAGAACCGCAGGAACTCCCAGGCCCCCTCCTTATGACGGGAATTGGCCAGAATGCTCAATGCGTCCTGCACTCGCACGAAGGGCCTCCCCTTTCCGTCCACAGAGGGGACTCCCCGCAGGACGGGCCTGCCCCCACTGACTGCCAGAGAAGTTAGGTAATGCTTATAATCGAAGGCGAACTCAGGGGTCAGCAGACTGCCTTCGCCCTTTTGAAGAAGCTGTTCCTTTGCCCAATTCAGCAGGCTGCTAAATCCCTCGCTGTCAAAACTGCAGCCGCCGCTCTCCCAGTCTATGTATTTCTCCAGATAATAATCGGCGCAGAAGTTTCCCATCAGATAATCTGCAGTGGCCCAGATCTCCGGCAGCAGACTCCGATCAGGATATATCTCACTCAACGCCATGATGCTTTCCATAGACCAGTCCTTCAGCTCGGCAACCGTCTCCTCCTGCGCCAGAACATAGGTGATAGTAAAAAGCTTGGGGATTGTCACCAGCTTCCCGTCCACGGTGAAGGCCTCCAGCATGTTGGAAAGATAATCCTCCTTTCTTATGCCGCCCTCTCCCATATAAGCGTACAAATCGTCCAACGCTCCCGCATTCGCATATTTCCAGATGTCCCTTTGGCTAAGATCCAACAGATCAGGCCCGTCCTTTGAAGCCAAGGCACTGTCCAAACGGACTTCCGCGCCTTCATTGTATTCTAAAATACTATTTGCTCCATAGGATTCGATAGACACATGATACTGACTGCTTTGCTGATTGAACGCAACCACAGCCTTCTTGACCCCCTGAGAAGCATATAGGGAAGCCAGCACGATCCGCTCCTTCCGGGGCATTTCGTCCAGAGGAATCTTTGTCAGAATCTGACATTTTCCAGCGTCCTCCTTCCCCCTATTGTAATTGCAAAAAACCAAAAAACGATCCTCTGCGATCTCTATCACTTCGTGCACTTCATCGGCATATAGGTCGCAGTCCTCCCAGCGCAGCACCCGCTCCATGGAACCTGATTGTTCGTCATACCGGTACAATATATCGTCCCTATCGTCGATCAGGAATCCCTTCAGTCCCTTATATACATCTGCGCCGAAATACGGGGCGAAGCCCTCCACCGACTGCAGCCCAACGGAATTTTTTCCTTCGATGGCGTAGACCGCCCTCATAAAGCTCGTGGGATCGTCCACAAAGAAAAAGATGCTTCCTCCCGAAGTATTCATCAGATACGCTTGAACAAATTGATTCGTCAGCATATCCGCAATGTCGATCCTCCCCGCAGGATTCCCCTGATTGTCCACCTTCAGGATCGATTTCAGAGACACCACATACACATTTCCCTCATCATCCAAAGCCAGCTGTGGGCAACTTGTAGAAAAGCGATACCCTACCTCCTCGTCCTCCATGACAACCTGATAGATCTGTTCTCCCTCAGCGGAGCATTTATATACCACAATGCCGGGTTCATTGTAGAAGGCTGTGGCATAATATAAATTCATGTCCTTGTCCAACGCATAGCCTATGATATGCTCATTGGGAGAGACCGCCAGAAGCGAATCCATAGGATACAGCTCCTCTCTGTCATAAAAATTCAGCTCCTCCAGAGAAATCCTGCAAAAAGCGCCGTCCATATAATATAGGTATCCGTCTCTGGCCAAAAAACTCGTGTTAGGGGCATCGTCAAACCAATAGTCCTGTGTCTTTTCTATTATGTAGCCATACTCTTCGTCCGACTGCTCCCCCCTTCCGCAGCCGCAGAGCAGCGCCGTCCCCACCAGAATTGCCGGCAGAACCAACTTTTTGCAGAACTCCTTCCCCTTTTCCAATAGGCCCAAGTCCTTCCTCTTTCCCATGTCAATCCATCTCCCTTCCTTTGCTTGTGCGGAAATCCATCATCTAGGTTCTACCGTAGAATCCAAGGGCAGGATTCTATGGTCTAGGTTCTATCATAGAATCCAAGAACAGGATTCTATGATCTAAGTTCTATCATAGAATCCAAGGGCAGGATTCTATGATCTAAGTTCCATTATACAAAATTCCTGAAAGAATGACAAGAAAAAGCCGCCTATCCGTGGATTCTCGGCAGACGGCCTCTTGCATGTGGCTAAATAAATATATTTCATTGTATAGCTTTAGAAAGGAAGATACTTGGCATCATGTAGTCAGGAACTCCTTCAGCAACGCCTCCAGCTCCTCCTCCGTAACCGCAGCGGGATCCTCATTGGCAGCTCCGGCGTCTGCCGTGCTCAAAATCCCTGCCCCGTCAAAGGAGGGACGCAGAAGGTTTGCCTGCTGGGCCGACGGTTCCGGGCTCTGTATCATCGCCGGCGAGTCCTCCCCGCCTGCCGCCAGAGGGCTTTCTCCCACGTCCAGCCTATTGCCGATGGGCATCAGCTCCACCGTCCGTCTGGCCCGGCCCTGCACGGCCCTGCCGCTCCGGCCTCTGCCCTTGTCCCTTCTTCCTCCCTGCACTCTCCCGTAGCTCCCCTTCCTATCCTCTATGGCCGACTCGCCGTACAGCATTTCGATATCCTGTCTGGTGATGTCGATTCGGGGGGAAAGATGGTTCTCCAGATAATCCACCAGATTCACCTTCAGAATCCGCTTCTTCCCCCGCACATCCACTATGGTGGATACGCTGAAGTACAGATACAGCCCGAAGAAGCTCACGATGTAGAAGGGCAGCACATCCCCCAGCGTTCTCCCGCCCATAATGCTCCTGCACACGCCGACGCCGGAAAATACCACCGACAGAAGCATCAGCTGCCCCGATAGGTGATACATGGTCTCGAAGGACATATGCCCAAGGGACATCCGGTTCAGGAACTTGTCCACAAAAATAGGAATATTGGCCACTCCATTGCTCAACTGGTAACAGCTGGCGAATTTTGTCTTGCACTGCTTCAGCAGCTTGTTCTCCGTGGAAGCCATATTGTCAGCCTCCTTTATCATGTTCCGGTAGAGCATTCCCAAGAGCATTCTCAGGGCGATGCTGGCTCCCAGACAAGTGAACATACAGATCGTTATCAGCTTTTCTTCCTGAAACACGCGAAACATGTTGCGCCTCCTTTCATGCATCCGCCGCAGTCCTGTTCTGCCGTCTGCGCCGGCCATGCCGCCTGCCCGAATACGCCGTTCCTCTCACGGGGCCGTCCTCATGGGAAGACTTCCCGTATAATCAGTATAGCGTAAATATGTCCGTCTTTACAGAATTTTCCATCGCATTTTTCCCTTATTATCTGACATGAAACTACATTTTCCAGACGTATACATGAGGCTAGAAAAACAAACAAGATTATTCGTGAGGTTGCGAAAAAAGGGGTTGAAGAGAACAAAGTGAGCGCAGAAATGCAGATGGCAATTGGGGCTGACTGCTTACATATGATACCCAGAAGCGAGAGGTACAAGCAGCGAAAGGAAAAAGAAGGAAGAGGACACATGAAGAGGCCATAAAGCGTTTGGAAGTTTGTTGGATCTGAAGAAAAGGGGGATTAGCAGTATGTTTGCCAAGAATTGTAAAATAAACCAGTGAAAATGTCAGTTGATTCAACCGGGATTCCGGGGTATAATGACAGTAAGGTCATATGCCTTTTGAGAATGGCCCGCATAAGCCCGGCAGGTACACAGAAGGAGGCGACCAGTGAATACAGAAATCAGCAATGCAGTGAATGTATGATGACATTCGGCGTGTCTTTTCCATATGGATCTGTATGAACATGGATGAGAACAGCATGGCATATGTTCATTTGGCAAAAGATAATCTATTGGGTTCCTACCCATGGAAGGGTGGACTTGACTTGTTGAACATTGTCATGATTGGTATAGCGGATGAGCTTTCGGAGCATGATGCAAAGCATGAACTACATCGTCTGCTGAATACACTACTGTCAATGAAATTGTCTGTTGACGAAAAATTGGACATCATGAAGAACGAGTACAGTATTTCTGTAGATGATAAATTAAGTCCAGCTAAGAAATGTCAATAGGTAAAACGAAAAATGTTTAAAAAGTTTTTTTCAAGCAGTTAATGTAA
>RAZA01000041.1 GCA_003612485.1 bacterium D16-50
GGAGGCATCCTCTGGCGGGAATGCCGATGAAAGCGGCAGCGTGACGCAGACCGGGCAGTCCGGCAGTGCAGTCCAGACAGATGAGGCAGACGAGGCAAACCAGGCCGGGACAGCCATAGGGGAAGAAACAGCAGATTCTCCCTACACCATCGATGAAGCCGTGACCGGGACAATGTATGCCAAATCGGCGGTGAACGTAAGGAACCAGCCTTCAACGGACGGCGAGAAAGTCGGCAGGCTTGCATACGGCCAGGAAGTCGCCGTGACGGGGCAGTGCAAGGAGACCGGATGGTACCAGATTGATCTGAATGGGGAGAAAGCATTCGTAAGCAACGGCTATATCGTATCCGAGAAGCCTGCAGCCACAACGCAGACAGCAGGGAATACGGGTAATCAGGGTTCAGGCTCCGGCCAGACAGCCAATCAGGGGCCCGGTTCTGACCAGACAGCGGCCAAGACCGATGATGCTGCAACAGATGCCCAGCTGGCTAACAGTGAGTTTCTCGCTTTGCTTAACGCCGATAGACAAGCAATGGGGCTTTCGGCTGTAAGTGCTGATGGGACACTGGACTCCAATGCACTGGAGAGCGCCAAAGCGGTTGTATCCAATTATTCCCATGATGCGCTTGCGTCGACAAGAGGTGGCGCCAATGTAGCGAACATCGGTCAGGGGCAGACCTCAGTTGCAGAGATATATGCGGCATGGAAAGCCAGCCCGGGTCACTGGGCGGCGATGATCGATCCGGGTCTTCAGTATATTTCAGTAGCAAGATGCGGAAACTATTGGGTGTATCTTGGGTACGCTAAAGACATCATAGAGGACAAATACACTGATGAGAATGGCAATATCGACATTGACGCGGCAGTAAATGACGGAGTAATGCACGAAGTCGATTCTGTCACAGACCCAGATACAGGTAACAGTCAGACAGTGTATGGTACAGAAGGAGTAATGAACGAAGAGGAAATGATTGAAAGCGGATTCGTCACACAAGAAGAACTCGACAATCTGAAAGATATCTTTGATAACTGGTGATATATTGATCACAAAGCAACTCTTAACCGGGTTGCTTTTTTATGTCTCAAAACGATGTACCACATTGAACGGTAGAATGAACGGGAGAATGAACGGGAGAAAGCCTATGGAGAGGACAGCTCAGGGCAGGCCGGGGCAAAAGTTCCATTTGCAACCGGAAGTTGCCAAACAGCACTTTCATGTTGGTGGAAAATTGTATTGTTATCTAGTATAATACAAATTGATCAAGGAGACATGACAATGAAATTATCGGAAAAGATTATAGAACTCAGAAAAGCAAACGGAATGACTCAAGAAGAACTCGCATCCATATGTAATGTCAGCAGACAATCCATATCGAAATGGGAAGCAGACATTGCGTTGCCGGAGACAGAAAAACTGTTGATGCTGGGAGAAACCTTTCAGGTTTCTATGGATATTTTGCTAAAGGATGAATTGATGTTAAATGATGTTAAAGAGGTTCATCTCTGCGGCAATAATGCCATACAAAAAAAGAAACGAGAATTGTATGATGGAATATTAATCAAAGAAAGTTTGGCGGATGACAGCATTATTGGTTATCTTAACGTTCATAAAGTCGAATTGTGGAATACCGGCGGGAAACCCAAATATTGGACCGCATTGTTTTTTACAAGTGATAGGAGAGATTTTCCGGAACAGATTTCAAAAGTCATGCTGTCTGATCCTGAAACTAATCGGAATTGGTTTGTTGATTTTAAGGCAGGGAATGAAAAATACATTGTATTTAAGGATAGGATTTTAAAATATCAAATTGGAAATCGGACGGAAAAAGAATATGTATGCAATGAGTGCAGGAAATTAGGCATTTCCAATGAGCAGATGAACTGGCCGGAGTAAATGGTCAAAATAACTGGCCGGAAAAGGAGGAAAGATGAGAGTATTGTTGACGTCAGCGGGTTTAGAAACGGAAGAAATTAAAGAGTGCTTTGTGGATATGGCAGGGAAGGATATGTCTGACGTAAAAGCCTTATTTATCCCTACAGCGGCAATAGATCCGGACGCAATAGAAGTTTTGCCGAAATGTATGAACGATCTGTTAAAATGCGGTGTCTTAGGTGAAAATATTGACGTATTTGACCTGCATACCGGAATGGAGCTTGAGAAGTTGCAGCAATATGATGTGGTATATTTATGCGGCGGAAATACACGGTATTTGCTGGAAAGAATCAATGCTACAGGGTTTCATGACTCTTTGATGGCGTATATCAATGACAATGGCTTTGTAATGGGAGTAAGTGCCGGGAGTATCATTTTTGCCAATAATTTAGAGAATAATCTGGGTCTGGCAGACACAAAATTAGACGTTCATTGCATCACGGGAGAAAGCAGAGGCAAAATGGCGTATCCGCTAAAAAAGAATGTTAAACTTACAAATACATGCGCGCTTGTCATACGGGATTTTCCGGATGGAGTGGAAATCATCGGAGAATAGAAAAAGGCAACATGTTTCAAGGGTTTAATGAGTCTGCCATAGAGTATTCAAAGCGATTTGATTCTGAAACCGTATGGTATATCGGGTCAGAATGAAAATGAGGGTTCTGCAGCAGAACCCCCATTTTGTAATAGCGCCGGCAGGGAGTTTCTGTATGTTGGGATGACGGGAACTTTTGTAAAAGGGACGGAAGCGGACCGGAGCACTTTGGGAGAGCCCTAGGAACAGCCTGAAAAGGGACTGATCTTAAACCGGTTAAAGATCCTGCTTTGCAAAAATCCGACAGCTGATTTGATGCATTGCATAGCACCAGAGCAAGGCAATAATGGGGGAACACCCAAGCAGCGCAGATACAAGCCGGTCTGTTAATGCAATACCCAATGCAATAAGCAGCTGATATATCCCAATGCAAATTGCGGCTGGAAAAAGAAACGATACCAATAATAGCACACGCCCTTTTTCGGCGCCGAATTTGAATACAAGCGGGATTGATATACTGCCAAATACGAGGGATATGATCCATGCAGCCAAGGCTAAAAACAGCAGTTCTCCCATTCCGGCGATGCTGAAAGAACTGTTTTTCATGATAAGCCCGCCTATTGAGCCGGTCACCAATCCAAACAGGCTTCCCGCTGAGCTGAAGATAGCTAATACAATAAATTTTCCGGAAACCAAGTCCTTCTTTGATATGGGCATTATCATAGCGTATCGCGCCCATTTGGAATGATCGTCAAAAGAAAAGGTGGTTACAATCATCATGCTGCTCAAAATACCGCAGGTACAGATGTATCCCGCAAAGCCGGAAGTAGGAAAAAAGGCAGCTGCAAGTACCAAAAGAATAAACAGCATGGATTTTGCATAATGTCCGATATTATACAAGTCTTTCAAGATAAGGCTTTTCATTTGAGCTTTTCTCCTTTCACATACAGAAGCAGAATATCGTCTATCGTTGCATCGTCTACTATGGCATTTTTATAGTTTCTTCTGGCTTTTTCCTTGTCAGCCACAAGCACATTCCATTGATAGTCGTCTTTGCGATAGGCAAGGACTTCCGTTTTGTCGATCTGGTTAAAAGTGGCTGCTTTGCAGCGGATAATGCCATAGTGATAGCGCAATTCATCTTTTGTTTTACAAAAAAGCAATTTCCCCTGATGAATAAAGGTAATGTAATCGGCGACCTTTTCCAGATCCGTTGTAATGTGAGAGGACATCAGAATGGAGTGATCTTCGGCCTGCACAAATTCAAGGAAAACATCAAGAATATCGTCACGCATAACGGGATCAAGTCCGCTGGTAGCTTCGTCCAGAATCAGCATTTTAGGCTTATGGGAAAGGGCGGCGGCTATGCACAGTTTCATTTTCATTCCTTTGGATAGAGTCTTGATTTTTTTATCCGCGGGAAGCTGAAAGCGTTTCAGATAATTTTGATATAAGCATTCGTCCCATTGCTTATAGGCGGCGCTGGAAATTTTTCCCACCTTGGCGGGGGTCAGGGTTTCATAAAAATTGATGCCGTCGAACACAACGCCGATGTCTTCCTTGAGCTGCTTGGAAGATGACAATTCCTTTCCCCAAAAGGTAACCTTGCCATCGTCTTTATGTATGAGGTCAAGAATCGCGCTGATGGTTGTGCTTTTTCCGGCTCCGTTTTCACCGATCAGCCCCATAATGGTTCCTTTTGGAACAGAAAATGAAACATGGTCTAGTCGAAAGCCGGCGTATTGCTTTGTCAAATTTTCGACCTGCAAAATAGCGTCCATTTTTAGTCCTCCTCTTGATAAAACATCGTTAAAAGTTCAATTAGCTTTTCTAGCTTGATTCCGCTTGCACGTCCAATGTCGGCAGCTTCTTGTAAATGTTCTTCCGCCAGCCTTTGCTGTTCCTCTTGATAAAAGTCTTTATTCTGTGCCGATACGAAGCTTCCTCTGCCCACGGTTGTTTCGATGAAGCCGTCCCTTTGTAAATCCTCATACGCTTTTTGGACCGTAATAACACTGACATGGATAGATTTGGCCAATGCCCGCATTGAAGGAATAGGGGCGCCGGTTTGTAATTCTCCGCTCATAATCATGGCTTTTATCTGTGAGGTTATCTGTTCATATATAGGCTTATTTGTATTACTGCTGATAATAATTTCCACAAAGCCCCTCCATTTGTTCTCCTATGTACTTATTGTTAAAGTACATTATATTCAGATATGGCAGGTTTGTCAATAGGCAAGTGCGACTTTTTATCCACAAAAAGAAATGGAGGCCGCGCAATTGCAGGGCTTCCATTGGGATCTGGGCCGGAACTTTATATATTGAAATCCTATCTGGTATATGCTACAATGAAAACGGCAGAGAGAAGAGACCATAGGCCCGACAAGGGGCCTGCTTTGAGGATGCGCGCGGTCATGGGATAAAAACTGCCAAAAAAGAGGTGTAAGGCGACGAAAAGGGAGGAAGACAGATGACAAAACGTTACGCAAATATGGCTATCGTCTATGCGGTTATCGCTATGGTTTTTGGAGTGTTCTATAGGGAGTTTACAAAGTTCAGCGATTTTACGGGCCAGACAAGGATGTCGGTTATGCATACGCACTATTTTTTGCTGGGGATGATCTTTTTTCTGGTTTTGATGCTGGCTGAAAAAATCTTTGCTTTTTCCGACCGGAATGCGGGCAGATTTTTGATAGTCTATCATGTGGGGCTGAATGTCACCGGACTTGGATTCCTGATGAGAGGGCTGACGCAGGTATGGGGAACGGAACTAAGCAGAGGGTTGGATGCATCTATTTCCGGGATCGCGGGCATAGGCCATATTTTGACGGGTGTGAGCATCATTCTTCTGCTGTTGAAGATCAGAAAATGCATTTCAGACGTGAGATCGTGGTCGGTATGCGCGCTGTAAAGTGAAAGGGGAGAAATGATGGATACAAAAGAGCTTGTGGGAGTTATTGCGGGAAAGGATCCCTTCACTGAGAGCTTTGACAGAAACGGTTGTCCGGACGGTTATTTATTTACGGGCTCTCCCCGGCCGGAGATGGGCTTTCATTTCGGCTATTTCTTTTATCTTCCGGCTTCCCTGAGGGAGCAGCCCGTATTGATTGTGGAGGGGCCTGCGGTGGGAGAAATCGGCCCCATGGACGTGGCCTGCAGGGTGGTGGCTGAAAAAGCCGATTTTGAATTGTCGGCAAGCGGATTTCCCCATATTCTGGCCGGGATGTTGGGCTGTCCGGTCATAATGCCGCTTTTTCCCCGTCCTCAAGAGGGGGAAAGCGATATTTATACCCATGCCCTTACCAGCATGGCTATGGCGGTTTCGGATCCGCCTCTTGCACGGGTGGACCTGCAGCTGATCGCCATGTTTCAGGATATCAAGAATCGTTTTGCGGGGGCCGGGATCAATCTATATGATAAATTCATAGTCAAAGGTTTTTCCGCCGGAGGCAGGTTTGCTGCCCGTTTCACCTTGCTTCATCCGCAGTATGTCCTTGCGGCTGTGGGAGGAGGAAATATGCATTCCTTTACGCTGCCCCTGCGCACTTATCAGAATGAAACCTTATTATGGCCCAACGGCATAGGAAACGCGGATTTTACCGAAGACTTTGACTATGAATGTTACAAGAGGGTCAGGCAGCTCTTTTATATGGGAGATCAGGACTTTAACAGCGATGTTCCCTATGGCGACAGCTATACCGAGGAGGAGCGCCAGCAGCTTTATAGGCTTTTTGGGGAAGTTGACATGCCCGACCGCTGGAACTTGTATCAGAAGCTTGTCTCGGAGCTTGGCCTGCATAATATTGTCTGCAAAACCAATATCGGGCTGGGACACCGGCCGGGGGCGGATATCAGGGGGGTAATCGTCAGCTTTTTGAAGGACATTCTCCCTGAAGCCGCCAATTGATTGCCCGTTAATTGTCTGGCGCAGGGGGTCAGTTCTTTGCCCCTGCTGCCAGCAGCAGTTCTACGATCTTTAAGAGGTTTGCTTCGGTGGCATAATATAATGCGCTCTGTGCCTTATTGTCTATGGCATCTATATCTGCTCCGGATTTCAGCAGCATCTCGGCAAATTCGCTCTTTCCGCTTATGATGGCATACATCAGCGGGGTCTGTCCGTCCTGAGTCTTTGCATTGATGTCAGACCCTGCCTCCACCAATGTCTTGCCCATGGGAACATCCCCGTTGTAGGCCGCAAAATGCAGGGGTATCAGTCCCTTCAGATTGGCGCAGTCCGTTTCTGCGCCTTCCTCCAGAAGCAGCTTGGCCACCACCAGCTTGGACTTCTTTGCGGCAAGCGTAAGGGGCGTTTCCCCGTCTGTATTTCTGTGGTTTATTGAGTCTTTGTCCTTCTCCATAAGAGTTTTTGCAATTTCCGCATAACCGCTGTAGCAGGCATAATGCAAGGTTGTATTGCCCAAGGTATCCGTGTTGACGGCGCAGCAGGACGCCAGGGCCTTTGCGATCTGCTGCTGCCCGGCCAAAATAGCGTACTCAACTGCGGTGCGGCCCACGCCGTCCTTCAGGTTGACGTCCACGGCAGGATTTTTAATCAGGTTCAGAGCTGCCACGGCCTTTCCTGATTTGGCCAGAAGCATCAGGGGCGAGAGGCCGGTGTCATCGGTGCGATTGGGATCGGCCCCTGCCTTCATCAGCAGGGTTATGACGTCGGAACTGCCGGACTGCGCCGCAAAGTGCAGAGGCACATGGTTTCTCTCGTTGGCCAGATTCGGATCCGCATGGCTGTTCAGCAGCAGTCTTACCACGTCCCGGGCGTTATGTCGGCAGGCATAGATCAGGGCGGTGTTTCCCAGCTCGTCGGTCTGGTTCACGTCCTCGCCGCCGTTTTTCAGGAGCGTCTGTATGGTTCGCTTTTGATTGTTTTTGCAGGCCTCCAGAAGCCCTCCCTGAGGTTTCATAAGGTCCAGAGCCCGGGAATGGCCGTTTTCCATGGCAAGGCGCTGGGGGGTCTGGCCCTCGTTGTTTTGGATTTCGCAGTCGGCCCCGGCTTTCAGGAGCCGGATAACGGTTTCCTCCTCCGCGTCCGTGCAGGCCATGTGAAGGGGGGTGTTCCCCTCATTGTCCTGAGCGTTTATATCGGCGCCTGCCTCCAGAAGCTTTCCGATCACTTGTTCCATATTGAGAACGGCGTGATGCAGGGGGCGCTTTCCGTCGTTGTCCATGGCGTTTACATCCGCGCCTCTTTCCAGCAGCGTCATGACGATGGTTTCGTTTATGGGGGGCATGATACTGCCTCTGTGCCCGCAGTGCCAGTCCCACATGGGGGAAAGGCTTTTCATAAGCAGGGTGTGCCCATCGTCGTCGGATATATCCAGCTCCTCCAGCATGGAGAGGATCGTCAGTTTGTCCTTGAAAAGGGGAGGGGCGTTTTCCGAGGAGGAAACTCTGCTTCTGGAGGCTCTGCCGCCGGATTTTCTGCCGGAGGAGATGTACCGGGAAGAAAAAAAGAAATCAGGGGGATAGCGCAGAAGCGAGAAAATAGGCGGATTGCCCTCGGCGTCGCAGAGAGTTTCGTCCGCTCCTGCGGCAAGCAGCAGCTTTACCATGTCAGTATTGCCGAAGCGAATGGCCAGAGCAAGAGGGGAGACTCCGTCGGTCTCTATATCCGCGTCATCCTCGTTTGCGGGCATGCCGCCCATGCCATTGACGTCAAATCCCTGCTGGATCAACAGCGTGGCAAGCTTGTCATAGCCGTTCATGGCGGCATGCATCAAGGGGGTCATACCGGCGCTGTCAGGGGTGTCAAATTGCGATAGATCAAACTCCTGAAGCATTTTGACGGCAATGGATTCCTTCCGGCCTGACAGAATGGAAAGCGCATTGTCTCCGTCCAGAGTTTCGGAATAGATGTCGGCGCCCAGATCTGCCAGTTTCTTTATCATGGAAAGGCTGGGTTCGTCCTTTATGTACTTTAGAAGAAGGCAATCGTCTCCTTCCAGCTTGTAATTGATGTCGAAGCCCTTGGAAACAAGAAACTTTATAAATGCAATGTTTTTATCGTCGCATTTTAGGGCGCATAGGGAGATATCTGTCAATTCACATATGTCGCTTTCATCGTCGAAGTCGATTTCGTCAAGGTTCTCCTCCACAAAGGAAGCAGCCTCGCGCCAGTTGGCCTGGCCGCTGCCGTCGAAGAAAGCGGCCAGTGTTTCTATGGTATTTGCATTCATGGTTATTACCTGCCTTGTTTGGTCTTTGGCTACATTTTACCATTGCTACAAGGATAAATCAATTATTTTCGCACCCGTCCGCGGTCCCAGCTTTTGGAGGGCTGGGCCTCGGGGGTGGGAGTGCGGAATAGGAGCCTATGGAGGGCTTTGCCGTTAAAGGGGAAAAGGGGCCAGAAATAGCTGAAGCCGCCGAAGGTGGGGGTGGTCGCCATGGACAAAAGGATCAGTGACAGAGATGTCACAAATCCCGGAAGACCTGCAAAACCGGTAAAAATCAGCAGAAATATCCGATATAGCCGGAGGGCGTCGCTGAATTCCGTGTCCGTGATAGCCAGAGAGGCCAACAAGGTGATAGCGGCGTAGAACAGCACTTCCACGGAGGCCCAGTTGAGACTGACAGCAATGTCACCTATGATCAGGCCTCCTACGATGGATAGGGAGCCGGAGAATTTTCCGGAACTTAAGGAGGAGGAATAGCGGAACAGATCCAGCAGAAATTCTACGGCAAGCACGTAAAAAAACAGCCGCTGTCTCGTCAGGCTCCCGTCCCCCAGCAGTCTCAGCTCTCTGGCAGCGTCAGGAAAGAAGCCTCCCAGAAGCAGGAAAAGGGGCATGATGAGCAGGCTTGCTGGCATGCAGCAAAAGCGCACCAGACGGAAATAGGTGCCTACGGCAGGACTCTTGTAATAGTCCTCCGGGCTTTGGGTAAACTGAAACACGGTGCAGGGGAGGATCATGATCAGAGGGGAGTTGTCCACCAAAAGCAAAATATGGCCCTCCATCAGGTAGCTGCAGGCCACGTCAGGGCGCTCCGTCATCTGAATGCTGGGCAGAGGGTTCCACCAGCGCTTGTGGAGAAGCAGCTCTTCCAGACTCCTTGCACCCATGGTCAGGGAAGTGACCTGCAGGGAGTCCAGAGCATTTGAGAGCTTTTCCAGCAGTTCCCGGTTTACGGTATCTTCCAGATACGCCAGGGCCACGTCCGTTTTGCTGACGACGCCGACGCTGTGCATGGCGAAACAGAGCCGGGGGGAGCGCACTCTGCGCCGGATCAGGTTTGCGTTGAAAAGCAGGGTCTCCACGAAGCCGTCCCGGGAGCCCTTGGTGATCCGTTCCAGATCCGGCTCCGCAATGCTTCTGGCAGGATAAGTTCTGGCATCGATGAGTATTGCCTGATCGAATCCGTCAATGAATAGGGCGGCGGGCCCGCTGAGGACATTGCGGAAGATTTCATCCCATGAATTCTCCAGAGAGGTTTGGGCATAGCCTATTTTGCTCTCCGTGTAGAGCAGAATGTCCTCGACGCGGTCGTCCCGCATATAGAGAGGATTCTGCAGGTCGGAAAAAATCTGCTGAAGGATTTCCGTCTTGCAGAATCCGTTCACGCCCAAGAAAAATGCCCGGGTCTTTCCCAGCTGGAGCTGTCTTGTCATCAGGTCGAAGCTCACTGCCAGAGGCAGGTGGGATTCCATATAGCGGATATTTTCGTCAAGGCTTCGGGATAGATTCATGAGGGTTCTCCGTTTCCGCCCTCCGGCTGCGTCCTGCCCTACAGCGGGGCATGGGGCATAGGGGGCCATGGTTTTCGCCATAGTTTTCCCCGGCTGTCCCGATTTATGCAAGGGTTGAAAAAGTAATGGGATATGGTATAATTTTTCTATAAGAAAAATTGCATGACGCCCAGCCCGATGAGCAGTCCCCCGGAGATGGGCTCCGCTCCCTTGCCTGCCAGCTGCAGCACCGGATTGCGCCCAAGGCGGTTTCCGGCGAAGAGGAAGAGCACGGAGCAGGCCAAGGTGGAGACCGCGGCGGGAAGAAGGGTCAGGCCTGCAAGGCTGGCGCTGAGTCCGGCGCTGAGATTGTTCAGGGAAAGAGTCAGGCTTAGGACCAGAACCTCCGTAAGCTTCAGGCATGGAAAGGCGATGCTGACGGATGCGGATACCATCTCATGGCCGGGATTTTCGGAGGCCGTTTCGCCGCTGTCACAGCGAAGGAAGGATATGGTCCATTTGACGATATAGTAGAGGCCCAGAAGGATCAGGATCAGGCTTCCGGCATAGTCTCCGATGACGCCGGGCAGCAATCTGACCAGCCTATGGCCCAGGCCTACGGACAGGCAGGTGCCAAGAAGGGTGATGAGGCTTATGACAAGATTCTGCCAGAGCTTAATGCGTGTTCCGCGGATGCCGTAGCCGATGCCGACTAAAAGCGCGTCAAGGCTTGCGGATATTCCAAATAGGAGAGATGCGAAAAACATAGGGAATCTCCTATACATATTCATGTTTCTTTTACTATATTCCTAAAGAGGGAAAGGGTGTTAGGTTTTTTGGCACAGTCAGGGCCGGATCCGATTGGAGGCGGCTTGTGAAGGCATATAAAAATAAATTCAGGGAAAGGGACGAGGCAGATGAGATTCGTATATCCACAGGGCAAGAGGAAGGCATTGACATTCAGCTATGATGATGGGCAGGACTTTGACAGGAGGCTGGCGGAGCTTCTGCGCAGCCATGGGATGAAGGGAACCTTTCACCTGAATTCCGGCAGGCTGGGAGTTCGGGGCAAGGAAGAGGCCTTCGTGGGGGCGGAGGAAATTGGGGAGGTGTATGCGGGGCATGAGGTGGCCTGCCACGGGGTGCAGCATAGAAATCTCCAAACCATCACCAGAGAGCAGGCTGTGCTGGAGATTCAGGAAGACCGAAAGGCTTTGGAGAAAATCACCGGCGGGCTGGTGCAGGGCATGTCCTATGCTTTCGGCAATTATAATCGGGAGATCATGGATATTGCAAGGTCTCTGGGGATAAAATATTCTCGTACCGTGGCGGATACCAAGAGCTTTTTCCCTCCCAAGGACTTTATGGAATGGCATCCTACCTGCCATCACTTTAACGATCTGGCGGCTCTGGGAGAGCGTTTCATCAAGGTGCCGGGCTATTATGAGCTGCCGGTCATGTATGTCTGGGGCCATAGCTTCGAGTTCGGCCGCACGGGCGACTGGAGCGTGATTGAGGAGTTTGTTGAGAAGATGGCCGGGATGGAGGATATCTGGTATGCCACCAACATGGAAATATGTGACTATGTTCAGGCGGTGAGAAAGCAGGAGTTCTCGGCGGACGGAATGACCATGCACAATCCCACGGCAATCAGCGTCTGGGTGGCAGCGGAGAAGGAATTTTTGGAAGTGAAGCCCGGAGAGACCAGATACATCGGAGAGCTGTAGAAGGTTTGGGAAGCTTGGAGTCGGATGGCGGAATGCCTGCGGGGGAGAGGGCTGAAGCGGAGACGGCTGAGGCAGCTGCAGGGAGAGGGCCGAAGTGCATATGGCGGAGGAAGGCTGAAGCGGATATGCTGAGGCAGCTGCGAGGAGAGAGTTCGCATATGCGGGGGTATGCCGGAGCAGCTGCAGGGAGAGGATCGAGACGCATATGGCTGAGACAAGCCGGGAAAGGATGGAATGAGATGACGGAGGAGATGAGCATTATCGGCAGCGAGGCCTATAGCGCGGCCAAGGAGCTGCTGGAGGCGGCAGGGCTGGAGCGGGGAGAAATCCTCGTGGTTGGCTGTTCTACCAGCGAAGTGGCAGGGGCGGGCATCGGCACCTTTTCCAGTCCGGAGCTGGCGGAGGTGGTGTTCGGCAGCATCTATCAGGCCACTCAGGAGGCCGGGGTGTATCTGGCGGCCCAGTGCTGCGAGCATCTCAATAGGGCCTTGATTCTGGAGAAAGAGGCGGTTTTGCGGTATGGCTGCGAGGCGGTGAACGTGGTGCCGCAGCCCAAGGCAGGCGGATCCTTCGCGACAGCTGCCTATAAGGATTTTGAACATCCCGTGGCGGTGGAGCATATCAGGGCCCATGCGGGAATGGACATAGGCGATACTCTCATAGGAATGCACCTGAGGGAGGTGGCGGTGCCGGTTCGGATACGAACCAAGGAGATCGGGGATGCCCATGTGGTGTGCGCCCGCACCAGACCAAAGTATATTGGGGGCGGCAGGGCAGTGTATGACGAAACCATGATGTGAACGGAATATTTTCACATTTGGCAGGCTGAAATTTGAAAGGAGCGAAAGCGGCCATGAGGCTGAAGATTGCCGTCTGTGATGACGATGCCATTCAGAGGGGATATCTCTGCGAAGTGGCGGCCGCGTGGGCCAAGAGGGAGAAGCACCTGCTGGAGCTGAGACAGTACGGACGGGGGGAGGACTTTTTCTTTGACTACTCCGAGGAGAAGGACTTTGACATTCTTCTCTTGGACGTGGAAATGCCGGGTATGAACGGCATAGAGCTGGCGAAAAAGGTACGGTCTGAGAGCGCCGTTGTACAGATCATCTTTATCACGGGATATTACGAATATTTCGGGGACGGTTTTGACGTTTCTGCGCTGCATTATCTGCTGAAGCCCGTAGATGACGGTAAGCTTTGCCCCGTGCTGGACAGAGCGGTGAGCAACCTTTCCTATCGACTCAGAAGCATATGGGTAGTTTGCGGGGAGGGCAGCGTGAAGGTGGCGCTGTCGGACATTATCTATGTAGAAGCGGAAAACGTGTATGTGGCAGTACATACCAGAGCAGAAAAGTATAGGATGCGTATGGCGCTGGGAAAGCTGGCCGAGCAGCTGGACGAGACTTTCTTTAAGGTTCACCGCTCTTTTATAGTGAATCTGAACCATGTTCAGGGCATTTCCCGAGGGGAGGTGACCATGGTAAACGGTGACAAAATCCCGCTGAGCAGAGGGATGTACGGGGAGGTACATGCTGCTCTGATCAGGTGTCTGTGAGGGGCAGGCTTTGGGGGCGCGCAGTGTATGATGGCGTTATTACAAGTGAGGTAGGGGCATGGCGTTGATACGCAGGCTGACAGACAGACTCATTCAAAAAAGAGTTGCTTTTTTTGAGGAGGAGCTTCTGCAGAAATATTATGCCGAAGTAGAAAACATGTACGTGAAGATGCGGGGCTGGAGGCATGACTATAGGCATCATATCCAGACCATGAAGGTACACGTGGCAAGGGGCGAGATGGAGGAGATACAGAAGTATCTGGATATGCTGGACGATGATCTGACCAATGTGGAGACAGTGGTCAAGACGGGGAACCGGATAGCGGACGCCATTTTGAACAGCAAGCTTTCTCTTGCCAGAGAGCGGCGGATTCAGGTGAAGACCAAGGCGGAGATTCCGGTTTTGCTGTCCGTGCCCGAACTGGATCTGTGTATCATCATTGGAAATCTGCTGGACAATGCCATGGAGGCTTGCATGGAGCTGCCGCCGGAAAAGCGTCTGGTTCGTATTTACATGGAGATGAAAGGGAATTATCTATATATCGCTCTCACCAATACCGCGGGCGGCGGGAAGAAGGCGCATTTTGCCACCACAAAGGGGGCCGGGCATGGTCTGGGGCTTCTGAGGGTGGATGAAATCGTAAAGAGACATGGCGGCTATATCACCAGAGCCTCCGAGGCGGAGGCTTTCTCCACGGAGGTGCTGCTGCCTCAGCGGGCATGAGGGAAAAAGAAAGTAAAAGTGCAATTGGCATCAAATTTTAGGCATTTGATATCAAATTGCACTTTTTTTGTTGCTTTATGCTATGATGCTGCAGTGAGGATGAAGATGCAGCGTTTTGGAGGAAATGGCAGGCCGGAACGCGGCGGGCAGGCGGATGAGGCAAAAGCGGCATAATAGGAAGTGAAGATACAAGGAGGCGGAGAGATGCGGGAGAAAAGAGGCAGGTCAAAGGAGAAGGGGATAACTGGGAGCAAGGCTCCATCCAAAGAGGGACGGGAAAAAAAGAAACGGAAATATTCCCGGCCGGGATGTCTGGTATGGGCCATAAAGAATTTGTGGAAAATAGACAAGTGGTTCGTATTCTTTATTTTTGCGCTGGTGGCGCCTAAGGTACTGCTGCCCCTTGTGAACGGGTATTTTCCCAAGGAGCTGATCGACCGTTTGGAGGCGGGAGCAGATTTCGGGGAACTGGCGGTTCTGACAGGAGGATTTATGCTGGCATCCTTTTTACTGTTGGAATTGTGGGACTTCATTGCGTCAAGGTGCGAGGCAAGGCATTATTATCCCACCTGCATCTACCAGAGCGAGATGTGCGACATAGAAGAGTACGAAATGGATTATGAAAATACCCTAAAGCAGGATTATAAGGAAATAAGCGGGTATGCGTGGCGGGATGCCTGCTGCGGCAACTGTGCGCCGGAATTCTTGTGGAGAGATCTGTCCGACGGGCTATTTCATCTCACGGGCATTATCACTTACGGCTCTCTGCTTACGGTTTTGAATCCCCTTTTATTAGCGGTGGTGGCGCTGGCGTCTGCAGCTTCCTATTTTACGGCCCGCTGGCGTCCTGCGTATCATGAGAAGAACAAGCATCAATGGGAGAAGGAGATTCGCAAGAAAAATTATCTGAAAGGATTGTCAGGGAATTTTTCGCTGGCCAAGGATATCAAGCTCTATGGGCTGGAAGGATGGCTGGATAGGATGATGCGGGACTATCAGGCATATATACTGATGTGGAACAGACGGTGCAGTCTCCGGGAATTCTGGGCGGCGCTGCTGGCCGGGGTCATGACGCTGGTGCAGAATGGCGCATCCTATTTCGTCCTGATCGGAACTTTGATGAGCGGCGCAATCACGGTGGGAGAGTTTGTCTTTTACTTCAACCTGCTGCTGGGCTTGGGGGGATTTTTTCAAAGCATAATCGGAGATGTGGCAAAGCTGAATACCCGGGCGGAGAAGATAGGCTATTACCGCTCGTTCTATGATTATCCGAACCGTTTCAACCACGGAAAGGGCTGTGAGCTTCCGGCGGAAGCGGTTTCTATAGAGCTGAGAGATGTGTGGTATCGATATGACGGAGCCGAGGATGATATTCTGAAGGGAATCAGCCTCTGTATCAAGGAAAGGGAGAAGCTGGCTCTGGTGGGCATGAACGGAGCGGGCAAGACTACGCTGATCAAACTGATCTGCGGCATGCTGACCCCTACCAAGGGAGAGATATTGGTGGGCGGCAGGAGAATTCAGGAGTATAACATTGAAGAATATTATTCTCTCATATCCGCCGTGTTTCAGGATATTACCCCCGTTGCCTTTACGCTGTTTGAGTTTGTGGCAAGCGCGGATCTGGAGCGTGCCGGGGCCAGAGAGGCTGCGGTAGCTGCCATGAAAGCGGCGGGCATCTATGACAAGGTAGAGAGCCTCCCCAATGGTATGGACACGCATCTGGTGAAAGGAGTCTACGACGACGGAGTGGATCTCTCGGGAGGCGAGATGCAGAAACTGGTATTGGCCAGAGCCATATACAAGAACGGAGGGATTTTGGTTCTGGACGAGCCTACGGCGGCGTTGGATCCCATAGCGGAAAACAAGCTGTATCTGCAGTATAGGGAGCTGACCAGAGAAAAAACGTCCATCTATATCTCCCATCGCTTTGCATCCACCCGTTTCTGCGACCGCATTGTGCTGCTGGAAAACGGGGTGATCAAGGAGGAAGGCAGCCATGAGGAGCTGATGGAGCGGAAGGGAAGATACGCTTATATGTTCGGCGTCCAAAGCCAGTATTATAAGGAAGAGGGGTATCAAGCTGCAATGGGAGGTAAAGCGCAATGAGAAAGAATAGAGTGATGCTGAGGGCGCTGAGGATGTATAATGCCTACAATCCCAAGTATTTTCCGCTGTACCTGCTGCAGATAATCTTTAGAAATGCGTCTTTTTACTTTAATCTGTGGATGTCTGCGGAGATCGTGACGGCTCTCTATGAGGGGAGAGATCAGCGGGAGCTGTTTATTTTGGTGGCGGCTGTTTTGATGGGAGCTTTCATTATCCGGGCTGTGGCGGCAGGGCTGGACAGGGCAGTGATAACGGCTCAGGAAATTCTGGAAAACAATGAGGCAGCAGCCTTTAATCAAAAAACGCTCTCTCTTGACTATGACAAAATAGAAAATCCTGAGGTTCGACAGCTTCGGAGAAAGATTGATGAAAATAAAAACATCAATTATTATGGCGTGATCAATATGAGGAACAGCGTGCAGGCGCTGATGGATGATCTGGTAAACTTGGTCTTTTCCGGGTTTCTGTTTGTGGAGATGATCACTGGGATGGCGAAGGTTCCCTTTCAGGGCCTTGGCTTGATTCTGCTGATTTCGCTCTGCGCATGTCAGGCTTTGACTATCTATTTCCAATTTTGGGAGAACGAAAAAATAGCGGCAAGCTGGGATGAAATCGGATCCATGATGCTCCAAGAGAATCAGCTGTCTCAAGGCTATCGGCTGAACGGAATGGACAGCCGAATCTATCTGCAGCAGAAACACGTGAGCAAATGGTATAGGAAGTTTAATGAGTATCACAAAAAGGTTTATTCCAAGGTGTATAAAAAGAAGTTCGTTCTGGAGATTGCCCCAAAGGCCTTTGCCCAGCTGACAGAACTGCTGTCCTATCTGATCATCATATGCTATTGCCTGCTGGGCGCCTTTCCCATCGGCAGCATCATCAAGTACGTGGGCTATCTGGAAAGGGCTCTGGGAAGCATCGGGGATATTTTTGGAACGGTAGGGATGTGCAAGAGCAATGAAAGGTTTTTGGAGACATATCTTTCGTATTTTGATATACGCAACGATATGTATCAGGGCAGTCTGGCGGTGGAAAAGCGCAGCGACAAGAGGTTTGACATTGAATTCAGGAACGTGAGCTTTCGATATGCGGGGAGCAGAGAATATGCGCTGAGGAATATCGACCTGAGCCTGAAGGTGGGGGAGCGCCTTGCGGTGGTGGGCATGAACGGCAGCGGCAAGACTACCTTTATCAAGCTGCTGTGCCGCTTGTACGATCCCACGGAGGGAGAGATCATCATGAATGATTTCAATATCCGAAAATATGATTATAAGCAATATCTGGATATTTTTTCCGTGGTGTTTCAAGATTACAACCTTCTGGCCATGCCTCTTGGGAACAATGTGGCCTGCGCCGCAGACTGGGACGGGGAGAAGGCCGAAAGACTTCTGCGGGAGGTGGGCTTCGGGGACCGGTATGAGGAGCTGGCCAATGGACTGGAAACCCCCATCTATAAAAACTTTGATACCGACGGGGTGGAGATCTCCGGAGGGGAAGCCCAGAAGATCGCCCTTGCCAGAGCGCTGTACAGAGACGCCCCCTTTATCATTCTTGACGAGCCCACGGCGGCCCTTGACCCCATAGCGGAGGCGGAGATTTATTCCAATTTCGACCGGATTGTAGGGGATAAGACGGCAATCTATATCAGCCATCGCCTATCCTCCTGCCGTTTCTGTGACAAGATCGCCGTTTTCCACGAGGGCAGGATCGTGCAGCTGGGAACCCATGAGGAGCTGCTGCAGGATGCTCAGGGGAAATATTACGAGCTTTGGCATGCTCAGGCCCAGTATTATACTTAAGTTTCTTATATAGGTGCAAAGCCGTCTCAATGGGAAAGGCTTTGCACCTTTTTAGAATGAAGATTTACACTTTGCGGGTGAAAAATAAACTAATAGTAAATTGAATTTTGGGGGGGCTATGATACAATAGGATTGCGACTCTGAATAATCTATGGAGGTATGGACGGAACATGAAAAAGAAAACCGATGGCTCAACGAATCAAGGGCCGGGTAAAAAGCATCGAAAACAAGATGCAAAGCGCCAAGGGCACGGTACCTTGGAAAATTTGCTGTACTGGCTGAAGATCCTATATAGGGCGTCTCCGGGGCTGGTGTGGCTCTATGGGGCGGTGGTGGCGTCCTCCGTGGCACTGTCCCTGCTGGGGGTGTACATGCCCTCGGTGCTGGTGGCGGACATTGCCGGAGGAAACAGTGTGGAAAGGATTCTGCTGGATCTGGCGCTTCTGGGCGGCGGTCTGGTGCTTTTGAACTTATTCAGCTGCTGGGCGGAGCGAACCAAGCCTCTGCTGACCAAACGCATGGAGCACGACCAAGTCCTGCGGATCGCCAGACTGTCTCTGGACGCCAACTATGACAATATTGAAAGAGCGGACTTTCCTACGGATTTCTGGAATCTTGTGGACCGTCATATGTGGCAGGGGGAATATACCTCAAAATTTCTGGGGGCGTTTGCGTCCTCGGCGTCGGCGGCGATAGGGATGATCCTTTATGTGGGAATGCTTTCGGGGCTCTCCCTCTGGATTCTGCTGCTGGTGATTGGAGGCACGGCGGTAAACTATGGGGTGGGGATACGCTGCAACAAGTGGGACGCGGCAAACCGGCACAAATGGCTGGTGCGGGATCGCAGGATGTTCTATATCTCCCGCAGCACAAGCACCTACGGCGCCTCTAAGGATGTACATATTTATGCCATGCCTTCGTGGCTTCGGAAGAAATTCGACACTGAGCTGAAGGAGCGGCTCAAATGCACGGTTCGTATGCAGGCCAACTATTTTCTGGAGGCATCCACATGGGGCCTGACCCAGATGATATGGGAGAGTGCGGCCTATCTCTATCTGATTTATCTGGTCTGTGAGGAACGGCTGGATGCGGCGGGCTTCGTTCTGTACTTCGGCATCATCACGGGCTTTGCCGTCTGGTGCAGATCCATCGTCTCCGGAATGCGGGAACTGCACAAGAGCGCCTCCTACGTGGAGGAGGAAAGGCGCTTTCTAGAAAGGCTGGAGAAGGGCCTTGACGAGGACAAGGAGGAGCTTGTACTGCCCGAGGGGCATGTGCCGGAGATTGTCTTCGAGAATGTGACATTCCGGTATGCAGGGGCGGACGCGCCCACCATCAAGGATTTAAACCTGACCATGAAGCCCGGTGAGAACATCGCGCTGGTAGGCCAAAACGGTGCAGGAAAGACCACTTTTGTGAAGCTTTTGTGCGGCTTCTACGACCCCACGGAGGGAAGGATTCTGGTGGACGGGGAGGATCGGTGCAGATACAGCAGAAAAAGCTGGCTGCGGTATTTTTCGGGAGTATTTCAGGACGCGGAGCTGCTGCCCTTGTCCCTGAGGGAGAATCTAACGCTGGGTCAGGAGGTGGAGCAGGAGCAGCTGCGGGAAAGCCTCAGGATGGCGGAGCTGGACGAGAAGGTACAGAAGCTCGCCGGAAAGAATTCTGACGGCATGGATGTCATGTTCGGGAAGGGGAGCTATGAGGATGCGTCGGATCTCTCCGGCGGCGAGAAACAGAAGCTGATGCTGGCCCGTGCCCTCTGCAAGCAGGCGCCCTTTCTGGTGCTGGACGAGCCTACTGCGGCGCTGGATCCCCTTGTGGAAAGTCAGCTTTATGATAGATACCGGAGATTTTCGGAGGGCAGGACTACCTTGTTTATCTCCCATCGCCTGGCCAGCACCCGTTTCTGTGACAGGATACTGTTGATGGAGGACGGCAAGGCGGTGGAGACGGGAACTCATGAGGAACTGCTGGCGGCGGAGGGGAGATATGCCTGGATGTTCCAAGTGCAAAGCAGATATTACCAAAAGAAGGAGGCCCAGAAGGAAGCCGGGCTGGAGGGGGAGGAGGTAGGGGTATGAGCAAAGAAAATGTCAAAGAGGAGAGGCGCAGAAAGAGCTACAGCTGGGCGAATTTGAAAAGAGCCGTCCGATATCTGGCCAAGGAGTCTCCCGGCATCTTTCCCTTAGCTCTTTTTGCATCGGCCATAGATGCCGCTTATCCCTATATCGGTATTCTGCTGTCCGCCAGCATCCTTACTGAGCTGGCCAGCCCGGAAAGGGACATGGGCCATCTGTTCTTCCTTGCCCTTCTTCTGGTGGGGCTGAACTTTTTGGGCGGTAGGCTGCTGAACTTTACTTGGCAGCTTTTGGACGTTCTGAAATATGGCGTGATGAAGCATGTCGAGAGGGCGGTGGCGGTGAAGGCGTGGAAGATGGATTATGCCATGAGCGCGGATCCGCAGCTTAACGAGACAAAGGGGAGAATATCCAGAATGGGCTACGGAAGCGGTGTTCTGGCGTTGATCGGGCAGTTGGAAGGCGTTTTCCGGGCCATTGTGATTCTGGGTATTTCCACAGTGCTGGTGACGGAATTCTTTTGCGCTAAGGCGGCGGGAGAAGGGGGGCTGGCTGGTTTTATGAACCATTGGTCCGCTTCGGTGCTGTTTCTGGCCCTATTGGGCTTTTCTGTGTTTTACAGCATCCGCTGTTCCGCAAAGATAGAAAAGAATTACTTTAAGCTGAACGAGGCTGCGGAGAAGCCGATCAACCAGATGATGAATCTGATGTCCAGCTCTATTGAAGAATACCAGAACGGAAAGGACATTCGCATGTTCCGGGCTGAAAATATGATTTTTAATAGGCTTCAGGAGCAGAGCCGGAGATTTCTGGCGGAGGCGGAGCCCGGAGTCCGGTATGAGCGCAGAAAATCTTGTATGAGCGAATTGTTCTCCAGACTTTTCAATATGTCAGTGTATCTTTTCGTGGGGCTGAAGGCCCTATACGGCGCTTTCGGCGTGGGCAGTATTCTGAAATACACGGGCATGGTGACTCAGCTGGGAGCCGCCGTCACTATGTTCAGCGATGCAATCCGGGGGTTCTTTCAGAATTTCGAGTACATCAAGCTTTTCTTTGATTATCTTGACATGCCCAATGCTACGGCGGAGGGCACGCTGCCCGTGACGCAGGAGATAAAGGATAATTATGAATTTGAATTCAGGAATGTGACCTTTTCCTATCCGGGGACAGAGACGCCCAGCCTGCAGGACATCAGCTGCCGGTTCCGGAAGGGGGAGAAGATTGCCATAGTGGGCCGGAACGGTTCAGGCAAGACCACCTTCATCAAGCTGCTGTGCAGGCTCTGCGATCCCCAGAAGGGAGAAATTCTGCTCAACGGGGTGGATGTTCGGAAATACCAGTATGAGGAATATCTGGAATTCTTCTCTACGGTGTTTCAGGACTATCAGATTTTTGCCTTTGGGCTGGGTGAGAACGTGGCCGCGGAGAGTGACTACGATCATGAGAAGGTGAAGGAAGCCTTGGAGAATGCAGGGTTCGGTGAAAGGCTGAAGACCATGGGGGAGGGGCTGGACACCCAGCTGTTCAAGCGATTCTCGGAGGACGGGGTGGAGCTGTCCGGCGGAGAGTCCCAGAAGGTGGCCATCGCCCGCTGTCTCTATAAGGACGCGCCGTATTTGGTGCTGGACGAACCTACCGCAGCGTTGGACCCTCTGGCGGAAGCGGATATTTACCAGAGAATGAACCAGTTTGCCAGAGACAAAGGCGCCATCTATATCTCCCATAGGCTCTCCAGCTGTCATTTCTGCAACCGTATCATGGTGTTTGAGGAGGGACGGATCGCGGAGCAGGGCAGTCATGAAGAGCTTCTGGAAGCCGGAGGGCTTTACCGCAGGCTGTGGGATGCACAGGCCCAGTATTATGCATAGATGATGCGGCGAAGAGAGGGTTCGCCCGGAAAACCAGACATATATGAGTCTATAAAAAACACCCTGGCTTTGTAAGAGCCGGGGTGTTTTTATTCATGACAATAGAAGACTCGCGAAGGGTGGCTTCTATTGTGGTGCAGAAACAGAGTCCGAGAGCCATATTTAAGATTTATTTAAGGTCTGCCTAAAGACATTTAAGAATCCAAAGCTTATGATAAAAGCTATTCTGGAGTTGCCGGAATGCGGCAGGCTGCCGAAGCTGTGGCAGGCGGCCCCAATCCTGTAAAAACGCCCACGGGCAGATAGGAGCTTTCATGAAAGAAATATTGCTGAGAACCGAAAACCTGAGCAAATCTTTCTCCAGCGGGGGAATTTTGCAGCATGTTCTGAAAAATATTGATCTGGAACTATATGACGGAGATTTCACTGTCATTATGGGAGCCAGCGGGGCAGGGAAGTCCACGCTGCTGTATGCACTTTCCGGGATGGATACGCCGACTCTGGGCACGGTTACTTTCTGTGGGACATGTGCCGGGGAGGCAGGTTCCCATGGGGCATCCCGCAGGGACGCAGCTTCCCGCGTGGTGTCTTCCGGGGACGCAGGCTCTCATGGGGCATCCTGCAGGGACGCAGCTTCCCGCGTGGTGCCTTCCGGGGACACAAGCTCCCGTGGGAGCGCCCCTCATGGCCGGATTATCTCTGATCTGACTCCGGATCAGCTTGCGGTGTTTCGGCGCAGCTTCTGCGGCTTTGTGTTTCAGCAGATCTACCTGATCGACGGCATGAGCGTCATGGACAATGTGCTGGCGGCGGGACTTTTGGTGAATAAGGATAGGAAGGCGCTGGTGAACAGAGCCAGAGAATTGTTTCAGGCGGTGGGCATCTTAGAAGAGACCCAGAGGAAGTTCCCCACCCAGATATCAGGCGGAGAGGCCCAGCGGGTAGGCATTGTCAGGGGACTGATCAATTCCCCCAGAATACTCTTTGCGGATGAGCCCACGGGAGCCCTGAACTCCAAAAGCGGTCTGGAGGTGCTGGACACGCTGACCCGATTCAACCGGTCGGGCCAGAGCGTGGTTATGGTGACTCATGACATGCGTTCCGCAAGGCGGGGGAACCGTATACTGTATCTGAAGGACGGGGCCATATTAGGGGAATGCCTTCTGGGAAAATATGAACATGGGGATGAGGAGAGGCATGATAAGCTGTCTTCTTTTCTGGAGCAGATGGGATGGTAGGAGAGAGGAGCTTGTGCATGGGCAAGGGATTACTTATTGTCCGCTCGAATCTGCGCAGGACGAAGGGGCAGACGGCGGCGATTATCGTATTGGTACTGTTGGCATCCTGCATGCTGAATCTGTGGCTGATGCTGGCTATGGACTATAAGCAGAATTTTGAACGCTATCATGACAAGCTCAACGCCGAACATGTCACCTTGGCGATCACGGGACAGGACGAGGAGATGCGGGAATATATTGCACGGACATTGGAGGAGGATCCCCGGACGCTGGAGTACCGTATGGACGACTGTATGGAGATGGTGGGAACTCTGGAATACAATGGCGGCGACGTCAACACGGACTTTGTAATCATGGAGAAGGAAACGGCCCTGACCCGCTCCATAGGGCGGGCGGAGCTGGTGGAGGAGCGGGGCCCTGACAGCGGGGTCTATATCCCCATGCTGTACGCCGGAATCCAAGAGGAGCTGGAGGAAGAAAAGCTGAAAATCGCCCTTGGCAGCGGTGAGGCCGAGTACGAGCTGTGCGGTTTTACGAACAGTGTGATGGCAGGCTCCCACAACTGCTACATGGCCCTGCTGGCCCTTACACCGGATCAGTACGAGGCTCTAAAGGGGAGGGGGATCGCACCTGAGGCCACACTGGTGTCGGTTCGCCTGCGGGACAAGGCGGAGAGCGCAGAATATGAGGCCATGTTGAAAAATGTTCTGGCATCCCGTTATCCGTCCGCCCATATGCGGAGCAATTCCTATGAGATGGTGATCACATCCCGCTACATCTCCCAGATGATATGCTCAGGCATTGTGAGCGCCATGGCTTTTTTCGTGCTTCTGATCGCGCTGGTGGTGATCGCATCCAATATCATCAACTACATTCAGGAAAATATGCAGAAGCTGGGTGCGCTGAAGGCGGTGGGGTATACCTCCGGGCAGCTGATAGGTGCTCTGCTGCTGCAGTTTCTGGGAATAGCCCTGACGGCGGCGCTTCTTGGGGCGGGACTTTCCTACTGTCTGTTTCCTGCCCTGAACGCCATGATGATATCTCAGACGGGAATTCCTTACGGGCTGAGATTTCTGCCCCTGCCCTTTTTGGGGACTCTGGCGGTTATAGGGGGAGCCGTTGCCCTTGCCGTATGGCTTTCTGCCCGCAGGGTGCGGAAGATCGATCCTATCGCAGCTTTGCGGCAGGGGGTTCTGACCCACAGCTTCCGGCGCAACTTCGTGCCTTTGGACAAAAGCGCTGTGCCGCTCCAGCTTGCGCTGGCCTTAAAAACCACGCTTTCGGTTGTCAAGCAGAACGTCACCGTCTGTATCACCGTAATGACTCTTTCTCTGGTGGTGGTTTTTGCAGGACTGATGACGGAGAATATGATCGTGGATATGACGCCCTTCATCCAGCTGATCGTAGGAGAGACGGCGGATTCCTGCATCGATGTCAATGCGGAATCCGAGGAGGAGTTCCTGAGCATGATGGAGGCGGACGGAGGAGTGGAGAAGGTCTATCTTTTTCATACTGCAGACGTGGGGCATGTAGGGGGAAAGTCTCTGATGGCCATGGTGTCGGAGGATTTCACGCAGGTCAACAATCAGGCAATGTGTTTCCGGGGACGTTTCCCGAAATATGACAACGAAGTAGCGTTAGGGGCAAAATATGCCGGAGAAAGGGAGCTTGAGATCGGAGATGAGATCACCCTTACAGCCGACGGCAGGGAGGCCGTGTATCTGATTACCGGCTATACGCAGTTTTCCAACAATCTGGGGGAGGACTGCATGCTGACCAGAGAAGGCTATGAGCGGATGGGGAGACTTAGGCATGTGGGTTATTATATCAACATGGCGGAGGGGCAGGATGTGGAGGAATTCAATGTCAGGGTGAGCGAGGCTCTGGGCGCCGAGATAAATGCAGCCATCAATATTGAGGCAGTGCTCAGCGGCAGCACAGGAGTGTATGTCTCTATGATGAAAATCATAGTGGCGGCAATTCTGGTTTTGAGCGTGGTGGTCATCGCTTTTGTGCTGTACCTGCTGGTGAGAAGCCTGCTGAACACCAAAAAGAGGGACTATGGCATACTGAAGGCGATGGGGTATACCTCGGGGCAGCTGATTCTTCAGACAGCTTTGAGCTTTATGCCTGTTATGATCCTTTCGCTGACGGCGGGGCTGGCGGTGTGCGCTGTGATTATCAATCCTCTGACAGCCCTATTTCTGCAGGGAATCGGCATAGTGGAGTGTACCTTCCGGATTCCCGTAAGATTCATCGTGCTGGCGGGCATGGGGCTGGCGGCCTTCGCTTTCGGAGTCCTATGCCTGCTCTCCCTGAAGGTGCGCAGAATTGCGCCCCGGACGCTTCTTGTGCAAGAGTGAGATAAAGGATTTTGGATGATACGTTGGTGGATGGCAGAGCTTATGCGCTTCTGCGTATTCACACAGTACCGCTGAGAGGAATGGTCACTGTGGCCTTCAGGCCATGGGGGCCATTTTCCAATGTGAGGGAGCCGTGCATTTCCCGCAGAAAAAAGTCCGAGATGTACAGTCCCAGACCGGTGCCCTCAATGCCGGCCGCATTGCTGCCCCGCTTGAACTTTTCCTTCAGAAGAGGAAGGTCTTCGGAGCTGACGCCGCCTCCGCTGTCCTGAATGGAAACAGAGAGGCTGCGGTGGGAGAGGTATGCGCTTATGTATATCTCTGTGCCGGCGTATTTATAGGAGTTGGAAAAGAGGTTGTCAAAAACCTGCTGCAGGCGGAGCCTATCCCCGTGCAGCAGGCAGTCCGGGATGGTGGGAATGGTTCCGCGGCGCAGATAGTCTGAATTCTCCAGAAGGATCCGCAGCTGACTGCTTTCCAAATCCGTACAGACCACGGGGAGGCGGTGCAGTTCTTCCAGCGTCGCCGTAAACAGATCCGTCACCAGCGCGTTGATCTGGTCGGCCTTGGAGATGATCTGCTCATAGCTGCGCACTGCCTCTGCGCGAAGAGCTTCTCTCTGCGCAGCCTCTCTGTGCATCGACTCTCTTTGTGAGGAATCCGGCCGGGGCCCAGGAAAGTCTGCCTGACGGCTGACGGCAAGGGCCATTCCCACTTCGGATACCGCCTTGATGCTGGCCAGAGGGGTTCGGATGTCATGGGAAAGCTTGGCCACAAGCTCCTTTTTGTCCTCGGCAGCCTTGGCCTCGGCGTTTTTTGCTTTTTTCAGCTCCGAGCGCATTAGGTCAAAGCTCTCCGTGAAGGCGCCGAACAGATTGTGCTTGTCCATTTCCAGAGGGATGTCCAGATTGCCCCTTGCAATATGCAGGGCAAAGGCCTTCAGCTTGCGGAAAGGCCTGATCAGGATGTGATTCAGATAGAGATACAAGCCTATGCACAGTACCCACTGCAGCAGCATCAGAAGGCCCAGACCGAGAGCCATCCTATGATACCCCTGCTGCAGCCTCCGGGCGGTATCGTTGTGAAAGAGGATTCTGCCCAGTATTTTGCCGTCCGCTTCCACATCCAGAATCCCGTCCCCATGCATAAGGGCCTGATTCACGCTCTCGGACAGCCCGTTCCGGGTGCGGAAGAGAATTTTGCCCTTTTCGTCCACCACCACATAATCCAGATCGGTGGGGTTTTCATGGCTCCCGGCCGCATCCTGATGGTTTTGCACTGCCCACAAGACCTCGTTCATTGCCACGGTATCCTGCAAAAAAACGGGATTCTGGAGCATGAAAAAGGAGAAGACCGCGATTTCCGACAAAAAAATAAATGTCAGGACAAATAGGAGAGCCTTTTTCGTCATATTGATACCTCTTGTGGGGATTTTGGCCAAGAATGCCGCACAAAGCGCTTTCGGAAAGGCGCGCAGAGCTGTGAGGCGGTGGGGCCGGGCTGAAAATGGATCAAAGCTGTCAGCAGGAACGCCCGCAGAATTTGTATCCGTCTCCCCAGATTGTGATGATATATTCCGGTTTTCCGGGATCCGGCTCGATGGCCTCCCGGATCTTGCGGATATGGACATTCAAGGTTCCGTCGCCGGTGAACCTATCCTCCCAGATATTCTCGAAGAGCTCCTGCTTTGCAACTACATTGCCCTGATTGCGGATCAGGTAGGTCAGGAGCCTGAATTCCAGAGCCGTGAGTTTCACGGGGACTCCCTCTACCAGCACTTGTCTGGAGCCGAAATCCACGGTGAGTCTGGAGTCGGAATAACCGTCCTGCGTCTGCTCCCGTCCGGAGGCCCCATAGCGCTTCAGCACCACCTTCACCTTGGCCAGAAGGACGCTCAGGGAGCAGGGCTTCTGTATATAGTCGTCCCCGCCGATGTTCAAGGCGATTATTTTATCGTCATCGCTGGTTCGGGCAGAGAGAAACAGAATAGGGATGTCTGTCCTTGCCCGCAGCTCCCTGCACAGCTCAAAGCCGCTGCCGTCCCCCAGATTGATGTCCAGCAGCAGCAGCCCTGCGGTGTTTTCTCCAAAAAACCTTCGGCATTCCTCAGCGCTGTATGCCACGGCGGTTCGGACCCCGAAGAGATTAAAATATTCTGCCGTGCTGTCTGCCAGCAGTCTCTCATCGTCTATGATCAGACAGTCATAATTCATTTAGAAACCCTGAGCCTTTCCGGTACAGCCGTCATAGAATGGGCGGTCTCCTACGCCTGCTTCGTCTCGCGCCCCACAGTTTGGATCAGATTCATGATTGTTCTGATGGAATCCATCTGTCCGCTCTTTGTCATGGCGTCGTAATAGATCTGTCTGGAAAAATACAGCTCATGGACTTTGTCTACCAGCAGCTCCGGAGTCAGGTCGTCCTCGTTGATCACGATGGAAAATCCCTGAGCCTCAAAGGACTGTGCGTTTAGGAGCTGGTCGCCCCGGCTGGAGGAGGCGGGCAGGGGAATCAGGATATTGGGCTTTTTCAGGGCCAGAAGCTCGCATATGGCATTGGCGCCCGCCCGGGAGATCACCAGATCCGCCATGGCGAAGAGATCCTTCAGCTCTGCCTTCACATACTCGAACTGCTTGTAGCCGGACATGTTCAGCAGCAGGTTATCCATCTTGTCCTTGCCGCAGAGATGGACCACCTGAAAGTCTTCCAGAAGCTTGCTTAGGGAGTCCCGGACGGCCTTGTTGACATTGGCTGCCCCCTGACTTCCGCCGATGACCATGATCACCGGAGTGTTTGCGTTGAAGCCGCACATGTCCAGTCCGGCCAGTTTGTTGCCCTGGCCCAGCTCCGCCCGAATGGGGGAGCCGGTGAGGACGGCCTTATTCTCCGGCAGGAGCTTCAAGGTCTCAGGGAAGTTGCAGCATACCTTCTTGGCTACGGGGATGCAGAGCTTATTGGCAAGCCCCGGTGTCATGTCGGACTCGTGGATGATGCAGGGAATGCCCAGAGCCGCAGCGGCCCGAACCACGGGCACGCTGACAAAGCCCCCCTTGGAAAAAACGACATCGGGCCTATAGGACTTGAGAAACTTTTTAGCCTCGGAAAAGCCCTTGAGAACCCGAAAGGGGTCGGTGAAATTCTTTAGATCCAGATAACGGCGGAATTTACCCGTGGAGATGCCCACATAGGGGATGTCGAAATCTCCGATGAGCCTCTTTTCGATGCCGTCATAGGAACCCATGTAAGTGATTTCATAGTCCGCGTCCCGAAGGGAAGGGAGCAGAGCGATGTTGGGGGTAACGTGTCCCGCGCTGCCGCCGCCTGTCAATACGATTTTTTTCATAATCAGGCCTCTCAAAATGTTGTCAGTTATATTGTGTCAAAACTGTCGGCAGAAAACGCCAAAAAGCTTCAGGAAGCTTCATGAAGGATGCCGTTTGGAACAAATCCCGGAAGGGACGGCATCAGATCATCTGTTCCAGAGCGAGAGCCAGCTGATCCGGGCAGGAGGTGGACTTGGCGCCGCAGCGGATGCCCTTCAGCTTGGAGATGGCCTCCTCGGGTTTCATTCCCTTCACCAGCGCGCTGACGCCCTGCAGATTGCCGTGGCAGCCTCCTATGAATTTTACGGAGTCAATGACTCCGTCCTTCAGGGTGATATCGATTTCTCTTGAACATGTGCCTTGGGTGGTGTATTTCAATGAATCCATAATTTTTCTCTCCTTTATGCTATTTTATTCAGATAGGATACATTTTATCAAATTTCTGTGAATTCTGCAATCCAATATTCCGGGAAACACGCCAATATCACTTTTAGTTGACCGCATATAACCTACACACTGATTTTGCTTTTTTGAGCGGAAATCCTTAAAATTCTATTACGCATACACAAAACAACACAAATTGACCATTTTTTGTTGACAAAAGAACGGGGGGGCGTAAACTACAAAGAAAAATGAGGAGGAAAAATAATGCTGAATACTATTGATGAACCGCAAAGCAGCGCAAAGTTCCATAGTTATTTTTGGAATGGTATGTTTGTAATTCTTGCCGGGAAATATCAACAGAGAATATCTCTGCCATATAGGATATTGTCCTGAGGTGCTTTATGGCTGAGGGAGATACCCTCATTATGCAAATAATCTTTTAATAGGAGGTTTTATAACTATGGGTATTGTAATGATGATATTCCCGATTATTGCTGCTGCTATTTTTTTATAAATGCAAAAAAATATGTTAGAAAAGACGCTCAAACCATTGCTGTAATATCATTCATAGCGGTCATAATTTATATAATTGCTAGGGTAGTGGCTTACAATTGCACGATAGGGATGTTGTATGACGACTTTGATTCTGCTCCATCTGCAGCTGTTGCAGTTAGCCCGTCTAATTTGGTCGTTTTACAAATCATTAGTCAGATGATTTTGTTTGCAATCATTTGTTTGACTGTTATCAATGCCGTTTTTATAGTAAGGATACGCAAAGATAAAACCGTTTCGTCCAATAAAATTAATGAATCAACATTAATATGTCCCAAGTGCAAAAAGCCTATATCGGGAAATAAAAATTTCTGCACAAGCTGCGGTGAAAAAATAAATTCTATTTAGGGAGGCCAAACGAACATGTTTTGTGGAAATTGCGGAAAAGAGATGGAAAACGGCAGCACTTTTTGCCCTTTCTGCGGAGAGTGCTCTGCGGAAGAAAATACCCCGTCACGGTCAAAGGATGCTGCGGACAAATACCAAAAGCTATTTGTAGATGCCAGAGAACAATATATTGCATCACTGGGTGACAGTTATTTAAACAGTTACCTCTCATCTAAAAAAATAGAGCACTGTATTGCCGTATTGTCCAGCAAAAAGCTTTATTTGTATGGAACTATGTATGACAGCGATAATGTTCTTGTTTCAAGAAAGCGGATAGAAAAAGTTGTAAATATTGAAGATATCACCGGAACAGGATTTGTATATCAAGAGCCTTCTTTATGGAAACTGGTTTTGGGAATAATCCTACTGTTCCCTATTGTCACTGCAATTATAGCGATACCGTTGATGGTCTCTTATCTGAAAGAAAGGCAAAGCTTGTTTGCAATAGATTATGCAGGCGGACATATTAAATTTGATGTCTCTATCTATGGAATTGCCGAATCGCAAGATTTCCATAAAATGATACGGCGTGTACAAGACAGCATAAAGGACAAGAACAAATGATTTACTGTAGCCATTGCAAAAAAGCATTAACCGGGCATGAAATCTCTTACTGTCCCGTTTGTGGAAAGCCGGTGTCCTCTGGAGAGAATACGATTTCCCCAAATGTGCCAAAAGACAGCATACGATTTCGTCTTTCTTCAAATGATAAGCGTTCTTACAGTATAGATGTCTACTCAGATAAGGTTGTGTTTGAGGGGAGGTTTTGGTATCTAAAAAACAAAGAGTTTTATCGCTGCCGCACATGCAGAGAGGTGGCATTCATTAAGAATTACATAGGTATGGGGTATCTTGCAAAACGTTCTTACAGAAAATGTATTGCATTCATTATCGGCGGCACTATACTTGAAATTACAAAAACAATACTTGATAAATTAAGCGAGTGGGCAGATAAGGCCAATAATTATTTACGGTGGATAGATAAATCCATTGAACTGCCGAAATGGATGACTTACAGTGTCAATACTCTAGTTTGCCTAAGCGTCATATTGGCACTGGTATTTCTGTTTTCCAAAAAGAAAGTAGTAGAGATTTCTTTTTTGGACAAACGCATCTGCATACCTCAAAGTAGTATAAATAGAGCAGAATACAATATGCTGCATCAAAGCATAACGGCTCTCAAAGGAACAAATTGAGCATTTCAAAGGAATAGAGGCTGTAAATTTTTTGTGCCTATGGAGGAAAAATTCTACCGATAAGATTCAGATATGTACACTTGTGTGTCGAATAAATCATCCCGGTTGCTTCTTTCCGTGGGCACTGCCCACACCCGGCCTCTGGAATAAGAATGGGGACAGCGGCATTCCTATCAGGGTGCGCTGCCCCCTGCCAAAAGGGAAGAGTGGTATTGCTGGCACATAAATACAAGCATAACAACGTGTGCAATGCGGCCACATATCCACTCCTTTGTTTTCCGCGTCATCAGGAATAAAAATTATGCCATCATAGGCTCACGTTTCCTAATAATAATCTCCACTTCTTCAATGCTCTTTTCCACGATCTCTGAAATCTGTTCTGTTGTATAGCCTTTCTTGTGCATGTTCATAATTATTTTTGCTTTTTCAGCGTCTTTGATTCCTTGTGAAAGATTACACATGGCCCCCATTTCCCTCCTAGTATAATAATGATATAGCTACAAGAGCTATATAGTTAACAAGTTACAAAGTCATATCTGATGAATAAC
>RAZA01000042.1 GCA_003612485.1 bacterium D16-50
CAATTTTTTGGCACAAAATATGCTGTATTAAGTTTTTACGTGGCTTAACTGAACTTAATCAGCAGACACTATTTAGGAATGTATATAGAAACAATTCCGGATAAAGAAAATATTCTGAGGCAAGCGGATCCATAGTGCAATTGGCTATATGACACCTCAGCAAAAGGAGGATGAGGAACTCAAAAAAGCAGCATAATCTTTCGACTTTTTTTGCTCAAAGTATTGACATAGATCCACATTTGACGAACAATCAATATAGAAAAGATAATTTGCGATAAAAGCAGAATACGGAATCGGAAGGAGCTGCATAAATGAATGTGGAATATAGAACGCAGAAAGATCTGCCTTGTGATGCATTGTATCAATTATTTCTTGCCGTAGGATGGGCGAAAGAGGATACGACGCAGGAGATGATTGACAATTTCGATATTGGATTCAGGAATTCAACTTTTGTTTTTTCTGCTTGGATTGACGGCAGATTAGTGGGATGTGTAAGGGCCTTGAGCGATCTGCATTTCCGCTCGGTTATTTATGATTTAGCTGTTCTGCCTGAATTTCAGAATAAAGGCATTGGAAGAGGGCTGGTGCAAAGATGCCGGGAGGCTTGTGAAGCCTCCGAGTGGTTGGTGCAGACGGACATGGCAAAAGGGTTTTATGAGAAAATCGGTTTTCAGGAAAACAGGGATCATTTCCTGACAATTCCTTGTAAATGGTTTTAGCCTGCAAAAATAGAATCCTCCCTCTCGGAAGTTGGTGAGCGTTAGAGATAAACTTGCCAATATGCATTGTAAATATCAGGTAAATATTTTATAATCAATTATAGCAAGCGTGTGCTGAGGAGGTTGATAAATGGTAGGAAGAATCATAGGTCTTGTATGCTGTTTATTATGTGCTTTTCCTTTTTTTGCCTTGAGCATATATAATAAGGACAGTGACGAGCCTATAAACTTCTGGAGCGGAGACACATCCCTGAAGGATATCTTCTCTTGACAAAGGGAAACAGAAAACTAATAACATAATAGGCTGTCAACCTTACACAAAGCACCGCTTCCAACAAAATCGGAGCGGTGTTTTTGTATGTGTTCTGGACATCGTGACCAGAAGCGCCCCCGCCCGTTTTCACCGTTCCGTCCACGGAGTCTCTGCCGGATTTATCCCCCGTCGCCGCGCCACCCATAGCACAGCCGGGGCTGCCTGTCAAGGGCAAAGCCGCCGCTGCGCGGCGGTGCTCCGCACCCTTGACTGGCTGTCCCGGTTGTGCTACCTCCCAAGGCGCGACGGGGGATATATCCTCCAGAGCCGCCCCCTTTCCCTGGATAGGGAAAGGGCGGGGGGATAGGGTCGAACCGCTTCTTCTCAAATTGCTATCTTTCCACGGCTGATATGTGGACAATTGGCAATTTCAACGCCTTGCCCCGCAAGGGTTTCCGGCCTTGGTTTCATAGGGGCTGGTATAGTATCATTCCCCAGGCCCGATTTATCGGGATACTGTCAACAATTTGAATTTATGGGAGGTATCTATGAACGGTAAAAAATCAACGTTTTGCAGCCCCCAAAGTCCGTCAACTGTGGTTGTGGGAAAGAAACGTGTTCGGAACACGCTGCTCCATGTTTGGCTGTCTCCAGATGAACGGGCAAAAATCCAGGAGCGCATGGCGGATGTGGGTATCCGCAACCTTTCAGCCTATGTGCGGAAAATGGCCCTCAACGGCTATGTGCTCCACGTTGACCTCGCTCCCGTCAAAGACATTGTTTCTCTGCAAAGGCGGTGTGCGAATAACCTCAATCAAATCGCGGTCCGAGCGAATATCAACGGCGGGGTTTACCCGGATGAAATCAAGGCCCTGCAAAAAGATTATGCGGACTTATGGGGGCCGCTTTCCGAACTGCTGGAGAGGCTTTCGGAGGTGGTTGCGCTGTAAGCGCGTAAGGCCCAGGAGCAAAGCGACGGGCCGCAGACAGGGAGGCCTCTGGACACGGTGTCCAGAGGCCTCCGGCGGGTTTGGGGTGCAACCTCAACAAGCATTTTCGCAAGGCGAAAATGGTGAGTGTGTTGACACTCGCCCTGCTTGCCGTTTAGCGCGTCCTCCGGAAACGGTGCAAAAATGGAGTAGTGCTTTTAGCGTGTGATAACCATTCACAAGGTTTATCCAAATTTTATTTTTAAGACCAAAGTAGTATTGACAAGCGATTAAGACTGTGGTAGTATATGAATGTAGCCACTACCACAGTCTTAAAAAGGAGGTGTTACCAAATGGACATTAAGCTGTTTGCTTCTGAACTGAAAGTGATGTCCGTCCTTTGGCGCGATGGCGATGTTCCTGCGAAACATATCGCCAAACTGCTGACCGAGGAATTGGGCTGGAATGTAAATACCACCTATACCCTGATTAAGCGTTGCATTAAAAAGGGGGCTATTGAACGCTCCGAACCCGGTTTCATATGTCATGCGCTTGTACCGCAGGCGGAAGTACAGGAGGCGGAAACAAACGAGCTGATCGACAGGGTATATGACGGCTCTGCCGACAAGCTGTTCGCGGCTTTGCTGGGGCGAAAAAAACTGAGTGCCGAGCAAATTGAAAAGCTGAAACAGATTGTTGGTGATTTGGAGTGAGGTGTTGCGTATGAACCTGTTGCAAATGAGCTTTGCGGGGGCCGTGATGATTTTGGCAATCACCATTATACGCGCCCTGGCAATCAGTTTGTTACCCAAAAAGACTTTCCTGGCACTCTGGGGAATAGCGGTTGCGCGGCTGTTGCTCCCGTTTTCCCTCCCCTCTATGTTCAGCGTGTATTCGCTGATAAGCAATCATACTTCCGGGATTGCCGCAACAAAAGTCCCACAGATTGACAAGGTGTTGCCGATTGATACGTCAGGGCAAATGGCTGCTATGCCCGTTAATGTCGGAAATACCGCAAGTATCATTTCCCTTTGGGGCGCGGTTTGGGCCGCTGGTACGCTGATCTGCGCTGTGGTTTTTGTGGTAGCGTATTGGAAGTGCCGACAGGAATTTCAAACTTCCCTGCCAGTAAAAAACGACTTCATCAAAGACTGGCTGAACGCCCACCAACTGAAACGTGCGATTTCCATTCGACAGTCCAGCCGATTTTCCGCCCCGCTGACTTACGGCGTATTTCGCCCCGTGATTTTAATGCCAACATCCACCGATTGGGAAAACACAAAGGCGCTGCAATATGTTTTGGCGCATGAATATGTTCATATTCGGCGCTTTGACAGTATCACAAAATTGGTGTTGATTGCGGCGCTGTGTGTGCATTGGTTTAATCCCTTGGTTTGGGTGATGTATATTCTTGCCAACCGGGACATTGAGTTGTCCTGTGACGAGGCGGTTGTCCGCCTTTTCGGAGAAACAACAAAGGCGGCCTATGCGAGGGTGCTGATCAGTATGGAAGAAACATGGAGTGGCTTGAACCCATTGAGCAACAATTTCAGTAAAAACGCAATAGAAGAAAGGATTACAGCAATTATGAAAATCAAAAAATCGTCTATTCTCTCTCTCGCCCTAGCTCTGGCATTGGTTGTCTGTGTGACAACAGCCTTTGCAACTTCGGCGGCGACAAAAAATAACAATTCGATTTCCGTCCCCTCAATCATTCACAGAGATGACGCTACAAACAAAACGTCTAAATCTTCTTTGGGGGCCGAAGACGGTTATCAATCATTGTTAGCGTTAAAATCAGCAGACTATCTTAACCAGACTGTTGCCGATTTTGACAAAGCCCTTTTGGATTGGGGAAATCAACATTCAGAGGAACACGAGGATATTATCCAAAACGATATCGCAACATATAGCTTCCCCGCACACCTCACAACGGAGGAGAAGAACTTTTTAGCTTTAACCATAAGAGCGTCAAATATTGAAAACGCAATATTAGTAAAGAACTCTTATGGCAGTCCAGTGATTGATCCTGATTTGAGTTTTGAACTTGCAAGAGAAAGCCAGGAAACTGACCCGCCTACATGGGTAAGTTTGATGTATGGCGTTTCTTATCACCTTGATCCTCAAGTAGTCACAGTCGGAGAACGGGACACGGCACTTGCAAACGCAATCAATGATATTCAATCTTTTTGGTATGATACTAATCTCGAAACTCTTGCTGAAATGTCGTCGGACGAGGTGTTTTCCAAACTAAATGCAATCGCAGATAACAATAGCACAAATGCTATACAGCTTTCGATTGTAAAGAATTATTATATATTTCAAGCATCCTCCATGTTTGATTAACCCCCAAAAACAAAGCGGCCTGCAACGGAAAATAAAAAACCGTTTTTACGGCGGATGGTATCACCACGCCCAAACAAAATATAAATAGCCTTGCGGCGGTCTTTTGAAAAACAAAATTTCAAGGCCGCCGCTTTCTTTTGAAAAACGGAAAACGGAGGGTGTATTAAAGTCGCCCATTTTTAAGGACACGGCGGTATCCGGGAGGTATTGTCATGTCCTTTTCTTATAGTTTGCTGTCAAAAAAAGCCCACCCTCTCTAAAGGGAAGCCCTGGCCGTAACTGCGAAAAATGTAATATTCTGTCGCCCCGGTACGTCCGTGTAGCCTTGCGCTATGCGGGCGTTTTTCTATCCAGGCGGTGCTTCTGGACACCGTGTCCAGAGGCCCGCTGCCGTTCCCCGCCCCTCCATTTCGATCTGTCCCTTCCCGCCCCGTATCGAAATGGAGGTTACTTATGACGACCATCAAATTGAATAACTACTACCCCCACCTGACCGAGTGCATCACCCTGGAAGTATCGGAGGAGATCGCCGTGACCCTCTCCATTGGAGGCCGTATGTGCGACAGCTACAAGCGCCGCAAGCGGGAGCATAACGAGTGCTCCCTGGACGCTGACCCCGGCTTTGAGCCGGATGTGATGTTCCCGCCCCTGACCCCGGAGGAAATCATTCTGGACGAGGAAAACCGTTCTGTCCTCTACGCCGCTCTTGACCAGCTCCCGCCCATCCAGGCCCGGAGAGTGTATGCCCATTATATCTTGGGCAAGAAGAAGTCCGAGATTGCCAGGGCCGAAAATGTGGAGGGGAGTGCCGTTTGCGACAGTATCCGCCGGGGCCTGAAAAATCTCTCTGAACTTTTGAAAAATTTTCATTGAGGGGTATCCGAAATCGCCTAAAAACCGCCTGATAGGTAAGGAGGCTTATACGCTTTTTGAGGACAACTGAATATACAGTATTCCAGGCACAAAACCCGTGTGATGAGCGACGAAAGGCGCGCCGCCAGGACAGCCCGCTTGAGGAGGTGACAAAAGCGGGTCGAGCGATTAACGCAAGCCTTTGACCCGGCCCTGGCAAGCCGGGCGCGACGACAGCGCGGGGGACAATGAAACTTGCTCACGCCCTCCCATGGACTTGCGGGGGAGCTTCGCAATCCTGCGGAGCTATGACAGCCGGAGCCGCCGGCGGCCTGGGATGCTCCCCTGTGCCGGGGTGCGTGGCAAATACGGCGCAAGCATTTATCAATTATAGATCGAAATGGATTGATCCCTGCTGGCCTCTGGACACCGTGACCAGATGTGGAGCAAGGTTGAAAGGCAGCACTTTTTCGGGTGCTGTCTTTCTGCGTTCCCCCACATCCTTGTGATTTGGGGCTGTCTTTGGTATAATATACTTGTAAAGGTTGACAGCTCCATTCCGATACGGAAAGGAGCCGACAATGGAAAAACGCATTGACGCTATCTACGCGAGACAGTCTGTGGACCGTAAAGACAGTATCAGCATTGAAAGTCAAATCGAGTTTTGCAAGTACGAACTGCGGGGAGGGAATTTCAAGGACTACAAGGACAAGGGCTTTTCCGGCAAGAACACGGACCGCCCCCGTTTCCAGGAATTGATGGCAGACATCAAGCGGGGCCTGATCCGCCGGGTGGTAGTTTACAAACTGGACCGTATCAGCCGTTCTATTCTGGACTTCGCAACCATGATGGAGCTGTTCCAGCAGTACAACGTGGAGTTTGTTTCCTCTACGGAAAAGTTTGACACTTCCACGCCGATGGGCCGGGCCATGCTGAATATCTGCATCGTGTTCGCTCAGTTAGAGCGTGAGACGATCCAGAAGCGAGTGACCGACGCCTACTACTCCCGGTGTCAGCGGGGCTTCCACATGAGCGGCGCGGCCCCCTACGGCTTCAAGCTGGAGCCCACCACCATCCAGGGTATCCGCACGAAAATGATGATCCCGGACCCCGACACGGTGAATATCGCCCGCCTGATGTTCGAGATGTACGCCGAGCCGTCCACGTCGTTCGGAGACATCGCCCGATACTTCGCCCAGGAGGGTATCCTGGTGTATGACAAGGAATTACGCCGGGGCTTCATTTCTCAAATGCTCCGCAACCCGATTTACGCCCAGGCTGACCTGGAGCTGTACGAGTTTTTCAAGGGGCAGGGAGCCGTGGTGGTGAACGATGCGGCGGACTTCGCCGGGACCAATGGCTGTTATCTCTACCAGGGCCGGGACGTGCAGGAACGAAAAAACAAGGAGCTGAAAAATCAGATCCTTGTACTGGCCCCCAGCGAGGGCATTGTTCCCGCCGATACCTGGCTGCGGTGCAGGAAAAAGCTGATGGCGAACATCACATTCCAGGGCGGGCGCAAACCGAAAAACACCTGGCTGGCCGGAAAGATGAAGTGCGGCCACTGTGGACGGGCGCTGAAAAGCCTGGGCAACCGGGCGGGGACCCAATACCTCTATTGCACCAAGCGGGCGGACAATATGAGCTGCGAGGGCTGCGGGACGCTTCGGACGGCGGAGTTTGAGCAGTTTGTCTATGAGGCGATGGTACATAAGCTCTCCGACTTTCAGACGTTGACCGCCAAGGCCGAGACAGTCAACCCCAGGCTGACCGCTCTAAATGTGGAGCTGGCCCAGGTGGAGGACGAGATCGAGAAGCTGTTGAACACCCTGACCGGGGCCAGCGCGGTTTTGATGTCCTACGCCAACGGGAAGATCGAGGAGCTGGACGCCCGCCGTCAAGGGTTGATTAAAGAGATTGCCGCGCTGAACGCGGAAAGCGTCTCCCCGCAAAAGATCGAGTATTTGTCCTCCCACCTGGGGAATTGGGACAACATCGACTTTGACGACCGGCGGCAGGTAGCCGACATCATTCTCTCCCAGGTCCAGGCCACCGCCGAGCGCGTTTCTTTTGAGTGGAAAATCTGATTTCTTACCCCCAGCGTCTTATTCAATGGTGTGTTTACCATTGTCAAGCGATGCTAAGGTTAAGGATGTAAAGAGCTATAATATGGAAATGGTCGGATTATATAGAAATTGCGCAGTATTCTTTCTGTTGAACGGGATTCTGCTTGTAATCTTTCCTGTTGCCGGAATCGTATTATTAGTGCTTGGCTGCTCGGTCGGGATTTATCTGGCATATCGGGTCTATAGGGGGATTTTAGAAAGACATTCATAAATTCGCATTTGGCGGTCAGATGGAGAAGATGAAAATCAGGGCTTTATGGGGTGAAAGTTTGAAAATAGGACATTTTCAAACTATTGAATTGATGCCCGTCGAGGCGGGTAGGGGGGATAAGAATGGAACACGTAGCGGAGCTGGGAGGGGTTGTGACGGGCTTCAATGTTACAGCACATTGTATCGACTGTATGTGCGGTAAAAAATTTGTTAAAATCGACAAACACTCTCGGGAGATTATCTGTCAAAAAACAGTTTTTGAGAAAGAAGGATTATCAAGAAAGCTGGTTGCGGATGAAGAACATATTTTTGTATACAATTTCTGTACGCTTTATGTATTGAGCCAAAATGATTATGAGCTGATTGGCAAATGGCAGCTGGGCAATGATCTGAGTTCCGACATATGCGGAATGACGGTTGATGATGACACGATTTATTGCTCCATCCGAAACGGAAAAATGATTACCCTTGACAGACAGCGGTATCTGACAAAGGAGTATGCCATTTCCCGGAACAGTATGTGGAGCGTTAAGATCTATGATTCCTATTTGGTTTGCGGGACGGTGGACGGGAAATTGCTGTTATTGGATAAATCTACCCTTTCCATTGAAAAAGAGCTTGTTCTGGGAAAGAAAAATATCGGCAGTCTGCATATGGATGGAGAAACCTTGTATGCCGCAGGCCACGACGGAAGGCTCTTTAAAATCAGCATGAGAAACTTTGAAATTCAGTCTTTGGTAAAGAACGTGCATAAAAAGATGTTTGACTGCGCCGGGATATATAGGGATATGCTGGTAACGGTTTCTTATCCCTGCTCGGAGATCGCCTTTTGGGATAAGGACACATTGGAAAAGAGAAAAGTAATGAATGTCCCTTTAAAGCTGTCAGGGCGCACATATATAGAAGACGATTTTATGTATATTTCTTCCCGTAATATCTTAGGGATTGACGGGATCAGATTGAATGGGTAGTGGATCCTGATTCGGGATCTGGGGATACATTGGAGGAGGCTGGATATGGTGCGGTTAGCAGTTGTTGGGTGTACCGGGAAATTAGGCAGTGCCATTATGAAAAATGCGTTGCATAGAGAGGACGTGGAAATCCGTTATGCCATTGCCAGAAGAGGGAATTCGTTTGTAGGGCAGAGGATATCGGAGCTTGTGGAAGGTGGATTCGATCTGCCCATCATTGACGATATAGAGTCTGCAAAGGACTGTGATGTCTTTATTGACTGTACCAATGCAGAAACCTTTATGAAGGACGGCTATTTCAAATATGAGAGGATGGGAAAGGCGATTGTCATCGCCACCACGGGGTTTTCTTGCGAGGCGATAGAGAACATCGGGAGGCTGGCTGCCGCCATGCCGGTTTTTCTGTCGGGGAATTTCAGCGTTGCGCTGCATGACTTTACTGAGGTTTTGAAAGCTTATGGGAAGCGGATAAGCCCGGATACGGATATTCAGATCATAGAGTATCACCACAATCAGAAGAAGGATGCACCCAGCGGAACGGCGCTTATGATAAAAGAGGCGCTTTTGGCTGCAAACAAAAGAATTGACGGAGAAAAGGTCAGGATCAGCAGTATTCGCGGCGGAAACATATTCGGAGAGCATGAGGTTATTTTTGCGAACAGCAGGGATGAAGTAGTGACGTTCAGGCATCGGGTGTCATCAAGGGAGGCCTTTGCCGATGGTGCCATTAAAGTGGCGGCTTGGACGGCAGGGCAGGCGAAGGGATTATACAATATGGATGATTTCTGTGAGTGAGGCCATTTTGACAGTCTGTTTTATCAGCCTAAGTGATGCATTCCCGGAAATGTCTGTAAAATCAATGATTTTGTAGCAAGATAAGGCGCATACCATACCATTACTATACCATTTTGAATTTTGGTTAGAGCCTTGATAAGACAAAAATAGAAAAAAGGAATTAGTTTGGAAATTTTGTAGAAGTCTAAATATATGGGATTGTGATGTGAATTGGGTAGACATTGTCTACCCAATTTAGTTTATGTAAAAAGGAGTTACATCGTGGATTTTTTCAAAATTGTCGGTTTGAATGTCGGTTTATATTGAAATAATGTCGGAAAAATGATATGCTTCAATAAGAATTAGTTAACTTGAAAAAGAGGATATCATATATGAGTCGGTATGTAGAATCTGAAAAAGTCGAATTAAAAGCAAAATACACAGACACGATATGCAGGGAGATTGTGGCATTTCTTAATGCCAATGGTGGGCAGATACTTATAGGCGTTGACGATAATGGCAATGTGATTGGTATTGATAAAATTGATGAAACATTGAAAAGAATATCTGATATCATTACTATGCAGATAGAACCTAATCCTCAGGAGGAAATTCGAACGGAACTTAAATTTGATTCCGGAAAAACTCTCATAGTTTTATTCATTTCGAAAGGGACAAGGAATATCTATTGTCAGAAAAAGTATGGTTTTTCTTCAAACGGATGTGTGATTCGAATCGGTACTACTTGTAGGGAAATGACTGCAGAGCAGATTCGAGTTCGTTATGAGAAGAATTTCTATGATGAAGAATACATGATAAAGAAAAGAGCATCTCGCACAGATCTTTCTTTTCGAGAACTTAAAATATATTATTCGGAAAAAGGCTTTCATGTTGAGGATTCATCGATAGAGGCGAATTTTAATCTTCGCAATAAAGACGGAGAATATAATCTTTTAGCTGAACTTTTGGCTGATAGAAACAATATTCCATTTCTTTTTGTAAAATTTAGTGGTGTCGATAAGGCAGCTATATCCGAGAGAAATGATTATGGATATGGATGTATTTTGTCAGTTTATGAAAAAATAAAAGCAAGATTGTCGGCAGAAAATATATGTATTTCTGATACCACGGTTAGGCCAAGAAAGGACAGATATCTTTTTGATTATGATGCCGTAAACGAGGCGGTATTAAATGCGTTGGTTCATAACGACTGGACGATTACAGAGCCGCAGATATCTGTCTTTAGGGATCGCATGGAAATATTATCACACGGAGGACTTCCAATTGGAATGGCGATAGAAGACTTCTATGAAGGAATCAGTCATCCAAGAAATTCTACATTGATGAGAGTCTTTTTGAATATGGGGCTGACGGAACATACTGGTCACGGTGTTCCGACTATTATTAAAAAATATGGCAAGGAAATCTTTGAAATTACTGATAATTATGTAAAGTGTAAGATACCTTTTGATAAAAAGGTATTGGAATTAAGCAACAAAAATGTCGGTTTGAATGTCGGTTTGAATGTCGGTTTGAATAAAACGGAAAAGGCTGTTTTGAGATTGCTGATCGAAGATTCGGATAGAACAGCCGATGTGATTGCAGCAGAAATCGGAGTTACAAAACGTACTATTGAGCGTACTTTTGTTAGTCTTCAAAAAAAAGGAAAGATAGAACGTATAGGATCTAAACGTGATGGAACGTGGGTTGTCATTCAATAATGTCATTCATGGTCTACAGTATTGGGAAAGGAAGTGCCGTATATGCAACCAGAGGAACAAGCACGTTTGGCAATAGATAGGAAACTTGAACAGTCGGGGTGGACTATTCAGGATATGAGCAAATTGAATCTTACAGTTTCGCATGGAGTTGCGGTGCGTGAATTTCCTACTAGCACCGGCCCGGTTGACTATGCACTTTTTGTAGAAGGGAAACCCGTTGGAGTAGTTGAGGCTAAAAAGACCGAGTTGGGTGAAAAAATCACTACAGTTGAAGAGCAGTCTTCCAGATATGCGAATGGTATTTTTAAGTGGGTTCAGCAGGATTATAAAATCAGATTTGTCTATGAAGCTACAGACAAATTGATCCGTTTTACAGACTATAAGGATGTTAAATATCGATCCAGAACGGTGTTTTCATTCTTTAGACCGGAAACAATAAAAAGTCTTCTTTCGACGCCGGATACAATCCGCAATAATATGAAGCGTTTTCCGCCTTTTGATGGTACAGGATTTCGAAAGTGTCAGGTAAAAGCCATCAATAATCTAGATACATCGTTTGCAGAAAACAGACCCAAAGCGCTTGTCCAAATGGCAACGGGTGCAGGAAAGACTTTTACGGCTATAACAGCAGCATATAGACTGCTTAAATATGGCAAGATGAGAAGGATATTGTTCCTTGTAGATACGAAGAGTCTGGGAGAACAAGCTGAAAGAGAATTCTTGGCATATATGCCTAATGATGATCCAAGGAATTTCTCACAGCTTTACGGAGTAAGAAGACTTAAGGATTCTTATATACCCGCAGATATTCAGATTTGTGTAAGTACAATTCAGAGAATGTATTCAATCCTTAAGGGCGAGGAACTTGATGAAGGGGCAGAAGAAGTACCTTTTGAAGAGTATGTTACAGCGGAATCAAAAGCGCCCAAAGAGGTTGTGTATAACGAAAAATATCCTCCGGAATTCTTTGATTGCATTATAGTCGATGAATGCCACAGATCCATTTATAACGTATGGAGTCAGGTGCTGACATATTTCGATGCTTTTATAATCGGGCTTACAGCAACACCTGATAAGCGTACATTTGCTTTTTTTGATGAAAATGTTGTCAGTGAATATACAAGAGAACAGGCAATCGTAGATGGTGTTAATGTAGGAGAAGATATATTTCTGATCGAAACGGATGTCACAAAAAATGGCGCCAGATTGATGAAGCAGCTTATAGAGTATAGAGACCGTCTCTCAAGAACTATGCGTTGGCTGCAAATGGATGAGGATGAGGATTATTCAGGGGCAAAAAAGAGTAAGCTTGATAAAGATGTCGTGAATCCAAGTCAGATCAGGACTGTTATACGGACATTCAAAGAGAACTTGTTTATATCATTATTTCCCAATCGTAAAGAAGTGCCTAAAACACTTATCTTTGCAAAAACCGACAGTCATGCGGATGACATCATTCAGATTGTTAGGAAAGAATTTGGTGAAGGTAATGATTTCTGTAAGAAAATAACGTATTCTGTGGAAAAACCTGAGACTGTGTTAAGCGCATTCAGAAACGATTATTATCCCAGAATAGCTGTTACAGTTGATATGATTGCCACCGGGACCGATGTTAAACCCATAGAGTGTCTCATATTTATGCGTGATGTCAGAAGTAGAAACTACTTTGAACAGATGAAGGGGCGCGGTACCAGAACACTTACTGTGGATGACCTTCAAAAAGTTACTCCTTCAGCCACTGAGAATAAGGATCATTTTGTAATTGTAGATGCAGTGGGTGTCACAAAATCAAAGAAGTCCGATACCAGACCGCTTGAACGTAAACCTACTATTTCCATGAAGGAGCTTATGATGAATGTTGCTTTGGGAGCGAAGGATGAAGACACCTTAACTTCTTTAGCCAACAGAATCATAAGGCTGAATGCTCGGATGACGCCGTCTGAAAGAAAAATATTTGAAAGTACTGTGGGAGAATCGGCAGATAGACTATCTGAAAACTTGCTAAATGCTTTTGATATGGATGTTATTGAAGAAAAAGCAAAACGGGATTCACGTATAGAAAATCCAACAAAGGAACAACTTAGTGCTGCGAAGACGGAGTTGATTAAGGCGGCTATTGAGGCGTTCCATGATCCGGAGAAAAGGGATTTCATTGAAAATGTACGTAGGAACCATGACCAGATAATTGATAATATTAATCTTGACCATGTTACATACGCAGGTTTTGATTCACATCGTGAGGAAAAAGCGGATGCAATGTTAAAATCGTTCCGTGGATTTATAGAGGAAAATAAAAATGAAATTATTGCACTTCGTATTATCTATGATCAGGCATACAAAGATAGACCGATGGTGATTGAAGATTTGAAGGCTCTTTATGAAAAACTTAAAGATAAGGGCATTACGGTGGAAAGACTGTGGGAAAGCTACGCGATTAAGAGACCGGAGAGTGTTAAGACCGGAACTATGGCGAAGTTAACAGACCTGATATCCATTATACGTTTTGAAATGGGATATACAGAAAATCTTTCACCCTTTGCAGAAAGAGTAAATTATAACTTTATGGAATGGACATTGAGGAAGAATGCTGGTGCTGTCCATTTTTCAGAAGAACAAATGGAATGGTTAAGATTGATTAAAGAACATATCATTACATCACTTTCGATAGAACCGTCGGATCTTGATCTTACACCTTTTGATAGGCGCGGAGGGTTGTTTGCATTTTATGATGCTTTTGGTGATGATTATAAAGAAATACTAAATGAAATGAATAAGGAGCTTGTTGCATAAATGGCAATATATAAAGATATAGTAAAAAGAATACCTATTTCTGCTGAAAAAAAGACAAAGCAGAAACAATACTTGAGTTGTGGAGTGTTACCGATCATTGATCAAGGACAGCAAATAATAGGTGGATATACAGATGACATTTCTAAAAAGATTGACTGTGATTTGCCAGTAATCGTTTTTGGAGATCATACGAGGTGCGTAAAGCTTATAAAGTTTGCATTTGCCCCTGGCGCAGATGGTATTAAAGTAGTAAGACCTATAGATAATTCGGTCCTTATAGAATATTTGTTTTATGCAACAAAGTATCTTGCTACAAAAATACGTGATAAAGGGTATGCACGTCATTATCAGGATGTTGAAAAGCAAGAATTAGAAATACCTACTGTTTTAAAGCAGAAAGAAATAGTGTTAAAGTTGGAAAAGAATCTTTCAAGTCTTGATAATGCGGTAGAAACGCTGAACAAGACGAAGGAGCAGCTGGCAGTATATCGGCAGGCGGTGCTGAAAGAGGCTTTTGGCAAATTTACGGAAAAAAAGAGAATAAAAGAAGTAAGCAATTTTGTTACCAGCGGTTCACGCGGATGGGCAAAGTATTATAGCGGAATAGGAGCGAGATTTATACGTATTACAGATACGACAAGGGATGGAATTACCTTAAAGGATGACAATATTCAATATGTGAAATTGCCTGAAAATGCTGAGGGTAAGAGAAGCCGATTAATAGGAAACGATGTGCTGGTATCCATAACAGCTGATTTGGGAAGTATTGCATTGATACCTGAGAATATTCAAGAAGCGTATATAAATCAACATATCGCAATGATTCGATTTAATAATTCTATGCAAGGCAAGTTCATGGCATGGTATTTAAAAAGTGATTATGGACAAAAAGATTTGTTGAAGAACAAACGAGGAGGTGGAAAATTAGGACTTGGATTGGATGACATTCGTGATACGCTGGTTCCTATTGTAGATAATGAAGAGGCAATGATGACGGTAAATCAGATTGATGCTCGTCTCTCTGTGTGTGACAATATAGAAAATTCAATTGATGTTATTCAAAAACAGGCTGAGGCAATGCGTCAAAGCATATTAAAACAAGCATTTGAATCCTAATATGAAACCCGTGACTGGAAAACTTACATATTAGGACGAAAGTGGTAAATATGAAAGCGATATTTGTATTGATTTAGAAAACTATGCTACATTTTTTCTTCAACAAGTGATGATCCTATGGTTAAAGAATTAAAAAATATAAAGAAAGAGATTGAAGGGCTAAAGCGCGCTGTTATTGCTTTAGATGTTTCAAAAGAAGAGGATAAAAAAGATGTCTGAACAGACAAGCGCAATAGTATCAAAGGTATGGGCTCTTTGTAATCCACTAAGGGACGATGGAGTCTCTTACGGAGATTATCTGGAGCAGCTTACATACCTTATTTTCTTAAAGATGTCAAATGAGTATTCCCAACCACCATATAAACGTGAGACAGGAATCCCGGTGGGATATGCATGGTCCGATATGAATGGACTTACCGGAGCGGAGCTTGAAAATCAATATAAAACTACGCTTGAAAAACTTGGAGAGCAGCCGGGGATACTTGGTCAGATATTTAAAGGCGCTATCAATAAAATTAATAATGTTGCAATCCTTTACAGAGTTGTTCAGATGATTGACAAAGAGAAGTGGGTTGCCATGTCTTCTGATGTAAAGGGTGAGATATATGAAGGATTACTTCAAAAAAATGCGGAAGATATCAAAAGCGGAGCAGGCCAGTATTTTACACCGAGGCCTCTTATTCGGGCAATGGTCGAATGTTTAAGACCTGAACCGGGAAAGACAATTGCGGACCCCTGCTGTGGAAGCGGAGGTTTCTTCCTTGTAGCGCAGACTTTTCTTGCTGATCCCGAGAATTATTCTCTTGACCGAGGTCAGAAGGAGTTTTTGAAGAATGAGACCTTTCATGGTAACGAGATTGTTCCGGCAACATTTAAGACAGCGCTAATGAATCTGTATCTACATAACATTGGCGATATTTATGGGGAGATTCCAATTACACTTGGTGATGCACTACTTTCTGACCCGGGGTATCGTGTGGATTATGTGCTTACAAATCCACCGTTTGGAAAGAAATCCTCCATCACATTTACGAATGAGGATGATGAGCAGGAAGAAGAGGACCTTGTATATAATAGGCAGGATTTTTGGACTACCAGCTCCAATAAGCAGTTAAATTTTGTTCAGCACATTAACACAATATTGAAATCCACAGGAAAGGCAGCTGTTGTTGTTCCTGATAATGTTCTTTTTGAAGGTGGAGCAGGAGAAACGGTTCGTCAGAAACTTTTGGAAACAACCGACTTGCATACAATACTAAGACTTCCGACAGGGATATTTTACAAACCGGGTGTAAAGGCAAATGTTATTTTCTTTGATAAGCGTCCGGCAAGCCCTGAAAAACAAACTAAAGAAATTTGGATATATGATTTCAGGACCAATGTACATTTCACTCTGAAACAGCATCCAATGACATATACAGACCTTGAAGACTTTATTATTTGTTACAATCCGAAAAATCGTCATTTACGTAAGGAAACATGGTCTGAAGAAAATCCGGATGGACGCTGGCGTAAATTTATTGTAGGCGGAAAGGATGACCAGATTTTAAACCGTGATAAGACAAGCCTCGATATCTTTTGGATAAAGGATAAATTTCTTGCGGATTTGGATAATCTTCCTGCACCGGATGAACTCGCCAATGATATTATTGAGAATCTGCAGTCAGCGCTTGAGAGTTTCCAGAAGCTGCAGAAACAGCTAAGAGTATCAAACCCTTTGAAAGAAGCATTTAGCCCGGCACTCAAAGAATAAGAATATAGATGTTTAAATAGGAAAATGATGATTTAAGGTATTGTGTAGCTGATAGCTTGCAGTGGTTTTAATTATGGTGGAGGGTAGAATTCAGTGAAAATAGATTTGCACTGTCACACAAAAAAGATAAAGAAGGGTGATCAAATCACGAGGAATGTATTATCTGATATACACCTGCTATTTTGGAGGACGATCTTGTTTTACTTAGAAGCCTAGTTCCTGATTCGACTAAAGTATTTACAGAAACAACAGAGAGTGCTATTGGCGTACTTGTGAATAATGACTTTCATGCGCTGGTGGGAAGTGATGTGCGTGATTGGAATGATTATGAAAGTAGTATGTTTTCGGATTTACGTTTACCAGTTTCAAGTTTTGAACAATTTTGCATGCTTGCAAAAGGGATAATGTTGTAATAGATACAATATTGAACAAAAAGAAATCATATGTTTTTCCTGCAAAACCGCATGCAAAAGTTACTATTTAATAGAAAATATTATTCCGCAGATATTGCAGCAGGAACTTTGGATGGGCTTTATCCGTGAGGATAAAACCTACGCAAAGTATTATGATGAATTTGTCGTGTTGTTGGGAATAGGGATGTGTGTCAGCGAGTTTTGTGGCTTGACAGAAAGTGATTTGGATTTTGATAGCCGGAAAATCCGTGTGGATCATCAGCTTGTCAGAGAACGTGGCAGGAAGTATTATGTTGAGAAAACAAAGATCAAGTGCGGATGCCGCTTTATTCCTATGACAGAAGAAGTCTATCGAAGCCTGAAAAATATCCTTGTCAATCGTAAGAAGTTGAAAACAGAAATGATTGTTGACGGATACAGTAGCTTTCTTTTGCTGGACAAAGATGATAAGCCGAAAGTGGCGCTGCATATCGAAAATGAAATGCGTTGGGCAATGAAGAATTACAAGAAATTTTATCCTGATAGACCGTTGCCGCATATCACACCTCATGTATTCCGGCACCCAAATGTCAAGCCCAAGACGAAGCATTCTTATTCTTTTCGGCGAATAAATACTCGGTCACTCCATTCGCCTTGATATGTGGTTAGGAAATCTCAATCGGTATCAACTTTGCATTGGGTGCGGAGAAGTGCCTTGTTTTGTTGGAAAAAAGAACATTGTTTTCAACACACAAAATGGCTTCAATTACACCACCATGCGTTACAAGTAATGCATCTTTAGTTGTTTGCTTTAATCTTCTGTTTTTCAACCCTAGCCATGCAGCCTTTATGCGATTATAGAACATTTCCGGACTTTCTCCATTAGGATAGCACTCATCATAATCAAGAGTCGACCAGTATAATCCCGGATAACGCTCATCTGCCAAATTATTTTCCATTCCTGCCAAGATACCATTGTCTACTTCACGCAGCTTGGGAACATATTCAATTGGGCACCCCAAACAATTTGAGAGTATTTCAGCCGTTTCCGCTGCTCTTTGTATATCGCTGGAGTAGATGCAATCAACATGTATATTTGCGATAGCAATTTCTTTCGCTAATGCATAAACCTGCTTTATTCCTATAGGCAATAGGCCGTGATTGCTCCATCCGCCTCTAAACGTGTCATCATCTTTTCCGTGCCTGACAAGATAGATAGTCATAATTACCCCCGTAGGCTCTGTTTTTGCTTTATAGTTAGAATATTATAGCTTACATGGACGGATGTTTCAACCTTGAAATTTGTGGGCAAGCAATGAGCGGCGATATCCTTTTCGGATATCGCCGCTCGCTTGTTGGGGTTCCCCCAAGCCCCGGACTGGCCGCTCCGCGTCCAGTCGAACACGCCTGACGGTGTGGCCCCATGTTTCGCATGACCAGCAGGGAGAAAGCGATGGACAGCGTCAGGGGGGATAGCCGCAGAGCGGCGCAAGGGACGTGCCCCTTGGACGGAGCGGAGCGACGCAAGTAGCCCTGGAGCGGTGAGGCATCAGCGATCCGGACGGCAGTCCTGCAGGGCGCACGAATATACTCCAGCAGGAGGGTATAGAAGTGAGCTCTTGTCCGCTGCCGTTCTGAAAGGGTTAGCTTAATCTGGGCTACAAGGTGCTCGGACGGGCCCGCGCCGGTCTGCTTAGGTGGGTTTTGAGATAAACCCAAAGGATACAGCCCACTGGCCTGTTCCCTGCTGGTAATAAGCACCCGGCCGGGGAGCTCATGCCCCGGCCGGATAGTATGCATTTTCTTTGTCCTTAATGGTACACCTCACTTTTTGGCAACCCTCGTTATGCCTACTTTTTGCGGGGAAATTGGTGGAAAAAGAATAAGGACAAACCAGCCAACCCGTTGCACCGCAAGGGTTTTCCGATTTGTCCTTATTATGCCATAAGGGCATACGTTCTGTGCCAATACGGCAACGCAGGTATGGATATTAAGACCTTACAGTATGAATCAGTTAAATGAGGTAATACGAGTTATGAAAAGAGCAGAAAACAGTCTGGATACAAAATAGGTATTAACCGTAGTAGAGAGATATAGTCAGGCACTGGAATTGTTAGATGCCTATGACCATCAGAATATGGAACGGCTAAAAGGAAATAAGGCAACATATATTCTGACTTATGAAGAATGCAGGAAAGTAATTGATAATATGAAATTTGGCGACAGCAGCTCATTATTCGGCAATGAAAAAGATGAATCATTTAAAGGGAGCATTGGAACAATTTATCAAAGCTTTGCAGGAGAAGACCTTGGAAGAAAAAGCTGCAAACTTATTATATTTTGTTACAAAGAATCATAGCTTTTTTGATGGGAATAAACGAATAGCAGTAGGGAAACCGATTTATGATTTTTATGCCGTTAAGGTGCTTTAGATTCTGGATAAGCAGGGGCGATATAGGCCAATAACATAAGGAGAGGGCGAAATGGCGAAACTTCAAAAAATGAAACGAGATGACATATCCATTTGCGCAGATATTATGTGCAGTGTATATAACAATGAAATGTGGCAGTGCCGCTGGACGAATAAGACTGCGGAAGAATACCTCACGGATCTTTTTGAAAGGAAAAAGTTCATAGGATATACTTTAGAAGAGGGGAAAGAAATTATAGGCGGCATATTTGCATACGAAAAAGTATGGTGGAATAATTGTGAAATTTTTGTAGAGGAAATGTTTATCAGGCCAACACTGCAACGAAAGGGATACGGAACAATGCTGATGAGGCAGCTTGAGAAATATGTAAAGGAAAATGGATTTGCCGGAATAACTTTATCTACCAACAAATATGCACCGGCACCTGATTTTTATCGTAAAAATGGGTTTGCAGATTGCGGACATGTTTTGTTTATGGCGAAAGAAGTTTTTTAAGAAAGGGGAAGTTAGAGTACAGTTTTTTGAGGTAATTTGAGCTGTCTTAGGGTGGCAAAGCAAGGAAGTTGAATTTGCATTAATATGCCATTAAAATTGTCAGGGCACATGCGAATTTAATTGGATCAAAAGTTGGCTCTACATAAAAGTCCCATGCCATTGGTGTGGGGCTGTTTTTGTGTCCAAAAATCAGCAAAGGAGGCTAAGGCCCATGAAGTTGTTGGTCTGTGAAAAGCCATCGGTGGCGCAGACGGTGGCAAAGGTGATCGGTGCCGGGAAGCGCTGCGACGGATATCTGGAGGGAGGGGGATATCTTGTCAGCTGGTGCGTGGGCCATCTGGTAGAGCTGGCCCGGCCGAGCTTATGTCCGGGCAGAACGGGGAACCTGATGGTACTGACACGGAGAATCTTACGGAAAGGCAGAAAGCAGAGACGGAGGAACAGAAGGGACAGACGGTGGGGCAGAAAGCGTAGACGGCAGGACCGAAGACACAGACTGTCTCAGCCGGAAATTTCCGCATCACGGATCAGCATCTGGGGGAGGGCGGACCGAAGCAGAAGTTTGCCCGGAATATAGAGGCCATGCGAACCCTCTTCAAAATCGAGGAGGAAGGTCGAGGTGCCTCTTTGGAGGAGCAGACCGTCTTGTCCCGATATGTGGGATGGGGAGGGCTTGCGGATGCCTTTGACCCGGACAAGGAGGCATGGAGCAGGGAATATGAGGAGCTTAAGGGTCTGCTTTCCGAGGAGGAATATGCCGCCAGAGCCAGCGTCCTGAATGCCCACTACACCAGCCCTACGGTGATCCGTGGGATCTATGGTGCCGTGGCCGGACTGGGGTTCAGAACCGGGAATATTCTGGAGCCGTCTATGGGGATAGGGAATTTCTTCGGCATGCTGCCAGAGGAAATGCGTGGTAGCCGTCTGTACGGCGTGGAGCTTGACAGCATCACGGGGCGCATCGCCGGGAAACTGTACCCGGAGGCGGAGATCGCCGTGCAGGGATTCGAGAAAACTGACAGAAGGGACTTCTATGATCTGGCGGTGGGGAATGTGCCTTTTGGGGAATACCGGGTAAATGACAAGGCGTACAACAAGCTGGGCTTTTCCGTCCACAATTATTTCTTTGTCAAGGCGCTGGATCAGGTACGGCCCGGAGGCATAGTTGCCTTTGTCACCAGCCGCTACACCATGGATGCCAAAAACCCGGAGGTGCGCAGATATCTTGCCGGGAAGGCTCTGCTGCTGGGGGCGGTGAGGCTCCCCAACAATGCGTTCCGGGCCAACGCTGGTACGGAGGTGGTTTCGGACATCCTTTTTCTGCAGAAAAAGGAGCATCCCATGGAGGCGGAGGAAGAATGGGTGCATCTTGGGCAGACGGAGGACGGGATCGTGCTGAACAGCTATTTTCTGTCCCGCCCGGAGATGGTGCTGGGACGTCTGGCTCTGGAGAGCGGACAGTACGGAAAAGAGGAATGCACGGTTCTGCCCATTCCCGGAGCCGAGCTTTCCGAACAGCTGAAAAGAGCCGCCGTCATGGTGCGGGGCAGCTATCGGGAGTCGCTGGAGGCAGAGCCGGAGGCGGCTGAGAGCATGGAGAAGTGTATTCCGGCGGATCCGGGGGTGAAGAACTTTTCCTATTGTGTGGTGGACGGCGGGGTGTATTTCCGGGAGAACAGCCTGATGCGGTTGGCGGAGCGAAACGGCACCGGGGCGGAACGAGTCAGAGGGATGGTCGTGCTGCGGCAGATCATGAACGAGCTGATCGAGTACCAGATGGAGGATTACCCGGAGGAGGCCATCCGGCAGAAGCAGGGGGAGCTGAAGCGCCGTCAGGGAGAAGGCTTCAGCATCCGGCAGATGGAGAAGACCCGGAAGGGGCTGCAGGCAAGGCTGGATAAGCTGACCTCCACGGAGAGGAAGGATGACGTGGTCTGTTTTGAACAGTTGGGGGTGGATAGACTTTTCGTGGACGAAAGTCAGGCTTATAAGAATCTTTTTCTGTATACCAAGATGTGCAACGTGGCCGGGCTTTCCACTTCAGAGGCCCAGCGCGGCTCGGACATGTTCATGAAGTGCAGATATCTGGACGAAGTGACCGGCGGGCGTGGCGTAGTGTTTGCCTCCGGGACCCCGGTGAGCAATTCCATGACGGAGATGTATACCGTGATGCGGTATCTCCAGTATGACACGCTGCAGCAGAAAGGGCTTTCCCATTTCGACTGCTGGGCCTCCACTTTTGGCGAGACAACCACGTCCATCGAGCTGGCTCCGGAAGGGAACGGTTACCGGGCCAGAATCCGGTTCGCAAAGTTCTTCAATCTGCCGGAGCTGATGAATCTCTTCAAGGAAGCGGCTGACATCAAGACCGCCGACCAGCTGAACCTGCCGGTTCCCGAAGCAGTGTTCGAGACGGTGGTGGTGCAGCTCTCCCAGATACAGAAGGAGATGGTGGCAGATCTATCGGAGCGGGCGGCAAGGGTACACGCAGGTCAGGTGAACGCCTCCGAGGACAATATGCTCTGCATCACGGCGGACGGAAGGAAGATCGGGCTGGACCAGCGGCTGATGAACCCTTTGCTGCCGGACGATCCGGGCAGCAAGCTCAACGCCTGCGTCTCCGGTGTGCTGCGCATATGGGAGGAGGGGCGGGGGCAGCGCCTGACCCAGATGATCTTCTGCGATCTGTCCACGCCCAAGAGGGACGGCAGCTTCAATGTGTATGACGATATCAGAGGGAAGCTGCTGTCGGGAGGCATCCCGGCGGAGGAGGTGGCCTTTATCCACCATGCGGATACAGAGACGAAAAAGAAGGAGCCGTTCACCAAGGTCCGCTGTGGGAAGGTGAGGGTACTACTGGGTTCCACCCAGAAGATAGGGGCCGGCACCAATGTTCAGGATCTGCTGGCTGCAGTGCATCATCTGGACGTGGGCTGGAGGCCTGCAGATATGACCCAGCGCAACGGCCGCATCATCCGGCAGGGCAACCGTAACAGTCAGGTGCGGATCTATCAGTATGTGACGGAGGGAACCTTTGACGCTTATCTCTACCAGACACTGGAGAACAAGCAGAAGTTCATTTCCCAGATCATGACCAGCAAGTCCCCGGTGCGCTCCTGCGAGGACGTGGACGAGCAGGTGCTTTCCTATGCGGAGATCAAGGCTTTGTGCGCCGGGAATCCGCTGATCAGGCAGAAAATGGATCTGGACATTGACGTGGCGAGGCTGAAGGTGCTGAAGGCGGATCACATGAACCAGCAGTACCGTCTGGAAGACAAGCTACTGAAATATTTTCCGGCTGAACTGGAGCGGCAGAGCGGTTACGTCCGTGGGCTTGGGGAGGACGGAGGGAGGATGCCCATCCGGTTCCGGTGGAGGGTTTTGCGGGGATGGAGCTTTCCTATTCCGTGTTCCAGAACGAATATGAGATGACACTGAAGGGGGCCATGAGCCATAGCGTGAAGCTGGGGGGAGATGCCAGAGGGAATCTGATGAGGATGGATCATGTGCTGGCGGGCATCCCGGAGAGGGAAAAGGAGGCTGGAGAGCAGTTGGTGATCCTGAAGGGCCAGCGGGAGGCGGCGATGGTAGAGCTGGGAAAGCCTTTCCCTCAGGAGGCAGAGCTGGCGGAGAAAAGCAGGAGGCTGGTGGAGCTGGATGCAGAGCTGAACATGGATATGGCAGCGGATGCGGAATCGGATAGGGATGTGGATGTGAAGGATGTGGATGCGAATATGGACGTTGGGATGGGTGCGGATATGGATCAGGATGCCGGGATGGGCGTAGATGGAGAGTGTGCCGAGAGAGCAGGACGGGGAGCTGCTGGAGGGGAGAGGGAAAAGGCGGCAGGAAGAGCAGTTGGAGAGCCAGTAGGGGAACCGGCGAGGAAAATGGCAGGGGAAATGGTTGGAGGAATATCTGAAAAGATAGTGGAACGGGAGGTTGGAAAAGCGGTGATCTGTCCGCAGGCGGACAGCAGGGAAAGAAATTCGGAGGTCAGAAAGTCTGTGTTGGAGGATCTGAAATCCCGGTCTGCGGTGCCGGGTGCCGCTCCGAAGCGCAGAGCCAGTCATGAGGAGGTGCTTTGATGGGAGTCAGGAACCGGGATGTACACTTTCTTGCCAGTGAAGAGGAAGTGGAGCGGATTCATCAGAAGATGGGGGAGATGGGAGTCTGCAGCATGGGGGCGTATCTTCGGAAGATGGCGCTGGACGGCTGCTGTGTGCGGCTGGATCTGGAGGATGTGGGGGAGCTGGTGCGGCTCCTTCGGATCTGCAGCAACAATCTGAACCAGTATGCGAAGAAGGCCAATGAGACGGGCAGCATCTACAAGGCGGACATTGAGGATCTGCAGGAGAGGCTGGATGAGCTGTGGGAGATGGGGAAAGGGATTCTGGGGAGGCTGGCGGGGATTCGGTGAGGGGGTATGGCGGCGGTAGCCGCCATACATAGAGTATGCGATAGTATATGCGGATGGCATATACTGGGAAAATATGCGGCGAATATTTGTGTGGGAGATATGCGAAGAAGGGATAGATTTTAGCTTACATTCGATATATAATGTTTTTACAAGGCTTGTCTGGATTGGCGAAAAACATAATGACAAGGGGTAGAGAAATGTATAAGGTAAAAAAGAACGAAGAAATAAAGAATAAAGAACTATTTGTCCGAGCTAATTGATGAAAATTAGAAGATAGGAGACATTTATGTATAATGATACAGTGACTTGGCTGTTGAACACCGGAAACGCCGCAGTACAATATAGGACAAAAACCGAGTTGCTTGGCTTGGCGGCTGAACCAACGGAAGCGTTAATGTGGATTGAGAAGAAACTGCCTGCGGATTGGTATAAGATAAAGGGTTTATGGTATGTCTATTATATTAATGCCTTAGCTGAATGCGGTCTGAACCAATCTATGCTGCCATCTGAATGGTTTGAGGCAGCGGTAGAAAAAATCAGGACAAGCTTTGATTTTGGCTGTGAAGCATTCATGCTCTTACAAGCAATGGTGGCATTGGGCTTTGGCGAAAATTCCGAAGTCCAGAAAATATTTGATATGTTGTGTGCCAACAGGTTGCCTGACGGTGGGTTTCTCTGTGAAAGACGAAGAAACAAGCTGAAGCATATTCCAAAAAGCTGCTATAAAGCAGATTATTTTGCTTTGCGGTTGTGTTCATGCTGTCGTAAAAAAGGAATTGTTCTTGATATAGAAAAAGATATTGTTCGCTATTTTCTGGACAGAAATTTGTTGTTCAAGCGGGATAATTTAGACGAACTGGTGCTTGATGAAAAAGAGGGACAGCGTATCACGGATGTATTTCATCCATTTGAAGTGATGCGGATTGGAATTCATAATATTATGGAAACCATTTCCTCACTCGGATATGGAAATGCGCCTGAGACGGAATCCGGTTGGAAATATCTGAATTCAGCGAAAGATGAAATGGGACGGGTTGTTCTGTCGGGTACGCTTACAAAATCTTATCTACCGAAAGAAAGAGTCGGGCAGCCAAGTGCATGGGCAACATTTTATTCTCTATTGGCAGATAAGGAACGGTGAGAGTTCCCTTGCGACAATATGCGTGATTGTAAAAATATGTTTGTGATACTATGCTTGTTATTGAATGCAGGTCTTCACTGATTATATTGAGACAAATCGATTTGCGGCAGAAAATCTTTCGGGGTTTTCTGCCGTTTGTCTGTGCTGATATCGGATGGAAAGGGGGAACACCATGGCAGCTACCCGGCTGATGGCACTGCACATTAACAAGGGCAAGACTCTGGCACAATGTCTGCAGGAGAGAACGGATTATGCATCCAATCCTGAAAAGACCGAGAAGGGAGAATGGGTAACTGCCTATGAGTGTGATCCCATGACGGTAGATGAGGAATTTCTGCTGAGTAAAAGGCGTTCGGAGATGCAGGAGTACCAGAAGGTGCTGAAGAATGTCGAGATGTTCCTTCAGGAGCAAGGTGTGGAATCAGTTCAGAGAGAAGAGGCTGCAAAGAAGGATGAGCAGAGGAGAATGGCTGAAGGGAAAGAGAAACGGCATGAAGATAGGTGAAGAGGCTGTCGGGGGAATGGATGTGATCTGCTGACGGAGGATTCTGGTTCGGAGCAAGAAGAGAGAGTCAGCTTGTGATCGGGATGGGGCGAGTGTAGTTTGCTTGCTCAGTCCCGAAATTTTTTGTTGTGAGATAATTGAAAGGTAACAGATTTTATGGGTTAAGAGAAATGGCATAATGTTTTTAAGATTGGTTACAAGTTTGCTTTTGTAAAAAGATACAGAAATGAATACGAATCAGCCTGCTTTTTAAATTTGTGCAGATATTGGTGAAGACATATGGTAAGATGTTAAAATAGAGGCATATGTCTAACAGTTAATGTCATGGATGGTGAAGTGAGCGAAATGGAGAAGAAGGTAGTTTCGAGGTGCAACCATTACAGATAAAATCTGTAACAAACAGAAAGAGGGTTTGAAAAGGAGATCATCAAATGGGGTATAAAGAACTTTTTATTACCAATATTCCGGCTATTTCAGCTGTTTATTTTTCTCTGTTGCAATGTAAATATGATTTTTATCCCATTGAACGTGAAGCTGTACTGAAAGATAAACTGCGCAGTTTTATCGTATCCGATTGTGGGGAGTATGACTTCTTTTTTGATGTGAAACAAAATACATGCGAAGTTTACCCATATTGGCCACGAGCAGCTATGTTGGAAACGGCAACCTTCTATATTGATTTGCATCAGGAACGGCGAGCAAGGAGCTGGATGATGCAATTCTTGAAAAAGAGAATCTGCTTGAGCAATTGCATGATGTGGACAAGCGGATATCAGCATTGTATGGCAGCCTAATGGCAAGCTATACAATGCTGGCATATGAGCAGGGCTTTAAGGACATGGTAGAAATTCTGACAAGGAACCAGAGGAAATAGTCTGCGGGAAAAGGGATTTTATAACGTTTGTAAGAATCAGCATCCTAAAAAGGTTTACGAGGCAGGGGCGGCAGTTCCTATTGAATCAGCTGGAGTGCTATGATACAATCTGATTAAGAAAAGGGAAAGATAATTACAGATAAAGATCCGGGGAGGACACCATGCATATAGGGGAGGTTTCGTTGCTGACCAACGATGTGAAAAGGCTTGCCGATTTTTACAAGCAGCTGCTTGGAGTTGACAATAAAAGCAATGATGATGTTCACCAGACAATTCTTTCTGAAGAAACCATGCTTACCGTTTATAATGACGGGACAGCCAAGAATAATCGGAACCAGAATATGTGTCTGGCATTTACGGTTGAAGACATTGAAGAGGAATACAGAAGGCTGTTGAATTTAGGCGTGAAGGTTATAGAAAAGCCCACGAAACGCCCGTGGGGAGCGACGAATATGAGCTTCTATGACCCCGATGGAAACATTGTTTATTTCAGGAGCTTTTCATAAAATGGCATTTTGTGGTGGCGAGGACATGGTGAGGGCGAAAGACTATACATGGCAAAAAAGCAGATACACGCTTCTGAAGGGGCGGTGGGGAATTGCCATATGGATTGAGGCAGGCTACCTGATGACATCCGAAATAGAGGATAAGAATAACTATACAGAAATTTCAGACCATATCTATTTTGAATCCATGATTCCCTCTTCTTCAGACAATATCCAGCTGTATGCGGACGAGTTGCTGCATTTTTGCAGTGGCCTGAAAATGATAAGCAGGCATTTCCATGAGTTTCTGCCAGAGGGAATGTATCTGATCATTGCATTAAGGAATATTGAGTTTTCAGAATGTTATGTTCAGATCGAAGGGTTTACAGCTTGTGCAATTCAGTGGGCCAGCGAGGCGTTTCATTTTTCCATGCCGAAGATAGAAGCATATTTTGATGAGTTCAAAGCTCCAAACGGACAATATATATTTGATTTTTCATCAGTATAAAGATTCAAGTGGCATAGAAAACGGGCCAGATCACCTATACCGCTGATCTGGCGCGTTTTCTATTTCCCTGCTGTAAATCTGATCCTCTGATAAAGATTACGGAAGCCTGCCGTCTTTTGCACTGCTGACAGAGCGGCAGCCCTGCTCCGCAAAGAACTCACTCAGTGTGATGTCCAGAGCGTCGCAGATCCGCTCAATGGTATCTACTGTCAGCTGGCTGCCCCGGCGCCTTGTGCTTCTGAGCGTGGAGTCAGAGATGCCGCTGACCTGTGTCAGCTGGTAGAGCGTCATGTGCCTTTCGGCAACCAGATCTTGTACCCGTCTTACTGTGTCCATTTGAATTCCCCTCCTTTGTTCCCTTTCCTTGCAGAATCATTTCAGAACCCGCCCGGCGATGCGAAACTCTCCGTGTGGAGAGATGGGCTTCGGCGGATAGGTCTGGTTGTAAGAGACAAGCACGACTTGCGGGCGGATGTTCCCGTAGCTGTCGGTAAAATATTCCACGATAGCATCATCAGGAGCTTGTTCTTCATAAACCTTGATAAAGCCGTCGCCGTTGTATATGAAGACCCCCACTTCTCCTCTGTTAAGCCGGTCGCAGCTCGCTACCCATACCAGCTGTCCGCCGTGGTAGAAAGGCTCCATGCTGTCCCCGCTGACATAGACTCCGAAATCGGCCTTGTCAGGGACGGTGTTTTTTGGAATTTCTACATAATCGAAAGCCTCTTCATCCAGAAAGGAATCGTTACCAGCGGATGCAGGGATCCGGCTGACCCGCTTCGTCACATACTCCACTGGCCCTTCCTCCACGGCTGTAGACGGCTGGTATCTGCCAGAGGCGATAAGGTCATTTTTGTACTCCTCTAATTTCTGCATCCCGATTTCATTGAGGGGAGGCGACAGTGATGGCATGTCCGCAAAATAGGAAGGCCCTTCCATGATGCTCAGTGCGTGGCAGATCGCTATAAGCTGGTAGATGCTCGGCGTAGTCTCGCCGTTCTCCCATTTGCTGATTGCGGCACGTTGGGCATTCACGCCGTATGCGGCAAGAAGCTCCGAGAATTCCGTTAAAGTATAGCCTTTCTTTCTGCGGATTTCTGCCAGCTTTTTCCCTATGGTGTTCTTTTCCCGCTCTCTTGCCGCATTGTACTTTTGGATCGGAAAGGGTGTCACTTTTTCAGAAGAGTACAGTGTGTGTTTTCTGCCTGAAGCCATGGTGGCAGCCTCCTTTCTGCAGTCTCTGACATTTCGTAGTTGTCCTGACAACTGGACTTATGTCAATACTTTAGACAAAAAAAGTTGAAAGGTTACGCTGTTTTTCTAAGTTCCTCATCCTCC
>RAZA01000043.1 GCA_003612485.1 bacterium D16-50
TGAGTTGTATTGAACCACGATATTAAAAGAAAGGAAAGTAGGTGTTTTTGCTTCTATAAACATCATACAAGTAATTATGGCAATAGAATATGAAGTTCGCATTTTAGACATTTCAATTGAGGAAATTATCGCTCGTTTAGATAAATTAGGAGCATACAAAGTTGGAAAGTTTCATCAAAAGAGGTTTGTGTATGATTACAATCCTGTTCAGAAAGGAAGATGGATTCGTTTACGATCTAACGGCAAAGAAACAACGCTTACCTTAAAAGAGATTAAATCTTTACGGATTGATGGCACTAGTGAATTAGAGATTGTTGTTTCAGACTTTGATGAAACGAATCGAATATTAAATAAATTAGGATATGAGCCGAGGACATTTCAAGAGAATTTTAGAATAGAATATCGTTTAGATACAGTTGCTTTTGACATTGATATGTGGCCAGGGATTCCAGCATATTTGGAAATAGAAGGTCAATCAGAAAAAGATGTTCTTGATGCATTAGAAAAATTAAAATTTTCATCAAGTAGTTTTACAACTAAAGATGTTGATACCATTTATCATGATAGATACGGTATTACACTTGATGAAATTAAACATTTGCACTTTTCAAACCAAGAATTAATGTTTATTGAAAAATATAAAAACTAAAGAGGAGACCAGTTATGGAAAAAATAAACATTTACTTGGATAACGGAACCATGGAAGATTATGATGAATTAGAGTGTATTTTGAAAACGGCAGCATTTAAAACTGTTAGGACAGAGGACAATTTGAATCCTAATGGAATGGGGATTGACTGGGCAACATTGGCTGTTATGCTTCCTGTTATATATCCTTACATTGTTGAACTTCGAAAGACATTGGTTTCATATTTTTCATATAAAAAATCACAAACCAAAGAGTTTTCACTCGCCTTGGAAAATAATGGAAAGAGGCTTGAGATGAATGTAAAAAATGCCGATGTTCCGAGTATTGATGAATTTATGACATTTTTTAATTCAGTTGAAACTAAAGAAGACCATTAAAATATCATTTTTTGAGGTGATAAGATATGGGAAATATTTTGCGTCCAATATTAATGTTTACAGGAAATTATAGTAGCGATTCAAGCCTTAATCGTGTAGGTGTAAAAAACACTTTTTCATTGATGAAACAAGCTTTTTTTACAAGTAATGGTTTAAATCTTCAAGAAAAGGACAGTTGTCTTATAGAAGACATGCCATATGTGAAAGCATATGAAAAATTGCAAGAATATATAGAATCGCTGATTAGCAGTGATATTGTATTTTTTTACTTTTGCGGACATGGATTTCCCGACTATAAGAATAAAACAGTTATTCTATCTACAACTGATACAACCAAAAAGAATAAAGATAGATGTGGAATCAAACATATTGATCTCATTGAATTGCTAAAAAACAATGGAATTAGTAGATATATAATAGTTTTTGATTGTTGTCAGGCTGGCTTCTTATGCGGCATGGGAGAGGAATCTATAGATAAATCGTTTGATATAAAAATGATTGATAAAAGCATTCAAAATGCAGTTTATATTTCATCAACATTAAGAGACGAAGAAACAATTCAGAAAGAGATAGATGGTAAATTCTATATTCCTTTTTCCTATCACTTTGCTAACTACATATTAAATAGACCCAAAATGACGGATTTGGAGCTTAGTATTCATGAAATATTTGATGCAGTTGATGAGAATTTAAAAAATGATTCGGAATATCTTGCAACGTGCACATCTCAGCAAAAGGGAACCCTTTGGGACGAAAAAATATTTGAAATTTATTCACAGAGTAAATCAATAGACACATCTTCTGGATTTTTATTTAGTACTTATTTTAATAGTACGCAATTAAAAGTACTGCTAGTTAAAACAGCTATAAAGCATCCAATCAGTAAGTATGATGATTTTGGGGTACCACTAGGACTTTATGTACTCAAGGGACATTTAAGTACATCTGGGTTGAGCATTAAAGTAGATATATACGATGAACGTCTAGAATTACGGAAATGTGAAGGTGATACAAAAGCTAAAGAGAAAGTATATGATAAGTTTAAAACATTGGTAAAGAGATATGATGTTATTGGAGTCAGTATGTGTACTTCCGAAGTTTTTCCAGCTATGGAAAAATTTCAAATAGCCAAGGATGCCATGAAAATCACATTTTGCGGAGGGGTTTTTACTTCATCAAATGAGAAGTATTTGTTATCTTCTGGATTAGTTGATTATGTGATACCAGGAGTTGGAACAAAGCCAACAACAAGTTTATTGGCTCAACTAGCTATAGACAAGATACAAAACACACTCGGAAAAACTAATATAAGAATTGATGGCGTTGCCTCAAAGAATGATATCAATCAATTCGATGGAGTATGGGTGCCAACAACACTTCCTGTTATGCGTCGAGCTATGTGGATAGAAATATTAAGAGAATATGGCCCATATTTAAAAGACGAAAAAACAGGGAAATCAAGAATGGATGTATATACAGCGAGAGGCTGTTCGAGAAACTGTACTTTTTGTTCTGTGCAAAAAGAAAGTAGACAAGTCCAATTGCAAAAACCGTTAGACTGTGTGATTGATGAAATTAAATATCTTCAATCTCAAGGAATAGAGTACTTTTCCATTAAAGATGAAGATCTTCTTTCTGATCCGCAAAGATTATTTGAACTTTTAGGAGCAGTAAAACAAGAAGGGATATTATTTAAAATTAGAGCCAGATATGATGAGATGAATAATCTCAATGTTCCATTTGAAAGGTTACGCGAGTTAGGAGTTGATGAAATCCAATATGGAATTGAATCACCTGACATTCATGTGTCAAGAAATGTAAAAAAAGGATTTCCTAGAAAACCAATTGAAAATGAGTTGATTGATTTTATTCGCAAGCATGCAGAATATGGTATAACAGCAAATTGTTCTTTTATTTTAGGAATTGAAGGCGAAGATGAAAAATATTATGATGATCTTATGGATTTCATAACTAAGATATATGATGATAAGAGTAAGCCTAAAATATATATAAATTTTTTAACTCCTCATCCGGTTAATTCTTCATTTCCGACACAAAACTATAATTTAGCTACAAATAATTTAAATTTGTTTACTCATAAATATCCTGTTTGTTATGCAAAGGGTTCGGATTTCGGCATTAGAAAGAAAATGTTGGAAACTTACGACAATATTGTTTCTTATACAAATAGCCAAAACTATAATCCTCCACTCAATAAAATGCCAGAAAATTTAAAAAAGCTGTTTACAAATGGAAAATCAAAAATTAGGCCAGATATTATACCTCAATATACAGGTAAGGAGGAGTAGCTTTATGGTAAAAGAAAATGATTTGGAATTCTTAATTGAATCTAGCAATTTACCTGCGATTGTTGAAAGTATGCGTTCTGATTTTCCAGATCCTCCGCAGGTAATTATGCTTGATAGAATAATCAGGCGAACTTTATACAAGGTTCCTATTTCTGTAGAGAGCCCAGCTGAAAAGGTTAGATGGCTTCGAATAATGGACGGTGATATAGAAAGTGACTTACAACCAAGGTGTACAGTAACGTATAAAGATAAAATGAAAAATATGTCTGATGAAGAAAAATCGGTTTTAAAAGTTGACAACTATGATGATGCGATTCATTTGTTTGATTTATTGCATTACGAAAAAGTATCTTATCAAGAAAATCGCCGTTCGAAGTTCGCATGTTCGTTAGACCAAGTAAAATATATCGTCAAATTTGACATTTGGCCAAAGATAGAAGATGTAACATTTGTTTCAGTTTCGTTCGCGTCTTCGGCTAATGAAAACAGCATGTCGAATTTTATAGATTTACTTGGTTTAAAGGAATTTAATATTTGCAGGAATCAAAGAGCAGATGTTGATGAAGAATACGAGAAACGTCTTGGTACACCAGCAATGTCTATTCCAATGCTTACTTTCGATTTTGATTTTTAGCACTTGAGTTAGACAAGTATTTGAAAAACATATAGCTATTATCTGCAGTTTCGGAGCAAGTGTTATTAATACCGATAACAAAATGATAACATTAGCCCATATAGGCAGGATAATATGGATATATCAAATAATCAAAAGCACCATGAACACGACAGAAAATAATCACTAAACAAAATTGATTAGTATTTATCGAGTTCGAGTGATGAAATGGGCTTTGAGAAGCTAGCGTTTATGCGGGTCACAAGCAAATTTGTTTAGGCGCTGGCAACGATTTGGCAACATTTTAACATTACACACTAAATAATTACATCATTAGCATAAGAAAACCTTGCTGATTTGCGCGAGCAATGAGGAAAGCAGGACTGGCAGACCGGGCGATTGCATTTATGCAATTCGCCGGTAAGATAGGACTGTTTGACGAATGCCGCGACAACCGCACGATAGTGCGGGTTCAGATATGAAAACTGAATAGCGGCAAGGTCTTTTTGCGTTGACAATGAGCCGGATGGAAATTCTTCCATGGATGCGCTTGCGCATCCATGAAGCATATAATCACTGACCGCTTGTGAGGGGACTTTCGCCCAATGTGATGAAGATAGTAAAGATTTGATAGTGTCAAGATTTTTTCGCAAATTTAATTTCTGCCGCTTGGTATCCGGAAGTCAGCCGGCTATGTTATCAGGTTCTGTATCCGATTCCATGTGATAGAGATGATCCATGTTCATGTATCGCTTTGTTCCCCATTGCGTACCCGCCACATGGCGCAGTCTGGCACATACCAGCATCAGCGCACTCTGCCCGTCAGGAAAGGCACCGATCGCTTTTGTCCGGCGTTTGATCTCACGGTTTAACCGTTCAATGGTGTTGTTGGTTCTGATCCTTGTCCAGTGTTGTGTGGGAAAGTCCATATAGGTCAGGGTCTCCTCTATACTTTCCTGTACCTTTTTTGCCGCTGCGGAAAGCTTCATCTCTTTGAGCTTCTCCACCACCTGAGCCGCTTTTTCTCTGGCGGCATCCTTGCTCTCCTGGGCATGGATGGCTTTCAGCATCATGGCAACGGCTTTCATCCTGCTGCGGGGTGTGACGGAAAATATGTTTCGGTAAAAATGTACGGTACAACGCTGATACCTTGCGTCAGCACCTCAGGGATCGTTTCCAGCATACCCAGATTCCTATCCCCGATGATGAGACGGATGCCGGAAAGTCCCCGCTCCTTAAGCCATACAAAGAAAGAGCGCCAGCTTTCCCTATCCTCTTTCATTCCTTCCGCAGCACCTATGATCTCACGACAGCCGTCTTCATTAACACCGATGGCCACAAGGATAGAGACATTCTGTACCTCACCGCCCCAGCTGTGCTTGAGATAGACTCCGTCCACATAGACATACGGATATCTGCCACAAAGCGGTCGGGTACGCCATTGTTCGATATGTTCATAGGCTTTTTTGTTGAGGCTGCTTATCGTGCCGGGTGACACTCTGGTTCCCCAGAGAGCTTCCGTGATATCTTCTACACGGCGTACAGAAACTCCGGCAAGATACATCTCGATCAGGGCTTCTTCCACGGAGGATTCCCTGCGGCGGTAACGTTCAATGATGGCAGTCTCGAAAGGGACACCTTTGAGCTTGGGGACATTTAACTCCACTTCCCCGGCGGTCGTCTGAAAATTCCTCTTATAATGCCCGGAACGGTAACCCTGACGGTCACTGGAACGTTCGTACTTCTGGGCGTTGACCAGTTCATCCGCTTCTTTGTCGAGCAGGGCATTGAGGGTTTCTTCCACGCTGGAGCGGACAAGGTCTTTCAGATCGTGCTTTATTAAGTCCTCGTTTAGTTGTATAATGTTATCAGACATGGTTCTATACCTCCTTTAGTAGGTTTTGTTGTGGTGACTTAATTCTACCAAACGGCTATAGACCATGTCTATTTTTTTGAAATTAATTTGCGAAATTTATTATACGTCATCGCGATGAATGACAAATAAAAACAACTGCTCCCGTATCATCTTTTGGCGTAGATGGGGAACAGCCGAATGTTAAAACATCAATGAAATTATAGCAAATGAAAATGCAAAAAACAGTCTGCAAGCCACTGTTTTTTGTGGCTTTGACATAAATTGCCCGGAGAAATCCGGGTGGGGCGGCGGGCTTCAAACCGTTTCCATGACAGAACTGTATGATACGGTCTACCCGCCGAGAACGCCTATTGTGAATGGCTTCCTATATGGCGGCACTTATCTCTTTGTGGGTGCGCCGAAAGTGGGTAAATCGTTCTTCATGTGGTAGATTGCCTATCATGTGGCAATGGGGCTTCCGCTGTGGAATTATCCAGTAAGAAAAGGGACGGTGCTATAACTTGCATTGGAAGATCCGGCAGTAAAAAGGAAGTATCGGAACTTTCCGCTACAAATTTTCTTTTGAAAAAGCAGACTGAAACACTGATATAGGATAAAGGAAAGCTGCTGTCTGAAAATGAAAAATTGGAGAAGCAGCAGAAAAAGTTACAGCAGGAACTTAACAAAATGGTGCAGTCAAAGGAAGTCATGGAGTGCAATATCCACGCCTATGATGAAGATGTGAAATGGCAGTTGGCAGAACCGGGGGCATTGATGAGCGCAAAGGCATACCGGGATAAAAAGGCTTTACCGCTTGTGGAGAAATTGAAAGAAGTAGTAAAAAATCTGACTATCAAATGCGTACAGCTTGCAGAGCAAAGTAAGAAGCTAACCGCCAAATTGGACGGACAACAGAAGCAGATTAGCCGATTGACGGATAAGGTCATGGAGCAGAGCGGCACCACGGGCTGATTGCAGGAGAAAGCGTCTGATTTGGGGCGTGGCGGTTGCTATGCCCTGTATTTTATAGTGGAAAATAGAGGGTAAGGGAGGTATAATTAAAAGGTCAATTTGGGGATGACAGAGGAAAGGCATAGACAAATTCAATTTGAGGAGAAGAAGTGAATATGGAAAAATGGGATGCTTATGATTCTGATTTTAAGAAAATAGATGGGAAAATACTTATCAGAGGTGAAGAAAAAGATATTCCCGATGGAGTATATCATTTGGTATGTGAGATTTTAGTGAAACATACTGACGGGAGTTATCTGTTGATGAAACGAGATTATAGAAAACACTATGGTGGAATGTGGGAAGCGACAGCAGGAGGGAGTGCCTTGATTGGAGAAACTCCGTTGCAATGTGCTATCAGAGAACTTAAAGAGGAAACTGGAATCGAAACATCAGCATTAACAAAAGTGGGTACAGAATTTAGTGATAAAACACATTCTGTGTATGTGGAGTTTTTATGTGTTACAAATTGGGAAAAGACAAACATACAAATGCAGGACGGTGAAACGATTGATTATAAATGGGTTAATCGAGAAGATTTGATTGCTATGAGTAAGAATGAATTGGTTACAGAGAGAATGCAAAAGTATATTGATGAATTGAAATAAATTCGATTTTTCCCATTTACTCGTGAATATATGAAAAGAATTTGTAAATTATCATATATTTCATAATTTCGCACCAGTGGTGCGAGAGATGGAGATGCATATGGAAAAGAATGGAATTGTAGGATATGAGCCATTGGAGAGTATATATTGAAGATTTCGGAAAAGCAGATGACTGGTGTTTAGTTGTGGAAATAAAAGAGAAGATTGTGGGTGCAGCATGGGTGCGTATCTTAGGATTGCCCTTTATTGATATTTGTACCTTGACAGAATAAGTTCTATATAGTACTATTAGGATTATGAAAAGGAGACGTCCTTTTTTATGCTGTACAGCAAAACTGCCGCTTCTATCCTTGCGAAGCGGTGGAGCAAGGAAAGGTGTGATATCACTGGAAACACGAGCAGGTTTTTTGGTTTCTCATATTAAACAGGTCCAAGGGAGAGTTTTTGATCGGCTTTTGCAGACATGTGGTGTGGATGAATTTAATGGACCACAAGGGAATATTCTATATGTGTTATGGAAAAGCGAAGGCATTCCTATTGTGGAACTTGCCCAAAAGACGGGATTGGCAAAAAATACACTTACTGCAATGCTTTGCAGAATGGAAGAAAATGGCTTAATCTGTCGGGAAATTTCATCTTCTGACCGGCGTCAAAGCATAATCAGCCTGACCCCCCAAGCCCGTGCATTGGAGACACGTTACAATCAAGTCTCCCAGCAAATGAATAGCTTGTTTTTTAAGGATTTTGAAAAGGCAGAAATCAGGGAATTAGAACAGTATCTTGACCGCATTGTTACCAGCTTGGAGCAAGCGGAACAAGCATTAAAAAAAGGAAAGGATGTACATGATGGCAAAGGTAAAAACTAAGATTGGTAATGATTACTGTCCGCAGGCGTTATTTCTTTATGGCACAAAACAGGAAGATGGGCAGCCCCATTTTGGTCTTTTCTGCTGGTTTGGATATTATTGTTCTTCAGAGGGACTGGGGGTAATGGCTTGTATAGGTGAGGAAAAACAGACCAAGGATTTGATACGCAAAAATGGTGTGTTTTCAGCTAACCTCGTATCTGAACAGCTGCTGCCTTTGGCAGATTATTATGGCTGTACCTATGGCAGAACCACACCTGATAAGATGAAGCGTCTGCCTACTGTAGAGTGGGGGCAAGTGCTGGATGTGCCAACCATTGCAGAAAGCCCTGTCAGCTTTGAGCTGGAAGTGAAAAAAGCAATCCCTATGGGAGATGGATCAGATATTTTTCTCTGTTTAATCCGTAATGTAACTCAGGACGAACAGCTGCTGGATACAGCGATTCCCTTTACAGAAAGACTGATGCAGGCTGCTCCGGTATTAGCCCCGGGCGGCGAAACCTATTCTTCCATTGATGGAAGATATCTCGGAAAATGGGGAGAACCTATGAAAAATATGGCTAACACCAAAGAATAGCTGTATAATACAGACGCATTTTGGAAGGACAGGCTACAAAGGTCTTGGAATGATTTAATCCCTCCCGAATTGGGAGGGATTAAATTATCGCTTACAGACTGAAGCCAAGAATGCTGCGAAAGGGGAAACTGCTGATTCCCGGTGGATATTGAAGTGTATACGGTTGCATTCATGGTTTTTCCTTTCAAATTATTTTGCTTTTTGTTTTTTCAAAACTATTCCGCATACAATTACCGCTGCAAAAAAGATAAAGATTAGATACCATAGATTTTCAAAGCAAAATCCATTATCCAACATCAAGCGGTATCCCCAAGAGGCTGGGAAAATTAGTCCTATCGTTTCTAAAAAATCGGGCAGAAACTCAACGGGAAACATGATCCCCGAAAGCATAATTGAGGGTAAAAATATCAATTGCGCTGCCATTGTCAGCTTCGCTTGATTTTTTACCGTCAATCCTAAAACGCTTCCAATGCTTAACGACACAATCATGTATATAGCAAGTGCAGGAAAGAAAAGCGGAAGTTGTGTCGGCAAAGATGCTTCAAATAGAATAGGAGCAAGCAGCACTATCACAGCACAGGCAATCATCAAATGAACAAATGCCGAAAGGAACATGGTAACAAGTCCTAAACAGATAGGTACTCCGTTTGCTTTATAAACCTTTTTTATGTCACTTCCGTAAGTTTCAGTCAACGACGGCGGTAATCCGATAAATGCCCCCATTGAAACACACATTACAATCATAGATTGTATCAGCGTGCTTCCCATTTCGGGCATAACGGAGGTAAAAATACCGCCCATAAGAAGAAAGAAAATAAGCGGAACGATATAGCAGGTAATTAAGAGGGACTTGCTTCGTAGATCCAGTTTCCACTGTAACGCTACACCATATAAAAAACCGTTCATTCTGTTTCTCTCCTTGCCATTTCGATAAAATGCTGTTCAAGTGTACCACGGTCAACTTTAATATCCAATATATGAATTTCTTTTTGCCTTAAATCATGAAGCAGGGAAATCAAAGTATCCTCAATATTATCTGTTTCAAAAGTGTTGTTCCCTTGCCTCGTTTTGACATGGATAAAATACTTTTCCCCAATCTTATCAGTCAGCTCTGCGGCTGTGCCGCAAAAGGCAATATTCCCGTTGCTCAAAATCGCAATGCGGTCACATAGGTTTTCCACTTCTGCCATATCGTGACTTGCCAAAACAATGGTTTTCCCCCGTGACTTGAGTTTACGAATTTGCTCGTGAAGTGAAACTCTGCCCAGAGCATCGAGCCCCGCAGTGGGCTCATCGAGAAAAACAATATCCGGATTACCGATAAGTGCAAGGGCAAGATGCAATCGCCTTTTTTGTCCTGTGGATAGTTGGATGTACTGTTTCTTCGTGGTTTCTTGAATGCCAAGAGCGTTAAGCATAGTGAAATCAATCTTTGTCTTGTTCCATTTTGAAAATAATCTGACTGCCTCCATGGGCTTGATATGGGCGGGTAAAGAGGATGATTGCAGCTGAATCCCCATTTTCCCGTTCACTGCAATTGTACCGTTATCATATTTTCTCAAACCCTCAATACATTCAAGGGCTGTGGTTTTCCCTGCACCATTTACACCAAGCAGAGCGAAAATTTCTCCCTTTTCAATTTCAAGATCAAGTCCATTGAGAACAATGCTGTTTCCATAGCTTTTCTTTAATCCACGAACTTGTACTGCAGGATTCATCATTCCACCCCCTCAAACGGATTTTCTCCAAGTCTTGAAAAGTAGATCTGCAAAGCCGGCTCTAAATAGTCGTTTGCAATTTTTTGTCTTTCTTCCCAAGCATTTGCGGCGGTATCGATATTGCCGATCTCCATCAACTTTGGAAGCATACTCATATCGCCGTTCGTAAATTCCGTAATCAATCCCCAATACTCTTTGACAATTCGTTGGCATTCCTCGCTTTCAGGGGACACAGCTGCCTTTTGGAGTTCTATGATTTCATCGCTCAAACGGTTAAATCTATTCATAAAATTCAAACCGCTTTCTTTATCAAACCGATTACGGATATGGTCGAGGGTATCGTCATCAAACCGCTTAATTAGATAGTAAGAGTCGTTTTTCATTTGCAGATTGACAATAATATCTGCATACTTCTTGAAATTGACTGTCTGCATTTGTAAGACTTCTTCCTTTAACTGTTCGATTGCTGTCAAAGAAGCAGTCAGCTGTTCTATTTTCTCTTGTATGGCATCTGCCTGCTCGGTAAGGGCGGCTGCCACGTCAGTGGGTGTTTCTAAGGAGATCAAGCGATGCTTTATATCATCCAGAGAAAACCCCAATGATTTCAAAGATATAATTTGATGAAGTATCACTAAATCTTTATCTGTGTAAAGTCTTCGCCCGCCTTCACTTTCTGCCGAAGGGGATAACAAACCTTCCTTGTCATAGTATTGCAATGTGCGGACAGTAACTCCTATTTTCTTTGCAGCCTCTCCGACTGTCATAAACCCAAGCGGTATGCTTCTGTGTTTTGCCATAATTGCCTACCTCCCTATGAATATTATACCTCATTACGTTACGTCACAAACAAGGCCTTTTTCAAAAAATTTGCGGCAGAGATTTCTCCCTGCCGCCATTTTTGCGTATGCATTAGTGGGGTGTGGCGGTTGCTGTACCCTATCTTTTTGTGGAAAATGGAGATTAGCTGTGGTATAATCAAATAGGTAAATCGTAGAAAGCGGGGATGGAAACGATGGAAACGATGGAAACGATGGAAACGCTGAAGGACTATATGGCAATGTCTTATGGGATTGAGGCTGAGGAGGGCATGACATGAAGATAATAAACAGAGATATAGACAGCGGAAAACCCTTTGACTGGGGGAAAACTTCTTTAGATTATGCCAAGTTCCGTGATATTTACCCGCAAGAGTTTTATCAAAAGATTGTTGACCGTAAATTATGCGTGAAGGGACAAGCTGTTCTTGATATTGGAACAGGAACGGGAATTCTTCCCAGAAATATGTACCGGTACGGGGCGAAATGGACGGCTGCGGATATTTCAGAAAACCAAATCGAGCAAGCGAAAATTCTCTCAAAGGGTATGGATATAGAATACCATGTCGTATCCACAGAGGATATAAGTTTTCCTGATAATTCTTTTGACGTCATTACAGCATGCCAGTGTTTTTTCTATTTCAGCCATGAAACTGTTATGCCTAAGTTATACCATATGCTTAGACCGGAGGGAAGCCTTCTTGTTTTATATATGGCATGGCTGCCGTTCGAGGATAAGGTTGCAGGAGCCAGTGAAAAACTTGTGTTAAAATATAATCCCAATTGGAGCGGCGCAGGAGGAACGAAGCATCCAATAGTCATACCGGACTGTTATAAAGAAAATTTTGAGCTTGCCCATCATGAAGAATTTACCCTGAAAATACCCTTTACCCGTGAAAGCTGGAACGGAAGAATGAAGGCCTGCCGTGGAATCGGCGCGTCACTTACCGAAAAAGAAATTTCGATGTGGGAACAAGAGCATATGACGCTCCTTGGACAAATTGTGCCGAATGAATTTGACATTTTACATTATGCTGCTATTGCAGAGCTTAAAAAGCATTAAATGCCATTGGCTAAATTGCAAATTGCTATGCAGAGTAAGCTGTGTTATAATCATTTTGCGGCAAAAGAAAAAGGATTTGTTAATGAGCGAGAGTGCGGCAGGTAGTCATGGAGGATTACCTGCCCTTAACAGCTAAGGCACAGAAAATTAAACGGGAGCAGTATAATTATATATAAATTGAGAAATGGAGGGTATTCAAAGATGGTAGAGTACAGTGCTCAAAACAAAAAGGCATGGGAATACAATGCGTATGAGTTCTGGGTGAAACAGGCAGGCACGCCGGCTGAACGGGCAAAAAAGGACTTGGAAAATCCGATAGGGATGTTGAAAAAGTATTCTGATTATTTTGATACCTACAATAATTTAAGAGTGGCAAACATATGCGGTTCCTGCGGAAAGAAGGCAGTTCCTTTGGCGATTCTGGGAGCGGAAGTCACTGTTTTTGATATTTCAGAGGATAACAAGAAATATGCGCTAGAGGTTGCGGCTGCCGCAAAAGTTGATCTGAATTTTGAAGTGTGTGATATACTGGAAATTGATGTGGAGAAATACGGAAATTATTTTGATGTAGTGTTTATGGAGGGAGGAGTATTACACTATTTTCATGATATAGATGAATTTATGGGTATTATGTATTCATTATTGAAAGACAATGGAAAAATGATATGCAGCGATTTTCATCCTTTTACAAAGATATCAGATATATTGAATTTAGAACAACCAACCATGAGTTATTTTTCAAAAGAAATTTTTATGGGTGAAATGGCACATGCTCGCTTTTATGAAGAAGACGTCCGGGAGCAGCTGCCTAAATGCAGCTATAGAAAGTATACAATCAGCGAGATTATCAATTCGGTCATAAACTGTGGTTTTACGCTAAGAAAGTTTGACGAACATCCTGCATGGACAAATGAAAAGATACCGGGAGAATTTACCATTGTAGCCACCAAACAATAACTTTCAGATCCTATGTGGAAAACGGGAATCAATACTTATCTGAACAGTGAATATCTATTTGAACATTTGACGAGGCGCCGAAAAGAAGAGGAAGCTTATATGACAATCAGAGTCGGAAGTAATGAAGAAAAGGAATTTATTTTATCAAAATATCCTTATACTGCTCAGGTGATGCGTTCAGGAGGCAGCTTGGTTGTTGCTGCAAAGGGAGAGTCCATACTGGGGTTTTCATGGTCATTCAGAAGAGAAATTCCGGCTGCGGTGGGCAAGACAGAGGAATACATTAATGTCATTGAAGTCTTTGACGCCGAACAAAGATGCAGGGGAATCGGCAGCCTGATCGTGAAAAAGTGCATAGAAACGGCGAGGGAAAATCAATGCTATCAGGTAAGGGCATACTGTGATATAAACAATCTGCCCTCTCATATGCTGTGGGTAAAGAACGGATTTACCGTGTCGCCGGTGAAAATGGAGAACGGGCAAATTGTGGGCTCATATGTTGCGTACAAGCTATAAGCCCGGTTAGAAACACCCTTAGCTTCGGCCAGAGGCGGAAGGCTGGGGGTGTTTTTTGGCATTGTACCTGATTGAGGAAGAGGGTGTGTCTGCTAAAGATATTTTTCCATAATGAAATTGGTCAAAGAGACATTCGATCTGATTACCTGCTGTTCCTTGATTATTTCATAGCCTCTATGAAGAAAAAAAGGCTTTGCTGTGATGGAGGCATGTGTGGTTATTTTGGCTATCTGAAAGGCGCATTCCAGCCTATCGCACAGGGCGGCGGCAATCCCTTGGCGCTGATAGTCCTTGTGGACGTACAGCCTATCTAGGTAGCCGGTTCTATCGATATCCCCGAACCCCGCTATGATACCGTTTTTTATGGCGATGAGGGAAAAGTGCTCGGATAAAGACAAGTTCCATTTCTCCATGTCCAACTTGCCGGTAGCCCAGACGTTGAGCTGTTCGTCTGTATAATCTTTGGCATTTACAGAATGGACAGTTTGGTAAAAGAGTTCCGATAATTGTTTACAGTCCTCAGGAAGATATTTTCTGATAATCATATTTCTTTTCGCCTGCCAATCTGACTTGGTTAGTCCTATAGTTTCACAATGGATGTGGCCGATAGTTTGGGGGGCATCTTCAAAATACTCCGGAATAGAATTATACACTATTTTTCCCGTCTTGGGAAATGGTTTTTAGCCCCTTCCTTTATTAAAAGAGGTTCCATCCGACCGGCCCGCAATTCCCATGCGCTTTATGCTATAATGTTTCATGGGACAGAAAGAATCCGGAAAAATTCCAACTGCCTTTTGGCAGAGGAAGAGGGAGATGCGATTGAAAAAGGGGTTCACTCGTGATATGATACTGAATGAGAAGAACGGTGGCTTGACGAGCGGATCTATGCTGTGTTTGACGATAGGGCAGACGGCGCTTTGAAGCGGGCGGAGCCGCTGAGGCAGGCCGGGAGGCGTGAAGATGAATTTCATTGATTTGTTTGCAGGCTGCGGGGGACTGAGCGAGGGCTTTTATCGGCAGGGCTTCCGTGCGCTTGCCCATATTGAGATAGATCCGGTAGCCTGCAGAACCCTGCGGACCCGAATGAGGCATTATGGGTACGAGGATGTGGAGGGGGCGGTTCTGGAGCTGGACATCACGGGGGAAGATGTGATCCCCAGACTGGAGCAGGCGGTGCGGGGGCGTCAGGTTGACATCATCATAGGCGGGCCGCCCTGTCAGGCTTATTCCAGTCTGGGAAGGGCCAAGGACGACAACGGCATGCAGGATGACCCCAGAAACTATCTGTTTGAGAGCTATGCCAGAGTGCTGAATCACTTCAGGCCCAAGCTCTTTGTGTTTGAAAATGTCACCGGTATGCTGACGGCCAAGATCGGCGGGGAGCATATCGTGGACAAGGTGGCAAGGGCGCTGGGGGAGAATTATAAGGTTCGGCTGGATCCTGCCCTGAATGTACTCAACTCCGCTAACTATGGAGTGCCCCAGATCAGGAAGCGGGTCATTATCATAGGAGTCAGAAGGGACATACCCATGGAGCCGGAGGAAATTTATGCAGGAATCAAAAAGACCCATTACGATCCTGAGATGCCCAGTGAGGAGCGGGGAGAGCTGGAAAGATATGTCACTGTCAGGGATGCCATAGGAGAGCTGCCCCCGCTTCTTCCCGGTCAGGGGGAGCCGGAGGTGGAGTTTGTGTCGGAGAGGGGCAACGAATTCTTGAGGAGAATCCGGGGGCCGGAAGACAAAAAACTCAGGGATCATGTGGCCAGAGGGCACAATGACATGGACGTTCAGCGGTATCGGGCCATGAGCGGCAATCATTGGACCTTTCAGGAGCTGCTGGAGAGAAGGCCGGATCTGGGCCACGAAAGGCCCAGAGTCTTCGGGAACAGTTATGTGGTGCAGTGGTGGGATCTGCCGTCAAAAACCATCATTGCCCATTTGTACAAGGACGGGAACCAGTTCATCCATCCGGACAGCATACAAGGCAGAACCTTTACGGTGCGGGAGGCGGCAAGACTGCAGTCATTTCCTGACGACTTCGTCTTTGAGGGCTCCAGAACGGACCAGTTTAAGCAGGTAGGGAATGCCGTGCCGCCGCTGTTGGCAGAGGCCATCGCAGGATGTGTGAGGGAAAAGCTGGAGATGTTGGAGGCGGAAGATGATATTTAAGGCGGTGGGCAGGCTTCGGAGCAAGGGGGAGAAGGCCTTCTTCACGGAACAGATTCAGGTGTACAGACGGCTGGTGGAGGTCTTCTGCGAAAAGAACGGGCTGGAGCTGAAGGCGGAGGAACAGGAAGGCTATGCCGCAGAATTGATAGACATGGGCGTGATAGAGGATGAGGAGGGGCTGGGGGAGCTGAAGACATTCCTCGGGGCGGATTACGGACGCTTTCAGGAGGCGGTGAATTTTGTCATTGCCAATGGGAGTCTGGTGGAAGATCTGGTGGACAAGCTTTCCAATGCAAAGAGAAGGCTGAGGCAGTCTGCGGCGGAGAGGGAAGGGGGCCTTTCGCTGGTGGACTTCTTCTGCGGCGCAGGAGGCTTAAGTCTGGGCTTTGCGCAGGAGGGATTCCGCGTGAGGCTGGCCAACGACATAGAGGATGTGTGCGTCCAGACCTATAAATACAACCACCCGGAGCTTCCCTCCTGCAAGTTGATTCAGGGGGATATCAAGGAGATCTTGGACGATATCGGCAGCTACATAGACAGAGACATTGATGTGGTGGTAGGCGGACCTCCCTGTCAGGGTTTCAGCGAAGCCAATAGACAGAGGGTGATTGACGAGCCCAGAAACAAGCTGTACAAATATTTTGTGGGGGCGGTGGAACGGATCGCGCCCAAGGTAGTGGTGATGGAGAACGTCAAGGGCATGCTGAAGGTGGCGGGTCAGGTGGTGGAGGATTATGAGAGACTGCGGATCCACAAGGGGGGCAAGGTCTATTCCTATAAGGTGGACTATCAGATATTGAATTCGCAGGATTTCGGGGTGGCACAGAGCCGGGAGCGTCTGATCTATATCGCGGTGCGGGATGATGTGGTCAGAGAAAAAGGGATTTCCCCGGCGGATATTTTTGCCGGAATCCGGGAGGAATGTCAGGGGGGCAGGAGGTATATCCTGATGGATGCGCTGAAGGATATCAAGCCGTTAGAGGCGCCCCGCATCAAGAATCAAAACGAAATAGACAGTCCTGTCAGCGGGAAAAAGATTGACGTGAATCATTTTGAAGACAGCGAGAACGAGTATCTGGACAAGATCAATCAGGGCAGGAAGATTCCCTATGTCTTCAACCACAAGGCCAGATACTGCAGCGACGTGAATTATGAGATATACAGAAGGCTGGAGCAGGGGGACGACGCCACCAACGAGAAGGTCAGGGACATCATGCCCTATGCCCATCGGAACCATTGTTTCAAGGACAAATATTACAAGCTCTACGCGGACAGGCCCTGCAGAACCATTACGGCCCATCTAAAGATGGATTGCCATTCGCACATACATCCCTATCAGGTGAGGGCCCTGACGCCTAGAGAGGCGGCCAGAGTGCAGTCTTTTCCGGATGACTATCTGTTCTGGGGCGCCTATCTGAAGACGTATATGCAGATAGGGAACGCAGTCCCCGTGATGATGGCCAGAGGAATCGCCAGAGTGGTGAGGGAGTGTCTGGAGCGGCAGGGGGAATAGATACGGCCCCAAGGAAGGGAAAGGAACGTCAGCGGGTTGTGAACATCAGCACAACGGGACGCGAGGGGCAGCAGGAGAGCGTGTATGCCCCGCGGCAGGGCGTACAGTGGCCGGGATGCAGATGGCGGTGAAGAGCGCTGCCATAGGAAGGAGGCGCCGTGAAGATCGTCCAATTGATAAAGAAGCTGAACAATACAGAGCTGGGGAAGGGCGGAACCCACGATTATTATGTGCTGGTTCCCGCAGAGCTTGATATCTCCGATATTTTTCCTGCGCCGGACGTCCCCGTGAGATTTACGGACAAGCATACCTTTGAAAGGGTTGTGGCCAGAAATACAGTGAGCAGGGAGAAGCGGATCGTGGGTCTGGGACAATATTATAGGGCTAAGGGGCTTTCGGCGGGAGACGAGATCGCTTTTGAGAAGAGGGCTTGGCCCGGACATGAGGAATACTATGTGAGCGTCAAGCACAATAGGGATGCACTGGTGTTTCAGAAGTATGCGCACGGCTTTGAGATCTTGGCCCCGGAAAGGCTTCCGGTTTTCCGGATGGCTGCGGAGGAGGCCCTGCAAAAGGTGGAGATCTTGTCTCTGCGGACGGAAAAAAAGAGGCGGGATTCGCCGGAAGCCACGGAATTTTATGATATTCGCATTGACGGGGTGAGCATTCTTGACGCCTATGCCGCCAAGGGGATCGGAGAGATCCGGATAGAGGGCGGCAAGGTGCGCAGGTCGGAGTTCTATGGCTGGAAGAAATACGTGTTCCAAGAGGAGGAGTTTGGATGAGGGATTATTATATTTTGTCAGTGGATTCGCTGGTGGACAGCTTTTCCATGATAGATGCAGCCAAAGAGTTCGTGCTTTCGGTCAGCGCCCGAAACGGGAATGAAACGCTGTCTCGCTTCAAGGCGGGAGATCAGGTGCTGGTATATAGGAGACAGCCCGTGGGAAGGGTGAATGTGCTTCTGGAAGCCAGAGGTCTCGCATTGGGGAGGTTCCTTTTTGCAAAGAAGCTGGAGGTTGCAGGCGGGGTGCAGGCCTTGGAGGTTTCCGCGGAGGATCTGGAGCAGGCGGACGTGATACCGATAGCGGAGTCTGTGTTTTTGGATATCTATAGGCGAATGGTAAGCGGAGTCCTTCCTGAAGGGCCGCTGCAGCGGGACGAGGCTGCGGAGAGGCTTACGGGGGGAGACAACATTCTTTTATATGGGGTTCCGGGTGTGGGAAAGAGCTATGAGATACGGCAGAAGTATTGTGATGACCCGAACCGTATTGTAAGAGTGGTATTTCATCCTGACTATACATATTCGGATTTTGTGGGGCAGATTCTGCCCATCCTGAGTGGAGATAGGCTGACATACGACTTTGTGCCGGGGCCGTTTACCAACGTGCTGGAGAAGGCCTATAGCTGCCCGGACAAGGAGATTTATCTGTTGATAGAGGAAATCAATCGGGGGAACGCGCCGGCCATATTCGGGGAATTGTTCCAGCTGCTGGATCGGAAGTCCGAGGACGGCGGATATGCGTCTGAGAAATGGGGCGAAAGCGAGTATGGGGTGGTTAATTATGACATTGCCAGAATAGTATATGAGGATGAGAGGCAGGAGATCCGCATTCCGTCCAACATGTGGATTTTGGCCACAATGAATACTTCGGATCAGAATGTATTTCCTCTGGATACGGCGTTCCAGAGGAGATGGAACATGCAGCACATCAAAAACGATATCATGGGGGCCGGCCATGCCCATGAGAAAATTCAGGGTTCTGAGATAGAATGGGGAGCATTTGCCATGACGGTGAACGGGCTGGTGACGGATAGGGGCCGGGACATGGCAGGCTCGGAGGACAAACGTCTGGGGGCTTATTTTGTCAGGCGCAGCCAGCTGGCTGCGGACAAGTTTCCCGAAAAGGTGCTGAAGTATCTGTGGGACGACGCTTTCCGCATGGATAGAGAGACCGTATTTCAGGATCGGTTCCGGTCGTTGGAGGACGTGATCGAGACATACGAAAAAACAGACGAAGATAAGCTGGAAGCCGTTTTGCAAAGAGATGTCTTCCGCAAGATGCGCAGTTTCATGCAGGAGGAAACGGGAGATGGAGGAGCATCGGGGAGAGCGGACGGTAGAGCTTAAGGGTAGGGGACTTGGCAGAGAGCGGATGATAGAGCTGAAGGATAGCATTTTGGGGAGAGCGGACAGTAGAGCTTAAGGATAGGCATCTTGGAGAGAGCGCACAGAGGAGCTTAAGGATAGGGGGCTTGGCAGAGCGCGGACAGAGAAGTTTAGGGATAGGCATCTTCGGGGGAGCGGATAGAGAGATATAGGAGACTTGGAGATAACAGACAGAGGAGCTGTATATGGCTAGGGCGGGGCTCAGAGATAGATGCAGGGTGGATGTGAGCGAAAATGAAGATTCATTCGTAGGTATCAGGTGCGGGACGGACGAGATCAGTGTTCAGTTCCCTCTTGGTTTTCGGGTTTCTTCTGATGATAAAGAGCTTCGGAGGGACATTCTTCTTCTGCTGTCCGCCATCGGAGGGACTACGGCAAAGAGGGAGTCGAAGCTTCCCGGTCTGGCAGGACAATACAGTGTGACGGCATTTCCGATTCAGGCATATGTGGCGGTTGCGCAGGATTTCTTTTCCAGAGGGTATTACCGGGAGAGCGAGACGGTTACTGGAGTCGGGAGACGGGGAAAGATTCATTGGGGCAGGACTATTAAAAATAGGAAGGCTTTTGAATAGGACGGAAATCTGTTTTATCTTGATTTCATTACGAGGGAAAACACCGTCAGCGAGAATCAGCTTATAACATTGATCCATGAATACTGCGTGTATGAGAGCCTTTCCAAAATCGGCTGGCTCTTTACCGAAAAGCTGCCGCCGCGGCCTAGACTGCAGTACCACGAGAGATTGTTCCGAGGGGTTCTTACGGACAAGCTTTCCCACGCCTTCAATGACAGGAATCGGCAGCTGTTTCGGGATATGCTGGCCATAGTGGAATATCAGGGGAACGAGGAGGCTCCGCGGCGCTTCAGATACGGAACCTACCGGTTCGAGTATGTCTGGGAGGCGCTGGTGGACAGAGTATATGGCATAGATGACAAGAAGGATTACTTTCCGGGAACAGAGTGGAGGATAGGAAGCTCTGTCCATGGCAATTCCCGGCTGGAGCCGGACACTATCATGATTCACCAAGGCGGTGTCTATATTTTGGACGCAAAGTATTACAAATTTGGATTAACCGGAAAGCCCAAGGATCTTCCGGGCTCCTCCTCCGTCAGCAAGCAGATCACCTATGGAGAATATGTGGCGGAAAAGGTGGTAAATGAGGAATGGTTTAGGAGGAAGCATGGGGAGGGTTTTCAGGTGTACAATGCTTTTCTGATGCCGTTTCAAGGGGCGGATGAAAGGCAGGACGGTGGCGTGGCGGTGATGAAGGCGGGGCAGGCGCTGAGCTGGTGGAAGGACAATGACAGATCCTACGAGAAGGTGCAGGGGATTCTGGTGGACACGAAGGGGTTGATGAAGATTGCCGTGAGACAAGACCGGGAAGAGATGGCAAGCTTGGCAGAGTGCATCCGCAGAGAGCCGGAGTGAGAACGGACAGAGGAAGGTAAGGTTCTGTGGGAAGGGGCTTTATTAAGGAATTATAAAATTTGTCTCAAAAAGTATTAATTTTACGCATGTCCTCTTGCAAAAGAATACGTGAAATCGTATATTAGCCTTGTACAATAGGTCTGATGCTTGCAATGGAGGAAGAGAAAATGACAAAAGCAGAAATTCTGAAGAAGGAAATATTGAAGCAGTACCGCAGTGTGCGCCAGTTTGCCCTGCAGATGAATATCCCTTATAGTACATTGGTGACGGCGCTGGAGCGTGGCATAGAGGGAATGGCCTATGGAACCGTAATTAAGATGTGCGATAAGCTGAGTCTGAATCCTGTGGATTTCACATCCTTGGAGAGAGATGCCTGTCTGGGCGTGCAGCTGTTGGAGAACCGCGTGATGCAGAACTATGTGAAGCTGAATCAGGCGGGGCGGGATAAGGTTCTGGATTTGATGGACGATTTCTGCCAGATCGACAAGTACAAGGCGAAGGGAAAAAGGGGCAAAAAGGACAGCGAGCAGAACTGACGAAAACGGAAATGTGGGCTGGAGCGAAGGGCTTGAAGGGGACAGGGCAGAGAAAGGGACAAGGCAGAGAAAGGGAAAGTATGAAAAAAGGCTTCCGGCAGGAAGCCTTTTTGAGTGTCTATCATTAAAAATATCCGTCGAACATCATTCCGGTATAATCGCTGGTCACGTAAGGGTTAATGAAATTGCGGCCGGGATTCTTATACGCTACCATAACCCGCTCCACATAGTCCATGGGATTCAGGGAAATCTGGTTGCTTTTGCGCAGCAGCATATTTGAGAAATTCTTCAGGTAGCCGAAGGTCTCGTTGATGTCGTCTGACTGAGAGGCAGTCTCCCGCAGCGTATCCTTGTCAACGGCCAGCGTGCCGTCGTTTTCCAGATTCAGGCCCATGGATTCCATGGACTCGCCGTACACGGAGGCGATCCCCTTCATCTCCTTCACCAGCTGGCGGCTTCTGGTCTGGGTCTCCAGATAGGAAGTGGCAGCCCTCACGAAGTCATTATAGCCTCCTATTAAATGGTAGACATTGTCCGTAAGAGATTCCACATCCGTCTTTAGGCCTATGCGCAGAGGCGTATCGTCCACGCTGACTCCCTTCAAGGAGATGTCGAAAAGCTTGTCATAGGAGAAATGATTTGCAGGGGAAGAATGCTTCTCGCCATTGATCAGAAAGCTTGCATTGGACGGATCCCTGCTGGTATAGTCGAGGCCGAAGTATTCCACGGTTCCCGATGTCTTGCTGGTGTGGTTGTCACTGACCGTAAATATCTGCTCTCTGCCGAATGCAAGGCCGGTGGCTTCCGAGGTCAGCCGCAGGGAAGAGCGTCCCTCCGATTCTGCCAAAGAGGCTCTGATGCCGATATCGGAATTGTTGATCAGCCGAACCAGTCTCTCCTGCACGTCTCTATTGGATTCGGACTCTCCCACGGAGAACTGGAATTCATAGTTCATGTCGTTGATATTGATATCGAAGGAATAGGTGTCCGGTGCCAGAGAGGCCTTGCTGCTTCCGGGAAGAAACAATCCCAGATTCTCCTGAGTGGACGCCAGTGACAGAACCTCCAGCGTAAGCTCCGGTATGTGGCCGGAAGGGTTTTTGGGCCCGATGTAGGAGGCGGTGGCCACTTCCTCGTTCGTAGAGTAAGCGTTCTTCTTGCTGAATAGGCCCTCCCTCTCCAGTCCGCCCAGCTGGGCGATGGTATTGCGCAGTTCTCGGGCATTTTCCTTCAAATCGATGGCGTATTTCTGTGTATCTTTGCTGGTAGTGGGCAGATACCAGGGTTCGTCCTTGCTCAATTTGACAATGGAATTGTACACGTTGCGAAGCTCGCTCTTTTTGTGTGTGTCGTAGCGAGTCAGCGGCTTCGGCATATATGATGTAAGATAGTTGTTATAGACCGTGTTCATGACGGCGCCCATTGTCATGCCTCCTTTCAACTTAATAAAGTCGAAACAATGTCCTTTTGTTTCGATATTATACCATGATTTCGTGCGCTCTAGCGCACATGGAATCAGAGAGTCGAAACAATGTCCTTTTGTTTCGATATTATACCACATTCATAGGGCGGAAACAAGTGGCAGACCGGGAAAAAAGAGGAAAAATAGGAGACGCGGAAGTTAAAAAACTGTTGACGAGTACCGGGAAATATGCTATAGTGTGATAGCGAGATGAGATGTCAGGTCTTTTTTTTATGCTTAAAATTTATCATATACAAGGCGAGAGACAAGGAGCCTGAAAAACACGTGGAGGTAGCGAAATGCGTACAAAAATCACATTAGCTTGTACCGAGTGCAAGCAGCGTAACTACAATACGACCAAGGATAAGAAGACGCATCCTGAGAGAATGGAGCTTCGGAAGTATTGCAGATTCTGCAGGAAACATACACCGCACAAGGAAACCAAATAAGTAGAATTTGGGGAAAGGTATGGTCAATATGGGAGATTCTGCGGAAAAGAAGGAACGCCCCAGCTTCGCCAAAGGGGTGAAGTCAGAATTCAAGAAAATCATTTGGCCGGACAGAAAGGCTACCGTTAAGCAGTCCATAGCGGTGGTTGCTATCTCGGTTACGGTGGGCGTCATTATTGCGATTCTGGATCTGATCGTGAAATATGGCGTGAGCTTCATCACATCAATTTAAGGCGAGGGTGATTGTATGGCAGAGGCGAAATGGTATGTGGTTCATACCTATTCGGGATATGAAAACAAGGTCAAAGCCAATATCGAGAAGACCATTGAGAACAACAAGCACCTTGCGGAGCAGATTCTTGAGGTGAGGGTTCCGCTGCAGGATGTGGTTGAGCTGAAGAACGGCGCTAGAAAGACCGTCCAGAAGAAGATGTTTCCCGGCTATGTGCTTCTCAATATGGAGATGAATGACGATACTTGGTATGTGGTTCGCAACACCCGGGGCGTCACCGGATTCGTGGGGCCGGGAAGCAAGCCGGTGCCTTTGACGGAAGCGGAGATGAAGCCTCTGGGAATCAAGACGGAGAACGTTTCCGTGGACTTCGTAGAGGGAGACAGTATTTCCGTTGTGGCAGGTATCTGGAAGGATACCGTGGGGATTGTGCAGAAGCTTGACTACAATAAACAGACGGCCACCATCAATGTGGAGCTGTTCGGCAGGGAAACGCCTGTGGAGATCAGTTTTGCGGAGGTCAGGAAGCTTTAGTCCCAAGCCCCATTTCGATTTTGACTTGGTATTTTCTGCTCTGGTGGGCAGTGGAATACGTGCGGCTTTCGCCGCAGAAAAGTGGGAGCAGGCTGCAAGGAAGAAAATCAGCCTGCGCCGAGGCGCTGTTGCCGCCGTCAGGTTCGGATTCGGCGACGACAGTTTTACCACATTTAAGGAGGTGCCAAAATGGCAAAGAAAGTAACAGGTTACATTAAATTACAGATTCCTGCCGGCAAAGCGACGCCGGCTCCGCCGGTAGGCCCTGCGCTTGGACAGCACGGCGTGAACATCGTAGAGTTCACGAAGCAGTTCAATGCAAGGACGGCTGACAAGGGCGACACCATCATTCCGGTAGTGATTACCGTATATGCGGACAGAAGCTTCAGCTTCATCACGAAGACTCCTCCCGCTGCAGTGCTGCTGAAGAAGGCCTGCAATCTGAAGTCGGGCTCAGCAACGCCCAACAAAACGAAGGTCGCCACTATTTCTCAGGAAAAGCTCAGAGAGGTTGCGGAGCTGAAAATGCCGGATCTGAATGCGGCATCCATCGAGGCTGCCATGAGCATGATGGCCGGAACTGCCCGCAGCATGGGGATTACGGTTGAAAAGTAATACACCCATCAAAAAATAGAATTGGGAGACAATGAAATTTGTCGTTTGAACCTAGGAGGTATGAGAATGAAACATGGTAAGAAATATAATGAGGCAGCCAAGCTTGTAGACCGCACAGTGCTGTACGAGCCGGGTGATGCCATTGCTCTGGTAAAGAAGGCTGCAACGGCAAAATTTGATGAAACCGTGGAAGTACACATCCGCACGGGCTGCGACGGAAGACATGCGGAGCAGCAGGTTCGCGGAGCGGTTGTCCTGCCCAACGGAACGGGCAAGACCGTCAAAGTACTGGTGTTTGCAAAGGGCGACAAGGTGAATGAGGCCGAGGCGGCCGGCGCAGATTATGTGGGCGGCGACGAGCTGATTCCTAAGATCCAGAATGACGGCTGGCTGGATTTCGACGTGGTTGTTGCCACCCCTGACATGATGGGCGTGGTAGGACGTCTGGGTAAGGTCTTAGGACCTAAGGGACTGATGCCTAACCCTAAGGCCGGCACCGTGACCATGGACGTGACCAAGGCCATCAAGGATATCAAGGCCGGTAAAGTAGAGTATAGACTGGACAAGACCAATATCATCCATGTGCCCGTGGGAAAGGTTTCTTTTACCGACGAGGCTCTGCAGGAGAACTTCAACGCTCTGCTGGATGCAGTTGTCAAGGCAAGGCCCAGCGCGCTGAAGGGTCAGTTCCTCAGAAGCATTACTCTGACCAGCACCATGGGACCCGGCGTGAAGGTCAATGTGACAAGGTATTGATTCCGGCAGGACGAGATCGGAAGTTTGTAGTTTGAGGGGTTGACGGTTCCCGTTCCCTTATGCTATAATACGAAAAGCTTAATAGGCCGAAGACAGCAGGTGTGAAGGAATAGGCTTTATTCCCTGACATAAGTCCTGCCGAGGAGAATGTTGCAGTGCATGCGGATGCACAGTGCATGATTTGAATTTCACCTCCCCTGCGGCCTTTGCAGGGGAGTTTTTCCTTGTGTATTTTGCAGGGGAGTTTTCCTTTGCAGCTTTTGCAGGAGGGTATTCTCCTGCAGTTTACGCAGGAGAGAATTGGGAATTCTTCGGACTAAATTCTATAAGGAGGTAAAGAGATGGCAAAGGTTGAGTTAAAGAAACCCATCGTAGATGAGATTTCTGCTAAGATCAAGGATGCCCAGTCGGTAGTTCTGGTAGATTACCGGGGGCTTACCGTTGAGCAGGATACAAGGCTGCGCAAGAGCCTGCGCGAGGCCGGAATCTTCTACAAGGTGTACAAGAATACCTTTATGAACTTTGCGTTCAAGGGCACGGAGTTTGAAGGCTTGTCCAAGTATCTGGAAGGCCCCAGTGCGATCGTGGTCTCCACGGAGGACGCTACGGCTCCGGCCAGAGTGATTTCCGAGTTCGCAAAGACCGCTGACAAGCTTGAAATCAAGGCCGGCGTGGTAGAGGGAACGGTGTATGATGCGGCGGGAATGGCGAGCATTGCAAGCATTCCGTCCAGAGAAGTCCTTATTTCCAGACTGCTTGGAAGCCTGCAGAGTCCTATTACGAACTTTGCACGCGTCATGAACCAGCTGGCGGAAAAAGGCGGCGCTGCTGCATGCGGAGCGCCTGAGGCTGCGGCTGCCGAATAGGCAGGGATGGATTCAAAGTAAAATCAAAATCATGAAAACGGAGGATGTTGAAATGGCTAAGTTAACAGCACAGGAACTGATTGATGCTATCAAAGAGATGACCGTATTAGAGCTGAACGACCTTGTAAAGGCTTGCGAAGAGGAGTTCGGCGTATCTGCAGCAGCAGGCGTTGTCGTAGCGGCAGCAGGCCCTGCAGTGGAGGAAGAGGAGAAGACCGAGTTCGACGTTGAGCTGACCGAGGTTGGCGCCGAGAAGGTTAAGGTTATCAAGGTTGTCCGCGAAGTGACCGGTCTGGGCCTGAAGGAGGCAAAGGACGTGGTTGACAGCGCTCCCAAGGTGGTTAAGGAAGGCGCTGCCAAGGAAGAGGCCGAGGAGATCAAGAAGAAGCTCGAGGAAGTGGGAGCGAAGGTTACCCTTAAGTAATCTGAGCGGAAAAAGATTTCCGGAGCTTGGGCCCATAAGAAGGGACAGCAATGCCGGGCTGTCGAGAAGTCCGGCGAAGTACCGAACAATTACAAAGGACGATTCTCCGGTGATGCGGGGAACCGTCCTTTTCCTTGTGCGCCCGGCGGCGCACGTTTCTAACCGGTGCAAGTCCGGAATCCGCCCGGTAGTGGGAAGGATATAG
>RAZA01000044.1 GCA_003612485.1 bacterium D16-50
CCTGCCTTCCCAATTTTCGCCGCCCGAAAGGCCCCCTGCGCCCGGGGCCGGGCGCAGGGGGCCTCCGGAGGGTCCGGGGAGGGCGGGGATTCGTATATTTCGGCAGGGTTTCGTATGGAATTCGTAGTAAGGGGGGAGGAGAGAGGGCAAAACATTTCGGACAAATTTGCGGAATGGCTTGCTAATATTTCAGGTTATGAATATAATAAAACTATGATATGTTAATTTTGGTGACAATATTATGTTGGAAAGGAGGGCTGTCATGCAGGCGACAATGGAGACAATGCTTGAAGAGTATGTGAGGGAAGTAGGCAAAATATATGGAGAGCATTTGAAATCCGTGATCTTGTATGGGTCTTACGCAAGAGGAGATTTCGGTTCGGATTCAGATATAGATATTATGATACTTGTGGATCTGACCGATTTGGAAATTAAGGATTTCCGGCATCAGCTGTCCGGAGCCACTTATGACTTTAATGAAAAGTATGATCTGGACATTAAGCCCATCGCAAAAAGCGACGCCCATTTCAAAAAATGGCTGGGTGTCTATCCTTTTTACACGAATGTACAGAAAGAAGGGGTGAAGTTGTATGGAGCTGCCTGAGAAGGGAACAGTCAAAGACTTGGTACTGTACCGCATCGAAACAGCAAAAAGCGATTTGCGAACAGCTAATATGCTTTTGATGCAAAAAGAATACCGGGCAGCAAACAATCGCGCCTATTATGCCATTTTTCATGCGATAACAGCGATCCATGCACTTGACGGAAATGCATATAAACGCCATAAAGAAGTATTGGCAAAATTTAATAAAGATTATGTGCGGACGGAAATATTCCCCAAATCTTTCGGGCGGAAGATCATAGAAGCGGAAGATATACGCCATGCCAGCGATTATGATGATTTCTATATCGCAACAAGGGAGGAGGCTCAGGAGCAGATAGGGACAGCGGAAGAGCTGATCTTGCTGGTCGAGAAGTATTGTCTCAGGCGGATGAATGAGTGAGGAGGAGAGAGTTTTCCTTAAAAAGATACAAAGGATTTGTCCTCCGGCGAAAATTCTGGCAAAATGATTTGACTGATATGTAGATATCGATAAAGCCCATATAATACACTCCAAAGCCGAGGAAATAATGAAAACCGGAATTAAAGTGAAAGATGCTTTCCATGTGGCTTGTGCAATCTACTCATCTTGTGACTATTTTCTTACTACTGATGATCGGCTTTTAAAGTATTGCACCAAGGAAATTCAAATGTTGAATCCCATAGACTTTATTAGAAAATTGGAGGGTGACTGGAATGGTTAGTGACATTGAAATTATGAACAAAGGGATTCGTTGCTTGTTAGAGAAGCTTGGGGTGGTGGAAACGGAACGGTTTATTGCCGTGATCAACAAGGAAAAATTTGATTATACAAAGTGGCAACGGGAGAGGTTTGACCATATGAGCCCAGAGGAATTCAATGAGGCGGCGGTTGCCTACTCCACGGACAATCCGTTCTGTAGAAAAGAGCAATAGGCGCAGGACTGCTCTTTAGGCTTTCTCCCCCTCAAAGAAACCCCGCACCTTTTCTATAACGAAATCAATTTCCTCATCTTCCAGATAGGGATGCATAGGTAATGCCAGAACGGTCTTGCATAGCCTCTCGGAAACTTCATAGGTTTCTCTTGCTATTCCCAGATGGGAAAATGCTTTCTGGCGATGCATCGGTATGGGATAGTATACCATGGTAGGTATTCCGGCCAGTTTCAGGTACTGCTGCAGGCCGTTTCGGATCTGTTCCGATTCCGTCTGGATGCTGTACTGGGCCCATGAAGAAACAAACTTGGCATCAAAACAAGGGGGAATGATCCGCTTCCCCAGACCTTCTGTGTATCTCGCCGCGACATGATTAACGGCGTCCCGCTCATAGCTGATGAACGCGTGAAGCTTGGGCAGCAGAATGGCAGCCTGAAGGGTATCCAGTCTGGAGTTTCTGCCGATCCGAACGTTGTCATATTTGTAAGTTCCTTTTCCGTGCACACGGATAGACCTCAGGTAGGCGGCCGTATCATCGTCATCCGTGAAGATCGCGCCTCCGTCACCATAGCAGCCCAGCGGCTTTGCCGGGAAAAAGGAGGTAGTGGAAATGTCCCCGAAGGAGCAGGCCCGCCGACCCCGCAGCTCTCCGCCGAAGCCCTGAGCGCCGTCCTCCAATACTTTCAGGCCATATTTCCCCGCAATGGGCAGAATTGCATCATAGTCTGCGGGCAGCCCAAACAAGTCCACTGTGACCACTGCCTTTGGAACCAGCTTCCCCTCCGCCAATACCCTTTGAATCGCCTCTTCGAGCTTTTGCGGATCTATGTTGAAGGTTCTCGGATTCACATCCACGAAAACCGGAACGGCGCCTTCAAGGGCTACCGCTTCGGCAGATGCAAAAAAGGTGAAATCAGGGACAAAAGCGCAGTCGCCTGCTTTTAGATCCCATGCCTTCAGGGACATGGACAGTGCATCCGTGCCGTTCCCGCAGGTTATACAATGCCTGACCCCTACATATTCTGCCAGATCTGCTTCCAGAGCTTCTACCGGCCTGCCGCTGATGAAGGCGGAAGAAGAGATGACCTCCTGCATACCTTTGTCTATTTCGGACTTGAGTGTTTCATACTGTCTGTTTAAATCTCTGAACTGCATGATTTTTCCTGCTTTCTCCATGACAAAATGAATGATTTAAAGTATCTTATATCAACAATATCTTCTTTCAGCCTTTTGCTTATTTGCCGGTATTTTGTTTATTTGTCGCCGGCTGCCACCTTCCGCAGCGGCCTTGCGGGTACCCCCGCTACCACCGTATTCCGTTCTACATCTTTCAGCACAACGCCGCCGATCCCTACGAATGCATTTTCCTCCAGCGTCAGCTGATTCTTTATGATTCCTCCGGGTCCGATATAAACGCCGTCCTTCAAGGTGACGCTTCCTGCAAGAACCGTGTTTGCCGTCAGAAGAACGCCTCTGCCGAGGCGGCAGTTGTGGGCAATGTGGCAGAGATTATCCGTCTTTGTAAAGCTGTCTATGACGGTATCGTCTATAGTTCCCCGGGAAATGGTATTGTTGGCTCCGATCTCTACTTCGTCTCCGATCTGCACTCCGCCATAATGAATTACTTTGCCGGGACGTCCCTCAGAGTCCATGTAGTATCCGAAGCCGTCCGTCCCGATGACTGTCCCGGAGTGAATGCGGCAATTCCGGCCGATGCTGACATTATGATAGATGCTGACATTGTGCTCTATGATGGTTCCGGAACCTATGGACACATCCCGTCCCACATAGCAGTGATGTCCTATGGATACATGATCACCTATCCTATCCGATTCTACGATTGCGCTGGAAGCAATGCCCTCCTGAGGGGCCTCGTTCCAAAAATGCGCAAGCACACTGAAGAAGACAGCCTTTGGATTCTCGGTAACAAGAAAGCAGCAGTCGTCCATAGGGCTGTCTGTTTTTTCCTTGGAGATTACAATACAGCTGCTGCAATGAGAAAATCCGTTCAGGCAGCCGGGTTTGATATCCTTGATCCAAGTGATGCATTCCGATCTGGGGCAGCTGAGGGAACAGAAACCCATGATTTGGACGGTGCTGTTTCCCTCCAGTCGGACCTGATGATCCGTGGTTTCCAGATACCGTAAAACATCTTGTGCGGTGATCGCCATCACAATACCTCCTCCCGCCCCATGATGGACTCTAAATCCGTTATATTTCTTTCCATCTGCTGATAACGCTGCAGGTTGGCCGAATTGATAAAGCCGGCCACGGCGCGATGCATGTCGTATTCTTTTTCCGAGTACCAGAAAGGATGTGTCAGAATGTGGAGCCGATCGTATTCCGCGCTGTCGATGATTTCTTCCACGGGCTCTCGCCAATGGCGTCTGGAATCGGAGAGATACTTGAATTCCCGAAAGAACTTCTTTCCGTAGCTATTTATCATGTCGGGTATATGGATGTCGGCGTCCAGTATCGCCCTGCTCGGACGGTGCATGGAGACGGCAGAGACCTGTGTTCCCACGGCCATTGACAAGATGCCTGCTTCATATAGAATCTTGTCAGTCACAGCCTGCGGATCCCCTGACGCTTCCGGATAGCGGGCTTCGTCAAAATGCAGGCCGATGTCATGATGCCCCCCCTGAATCTGCTTGAGCAGCCGTTCCGACTCTTTGGAAAACACATTATAGAAATCGCTGGTGAGCAGCAAAAAATATGTGCTGCATATTCCCAGTGACTGCTCAAATTCCGCCAGCTGTGCAGCTTTCTCCAGATCATTGTCCACATCATGGCGCAGGATCACACAGCGATCTGTCTCTTTGTAGGTATGGTAGTTTGCTATGGCATAACCTTGTTCTCTGAGTTTTGCTATCAGTTCAGAGTACCCTATATATGTAAAGTCCATGGTTGAATCCTCCCTGCCTTTGTGGGCCCTGCCTCATTCTGCAAGGGGGTTGCCGCTGCCTGCGCTGTTCTTCAGATTGCGGATGAATCTGTCGTGGGGAATTGCAAAGTTCCCCGAAACCGTCTGGCCCTCGTCCACATCCTTTGTGACCACGGCCCCCAGAGTGATACGCCCCTTGCTGCAGATCGTGATTCTGTTCGCGACGGTGGCATTAACCCCTATCCATGCGTCCTCTCCTATGGTAACGTTCCCTGCGATCTGCGCTCCTGCGGGGATCAGCGTCCTTCTGCCCACTTTCGTCCCATGGCCTATATGTACGAAGGCATCCAGCTTGACGCTCTCGCCAAGATATGTTATGTCAGAAGGCAAAGGAGCAGAGGCCACATGGCAATGGGCACAGATTTCCACATTCTCTTCAATAACGACCTGACCTGCATCCTCCATTCCGATCATCTCGCCGTTTTGGGCCTTTGCAAAATTGAAGCTTTTGCCCCCGATGACGCAGTTCTCATGGATGGAGCAGTTGCTTCCGATGCGGACGTTCTTGTTTATGACGCTGTATGGCCCTACAGAAACATTGTCCCCGATGACAACGTTTCTGTCCGAGACATAGGCCAGCGGACTGATACGGCAATTTTTCCCGATGATGGTTTTAAAGGCAGTTCCCGAATAGCTTTCATTGGCAGCCAGATGATTATGCAATAGGGCAAACTGCTTTTTGGGTTCATCGCATTCCATGACCCCGGTCAGATGGCCCGGAAGCTGGGGAACATTCTCTCTTGTCGTAAAGACGCAGCTTGCGTTGGGGCTGATTTTCGGCAGATATTTCGGGTTCTCCAGAAAAGTCAGGAATTTTTGTGCGCATGCGGCGGTACAGTATTCCAATGTGTCGAAATCGCCGTCTGAGAGCAGCTTTCCTTCAAGTATGTCCATAAAGTCTGAAAGTCTCATATCCCATTCTCCCATTTCACTTTTGAAATGCCGGTGAGAACCTTTCTCCGGTTTTGGTCTTGGCAGACCACAGATAAGAGATAAACTCCTTTCGGCATGGCCTCGGTGACGGTCACTTCCACGGTGATGACGTCTCCGATATAAACCGGAGCTTTATATTCAAAGCTCTGGGACAGCAGTATGGTGCCCATGCCGGGGAAGTGGTTTCCCAAGATCATAGAGATTGCGTTCAGGCAGAACAGTCCGTGGGCGATTCGTCTGCCGAAAATGCTTTTGCTTGCATATGCCTCGTCTAGATGAATGGGGTTGATGTCTCCGGAAACTTTCGCTATGTCCCTTATGGTCTGGTCTGTGGCTGTAAAACTCTGCGCATAGCTGTCACCTACTTTTAGCATTGTCTTCCCTCCCTATGCGTTGTGCTGGAATGTCCCCGCCATGTCCGTACTGGAGAAATCTTTCAGCGGCAGCCGAACCGGCCGGCCTTCTTTCTGGCTCTTGTAGATGGCCAGAACCAGCTCCAGAGCGTTCCTGCCGGCATAGGCATCAATGTAAGGCTTTCTGTCGTTTATGATTGCGTCGGCCATGTCTGCAAAAAGGCTGGTATGGCCGTTTCCATAGACATTGCTGGTAGCTTCCTGCAGTCCCTTTTTTTGCCTGTCCGCATCTGTGGCATCGGCAAAATCCCATACGTCTATGTTTGTGGTGGATTTGCCGCCGATCTTCACGGTGCCGTTCTCGCCAAATACGTACAAGGTTTCTTCCAGATTCTGGGGGTATACGTTGGTGGTTCCCTCGATGGTGGCTATGGCTCCGTTCTTGAATTTCACCACAGCCATTCCTACATCCTCGGCCTCCAGATAGCGGTGAAACTGCTGTCTGGTCTGTCCGTAGACTTCCTCCACTTCGTCCCCGAAGGTCCATCTTAGAAGATCGATTCCGTGAATGCACTGGTTCATCAATGTGCCGCCATCCTGAGCCCATGTTCCCCGCCACGCTGCCTGCTCGTAGTATTCATGTCCCCGGTTCCATCGGACATGGACAGCACCGTGGGACAGCCGGCCGAATCTTCCTGCCGTCAGTGCCTTCCTCAGCTCCTGCACTGCAATATTGAAGCGGTTCTGATGGCACACGGAAACCTTCACATGCATTTCCTCTGACAGCTGGATGATCTTGTCCGCATCCCCCAGAGACATGGCCATTGGCTTCTCGATAATCACATGAATTCCCTTCTTGATGCAGCTCAGCGCGATCTTGGCATGAAGGCCGCTTTCCGTAGCGATGCTGACCAGATCAGGGGCGGTTTCCTGCAGCAGCTGTTCGTAGTCTGTATAGCGCCTGACAGAGAGATCCTGAGCCAGCCCGTGTCTGGACAAGAGTTCCTCCATTCGTTCAGGCACCACATCGCATACACCTACGATTTGGAAATCATTGCCGATGGCGGCCCTGACATGATTGGTGGCGATTCGGCCGCAGCCGATTAACGCATATTTCATATCCCACATCTCCTTATAAGGTCTCTATGTTATTTCTGCAGCTGAGGTTTTTGGTGACATTTTTTGTGTCGAATATTATCTGGGCATTCTTCTGAACCATGTCATAGTCTACATTTGAATGGGCCGCTGTGATTATAACAAGATCATAACCGGCCACCATCTTTGGCGAGAGCGATTCCTGCCCCTTTATCGTCTTTCCGTTATCACGGTATTCCGGTATCCATGGATCATAGAAATCTACTTCCGCGCCGACCCTTTGCAGCTCCTCGATTACCTTGAGGGCGGGGCTTTCCCTATAATCATCTATGTCCTGTTTATATGCCACGCCAAGCACCAGTACCTTTGACCCATTTATGGCTTTTTTGCTCCGATTCAGGATATGCATCGCCCTATCTACGCAGTAAAGAGGCTGACCATCGTTGATCACCATGCTGTTTTCTATCAAAGTGGTATGGAATCCATATTCTCTGGCCTTCCAGGTCAGGTAGTAGGGATCCAGTGGGATGCAGTGTCCCCCCAGCCCCGGCCCCGGATAGAACGCCTGAAATCCATAGGGCTTTGTCTTGGCGGCGTCTATCACTTCCCAGACGGATATCCCCATCTCATGGCACAGCCTTCCCAGCTCATTGATCAGACCAATATTTACATTGCGGTATGTATTTTCCAGAATCTTTTCCATCTCTGCGATAGCGGGAGAGGAGACTTCGCAGACATCGCCCTCCAGCACGGCCCTATACATGGCAGCGATCACTTCCGTGGCATCGCGCCCTATTCCGCCCACTACCTTTGGGGTGTTTTTTGTCTTGTATATGAGGTTGCCCGGATCTACCCGCTCCGGGGAGAAGCCAAGGTAGAAATCAACTCCGCACTTTAGTCCTGAATTGCTTTCCAGAATCGGCTTCACCAGATCCTCTGTGGTGCCGGGATATGTGGTGGATTCCAGTACCACCATAGTGTTGGGCTTCAGGTAATGAGAGATAGCCTCCACCGAGGATCTGACATAGCTGATATCCGGCTCCTGATGCTTGTCCAGCGGAGTGGGTACACATATGGCTATGAAGTCTGCCTGCCCTATCAGGCTGAAATCGGAGGTTCCTCTCAGCATCCCCTGCTCCACCAGTTCCTTCAGCTCATTGTCCACTACATCTCCGATATAGTTGTAGCCTTGATTCACCATGTCTACCTTCTTGTCCTGAACGTCGAAGCCGATGGTTCTGAAGCCCGCCTTTGCCTTTTCTACGGCTAATGGCAGGCCTACGTAGCCCAGACCTACTACCCCGCATATGATCTCCCGAGCCTCAATTCTTTTCAGCAATTGTTCCTTCATCATCTTGATCTGCCTCCATTGTCTGTTTCAAGCGCTGCCGCTTTTGGCTCGCAGCCATCGCTTTTTGGTTCTTTATATAGCCGTTTTGCGATGTTCCTATAATCCAACATCTTTTTTGCCCTTTCAAAATGAAGACGCCGTAATTTGCTGATTTCTACTTTTCCGCCGGATACATCCAGCAGAAACTGCTCAAGCTCTGCCGGAGTCTGCACATATACCCCCGTGTCTTCCAGAAAGTAACGATATATGTCCGTAGGCTGTACAACCACCGCGCATCTGCTGCACATTGCATTCTGCATCGTGGCCGACATGCTTCCCGGCTGCAGATATACATCCGCGGCTGCCAGCAATTCCAAGAGCTCTTCTCCGCTTTTCCATCCAAGGTAACGGATGCGCAGATCCTGCTGAAGCATGTCTTGTATCTCTTCTGTGTCCTCCAGAAATTCTCCGGCGATGACCAGAGCGAATCTTTCATCTCTTACGCTGCTGAAAGCCTGCAGCAGTTCTTTGGTCTTTTTGTCTCTGTTCATTTTCCCGGAATGCATGAATACTATGGTATTTTCATCCACGTTCAGCTGATGCCGGCGGCTTTCGCGGGTTCGACGGTATTCTTCCTCCGTCTGGATGTTGCCTCCCAAGGGCCACAGCTCCAGCTTGGATTCCGGAACCTTATAGACCGTCCTTGCAAAACTGTATTCGTCCGTGCCGATGCACAATACCCTCTTAGCAGCAGGAAGGGCTTTCTGCAGGGCATATCTATAAAATGTGCCGTGTAAGATGTTTTTTGAAAACCAGCTGCGGCCAGAATTTATGAGGCAGGCATGGTTATCAATATAAAATGTGATTCCTTTCTCGGCGGCATATTTGGCGACGGACTTCAATTCCCATGCCGCAATGCCGTGAAATACAATAAGATCAGGGCCTATTGTGTCCAGAACGGACCGCACCCCTTTGTACGCCCTGAACTTATGACTGACGGAATCATTGATCACCTTTATGTACGGAACCCGAATCACTTTTATTCCCGCCCCATTGACATAGGAGCCCGGCTCCGCATATCCGATGTGTTTGTTGCCCTTATATATTTCTGTGGATGCCACTATCCAGACCTCATGGCCGTCCTGCTTGTTCTGTACAGATAATAGATTTTCTTGGTAAGTGTATCCCTCATTATAGGTATTGGATAAGCAGCAATGTACTATCTTCATTTTTGGAAAATTCCTCTCCCGGACTAAAATAGGCTGAAGGTGCTTATTAGGCTGTGCTTATTGGGCTGTTCTCATGTCAAACTTTCGCATCCAAAGCTCCACAAGAATAAATTTTGCCATCATTTCTTCGTTGCCGCATTTGCGCATATAATCATTTTTGATTTTATTCAGATTGAAAAACTCTGCGCTTCGCGGCTGGTCAAGGAGGTTCATGAAGTATTCCCGGGGAATCTCCCAAAACCATCTGCCGGTGGGAGCCGGGAATCCCAGCTTGTTCTTTCTCCAGATTACTTCATCGGGCAAGAGCCCCTTCATGTATTCTCTGAGGGGAACCTTGGTATATCCGTCCTTGATTTTTTCGTTTAAATCAACGGACAGAACCTTTTCCACATATTCATAATCAAGAAACGGCAGTCTTGTCTCCACCGAGGATGCCATGGAATTTCGGTCCTCCCAGTGCAGAATGCCGGGCAGTGAGCCATATAAGTAATCCTCCAGCTGTCTTCCCGTCCCATCCTTGGAGGAGAAGAACATATGCAGATTTTTTGTGTTGACGGATCTTCTCAAGCGACGACTCATGTATTTGTTTCGCCGTATCGAAGTTCCCCAAATCCGCACCGAAGCTATGTTAAAATAAAGCGTGTATAATATTGCCAGTTTCCGGGTCATCCCGGAGGATGCCACTATTTTGTTTAATTCTGCGCCAAATTTCCGGATGCCTTTCCGGGTCAATATGCTCCACAAATAATGGGCATAATAGCCATAGTATCCCGCCAGCCCCTCATCGCCGCCCTGTCCGTCGAAAAACACGCCGCAGCCTTTGTCCGCCGCGCCCTTAAAGACCGCATAGGATACCTCCACGCCCAAATGGGGAAGCGGCTCATCCTGATGCCATATGATTTGCTCCAAATGCTGCAGTACAGAGTCGATATCAGGAGTGATGATGTGCTCCTCGCATCGGCAGAAGTCTGTGACCTGATGGCAGAAGCCAATCTCGTTTATATCCTTGTCGTCAGGGAATCCTATTGACACGGTAGTCAGGTTCTCCGGATCCTTGTGAATTTGCTTTAGTTCATCGCAGATGATTCCCACAATGCTGGAACTGTCCAGACCGCCCGACAGGCAGCTGCCCACCTTTACATCAGAGCGCATTCGCAGACGTATGGCCTTGCGGAGGGCATCACCCACCATCTCTGCGCTGTTCTGGCAGGGCTGTGCCTTCACATGGGCATTCAGATCATAATAGCGATGAATATTCATTTTTTGGATATTCCCGCCTTCAGGATCTAGGTCCACGGTCATGCTGCATCCTCCGCGCAGTGCGTGGATGCCTTGAAAAAAGGTCTCCTCAGAATATTCTCTGAAGTTAAACTTTACATAATGGGCCAGAATCTCGGCATTTACGATTCTCGGTACCGCAGGATCGCAGAGAATCTGCTTGATCTCCGATGCAAAGATAAGCTTTTCCCCGTCTTTGTAATAATATAGAGGCTTCACGCCGAAGCGATCCCGGCTCAGGAAAAGGGTCTTCTTTTTTGGGTCGTAGATCGCAAGCGCCCACATCCCGTTAAAATGGTGGACGCATTGGCTGCCCCAATAATCATATGCCGACAGAATCACCTCGCTGTCGCAGCTGCTGGAAAAGGTGTATCCCTGCGCCTCCAGTTCCGCCCTTAATTCGATGAAGTTATATACTTCTCCGTTGTAAACCATTACCCTGCCATGCTTTTCCATTGGCTGATGCCCCAATGGGGACAAGTCCAGAATAGACAGCCTTCGATGGCCCAGCCCCAAGAAAAAGCCTTGTTCGTCACAGTCGCATAGGTATTTCTCGTCTCCGGTCACGCAGGAATCCTTGCCCTTTGCGAACAGAGTCTTTGATGCGGAAATCAGCGCAAAGCCTTCATCATCGGGGCCTCTGTATGATATCATATCCGTCATTTCTTTCAGAATATGCTTGTCCACTCCTTTGTGCAAATCTAAATATCCGCTTATTCCACACATGTATCGATATTCCTTCCCTTATATGTACGCAGGTAAATCACTACCATCAGAAATAGGGCGATTGTATTTGCCAGCATATTTCCTACGCAAAAGCCCATCAGGCCGAATCTGCCAAGCAGGAGTAATGAAACGATCAGATACACAGCGAAACAAATCCCGTTGATCAGTATCTGCCAGTTCATATTGCAAAATCGTAAAACCATTGGATTCACCACCATGGACACGGCCGAGATAATTGCAGTGAGCGTAGTGATGTAAATGTATTTCATTGACCGTTCGATCCACTGAGGATAGAGAAGGCCCAGCAGAGGCTTTGCAGCGATGATGCATATCCAATAGCCCAGAAAGCCTATTCCTGCCGTGACAAGCATCAGCTTTCCGAAAAGGCGCCTGCTCATATGGTTCTTTTTTGAGATCTGACTCAGCAGAAAGCTGTTCAGAGGTCCCAGAGCCATGGAAAGCGTCTTTCCTATCAAGGTAGAGACGTAATATATGGTGACATCCTCGCCTCCGAGCAAGGGATAGAGGAGAAGCCTGTCTATGTATTGGAGAGAACGTCCCAGCAATGTCGCTGCCGTCAGCGCGCAGTATCTTTTGGTCATGGATACAAACAAGGCTGTTCTGGCAAAAAGGGGAGTGCTGATAGGATACTTCCATATGGTATAAAGCAGGCTGGCCAGATTGCCCGCAATGTAGATCAGCTGCCAGCTCCCTCCGAGACGAAACATTCCATATCCGGCTGCATAGCCCAAAGTACAGACCAAATTGCAGATCAATATGCCTAAATAGTCCAAGTCTATCCAGAATCTGACTATGTAATAATCTTTTGCATAGACCAAGACCGACATAAGGAGTGTCAGAAAGTAGGTTGCGACATCATCTATGCCGTAATAATACAATATTCCTGATGTCACAAAAGCAATGACGCAGGCATTTGCGGCAAACAAGAGGCCGAAGTCGCCCCTGCTTTTGCGGGCGACATATTCATCTTCAGAGAGCATTCGGATATTGTTCAGCACATTGCCGATTCCGGAGGAAAACATCATGACAGACGCTACCATGGCCAATACAAAGCCGTAGGTGTCTCCGTCCATATCCCTTGCGACCAGCGGAAGAATGAGCAGCTGCAGCACCAGAGTGGGAAGGGTAGTGCCGATTACGTTGTATATAAATTGTCGGATGATTGACTTGCGAATCATTATTTTGCGCTTCCCCTTGCAATATAATCTCGCATCAAAATAATCAGGCAGCTAAATGTAATTCCTGCTATCGCCGCTGTAAGAAGTATTTTGAGGTTGGAGGGCTTGTCCGTAGGTTCAGCCAGCAACTTGGATATATCTACATTGGTTTGATATTTATTGGTATCTTTTTCGGTAAAATTTATAATGGGCAAGTTGCTTTTGTGAAGATATTTTCCTAAGGAAACCGTGATCAAGTTCATTACGTTTTTGATTTCATCATCGGAAGCCTGCAAAATAGAAAGGGAAAAGAGATTTTCGTTTTCCAAATAATCAAAATTGATTTTATCCCTCACATCTTCCCATTGAAAATGGTAGTTATATGTATTGATGACTCTATTCATGTAGCTTGAATCATTTAAGCATGCAATATAGATTTGTAAGGTGGAGGAAACCGTAGGAGCAAATTCATAAGTAGTAAAAAAGTTATATAGAACCTCGCCTTCTCTTTCTGTAATATTTCTATAATTGTCTGTTGCTCTGTTATATGATAATTGAGATAATGGGAGGGAAACAAAACAGAACAAAATTGTCACTCCAATCATTATGTACCACTTTTTTGCAAGTACTATAGCAAGCTGTTTGCAGTTATAATTTATCATTTTCATTCCTCCCGGTGTAAAGAAGCAACATCATGATCCAAATTCCTATACCGCCTGTCATAAGCGCTGTAAAAAAGGCGGAATCATTCAATACGACGGCAATGCATCCCACCACACAGCATAGAAATTGTTCAGGCACATGTTTGCAATAGCCCGATATGAACCTGACCAGCAAAATGACCATAGCACCGATCAGCATCATGCCGACGAAGCCCAGCTGTGCATAGCTGTCACCCAAATAGCCGGTATTTGACTCCACTGCCAAGCTTCCTCCGTTATTGTAGGCGTAGACAATGATGCCGGATCCATATTTATACAAGTTAGCTTCTGAGAACAATTTCCCGATCATTCCATCGGCAAAATGTATTTTTGGAAAATGTGAAAAGAAGTCGTAGAACTGAAACTTAATCAGAGCAGGAATGAATAGGGTTCGTTCTCCCAGTATCCCATTAAACAGTAAGCTTGCAGTCGCGCCGCTAAATTTTTCAACAAATCCGCATATCGTTCCGAGCACAATGCCGGATATTAATCCGATATAGGTTCCTACGATCAAAATTCTGTATGTGCTGAGAAGATAAATAATAAACACGATTCCCATGATGAGCAAAATGCTTTTATATCCTAATACCATATAGTATAGCGCCTGAAATATGCATGAATAGAGAATCAGGAATACATTCTTTTTAAACAATCCAAGAACAAATATCCATGGCAATATTGCCCGTGTAATCCAAGACACAAGGTAGCCAAACATGGGCGGAAATACTAGATGGGATCTCATCTCATAAATATAAGTTATGTTAAATGCCTTTAATCCTTCAAAATTATTCCAGACAACCATTATTATCCAAATAGCGGCAATTAAAATACAACATGTTATGGTACAATAAGGGCGTATTCGCCCTTCTGCCAGACTTATTGCCCTCATTCGATGATTCTTTTTACCGACTTGTACCTGAAGTATCAATACCATCAAAACGACTATCAAATAAATAAAGCTGTGTTCTTGCTGCATTCCAAATAACACGATCATCGGAGCGATTATAAGCACCCATTGGAGGTGAAGAAAAACAGACACGATATAATTGACGACTTTTAATATCGACCAGTATCCGATTATGTAAACGATCCAGGAGACCAAGAACCTATCTGCTGAAGGGCGACAGACCAGACCGTCAACCTGCCAATAATGGCTAACCACAAACATAAAGTATATATCCAATACAATCTTATATAAGAAGCCTAACGCAAGAAGCCCCTTTCGCTGACTGCACTTTTTGTTTGTAGCCTCAAGGACACAAAGCCCTTCTCTGTAGACTTTTTTTAAATGATGTTTACATTCCTTCACGCGCTCTGATATAGGATTCGTTTTTTTAGTTTCGGACATACTGCATTTGCTCCCATCTGTTTTTATTCTTCCCGCCCCTGCTCCCCGAATACTCTTCTGTATTCAATGGGGTACCCGATCCGGAAGGGGGTGAGGGAGGTCAGGAGGACCGTATAAAGGGTCCGAAAGATAATCTTCACATCATACAGCAGGCTCCAGTGATCCAGATAGTACAGGTCCAGAGCCAGCTTCACATGCAGCAGCCTCTCGACATAAAGGCTGTCCGCATTTCCGCCCTCCAGCAGCCTCTCCCCATGTGTGTAGTTGAAGATGCTCCCGGGGCATGCCAACCCGGGCAGCACCTTCAGGGTTCGCAGCTCGTCCATGGAATAGTGCTCCTGAACGATCCTGACATCCTCTGGCCGCGGGCCGACTATGGACATGGTCCCCGTCAGGATGTTTATGAGCTGCGGCAGTTCGTCGATCTTTGTCTTCCGCAGGAAGCTTCCCCAGAGGAAGACACGGTTATCATGGGAGGACGTGATGGCCCCTTCCCTGTCGGAGCCTACCCGCATGGTGCGAAACTTGTACATGGTATATGGGGCCATGCCCATGCCCATCCGCTGCGCCTTATAGAACACCGGCCCCTTGTCAGACAGCTTGATCCCTATTGCCGCGGCCAGCATGACGGGCCCCAGCGCAAGCAGCGCCGCCCCGGCCAGCAGCCTGTCCAAGATTATTTTGATATGCTGCATGTCATTGCCCCCGGAACGTCCTTCTTATGGTCATCAGCACTTCTGCATAGTCCATGCAGCACTGGTTTCCCCAGTAGTGCCCCTGATGGCGCAGTGCCTCGGGAGACCTGGGATGCGGGTACGGCCTTGCCTCGGAGCGGTACCGTTCAAATGCCCTGACCTTGTCCTCGATCGTGTCTGAGATGTCCACCCATGTGTCGGGGACGAAGCTTTTAGGCATGCCCCATTCGGTGCTGCTCGCCGTATAGAAGCAGTAGAATTCCCTGACCCACCGGCTTGTAGGGCGAAAAGCTACATTGGCGGCTTCAAACAGCAGCTTGTGGTCCCTGTTGGCATCGGAGGCAGACTGGCAGTATATGATATCAGGCCTATATGTCTCCGAGATCTCCTCCAGCGGCATGATGATGTCTGTCAATGAATAGGTGTCAAGCTTCTGATCCGGAAAATCCAGTGAATATACCTGCGCCACCCCTAGGATCTCCGCAGCTTCCTGCGTTGCCTCCTTCAGCCCCACGTTCTTCCCGTAGCGCAGGGACTCCCCCTCGCACATTATGACGCTCCGGACCTCATCCCCGTTTCTGGTATGGCGGCAGACAGTACCGCCCACACCCAGCAGCTCATCGTCAGGATGGGCCGCAACCACCAAAACTTTATTCATTCCCAAATGTCCCTTCCATTCCCAGTCCGTTCAGCTCCCTGCCGGAAAACAGGATCCCCTGATCGTTTTCGACCGATGTGATCAATAGGACTTCTTTTTGCGTACCTACCAGAATGCCGTTTGCCGGCATGCTGAAGCTGTATGCGTTCCCTGCTATCTCCCCGGGGCGCAGGCCGTTTCTTTCGCTGGAGACCGGAAGCAGCGCAGCCGACCAGACCAGCCACTTCCTTCCGTCCAGAAAAGTAAAGGCCCCGGGGTACGGCTTCGTCAGAGCACGGATGAAGTCATATATCTTAGCACCGCTTTGTTCCCAGTTGATCAGGCCGTCCTTCGGCCTGCGCCGCGGCAGCAACGGCTCGTCGGTCTCGTTTCTGATGCTGGAAGAAGGTACGGTGCCACGCTGCAGCGATGCGAGCAATCCGGCCAGCATTTCAGCATTTGTCTCAGCAACCTTTCTGTAGAGGGTCTCGCAGGTGTCATATATCGTGACGGGAATCTCTCTCTGCTCGATGATCTGTCCCGTATCGACGGCCTTGTCCAGCCAGAACAGCGTATTCCCGGTAGTCTGCTCGCCGTGAATCAGGGCCCAGTTGACAGGGGCGCTGCCACGGTTATGTGGCAGCAGGGAGGCGTGCGCGCCCACCGTACCGATTTTGGGGATATCCAGAAGACGTTCAGGGAGGATTTCGCTCCATCCGAGGACGACCATGAGATCCGGGCACGCCTCCTGCACCAGTCCATATGCGCGATCACTCTTGATGGAGTCCACCTGAAAGTATGGGATCCCATAGTCTTCGCAGTATGTCTGGTACACATGGCTGCCGGCGCTCCTCTTTCCGATGGACGCATCATCCAGAGTGATGAATGCGTTCACCTTTGTGCCATTCTCCAGAACGGTTCTGAATGCTGCTACACCTTCCTCATGGCAGCCGATCCAAACAATGTTCATAGCACCCTCCTTATGGGCATGGCCTGCGTCATGCCGTCCCTGCCCCTCTGCCGTACATGTCCTCCAGAAGCTTCACAGAGACATCCACGCTGAAGTGCTCTTCTAGATAGCTGCGCCCATTCTGTCCCATTTCCGTGCGCATCTCAGGGGACGCGGCCAGTTTCCGGACTGCTTCCACGAACGCCCCGACATCTTCTGAGTCGCACCATATGCCGCATTTGGCGTCCTTTACAAGCAGATCCTTGAAGTCCGTGCTCCTGTCCGTAGCCCCCAGAACCGGCATGGAGCATTCCATATATGAAAGCACCCGGGACGGGTAATTCGGGACGGTGAACCTATGGTCCAGCGATATGAGGCCCACATCGCAGCTGCTCACGAGGCGATCGTATTCGTCCCTCGGGAGGTTCTCAAGGACCATGCAGTTCTTTTGACCCTTCAGGCGTTCCTGAACCCTTTTCCGTTCGGTTCCCCGTCCTACCAGAACAAAGAAGGCCTGCCCTACATGCTCGGCACTGATGATGGCCCTCGCCATGAAATCCAGCCCCTGTGGTTTTCCCATGTTGCCGCCAAATATGAATACGGTGCGGTCTAAAGGCAGGCCGTATTTCCTGCGTATTTCCTGCCGGTTTACCTCTGCATGCCTGATTTTCTTCGTGTTGGGGAAAACACACAGCTTACCCTGCTCGACCCCCGACACTTCGCGCAGGTATCTGACATTCCCTTCCGACATGCATCCGATCATATCGGCAGTACGGTACAAGCTGGCTTCCCTATGCCGGAAGTACCGGAAGACAAGCCCTCCTTTTTTCATGATTCCGATGTCCACCGCGTTCTGGGGGAATATGTCCTTCATCATGAGGAAAGCTCTGGCACCGAATCTTTTCTTGGCATATGCCGCCACCCGCTCCATCGTCACGGGGGGAGCCTCAAAAAGGATGAGATCCACCTTTAAGCCTTTCAGGTTTCGTCTCATTGCGCCCGTCATCAGCCACGCCATGGTAATGATGGATGCGCCTTTTTCGATGAACCCTACGTCATACATGTTGCCCGTCCTGATGCGCAGCACTCTGCACCCGCGTTCCGTGTTCATGGATGTGGCCGTCTGGTTCCGGCGTTCTTCTTTTGTGACCACAGTCACCTCATGCCCATGGCTGACCAGCGCCTCTGCCAGGTCTGTATATATTGTCGAGGTGCCCTCCATGGGGAAGGCAGTCGAAATATACAGTATCTTCATGCCTATGCCTCTTTCTTTCCCCGATGTCTCAGGAGGGCCCGCCCCCTGCTTCGCCTCAATGGATCGGAGCCCTTTCCTGATCAAGGTAAAAGCGATATTCGTTCATTCTCCTTTTTTCCGGGGTCTCATAAACATGATCCAGCCGGAAACGGTTCTTCTGGTAGAAGCTGTTTGCCTTCTCGTTGTCGTCCGCGTCGGTTTCCAGCTTAATGTAGGCGGCATCGGTGCCTTTTGCCATTGCCTTCAGCTCATCGATGAGCCGTGAACCTATTCCTGAACCGCTGGATGCAGGATGCACCCCGATCGATGACAGCTCGATGTATTCCTCGTTTCTCCTCGCAGACTTGGGATATGTCAAAGCCCGTACCAGACGAAACAGGCTGCGGGGGCTGCGTATAAAACCCCTTAAGGAATAAAATGCAAACCGGATCAAATGCTTCTTGATCAGATGCTTGTAGAATTCGCTTACATTGTTTGAGTATGCCAGAAACCCTGCGATGCCGGTTTCATTTTCCGCGATAATGAGTCCGGACTTATCATGCTCTGCAAACCCCCGGTACAGCTGCCTCAAAAAGCCCTTTCCCAGAAAAGTAAGAAAGAAGCCCGGGAAGGAAGCCATGTGTACTCTGACAACACTGTCTATTTGCCTGCGATCTCCTCTGTTCAGCTCTTTTATTTCCATAATCCCACCATATAGTTGAATGCTTCGTGCAGGGCCTTCTGGCCTTAAGGAGTCATGGGGTTCTGTCCAGCCACTGCCTCACGTTCTCTACCACATACTCCACGTCATCGTCGTCGAGGCAGGTGTTCAGGGGCAGCGTGACCTCGTTCTCGTACTGCCTGTAGGCATTGGGGTAGTCCCCGATCCGGAACCCCAGGTCCTTGTACGCGGTCATCATGGGCAGGGGCTTGTAGTGGACGTTGGCGGCGATCCCCGCCTCCGCCAGCGCCCGGATCATCCCGTTGCGCCCCTCCTCGCCGCAGCCGGGGACCCGCACCATGTACAGGTGCCCGCTGGA
>RAZA01000045.1 GCA_003612485.1 bacterium D16-50
CGGTTTCCTGTATGCCGGACTGGCGGTTTCCGCCAGTCCGGATATGCGGTTTCACCGCACAAGAATATTCACGTACCGTTTCCCACTTTTCCACATAAGAGTGCGCTTTCCCTATCTGCGGGCATTTCCCGTTGTCATTTTCAAAAGTCCAGTGACGCATGGCAGGATTGGAAAAGCCTTCCCGTTTCAGACGTTCCACTTCGGCACTGTGTTTTTCATCCGCATCTTTTTTCTCACGTTTTTCACGTTCTGCCCTGCGGCAGTCGCATTCAGACGGGTGCCGGTCACGCCCGAATAAAGCCCTGCCTTTAGGAAAATATGCTTCTTTAGGCTTGTGGCATTTCCCACAGTACAGTAAACCGTCCTCCCCTTTGTAATCCTCCGGCTCCTGCGTGGTATCCATCATTTTCAGAACCGTATCCGTTAAACCGTTCATAAGCTGTCCTCCTCACTGTATGAATAATCAGGTATCCCTTTCTTTGGCACTGCCTTGTCAGCGTCCTCCTGCGCCCATTTGTAAATCGTGGCGGCATGGTTATGGTACTGTTTCCCGCTTGAAGCGATATGCATGGATAAGCGGTCAATATAATATTCCCACTTGCCGGGCAGTTCCGATTTCAGACCGTTAATCTCCGCATCAGAAAGAAAAACATTATTAAATCTCCCATAAGTGGCGTGGGCGGGTGTTTCTTTCTCTCCCTCTCCCTCTTTCTCTATCTCTTTATCTCTCTCTATCTCTAACTCTCTCTCTACGCTACAAATCTGTTTCAGATTGTTACCACCCGTTTCATTCGTGTTACATTGTAACAGCCTGTCATTTCCGACAGCCTGCTTTTTCCTCTCCCTATGCTCCCTCACACGCATAGCCGAAGCTGTTTCCGAGCCGATGATTGTCGGCACTTCCGTTAGCTGGTACTCGTCATCATCGCCGATTTCTATCAGCCCATGCCGCTGTAAAAACGCAAGCGTCAGCTTCACGTTCTCTGCATCCTCATCAAGCGCAAGGGCAATCTCCGAAGCGAAGTTGTCCTCCACGCCCTCAAAGTAAAGTTTCCCCTCGTCTTTTAACGACAGCAGCATCATTTTCAGATAGATAATCGTATGCGTATCGCCGCCCGCTATGGAGCGCAGCTTCTTGATGCGCTTGTCTGAAAACCAGTCCGCTTTCAGTTTCAGCCAGTAATACCTCTTTGCCATAAATTTCTCCTCTCCGTTCCGGTCGGCGCAGAGCCAACGTCCACCGGACGTTGTGCGCCCTCCTTAAACGCACAAAAAGGACAGCCCAGACTTTTCCCATAAGTCTGTGACTGCCCTTGCGCTGTGTTAATGAAAAATAATTCAAAATCCCTTGAAAACTTTCTGCAATCAATCGGGAAGAATTGCAGAATCATATGTGGGATTTATGTATTCAGTTTTGATTGTCAGTTTTTATGTATCTGCCCTAAATTTTCAGCTTGTCCGCACCGTATTTGTGAATGATGCGAAAAAGGATTTCTTTCTCTTTCCCCTCTGCTTTATCATATAAGCCGCATAAGGTTTTCTGTTCCGTCAGCGTGAGTGTGTTGATATAGGGCTTGTAATTTTCTGTGATGAAAACCCCGCCGCCTTCGCCCGGCTTTGTGTAGACAGGGTAATCAAAAGACAGTGCGATAACGTCATTCATTATCGTGCGCCTTGAAACATCCAGTTCCCATGCAAGCTCCCTCATTGTCGTATGCCCTCTGGCGGATAAAATGCTGATGATTTCCATTCTCCGGTGTGCAGTGTCCATGCCACGCCTCCCGTCATTTTCTATGTAAAACTTCCGCAGTACGGTCCAAATTCATGTATGATTGACAGGACAATCTTCCTGTCATCTGAACCACAGGTCACAGCAACTTTTTCCAAACATTCCAGCTGTTCCTGCGTGAGCGTGTTCTGGTGCTGCCCCACACCGTCCGCAAGGAGATAGCCTCCGTCATATCCCTGCTTTGTGATAACGGGGAGTTCCTCGCCTATGATGTCAAAATCCCTGCGTATGGCTTTCCTGCCGACACCGTACATCTTCATCATTTCCGATGTGGTCAGCTTTTTCCCCGACAGCAGCATACGCTCTATATCACGCCGCCGCTGGAATGCGTTGTCCTTCATGTTTCACCTCCTTCCGCTGTTTGATTCCCTGTGGGTATTATAGAAAAAGTAATGTTCCCCCTATGGCTACCTTCCTCAAAAAAGTTTGGTTATTTTTTCAAAAACGGGAAAAGTTATACCGACTTTTTTTGAACAAATCCTGTATTTATCAGCGTTACCGAAAAAGTCGGTATAACGTCATAGCAAGCACTGCCTGTGTTCCCTCACAGGCTGATTTTTCCAATTTTCCAAAGGACGGAAACTTGAAAAAAATGCTTGTAGGGGGAAGTTTCCCCCTAGCCCCCTCTGCGCTCAAAAATCCATGAAATGCCCTGCCGGAATTTCTCATTTTTTCACTCATTTTTCTGCACGAATATCCCCCTCAACGGGATAGAAGATAGTGTAAAATTCTTTCATAATCCCATTACAGAAAGGACGTAAAAATGGCAAACAGAGAACGCAAAAACGAGTTAAAAATATATCTAAGTGACGATGAGCAATACATACTGGAGCAGAAAGTCAAAGTCTCCGGCATGAGGGATAAATCCTCTTTCCTGCGGCATCAGATTCTGTATGGCTACGTCTATGACATTGATTATTCAGAGCTTCGGGAATACAATGCTGCGCTTGCTAAAATCGGCAACAATCTGAACCAGATAGCGAAACGCATGAACGCCACAGGAAACGTCTATGCCGCCGATGTAAAGGAAGTCAAAGAGCTGATGAAACAAGTATGGGATACACAAAAATCCATGCTCTCAAAACAGCCGTACATGAAGCAGTAAAGTGAAACGGAATCCCTGCTGAAGAACAGGGCAATGTCAGGCAATTTTCTTTCACGATTCTATAAGCGTGAAAACACTATAAAATCTAAAATCAGACAAATTTCGCACCATTAAAAAAGGTGTACCGCAGTGAAGTTTCTTCCTCCCTTGCGGTACACCTTGATGTGTAAAACACTCTGTAATTTTTTTACTTTTCCTATTCTATGGTTCAACATTTTAAGCTTTCTTTTATGCATATTTTGCATTCCCCTTTAGTTCATTTTGAAAAAATCTGCTGCTCCAATTAAAAAACGGCAGTTTCTATTTTCTCAAAGCTGCCGTTTATAAGGTGCATGAAAAACTCTTCTCTTTATACATTCTTTTTTCGCCGTTTAGAGATTAACAAATAAAGCAGAAACCAAACAATGCAATGCGCCATAAGAATAAGCATATCTTTTGCAATAATCGGATCAGTACTGTTTGCTAAATTCATAACCCCCTCAAAAGTTGCATTGGACGGCACAAAATAGCAAAGTATTAAAACCAAACCATTTGCCCCCAGCAGATAGGATAATAATGGTACTGCCATAAATACAATCATTACTACCTTGACATAAACCACACCTACCATAAGATTTTCGGAAAATTTACCGATAAACAACCCAATCAATGCAGCTACAAAAGCTGACAGAATAATCAGTAACAGCATAAGAAATGTACTCTGCAAGGAAAGCTGAAAGCAGATACAGGCTGTCATAACGGCGGACAGGCATCCAAAGACAAAACCAATAAAAATTTTTTGGATGACATATTGGCTGTATGTCATAGGCAATATTTGATTAACCAAATCGACACAGTTTTCTTTTTCAGATATCATATTCATAGCGTTAAAAGTACACCCCATGAACATAGCAACAATTAGCGTCATTGCTATAAAAATATTTTGCATTCCTGCCAATACATCATGACGCTCTAAAATACTGACATTTATCTGCTCTGCGTTTTCCCGCTCCGCATACAATGCTGGAAGCGTGTCAGCCACTTGGCGGTATATGTCCAGCTCATCGCCAGCTACCATTGTTTTGATGCCATTGCCATCGGTTTCTACTCCAATCAAGTCTGTAGAAGGTTCATTGATTGAAGCAGTTAATTCTTCCAGCGTTTTGTATATGGTTACTGAACCATATCGTTCCAGCCACGATATTGTTTCGGCAGACAAATTGTTTTCTAATGCTCCAAAATGAAGTTCACCCAGTGAGGAAAGGTCAATCGTCCCAACAAAACGCAAAACAACAGCAACTATAATTGGCAGAAGAAAAGACATGATACAAAATTTGTCTTTCCAGACACTTTTGAGCTGATAAATCAATCCCCGCATAATCAGCCCTCCTTTCCCATTTCTTTACGGAATGCAGTTTGAACAACCACAAACAGGGCAGCAATTCCACAAGCGGTACAAATATAATAAACAGGGCTTGTGACAGGTGTTCCAAAATAGGCATTTTTAAGTCCCATATAAACCTGATAGAAAGGGTGCCAGCCTATCCATGCCATTTTTATGGAAGTATTTGCTGACAAAAATACGGGCGTTGCCACAAAAAGAGCAATTACCAAATAGGCAAGCGAAAACTGCTTGAAGTCATTTAACAGCATAGTGCATCCAAATCCCGTAAGCGCCATAATCAGTGATAAAATTGCGGTCTGCACCAATACGGCAGGCAAAATGCGGATTGTACCGGAAAAACCTACATTGAACAATGTTAATAGCACTGCAAAAACTAAATCAGACAGCAGGAAAACAGCTAGTTTTGACAGAACAAATAAGCTCCTTTTAAGCGGTAGGACTGCATGGACACGGATAACCCCCATCTGCTTTTCTTTGAACAGCACTGAAGCAATCCCCAAAAATCCAACGGCAACGATTTCGATAAACAATAATTCGCAGGACATTTCTTTCCTCTGTTTTTGCTCTGTTGTATTTGTCCCTACTATCTGCGCAGCGTACTCATCACCGGAACGAAGAAGCGATAACGCATAGTCAGCCCTGTGATTATCAACCTTTTCGCTTCCGAAATACAAAATAATGTTTGGCGTACCGGAACTGGCGTCTATTCCGACACCGTTTGTATCAGCCAAAAGAGCGTCATCCAGTTCTTCTAACGATGCCACCGGACGAATCAGTTCTGACACTTCCTGCTGTGTCCCCTGCGGGTCATAGAGGTATACATTGTATAATTGCATATCCATAAAATTGATGTAGCCAAAGTTAATAAACAATGTATAAATAAGCAGTGAGCCAAAAGCAACAAAGATGAATTTTCCGGCTATCATCATCTGACAGTCTTTTTTGAACAGGGAGTAGAAATTTTTCATCAGGACAACCCCCTTCCTGTATACTGGATAAACATATCCTCTAAGGTTGGTTCTTCTGAATGAATGCTGATGATTTCATCATGCGGGAATGGAATGCCTGCTTCCAATTCCGGGATTTCGATAGTCTTTTCCTCCCGTCTGCCCTGATACAGATAGGTGGTCACGATACGGTGGCTGCTATTTTGCTCCTTCAGCCTTTTCGGAGTGTCAAGCGCAACAATATTTCCATTTGTAATGAAAGCTACCCTGTCACACAGCAGATCCGCATCCAGCATATTGTGAGTGGTTAAAAATATCGTTGTCCCTTTCCTGCGTTCTTCTTCTATAATCTTGCGGAACAAGACCGCACCCGTCGGATCAAGACCGCTGGTTGGTTCGTCTAAAAATAACAGTTTCGGATTGTTGATAAGCGCCCTTGCCATGCTTACACGCTGCCGCATACCTTTTGAGTAGGAAGAAACAGGCTTTTTCAGGAAATCGGTCTTAAACTCCAATTCTTCCAAAACTTCCCCAATATCCCGCAACTGTTCTGCCGGATAGAACGAAGAAAAATATTTGAGATTGTCAATAGCACTCAAATTTGCATATAAATAGGGAAATTCAAATAAAACACCTATCTTTTGAAAAAAATCCTGCGTGTGCGCTGTAGCAATATCCTGCCCAAAAAGTGAAACTTTGCCGCCATTCCCCTTCAAAATTCCAGTGAGAATTTTCTGTGTTGTTGACTTGCCGGAACCATTCGGTCCTAAAAATCCAAAAATTTCACCATCCCCTACCGTAAAATTTAAGCCATGAAGGGCTTGCTTATCCTTTCCGTAAGAAAAAGTCAGATTTTTAACTTCAATCATTCATCATCCCCCCATTTTCCCCTCTGGCTGTTTTTCTTTTCCTGCTGGCGTTTGCCCCACCATTTCATAAATTTGATTTTAAAAGGAATGGAGATAACCAATATTATTGCAATTACCAACCACCAATACAATTCCAAACCTAATAATGTCATATATGCTCCTCCTTTTTTCGGGCTTTTCGCCCTTTCGTATTATGAATTTAAGAAAATGAGGTGAAGTCGGTGTGAGATTGATGTGAAATTGGTGTGAAATAAAAATGGTTCTGCTCTCTTTATAGAAAACAGAACCACCAAAAATAAGGATGTTATCTTATTTAACTGTGGGTATGGAAAAATAGAATTGTACGCCATCCGCAAGATTTTTTACGCCATAACTTAATTCCTGCATAGATAAAATTTGTGCAACAATCGCAAGCCCCAATCCGGAGCCACTGTACCTTAAGCGGTTATCCCGATAAAATTTTGTCCAAATCTTTTTCAGCTTTTCATTTGGAATCGTTTCGCCCTGATTATATACAGAAAAATGTAATAGCCCATTTTCGTCTGAAAGGCATAGCTTTAATATGCCATCCGGTTTTACATTCTTTTTTGCATTGATAATGAGATTATTTAAGACCTGCTCCATCCGGATCTTATCTGTACAAACATAAATTTTATAATCAGGAAGCTCATACTGCAATTCAAAATTAGCATCCGGCGTGTCAATCAGCAGCCGCCCGGCGACAGTTTCTAAAAGTTCGACAAAATCAAAGCGTTCGGAGGTAAGCTGCACAGCCCCGGTTTCCAATGCAGATAAATCCAGTAAAGCAGTAATCAGATGATTCATCCGCTCTGTTTCCGATATGATTATTTCTGCATATTTTTGTTTTTTCAGTTCATCATCTTCGTCCTGATAGCCCTCCGCATAGGCTCTGATAATCCCTAAAGGCGTTTTCATTTCATGAGATAAACTGTCTACCAGTTCTTTACGCTCTGATAACAACAGACGTTCCTTTTCAACATCTTTTTCCAGCTGCTTATTTGCTGCCTCCAACCTCATAAGAGCATTTTGCAAATTATCAGCCATGACATTAAGACTTGTGGAAAGCCGCCCAAATTCATCATTTGTCATGATGTCACATGACGAAGAAAAATCTAAATCAGCCATCCGTTTTGCTGCTTTTTCCAATTTAGCAATCGGTTTTGAGATAAAGCAGCTCATCAGAAAATCAACGCCAAAAATCAACAGCACCACAAAAACAGTCCAAATAGAAAGTGAAATGTCTGAGGAAAACGGTAGTTTGGTTGAAAGGATATATGAAATAACAAGGATAGCACCTATCACTTTAGACATCAAAAGTATTTTCTTCCTTATCGAATAAATGCTTAAATTATCGCTGTTTTTCATACTGTCACCTCTAATTTATATCCAGAACGAATAAGCGTTACTATATGCTTTCCTTCACTCCCCAGCTTTTGCCGCAGTGTTTTGATATGGGTATCTACGGTACGGGTAGTCCCCTCAAAATCGTAGCCCCAAATTCTATTCAGCAGCTGTTCACGGGTAAAAATCTGTCCGGGATTCATCATAAAAAAATAAAGCAGTTCGTATTCTTTGTGGGTAAGAGCGATTTCCTGCCCATCTAAAAATACTTTACGTGAGGACGGCATAACAGAAATTTTTCCAATACTCAATATATCTAACGGTTCCGAAGAAGAACGGCGGAGCAGGGCATTCACTTTAGCCAACAGGACTTTAGGGCTGAAAGGTTTTGTTGTGTAATCATCCGCACCATATTCATAACCCTTTAGCTTGTCACTTTCTTCACTTTTGGCTGTCAGCATGATAATAGGCATATTGCTCATTTCCCGTGCCATTTTACAGACAGTGAAGCCGTCAATGTGGGGCATCATGATATCCAATATCATTAAATCCATAGGATTATTTTTCAATATCATTAAGGCATCTATACCGTCATCCGCAGTAAAGCAGGTATGCCCGCCCTTTTTCATATATTCAGCAATAATATCCTGCATATTCTTTTCATCTTCAACAATCAAAATGTTCGCCATAGAATAATCCTTTCTAATTACCCATTTATAAGATATTTTTACTTTTCGAAATAATTTCAACTAATTCTGAGTAGGACACAATAGGGAAACCAATTTCCTTATATCTTGAAACCATAATCTTATTCATACACATATATGGTATTACTTTGTACCCTATATATTCCTCGCATCCCAACTCTTGAATAACCTTATCTGCATTTTCACACAAATAATCTATTCTTCTTTGAAACTTTTCATCTTCCTTATGTTCATTAAAAAATCTATTCTGTTGGCGGTACATATCATAAAAGGTTGCTACTTTTTCTATTACTTTACATTCCACAATCCATATTGCTCTATTATTGATATCTACTGCAAATACGTCATAATCACCAAGCCACTGTGGATGCTCTTTGCTTAATTTTTTCAATTCGAAATTATGTTTTACAATATCGTATTTTTCTTGTTTAAAAACATTTTCAATATCATATACAATCTGTTTCTCATATGAATTTTTCCACTCTTGTAACAATTGTTTCGTTTTTTTCATACCAATTTCATATGGCAAAACAAATTCTATTATTCCATTAAGCCATTCTCTTTTCAGCTGATTCATAGTAATCGGCGAAAAAACAATATCATCCTCAACCTTTACAAGAGGCATTAATTCAAATCGTGTGTCCCGTGTTCTTCTTTTGCCAATGGGTAGGTAGAAATCCGTCTTTCCATTTTCAGTTTTAAGATTTTCAAAAGCTACTACAAGATAGTTGAAAATTCCTAGTGCTTCTTCTTTTGTAATAACTCCATCCATTTGCATTAAGAAATCATTTAATAGTTCATTACAAGCTCCTCTGAACACATTACTACCGATCTTATTAACTATCTCATCTGAAAACGAATGACTAAAATACGACAACGCATCTATGAAACTCTGAAAATCTAATCCTATGTCTTCCTTAATAGTTTCTTTAACTTTTTCTAGGTATTTACAATCAATATCCGCATTTCTCTTTAATCCATCCGAATATGAATACACCCTATGATGTAGGTTATCTATTTTTTCTGAATGCTGCTCATCAGATAAGGTATCAACTACATACTCGCTTGTTATTTCTATATAAGCTTCTGTGTCCGCGAAGTAACACATATCAGCAACGTCATTTAATACCACCAGCCAATTTGCATATGCTAATAAAAATTTAATATTTTCTTTCGTTGCGTATATTTCTGTTTCACAATGCAAAAACAGATTGGTTTCTATCAAATAAAGAACGTTTCTATCATCATGCTTTGCCTTTTCTCTTTGATCTATAATTCTATCTCTAACCTCTTTATCCTTTTCTTCATCCAAGCCTGAATATGAACCATATCTTTTCTGATTAATATATATATCATGCAGCAATGTTGAATGATAATCCAACATTGCAACATGCAATGCGTTCCAAGAATATTTTGAAACTTCTCTCTCGAAATCTTCAATAACTGCTTTTTGCATAATACGAATAACTTGATTTGCCTCTCTTCCACGATATATCTCAGGATTAATCATCCGATCATAACAAACATTTGCTATTCTTTTTCTAACCTCGTGATAGTGAAAATCCTGTGGAGAAAAGTCTTGCATATTATTATCCCACTTGTATTCTACAGAAGTCGCAAAGACACCCACTTTCTTTTTATCACTGGAAATCTGCTGAATTTTCGTATAAAATAATTCACTCAAATCGGGAATCTGTAGCAACAATGGCAACAATATTTCCTTTAATATGTCCAATTCTATACTTCTATTTTCCGCTTCCTGAATATCTCGAAAGATTCGTTGCATATCTTTCACCACATACCTGATAATCCATTTGTGATGATGATATTGAGCATCGCTATATACATATGTTCGTTCTTCATTCAAAAAGGATTCATGACCAGCGTGAGCGGCATACTCGATTGGCATAAATGCTAACTGAATTCCCGTGTTACAGATTGCTCTTTTATCTTCAAATATGTACTTTATTGAAACAAATCCCTCAGTAATTATTTCTTCCAACACTTGAATCCATTGACGATATTCACCAAAATCCTTCACACTCTTATAAAACTCAACATTATTTGTCAAAAAAACATAATTATTCCTTGGTAGAGGAAAAAATATCCCGCCAAATCCTATACCATGTTTTGCAACATATTCATAATCTTCTGAATCTCTTTTTTCAATTTTCCATAAGAAAGGTTCTTGAAAAAGATAATCATTCACTTGGAACGGATAATCACTCAATTTCTCTCGGAAATATTCAACAACAGCTTCATTTTCCGTATCATACCCTACATCAAGCATATCAAATACAATTGCACCTTTTGCAATATAGCGGCCTTGATATTTCCACGTAAAATAATGAGCAGCATCACTACCAAATCCAAAAGTGCTCTTATAATCTCTCTCTTTTGAATAAGAAAGATATTCAAATAATTCATCAGTGTCTTCCATAAAATCAAGATAATAAATTATATCCAGTGCAGTGCAAATTTTTCTTTCTAACACCCCTGCCTTATCCATCGAAACATGTATTTGATTTGGGTTTGTAAAACTGTCATAGATTAAATATTCTATTGGCATATCAGGCGAGATGTAAAGTCCTCTTAATCCATTTTTTTCAAACCGATTATATGTTTCTGCAATTTGAAGCTTACCGCTTTTATGATATTCCTCAATATTTTCAATTTCCTTCTCTAGCTGATTATTTTCATATTCATCTGCATTAATTGCAAAAATAGCACCATGAGAAGACGTTGCTACAAATGTATATGTTTTCTGAGTCGAATCAAATTTTTGATCTGGAAAAATCATAGCTGGCGCAAACATTATGCAGCTTCGTGACCGATCAGTTTCAAACAAACTATATATTCTTTCAATTATTCCAATATTTGCAACAGCTATTTGTTGTTCATAATCGATTTCTTTCTCCCAAATATCATACAAATCAACTAGCAAAGAAACATTATATAATGGATAAATATTATCTTCCTTATAGACAAAATGGCTCTTTTCAATAGTAGCTTCTTCGCTTTTCATTAGCGTCGCAATCTTAAAAATATCATATTTCTTACATTCTTCATCAAAAAATTTCTGTATTCTATAAAACAGCTGTTCTGACGGAAGTTGAAATCTTTTTTCTATAACTCCATCATTTTTATTATCTTCTATAAAATAATCAAGAATTCCTGACGAATAATCCAAGACCAGTTTAAGTTCATCTTCATGTGAAGTTTTTCTTGCTAATACGGGCAAAAAATTCAAGCAAGCAAAAACATTATTATGGCCATCCCCAACTATCACACGATAAAACTTATTGTCATATCTAATCCTAACTTCTCCAAAATCCTCTACCGTATAATCATCCGCTATTCCCGGTTTCATAATATCATAGATTCTTTTAAAAAAATTTTTAAAACTATCATAGCTATTTATTTCTTGACTTCCCTGCTCTACATATTCAATCAGACAGGCATTTAACGCAAGACAAGATTCCAAAACAGATCTATTATTAATGCACAAGTTAATGCAATATACTGCTTTCACAAGATCATAGAACCTGTACCCATTTGTAATTTTTAACAATTTATTTATTTTCATTTGAATTGTTGGAAACGCATCTGTTTTTATCATTAATTACCGCCCCTATTTTTATAATGAGAATTGGGTAAAACTCATCTACCTAATCCTCGTTGTAGTGTAATACTCTTCAAAATCCTACATTAACCAAAGTATAAAATCAGTTCTTATTGTCCACAATAATCCACTTTCCCTTCTGACTGGTACCTTCCCTTGCGATGATTCCAGATATTCGCATTTTCCGCATATGATATTTAATCGTATCATGCTTTTCCCCAAGCATTTCTGCAATCTGGCTTTGGGACAATGCCGGATTATCCTTAATGACTTTTATAATCCGCATAGGAATCGAATTCTCAATATACTGAAAACCAACTTGGGTAGTACCTTGGGTAACAGCTTGGGTAGTATTTTGGGTAGTGTCAGTCACCAGACTTTTAAACGTCACCATAATGTCCTCTTTTTTAACCGCATACTCCGGCATGGGATTCCCGGCCTGTGCACAGCTGTCCTTAATTTTCTCAATTCCCCGACCCCATGCTTCGATAAAGCCTGCACGAAAGAAAGTATTCGCAATGAGCGGATTATATGGTCTGGAACGATGACTTCCCATCAAATCATCAACCGTCCAGTCATCAGGAAACACGCAATCGTTTGCAATCATGATTTTATCCGCATAAACCCTGATTTGAATCGGTATCAATGTTCCATAGAATTTGTGGGCAATGGCATTAAAAACGGCTTCTCTAATCGCCTCCTTAGGAAATGGATAAGTTTCCACCCTTGTAACTCCCTGATAAGAAATTTCTGCTTTCAAGTATTTGGTAAAAATCAAATCCACAATTCTGTCAGCCTGTGAAATCAGTGATCCATGTATTTCGTCCTGATACCGCAATTCTGAATCTGTTTCAAAATAGCCAATTTTTACATAAGAACCTGGTATCCATTTCTCCGGATTATGATGAAATAGTAAAATCGCTGCCCGCTTGAGCATGCCATGGTCAAGCAGATTTAAGCTATCCAGCAATTGCTCATTGGAAGAATCGACATCTTTTTTGTCCATCCTTTTGCTAAGAACGGCCTGTTCACGAAAAATATCAAAACTATCATTCCGTAAATCCCTTACTGCAACATCCTGTATGGGAACACTATCCCAGGTAATGCCAGTCTTTTTTAAGAGGAACTGATTCAATGCCTGTCCTTTAAGCAACTGCTTTGTGCTTCCGCTCCGATAATGATATTCTCCCCTGTAATTCACAGGATAGGTATTGGGGCTGACACAAATTTCAATGTATTCTTTTTCATCTTCAGCTAACAAGTTCACATCTACGATGATTCCCAAAATATCCCTTACTTTGTTGGGAATATCTTCCATAAGTTTCTTACTGTCTTGAATGCCAATGACAGTACCATCATCATTTGTACCGATATAAATCTTTCCGCCCTGCGCATTGGCAAATCCACATATCCATTTGAGATATTCATCCCGCCATGATTCTTTCCATTCAATATTCTGACTCTCTGCCATGAAAGCACCTCCAAGTCAAATTGGGTAGACAACATCTACCCAATTCATATCATAACAAAATCTTCTACAAAATACTATATCCTCACAAAATCTATTTCAATTTCTGATTGTCATTTCAAGGCTCTTTCAAAAATGGTGTAGTAGTGGTACAGTAAACGCCTTGCCATATCGTAGAGTCATTGATTTTACAGGCTTTTCCAGAACATTTCAAGATACTGCCGTGGCAAACAAATAATATTTTTATCATTGTAGTTTTTCCTCCTTTATTGCGCTGATTTGCCGTGTTTTGCGGCGTTTTGCGCGGGTTGTATTTTCCAATAAGATTGTTAAAAATATCACAGATTGGGCAAAACGGGGCAAAATGCGGCGTATTGAGGCCGTGAAACGTAGTCAAAACGTAGTAAAAGGCGGGGTGTTTTACTACTCTGGATATTTTGAAGATGCTTTTATCTGGACTGCCGTATTTGCAGACAGCTGTCTTTATATTTACATTCTGGAGCATATTTTTCAAGCAGTGCCACTGCCATAATCTTTTCAGCATCCGTCATTTTGGGTCCAAAGACTACTTCCAGTTCTTTGAATACATTTTCATCTATTTTTAAAATATTCGTTGCACTGGCGGTTCCGCAGTCCTGTCATCTAATCTTCTAAAATATTCCTGCTGTTTTTCAAGGGTTGACGGGTTGGATTCCCGCAGGCCCATTGGTGAAATACTTATTTTATATCTCCATTCCTTCTGAAAATCCCAAATTTTTCTTTTGTAATATCCTACTTTTTCAAAAGAATAATTTACCTTTATTTTCTTTCTTATTAATTCCTCTAATGACTTAGCCTCTAAAAAATCCTGTAAAGCCCCCGGATATGACTCCTGCCTGACATGTGGGAATAATCTGGCTTTTTCATTATCGTATTCAACCTCGACTAAAACAGGATTTTTAGGTAATATGCTATATCTATTTTCTGCAATCATATGAGCAAGATCAATATAAGTATCCACATCTTCCTCACAGAAAAATTCCCCCTTTTTGTAATGATAGGTTTCAAAAGGATACTCTGGAAGCCTAATCCTGACCCCGTGCATATCAGGCGTATATAAATTCCACAATGGGATGGATTCTTCTCTGTCCGCTGTCCAGCAGCTGACATAAACAAACTTTCCAAACTCTCCCATATCTTCAGACTGTGCTTCTTCCATATCGTCCACATTTACAAGATTATTGAAGCACAGAGTTTTGTTTTTTAAGATCAATGCAAGTGTATCCAAGCTTGTATAATGGTAAAGATATCTCATATCCTTTCCTCCATATCCAACTTAATTTACTGCCATATAATCGCTTATAGAAATTTAGTATAACACATATTTTTCCTTTTGTGGATATAAAAATAAAGCCCTGCCAAAATACTTTAAATCTGTATCTTAGCAGAACGCCCTATCATTTCCCCATTAAATCGCCCAAAACATCTTCTTTAACATCGGCTTTTCCTCTTTTGCCTTTTCCAGTTCCTTGCAGGCTTCTGCCACCGTTTCAGTTCATCCGTTGCGTCTTCCAGCCCAAGGTGCGTATATATGTTCAGCGTCACCTCGACATCACTGTGCTCCATCAGATACTGCAGCGACTTCGGATTCATGCCGGATTTCGCCATGTTGCTGCAGCAGATTACTTTTAATCACTTAACCTCTATTTCTTCCTCATCAGTTGGTTTCTGCGATATCGCATACAAACAAACGATGTGTACAAATTCATCAAAAAAATTTGTATATCCAAGATGCTCTTTCCCAAAAGAATACCGAAAATCTTCAAACAGATTTAAAATATTAGTAAGGTTAATTTTCAGCGTTTCTTCATTTTGGTGTGCTTGTCTATAAATCATTTCCGTCAAAGAATTTTTATGACAGTCAGGCAGTTGCTCAAAAAGACGTTGCAGATTATGAATACATTCATATGAACCCATTTCCTTAAATATCAGAAACTTAAGAGCTAATTCTGCTGCTAATGCACCATTCACGACAAGCGGTGACCTAAGTGATGGAATACCTTCGTGTTGTTTCTCATATTTATCTATACTCTCTTGATTTTTTCCCTACTTTCACCTAATGCAGGAAGTTTTTCAAATTCCTCCAGTTGCTTAAATATATAATAAAAACTTTCGCATTCAAGCACCATTAGTTTGATTGTCAGTGAGTTATTAGTATTTTTACACTGCTCAAGATGTTCACAGTCAATACATTTTTGTTTTGGAATGAATGGAACACCAGAAAACTTACGTTTTGAAGACATTATACATACCTCTCTCAATTGAGCCCTTCATCAAGCAAAACTTTAATCTTTTTTATCTAAATTTATAAAGAATCTTTCATTTTTAATATTCTTTGTCACTCATTTTTCATTAGACCAAATTTGCTACTCCGGTATTTTGTCATAAATCCTTCCATTATGTATAGTATAGGCAATACAAACGAAAAGAGCCTTGCCGAAGCAGGGCGCAGAGTGTACTTTCTTTATTAAATCGCCTAGAATATATTCAATTTTAGTGATACCGGCATTATAATAACCCCTTTCTTCATTTTCTTAATTGCATTTCTACATGTCATAAACACTTTATTTTAAAATATTAAGCAAATAAAACAATTTCATTATATCTTACTCTTTCTTTAATTAAAATTTCTTTTGTGACATCTTTTTTAATAATTGATACCCATCAGTTCCTGTAATTTCAAGCATTGAATATTCTCTCAATATCTTATCCAAGCTAATTTTAATCTGAACAGGAATATATGGACTTAAAGCTCCGTTGTTAATGATACCTTTTAGCCGTTCATCCTGCTGTCTATACATATTCCAAAACTGATTATCATCAAAATTAGGATTATGTTCAATTATTTGCTTTACAATCATTTGTAAATTATTTCTATCTTCTTCTGTTACATTAGGTGGAATCATATTCTCCATAGTTGACGCAATTTGAGCAGGAGAAACGCTTCCATATGAGTTCCCCAAACCAACACCGATTAACTGTGCTTCCATATTCATCAGCAGCGTTTGTGTCAAAATAAAACTATTTTTCTGAAGATTCTTCATTAATAACTGCTGTTCCTGAATCCCAGATACATAATTATATAACTGATTTAGAGAAGCATAACTTGTAGCGTCCATGCTGCGAACAAAATAATGTTTATACTTGCCCCAATAGTTTTCTTCCATCAAAGGAAGTGACTCATAAAAAGCTGTTGCATTTAACTGTTCGTCCACAATATAAGTAGATATTTCCCGTAACCTCTCCTGCATTTCATCAATCTGTAAAATAATTAAAGAAGCTGCATCTATTTTCTTTCTTCTCTCTTGCAGTTTATAAATAACAAGAGCTGATGTTCCAACCAAAACCAACAAAATGTTTACCCAGTTATCTGCCAAAAATTTAATCAATTTTTATCACCTCATCTCAAAAATATTACTATGATAAAATATCCATAACAATCTAATTATTATATCGGAATCGCTTATGATAGACAAGTATAACACAAAGTCTTCCATTTGTGGGCATAAAAATAAAGCCCCGCCAAAAAACTTTAAATTGTATTTTAGCAGGGCATGCCTCATTCATAATTTTCCCATTAAATCGCCCGGAACATCTTCTGTGACACCGGCTTTTCCTCTTTCGTCTTTTCCAGTTCCTTCCTGGCGTCTGCCAGCTCCTCCAGCCGTTTCAGCTCATCTGTTGCATCCTCAAGCCCAAGATGTGCATATGTGTTCAGCGTCACCCCGATGTCACTGTGCCCCATCAGGTACTGCAGCGTCTTCGGGTTCATGCCGGATTTCGCCATGTTGCTACAGTAGGTATGGCGGCATACGTGCGGCGTGATGTTCGGCATCTGCACCCGGTAGATATCATTATACCTCTTGACCATGTGGTTGAACCGGTGCTCCCAGTGCATCGCTACAAGGGGATTGCAGTCCTTATCCAGAAACAGAAAGCCCGTGTAGCCGTCTATCACCTTTTCATACCTGGGCGGCTCCCTATCCTCAATGATGCCCTGGAAGCACCGTGCCACATCATCCGTCATGGGCATTTTCCGTGTGCCGGCATTAGTCTTGGTCGATTCCACAATCAGCCTCATATCGGAAGTCCTCTGGAGCTGGTGGTCTATGTTCAGCACTTTATTCTCAAGGTCAATGTCCCGTAGCGTCAGCCCGCAGAACTCCGAAATCCGCAGCCCCGTATGGAAGAGGATATAAACCACCTCGTAATATTTACAATAGGCATTGTCATCATGGACGAACTTGAGGAATTTCCTCATCTGGTCTTTGGTAATTGCCTCCCTTGTCACGCTGTCATTTACCACCACTGTAGCCAGTTCAAAGCCGAATGGGTTCTTATGCAGCACGTCATCATCCACCGCCATCTGGAACGCCGGTCGGAGGACTCCACGCACCGTTTTGATGGTGCTGTATCCTTTCCCGTCCTGCTGCAGTTTTATCAAAAACAGCTTTGCATCCGATGTCTTAATCTGGGAAATCTTTTTCTCACTGAAAGTTTCCTTCTTCAAAAGGTTCTGCACAAAATTGTAATTGGCGAGCGTATTCGGCTTTACCCCTGTCTTGGTGCATAAATACCGCTCCACCAGTTCCCCGACGGTTATGTTCTTTCCCATTGGGTCCGAAAGTGTGTCAAGGTCATACCCGATCTGCTTTTCCAACTCCCACAGCGAAAGGCATGGCTTTTTTCCCACTGGCAGTTTATCCGTCGGCTCCAGCCTCCAACTGTAAACAAAATGCGGTTTGGACTGGTGTTAGTATATAAGTGTGGACAGAAAAAGTTGAACAATCTATACTATCAAGTGAAAGAACAAAGGAGATGTTCAACATGGCAAAAAACCAAAAATCTTATACACCGGAGTTTAAACAGCAGATTGTGGATTTGTATAATTCCGGGCAATATTCTTATCCACAGCTGGAACGCGAGTATGGCGTAAATCGGAGTGTCATGAGTAACTGGGTGAAGCAGCTTTCTCCCATCAAAACAGCGGAGGGGGGGAACGGTCACCCTCAAGGAGTATAAAGCTCTCCAGAAAGAAATTCAGCGACTTAAGATCGAGAATGAAATATTAAAAAAAGCCACCGCCATATTCGCAAAAGAACAATAACCGAGATTGTTGCTTTTATCCAGCAAAACGTAAACCTTTACACCGTGTCCCGGCTTTGTGATGCCCTTAGATTCCCAAGGAGTACCTATTACAAAGCCCTATTAAGTGCGCCTTCTGACCGGC
>RAZA01000046.1 GCA_003612485.1 bacterium D16-50
CCTGCAGTGATCGCAGTCATCACCTTCATACTGACGGAGGACATGCGCAATCCTATGATCCTTGTGGACAAATGGACATTGCTGATGCTCCTGTACGCAGTGGTGAACGTGGTGCTGGCGTTCTTCTCCATCAAAAAACGTGAGGTAGAGGAGACGGTGAAGCGCTAAGGCCTGAAGGCAGCAGTGCGACAGTGCATTACAATTAAAAAAGATATGAGTATTACAAGCAAAAGCGATGCAGCCGGCCCTGCGGGGGCCGGGATGCACCGCCATGAGGAGGGGCTGCAGTGGTATGCACCCCTTTTTCTGATCTTTTTGTTGATTACATTTCCGCCAGTTGACAATCGTGCCTTTTAAAGAAATCGACTCTCGGTTCCAGATACTTCAATTTATGGCTCTCCGCGTCTGCAAAATAAAAAGAAACCGGCTCAAATATGTTGTTCCAATCCCACAATTCCTCTCCTAAATTTAGATATTCCCTGAACATTTCACATCCCTCCGGCGCAATTGGATGAACCAGTATGGCCATAACCTTACAAGCATAAAAGCAATCAATGACAAGCTGTGTTCGGAACTGTGCATTATTGGTGGCGTCTGCAATCTTTACATTGTTTACCCAATGCTTGTTTACCCCCCGGATAAAGTCATCTAAAACATAAGAGATACGATGAAACTCATGGTTATACATATAGCGCTCATAATCAAGAACGGTTTTCTCTGCCATAAGCCTTATTTGTTCACTTGCATCGCCTTTCGGGATTTTTCCGTCACAATTATTCTGAATGGCATAGAAGCAGGTTCGGATTAACCGGTTAAACACATTGGTTATCAAATTTCCGTCTTTCAGAACCATGTCCACACCAACCCTATCTTCTTTTTTCATAAATACCTGCGGCTTAAATCCTACACTTTTAGAAGACAGACCCAAGCTCATAAAATGCATTCGCAGCTGATCCTTTGTGTAATAATTTAGCAATTCATCAGCCATAGGAGGCTTACATTCGGAACTGCTGCTGGCCTTTGTGTCCATATACAATAAATGTCTATTGGCTATGATATGAGATAAGTGTACTGTCTCCATATCAGGAACTTCGCCTTTGGGAACTTGTAATCCCGTAAACAATCCTGTCTGAGCGATTGCATAGAAATAAATATTATCTTCTCCAATGAACTGATAAACTTTAGATTCCTCGTCATACCACCATTTTGATAAGTCTGCCTCTTTTCCCTGCTCTTTCAAATAGGCATAAGTAAAAGAAATGGGCGCCCATAGCGATTCCGGCCATACCCAAAAGGTGAGATCCTTTAATTCTTCACACTCCGGGAAGGGTACACCCCATTCTACATTACCGGACAGCCGAAAGGGGACCAGCGTCTTTCCGGAAGTGTAATGAATGCTGTCGGCGTCCAATATGTTTTTAGCCTTGTCGCGGTCATCCAGATTTTCAAATTCAAACACGACGGACGGTTTCTTTTCCTCATCGGTTAATTTATGAGGGGGCAGCTTTGCCGCCAATTCTGCTATGTCGCCAATATACTTTCTTGGCACATATAGTAAGGGTTTTTTCAAAAATTCTTCTACGGTTTCTAACTGATACTTACGCGTGTTTGTATTTTTGCGCAAAAAATCATTATATTCCTTTACTATAGGAATACAATATTCCAAATCAAAATACCAGTTTTCCACATCTCTGAGTATAGGCTTTTTGTTTGACAGGCAGCTGACAGGATTGATAAGCTCCAAAGGCAAAAACTGATGTCCTAATGAACACTCATCGGCATATGCTTTTTCCGATGTGCATCCCGGTATGGGACATTTCCCGATTACTTGTCTTCCGTTTAAAAACATCTTTTTTTCTTCATCATAAAACTGAGGCATGGACATTTTCTTAATATATCCGTTTTTGTATAAAGTATGAAACACTTTCGCGGATACTTGTCTGTGGATGGAACCTGCTTCTCCCAGAGCCGATGCTCCAAAGAAATTTAAACCGATACCATAGTTTTCCAAGGTTTTCTTCTGATTCTCATGGTTGGCACGTACATAATCTTCCAGAGTACCTTCATACCCGGCTTCCTGCAGCCTACGATAGCTTTCCATGATAGGGGAACCATAACAATCTGTTCCTGAAAGAAAGATAACATTGTCTTTTCCGATTCGGTCTCTTAAAAAGCGCGCAAAAATATCTGCATGTATAAACATACCGCCTACATGTCCGAAATGCAGATTTTTATTTCCATAAGGCATACCTGCCGTAATAATTGCCCGCTTAGGAAATGTGGGGCGTTCATTTGGAGTTAACCGTTTACATACCATACTATTTTTTCCTTTCTGCTGCTGTTTATATTGCCATAATAGAACTTGGATAACAGAATCATGTTTTAGATTCTATAAAAAAACGGCCAAAAACTCGTGTTGAGCTTTTGACCGTTTGGTTCAGATTAACTAGGATAAGACACTTGTTATGAACACAGCTCAAAAAGCCCGCTGTCAATTTTGAGGTTGTCAATTTTGACAATGAGCTGCTGTTGCTGGTTCATTCTGTTCATGATAAATGAAAATTCAATCATGGGCCTATCCATCCTTTATTTTTGCCATTTTAACAGCACATATTTTGGTTGTCAATATAAATATTGATTTTTTATGACCATTTTTTTATGACCAATTTCTTACGGCTGATTTCCTGCGCCGGTTCCTTGCGGTAATTTTAGTATCCTGCCGCAAGCCCGGGACAGCGCATATTTTTCTTGACAAAATCTCTGGAAGGGCTTATAGTAGGAAAAAGAAAAAAGCAGAGCACAAAGGCTGTGACGAAGAGGAGTACGCATTGTCCCTTAATAGAGAGGGCGGCTGTCCCCACGGGGATGCTGAAAGGCCGTCTGAAGGAAGAAATGCGGAAGGTAGCTTCCAAGCCGGAGGCCTGAAAGGCGGAGAGCATGTGGCTTTGGGCAGGCAGTGAGAGATACATTGCCGGCGGATGAGATCCACGGGCTGTCCATATGCCGAGTAGGGATTCACGGGTTATCTCCGTTATCGGATAGGACTTTATTGGAAGTCGCTGAGACGGCAGGGAGAATTGAGAATCCCTCCGTGAACAAAGGTGGTACCGCGTGAAAGACGCCCTTTGCTGACGAAAGTCGGCAGAGGGCTTTTTTTCGCCAGAAAGCATTTACGTACACATCCTTTACACGTCTTCGCGACGAAAATGCTTTCCGCAGAAAGGACGCAGGAGGCGCGATGGAACCAAAGCCGCATGGACGGTACTGGAACAGGAGGACAAAATGAGCAAAGAGTTGGCAAAGACCTACGATCCGGCAGGGCTGGAGGACAGACTTTACGAAAAGTGGATGAAGAACAAGTATTTTCACGCGGAGGTGGATTATGACAAGACCCCCTTTACCATCGTGATTCCGCCCCCGAACATTACGGGCCAGCTGCATATGGGACATGCGCTGGACAATACCATGCAGGACATCATTATCCGTTTCAAGAGAATGCAGGGCTACAATGCGCTGTGGCAGCCCGGCACGGATCACGCGTCCATCGCCACGGAGGTGAAGATCACCGAGACGCTGAAGAAGGAAGGCATCGACAAGCAGGAGCTGGGCAGAGAGAAGTTTCTGGAGCGGGCCTGGGACTGGAAGAAGGAATACGGCGGGCGCATCATCTCCCAGCTGAAGAAGATGGGATCTTCCTGCGATTGGGACAGGGAGCGTTTCACCATGGACGAGGGCTGCAATAGGGCCGTTACGCAGGTCTTCGTGAAGATGCATGAAAAGGGCTATATCTATAAGGGGTCAAGGATCATCAACTGGTGCCCGGTGTGCAACACTTCTATTTCCGATGCGGAGGTGGTTTATCAGGAGCAGGCGGGACATCTGTGGCATATCAAGTACCCTGTTGTGAGGGAGGACGGTACTCCCTCTGATACGGAGTTTCTGACTTTCGCCACCACCCGGCCTGAGACCATGCTGGGAGATACGGCGGTGGCAATCCATCCGGAGGATGAGCGGTACAGCCATCTCATCGGCAGGAGCGTGATGCTGCCGATCATGAACCGTGTGATTCCCGTTGTTACGGACACTTATGTGGACCGGGAGTTCGGCACGGGCGTGGTGAAGATCACCCCTGCCCATGACCCCAACGATTTTGAGGTGGGCAGACGGCATGGGCTTTCCGTCATCAATGTGATGAACGATGACGCCACCATCAACGCCAACGGCGGAAGATTTCAGGGCATGGATCGATATGAGGCCAGAAAGGCCATCGTGGAAGAGCTGCAGCAGCTTGGACTGCTGGTGAAGATCGAGGATTATTCTCATAATGTAGGCACCCATGACCGCTGTAAGACCACCGTGGAACCCCTTGTGAAGGAGCAGTGGTTCGTGAAGATGGACGAGCTGATTAAGCCTGCGGTGGAGGCGGTGAAAAAGGGCGAGATCCGGCTGGTTCCCCAGCGTATGGAAAAGGTCTATTTCAACTGGACGGACAATATCAGGGACTGGTGCATCAGCCGTCAGCTGTGGTGGGGACATAGGATTCCCGCCTACTACTGCAGCCAGTGCGGCGAGACGGTGGTGGCGGAGCAGACGCCCGCAGTCTGCCCCAAGTGCGGCTGCAGCCATTTCACGCAGGATCCTGACACGCTGGACACCTGGTTTTCCTCGGCGCTGTGGCCCTTTGAGACGCTGGGATGGCCGGAGCAGACGGAGGAGCTGAAATATTTCTATCCCACGGACGTGCTGGTGACGGGATACGATATCATTTTCTTCTGGGTTATCCGCATGATCTTTTCCGGGTACGAGCACATGGGAGAGAAGCCCTTTAAGACAGTGCTGTTTCACGGACTGGTCAGGGACGGTCAGGGTTACAAGATGTCCAAGTCCCTTGGCAACGGCATTGATCCGCTGGAGGTCATTGAGAAGTACGGTGCGGATGCTCTGAGGCTGACTTTGATCACGGGCAATGCCCCCGGCAACGACATGCGCTTCTACTACGAGCGGGTGGAGAACAGCAGAAACTTTGCAAACAAGGTGTGGAACGCTTCCCGGTTCATCATGATGAACATGGACGGAAAGAGGGTGACGGAGCCTGCATTGCAGGAACTTCAGCCCGTGGATAAATGGATCCTGTCCAAGCTGAACACTTTGGTGAAGGATGTCACCGACAATATGGAGAGCTTCGAGCTGGGCATTGCGGTTCAGAAAGTGTACGACTTTATCTGGGACGAATTCTGCGATTGGTACATCGAGATGGTGAAGCCCAGACTGTATGCCGGAAGACGAAGCGGCGACGATCAGGAGGGCAGCGCCGGGCAGGACGGATCCCCTTCGGCTGCAGCCGGAACAGAGGATATGGCTGATTTATCCAGCCAAAACGCGGCGCTGTGGACTCTCAAGACGGTGCTGATGGACGCTCTGAAGCTGCTGCATCCCTTCATGCCCTTCATTACGGAGGAAATATTCTGCACTTTGAGGGATATGGAGAAGGATGCTTCTGCTGCCGGAGACGCTTCCTCGGAGGCGGGACGCTCCATGGAGAAGGGTTCCTGTGCGGGAGGAGACTGCTTCAGGGAGGAGTCCATCATGATCAGCAGATGGCCGGAATTTAGGGAGGACAGAAGTTTTGCCAAAGAAGAGAAGGACATAGAGATCCTTAAGAGCGCCGTGAGGGGCATCAGGGGCGTCCGCAGCGAGATGAACGTGGCTCCCAGCCACAAGGCCGGCGTGTTCGTTGTCAGCGAGGATGAGGGGCTTCTGGACACTTTCCGGGAGGGCAGGCTGTTCTTTGCGTCCTTGGCCTATGCCAAAGAGGTGATGATCCAGAGGGATAAGACGGGCATAGCGCAGGATGCGGTGTCCGTGGTGATTCCCGGGGCAACTCTGTATATTCCCTTTGCGGAGCTGGTGGACATCGAGCAGGAAAAGGAGCGTCTCCGGAAGGAACGCACCAGACTGCAGGGCGAGCTGGACAGGGTTCGGGGCATGCTCTCCAACGAAAGATTTCTTTCCAAGGCGCCTGAATCCAAGGTGGCTCAGGAGAAGGAGAAGCTGGATAAATACACGCAGATGATGGAGCAGGTGGAGAAAAGGCTGGAGCAGCTGGGATGATATGATTTTGGCGGGAAAATGAAAGGCAGGTGCCGCGAAGCCGGAGCATGGGTTAGACAGTGGGACAGGCCGCGGAGAGATGAGGAGCGCTGGAATGAGCTGGGAGAGAGCAGAGGAGATAGCCGCCTTTGAGGCGGCGGAGAACTATATCAATGAAATTCCGAAATTCACGGCAAAAAACGCCATGGAAGATACGCAGGCATTCCTGCACCGGCTTGGGGATCCCGATGAAAAAATGCGCATCATCCATGTGGCGGGCACCAACGGAAAAGGATCCGTCTGTGCCTATCTGTGCAGCATTCTGAGGGCGGCAGGATACTCCGTGGCCTTGTTCACATCCCCCCATTTGGTGGACATCCGGGAGCGGTTCGCAGTGGACGGAGAGCTGATTTCCAGAGCCGATTTCCTCAGAATATTCAGGAAGATATACGGCATGCTGGACCGGAGCGTGCAGGGGGAAAAAGGCGCGTACCATCCTTCTTATTTTGAATTTCTTTTCTTTATGGCCATGGTATATTTTGCAGAGAGAAAGCCCGACTTCTGCATTCTGGAGACGGGGCTTGGGGGCAGGCTGGACGCCACCAATTCCGTCCGCAGAAAGGAGCTGGCGGTGATCACCCACATGGGTCTGGATCATGTGGAATACCTTGGGGACACGGTGGAGAAGATCGCCGGGGAGAAGGCGGGCATCCTGCAGGCCGGAGCGGAGGCGGTGTTCTGGGACACTTGTCCGGAGACTACGGCAGTGTTTGAGAGGCGGGCCTCGGAGCTTGGAATAATAGCGCAATCCGTGTCGGAAAAGGACATAAGTTTCTCAAATTTTAATGGAAAAAGCATTGATTTTTCCCTGCGCACTGGGTATTATGGAGTGAGAAATGTCCATGGAGGAGAAGATGTCCATGGAGGAGAAGATGTCCATGGAGGAGAAGATGTCCATGGAGGAAAAGATGTCCATGGAGGAAAAGATGTCCATGGAGGAAAAGATGTCCATGGATGCATTGACCTTGCCCTCCAGACCATCGCGGCCTATCAGGCGGAGAACTGTGCCCTTGCCGTCCGGGGCATAGAGGCGCTGCAGGCGGTGTTTTGGGCCTGCGGGAGGCCCGTCACCGAAGAGCATATCAGAAAGGGCGCGTGGGACTGTTTCTGGGCGGGGCGCATGGAGGAAGTGCTTCCGGGGGTCTATGTGGACGGAGCGCACAATGAGGACGGCATCAGGGCATTTCTGGAGTCGGTGTCCGCCGACGGACATAAGGGAGGCAGGAGCCTGCTGTTCGGCGTGGCGAGGGACAAGGACTATGAGCATATGATGGAGCGGCTGATCGCTTCAGGGCTTTTCGGCAGAATCGCGGCCGCTCCCATGGGCAATGTCCGGGGGCTGGACTCTGAGGGACTGGATGCGCTGATGAGGAAATATCCTGACTGCAGGTTCCGGGTTCATGAGGACGTGGCATCCGCCCTCCGGGCGCTGCTGCAGGAGCGGGAAGGGGAGCGGATTTATATAGCGGGCAGTCTGTATTTGGTTGGAGAGATAAAGGAGCTGATTGGCGATGATAAATTTTGAGGAAGAATTGAAGAAGTTTCACCCCAGCCTTGAGGTGGAGGAGGCGGAGGACGCCATCTATAATCAGGATCTGACGGACATGGCGGATCTGCTTGTGAAGATGATCATGGGATCTGGGCAGGGGGCTGCTCAGGGATTGGAAGAGGAACAATGATATATTGTTATAATTGCGGGTGCCATCTGTCGAAGCCGGACTTCTGCACCTCCTGCGGGGCGGACGTGACCCTTTACAAGAAAGTCATGCATATTTCCAATATGTATTATAACGAGGGTCTGGAAAAGGCCGGCGTCCGGGATTTGACCGGGGCGGTGGTCAGCCTGCGCCAGAGCCTGAAATTCAACAAGAACAATCTCAAGGCCCGCAATCTGCTGGGGCTGGTCTATTTCGAGATGGGGGAGGTTGTGACGGCCCTCAGCGAGTGGGTCATCAGCAAGAATATACGGCCGGAGAAGAACATAGCGGACGAATATATCGAGAAGGTGAGATCCAATTCCACAAGATTGGAATCCATCAACCAGACCATCAAGAAATACAACCGTTCCCTTGCGCTGTGCTGTCAGGGCAGCAAGGATCTGGCGGTGATCCAGCTGAAGAAGGTGCTGTCCATGAATCCCAGATTCATCCGCGCCCATCAGCTGCTGGCCCTGCTGTATATGGATGGGGAGGACTGGGAGCGGGCGGAGCGGGAGCTGCGCAAATGCATGGACATCGACAAGAATAATCTCCAGACCATGCGCTATCTCAAAGAGGTGGAGGCCATGCTGATGCCGGACGAGGGGGTGAAGCAGCCCGCAAAGCGCAGGAAGGAAGAGGCCATCCGGTATCAGAGCGAGAATGAGCTGATCATCCGGCCCGTGAACGTGAAGGAGCCCAAGCGCAGCGGCATGTCCACTCTGGTGAATCTGGCCATAGGCCTTATCATCGGGATGGCAGGGATCTATTTTCTGGTGGTGCCGGCCGCCCAGTCCAAGGTCAGGAACGAGGATCAGCAGATCATCACCAAGATCAGCAGCGAGTCGGACACCAAGACCGCCCGGATTCAGGAGCTGGAGAATCAGATCACCAAGCTGCAGGCGGACATGGAAGCGCTTCACGGGCAGATCGACGGCTTTGTGGGGCAGGACGGGACGCTGCAGTCCATCGAGAGGCTTTTGGCTGTGTCCGCCGGTTATCTGGAGAGCCGAGACGTGTTTGCGGCTGAGGCGGAGCTTCTGTCCATCGGCCAGAGCGTTGATCTGGGCGCCATGACGGAAGGCTACGGGAGGCTGTATCAGGCGGTGTTCGCCGCCATAAAGCCGGAGCTGGCCACGTCTTATTTCACTCAGGGCAGCAATTACTACAAAATAGCGGAATATGCGGAGGCCGTGTCGGCTTTCCAGAAGGCCGTGGAATACAATGCTGAAGACATCGAATCCCTTTTCATGCTGGGAGAGGCCTATCGCATGGGCGGCGATACGGAGAACGCCATTGCCACCTACGATAAGGTGATGGAACTGTTCCCCGGCACCTGGCGGGCCAATTCCGCAAAGCAGAGCAAGAGCAGACTTACAGGGATATGGTAACGGCTGCTTCAAAGGGCGGCGATACCTCCTTGAGGAATAGAGTACGAAAGAAAAGAGCCTATGAGCGTATAGGTTCTTTTTTGTTACTATTCATGGAAAGGATGGGACGGCTATGGATTTTCAGATCATTGACAATTGTCTCATGATTCGGCTCCCGGAGGAGATAGACCATCATGAGGCAGGATTCATCTGTGAGACTGCGGACCGGTATCTGCTGAGGGAGGACGTGCGCAATGTGGTGTTCGACTTCGAGCGGACCAGATTCATGGATTCCTCCGGGATCGGCATCATCATGGGGCGCTACCGGAAGATATCCTGCTTCGGAGGGCGCGTCTACGCCATACATGTGGACAGGCAGATAGAGCGGATTTTCAAATTGTCCGGGCTGAACAAGGTGGTGGAAATATTGAATATGCCGGAATCCTTGCAGGGCATGGATTCCGTTGCGGAGAGCTATTGATTGGAGGGACGATCATGAAGAACGAAATGGAGATTATTTTCGACGCTGTTTCGGACAACGAGGGGTTTGCCCGGGTGGCTGTGGCGGCGTTCATCGCCCATCTCAACCCCACTCTGGAGGAGATGGCGGATGTCAAGACCGCCGTTTCCGAGGCCGTGACCAATTCGATTATACATGGTTACGAGAATCTTAAGGGCTATGGGAGAGCAGAGAGGGACTGGGAGGAGGTACATAAGGGGAAGGTGCGGGTGCGCTGCATTCTGGAGAAGGAGATCCTGCGCATCGAGGTAGCCGACTCCGGAAAGGGGATCGAGGATGTGAAAAAAGCTATGGAGCCGCTTTTTACCACCAGGCCGGAGCTGGAGCGCTCCGGTATGGGTTTTGCCTTTATGGAGGCCTTCATGGACGATCTGGAGGTGGAGAGCGCTCCGGGGAAGGGAACCGTGGTCCGCATGGTCAAAAAAATAGGGACAGGCAGCTGGATCGACTGCGAGGGGTGACGGATGGAAGAGACATCAGTACTGATTGCAAGGTCACAGGCAGGAGAAAGCGAAGCAAGAGAGGTACTGATAGAGAACAATCTGGGACTGGTGCGCCACATTGTCAGGCGTTTTTCCGGCAGGGGATACGATCTGGAGGATCTGTTCCAGATCGGCGCCATAGGGCTGATCAAGGCCATCGACAAGTTCGACTTAAGCCTTGGGCTGAAGTTTTCCACCTATGCGGTTCCCATGATCACGGGGGAGATCAAGCGGTTCATCCGGGACGACGGCCCGGTGAAGGTGTCCCGGACCATCAAGGAGAACGGCATGAAGGTGAAGCTTGCCAGACAGAGGCTGCAGGCGGAGGAGGGCAGGGAGCCTACGCTGCAGGAGATAGCTGACCAGACGGGTCTTTCCGTGGAGGATGTGGTGCTGGCCATGGAGGCCTGTGTGGAGGTGGAATCCATCTATTCCGCCGTGTATCAGGACGACGGAAACGAAGTTTATCTGGTGGACAAGGTGGTTCAGGGGCAATCCGGCGCGGTGGGAAGGAGCGCCGTGGGAGGCTGCGAGAGCGAGGACAGGGAGAAGGAGGGCGTCCTGAACCGTATGCTGTTAGAGCAGCTGCTGGACAGCCTGAAGCCCTCGGACAGGGAGCTGATCTGTATGAGATATTTCCAGAACAAGACCCAGATGGAGATCGCCGCAAGCCTTGGCATCAGTCAGGTGCAGGTGAGCCGCATGGAAAAGAGGATTTTGTTGAGCATGCGGGAAAAGGTCAGGTAATTAAGTTTTTATAAATTCATAGAATCATCTTTCTTTATACGGCGGTTTCGTTTACTATGGATAGGGGAGGAGATTCTATGAAAAGAGAAAACGCGGATTATGCAACGGAAAGGGCGTCTGCAAGGCGCAGGAAAAGAACCAGAGAGATGCGGACTTTTGCCCTGCTGGTATGTCTGGTGGTGATGACGGCGGTGCTGTACCTTGCGGTCTCCATTTTCTCGTGGATCGACGGGCGTATGAAGGACGGGGAGGGCGCGGTTCTGCCCGTGACAGGAGACGGGGTGGAGAATCCGGACGCAGCCGGCAGCGTCAGCGGCGGCGATGCCTCCGACGGGAGCCAGAGCGCAGACGGTTCCGGAGAGTCCTCCGGGGCGGTTTCGGGAGCAGGCTCCAATTCGGTGGTCTATTCGCAGGAGGATCTGGAGGGCTATATGGCCGTGGCCAAGGCGGAGGCGGCAGAGGAGGTGCTTGACAGCATCCGGAGAGGGCTCAACGATGGGGGGAGCCTGCTGGAGACTCTGCGCCCTTTGTTTCCGGAGGAGATGATCGTCTACAGCGGAGGAAAATATAATTTTGTTCCCATCAACCGCAGCCTGAAGCAGAGCGTCCTTGTGGAGGAGAATCTGAACATACTGGAGACCGGGGAGTACCAGTACCTGCAGGACGGTCAGGTGATATCCCACAAGGGAATAGACGTGTCCAAGCATCAGGGCGTCATAGACTGGAATCTGGTGGCTCAGGACGGGGTGGAGTTCGCCTTCATCAGGGTGGGCAACAGAGGCTACGGCACAGGCAAGATGGTGGAAGACGAGCGGTTCGATGCCAACATCCAAGGGGCTTCCGCTGCGGGCATCAAGGTGGGCGTATACTATTACAGTCAGGCAATCACCAGAGAAGAGGTGCTGGAGGAGGCTAATTTCGTATTGGAGAAGATAAAGCCCTATGAGATCTCCTGTCCGGTGGTGTTCGATGTGGAGAGAGTATCCGGGGAGCCGGGCAGAATGAACGACATCTCCGTGGAGGAGAGAACGGAATTTACGAGGCTGTTCTGCGAGACCATCCAGAATGCGGGCTATCGGCCTATGATCTATCACAATACGGAGATGGGGGCCATGATGATCAATCTGGAGCCTCTGGAGGAATATGACAAGTGGTTCGCCGCTTACAGCGACCAGTTCTATTATCCCTACGAGTACAAGATCTGGCAGTACTCCCAGTCGGGAAGGGTGCAGGGAATCAAGGGCGCGGTGGATCTGAACATCAGCTTCGGCCCTATATGGGAGGAATGATACATGGATGCGAAAGAGGAGCTCCTGAGAGAGATATTGCGGCCCGGAGAGGAATTTTCCCCCATGCCGTTCTGGTTTTTCAATGATGCCTTTGACGAGGAAAAGGTGAAAAGCCAGCTGGAGGATTATGTGGAGAAGGGCGTGAACGGATTCGTGCTGCACCCCAGAATAGGGGTGCCGGAGGAGATGCCCTATCTTTCGGAAGAATATTTCCGGGCGGTGAGATTTATTGTAGCTACGGCGGCCAAGCTGGGGATGAAGGTGGCGCTGTACGACGAGGGCATGTATCCCTCCGGCTCCGCCCACGGCAAGGTGGCGGAGGCCGACCCGGAATATGCCGCAAAGGGAATCATTCTTCTGGACGCGGAGGCGGCAAAGGCCAAGCTGGCGGCGGAAAAGGGGGCGCAGACAGTGGCAGAGCTTCCCTGCGGCAGACAGCTGGTGTACGGTTTTACGGGAGGAACCATCCGGGGGATCCATTTCGGGGAAGATGATGGAGAACCGGGAGCCCCCAAGGCGGCGGATATTTTGAATCCGCTGGCGGTGGAGGAATTTATCCGGCTGACCCATGATAGGTATTATGAAGAGCTGAAGGAATATTTCGGCACTACGGTCGTAGCCTTTTTCACCGACGAGCCCAGCGCTTTGGGGCGGGGCGCCGGACATTACCGTCCTTGGACCCAAGGGCTGGAAAAGGAGATCGAGGCCGCAGGCGGAAAGGTCTGGGAGCTGGAAGGGCTGTTCGTGAAGACCGGCGCCGCAGTCGCAGGCAGGGAGGACATAGAAAAGCCTCAGGACAACGAGACCGTGAGGATTTACCATAGACTGATCAAGGCCAAGCTCAGGGAGATCTTTTACGCCAGACTTTCCGGATGGTGCGAGGGCCACGGCATCGGGCTTATGGGGCATCCGGCGGAGAGCGACGACATAGAGGAGGAGCTGTACTTTCAGATTCCGGGCCAGGATCTGATCATGCGCCGGGTGGCTCCGGAGACGGGAGGGCTGCGGGAATTCGACTCCGTGCAGGCCAAGCTGGCAGCAGACATCGCAAGGCATTTGGGGAGGCGGAGAAATGCCAATGAGTGTTTTGGGGTATGCTATAGGAATAGGATTCCGTGGTATATGACTGCAGGGGATATGAAATGGTACATAGACTGGCTGGGGATCCGGGGTGTGAACCTCTATGTTCCCCATGCCTTCTATTACAGCGTGGCGGGGAGGCGGAAGGACGAGAGGCCTCCGGACGTGGGCCCCAACAATATCTGGTGGAGGCATTACAAGCTGTTTTCCGACTATATGAAAAGGCTTTCCTTTCTGATGACGGATTCCGTAAACGGCGCGGAGATAGCCGTGCTCTGTGACAACAACCATGTTCCCTATGAGGAGATCGCATGCCTCTATGAAAGCCAGACGGAATTCAATTATCTTCCGGCCGCGCTGCTGGAGCAGGCGCAGGTAAAGGAGGGCAGGCTGTGCATAGGAGGCTATGCCTACAAGGGGGTGCTGAACCTCTTGGGACAAGAGTATCAGGATAGGTTCGGGGAAAGGCTGGGCAGGCTGCTGTGGACGGTTCCGGAGGGAGAAGAGCTGGACGTGGCAGGCTTTGTGGAGAAGGCTTTCGCAGAAGGGGGATTTACCGGGAGGCAGAAGGTAAGGTTTGACGCTCCCTGCCGAGATCTGCGGATGGCACGTCTGAACAAGATGGGGACGGACATGGTGCTGCTGTGCAATGAGGGCAGCAAGCCGGTGGGCACCGGAGTGGGGGCGCCCGGAATAAAAAATCTTCTGGCGGTGGATCTCTGGAAGGGCAGAGCATATAGGCTGGAGGGATCCGGGGAATATTTCTGGATCAGCCTTCAGCCTAGCGAGACGGTGCTTGTGATGGACGCCGGGGCTTGGGAGACAGCCGGATTTGGTGTTTTTGCAGGGGAGTATCCCGACTGGACTGATAGGTTCGTCTTGGTGGGAAAGAAGAACAACGAGGCGGTCTATGAGCTGGAATATAATTGGAAGGGGGCTGAGGAGGCCCTTTCCCAAAAAGGCGTGGGCTTTTTGGTCCGGGGGCAGGAGATGGTAGAATGCTTCTGCAACGGGAAATTTGTGGACGTGAGCTTCTGGGGAGAGCATCGGTTCGACCTGACCGGATTTCTGAGAGAAGGCAAAAATGTGATCCGGCTGGCGGTCACGGGAAATGCAGCCAATGTCTATGGGAATGCAGATATTGATTACGGGCTGGAGCGCCCTGCCACATAGGTAAAATAAAAAAATGAAATATGTAAAATAAAATAATAGGAATTCAGAGTATATTTTCAAGGTTCCGCACCATAATAGTCAATAAATTCGCAAAGGATGGATGACGATATGGTGCGGAATTTTTTTCTGATTCTGATAGGCGCAAGCTATGGGTTTCTGGCGGCGGCAGGTGTGTTCACGGTGCTGGCGGCGGTTGGACTGGTGCCCCGGTTCGCCGGCAAGACTCATACGGGAAAATATGTGCTGATATATGAGGAGATGGTGGTTTTCGGCACGCTCACGGGCTGCATCTTGAGTATTTTTTCCAGATACTGTCAGCTGGGGGCATGGTGGCAGGAACGGTTTCCCGGGCACATGGGTTTGCTGTACGGCATCGGCAGCCTCTGGCAGGCGGTCTTTGGGCTGTTTGCCGGGATGTTCGTGGGATGTCTGGCCCTTGCCATTGCGGAGATGCTGGACAGCATTCCCATCCTTACACGCCGGATCTCCTTCCGGCACGGTCTGGGGCTGGCCATCGTCAGCATGGCGGCGGGGAAGCTCTGCGGCTCCCTGCTCTACTTTTGGACGCAGCTGCATCGGACGGCGTAGGGTAGGTAGCCGCGGAATTTTTTGCAGATATGCGGAAGGATGCCTGCTTTGAATCCGGAGGCATTTGGCAGGACGTTGGAGAAAGAAAGGATCAGTACAATGCCGAACGTGACGGTTTATTTGAAATGCGACAGAAATGTGGAGGTGCAGTCCCCGGATGTATTTATGACGGACGTGGGTTCTCTGCGCTGCAGCGACCCGGTGACGGCGGCAAAGCTGAAGTCCCTGAAGGTGCATCATTTCGGCAAAGAGGATACGAAACGCTGTGTTATCAGTACCTTGAAGCTGGTGGAGCTGATGGAGAACACATGCCCCGATATCAATGTGCAGATCGTGGGGGAGCCGGACGTTCTGGTGGAGTGGATCAGCGTGAACAGACATAAGGGCTGGCAGCAGTGGCTGAAGGCTGCTCTGGTATGCCTTGTGAGCTTCTTCGGGACAGCGTTTACCATTATGGCCTATCATAATGATGTGGGTATAAATGATGTTTTCACGGAAGTCTACAAGATGGTGATGAATAGGGAGCCTCAGGGGCTGAACACGCTGGAGGTGTCCTATTCCATCGGTCTTGCGGCAGGCATCATTGTATTCTTCAACCATGTGGGCGGCAGACGGCTCACCAAGGATCCCACACCCATTGAGGTTGCCATGCGCAACTACGAGGAGGATGTGGACAAGGCGCTGATCGCCACTGCGGGGCGGGAGGGCAAAGAGGAAGAGAGCTGAAGGAAATAGGCGAAGAAATGGCCTGAAAAGGCCGGAAGGGAAAGGTGGCAGCATGGCAGAGATGAACGAAGAACAACAACAAAAACAGAAGCAGAAAGAGTATGAAAAATATGTAAAGGAGGTGACTCCCACCCATAATCTATGGCTTCAGATGCTGAAGGCCTTTGTGACAGGAGGCATCATCTGCTGTATCGGGCAGTTCATATTGAACTATGGCGCGCAAATGGGACTGGATAAGCAGACGGCAGGCAGCTGGTGCTCTCTGATACTGGTGCTTCTGTCGGTGGTGCTCACCGGATTCAATCTATATCCGAAGATCGTGAAATGGGGCGGGGCGGGAGCGCTTGTGCCCATCACCGGGTTCGCCAACAGCGTAGCCGCGCCGGCCATTGAGTATAAGACGGAAGGGCAGGTCTTCGGGATTGGGTGCAAGATTTTCACCATCGCAGGGCCGGTGATTCTGTACGGGATCTTTGCCAGCTGGCTTTTGGGGCTGGTGTATTGGGTTGGGAAGATGGCGGGAATCTTCTGATGGAGATAAGAGAAAGGTATATGGAGTAAGAGCTATGAGCAGACTGACGGGCTTAAAGGGGCCGTTAGTCTGCTTTTTATGACAAAAGAAACTTCCCGCGCAAATTTTCTACATGTTGTGCTTTTAATCCCTTTCGATTATAATATTGATATAATTTCTTATGCAGGACATAAGAAACATGTGAATGGCTGTTGGGAGGAGCTTGCAGTCTAGTTGTATTGAACTGCGTTACAAAATTAAAAGAAAGGGAATATGGTGTTTATACTTCAATAAACATCATACAAACGAATATGGAAAATTTGTTTGAATTGGCAAGATTTGATTCCTATAAAGAAGATAATCGCAGGGAAGTTAAAAAAGCAGAAGGCGGACTTCCAAATAGCTTGTGGGATACTTACTCTGCGTTTGCCAATTGCTATGGCGGTGTTATTATTCTTGGGGTAAAAGAGGATAAAGGTGGTAATTGGCATACAACCGGGCTGAAAAATGCGACAAAATTGAAGAAAGATTTCTGGGATACTCTTAATAACCGTAAAAAGGTGAGTATCAATCTTTTGAAAGATGATGACGTGGAAACTTTTTCGGTAGCTGGCACAGATGACGTGATCATGGTAATCTGGGTGCCGAATGCAAAGCGGGAGCAAAAGCCAGTATATATCAATGATGATCTGTTTGGAGGAACCTTTCGCAGAAATTGGGAGGGAGACTATCACTGTACCAGATTGCAGGTCAAAACAATGTTGAGAGATCAGGCAGAAGAAACCATGGATATGGAAGTGCTTGATGAGACTGAAATTGAGGATTTGAATCAGGATTCCATTCGGGGCTACCGCAACAGCCATAAATCTTTTAAGCCAGGTCATCCATTTGAGAGATTGGATGATAATGAGTATCTCAGAGTGATTGGGGCAGCAGGACTTTCCAAAGAGGACAAAAGGCTTCATCCCACTGCCGCCGGAATGCTTATGTTTGGAAATGAGTATGATATAGTAAGATTTTTTCCAGAATATTTTTTAGATTATAGAGAAAATCCGGATACGGTAATCAGATGGACGGATAGGCTTCAGTCATCATCCGGCGAATGGTCAGGAAATTTATTTGATTTCTATAAATGAGCAAATTTAAAAAATTGCACAATAAGCCTATGCCACTAAAGCTTTAACCCGCTCAAAGCCA
>RAZA01000047.1 GCA_003612485.1 bacterium D16-50
ATTTTGGTAAAGTGAAGAAAAAATTAAAAAAATTTAAAAAAGTGCTTGCATTTCCGCAAGAGATATAATATAATATGTTTTGTTGATGCGAAAGATGTAGAAAACGGCATCGTTCAAGAGAAAAATGCGCCGCTAGCTCAGTTGGTAGAGCACCTGACTCTTAATCAGGGTGTCCAGGGTTCGAGCCCCTGGCGGCGCACTAAGGAACTGTTTTTGGGGACAAGGAGCCTTGGGGACGGTTCCTTTTTTGTTGAAAAAAATCGGTGCAAGACAAGCGTCTTACACCAATTCCAGCACGGAGATGGACGGTTCAAAGAAGATGACATAATTGTCCATGGATGTGTAATGGCCATATTTGCCCCTGTAGTACGATAGGGCATCTCTCAAGAATTCTTCCGTCACATCCAGATATTCAGCCGATTCGGTAATGCTGGTACAGCCGTGCTTGTAGGCGCCTACAATGCCCGTCAGCCCCACCAGCTTGTTATAGGCGAAAGCCCGCCCCCGCAGCTCCTGCTTTCTGTTTGAGACCGAGGACTGATCCAATATTTCCCCGGCCGCTGTATAATGGTGTCCCAGCTCTTCTGCCAGCACGCATTTCTTTTCTTTTTCGGTCAGATCCTGCCGTATGGCTATGCGGTTTCCCTTGATTCTTCCCTTGCTGATAGGCAAGGGTTTTTCTTTGGTGACGAGATGGTTTCTGTCGGATTCCATCAATAGTTCTTCATAGGTGATCATGTCATTTTCCCCTTCTCTGCCATGATGACATATACTTTGTGACGGTCTTTAATGGTGGAGATGCCAGCCACGCCGTTTTCAGTTTCTCTCCGAAGTTCATGGCTTTCTCCTAATCTGTCCCGGCGGACGTGTATACAATAGGGGTTAGGGCTGGCGCTGTATCGGTTGCTCCGCTTCCCTGCAGACGAATACAGAACATATATTCGATTGACCTTATGATACAACATCATTGTGAAAATGTAAATACATAACACAAAAATATTAGTATTAAATAAATCTGCTGAGGAAGTTGAAGATATAAACCATTATCCTATGGTATGTAATGGGGAGGGTATGCCGGAAAGCCAAGCCTTCCGGGAGCCTTTGCACGGCGGGTCATTGCTTTTTCCCCTCAGAAATGCTAAGATGGGTAACAGCTGTATATCTATTGCGGAATAGATGCTGGAGAACATGGGGAGAGCATAAGGATGAAGATATATCTTTTTAGACATGGCGAGACGGCTTGGAACAAGGAGAGAAGGCTGCAGGGGCAGAGCGACGTGCCTCTGAATGACTATGGCCGGAGGCTGGCCATAGAGACGGGGGAGGCATTGAAGGAGGTCTGTTTTGACAGGGCTTTCTGCTCGCCCCTGAGCAGGGCGTCGGAGACGGCGGAGCTGATTCTGGGGGAGCGGAAGGTTCCTCTGATTCGGGATGACAGGCTGAAGGAAATTCATTTCGGTGAATATGAGGGCCATGCCTTCGATGAGATGAAAAAGGATGAAGAGCATCCGCTCTATTATTTTTTAATGAAGCCGGAATGCTATAAGGCGCCTCAGGGAGCGGAATCTTTTTCGGAAACAAGCCAAAGGGCCCGTTCTTTTCTGCAGGAACAGATTGTGCCCTTGGAGGGCATATGCGAAAATGTGCTCATCGTGGCCCACGGGGCTTTCAATAGGAGCTTGGTGGGCGTCATTGGGGATATTCCTTTGGAAGATTTCTGGAAGACGTCTCTGCCCAATTGCGCGGCTACCATTCTGTCCTTGGAAGGAGGGCGGTTTACCGTGCTGGAGAAGAGCAGGGTATATTATGAGCGGCCGGTGAATGGAAGACCCTGAGGAAAAACTTTCAGGAAGGTTTTTGGCTGCAGAGAAAGGGATACAGAAGGATGACGGATATTTTTGACACCCATGCCCATTATGACGACGTGGCATTTGATGAGGATAGGGAGGAGCTTTTGGCCGGCCTGCAGGAAAGTGGCATCGCAAGGGTGGTGAACGTAGGCGCCAGTATGGCTTCCTGCGGGCGCACTGCCGAATTGACGGCAAAATATGAATTTATATACGGCGCAATGGGGATACATCCCAACGAGACCGGAGAGCTGGACGAGGATGTATTCAAGAGACTGAAAGAGATGTGCGGGCTGAAAAAATGCGTGGCCGTGGGGGAGATCGGCTTGGATTATTACTGGGACCGGCCGGAGAGGGAGGTTCAGAAGGTATGGTTCGCCCGGCAGCTGAATCTGGCCGCAGAGTGCCGTCTGCCTGTGATCATTCATTCCAGAGATGCGGCCAAGGACACCGTGGATATCATGGAGGGGGAGAGGGCCAAGGAGATCGGCGGCGTGGTTCACTGCTTTTCCTATACCAAGGAGACGGCCAAGATTTTTCTGAATATGGGATTTTACATCGGGATCGGCGGCGTGCTGACCTTCAAGAATGCAAAAAAGCTGAAGGAGGCGGTGGAGTACATCCCTTTGGATCGGCTGGTTCTGGAGACGGACAGCCCATATCTGGCGCCGGTGCCCAATAGGGGGCAAAGGAACAGCTCGCTGAACCTCCCTTATGTGGCGGCGGCTCTGGCGCAGCTCAAGGGAGTCTCCGAGGAAAGGCTGCGGCAGGCGGTGTGGGAGAACAGCTTAAGGCTGTATAGGATGGCATGAAGGAAGGGAAGGACTTGAGATGAGAAAACTGATCAGCGGAAGCAGCATAGACTTAGGGGTCTGCTATTACCCGGAGCATTGGGAGAGAAGGTTCTGGGCGGAGGATCTGGACAGGATGCTGGCGGTGGGGCTTAGAACCGTGCGCATCGCAGAGTTTGCCTGGAGTTTTATAGAGCCCAGAGAGGGTGAATATACCTTTGGGTTTTTCGACGATTTCCTGAACTTGGCGCAGGAAAAGGGTATGCAGGTGATCTTCTGCACCCCCACGGCCACTCCGCCGGCATGGCTGACGGCAAAATATCCTGAGGCCCTGAATGCGGACATGGACGGGCATCTGATCCATCACGGTTCCAGAAGGCATTATAATTACAACTCCCCCAAATATCAGGAGCTGTGCAGAAATATTGTGGAGATATCAGCTTCTCATTACGGGAAGCATCCGGCCATTGTGGGATGGCAGCTGGACAATGAATTCAACTGTGAGAAGGATGAGTTTTATTCGGAGAGCGATGCGGAGGCCTTCAGGGAATTTCTGAAGGAGAAGTACGGCACCTTGGATGCCCTGAACAAGGCTTGGGGAACTGTTTTCTGGAATCAGACCTACACGGACTGGCAGGAGGTTTGGGTGCCCAGACGGACCAATACCGATTCGCCCAATCCCCATTTGAAGCTGGATTATTACCGCTTTATCTCCCGCAGCGTATGCCGGTTCGCGCAAATGCAGGCGGACATTCTGCGGAAGTATCTGAAGCCGGGCGACTTCATCACCACCAACGGCATGTTTGGAAACATCGATTACCAGCGGATGAAGAGGGAAAGTCTGGACGTGCTGATGTATGATTCCTATCCGAATTTCGGATATGGGCTGGATGGGTACAATGCCGGGGATCCTATGAAGGATAGGTGGTGGAGCCGCAATCTGGCGGAGGTGCGCGCCGTGTCCCCCAATTTCGGGATCATGGAGCAGCAGAGCGGCGCCAACGGCTGGAATACCCGCATGGAGGCTCCGTCGCCCCGCCCGGGCCAGATGACGCTGTGGACCATGCAGAGCATCGGCCACGGGGCGGACTATATCGGGTATTTTCGCTGGAGGACGGCGGCTTTCGGCACGGAGATGTACTGGCATGGGATTCTGGATTATTCCGGCAGGGACAACCGCAGGCTCAGGGAAGTGGGGCAGATATACGAAAAGATAAAAAAGATGCAGGAGCTGGCAGGATCCCGCTATGAGGCCAAGGTAGGCATTCTGAAGGATTATGACAATGTCTGGGACGCTCAGGTAGACAGATGGCACGGCAGGGTGGAGTCCGAAAGCCAAAGGGGACTGTTTACGGCCATGCAGCAGGCCCATGTGCCTTTCGACTATGTATATATGGAAGGTGTTGCAGGCGCGGAAAGTCTGAGACAATATGACCTATTGTTCTATCCTCATGGATCCATACTGACCAAGGAGCGCATGGCGATTCTGGAGGAGTATGTGGCAGGGGGAGGAAAGCTGGTGATGGGCTGCCGCACGGGCTATAAGGACGAGAACGGGCAGTGCGTCATGGAGCATCTTCCGGGATTGGCGGCAAAGCTTACCGGAACGGACATTCCCGAATACTCCTTTGTGGCGCCGGATCAAAACAGAGTCATGGCGGACTGGGAGGGAACGAAGATCGAGGCCGCCGTGTTCAACGATCTGCTTGCGCCGCTGCCGGAGAGGGCTGCAGGTGATGAGGCGCAGGAACCGAAGGGGGCTGTGGGACTACATGATGCCAGCAGAACGGCAGCTGCTTTCTGGGGAAGAAAAGAGACCGGGTCTGAGGAGGGCAGTTCGGGAGCCAAGGTGCTGGCGGTCTATGAGGACAGCTATTATGCAGGAACCCCGGCGCTGATTGGCAACCGCTACGGGAAGGGCGAGGCCTATTACTTCGGGGGAGCCTTTGGGGCCGATACCGCGCGGGTGTTTCTGGAGAAGCTGGGGGCAGCGGAGCCTTACGGGGATCTGATTGGCCTGCCGGAGGGCTGCGAGCTGGCGGTTCGCGGCAAAGGCGGAGACCGCTGGTTTTTCGTGCTGAATTTTCAGCCTCAGCCTGCGCGGATAGAGTTAAAGACGAAAATGCGGGATCTTTGGACCGACGAGATTCTGCAGGGCGTTCAGGAGCTGGAGGGGTATGGCGCGGGACTCTATTTTGTTCATGCCATTTAGATAACGGTTTGCGCAAGAACTATCATAAAATCTGCATTTTTTCCGATACTATTTATAAGAGCGGTTGCGGAATAGTATGGCGGCTTATATTTTCGCCTTGGGCGGAATGGGGAAGCAAGGGAGGGAATGCCATGGACAATATGATAAGCGCAGAGTTCAAGGCTTCGACGGGAAATCAATATAGGAGTCAGACCGTGAACGCGGAGGAAAAGACGGGGGTCAGCTTTGCGGACAGCATGGCGGAGAAGTTCCAGGCTTGTCCCAGAGATATGACGCTGGGGGAATACAAGGCATATTTTAACGATATGGTGAACAAGCTGTATACTCATCCGTCCCAGAAGAATGTATTCTGGTACGTGGACATAACGGATGCGGCCTATGAGAGGATGCGGGTGGATCCTATTTATGAGAGGCAGGTTCTGAACTTTCTGGCCCGGAACAAGGCGGCCAACTGGGGAGGGCATGCCCCCCGGTTCGTCCTTATCCACATAGACGACACATGGGAGAAGTGCTATGGCTATACCATGGGAAGGCAGGACAATGACCGATATGCAAGGTATGTGGAGAGGAAAAGGAGAGAGGCCAAGCTTCGGGCAAAGAAGGAGAGGCGCAAGAAGCTGCTGAAGGAGTACCTGAAAAAGAAGGCTGAGGCAAAGCGGGTACAGGATATGCTGATCAATAGGGAGCTGGAAAAGAGATGGTTAGAGCATGACCGGATGATCAGGAAATGGAACAGGAAGAGGCAGATAGGGCAGGCGGCCAGAGCCTATGAAGCCAGCCTGATCATGAAGAGCAGGAGCGTGTGAGACAGCGCTTTGGACTTTGGGCGGCAGCGCCGAGGGAGTTTTGCCGGTTCTGAGCTTTTGCGGGCAGGGAAGCCGCCGGGGGATGCCCCGGCGGTTTTATGCTGCCCTTTTTTGTATGTTATTTATCATGTGTTATCCGAATTAATATTTCTGAAAAATCTACAAAAATTTTCAAAGGTTCCCCTATCCGATGGCTTTTGCGGAGCACTATAAGGGTATCACCGCGATGATTGAAAAAGCTTGGAAGGAAGCTGAAACGCCGGCAAAAGGAGCAGACATGGACGGAAACGATATCATTCCATATATTGAGCCTATATTCCGATTCTGCTATAGGCGGCTGAACAGCCGCTATGATGCGCAGGATCTGGCCAGCGAGATATTGTGCCATATATTGGACGGCATGGGGAGATACAAGATCGAATCTCTTGAGGCCTGGGTGTGGCGCATAGCCCACAACCGCTATGCCCGGTTTGTGGAGGCCAGAAGGAAAAGGATGGAGCTGCTGTCCGATCAGGAGCTGACGGAGGCGGACATAGACTATAGACAAATAGACGAAGCTTCCGTGGAGGATGAGTTCCAGCCCGTATTTCTCTGTCTGCACAGACTTTCTTCCGAGTACAGAAACATTTTCGTAGACTACTATATCGGGGAGCTTTCAGTAAAGCAGTTGTCCCGAAAATACCGGCTTCCGGAAACCACCGTGAAATGGCGCCTCAACGTGGGCCGGAGCAAAATCAGAGAATGGATAGGAGAGGGCGAAATGGAAAAGGTTTATCAGAGAATCAATTGGAACACCACGGGCTGTAACGGAAGGATGCATTCGGATCGGTATCTTCATACACAGATTGCCAGAGCGATCTGTCAGGCGGCCTATGAGAAGCCTCTGACGGTGGAGGAGATCAGCCAGTGTACCGGGATCCCGGCTATGTACATCGAGGACGAGCTTCCCAGACTGGAGTATGGCGATGCGGTGAGAAAGATAGGCAACAAATATGCCGCCGATTTCATCATAGTCCGGCTGGAGGATCGGGCCAAGATAGAAAGCGCGTGCGCAAGTATGATCAAGGAGATTGCGGACTATTATGAGGAGATGCTGTGGGGGAAGGAGGAGGCTCTGGAAGGTGTGGGCTTCTACGGGTGCAAGGCCGGAATGGGGTATCTGGGCCATGCATTCCTGCCTTATTTCATAAGGAAGAAGATCCGGGATCTGAAGAACGGCAGGCTGAACCTTCCCGACGGGGATTTCCCGCCCAGAAAGGACGGGGGATGCGGATGGTTCCATATTCAGGAGACGGAGGACGAGAGGGAGATGGCTCCGGATTCCGGCGTAGGCTGCAGTCTGTACAAGAACGAAGAGAAGGGGACGGAGTACTACCTATGCTACTATCCCATCACAAAATACTTCAACCAGCGGGTATTTGACATCATGGGTTCCTTGAAGAAGCTGGGGATTGGGCAGACCGGCTCTGAGGGATGGATTCCGGAGGGGGTTTTGCAGGAGGATGAGCTGCTGCGGGTTCTGGAGGCAAGGGTGATTCGGAAAGAGAAGGACGGATATTGGCTGAATTTCCCCTGCTTTACCGGAGAGCAGTTCCGCAAGGCCTCAGAGCTGCTGTGCCCGGAGGATCAGGGTTTAGACGATCTGCTGTCCGACTGGATTCTGTCGGTGAGGAAGAGCTTTACAAAATTTGTTCCTCAGCGTCTGGAAGATCAGATCAATCAGTGGGTGAGCACCTATGCCCACGAGATTATCAGCTATGTGACGGAGGAGCTTATCAGCCGGGGGCGTCTGGAGAGGCCGGATCCGGAAGGGAATCCTATATGCGGAATATTCGGCGTGTATAGCGGGAAGTAAGATATCCTGATCTGTGGACGGACAATGAAATAGAATGGGAGAACATAGGAAGGGGCAGCCCTCTTTTAAAGGGGGCTGCCCCTTTGGGTACGTTTGGGGCAGGCCTGATGCCGGTCAGGCAGACAGCGATGCCTAGGGGAACCTACGCCATGGCTTCCTGTGGGAGCTTCCGGGCGGGAGGGCGGATTATCCGGCATGCCGTCTGCCAAGGGATCTTGTGAGCAGCTTTCTGACCAGCTTTATGATCAGTATCAGCAGCAGAATCACCAAAGCCAAAAGGAGAATTGCCGCCGCAATAATGATTACGGCATATTTATTGAGGTTTTTTAACAGATCCCCCAAAGATCGGCTGTCCTCCACTACCTTGCGCCCCTGAGGGGAGGCGTAGGCCTGAGGCATGTTGGGGATGCCGTCCCCGTCAGTGTCCTGAAAGGATTCCAGATATCCGGCGATGGCGGCCCATGCTTTGATCTCTTTCCCGTCTGCAGTTGTGATGATGGCGTCCTCGATATTTTCAATGGGGGTGCCGTCTGCGAACTTTGGCTGGACGGACAGAATGCCATATGACACATCTGTCACAGCGCCCAGCATTTGCCCGCTGTAAAGGTCGCAGACGATATGATAGAGTTTATCATCCTGGATTTCCGTCCGGCCTCCGGCCTCTTGGGTCAGGTAACAGTCCGTGACCTTGTTCAAAAGAATCCGGTGAGGATTGTAGGTGAAGTGGAAGCCGCTGAGATACAGCCTTGCGGCGCCCATGAAGTCGGATACGGAGGCGTCGATTTCCGCTCCGGTCTTCAGCTCGGCCCCGGTGAGATAGATGCTGATCAGGGGATAGCCGGGGATGCCGTCCGCGCCGATGCCCAGAGAGTAGGCGTTGAAAACATCCTCCACCGTAATGTCCCCCGTGGCAAAGGTATCCCGGACACAGCCGGAGGGGACGATGGCCACATCCACGGGAGCGCCGTCCGGAATATCGGCGTGATTCACCGTATAGGCAAAGGCATCGGCCAAAAGATTGCCCAGATTATGCTCGGTATGGATTTCGTACAGATCCGAGGAGGTGGCGAATTTGATGTCGTTTTGGGCCAGAACCTGCGTCCTTTCGTAGCCGAAGCCGGCAAGGTAGCCGGAATCCACCTTTTCCATTAGGCTATCTATCAGCTCCTGCGTCGGGGCGTCGGGGGAGATGGACTGGGTGATGGGCAGGAGTTCGTAGGAATCCATGGACCAGCGGCCATCTGACATTTGTGTCATGGAAAGGCTTCCCAGATTTTTGCCGTATTCCCCGCAAGATACAATGTAGGTGTTTCCGTGCCGGATGGGCTGGGAGAGGGCCGTGTGGGTGTGGCCGCTGATGATCAGATCTATCTCCGGAACTGCCTTTGCCAGAATCTCGTCTTCGGACTTTTTGGAATCCTCACTGGTGCCGCTGTGGGAGACACAGACAATCATATCCACATCTTCCTTGGCTCTGATCTCTTCTACTACGGCGGAGGCAGCCTCGGAGGCGTCCTTGAATTTCAGGACGCAGGTGGGGGCGCAGGCCAGAGAATCTATGCCGAAGACACCCAGAACAGCAATGCGCACAGAGCCCTTTGTGACAACCACATAATCCCTCATGCCGTATGCGTCAAAGGCATCCCTCAAAAGCTGCTGCTCCGGCGTAAGGCCCTCCGCCTCCATGGTTTCCCAGTCGATGTTGCATAGGGCCATGGCGGGAACGGGCTCCTTGCTTTGGGCTGCCGCCTGCAGTGCCCCTGCAAGTCCTGAGGAGCGATAGTCGAATTCATGGTTGCCCAGAGTGGTGACGTCGCATCCCAGAGCCCCCAGCATCCGAAGCTCCGGCGCGTCCGTGTGGAAGATAGTCTGCACCAGAGTGCCCATAGAGAAGTCCCCGGCATCCAGAACCAGAGCGTTGGGATTGGTTTCCTTGGTCTCGTTGATGAGAGTCTTGATCTGGGCAAAACCTCCCAAGGTGACATCCGTGCCGTTTTCTACCGTGAGAAAGCTGTTCAGGTGGGAATGGGTGTCATGCAGGAATAGAATGTCCAACTGCTTTCCTGCGCCGTTCTCAGAGGCTGAAGCTTCCGGTGAAATGACGGACAGCACCAGTAACAGTGCAGCCATGCAGAGAGACAGGAGCGTGATCCTGTACCGGCGGCTTCCGGTTAATTGCTGGGTAATTTTTTTCATGATAATGTTCCTCGTGATCTTCCTCGCTTTTGGCGTGAATTGCAGAACCTAATTTGACAAGCGGATCCTAGTTCCATGATAAACAAAAATGCGGTGTAATGCAAGGAAATAAACTCTTTAAAAAAAATTAATCTTTCCTATCGTGACGGGGGCCGTGATATGTGGTATAGTTACATTTCAGTCAGGGATTCAAAAATACACAGACAAAAGGAGAAGGCGCGGGGAGCAGAAGATTCATGGCTGGGAAAGGATAAAAGGTTTTGTGTATGGATGAAAGGGGCGGCAGAAGCGGGAACGAGATGGAACAGATCCAGCGGGGGCTGGAGGCGTTTCTGGAGAAGGAAATAGAGGTCATCGACGTGAAAGGCCGCACTCCGGCAGCTGAGGGAGTGCAGCAGAGGAAAGGGAGGCCGGAGGGAGCAGGGGGACAGCCGGGGAAGGACAGTCTGCCCAAGGGACCGGGCGGCCAAAAGGGCGGGAAGGCGTCGGGGCAGCCGCGGCAGCAGAGATATAGAAATATGGCCGGGGAGCTTCTGGAATGGGATTTGTCAGGAGGAGCCTTGGACGAGGAAGAGGATATAGAGGAGCAGGAGGCCGGGGAAGGGGATGGATTCGTAGGCCCGGAAGATCTGCAGCCAGATGAATGGGATGCGGAAGAGGAGGATTCGGAGGACTGGGATTGTGTGGGGGGCTGGAACATGCGCCAAGGGCGTCCCTATGGAGAACCGTCTTCCGGCATCCGTCAGCCCCAAAGGGCTTCCGCCTCCGAGGGCGTGTCCTACCCGGCGGGCCGGGCATATTCTGCGGGAGAGAGCTCTCCGGGTGGAAGAAGGCCCTCGGCTTCGAGGGGGCAGGGAGCCGGTACTTCGGCCCGGGGAAGAAGGCCTGAAGGAAAAAGAGCCGAAGAGGGAATGCCCAGAAAAAGAATATCCGGGGAAAGAATGTCCGGAGAAGGAATGCCCGGAGAAGGAATATCCGGAGAAGGAATGCCCGGAGAAAGAATATCCGGGGAAAGAATGCCCGGAGAAAAAATGTCCGGGGAAGGAATGCCCGGTGCAAAAAAAGCGGCGGGGAAAGGCCCCCGCGGAAATAAATCAGATAGAAAAAAATCCGCGGCAAAGCAGGTATCCGGTAAAGCGTCTGCGGAAGAATCCATGGAGGAAAGTATGGCGGGCTCGAAGAGGAATTCGGCGGGAAAGCCGCCCAAAAAGAAAGGCTCAAAGCTCATGGCCAAGCTGTGCAAGCTGCTGATAGCAGTGGCAGTGATCATGGCTTTGGTGGGATTCGGCCTATATCAGCTGGTGGGCTTTGCCTATGGAAAGATGACCTTCCGGGAGGTGGAATCCATGGCATCCCTTCCCATGAAGGAGCAGGGAGTGGTGAATATTCTGCTCATAGGAAACGATTCCCGGGAAAACGGGGAGGACGGGCGCAGCGACGCCATGATTCTGCTTTCCATCAGCGACAGAACAAAGAAGATATACATGACGTCTCTGCTGCGGGACATCTATGTGGAGATTCCCGGTTATGACAATAACCGGCTGAACGCCGCATATTCCTTCGGGGGCGCGGAGCTTTTGATGAAAACCATAGAAAAGAATTTTGACATTCCCGTCCATCGATACATGTTGGTGAATTTTGAGGCCTTTGCGGGGCTGGTGGACGCGGTGGGAGGGGTGGATCTGGAGCTGACCACCGATGAGATCGTGTTCGTCAACGGGTATCTGTCGGAGTACAATAGGCTAACCAATCGGCCTGAGGGCACGGACAATATGGACGTCAACGCCAGCGGGCTGGTACATTTAAACGGCCCTCAGGCGCTGGCCTACAGCAGGAACCGCTATATCGGAACCGATTTCGGCAGAACGGAGCGTCAGAGAAAGGTGCTGACGGAGGTCATCGGCAAGCTGCCGAAGGCGGTGCTGACCAATGCGGGCGGGCTGATAGACGGCCTGATGTCCAATCTGACCACCAACCTGACCCAGTTTGAGTGTTTCCGGCTCAGTCTGATGGCAGGCAAGCTGCTCACTTATGAGATTGTGTCGGACAGCATTCCCCAGCCCGGCGCCTATAATAATGCCACGATCAGGAATATGGCGGTACTGGAGCTGGATTTTCAGGCGAACATCGCTTATCTGAAGGAGAAGATTTACGGGGAGTGAGAGCCTATAGGGGCAGCCGGGAGAGGTGTTTTGCATATACCGGGAAATCTGGTGAGAACCTATAGGGGCGGCCGGAAGCGGCTGGAGAGCCAAAGGCCGGGGCGCCGGGAATAGAACCGGAGGGCTGACGGACAAAGGGGGAGACGCAGAAGAAGGTGGACGAATTGACGATGGCGCGGGAAAAAAGAGTTAAAGGCGTTGTAAAAGCCATAGAGGTTTTGCTGGCAGTGCTGACGGTTCTTGCTTTTGCAAAAAGTATCTGGATCAGTCTGGATATGGACGAATCCTATGCAGTTGCTCTGGGATATCGCATGGCGCGGGGGGATATGCTTGTGAGAGATATGTGGGAACCGCATCAGTTCAGCGGGTTTCTGGCGGCGCTGTTTACGGGGCCGTATCTTTTGTTCCGGGGGGGCAATACAGATTATCTTGTGATTTATCTCAGAATCGTGGGCGCTCTGATTCATATGGGGTTAGGGCTGGCGCTGTACCGGCTGCTCCGGAAAAGGTTCCATGGCTTTTTCGCCTTTGGCATGATGATTCTGCACCTGAACTATCTGCCCAAATGGGTGCAGATGCCGGAATTTGAGCTGATGCATTATTGGTGTCTTCTGGGGATTTTTCTCCTCCTATATACTTGTTTTACAAGCGGAAAGCTTATAGGCAGAAAGGCCAGGCTTGTGCGAATGGCTTTGTTTTTCGGGGCAGGCTGTCTGCTGACTGTCAGTATGATGTGCTACCCCACCATGGTGATTCTATACCCTTTTTATGTTCTGGGGATTTATTTGTCGGAGAGGCAGTATGGAGAATGTGAGGGCAGTGAAAAAAGCCGCCTGAGAATATTTTTGGATAGCAGCGGCGTGTTTACGCTGGGGGCATTTCTGACGGGGGCGGGGCTATTGGCATATCTGTTAAGCTATATGTCGCCGGAAGAGTTTTCCCGCTATATTTCTTATATTTTTATGGACACATCCCATGGGGTTTATTCCATGGGGGAAAAATGGGCACGGTATTTTGAGCAAATGTTGGGGCATGGGGCAGAGTACGCGTCCTGCCTTGCGCTGTCGGCAGGAATTGTGTTGCTTTTCGCCTTTCTGTTCATGTTAGGCAGCCTCATGAGGCCCGGGAGTGCCGAAAAGACATGGAAGTGTATCAAAGGACAAGCCTGCCGGAAGAGGGCCATAGCGGGGATGGGGATTTTGGTTTTGCTGCTGGCGGCTATGCTGCTGCAGGTCGGAGCCGTTTATGGGTGTCTGTTTCAGGATCAGAATCAGTTTTATCTGCAGGGCAGGTACGGGGCCATTATTTTGCCGGGCCTTATTTTGGGCATTTGCTGTTATAAAAAAATGGCGTTGTGGCTTCACTTGTGTTTGCTGCCCGGCATCATGTCCGTGGTTGCCGTGCTTTTTGTCACCAATATGTCCGTGAACGTCACTTATGCAAAGGCCTTTCTGGGAGTGCTGGGAAGCTTTGCCATATTGGAGCAGTATAGGAGCGAGGCGGTAAAAACTACTTCCCAAAAAAGAATCATGCAGGCGGTGAATTATGCTTTGGCAGCAACGGCGCTGGCCGCAATGCTGGTATGCCGGCTGGTGCTGATACGGGTTTCGGGATGTGGGCCCGTGACAATTCGGGCATCTTTGACGCAGATGGAGAGGGGGCCTGAAAAGGGCGTCTATGTGTTGGCGGATACTGCCCATATCTGGAATGACAATTATGGGGAATTAGAAAAGTACGTGGAGAATGGAGAGAAGGTTTTGTATATCGGGGCGGAAAGCCTGACCTATGTCTGTCTGGAAGCAGATTTGGCAACGCCCTCTTGTCTGGGAACCGCGGTGTACAATGAGATGTTTTTGTATTATTATGAGGAGCATCCCGAAAAGGTTCCCGATGTGGTGGTGTACGACAAGACTTTCGGAGAGAATCCGGCATACGCGCTGTCGTGGGGATTTTCTGTACAGAATCCGGTGTTCTTCCAATGGATTGAAGAAAACTACCGAGAGGCACAGAAGATAGAGACGGAGCACTTGATTATATTGAAAAAATAGGGACAATTATTACAAAGGAGACGCCAAGTTGGGCTTTGCATTATGAATAACGGCAGAGGATATGGGGGCGTTCGTTGCACGAAATTCCAATATGTGGTATACTGGCATTCAGAAGGAACAAGGAAGAAGGGGTTCCTGACGATTGACAGTACCGTTTTGGAAAGGAAGGGTGAAAATGGAAAAGAGAAGGCTGGAAAAATTGGGTATCGAGACGTCGCTTTTGGGCTTTGGATGCATGCGCTTCCCGGTGACGGCTGAGGGGAAAATCCGTGAGCCGGAGGCGGAGGAGATGATGGATCGTGCCATCGAGGCGGGGGTGAACTATATCGACACGGCATATCCCTATCATGACGGGCAGAGCGAGCCCTTTGTGGGGAAAGTTATGAGCAAGTATGACAGAAATTCCTATCATCTGGCCACGAAGCTGCCCTGCTGGCATGTGAACGCTTTGGAGGATGTTGACCGGATATTCAGTGAGCAGCTGTCCAGACTGCGGACTGACTACATAGACTTCTACCTGATGCATGCCCTGAATAGGGACAGCTTCCGCAAAATGGCCGAGATGGGCTGCGTGAAGCGGCTGGAGGAGCTGAAGGCTCAGGGGAAGATCAAATATCTGGGCTTCTCCTTCCACGACGGGTATGATGCCTTTGAGGAGATTCTCAGCTATAGGGAGTGGGATTTCTGCCAGATTCAGCTGAATTACATGGATGCGGATCAGCAGGCGGGCATGAAGGGATATAAGCTTGCGGAGGAGAGGCAGGTGCCTCTGGTGATCATGGAACCCGTGAAGGGCGGCACTCTGGCGGCGTATGCGGACGACATTACGGGGAGATTCAGGGAACTTGATCCTCAGGCTTCCGTGGCATCCTTCGCCCTGCGGTGGGTGGGCAGCCTGCCCAATGTGAAGGTGATCCTCAGCGGCATGTCCACCATGGGGCAGGTGGAGGACAATCTGAAGACCTTTGAGGAGTTCAGGCCTCTTTCCGAGAGGGAAAGCAAAGAGATCGACCAGATTGTGGCATTGATCAAGGGACGGGTGCGCAACGGCTGCACAGGTTGCGGGTATTGCATGCCTTGTCCTGCGGGGGTGGATATTCCGGGCAATTTCAGGATCTGGAATACCTACCATATGTACCAGAACTATAATATGGTCAAAGGCGGCTGGGAGAATCGTCTGGGGGATGCAAAGCAGGCCAAGAACTGCGTGAAGTGCGGAAAGTGTGAGAAGGCTTGTCCCCAGAAGCTGCATATCCGGGAGGATCTGACCAAGGTGCAGGAGGATATGGAGAAGAAGGAGTTTGCGTTTTAGGATTTTGCCTGAAGGGAGGCTTGAGGGAGGCAGGGAATGGAGAAGGCGTTCAAGCTGGATTTTAGAAACGACAAGATCGGCAGTCTATATGTGAATTGCTGCGGTTGTTCCCAGACCGAGGGGCTTCATAGCTTCGGCCCGGCCTCCAAGCCTCATTATCTGATTCACTATGTACTCAGCGGCAAGGGGCTGTTCCGTTTCCATGACAAGGAATATCGTCTGGAGGCGGGATACGGTTTTTTGATTCAGCCCAACGAGCTGGCATTTTATCAGGCGGACGAAAAGGACCCCTGGAGCTACCTATGGGTGGGCTTCGGCGGCAGCAGGGCGGGAGAGTATCTCAGCGCCATGGGGCTGTCCGACAGGCATCCCATTTTTTCCTGCAGCCGTGATCAGGAGCTGTATTCCATTGTGAAGGACATGATGGAACACAATACTTTCGGCGTGGCGGACGATCTGCGCAGGAACGGGCAGCTGGGGGTCTTTCTGTCCGTTCTTGCCCAAAGCGCCGGGGTGGTGGCCAAGGACGAGGGGGACAAGGGCAACCAATATGTGAAAAAGGCGGTGTCCTTTATCCAGAGCAACTACTGCAACCCCATCAAGGTCACGGATGTGGCGGAGTATGTCTGTATCAATAGAAGCTATCTTTATACGCTGTTTCAAAATTATGTGGGGATGTCTCCCCAGCAGTTTCTCACTACATTTCGCATTACAAAAGCCAGAGAGCTTCTGGAGTCCACTTCCTACCCCATAGAAAGCATAGCCCTGTCCTGCGGCTATAATGACGCTTTGGTATTCGCCAAGGCATTTCACGCCCTGAAGGGTATGTCCCCCTCTCAGTACCGCAGACAGAGCCATAAGGAAAGCTCCAGAGAGCAGCTGCAGGAGGTGGAGCATTTGATAGCGCAGCTGTTAAAGACTCAGGAGTGAAAAAGAAGCTTTTTTCGGCTTGGGGAGTTATAAAATATAAAAGACTTCTTGATCAAAATGAATACAAAACAGCCACGGCATAGCATTTATGCGGTACTGGCGGAAAGGAGGGAATTGATTATGAGTCACGATTTAACAGCATTATACGAGAGGTTGAGCCATGACGACGAATTACAAGGCGAAAGCAACAGCACATCTAACCAAAAAGCAATGTTAGAGGATTATGCAGAAAAGAACGGTTTTACGGGCATACGCCACTTTACTGATGACGGAATCTCCGGCACGATCTTGGAGCGTGAGGGATTGCAAGCTATGCTTGCGGAGGTAGAAAAAGGCAATATCGGCACTATCATTGTAAAAGACATGAGCCGGCTGGGAAGAAACTATGTGCAGATGGGAATGTTACGGGAACAGTTGCGCAGGGCAAATGTAAGGCTGATTGCGGTCAACGAGGGTGTTGACACGGGTTCGGGATTTGATGATGATTTCCTTCCGTTTCGTGACGTAATCAACGAATACTATGCAAAGGATATCAGCAAGAAAATCAAGTCCACCTTTAAGGCAAAGGGCGAGAGCGGAAAGCACGTTGCAAGCAGTCCGCCATACGGTTATCTGAAAGACAGTGAAGACTGCCGCACGTTTCTTAAAGTTAGTTGAGAGATACAGCAACGCAGAGGAAATGACAACGCTCATGCTGAATGAATTTGTGGAGAAAATTATTGTCCATGAGCGTGACCGCAAAGGGAGCGCAGACACCATACAGAAGATAGAGATTTTTTAACTTTATCGGGGAATACATACCGCCGACTATGGCGGAGAGAGAGCCGACACCCGAAGAACTGGAGGAAATGCGGAAGAAAGAGGCGAGAAAGGACAGACTGCACCAGAATTATCTGAAACGGAAAGCCAGCGGGAAGCAGAAAGAATATGAGGAACGCATCAAGGTGAAGAAAAGGCGCAGATGGACGAGCAAAAGGAGCAGATAAGAGCCGAGGACAGGGAGAACGGCATATACTTTCATGCAGGAGTGCCGAATATACCAAGAGCAGGCAAATAGGCTGTAATGTAAAAAATAGATTTTGCAGGAAAAGGCTATGACAGTGATGTTATGGCTTTTTTCGATATTTGAAAATCTTTGGCAGCACCCAAAATCAATCATATCAATCAAACTGATATATGCAACAGGAAAGCAATTTGGTAAAATGTCAAGAGGAAAATAAAAAAGATTTTCTGGAAAAAGGGTAACTTTAATAGACCT
>RAZA01000048.1 GCA_003612485.1 bacterium D16-50
TTGCTGACAATCATTTGTTTTAAAAGACATAGAACATACCACCTTTCAGAAGTTATTACTATTATAACTTACAAAGCGATGGAATGCTTATATTTACTGTAAAATATTAAATTTCCAAGGTTCTATTCCGAGGGCTTTTGACCCCAGCATCATGACATGATTATTTTACAGGCTTTCCAATCCAAATGTCCCCTATTCGAACTCGGCGTGTTCTTTGCTAATATTAACTATTTTTGTTTAAGTTTTATGCAAATACACGCCCATTTTTACATCAATTACATCATTTATTATGGCTTGCTGATTTTCTGTTGCCAAAATGTTGCCACGCATCTATTATAGCAAATCCCCGCAAATTAGCAATCCATTTTTGAAAATCCTTTTTTGTACTTTTTCGTAAAAGTGTTCCCTATAAGATATTGGCATAATATTGTTTCAAATAGTTTCTAATATCCTGTGGTGTAACAGGAATTTCCGTATCCAAAAAAGGATACTCCAAATGCACTTTTTTATCATCTGATATAATATGTACTCTATGACCATGCTCATTAATTCTCACATACCAATAATAATTTGTTCCTTCATATACTATTTTTCGTTTGTTTTTCTTGGATACCATACTTTCCTCAACTATATAAGATTTTCAACAGAAACACAATCCCGACAAGGTAGTCGATTTTTGAAATGTTACGCAATAAAAGCTATTTTTGAGGATAGAGGTATAAAATATCCTCCCCGCCCTGTTCATATTCCAAATGCCTTGTAAAATAAGGTATTCCCAAAGCCTAAAGCGTAACAACGCCAACACACATTTTCTCCTTAAACGCCTTCATAACATGGTGCTAGCACCATGTTTGTACCATCAACAAGGAAAAACATTGATTCAATAACAAGAACGTTAGTCCCACCAGCAATAGTAAACGCGCTGCCCCTCATGGGATAGTTCTGTAATTGAAATCAATTCCCCATTATCCCCAATCATAAAAGTTGGTTGTGAAAAATCTGTTTCTTCTCCAATATCACTCGGAAATATATCTTTTGGTTCATTAAAAATCTGCTTTATTTCCACAAGCGATAGTTTACTGAAAATAATCAAAGTATCTGCGGTTATAACCTTGTCTTTATTGTCCAGCCCATAAACCTGCACAAAGATTTTTGCCGTTTTATCTTTATTGATTAAATTTTCAATCAAGGCAATATATTCATGCTTTCCCTCAAGACATTCACAGCAAAAATCCGTAAAATCATCTGCCGGGTCCAGATAGTCTTTATATGAGAACCAATAATTATTTGTATAGTTGCTGCTCATTTCATCCGTTTTCAGCAACGTTAAAATAGAACCTTTTTGTAGACTATTCATATTGACGCTCCTTAAATATAATAATATCTCATCTTTCCGCTTCTTTGAAAATAAAACTATTGATTTTTGAAACAGTCAAGGTTTAATCCCTCTCCAATACACGAAACTATATCGTGGTGATTGAAGCCGATAATCCATTGATATTTTTTTGAAACAACATAATAATCTAACCAGCCATTATCTAAAAAAGCTGTATGATTTAGTAAATCAAGGGCTTTCACTAATTCAGATACATAACTTTCAAATATCCAAAATTCTTCTCCACAATACCAATCGCTGCTCTTGTCGATTAGAAAATAAACCATTTTATTTTCTTCTTTTATAATTTGAGGCAAAAAATGAAACCATGTTGAATAATCAACCGCATAGCACCCAAGAAGTTTTTTCATGCTTTTAGGACTATAACCATTCGTATTAGCCCAATGCAGACCGTTTTTCCACGTTTTTGTTTTATCCGCATATTTTTCTGCAATCTTTTGATATATATTTTCCCACTGGTTTTCACTCACTTTACGAAAACGTTCTTTCGATATGCCACACTTTGTTATTATTTCGTGTTCTAATCTAAATATATCACTTGCAGACCTGTTCATACTCTATTCTCGCTTTCAATCCATAATTTCATTTATAAAATCATCGTCTTTCAAAACTCTTTATTATAACATCTGAACAATAAAATTCTATTTCATTTTCTTCATAATCACCGACCTCATACTTTGAATTATTTTCATATCCTCTCACGGTCATATCTTTAATATAAAATCCAGAAATTTTACCACTTCCATGAAAGCGCCAAGAATTTACATCTACAAATTCTATGAAAATCTTATAATTATCTGGACTGGTCATACCTAATATTAAATTTGTATGTTCTTCCCAAGAATTATTATCTAATGTTGTTTCCCATTTCAAAAATATAATCGTATCAAACATATTGAAGTGGCTCATTTGAAAATCCGGTAAAATAGATTTGATTTTATTCAAGTTCACCTATACCCCACCTTTGCAACTTTATGATTTACGAATTTGATTATATCACTTTCACGCTCCATTTACCATAAAAACATAGGGCATGACAACCGCCACGCCCTACATTTCTTATCGTTCCAACGACTTCTCAATCTTCCACTTCTGCCCTTTCAAATCATTCTGTTTCTCATACAGACTATTGCGCTCTTTGCAAAGTTCTTTCATACGCTCCAACTGCGCCCGCACTCCCTCCCGGCAATCCGGCTCTATCTTTTTATATTCCCCGGTCAGATTGCGGATTGTATTATTGTTTTCCTTTATCTGCTCCGACAAACATACCCAGTCTATCAGATTTTGTACTTCCTTGTCCGTTTCGTAAAGGTCTGTTTCTGCTGCAATTTTAGCGCACAGCCGTATCATAACTTTTTTCTCCATATCTGTCATATCAAATCAATCCTCTCTTTCCTATCGGCTCATTTCAAAGGCACGTTTCGGGCGTTTCTTTGCCCGTTCTGTCTGTTCCAATGCCTTTGACCGTTCCACTATCGACTGTACCTGCTCCCTGCCGAAATGACGCTCCAAACGCCCCAAATCAACTGCCTTTTCCTGCAATCGGTCTATGGTGTCACTCTGCTCCATGACCTTATCCGTCAAACGGCTAATCTGCTTTTGTTGCCCGTCCACTTTGGCGGTCAGCTTCCTGCCCTGCTCCGTAAGCTGTACGCACTTGATAGTCAGATTTTTAACGACTTCTTTCAATTTCTCCACAAGCGGTAAAGCCTTTTTATCCCGATATGCCTTTGCGCTCATCAATGCCCCCGGCTCTGCCAACTGCCATTTCACATCTTCATCATAGGCGTGTATATTTCTCTCCATGACTTCCTTTGACTGTACCATTTTGTTAATGTCCTGCTGTAAATTTTTCTGCTGTTTTTCCAACTTTTCATTTTCGGATAACAGCTTTTCTTTATCCTCTGCCAGTGTTTCTGCCTGCTCTTTCAAAAGATGATTTGCAGCAGTAAGTTCCGACACTTCCTGCCGGATCGCTTCTCCCTCTTTCCGTATCTGTTCCGTTTCCTGTCCTGCCGCTATCTGCTGATGAAGAATGTCAGATAATTCCTCTTTACTGCCGGAGATTGTCTGTTCCAGTTCCGCAACCTCTTTCTGCCGCTCCTGCTTTTCAAAATCAAGTACCGACAAATGCTTGTTATGCGTGCCTAGCTGTTTCCACTGTACGCCATGCCGCCCCATGACTTTAGAAAGTTCCTGCTTCTCCGCTTCAATCCATTCATTCCATTCCGTCATTCCCCTTGTGCCGCCCTTAAAACCCTGCTCTGCTAATGCTCCTTTGAAGGAAACTCTCGTATCAAGTCCACGCTTACTGTTACGGATAAAGGGAACAAAATCAATGTGAATGTGCGGTGTCTGCTCGTCCATGTGTAAGTGGCTTGAGAATACGAACAGGTTCGGATTTCTTTTCTGAAACTGTTCCATAAACTCACATAAAATATCTTTCGCCAACTGCCCCTCACTACTCTGCACGTTCATATCGTCCTTGTTGCCGATTTGGAAGATTACCTCATAAAATAATTTCTCCTGCTTTCCCCGGCGTATCTTCTCATAGTAATCGTCAATCTTTCGGTCACTCCGTTTCTGCTTTGCGTTGTAGCGTTCCAGTGCTTCATCAAAAAGAGTATGATAGACCTCTTTTATATCCGAATGGCAAAATTCCACGTTATCCCGGCTACGTTCCTTATCTACATTCTTTGCGCTAAAGGCTCTCGTATTGTGATTGACCGAACCTTTCCCCATCATGCCGCTAATCGTTCTTTCCAATAAGCATATCCTCCACATTCTATATATTTGCGCCGCTAACTTTACTGCGCCGAATAGGCGCAAAGCGAAGTTTCTTCGCTTCGGCTTTGTTACTTTCCCGAAAGTAACGCAAAGGCACTTTCGACACGCTCCGCTTTATCAAAAGTGCCTTTGCGCCCTGCCGGGGGCTTTCCGTCCTAATGGACGGGGCGACTTTTCGCCGCTTTACTGCTCCCCCATGCGTCGGTTTGCGTCGATAGCGTCGATATTTTCTATACCGCACCGCTATCTAAAATACCGTCGCAACCGACGCATATCGTCGCACTTTACTCTTTCGGCTCTAGAGCGTGTTTGAAAATTGCTTTCTGGCAGATGTGCGTCACAGTTTGTGGGAGATTTGGGCCAAATGAAGGGCGCATAGTGGGCTATGTAACCTGAATTTGGCCCAAATATACCGCGAAGTGGGACGTGCAGATGCCGGGAATGAATTTTCAAACACGCTCTAGCCGTTTCAGAATGATTTTTCTCTCATGCCCCCGCTTGTTGTCGTAGAAAATGCCGTAGTCATTAAGCAACTGGCTGTTCACTACATTTAATCTCCGGGAAAGCACATTCGCCGACAACTGCATATCCGGCAACTGTTTCAGAAGTTCCGTTGCTGTCCCCTCCCACGCCTGCATTTCCTCTGCCAGAAATTCGTTGATTGCTTCAAGTAACGGATTGGGCGGCTGTTTCCAAAGTTCCGTTTCTGCTTTCTGAAATTTCCAAATACATTGTTCCCGGTCAAATTCGATTGTCAGTTCTTGATCGGGCTGGTCACGCCCCACAATATCCATGACCGCCGTGTTGTCCGTGCGCTTTTTCTTATGCATGATAAACGCCCCGTCTGCCGCACCAAGAAGCCCGTTTGTGCCGGAAATCATATCAAAACTGTCCTCGGACTCCAACTTGCGGGTATGATGAACCACCAACAGGCAGACACCGTATTTATCACTGAATGTTTTCAGCTTTGTCACAATCTCATAGTCACTGGAATAGCTGTACCTGTCCCCGCCGACCTCACGCACTTTTTGGAGCGTGTCAATGATAATCAGCCTTGCGTCCTTATGCTCTTTTATAAAACCCTCTAATTCTCCGTCCAATCCCTCATTCAGTGTCTTTGCCTGCGTTGCAAAAAATAAATTGTCCGCACACTCCACGCCAAACATGACGGACAGCCGCCGCTGAAGCCTTGCGTAATCATCTTCCAGTGCAAGGTATAACACCGTCCCCTTTCGGACAGGATAATTCCACAGCGGAAGCCCCATTGCTACATGGTAGGCAAGCTGTCCCATAAAGAATGATTTACCCACTTTTGGCGCACCCACAAAAAGGTAAGTGCCGCCATACAGAAAGCCGTCCACAACAGGCGTTCTTGGCGGGTAAACCGTATCATACAGTTCTGTCATGGAAACGGTTTGAAGCCCGCCTCCCTGCCCGGATTTCTCCGGGCAATTTGTGTCAAAGCCACGAAAAACAGTGGCTTGCAGATTGTTTTTTACGTTTCCATTTGCTATAATTTCAGTGCAATTTTTTGTTTTCGGCTGTTCCCCATCTGCGCCAACAGATGATACGGGAGCAGTCGATTTCTTTTTTTCTATCATTCATCTTCCCCTTTCAGACCGTCTAAAGTGATTGCAATTACCTGTAACGTGTAGAGCAGTTCGTCATTGTCCGGGCTTATGCTTTCCATGTGTTTCAATTCCTCATAAATTGCCGCCATCTGATTTTTCAGTGCCTTATACACCCTCGGATTGCCCTGCACTACCACATCCCGGCATAAGAGCCGCCTTGTAATATAATCCTGCTTTGTCAGCCCCGATAATGCCACCAAATCATTCAACAGCTTTGCTTCTTCGTCCGATACCCGGAACGCCACCGTATGGTTGCGCCATCTTCCTTTGTAATCCAGTGATTTCTCCATGCTTTTAGTCCTCCTTTGTCATTCTCTCCATTTCCAATTTTTCCGCCATTTCCGTCTGCACCGTGGGGAACAAGTGGGCGTAACGGTAAGTGATTTTCTCCGCTTCATGCCCCATGCGTTCCCCAATCGCCAGTACCGAAAATCCCATGTTGATTAACAGTGAAACCGCACTATGGCGAATATCGTGGACACGGATTTTCTTAACGCCTGCCTGCTTCGCCCCTCGCTCCATTTCGTGATTGAGGTAGGATTTTGTGACCGTAAATAAACGCTCGTCCGGCTTGATGTCATAAAGCATTTTGATGTACTCCTGCATTTCCTCACAGAGAAACGGCGGCATTTTGATCGTGCGGTTGCTCTTTTTCGTCTTAGGGCTTGTGATAATGTCACGCCCTTTGGAGCGGTGGAAAGTCTTGCTGATTGTGACCGTCTGTTTCTGAAAATCAATATCAGCAGGCGTGAGCGCAAGCAGTTCGCCGGAACGCATACCGCACCAGTAGAGCATTTCAAACACATAATAGGAACGGGGCTTATCCATCATGGCTTCGGAAAATTTCAGATATTCCTCTTTCGTCCAAAAGTCCATTTCCTTTACGGCTTCGCTCCCAATCGTCCCCGCCCGCCTTGCCGGATTGTAGGGCAGGTTATAAAAGTTTACCGCATGGTTGAATATCGCCGTCAGTTGTGCGTGTATCGTCCTCAAATAATCTGCGGAATAGGGCTTGCCTTTCTCGTCCCGGTAAGCCATCAACTCATTCTGCCACGCAATCACGTCCTTTGCTTCAATCTCTGCGATTTTGCGGTTTTCAAAGTACGGTAAAATCTTTGTCCGTATCACATGGCTTTTGGACTCCCAAGTGCTTTCCTTGACACGCTGTTTTTTGTCGGCTTCATACACTTCAAAGAAACTGCCGAACATCATATCCAATTTTGCGCCCTGCTTTAACATGGCTTCATGCTCCCACGCCTGCGCTTCCCTTTTGGTTGCAAAACCTCTCTTTTGTGTCTGTTTCCTCTCCCCTTTCCAGTTGGTAAAGCGGTAGATTACCCGCCACGTCCCCGTAGCGTTGTCTTTGTATACAGCCATTTTCTCAACTCCTTTCTATTCGCTGTAACATACTTTTTTATGAAAAAATGTAGCGTTCACACGTCCTGCCACCGTCAGATAGCCCTGTTTCTGCATTTCTGCGTTCAGTTCCCTTACAATCTGATAGGCTTTTGACTTTGACACACGCAGTTCCGCTGCCACTTCCTCCACTGTCATAAATGATTTTTCTGTCATTCAGATACCCTCTCCTTTCAATATTTAACTGTTTTTGTTTAAGTCTTGTTGATATGATACTAAATAAATTCCGTTAAGTCAAGTGGCTTTCAAGAAAATCTTAACTTTTTTTATTTAAGTTATTCTTGCTATTTCTATTGCACCATGTTATACTAAGTTCAACAAATTTGTTTAAGTAAAGCACAGCCTACTCAAACTGATATGACTTTACAACACAACTACACTTCACAATAACGGAGGTTTTATTATGGCAATCGGCAAACGCATCCGCTTTTTCCGCAACCGAAAGGGCATGACACAGAAACAGTTAGGCGAAATCCTCGGCTTTCTCGGAAAGACCTCTGATGTCCGTATGGCACAGTATGAAACCGAAGCGAGGACACCGAAGCACGACCTTGTAAAAGAAATGGCGGGTATCTTTGATGTAAGCACCCACGCCCTCACAGTACCGGATATTGATACCTATATCGGGCTTATGCACACGCTCTTTGCGTTGGAAGATATGTACGGGCTGAAAATCGGGGAGATTGACGGGGAAATCTGCCTGCGCCTTGACAAGTCCGACTATTCCACTTATACGTCCATGTTTGATATGTTCCACGCATGGCAGGAGCAAGCCGCCAAACTGGAACAGGGCGAGATAAGCAGAGAGGAATACGACCAGTGGCGGTACAAATACCCGGAATTGGACACCTCAAAACATTGGGCGAAAGTCCCCTCACAGGCGGTCAGTGATATGCTTATAGAGGAATTTCAGAAAATCGAGAAAGAAGAAAAGAAAACAGCGAAAAAGAAAAAACAGAAATAAGCATAAAAAGACCTTGCCGATATTCAGCTTCCATATCTGAAAATCAGCAAGGTTTTTCTTATGCCATTGATGTAATTATTTAGTGCGTGATGTTGAAAATGTTGCCAAATCGTTGCCAGTGCCTAAACAAATTTGCTTGCAGCCCTCATAAACACTAGCTTTCTAAATCCAATTTCATCACTCGAACTCCTCGGCGGATAACTTGAACTGCCTGTTTTTTCCTCATTTTTCAAGCATTTATTATCCGTATTATTTAAAAATTGCTCTCGTTTTTGTGCCAATCAAAATTTTTAGAGCCAAAATAGAGCCAACATAAACCTATGTCTCTTCCGGACTATATTCTACAAGCATTTTTGCAGTATCCTTCAAATATGCAATATAATGTTCACAGTATGTAGGTGCATTTCTTTCTCTTCCTGTTTTAAACTCTATTAAAAATTTTGCTGGTGTAATCCCATCTGGCAAATAACCAACCTTGCCTTGCACTAAATTTTCAAAATCCCTTTTTGCTCGAATAGAAATATGTGCTATTGAATTACGAACTTTTTTGAATGATGTCAATTCTGCTTTAACAGTTTTTAGAATTTTAAATGATCCGCCATTTTCGAAAAAATTTCGGGCATTTGTTAAAACTTTCTCGACATCAGACCAATCTGGATATAGATTGACATTCTGAATCATTTTGTAAGCATGCTCTCTGTCAACCGGACTTACATATCTATTAACAATTTGACCATTCCGGCTACATCCCCCTAACATGTATTCTATAAAAATATCTTCTAAAAACTTCTCCCATTTTCCAAACAACTTTAGAATAGCATATTCTACTATCATATTTCTCATTGTTTCAGAAAATAAATCTGAATGCTCAATATAAAGTTGAATAGATGTAGCATATAAATTCAAATTACTATCACATTCTATTTCAAACTCCTCCAGCAATGTATCAAGATGTGTTTCTAAAGTATTATCCATTTATTCCTACAATACCTCCAACAACTTATTTACTATAAATTTACATCTTGTTGTTCTTGCTGGAACATCTGTGGTAGCATCCCTTGTTGATTTTATAAATTCATAATACTCTTTTGGCAACTCATCTTCTGATTCGAAAATACAATTTATTTCATCTAAACAGTTTCTAATTTTAGGATAATCTTTAATATCAATTTTATGCCTAGCAATCTCCAAATTAGGTATAGCGTAATTCATATGATATAATGCAATAAAAAGGCCATAAAAATTAGGAACTGTTCTAAAATTTGAATCCTGCAATGTATTTTCAAACAAATTGCCAATTAAATTCATTGTATTTACAAAATTATTTTCTATCTCTTTCCTATCCTCCATCGTTTCATCATAAGCCTGATAGTATTTCTCTGCATTCTTCTTTGATTGAATACCGTCTAATATCGCAATCAATAAATCCGTAACCAATTCTGCTTCTGCCATTCTTACAATTTTTCTTTCTGTAAATATTTTATTTTCCGTCCAAAAAGTATAATAGTCTCCACTAAGCTTATACACCAATTGTTTAAAATAGCCAAAATATTTTGCATTAAACAGTTCTTGCTTATTTAAAGAAACAGAATACGTATTCAACCTAGCAAAAATATCCAAAACATCCCTATCACTAAGATCAAGCAATAAATCAACTGATATTTCATATTTTAGGAAATCCGCCTGTACATCCTCTGGTAATTCAGAGTACGTCATCCCACCATACTCTTCATTATGAATTTTACTAATTTTAAACCCATCTTTCACAAATGACAAAATTGCCCTCATCCTTTGTTGTCCATCCACAATTTCTCGAACTGTTCTCTTTGTTTTAGGATCAGTTGTTGCTCTTATGAATATTTTAGGCAATGGTTTATCTTTTAATATTGTATCAATAAGATATGATTTGGCTTGTGGAGACCAAACTGATCTTCTCTGAAACTTAGGTGAAATTTCAAGTTGCTTCCTATCCTCCCACTCTATAAAATCATTTATGCTGTATGTTCTCGAATCAAAATTTTTCATATATTTATCTCCTAATTGCATATGACACCTCCATAGTTATAGTATCATATGTATTTTACTATTTTATTCTATATGTATTTTCCCAAATATTTTCTAATCTTACATCATAATCATTTCATATATTTTCCTCCCCACTCCCTCGTTAAACTACCTTTATCTGCATAGGGTTATCGCCATCTAATTTTACCAACAAAAATAATTAACATTGTTTCCTGTCATGTAATGAACCCCATTTTTTGCGATATATGTTTAAAACATTATCACTATCATTTTTATGTTTCAAACACCTCATATAACATAGCAGGCATTTCAGATGCTCTATGTCACAACTATGCCGCATACGCATTTTCACGAAGAAATGCCAGAGCAAGTATTACCTGCCCCTATGCTTTTCCTTCCTTTTCTGCTGTTTCAGTTCAAACTGCCGCTGTTTCTCTGCCTCTCGCTGTTCCCGGCTCACTATCTTACGCTCAGTTTTCAACTGCTCCTGCTGTAATTTCAAAGCCTGTTGCGATTTTGTACCTATCCCGGTATTCTGTACCTGTTTCCGTACTTCACGTTGTACCCGTTTAGGATTACGACCAGCTTCTTTTACATCAGTTGCCACAGCCGGACTAAATCGCAGCCGATAGTAATTCTTCAAAACAAAATCAAACACCTCATAGTCTTTGGGTTCTGCACCAAACGTAACCTTACATACAGATAGCTTTCCATCTGATACACGTTCAAACACTCCCACCCAAAAGGGTTCTTCAAAAAATACTGTCAGCTTTCCCGATACTTTGTCCATGACAATTCCTCCTTAAAATAATTGTGATGAACAAAGAACGGACGACCCTAAGGAGGGAGGGCTACTTACACCAAATCGGTGCGACTGGACTACCTACCAGTTCTGCAAGATTGTCTTGCGTTGTGTTTTTATCTTTGCCCCTATATATTACCACATAAACGCCCATTTTTCCATAAAAATATGGCAATCCGCCTATAACTGCAAATTGCCATATTATCATTTCCCTTGTCTGCTCTAACTTACATGGTGCTAGCACCATGTGTCAATCATCACCAAAAGAAACACTATTTTTGCCACAGCCTACTTCTTATAACCATACTCCCCAATCCCCATAATTAAATGTTCCACTTCCATGATGAAGTTTTCCATCTGCCTTGAGATTTCTAAACGCTTCCCGCATACGAATTAGGATTTCCGGCTTTATATCCAGTGAATGGTGTGCAGGAAATACTCTCTTTACAGGCAATGCCGCAACTTTTTCCAAAGAATCAAGGTATGCTTCCGGGTCAGTAGACGGATAATAAGCAAACAAAATATCTTTATATACCAAATCACCTGTAAATAAATATCCCCTGCTTTTTTCCCAAAAGCACAAATGCCCCGGAGAGTGTCCGGGAGTATGCAGCACTTCAATTTCTCTGCCGCCAATATCAATGATGTCATGGTCTGTCAGCACTTTTGTTGGCATACCCTGAAACAATTCATAATCTCTCACGCAAAAACCTTCGGGTAAATCACAGCGGTCTACGACCATCTCTCTTATCGTTTCGATTGATAAAGGGAATTTACCATTCAACCAATCCAATTCATCAGCATGAGCATAAAAATCCGTGAAATACTTATGCCCTCCAATATGATCCCAGTGAATATGCGTTGCTACAGCCGTAATTGGCTTATCGGTAATCTTCAGCACTTCCTCATAGATATTGGAAATGCCAAGCCCCGTATCAATAAACAGACTTCGGGTATTTCCATTCAACAGATAGCAATGTGTTTCCTCCCAATGGCGGTATTCACTGATAATATATGTATTTGCATCAATTTTATCTATTGTAAACCAGTTATCCATTACTCCACGCTCCTTAAAATCTCAATAACTTATAGTTTCTCTATCTCTGCCAAAGAATTTTGAATATCCTTATAGACCAATGGTTGCATACTGTCTGCATAAATAGATGTATCTGCTTTTTGCAGTGCGGAAACAATATCACACTTTAATTCCGGCTTATTTTTTACTATCATAGGCAGTAATTTTATACACTGTCTTGCCGTTATCGGCTTAACATCTTCTATATGCTTCAAATATTCGTCTATGATTTCATCAATTTTATTATCTTTATCTCATTTAGCGTTATAGGCAATCAGCGTAAGCCCTCGTGTCCGAATGTAGGAATTATCATTGTCAATCATATCGGCTAACTTATCCATATAACAATATACCTTGTCAGATTCCTCACATTCTTTCTGTAACGTCTGCAATGCCTTGTATGCCGTATTATTATTTTTATCAAATAACAGCGAAAAATTATCCTCAATATTTATTCCCATGCCGTTCATCTCCCATATTTTAAATCATGCTTTCAATTATAGCACTTTCTCTCTGTACTTGCCACTATAAAACATAGGGCATAGCAACCGCCACGCCCCATATTTTTTATCTTTCCAACGATTTTTCTATTTTGTATTTCTGCCCTTTCAAATCGTTCTGTTTCTCATACAGATTATTGCGCTCTTTGCACAGTTCTTTCATGCGCTCCAACTGCGCCCGTACTCCCTCCCGGCAATCCGGCTCTATTTTTTTATATTCCCCGGTCAAATTACGGATTGTATTATTGTTTTCTTTTATCTGCTCCGACAAACATACCCAGTCTATCAGATTTTGTACTTCCTTGTCCGTTTCATAAAGGTCTGTTTCTGCCACGATTTTAGCGCACAGCCGTATCATAACTTTCTTCTCCATATCCGTCATATCAAATCAATCCTCACTTTCCTATCAGCTCATTTCAAAGGAACGTTTCGAGCGTTTATTTGCCCTCTCTGCCTGTTCCAATGCCTTTGACCGTTCTACTATCGATTGTACCTGTTCCCTACCGAAATGACGCTCCAAACGCCCCAAATCAGACGCTTTTTCCTGCAATCGGTCTATGGTGTCGCTCTGCTCCATGACCTTATCCGTCAAGCGGCTAATCTGCTTCTTTTGTCCGTCCACTTTGGCAGTCAGCTTCTTGCCCTGTTCTGTAAGCTGCACACATTTGATAGTCAGATTTTTAATGACCTCTTTCAGTTTCTCCACAAGCGGTAAAGCCTTTTTATCCCTGTATGCTTTTGCGCTCATCAATGCCCCCGGCTCTGCCAACTGCCATTTCACATCTTCATCATAGGCGTGTATATTGCGCTCCATGACTTCCTTTGACTGTACCATTTTGTTAATACCCTGCTGCAACTTTTTCTGTTGTTTTTCTAATTTTTCATTTTCAGACAATAGCTTTTCCTTGTCCTCTGTCAGCATTTCCGTCTGTTCTTTCAGCAGATGATTTGTGGTGGTAAGTTCCGATACCTCCTGCCGGATCGCTTCGCCCTCTTTCCGTATCTGCTCCGTTTCCTGTCCTGCCGCTATCTGCTGATGAAGAATGTCAGATAATTCCTCTTTACTGCCGGAAATCGTCTGTTCCAGTTCCGCAACCTCTTTTTGTCGCTCCTGCTTCTCAAAATCGAGTACAGATAAATGCTTCTCATGCGTTCCCTTCTTCTCCCACTCAATATCATGCTTTAGCATAATCTCCGCAAGCCGTTCTTTCTCTGCCGCTACCCACTGGTTGCGTTCCGTTTCGCTCCTTGTGCCGCCCTTAAATCCAAGTTCTGCCAGTGCCTTTTTTAATGATACCCTTGTTTCAAGCCCTCTCTTGCTTCCAGTCGTATAGGGTATAAAATCTATATGCAGATGTGGCGTGGCTTCGTCCATGTGGAGATGTGCCGAAAATACCCTTAATGTAGGATTGCGCCGGTGGAAATCCTGCATATATTCATCAAGTATTTTTGCCGCAAGCTGTCCGTCCTCTGTTTTTGCTCCCATATCGTCTTTATTCCCGATTTGCAAAATAATCTCATGGAATGGCTTTTCCTGTTTGCCGTAACAGATTTTCTCATAGTAATCATCAATTCGGCGGTCACTTCTGGTTTGCTTTTCATTGTATCGGGCGAGTGCTTCATCAAATAATTCATGGTATACATCTTTGATATTCTCATTGCAGTATTCCACATTCAGACAACTCCGTTCCGGGTCAGTGTTCTTTGCATGGAATTTTCTGCTGTTGTGGTTGACAGAGCCTTTCCCTGTCATAACGCTGATTGTCCGCTTCAATAAATTTTCCTTTCTCCCTAACGGGTAATGAGCGCCGGATACGGCGCATAGCCTTTGTTACTTTCTGCGAAAGTAACGCAAAAGCACTTTTGTCAGCTACGCCAACAAAAATGCAACCCGCAAGCGGGTTTTGCGCCCTGCCGGGGGCTTTTCCGTCCTACCGGACGGGGCGGCTTTTCGCCGCCTTGATACCGCCGCTTTCCGGCTTTTTTCCAACAACGCAACATTGCAATGTCTATAATTTTTGCAACCTTGCAATCTTCAAGAGCGCAATTCCAAGACTGCAAAATTCTAATACCCTGCATTGTTGCGCTGTTACCTTTCTCCGTCACTGTCTGATTTTATCCAGTTCCCAATACCATGTGTTGTTTATCCGCTTCGCCCGGACACCCAACTCTTTCTTCGCATTTTCCAGTGTCCGCTTCGATATGCCCTGTTCGTCTGCAAGATTGAAAATCTCATTGCTCTGCATGGCATTGTTTGTTTCTGCCAGTTCCCGGAGCAGCCGCTTTGCCTGTTCCATTTTATTTGCTTTCGGGGCAATGCCGCCTAAGACTTCATCAGCGGTAATCTCATAATCCCCTAACCATTGAAAACCGTCCTCGGACAGTACAAATGCTTTCGGGTGTCCGAACGCCGCAAGGTTATTTTTTATCTGCACCACAGCCCTTATATTTTCTTCTCCCTCTACCCTGCCAACCAACAAAACGCTTCTTGCAACCGCAAAGAAATCAATCGAACCCATTCCCCGGTATGCCGCCTTATTTCCCGCCGCTTTATTCATGTGACCGACAAGGACAATCGCACACTGGTATTTCTCTGCCAGTGCCACCAACTTCTTTGTCATGTCCCTTGCTTCATTCGCACGGTTCATATCCATACCGCCGCCCAAATAGGCTTGTATTGGGTCTAAAATCAGCAGCTTTGCGCCTGTCTTTATAACAGCTTCTTCCAGCCGTATATCTATCATAGAAAGGGATTTTATCCTTTCGTCAATGACAGAGATTTTCTCACAGTCTGCCCCCGCCTGTTCTAACCGTGGCTTTACCGTATCGGCAAGACCGTCCTCCGCACTCTGATAGATTACATTCAAAGGCTCTGTAAAATTCATTCCATTGTCTAAATTTTCTCCCTTAGACAGTTTCGCCGCTATATTCAGAATAAATGTTGTCTTTCCGTCCCCCGGATCGCCTTGAACAATAGTCAGCTTGCCATAAGGGATAAACGGAAACCACAGCCAAGAAACTTCCTGCGACTGTACCTCCGACAACTTAATCAACTGTAATTCGATTTTTGTTTCTTCCATAATGCCCTCCATTTCTGAAAAATCGTTGTCACTGGAAGAAACCTCTGCTATACTGATATTGTGAGGTTGATAACAGAGGTTTTCCAGTTATCACAGCCCTAACAGTTGCCGCTGTCGGGGCTTTTTTCTTCTCCGTTGGTGCTTCCCTGCCACAGATATTTTGCTCCGTCCAACACCCACAGGATAGCTTTCAGCATATCAAGACAGTCATTCCGCATATCTTCCAATCCCTCCGGCGTTAAATCAATCTCTGTCTTTTCAAACGCTTCCGTCACTTCCCGGATATTTGTCTGCATTATCTTTAGTTCCTCTACCAACTGATAAACCAATTCTTTTTTACCAACCACGCACACCCGGTTATAAATGCAGGAACGGACAAAATAATCTTTCTTAGAAAGTCCGCTTGCTAAAATCTTCGCTTCGATTTCTTCCCTCTCTCTGGGGGAAATGCGAAAGCTGATTGTTGGGTATTTATGCACTCCACTCATTCTTCTTCCTCCCTGCTGTTCTCAATCTCCAATTTATCCGCAAGTTCCCCCTGCTTATTGGGATATAAATGTGAATAAGTATTTAATGTTGTTTCGATTTTCTCATGCCCTAACCGTTCCGCAATCGCTAATGGCGTAAAACCCATTTCCACGAGTAACGAAGCGTGGGAATGACGAATATCATGCAAGCGTATTCTTTTCACTCCCGAAGCCTTGATACCTCTGATAATCTCATGCTCCATATAGGATTTTGTAAAACGGAACATTCTTTCGTCTGCCATAATTCCGTATAAGTGCGAAGTATACTCCTTTAATTCCTCTGTCAGAAATGGCGGTATCGTTATGATGCGCTTGCTCTTTGGCGTTTTAGGCGGTGTGATAATATCCCTGCCCTCTATCCGCTGATAGGACTTGTTTACAGAAATGGTGCGCTTCTCTAAGTCAATGTCATTGATGCTGGGGTCAAAAGCCCTCGGAATAGAACCTTGAAAATTTAATATTTTACAGTAAATATAAGCATTCCATCGCTTTATAAGTTATAATAGTAATAACTTCTGAAAGGTGGTATGTTCTATGTCTTTTAAAACAAATGATTGTCAGCAA
>RAZA01000049.1 GCA_003612485.1 bacterium D16-50
AGTGGGTGATTTTTTTGAGATAGGGTCTGAATAGCCTTATAGAATGGGGGCTAAAGATTCCGAGAAAATATATTCACTCAAGGGAGGTAAAAGAGGCATGAATCTCAGACAGATGATTCAGAGACAGCAGGAGATTCTGAACGCGGCAAAAGCTGCCAGCCGGGAGCTTACTGCTCAGGAGCAGGCGGAATATGACAGCCTGCAGAAGCAGATCGACGCAGCACTTGCCGCAATGGAGGGAGACGGCAGCGATGGCGGCAGCGGTCAGGGGGAACGCAGCGGGGACGGGGATGCCCGTGTGGCAGAGCAGGCGGAGCGCAGCCGCTGCGCAGAGATCACGGCACTGTGCCGCCAGTTCGACGTCCCCGACGATGACATCCGGCGATATCTTTCCGACGGGACACCCATCGGCGACGTGAGGGAGGCCATAATTGACAAGCTCGCCCGTGAAAGGGAGCCGATATCGCAGAGGGGCACTGCGGACGTGAAGCTGGATGCGGCTGACAAGTTCCGTGCGGCGGCAGGGGATGCTCTGGTGATGCGTTCCGGCATCGAGATCGTGAACCCTGCTGATGGCGCAAGGGAGCTGATGGGAATGTCCCTCCGGGATATGGCGATCGAATGCCTTGCGGCAGAGGGTCAGATAGGATTGAACCGCCGCTCTTCCGATGAGATCTACAATCTGGTGTCCCGGCAGTTCTTCAACCCGACTGCGGCGTTCCCTGCGATTCTGGACAATGCCATCAACAAGGCATATGTGGAGGGGCATAAGAATGTGGCCGTCACCTTTGACCGCTGGACGAAGAAAGGCAGCCTTAAGGACTTCAAGACTGTGGACAACAACTATCTGGCAGGACCCGCAGGGGAGTTTCTGGAAGTGCCTGAGGGCGGCGAGCTGAAGCATGACACCGTGAGGGACGAGAAGCGCCCGACCAGAAAGCTGAAAACTTACGGACGCCAGTTCACGCTTACCCGTCAGGCATTCATTAATGACGACATTGATCTGGTCACGAAGATACCGGCCCGATATGCGGCAAGCGCAAGAAAGACCATCAACAAGCAGTGCTGCCAGATCATGATAAGCAATCCGGCCATCTATGACGGCACTGCGCTGTTTTCCTCTGCGCACGGCAACCTCGTGACCACCGGGACGGGGATCACCCAGACATCCATGCAGGCCATGATCATGGCGCTGCAGACTCAGGAGGATGAGTTCGGCGAGGCGATCATCGTGCGCCCGGCCAAGATCCTCGTGCCGATCGGATATGCGTTTGATATGTATACCATGTTCTACAGCCCCACGATCAACACCAGCGGCAATACGCAGGCGGTCAACCCGCTGTACAGATACCGGGAGATGGTAGAGATCATTGAGGAGCCGACTCTTAATGCGCTCTGTGGCGGCTTCGGGAACGTGATGCCGTGGTTCCTGCTGGGTGCGGCAGATGATACGGACTTTATCGAGGTAGACTATCTGAACGGTCAGGAAATCCCGAACATCCGCAGGATGGAGACTCCGGGAACCCTTGGCTTTATCTGGGATATCTACCTTGACTGGGGCATTTCCGTGATGGATTATAGGGGAGCTATCAAGAATCCCGGCATTGCGATCAGCAATCCGCTGGCATAATCTCAAATAGGGAGGAAAATGAAATGGCGAAAGCGGCATATTGGCAGAGGGGCGAGAGCCTCGATTACGTAAATGAGACGGATGCGGTCATCGAAGCGAACACGATCATCTCCATTGAGGGGAGGATCGGCATCGCCGGGACTTCCATCAATCCCAGAGAGAAGGGGAGCCTCCATGTGACCGGCGTGTATGAGATCGAAAAGACCGGGACGTCCGAGATCAAAATGGGTGCGGCGGTCTATTTTGACGGAACCGGCATAACGGATGATGAGTCTGGCGCTACTCCGGCGGGGTATGCAGCCCAGACGGCGGAGGCAGGTGACAAGGTGATCCTTGTGAAGCTGATGGGATAAGGGGGCTGCCATGAAGAAAAAAGAAAATGCTCCGGCACAGGTTCGGGAAGACACGATATCTGGTGAAAACCTGAAGCTAGAGAATAATGCTGAAAGCGGGAATCAGGGACAAGAGAATGATTCCTGCGGTGAAGATCAGGCTCAGGATGAGGTTCTCACGGCCCTTTACCCAATCCTTTACCTTTCCCATCAGTACAAAGTCGGTGATGCGCTTCCGGCCAACAACCCGGGCATGGTGGAGGCATGGCTCTGCGCCGGTACGGCCGCATGGATCCGGCCTGCAGGGGAAAGCTCTAAAGCGAAACCGAGGACAGCGGAGCCGGGGCTTCCCGGCCAGACTGTGTCTTCGGAAGCAGAGGATGGGGATGACCTTGCCGGAAAGGTTCCGGAAAGCTTTGGCAGAAAGAGGCAGGCATGACGTTCAAGGAGCAGGTAGCGCATGACAACCGTACTGTGTTCATGAATCTGGATGAGTTTTCGGACCTGCATATGGTAAATGGAAAGGAAATGACGGTACAGTTTGACAGCAATGAGATGATCGACCGGGAAAAGCGTTACCAGTATAAGCGGAGCCTATATGCGGACGGCGTCTATATGAAGGAGATCCTGATCTATGTGAATGCGGAGGAATTCGGGAAGCTTCCCGCTATTGGCCGCATCCTGACGCTTGACGGGAAAACCTACACCATTTCCGATGCCGTTGACGAAGACGGGATCTATTCGCTGTGTCTGGAGGCAAACAAGACGGGAGGGAAGTAGCATGATACATTTTCAGGTAGATATGCAGGATCTGACCCGGATTGAATCCGCACTGGGAATGATGAAGGACAAGACGAAGTATGTGCTTCGGGCGGCTATCAATACCACGGCAAAGCAGACCGTCACGCTCCTTGCGGATGAAGCGAATAGGGAATATTACATCTCCAAGGCAAAAGTCAGAAAAACGCTTTCCATCGATAGGGCAACGGTGGGGACGCTCACGGCAATCGTTACTTCCGCAGAGCCGGTAAATGAACTTTATGATTTCAAGGTGTCTCCCAGGACCTACATCCGGGGCAGCGGTGTGCCTAGGGGATATAAGGGGAACGTGAGACGCGACAAGAACGCCGGGAGTCTGGTATTAAAGCCGGGATCCGGCGGCGACCAATATAGGGCCTTTGTGGTGAAGTATAAAAGCGGTCATATGACGGTCGGGCAGCGTGTGCCGGGGAAACGGATGAAATCACAGCCGGACAAGGAATTTGTGAAATCGCTACTTTCCCCGTCCACCCCGAATATGCTGGGGTACGAGGAAGGCGTCTATGGCGTGGTGGAGCCGCAGATGTACGATATGCTCCAGAGGAATATCCAGAAGCAGATCCGGAGGTTTTTGGGATAGGGAGGCAGCCTCTCCCGGAAGGAGGAATGTATGACGCCGCTTGAACTGCAGGATGAGCTCGTGGAGGAAATGAGCCGTATTCTGGACGGCTATGCCTACAAGACGCCGGATGGGGAGAGGATCCCCATCCATGTGTTTCCCCAGAACATCCCGATGAATGAGACGGATGATGAAGCGGATCCCGTCCCCTATATCATTGTGCGCTTAAACAGCGGGGAGGATGATGGGAGCCGGGACAGCTTCAATACGGTAAGCGTTGTTGTGATCGTCGGGATATGGGACGATGCTCTGGAAGCGCAGGGGCATAGGGATGTGATGAACATTATCCAGAAGATATACCAGAGGTTCCATGAGGACCCGGATTTGAACAAGAAGGCCGCATATGCCGGAGGATTCAGGTGGGCCATGCAGGATGATTATTATTATCCGTATAGCTTCGGGGCCTGCCACATGAAATTCCAGATTGCGGCCGTAAGAAGGGAGGATGACCTTGCATGAGTAAGGGTAAAGAAGCGCCGGAAGCCGCAGCGCCTGCGGCAAAGGCAAAAAGGAAGGGCGACCTGATGTATCTAGGCCCTACGGTCGCCGGGGCGGTACGGAGAGGCACTGTATTCAAGGACGGCATACTGCCGGAAAAGGCAAAGGAGTGCATCGCCGCCCTGCCGATGATGGAACGGCTCTTCGTCGAGGTGGAAAAGATGCCGGAAGCCGTAAAGGAACTTAGAAAGAAGCAGAGCGCACTGGGTGCGGTCTATGATCAGGCTGCGGTGCGTTTTGGCGCAGCTGGCACTGATGCGCAGAATAGGAGGGTATAAGAGATGGCATATATGCACGGAATACGGATTCAGGAGAATCCGACCAGCGTGCCCACCCCCGTCAAGAACGAGGCCGGTGTGCCCGTTATCTTCGGCACTGCCCCGGTCAACCTTGCGGCGGATCCGGAGGAGGCTGTAAATAGGCTGTTCCTCTGCAATACATTTGCGGATGCGCAGTCGGCAGTCGGGTATTCGGAGGATTATGAGAAATACACGCTGTGTCAGGCGATGGACGCATTCTTCAAGGTGTTCGGCGTGGGGCCAGTGGTTCTCTGCAATGTACTGGATCCGGCAAACCATAATGCGGCCTATACGGAGACGCTTACCGTCGTGGACGGTCAGGCCGTGTCCGGGGAGGTTGGCGTCATGCTGAAAAGCCTTACTGTGAAGCATGAGGATTCCAAGCTGGAGGAAGGCAAAGATTATGCCATAGCGTTCAATGATGAGGGATATGCGGTGGTCACGGTTCTTATGGAAGGCGTTACATCCGTTACGCTTTCTGGCAGCAGGCTCGACCCCTCAAAGGTCACTTATGGGAGCATCGTGGGATCCTATGACGCTGCCACGGGCGCAGAAACCGGGATGGAGCTTGTGCGCAAGGTCTATCCCACGTTCGGGCTTGTTCCTTCGTTGCTGCTTGCCCCTGGCTGGTCCCATGATCCGAGGGTAGGGCTTGCGCTTTCGGAGAAATGCATGGACATAAACGGGATGTTCAGATGCGAGTGCATCCTAGACATCGATACCATGAAGGCGAAGAAGCATACCGAGGTCGGGAGCGTGAAGCTTGACAGCGGATATGTGGGGGAGCATATGATCTGTGTCTGGCCCATGGTCAAGTATGCGGGTAAGGCAATGGCTTATTCTGCCATCTATGCGGCGATGACCTGCTATACTGACTGCGATAACGACAATGTGCCGAACCTTTCCCCTTCCAATAGGACAATCCGGGTAAGCGCAGCCGTCCTGAAGGATGGGACGGAGATCACGCTGGACAAAAATCAGGCGAATGAGCTGAATGCCGTGGGCGTCGTCGCTGCCCTGAACATGAACGGGTATAGGGCATGGGGCAACAATACGGCCGCATACCCGGACACGAAGGATCCGAAGGATCGATGGATCGCCTGCAGGCGCTTCTTCTCCTGGTGGGGAAACAGCTTCATCACCACCTATATGGAGAAGGTGGACGATCCGGCGAATTACCGCCTGATTGAATCCATCGTGGACTCGGAGAACGTGCGGGGAAACAGCTTGGTATCCATGGGCAAGTGTGCCGGGATCAAGATGGTCTATAATAGGGGGGACAATCCGACTGGCAATGTAATGGACGGGAAGATCGTGTTCAGGCAGTACCTTGCGCCGTATGCGCCGACGGAGGACATCCTGAATGTTCTGGAGTTCGATCCGTCCATGATCGAAGCCGCATTAGGAGGTGAGTAAGAATGGGAGCAATTACGAATGTACCCGAAGTCATCAACAATTTCAATGCGTACCATAACGGCACTGTGCTTGTCGGCGTGACGGGCTCCATCACCCTGCCGACTCTGGACGCAATCACTGAGGAGATCGGGGGCGCAGGGATCCTCGGAGTATATGAGACGAGCATTCCAGGATTTTATTCCTCCATATCGCAGGAAGTTCCTTTCCGTATTCTGGACGAGGATATTTTCTCGCTGATGAACCCGTCCGAGCTGGTGGATCTGACCTTCCGCGCCGCAGCGCAGTCCACTGTAAAGGCTACCGGGGCGCTGGACTATAAGGGCATGAGGATAGTGGAGAGGGGACGCCTCAAGAACTTCACGCCCGGAAAATACGAGCTGGGCAAGCAGATGGAGGCGAGCGTCACGCTGGAGCTTCTGTATATCCTGATCGAGGTGGACGGAAAGACGAAGCTGGAGTATGACAAGCTGAATTCGGTCTTTGTCGTGAACGGCAAGGATCTTCTGGAGAAAGTGAGGGCATATAGCTGATGGATGAGAGACATGAAATCGTGGAAGATCGGGAGAGCGCCGCAGGCATGGAGGCGGCAGAGGATGGCGGGGATGAGAAGCTCGTCATTGCGCTGAAGAAGCCGTATCTATTTGAAGGGAAGGAATATACCGAGATCGACCTTACCGGGATGGACGACATGACGGCAGCTGATATGATCGCATTGGAGAATCAGTATGATAAACGACATCCCGGCATCAACGTGATGCCGGAGGTAAGGGTGGAGTATGCCGTCATGATGGCGGCACGGGCGGCAAAGCTGCCGGTGGAGTTCTTCAATGGGCTGCCCCAGAGGGAGGCTGTGAAAGTGAAGAACCGGGTGATGGGTTTTTTGTTCGGATCGGATTAAGCTCCTCCGATGCAAGGAAGCTCAGAAAGATTGCAATCCAGCTATCGATGACGCTTTACACGGGCATGGACGCCTTGTTGTCCATGCCCATCTCGGATCTGCTGGATACCGTTGAGGAGGTGGCTGAGGTTGTCAGTGACAGGAAAAGAGTACAAGCTCGCAATCAGAATAGCAGGCGTCATAGATAAGTCGTTTTCCACCAGTCTGGTGGCGGCCAACAGCACGCTTAAGAGGACAGTGGCGGCAGTAGACAAGGATCTTACGAGATTGGATAAGGGCTTCGACGCCATCATGGGGTATGGATCCAAAGCGTTCCATGCGGTCGCCACGGCGGCCACCGTGGCGGCGACTGCGATAGGGGCGGCTGCGGTTGCTGCTGTCAATGTGGGCATGGAGTTTGAGAGGCAGATGTCCGCCGTTCAGGCAATCAGCGGGGCGACCGCAGAGGAACTGGCGCAGCTGGAGGACAAGGCGAGGGAGCTTGGGCAGACCTCCGTATTCAGTGCGACGGAGGTCGGGAAGGCCATGGAATATATGGGAATGGCTGGCTGGAAAACAGAACAGATGATCGCCGGGATCAAGGGCGTGCTGGATCTTGCGGCGGCATCAGGAGAGGATCTGGCCATGGCATCGGACATCGTTACAGACGTCCTCACGGCGTTCCACATGGAGGCCGAGGAGACGGCAAGGATGGTGGACGTCATGGCGCAGGCAGCCATGAACTCCAACACGAACGTAGAGATGATGGGAGAGACATTCAAGTATGCCGGTACGGTGGCCGGGGCCATGGGGTACACCATAGAGGACATGGCCATCGCCACGGGCCTGATGGCGAGCTCGGGCATCAAGGCATCCAATGCCGGCACGGCGCTGCGCAACATCATCACCAGGATGGCGAAGCCTACAAAGGAATCCGCTGAGGCGATGGAGGCCCTCGGTCTTTCCCTTGAAAGGGATGACGGCTCCATGTATTCGCTCCTTGAGATCATGGAGCAGATGAGGGCCGGCATGGCGGGCATGACGGAAACGGAGAAAGCCTATTATGCTGCAGAGCTTGGCGGCCAACGGGGCATGCCTGGACTTCTTGCGATCGCAAACTCCACGGATGAGCAGTTCCGGAATCTCGCCGAGGCAATCTATAACGCCGAGGGAGCGGCGCAGCGGATGGCGGACATCCGGCTGGACAATCTGGCGGGCGACGTCGAGATATTCAATGACACGCTTGCGGATGCGGGGATCGAGCTGTCGCAGGAGCTGAACGGGCCGCTGCGCAGCCTGATACAGAGAGGAACCGGTTTTATCAGCGGTGCGGCGACGCAGATACCGAGGGTGGTAAATAAGATCGGTACGGAATTCCCTACCTTGCAGAGAAAATTCAAGAAGTTTGCGAAGCCTGTATTCTCCGGGATCGTGGGCTTGGGAAAGTGGATCGCAAAGCATGGGAAGGGCATCATCTCCGTGATTGCCGGGATCGGCGCAGCGCTGGCGGCATACAAGGCGGCTTCTGCCATCGTACATATCGTCAATGCGATCATGTCATTAGGCAGCCTGAATCCGGTGACGCTGGGAATCCTTGGAGCGGCAGCTGCTCTCGGTGTGCTCGCCAGTATGGTTGCCGCCTATAAGCAGCATGAGCAGGAGCTAGTGGATCGGAGCCTTGCGGATCATTTTGGGAACATCGCCCTCTCCATGGAAGACCTGCAGAGGATAGCGAAGGAGATAGTGGGCACGGACGACCTTGAGCAGATCATGGAAGCGCTGGAAGCCTTCGAGGGTGCCGATCAGATAGCAGATACCATATCTGGCCTGGTGGCCGAGCTGAACAAGCACAATTGGAAAGTCTCCATCGGCCTTGAGCTGACGGAAGAGGAGCAGCAGTCCTATCAGGATACCATAGAGGAATATGTGGCGCAGATGCAGGAATACGTGTTGCATACACAGTATGCGGTGCACCTGAACTTCTCCGCCGGGGCGGATGGCGGAGACGGGGGAGTGGCGGAGAAGGTGAACCAGTTTTATCAGGACTCCTACGAGGAGATGGAGAGGCTGGGAAGGGATCTCTCCGAGGCCGTGAACGCCGCCTTCGCAGACAAGGTCCTCGATCCTGAAGAGCTGGAGGAGATAACCAGCCTTCAGGCGAAGATGGCCGACCTGCAGGCGTCCCTTGCAGCCAGCGAGATGGACGCACAGCTGATAAAGCTCAGCGAGAAGCTGAAAGGGACAGACCTGACACCAGAGTCCTTCCAGAACCTGCAGGAGGAGATCGCAAAGCAGATAGGAATAGCGGAGGACACGTATCTGGAGTCCTATGCGAGAAGCGTCAGTGCGGTGAAGAGCGCCTACAACGCAGGCTACTTGGCGCAGGAGGAGTACAAGGAGGCGCTGGCGGGGGAGGATAGGAAGTACCTCGACAATATGTCGGCCGCCTATGAGAGGGCCATGTCGTTCCAGCTGGAGACCGTGAGCGATGCCTACGGAGGGGATATCGATTCGGCGATAGATTCCATGCTCCAGAAACTGAGTGAGTTCGGGTCGCAGGGCTGGTATGATAGGGCAAGCGTCTTGTTCGAGGGCATGGCCGAGCACCTTGGTCTAGACGGGGACTTCCGCATCGTCAGAAAGAGCATAGAGGAGCTTCTGGAAGGAATGGGGCCGACGAGGGAAGGCATGGAGAACTTGAAGGCTCGGTACGAGGCTCTCGGAATGGAAGTGCCGGAGGCGATAGAGGGAGGCATCCGAAAGGCAGAGCTGCTTGAGGACATATCCGGCCTGAACATGAGCGGGGACGTCTGGAAGCTTATAGGCGAGCACATCGCTTCTGGCGAGTATGGAGAATATTATGAAGAACTGTTCACCCGGTGGAATGGGAACCCGGATCTGTACGGTGCGCAGAACATCCCTTCTGAAGTGATGGAGGGGATCGAATCCGGCAAGGCCGGGATTCAGGCAGCGGCAGATGCGTCTGCGGAGGCATATAAGAATGCCGCAATAGCGGCGTTCGAGGAGGCGCACAGCGGCTTCGCCGTCTATACGCAGGAATACATCGATGAATGGTGTGCGAACAATTTCCTGAACGCAGATGCCGTCGTGGAGGTGAACCTGAGTCCGGTATATAGGCTCAGGCAGAGCGAGATCCCGGCTCTGGATCTGGATATGTTCACGGGCATTGGCATTGATAGGAATGCGGACGGCGGCATCATATGGAACAAGGAGCTGTCGTGGCTGGCAGAGGAGGGGCCTGAAGCGGTCATCCCGCTGGACGGGAGCCGGAACGCTGTGTCTTTATGGGAGAAGGCAGGGCGGCTACTGGGAATGGGGAGCGCGTTTGATGATCTGGATCTTGGAGGCGGGGACATGGTCACGGTTCAGTACAGCCCGGTATTGAATTTCTACGGGGAGGCACCGAATAGGGACGACCTGACGGATGCCCTTGACATATCTCAGGACAAATTCGACAGCCTTATGGAGCGGTACTTGAAGACTCATTCCCGTGTGTCGTTGGGATAAGGAGTGTGCCTATGGCTAGAGTATATAGAACAAAGTCTGGGGACGTATGGGACCAGATCGCAAAGGAGATGTACGGTGATGAATCGTGCGTCTCCTTTCTGATGGCGAATAATCAGGAGCACCTTGGATACTTCATATTCCCGGAAGGAATCAGCCTTAGGGTAGAGGATCTGCCGGAGGATGAATCGGCATTGCCGGAATGGAGGAGATAGCATGAAGCCGCATCAGATAGGGATCAGTATCAGCTATGATGGAACATGGTCGGAAACCCTTGCGGAAACCGTGGAGGGCGGCACATCTTCCGGCGATGCTTCCTACACGGTAGTTAAAGGGGATAGCCTTTGGGGCATTTCCAAGAAGTTCTATGGGACCGGCACGAAGTACAGCGTCATATACAATGCAAATGTGGATATTATCGAGTCTACGGCGAAGGCGCATGGGAAGAAAAGCGCCTATAAAGGCCCTACCGCCGGATGGTGGATATGGCCGGGGGAGGTACTTTCCATTCCGGGAGCTTCCGACGGATCGGCCAGGGCGCAGGCCAGAACCACGATGAGGCGGACCAGCACGGCAGATGCCAGTCTAGGAGCGAAAATTGCAGAGCATGCAACGGCCTTTTCCTATACGGATGTCGCAAGCGGCCAGTCCGACAGTGTGTCGGTAACGCTGTCGGACATCGGAAAGGAATGGATGGGGAGCCTAATGCCGAAACGTGGGGCGAGCCTTGAGGCAAAGATCATTCTTACCAACTGGGGAAGCGGAGAGGGAGAGGATTCTTTTGACTGCGGCACGTTTGTTCTGGATGACATTTCTTTTTCAGGCAGGCCGCTAAGCTGTGTCCTTGGAGGCGTAAGTGTGCCTGTCATGGACGACTTCAAATCTCTCCCCATGACGAACACATGGGAGAAAACAACGTTGAAAGAAATTGCGTCCCAGATTGCCGCAAGGGCCAGTGTGTCGCTTCATTATGAGGCCGATACGATTCAGATTGCGGAAATCGAGCAGAACAAGCAGACAGACAGCGCTTTTTTATATTCCTTGTGCGAAAAATACGGGCTTGCCATGAAGGTGTACAATCACAAGATTGTAATTTTCGATATCGTGCAGTATGAGGAAAAAGGGGCCGTCCTTACCATAAAGGAAACGGATGCAAATTCATGGTCGTTCAATACTACCATAGACGGCACATATACCGGGGTAAATCTCAATTATGCTGATCCGGACACAGAGAAGGCCATCAAGGTGACTATGGGAAGCGCAGGAAGGACTTACGCCATCAATACGCAGGCATCCAGCCAGTATGACGCAGAGCTGCAGGCGGCAGCAAAGGTCAATGCGGCGAACCGTGGAATACAGACCATGGAAATCACGATCCGGGCGAATCCGAAAGTCGTTGCTTCCCACTGTGTCATGATTTCGGGCTTTGGGAATTTTGACGGGAAGTATTATGTGGACAAGGTCAAGCACAGCGTCGGGAACGGATATACCATGCAGCTTTCCGTTCATAAGGTGCAGGCGGCAATAAAGGCGGCCGCACCGGCCTCCGCAGCGGCTGGTAACGGCAGGCAGTCCTACACGGTAGTCAAAGGGGATAGCCTTTGGGGCATTTCCAAGAAGTTCTATGGGACCGGCACGAAGTACAGCTCCATATACAATGCAAATGTGGATATTATCGAGTCCACGGCAAAGGCGCACGGGAAGAAAAGCTCCGACAGCGGCCGTTGGATATGGCCCGGAGAGACATTGACGATTCCGGAGGGATGAGCATGAGGACAAGAATCGGAAGAGTCACAAACGTATATCCGTCCACTGGAAAAGTCAAGGTAATGTATGAGGATGAGGACAGCGCATCCCTTCCGCTTCCTATGCTTACCATGAACCAGGAATACTTTATGCCGGCTGTTGGCGACCGTGTCGTTACCATGCACATGGAGAACGGGAGCAGCAAGGGGTTTGTGCTTGGAACCTATTACGGCAGCGGGATGCAGCCAAAGGCGACCGAGGGATATCGAAAAGACTTTGGAAGCGGCACTTATGTTATCTGCAGGGGAGGCGATTATCAGCTGTCTGCGGGAAGTGTGTCCATAAAAGGAGCTAATCGTGCATCTGTTTCTGGAGGAGGAGCCGCTGTGTCCCTGAATGGGGATGCATCCATGGTTGGCACAAATATAATCATCGGGAGCGTCGCAGCTTCTGAGAATGAAGATTACGGAGAGATTGAGCCGGATGTCTGCCTGAAAATTACGGAAGAATCTGTGGAGATGAGAGCGGTAAACGTCACGGTGGAATCGGATGAGATTACACTGAAATGCAGCTATGGGACAATCAGCGTGGAGGAAATGATGAAGCGTCTGGAGCGCATCGAGGATCAGCTTGGGCTGCCCCATGCAATTTAAGGGAGGTAGATGCCATGGGAAAGATAGGGAATCTGGGCAACCTGATTGTTTTTGAAGTAAGCACAAGCAAGGTGCTGACCTTTGACGGGATGACCCAGAGCGTTAAAGGTCGGTGGACGGTTCAGAACCCGATCCTTGGAAAGCCGTACCCGGAATTTCTCGGATCCGGGCAGAGGACGATTTCCCTTTCCGTCTTCTTGTCAGCAATGCATGGGGTCAGGCCGCGAAAAACAATGGAACGCATCGAAGAGGCTGTCGAGAGTGGAACGCCGCACACGCTGGTCATTGGAAATAAAAAGGTGGGTTCCTTTCAGTGGGTGATAACGGATATCAGTGAGGCATGGGGAGATATCATTCAGGGCGGGAAGCTTGTATCGGCAAGCCTTGCGCTAAACCTTGCTGAGTACAGATAGGAGGCGGCATGAAACATAGTATTGATTTAGACGGGGATGGTTTTTCGCCGGATGAATACGCAGACATCAAGCAATGTCTGGAAATGCTTCTTTCCATCCGGAAGGGGGGCCAGCCGCTTGACCGGGAGATGGGTATTGGCTTTGACGAGATCGTGGGATGCCCGATAGACGTAGCTCGGAATATGCTGTCTCTGGAGATCATTGAAAATGTAGATAGGTATGAATCGAGGGTAGAGGTCGATTCCATTGAATTTGAGGATGGAGTGGATGGGCTGCTGTGTCCACATATCCATTTCATTAAAGCAAGGAGGGGTGACGGATGATTGCAGACAGTTTCCCGGACATTAGCTTTATTGACGATGCAACAGTTGATGAGGTGCTGACGGGAATGATCAATGACTATCAGGAGAAGTATAGGGAGATTACTGGCAAGGAGGCTCCCTTGGCTAAAGCGAACCCTTATCGCCTTATTATGTATGCCTGCACGATGCAAATATATCAGGCGATGCAGTATGCGGATTATGCGGGGAAGATGAGCTTTCTGACATATGCGAGGGGCGAATTCCTTGACAATCTGGCGGCACTCCGGGGCGTTCGCAGGATGGAGAATGCGGCAGCAGCCACCATTCTGCAGTTCTCCATTGCGAATCCGATTGAATCGGCTGTATCCATTCCGGCAGGCTGTCGGGTAACGAATGGGAATGGCATATATTTTGCGACAGATGAATATGCGGAAATCTCGGCGGGCGGGACTAGCGTCACTGTGCCTGCTACCTGCACGGCGGCAGGTGTGGTTGGGAATGGGTTTGCCGCCGGTGAGTTTTCCGTGCTGGTAAATACGCTGCCCTATATCATATCGGTCACGAACACGGTCGCCACTTATGGCGGCGCAGACCGGGAGGATGATGAAAGCTTGAAGGAAAGAGTATATTCCTATCCGAATTCTTATTCTACAGCTGGCCCGATTGGGGCATATGAGTACTATGCGAAGACAGCTTCTTCGGGGATTGGTGATGTTGTTGTACGCTCAGATGTTCCGGGCGAGGTTGATGTTTGCTTTATCTGTGACAATGGTGAGATTCCGGGGGAGGCTCTGATCAAAAAGGTTAAAGACTGCCTTGATGATAGAAGTGTCCGGCCGCTGACGGACAAGGTAACAGTACGGGCTCCTGCAGTGATGGAATATGACATCAGGATGATTTACTATATTCCTTTCAGTAGCAGGTCTGCAGTAGCATCCATTCAGGCGAATGTGGATACCGCTGTGTCTATATACAATACATGGCAGACAGAAAGGATCGGCAGAGATATCAATCCATCTTATCTGATCCAGAGAGTCATGGAGGCAGGAGCAAAAAGGGTAGTAGTGGAAAGCCCAGTATTCACGGTGCTGGATGAAAGCACGGTAGCAAAAACAGGAACCGTGACCGTAGATTTCGGTGGGGTAGAGGATGACTAGATTGCAAGACAGTCAGATCACCCAGATCCTTCCTGAGTATCTTTCTGAGAAGGCGAGCGTTCAGGCGCTGAGTTTTGCCCTTAACCGGGCTGTGAGGAAGCTAATTGGTTATTGCGGTAACATAGGTGTATTTTCCGCCATTGATGTTGCCGCAGACAGCGTTCTGGATATGCTGGCATTGGAACTGAACGTGCCATATTATGATGATTCTCTTAAGACAGAAACAAAAAGGGAGATGGTCAAAAACATGTTTAATTGGCACATGACTGCAGGGACTCCCGCTGCAGTCGAGGATCTTGTCAGTTCTGTGTTCGGTCAGGGGGAAATACATGAATGGTTTGAATACGGAGGGGAGCCATATACTTTCAGGATCATCACAAATGCGGATGCAGCAATTGAATCCATAAAAGAGTTCGAGAAGCTCATCGAAAGGGTAAAGAACATACGCTCACACATTGATGAAGTAATATTTATCAGAGAGCAGCAGGCAAGGATGTATGTATCTGTTGTCAATATAGCAAGGATGCGGACGAGAGTAGGATGGGAGGCATGGCATGGCGATATATAATAATTCTGTGCAGACAGATAAAGGAAGGGCTCTGGAGACCCGATCCCGAAACGGGGAGGGTGCTATAGAGTTTGTCTGCATCAAAACGGGAGCAGGGATCTATTCGGGTGATGAGAGGCTTCGGCTCAGAGAAATGACTGAACTGAAGGAGATGAAACAGGAATTTCGTTTTTCTGGAATCAAGCCTGAGAAGGAATACGATTACTTGTCGCTTGAGAGCGTCATAAAAAATGAGGGTATAGAAGAGGGCTACTATTTTACGGAAGTGGGGATATACGCACGCATAAGGGGTGAAGAAGAAAACGTGCTGTATTGCATCGGACTGGTGGACGAGCCTGACTATATCCCGCCGCATACGAACGGGAAGACATATGAGATTGTGCTACAATCGTTGATAAAATGCTATGATGCGGAACATGTCACAATAGAGTACATGGATACTGTATATGCCACAGCTGAATCGTTGATGGAACATGTCTCGGATAAAAACAATCCTCATGATACGACGAAGGCACAAGTAGGACTTGGGAATGCCGATAATACGGCAGATGCGGACAAACCGGTATCCGGCCCCCAGCAGGCAGCGCTGGATGCATATTATGCTCAGTCAACGGGCTATGCAGACCAGAAGGTGGCAGACCTCATCAACGGGGCGCCCAGCACTCTTGACACTCTGGGAGAGCTTGCTCAGGCCATGCAGGAGAACGAGGATATGGTAGAGGCGCTGGAGGCTGCGATCGGATCAAAGGCGAGCGCTGCCGAATTTGACAGCCATACTAAGGATGACACAAAGCATATCACGT
>RAZA01000004.1 GCA_003612485.1 bacterium D16-50
CAATTTTTTGGCACAAAATATGCTGTATTAAGTTTTTACGTGGCTTAACTGAACTTAATCAGCAGACACTAATTATAAATCATTGTTTTTGAGGATTGGATGGATATAAATGTCAGACTTGAAGAAGAAAAGGATTATAGAAGAGTAGAGGAAATAACAAGAGCCGCATTCGGCTATTCCGATAGAATCAAGCGAGGCCAGATTGACTGCCCTTACGAGCAATGGATGGTTCATGAGTTAAGGCGTCGTGATGGAATTATGGCATTAAGTCTAGTCGCTGAACTAGAAAATGGCATTATTGTTGGACACATTATTTGCAGTGATGCTGTTGTTAAAAAGGAGACTCAAGAACTTCCTGTCCTAAACTTTGGCCCTTTAAGTGTGTTGCCTGAATATCAGCGTAAAGGCGTTGGAAAAAGACTTGTTCAAGCAATGATAGAACAAGCGAAAAGGTTAGACTATGGCGCTATTTTGTTTTTTGGCAGACCGGAGTACTATCCGCAGTTTGGCTTTAAACAAGCGGTATTTTATGGAATATCGGATTCAGAGGGTTATAATTATCCAGCATTTATGGCTATGGAACTGAAAGAGGGATATTTGAAAGATTTTCGTGGAGGAAAATATTTTGAATCGGATATTTATAATGATGAGCTTAATCGTGAAACAGTGAGAGCTTTTGATAAAGTGTTTATACTTGATAAATAACAAATGCCACGAGTTGCGGAATAACATCTAACATTAATTTGTTGGAAATGAGGCATACTTGATATTATAAAACAGTTCTGTGCATATAAGGGAGTGGAGATTATCGAAGGGCGGCTTATAGCCGATAATTTGAATCATGGAAAAGAATTTTTTGAAATGCAGTTCTTTTGCCGGTATCAAGTGTTTTGAAGCAGCAAAGAAACGAGGATATCTATAAAATGAATGAAACTCATATGATAAAAGAAATATTTGCAATACCATGCGTCGGGGCAATCATAGAACAAGTGATAGGCAATGAAAAATATATTTTAGTTCAAACAAGACAAAAGGAAGATGGAAATGAAACGAACGGTATGATAGAAATTCCGGCTGGAAAAATTAGAGAATATGAAAACATATTTTCAGCATTACGAAGAGAGATTTGGGAAGAAACCGGTCTGAAAATAACGAAAATACAGGGGGAAGATTTATCAGCATATACACAAATAGGTAATGTTTCAACCTTTTCCTTTCAGCCTTTTTGCATCACACAGAATTTATCTGGTGCATACTCAATTATTTTAAATACGTTTCTTTGTGAAGCAGAGGGTAAATTAATTGAATCTACAAATGAGACAGAAGATGTTCATTGGGTAAAAGCTGTAGAATTAAGACAACTGCTGGACAAAAATCCTGAAAAAATATTTTTTATGCATATCAATGCATTAAAGAAGTATTTTGATATGTGAAAAGACATTTGACAGAAGGCTGTTGCATGGAATTCATTGATATTCACATTGATATTTACGACGATTTAGGGCAAAAAGTGGCCAAAGTGAAGATAAGGAAGAAGCACATAGAAAAGCGCTTGTTCATAGAGGTATTTGTGTGTGGATTATGAATTCTAAGCGAGTATTAATGTTGCAAACAGGGAGCAGCCATGTTCTGTCTCCCGATATGTTGGATATGTGAATGGAATGTTTGTTAAAAATTCCTTTAGTGATATAAAAAAGTGTGTGCGCAGGATCATGTTCTATAAAAGCATCATCAAATATCTTGACAAACATACCAACAGTATGGTAGCATAGGTACATACCGGAAGTATGTTAATGGGGTGAGAAAAACATGGCAAGAAATAGGCATCCAGAAGAAACGGTTAATTTAATATTAGGTGTTGCTTTCCGCCTATTTATGGAAAAGGGGTATGAGCATACTTCCATTCAGGATATTATAAATAATTTAGGCGGTCTTAGCAAAGGTGCCATCTATCATCATTTTAAGTCAAAGGAAGATATTTTGGTTGCTGTTATAGATAGGATGACGGCTGAATCTAATGAGATGCTTGCAGACATTCGTGACAGTTCTGGCCTTAGCGGAGAGGAAAAACTGAAAAAAATTTTTCGGGAATCAATCAGCCGATCAGTACAGAACGATATTTTTACAGTGGCTCCGGATTTTCGTGATAACCCGAAGCTTCTTTTCAGCCTTTTGCATGATACCATAGATAATGCAGCGCCAAACTATATTTTACCGATTATCAGGCAGGGTATTTCAGACGGCTCTATCAAAACGGATTACCCGGAGCAACTGGCAGAATTGATTTTGCTTGCAGCAAATGCCTGGCTGAATCCTATGATATTTGATAGTACTGAGGAAGAATCCCGCCGTAAGTTTATGGTATTCAGACAGATGCTGCAAGGCTTTGGTTTGGATATTGTAGATAACGAAATGTTAGAGAGAGTGGGGGAGCTGGCATCTATCTTTCAAAAGAACAAGCAATGAATAAGTAATAAACAAGCAATAGAAAGCATAATCTGCGAATTTTTTATTGCCATGAATAAATTTCTGCCCTATATAATGGGCAGATCTATTTTGAGACTAATACATACCGGCGCGCGGTATTAAAAAGGAGGCATTATGAAAACCATTGTAGATGTAAATTCTGCTTAGAAAAGCTACGAATTAACACAAGTAATAAATCATTATAATTGCTGATTTCATATATCATGTTCTGGCAGACAGAATAGAAAAATGGAGGTTTAAGGAATGAATCAAAAACTATTTTCAAAGGATTTTACGTTAGTTGTCATCGGTCAGATTATCTCTTTGTTTGGAAATGCAACCATAAGATTTGCATTACCGCTATACTTATTGAATTTGACGGGCTCGTCCGCACTTTATGGAACTGTTACAGCGTGCGCTTTTATTCCTGCCATTCTGCTGTCACCGATTGGCGGCATTGTTGCAGACAGGGTTAATAAAAGAAATATTATGGTAATACTGGATTTTTTTACGGCGGCAGTTATCTTGGCCTTTTCCCTGCTTATGAATGAAGTGAATTTCATTCTCCTTTTGACAGTTACATTGTGCATTTTGTATGGCATTGCGGGTGCATATCAGCCGTCCGTGCAGGCAAGTATCCCTGCGCTTACCAATCAGGATAATTTTATGGCGGCAAATTCTATTATCAATACAATCAGCTCGTTTGCATCTTTGATAGGGCCTGTACTTGGAGGTATTTTATACAGTGCATATGGACTAAAGCCTATATTGTGGGTTTGCACGGTATGCTTTATTGTTTCGGCGGTTATGGAAATCTTCATTAAAATACCGTTCCAGAAACAAACCTCAGGCGGTGGTATATTAAAGACGGTCAGAACCGATTTTGCAGAGAGCATCCGCTTTATCCGAAAGGAGAAGCCTATGATCGGAAAAGCCGTTCTTGTAATCTGCGGAATTAATTTGTTTCTCTCGGCAATGATTATTGTCGCGCTTCCATATCTGATAACAGAGGTATTAAATTTAGATGCTTCCGAGGCGAACAGACTATATGGTTTTGCACAGGGAGCATTGGCGGCAGGCGGGCTGGCAGGGGGTATCGGAGCAGGCATTTTTGCAAACAAACTGGCGATTTATAAATCGGGCAATCTCTTAATCGTTTGTGCGTTATGCGTGTTTCCGATCAGTGTTTCATTGATACTGTTTTCAGCTGCAATCATAAATTATGTTGTCATAACCGTATGCTGCTTTGCCATTATGGTGTGTTCAACGATTTTTACCGTGCAGATGCTGTCCTTTATGCAAACAGAAACCCCGCAAAATTTAATTGGAAAGGTAATTGCTGTCATTCTTACCGTTTCCATGTGCGCGCAGCCATTGGGCAATGCGCTCTACGGTGTCCTATTTGAAATCTGTAAAGGATTTGAATATGCTGTTGTTTTGTTTTCGGGTATTGTGTCGCTTATGATTGCCATTAGCGCAAAAAATATTTTCAAAAGATTTTCGGCAGACTAAAATGAATGGCAGGGATGTAAGGAAATGCAAAATCTGACAGACTGGGCTGGCCTATCCGGAGCAGATAAAAGAAAATAATATAATCTGCAATCTGACCGGGAAGTATAAGCTGATAAAGCCAGACTGCAGGGAGGGGGCGTGGCGGCTGTCATGCCCTATTTTTATGGTGGTGTGTGAGGGGAGCGCCGGCACCTGCAATGAGGACGGTAAAACTATTGCATTGAATGCGCCTCTGCAATTCGCAAGAAATGATAATACAGATAGGACAAGCCGATGTATAATAGAGTTGGGCGCAAGCTGAGCAACTTGGGCAGTTGGGAACCATGAAAGAAGGTAAACAATGAATAATCTGCAACTGATAGAAAAGGTATTATATTACATTGATGAGTATATATATGAGGAACTGACCTATGAACGTCTGGCAGAGGTGTTCGGGTACTCCGCCTTCCACTTCCACAAGATCTTTACATCAGTGACAGAATTAAGCATAACGGAGTATATCCGGAAGCGCCGTCTCACCATGGCGCATAAAAAACTATGTGAGACAACAGAGACCGCTGCAGATATTTGCTACAGTGTTGGCTTTAACAGTATTCAGACCTTTAACCGAGTGTTTAAGGATACCTTCGGAATGCAGCCCCTTGTGGCAAGGGAAAAGCAGGCAAAGATAACATACCGCAGTGTAGAAGAAATCGTTATAGGGTATTTAAAACATGTTGCGATAGAGGGTGTGTTTTCGACAGAACCACGTTTTGAAGAAAAGGAAGAATTTGTAATTGCCGGGTATCGAAAGCACACAAGAGAGGGCTTTGATGTCATAGGAGAGTCGTGGTTTGATCTAAAGAGCAATCTGGATGCCATTGAGAGAAAAAATGCACATACTATGTATGGTTTTGAAGATTATTCGGAGGAATTCTGTTCTGAACCATTAGCGTTTTATTATATGGCTGGAGTGGAAGTGGACATGAATGCAACCCTTCCGGAAGGCGTCTATCGCAAGGTGGTGCCAAAAGCAAAGTATGCAGTTTTTACAGTGAATGGCAATAATGCCAGAGGTGAAATATGGAAAGCGTTCCGTTATATTTATTTTGTGTGGCTGCCAAACTCGGAATACTGTATTGATGGCAATACAGCATTTGACTTTGAATATTATGATGAGCGCTGGGATTGTCAGCTTGGAGCAGCACAAATGGAAATCTATATACCGGTGAAGAAAATGGGGGAAAGATGAAGAAGCCGCTCAATCGGATAGAAGAATATATACATGAAATGAGATATAAGAACATTGACAATATTTTGATTACGAAAAACGGACAGACTGTTTATTTGAAGAATTTTAATAAAGAGTTTGAGGGAAAAAAGCATCCCATTGCCTCTGTTGTAAAGAGTATTATTTCTCTGGGAACGGGAATTGCTGTCGACAGGGGATATGTGAGACTGGACGACTGTATTTGCGAATACTTGGGAGAGGCTTTCCGTTGTACGACAGAAAAGGCGCATAGAAAAATTACAATAAGGGATCTATTGACGCTTTCCTCCGGAATCTATTGGCAGTTCGGGATTCATGCAAGTCAGCCGCTTTGGTCGGCCGTGGAAACCGAGGAGGATTGGGCGCGGGCAATCTTAGAGCTTCCCAGTGCATATACGCCGGGAACAAGATTCTATTATAAAGATGCGGATGTCTATCTGCTGACGCAGGTACTGCAGAAGGCGACAGGGCAATCCATCCGGCATTTTATTTCCGAGAACCTATATCAGCCGCTTGGAATTGCATTGGCTGGGACTGATAATGATTTTGGAATTAGAAACAATCATATGGGCGACATTGGTATGCTGACAGCACAGGAGATGGCGAAGATAGGAAATTTATGTTCAAACCGAGGAGAATATCAAGGACAACGAATCATAAGCGAAGCGTATCTGAAGATGGCAACAGCTAAACAGATTGATACCAATGAGTTTGTAAAGTATTTTGGAATGCGGGAGTATGGTTTTTTGTGGTGGATTCATGAGGATGCATATTTTGCCAGAGGCTTTGGAGGAAATGAGATAGGGGTTTTTCCCAAGTACGGGCTTGTCGTGGTGATTCAGGCGACGGCGAAAAAAGTATCAAAAGAATATTTAGATGTGATATATCATGTGATATTAAAAGAAGAATCATTGATATCCTAGGACAAAGGAGAAGGGCAATAGGACAAAGAAGAACAGTAATAAGACAAAGGAGAACAGTAATAGGACAAAGAAGAACAGTAATAAGACAGAGGAGAACGGTAATAGGACAAAGGAGAACGGTAATTTGAGAGAGGACATGCTTCGGATCAGGGCCGCGTTTACGAATAATTTAAAGCACATTGATGTTGATATACCTTTAGGAAAACTGACCGTAATTACCGGTGTGAGCGGTTCAGGAAAGTCCAGTCTGGCATTTGATACGATCTATGAGGAAGGCAGACGCCGGTATCTGATGTTTAGCGGCCTGGAAACGGAAGCCAATCAGACTTACGGAGAGATTACGGGGTTATCTCCTACAGTTGCATTGGAGCAGAGGGTGATTCGGCAGACAAATATAAGGAGTACAGTGGGAAGCAAAAGTCAGATGATACACGGACTGGCCTATCTGTATGCCAAATATGGGGCGTATCATGGAAGGCGCCAAAACACAATGTCCGGTTTGGAGTTTTTTAATCGGAATACAGCAAAGGGGATGTGTTTGCCATGCATGGGACGAGGTTATGTCACCCGGATTAACGGAGAGAAGATGCTGCAGCCCTACAGCCAAAGGTTATCGGAACTGTTTCAGGGAAAAATCGTAAGAAAGAATCAGTATGTGAGACAGCTTGCGCTTTTTTGCACAAAGCATCAGCTTGATTTTGAAACGAGAATAGAGGAACTGAGCGATTCCCAGAGGAACGAGTTGATAGAGGGAGATGCCGCAATGGGTTTTGACGGTCTGGAAGCGATATTTCGGGATTATACCGGAGATACTATGTTTTCAAAGGGAAGAAAACACAGTGATATTTATCGGATGTACACAAAAAGATGTGTATGCCGGAAGTGTAAGGGGTATGGTCTGGGAGAAAAAGCATTAAACACTTGTATTCAAGGAAAACATATCGGGGAGCTGGCAGAGTTGACTATAACGGAGCTGAAGGCTTTTATACAAAGTCTGCCCATGAAAGACGGAGTGATTCAGGGGATTGTAAAGAAGGCAGAGCTGATGGAGGAAGTAGGCTTGTCTCATTTATCCTTGGGGAGAACCGTGCCGACATTGAGCGGAGGAGAGGTACAGCGGCTTTTTCTGGTCAGCTGCTTAATTACAAATCTGCAATCGCTTATTTTTGTGTTTGACGAACCGACCATAGGGTTACATGAGATAGAAAAACAAAGATTGATTCAGGTAATCCTAAAACTGGTTGAGAATCATAATACGGTAATTGTTGTGGAACATGATAAGAATTTTATGGAGCAGGCGGATTATATTGTGGATATCGGACCGGGTGCGGGAGAATACGGCGGACAATTGGTGTTTCAGGGAAGCTATGAGAAATTCTTACGCTGTAAGGATTCCGTCACATCCTGTTATTTGAACGGTTCCTGCCGGCTGCAGACAAGTGCCAAAGGCCGGAAGGTGGATTTGGATTATGCGCTGAGGCTGGAAAATGTAACAATACATAATCTGCAATCCGTTTCCGCCGTGATTCCCTTGGGGGTTATGGTGGGAATTGCAGGAGTGTCGGGCAGTGGCAAATCGAGCTTAATATCGGATGCCTTGGTTCCTATATTGAAGAAGCATTTGCGGAATCGGTTCGTTGATTTATCGGCGGAAGAAGAGGAAGATTCGGAAGAAGACGTAGTGGTGGGAAATGTAGATGTACAAGGCATTGAGAAAATAGAAAAATGCAGTATTGTGGATCAAAAACCGATAGGAAGGAAAAGCACATCGACCCCCATCAGCTATCTGGGCGGATTGGAAAGAATCAGGGAATTGCTGGCAGACACAACCTATGCCAAGGAGCATGATTACGGAAAAGCTCTGTTTTCCAAGAACTCTCAGGGACGCTGTCTGTGCTGTCAGGGCTTGGGAGAGATTCCCGTAGATATGGGACTGGGGAATCCGTTATTCTTAAGCTGCGAGGACTGCGGTGGGACAGGATATGTTTCGGAGGCCCTTGAGGTAAGCTATCAGGGGAAAAATATTTATGAAATCATGAAGATGTCCTTTGGGGAAGCGGAAGCCTTTTTTAAGCAGGATAAAAAGCTGTCCGCACTTATGGCAGTGATGGTTCGGGTAGGCATGGGATACATGAAGCTTGGGCAAAAGACCACCGCCATCAGCGGCGGTGAGGCACAGAGGATTAAGCTTGCCAAGGAATTGAGCCATTCCACAAGGGGATGTCTGTTTATTTTAGATGAGCCTACTACCGGATTGTCATTTCGGGATACCCACCATTTGATGGGGCTATTGAATGATATTGTTGACGGGGGAAATTCCATGATCATTATCGAACATGATACGGATGTTTTGAAAAACTGTGATTATTTAATTGAACTGGGCCCCGGCGGTGGAACTGCCGGAGGAAGGATCATTGCCGCGGGGACTGTTAAGGAGATAAAGGAAAATCCGGGTTCTGTGATTGCGGAGTACTTATAAAGAGAGATTTGCAGGGGAAAATAGTTCAAACAGTTTACCAATTCCTATCGGTTTTGTGTTATACTGTTTTACAAAAAGGACAGAGCGTAGGGAGGGATTATATGGGGAAAACTTTCAGTGAAATGATTGAAATGTATAGAGATGTAGTAAGGCGTTTTCATAAGATTGAATTAAATGAGTGGAATGCTCAGGGTGCAGTGATTGAACTTGTCAAACAAGTGGGCGAATTATCCAAGTGATTCGGCTTGCGGATGTGTATAATATTGATTTGGAAAAAGCATATATTGACGCAAGGGAGGACGAGGCAAAATATTTGGATTCTCGTGGAGTGTAGAAGGCGATTATTTTTAGGAGGGAAAATTGATGAATGAGACTTTTCCGCGCGAGGCGCAAGAGATAATGAATGAACGGTTTGGACACGATACCTTGATTGGGCTGGCAACAATAGATGATAATATTCCGCATGTACGGGCTGTCAATGCTTATTACGAGAACGGAGCATTTTATATCATTACATACGGTTTATCAAATAAAATGAAACAACTGGAGAAGAACTCCAATGTTGGAATTTGCGGAGATTGGTTTACCGGACATGGAAAAGGCGTAAACTTAGGCTGGGTTTGCAGGGAAGAAAATAAAGACATTGCGGATAAGCTGAAGAAAGCCTTTGAAGAGTGGATTGATAACGGACATACCAATTTTGATGATAAAAACACAATTATTTTATGTATTCAATTAACGGACGGCGTCCTTTTTTCACATGGAACAAGATATGATATAGATTTTACATGTAGTTGAATTCGATACCTTTGCAGTGTGAGAACCGGCAAGCAAAAATGGCATTGCTGTTAGAATCCGAGAATGGAACTAATTTGAAAAAGAGGAGGGAATTAATTTGAAAAAATGGTATGATGAAGAATACGAATGGGAAATAGAAGTGATAGGATTTAATAAGGACAATGAGGAGACGGAGAGATTTTGCCGGAACGGTGAGGAGGTTGGAGATAAATATACTTGTACTTATGGCTGTCCGGTAAATTCACAAGGGCAGGGTATTTGCTCTAAAGTCATGATGATGATGTACCCTATCATGGAAGCCGTGAGAAGCGGCGGAGATTTAGAAAATGTAGGTGGGGATAGTAAGTACAGTAAGGTTATTATGTGTCCGGACGGCTGCGTTCTGTTTAGAATTACAGCAAAGCCATTGGGCAATATAAATTGTTTTAAGGGTAAACTTTTTGGTTAAATCGCAGCGTATTGGCGGACTGCGGAAGTATCTATCAATTTATGCTGGATATTTATGAGCGTGACTGGAGAAACGGCGTGGCTGTCCCGTTTTTTAAATATGCCTTTTCGTCTATCATCAAATAATTTTAACAGAACTCTTGACAAGGGGAGCATTCTATGATAGTTTGTAATTACGGAATTCCGAAAATACGAACTTTAGAAAGGAGTGCTTATAGGTTTATGGAGCGAAATTATGGTGAAGAGATAGATGCCCTCAGAGAGCAGGTGGAAAATCTCCGGAATATGATAGCGTCGCCGTCGCAAATTGACGATCTGAGAGCTATGGTGATGGAACTGCTTCCTGAAAAGCCGTCCGCAGAGAAACTGAAAAGAGTCCATGTTATGCACGGAATGCATGTGGATAAATGCCTCAGTGAACATATGGAAAAACTATGCTATAAGGCTGAGGAAAAAGGGAGGAGTGGACTTGTGACTTACCTTGGGGTGTACGCTTCAGGGGGGCGACAGTCTAACTGGATCCGAAGCGGTGTCCTAACCGATGATCTGCTTGCTCTTATTGAGAGCGGCATCGCAAGTAAGGTGTTAGCTTGTATCGGGAATTCAAACCGCCTTGCCATATTATTGGAGATACTTAGGGGACCTAAGACAGTGGCATCGCTGGTAGAGAAATGCGGCTTTGGGTCTACGGGACAAGTTTATCATCACATGAAGCCGTTGCTTGCCGCGGATATCATTGTGGAGGACGAGCACCAGAAAGGTGCATACGTTGTCCAGCCCCACAAGGTACAAGGCGTAATTATGCTGTTGGCAGGGATCAGCGATATGGTGGACGAAACCTACACCAAGGGGACATGGGAGGCTGACGGGGAGAATTTAGAGGACGAGAAGAATTTAGAGGACGAAAAGAATTAGAGGACGAAAAGGGAGAAATAATTAGGGGACTTTCTGAGGCTTCTCGGAAAGTCTCTTTTTGCTAAGTTTCGGTATGGGGTAGATCAAAGAACCGGCATCATGGAGCAATGGGCGTTATGATGCCTAGGAGAGAACAATTGCTTGTGGGTTCTATGGAAATAGTCTATAATGAGAAATGACACAGAGAAACAGGGGCATGCAGGGGGACTCCCATGAGAGACTGATGGAGAATGGGAGGTTTATGGGCATTGCCGGAGGTATTGTTTCATGAGCATGGATGGGGCGGATAGCAGGAGGGGCGTTTATGAGTGTCATTGAAATCAAAAATCTTGTTCGGGACTACGGCGGCGGAAAGGGAGTATTTGATATATCATTTCATGTAAATCAAGGGGAGGCCTTCGGCTTTTTGGGGCCCAATGGAGCAGGCAAAACAACCACAATACGCCATCTGATGGGATTCCTGAAACCCAAATCAGGAACCTGCGCCATTGATGGTATGGACTGTTGGACCGAGAGGGATAAAGTGCAGGCAAGGCTTGGCTACATTCCCGGTGAAATCAGTTTTTTTGATGATATGTCGGGCGCGGAGTTTCTGAAATTCATCACAGACTATCGCAAGATCGGCCCTCAGAGCCGCAAGGAGGAGCTGCTGGAACGTTTTGAACTGGATCCCAGAGGCAAGATAAAAAAGATGAGCAAAGGGATGAAGCAAAAGCTTGGAATCGTGGCCGCCTTTATGCACGACCCCGACATTCTGATTCTCGACGAACCCACCAGCGGACTTGACCCCTTGATGCAGAGCAGGTTTGTGGATCTGGTGGCGGAGGAGAAGGCCCATGGCAAAACGGTGCTGATGTCAAGCCATATATTCGAGGAGGTTGAACGGACTTGCGAAAGGATCGGCATTATACGCAAAGGGCGGATGATAGCCGTGGATTCTGCTGCGGCGCTGCGTGAACGGCATACACGCAGCTATAGGGTGACGCTTGAAAACGAGGCCGTTGCCGAAGCCTTTGCAGCGGATTTTGGCGGCACATGCAGCGGCACAGAAGTGACTGTCACAACGAAGCAGAGTCTGGAAGAAATCTTCATGAATTATTACGGAGGCGGGGAAAATGATTGATATGGCTTTGTATAAACGGGAAATGAAAGGAAGTGTAAAGCTGCTTATCATTTTTGGAGCAATCATTACCATGTATGTTTCTGTCATAATCAATATGTATGACCCGGAAATGATGAAAATGCTGGAGGGCTTTGCGCAGGCCATGCCGGAATTGATGGCGGCTGTGGGCATGAAAGCCAATGACACCAATCTTTTGGGATTTATGGTATCTTATCTCTACGGATTTATACTGCTGGTTTTTCCCATGCTGTTTAGCATACTGCGGGGAAATGCCCTGATTGCGAAGTATGTGGAAAAAGGCTCTATGGTTTCTCTGGCCGCGGCGCCTATAAAGCGGCGCACCATTGCGTTTACGCAGCTGGGGGTGCTTGTAAGCGGAATTCTGCTTTTGGTTCTCTATGGCACAATCGTGGAATTGGTCTGTGCCGTGAGCGGGTTTCCGGGAGAGCTGGATACGGCGGCGCTCTTTGCATTGAACGGCGGGCTGCTGTGCCTGCATTTGTTTATCGGGGGCATATGCTTTCTCTCTTCCTGCATTTTTTCCGATACCAAATATAGTGTGGCATTCGGAGCAGGGCTTCCTGCATTTATGTATGTGCTGCAGATGCTTGCAAATGTTGGAGGAAAGGCGGAAAAAGCAAAGTATTTTACATTTTTCACCTTGTTTGGCCCGGAAGGCATTGTGGCCGGTGAAAGCGGCGCCATAGCCGGTGCCGCCGTACTTTTTGCCGGCGCCGCTGTGCTGTATGCGCTGGGAATCATGGTATTTGAAAGAAAGGATCTGTATATCTAAACACATGGCATATTTTGGGTCGGCCGGAATGCAGGGCTTGTTTCAGGGTTCGTTTCTTGTGCGGGGAGGGCTTGCGCGGGAAACCGCCTAAGGAGATCCGAAGCAGGGGCTCGGTGCAATGGGCTGGATTTTGGTCTGGAGGGCGTAAGCATGGAAAAAGTATTGAAGATCGCTTTGCTGCAAATCAAACCTTGCGGCACATTGGATGAAAATTTGCTCAAGGGCGTTAGCGCTTGTAGGGAAGCAAAGCAGCAGGGGGCAGATATTGCGCTGTTTCCTGAGATGTGGAGCAATGGATACAACATTTATGGACGGCCTGTGGAAGAATGGACGGCGGAGGCGATTCCCTCAGACGGCGATTTTGTCATTTCATTTGGGAAGCTTGCCAAAGAGCTGGACATGGCCATCGGAATCACGCTGCTGGAAAAATACAACCATAACCCCCGAAACACCTTGGTGCTTTTTGACCGGTTCGGGGAGCGGAAACTGACCTATGCCAAAGTCCACACCTGCGATTTTGATGTTGAGCGCAGCCTGACGCCGGGGCAGGATTTTTATGTGTGTTCTCTGAATACCGTCTGGGGAGATGTGCAGGTTGGGGCTATGATTTGCTATGACAGGGAATTTCCGGAAAGCGCCAGAATCCTCATGCTCAAGGGGGCCGAGGTTATTTTGGTTCCCAATGCCTGCCCCATGGAAATCAACCGTCTCTCCCAGCTCCGTGCCAGAGCATTTGAAAATATGCTTGGGATCGCCACCTGCAATTATCCTCAGGGCGTCCCCGACTGCAACGGAGGCTCCAGCGTCTTTGACGGAGTTGTCTATCTTCCGGATGTGAAGGGTTCAAGAGACACTTGCATTTTGCAGTGCGGTGAAGGGGAGGGCGTCTATGTGGCGGAGCTTTCCTTGGACCGCCTTCGCCGCTATCGCGAAAAGGAGGTACATGGAAATGCCTACCGTCATCCGGAAAAATACGAGATGCTGTGCAAAAATGAGGTGGCATATCCCTTTGGGAGAAAAGACCGCCGTTTAGAAGGGGGTGGCGTCGGCCGGAGCGGGAAGGACACGGCAAGCTGCATTGCCTGGCCCTTCAGCCCCCAAAACCGGCAGAGGGCGTCCTCTATGTACTGCATACTAGTGACCGGAGTTCCGGCAGCAGGAAAAAGCACCATGGCGGAGGCTGTGGCGGAAAGGCTGAAGCTGCCTGTTATTTCAAAGGATAGAATCAAGGAGCTGCTGTTTGACAGCGTGGGGTTTCGGTCGAGAAAGGAAAAAGTGAATCTGGGAATTGCCGCCATGGAAATCATGTATTATGCTGCCGCGCAGCTTATGAGAGCGGGACTGCCGTTTATTCTGGAAAACAATTTTGAATATTCGTCCCGGAGCGGTATGCAGGCTCTTTTAGATGAATACAATTATGCCGCTTTGACCCTGACCCTGACGGGCGACTACAAGGCAATCTACCAGCGCTTTCTGGAAAGGGAGTCGAGCCCTGACAGACATAGGGGGCATGTGGTGAACGACTGCTATCCGGAAAGAGAGGAGCGGGGGACTGAGGAGCGCAGGAACCCTCATGGAGAGACCAAGGCCGCGGGGATTTCCTATGAGGACTTTGTGCAGGGGATAGAGCGGAGAGGATTTGACGCATTTTCTGTCGGCGGCAGACAAATCAAGATCGACACGACGGATTTTTCCAAAATCGATGCGGAGAATATATTTTTGCAGATCGAGGCATGGAGGGAAGAGGCCCTGCATGTTTGACAAGTGCCCGGAGAGTGGGAGGAGAGTGCATGAAGGTAGTACAATTGTGCAATAGAGACAACGCCTTTCAGCGGTTCGACGTGCTGAAGAGGAACAGGAATAAGCGCTACAAGTACAATGAATTTCTGGTGGAAGGAGTCCGCAGCCTCAATGAGGCCGTGAAGAACGGCTGGAGGATCAAATCTTTTCTCTATCAAAAAGACAGCTTATCGGGATGGGCTTCGGAGATGATCCGGACAGTGGAAACCGAGGTGAACTATTGTCTGACTGAAGAGCTCATGGGAGAGCTGAGCGGCAAGGAGGACACTTCTGAGCTGATGGCGGTGATCGAGATGCGGCAGGATAGGCTGGACGGGGTGCAGCTTGCACAAAATCCCTTCATCGTGCTGTTTGACCGTCCCTCCAACAAAGGGAATCTGGGCACCATGATCCGTTCCTGCGACGCGCTGGGGGCGGATATGCTCATTGTCACGGGACATGGAGTGGACCTATACGATCCGGATGTGGTAGTATCTGCCATGGGCTCCTTCTTCAATATGCCCGTGGTGAGGGTTGGGGACAATACCGTCCTTTTCGACTATATAAATGAGCTGAAAAGGAAGTATCCGGGTTTCACTGTTCTGGGAACCACCGCCCATAAGGAGGAGCCTGTTTATGCAGTGAACCTCACCGGTCCGGTCATGGTGATGATGGGGAATGAGACGCTGGGGCTCAACCGGGCTTTCAAGGAGGCCTGCGACCGTCTCTGCACCATTCCTATGTCGGAAAAATCCTATGCGACTTCCTTCAATGTAAGCTGTGCGGCGTCCATTCTTCTGTATGAAGTCACCAGGCAGAGGGCGGGCGGGGGAGCCTGAGTTTTTGGGGGAAAGTTACTGTGGGAAGGAATATAACATTTCGACAGATTTTTGCAACATATCAGTATTGAGAAAAAGGGAGAAAACAGTTATTCTTGAATTACAAAGAAAACAAATCATGAGCATGGCACATGGGCTGTGAGGCGGGCTTGCAGTGATGGGACCATGCGGAAAAGAGGGAGCTATGAAGATATTGGTGACAGGGGGCGCAGGCTTCATCGGCAGCCATACGGTGGTTGAGCTGCAGCAGGCGGGCTATGATGTGGTAGTGCTGGACAATCTGTGCAATTCAAGCGAGAAGTCCCTGCAGAGGGTGAAGGCCATCACCGGCAAGGAGGTTCCGTTCTATCGCGCGGACATACTGGACAGGGCAGCGCTGGAGGAGATATTCACCAAGGAGAGCATCCATGGGGTGATTCATTTTGCAGGCTTAAAGGCAGTGGGGGAATCCGTCCGGAAGCCTTGGGAATACTATGAGAACAATATTGCGGGAACCCTTACGCTGGTGGATGTGATGCGCAGGCATGGGGTAAAGAATATCATCTTCTCCTCCAGCGCTACAGTATATGGAAATCCCGCCGTGATCCCCATTACGGAGGAGTGCCCCAAGGGGCAGTGCACGAACCCCTATGGCTGGACCAAGTCCATGCTGGAGCAGATCCTTTCCGACATCCAGAAGGCGGATCCGGAGTGGAATGTGATTCTGCTGCGCTATTTCAACCCTATCGGCGCCCATAAGAGCGGCACCATGGGCGAGAACCCCAACGGCATCCCCAACAATCTGATGCCTTATATCACTCAGGTGGCGGTGGGCAAGCTGCCTGAGCTGGGAGTGTTCGGAAACGATTACGATACCCACGACGGCACAGGGGTAAGAGATTATATCCATGTAGTTGATTTGGCGCAGGGACATGTGAAGGCGCTGAAAAAGATCGAGGAAAACGCCGGTCTGAGGATATACAATCTGGGCACGGGGGTTGGCTACAGCGTGCTGGATATCGTGAAGAACTTTCAGGAGGCCACGGGGGTGGAGATTCCTTATTCCATCAAGCCCAGACGGGACGGCGATATCGCCGCCTGCTATGCGGACGCGGGCCTTGCGAAGGAGGAGCTTGGCTGGGAGGCCAAGTACGGAATCCGGGAGATGTGCGAGGACTCCTGGAGATGGCAGAAAAACAATCCCAACGGATATGAGGACTGAGCTGGGGGCGTAAGCCAAGCCGCAGGATAAAGAACAGCCATGAAGCAAACAAAGCTTCATGGCTGTTTTTGGGTGTGGGCCTTGAGGGGTTGGAAAAGCAAAGGGGATGCTTCACGGAGCAAGCTTGGGAGACATTTCGTATATTCCCCCTTATGCCACGAATGAGTACATGAACACAAAATGGCACGCGCTTCCCGCCATGACGAATAGGTGGAAGACCTCGTGGGAGCCGAAGTCCTTGTGCTTGGAGTTGAACAAGGGGAGCTTCAGGGCATAGATCACGCCCCCTGCGGTGTAGATGATGCCTCCGGCCAGAAGCCATAGGAAGGCGGCCGTGGGAAGGGTATCCAGAAGCCTTCCGAACACCAACAGGCATACCCAGCCCATGGCGATGTAGATCACCGAGGAGAACCATTTGGGGCAGGTGATCCAGCAGGCCTTGATCAGCATCCCCCCAAGGGCGATTCCCCACACCAAAGTCAAAAGGGTATATCCCAGATCTCCGCCCAGCACGATAAGGCACACCGGCGTATAGGAGCCTGCGATCAGGACAAAGATCATCATATGATCCAGTTTGCGGAAGATGCGCAGGGATCTGCCGCTGAGGTTCACGGAATGGTACATGGCGCTGGCCCCATAGAGCAGAACCATGCTGGCCATGAAAATGGCCATGGCGGTGAAGGTCTTCGCGCCGGAGGAAACTCCGGCCTTCACCAGCAGGGGCACGGCTGCGAACAAGGCCAGCATCATGCCGATGAAATGAGTGATTGCGCTTCCGGGTTCTCTGATTGTTATATTCATGGGGATACCTCCTGCTTCCTGCTTCGCGCCCGCATTCTGGACATAGGGGCCATGATGCGGCACGAACAGCCTTATATCGCGAGATAAAAATGCGATACATAGTTTTAAAAACTACATGTTGCTTAAGAAGATATTATACCCGGAATTTGAAAATGTCAATACTAATCTTCTTCGATGATCTGAATTTCCAGATAGTCGAAATCAATGCTTTCTATAAAATTGTCTTTTGTGAAACGGGCCTTTTTGTGGCGCTTGAATTCGGATATGGTCTTGTCCAGCCAGATCGGCACGCTTAAGTCGAACTGTCCGCATGCCTGCTCCAGAGCATGGAAGACTTTGTGGGTGCGGGTGTCCGCGCTGGGATCCTGAATGCAGATATCCTGTAGCATGTGGTTGTCCTTGAAGGTTCTGGCCCATAAACGAAACATTTGTATCCTCCTTTTTTAGGCGGCATCGGTTCTCCTAAGTCCGCCCTCCGACATATTGGCAGGCTCGGTCAGGGGATAAGGGATGCGCCGTCATTACCATGGTAATTGATTTTGGACGGGAGCGCAAGAGAAGAAAGAGGGATTGGGCGAAAAAGACAGTCTGCAGAAAAAAAGCTTAAAATTTCAAGATTCATATACATTTCTCCACATATTTATGATATACTTACTTTGTTCGGAGGATTGGGGGGGGCTTTGTCCTGCCCTATGGCAGCCGGAACCCGAAGAAGGAGTGTAGGTGGGATATGGACATAAGGGAAGACAATGGAGAAGGGATTGACAGCTGGAAGGAAGTCACCCTTATATATAATGCTGCCCTCAAGCAGATCGAGACAAGAATGGAGATACTCAACGAGGAATTCCAGCATGTGCATCAATATAATCCGATAGAACATATCAAAGCCCGCATCAAGACTCCCGAGAGCATTGTCAAGAAGCTGAAGCGCAATGGCTATGAGTCCACCATAGACAATATGGTGAAGCATGTGAACGACATAGCAGGCATACGGGTTATCTGTTCTTTTACGTCAGACATCTATAGAATAGCGGATATGATCAGCGAGCAGAGGGATCTGCAGGTGCTGACCGTGAAGGATTATATCACGTTTCCGAAGACCAGCGGCTACAAGAGCTACCATATGATCATCACGGTGCCGGTATACCTTTCCGACCGCACGGTGGATGCCAAGGTGGAGATTCAGATCAGGACGGTGGCCATGGATTTCTGGGCCAGTCTGGAGCACAAGATCCATTATAAGCTGGAGGGGGACGCGCCGGAGCATATCCGCAGCGAGCTGGTGGAGTGCGCCAAGATGGTGACGGATCTGGATGCCAGAATGCTGAAGCTGAACGAGGAGCTTCTGATACTGAGCCGGGAGCGGGAGAAGGAGTAGGATTTGTTTTTTGAGCCTCTTCAGGGCAAAAAACGGACGGCGCCGAAGCCCCAAAAACGAGGAGTGCCCAGAAGCCTTTCGGCATCTGGGCTGTTATGAAAAAACAATCTGATCTGTTACTGACGGCATCGGCAGCAACTGCTTCCGATGAAAATCAGTATAATGAACAAATATGAACAGCGTATGAACCCCATGTAAAATATTGGTGAATGTCACAATCACGAGCCTGTCAGAAAGGCTTAAATGTACAATATGCACAACGAATAACGGAAAAACAGCATATTGTGCCAGTGAAACCCTGCAGAGGGCGGCAGGATCGCCGCCTGCACGGATCAGGAGGAGAGGGAATGGATATCTTTGTGGACAAGCTGGCTCAGAGGGCCACGGCTCAGGAAATTATCAAAGCAAACACGGCGGCGGATGTGGAGGAGCTGAACAGACTGAAGAATCAGGTGGTAGAATATAACGAGTGTCTGACGAGACTGCAGGCGCTGATCGACGACGGATCCGGGAAGCTGGAAAAAATGCGGTCAGGGGACGACGAGATCCGGAAGCTTGTACAAGAGGGTCTGGAGGGCGTCAGGGACCTGCGGAAGGCCTTAGACGGTTTGGAGCAGTGCCAGAAGAAGGCTCTGGATCAGATGGCGGGGCTGGACAAGACTCTGGCTTCTCAGCTGGGAAGCGTCGCCATGGCTGTTGAGTCCAAGCTGGACGGAATGGACAGGCTCACGGAGGCACAGCTGACCGAGAGGCTGAACGCTCTGGAGGAAAACGTTCATAAGGAATGCGTGAAGGTATACCGGAACGTGCAGGCCGTGGTGACGGAGGAGAGCGGCCGGCAGGGCGAGGCCCTTGGGGAGACCAAGAAGGAGGCTTCTGCCGTCAAGGGCAAGCTGGGCACGATTCTGGGTATTTCCGTGGCGGCCATGATTCTGTCTTTGGCGGGCGTGGTGCTTCAGGTGCTGGGAGGGCTCGGGGTACTGCCCTTCTGAGGGCTGACGGCGCAGCCTTAGAGGGCAGCGGCGCCGTGGTGCGGGGGCTTGTTATGGAGTGAGAGAATGACGAAAGAAATCTGGAAACCGGGGAACATGCTGTATCCGCTGCCCGTGGTGATGGTCAGCATGGCAGATAGGGCCGGGAATTATAATATTATAACCATTGCATGGGCGGGGACGGTCTGTACCAACCCGCCTATGGTCAGTATATCCGTCCGCCCTGACAGATATTCCTTCCCGATTCTGAAGGAGACGGGGGAGTTCGTGGTAAATCTGACTACGAAGGAACTTGCCTATGCCACCGACTTCTGCGGAGTGAAGAGCGGCAGGGAGGTTGACAAGTTCAAGGCGCTGGGGCTTACGCCCCTTGCGGCGGAGAAGGTGCATGCGCCGCTGATCGGGGAAAGTCCGGTCAATATAGAGTGCAGGGTGCGTCAGGTCATGGCGCTGGGTTCTCATCATATGTTTCTGGCCGATGTGGTTTCGGTTCACGCGGATGTCAGGTATATGGACGAAAAGAGAAAATTTCACTTGGAGAAGGCAGAACCCATCGTCTATTCCCATGGCGCTTATTTTGCGTGCGGAGAAGAGCTGGGCAGGTTTGGGTACAGCGTGAAGAAATAGCGCGGGTATAGAATGGGGGCTTGAAGGAAATACTTAGAAACGGCAGCTTCTTTACAAATTTTATGGACGCCGATAGAATGGCTTGTGGTGGAACTTATGAAAAATATGAGAAAAAATAAAATCAGTCATAAAAAATACAAATTTACATATATTAATGTTACGGCATCGGTCTTGTTCGCAGGGCTTCTGTTTGTGAAGGGATACACGCCGTTTCAGGAATCAGAGGAGAATCTGTTTCACATCCGGGTCAACGGCCGGGAGGTGGGCGCTCTGGGGGACAAGGCTCTGGCGGATGACCTGCTGCAGCAGGCCCGCAGAAACGTGGTCTCCTTCAGTGATGAGCTGGTGTTTCTTGAGACGGAGATGGCCATAGCGGGGGAAGCTGTACTCTGGGGAGAAGTGGATTCGGAGGAGGAAGTGCTCCGCAAAATGGAGGAGGCCCTGAGGGCGGATATCCTTGAGACCATGCACCGCGCCTACACCTTGAAGATCAATGAGTATATCATCAATCTTGGCAGCATAGAGGAGGTGCGCCAGCTCTTGCAGGCGGCGGTGAACAAATATGACAGCGAGGCTAAGTTCGAGGTGGAGCTGGCATATGACAGAGAAAGGGAATTCGGGGTGTATACCGCCAGCATAGTAGACCCTGCCGATCAGGAAGCGGACAAGGGGCAGTCCTACACGGAAGCGGGGGTGCAGAGCTTCTTTACGGAGACCTATGTGGAGGAGGACGTGACGGAAGAGAAGGACTTCGGCGACTACGATCTGGGAATTTTGTGCATGAATTTCTTCGAGGAGGTGGAGGTGGCGGAGGCATATCTGCCCGCAAGCCAGATTACCGGACTTGAGGAGGCCGTCAACCTTGTGATCATGGAGCAGGAGACCCCAAGCATCTACGAGGTGGTGTCAGGGGATACGCTGTCCGAGATCGCCCTGAAGGTCAACATTCCCATGGACACCATCGTGGAGATGAATCCGGATGTTCTGGAGAACGTGAACAGCACTCTGCATATCGGGGACAAGCTGGTCATCACGGTGCCGGAGCCGGAGCTTTCCGTGACGAGGGTGGAGCAGAGGTTTTACGAAGAGAGCTATGATGCCGAAATAATCTATATAGACAACGATGCCTGGTATACCACCGACGTGGTGGAGCGTCAGGCTCCTTCCGCAGGCTTCCGCAAGGTAGTGGCGGAGGTTTCCTTTCTCAACGACAAGGAGGTGTCCCGGGAGATCCTGAAGGAGGAGGTGGTGATGGAGGCGGTTCCCAAGGTGGTGGAGCGGGGCACCAAGATTCCGCCTACCTACATCAAGCCTCTGTACGGCGGGCTCATTACTTCCACCTTCGGCTATAGGCCCAGACCCAATGTGGCCGGAGCGACCTCCAATCATCAGGCGGTGGACTGGGCGACGCCCACAGGAACGCCCATCTATGCCTCCAGCGGCGGCACGGTGTCCAGAGCAGGCTGGATAGGGAGCTACGGCTATGCGATCTATATTGATCATGAAGACGGAAAGCAGACCAGATACGCCCATCTGAGCAAGATTCTGGTGACGCCGGGCCAGAAGGTGCGGCAGGGAGAGCGCATTGCCCTAAGCGGCAATACAGGCGCCAGCACGGGACCCCATGTACACTTTGAGATGCGGGTGCGGGGCGTTGCCGTGGATCCCTTGCAGTATGTTCCCAGATAGCTTTCCGGTGCCTTTGGACCACAGAATGCACGTTCTGTTTACAAACCGGGCAAAATGTGGTAAAATAAAAATTAATGTAATATTAATATTTTGATTTTGGCGACGTCAGGCAAAGCCGGCATGGCAGTCGGCTTTGCGGTGTTCTGAATAATAGATGGAAGAGCTGACCTTAAGCAGAGGTAGGAATAGATGGAACAATATGCGATTAAAGGCGGGAATCCGCTGGTGGGGGACGTGGAGATAGCAGGCGCCAAAAATGCCGCGCTTCCTATTTTTGCGGCTGCGACGATGACGGACGAGACTGTATATATAGACAATATCCCGGATGTGCGGGACATTGACATGATGCTGGACGCCATGGCTAATATAGGGGTGACGGTGAAGCGGACGGGCCGCCACAGCGTCATGATAAACGGGGGCAATATCCACAATCTGACAGTGGATGACGAAGGAAGCAAGAAGATCAGGGGCTCTTATTACCTTCTGGGGGCCTTTCTGGGGAAATATAAGCATGCGGAGGTGGTGCTTCCGGGGGGCTGCGACATCGGCTGCCGTGCCATCGATCAGCATCTGAAGGGATTCCGCGCGCTGGGGGCGGAGATGGTCATAGAGCATGGCCTTATCAAGGCCAGAGCGGAGCATCTTAAGGGCAGCCATATCTATCTGGACAAGCCCAGCGTGGGCGCCACCATCAATGTCATGATAGCGGCGGCTCTGGCGGACGGAATGACTACGATAGAGAATTCGGCCAAGGAGCCTCATGTGGTGGATGTGGCCAATTTCCTGAACAGCTGCGGCGCCAACATCCGCGGCGCCGGAACGGATGTGATCCGTATCAGGGGAGTGGCAAAACTGCATGGCACGGAGTACACCATCATTCCCGACCAGATAGAGGCGGGGACCTTCATGTTTGCCGCTGCGGTGACAAAGGGGGATGTGACGGTAAAGAACGTGATCCCCAAGCATCTGGAGTCCGTTACGGCAAAGCTGCTGGAGATCGGCTGCGAGGTGAAGGAGGAGGATGACAGCGTCCGGGTGGTAGCGGCGAAGCCTCTGGTGCATTGTCAGGTGCGGACGCTTCCCTATCCGGGATTCCCTACGGACATGCAGCCGCAGATCACCGTTGCGCTGGCGCTGGCCAAGGGAACCAGCATCGTAACCGAGAGCATTTTCGAGAACCGCTTCAAATATGTGGACGAATTGACCAGAATGGGGGCGGAGATCAAGGTAGAGGGAGATACCGCCATCATAGACGGTGTTGCCAGATATACGGGGGCAAGCATCACGGCGCCGGATCTGCGGGCCGGGGCGGCTCTTGTGACCGCTGCGCTGGCGGCGGAGGGATTTACCATAGTTGAGAACGTGAAGTATATCGAAAGAGGGTATGAAGATTTCCACATCAAGCTGAAGAATCTGGGAGCCCAGATCGAGCTGGTGAACACGGATAAGGAGTTCCAGAAGTTTAAGCTGAAGATGGGACAGACCGCGTAAAAAAACCTTGACATAGGCGGCGGTATGTGATAGAGTAATGTAAGAGTTCCATGAGTCATGATAGGTTTGAAAATTAAATAGTTTTTCTCTTATTCAGAGTTGGTGGAGATACATAGGATCGATGAAGCCACGGCAACCCCATTGAGGAAGGTGCCTCCCTGAGCGAATTTTTCGAACAATAAGAGGATGAACATCGAAAGATCAAAATCCGCTTATTCCGTAAGCGGATTTTTTGATTCCTGACAATAGAAGACTTGCCCAGCGTGGATTCTATTGTTTCTGCGAGAAATGGATTAATCGCCATACCTTGCTATTGACCATGGTTTATGTTACATATTGACAAAGCTACGATTCATTCAGGAGGAAGAGAAATGATGGAGAAACATTTGTTTACTTCGGAGTCGGTGACGGAGGGACATCCGGATAAGCTCTGCGATGCAGTGTCGGATGCGATTCTGGATGCATGCATGGAGCAGGATCCCATGAGCCGGGTGGCCTGCGAGACGGCCAGCTGCACGGGCTTCGTTCTGGTGACTGGGGAGATTACCACCGGAGCAAATCTGGACATACCTGCCATTGTGCGCAGGACCGTGAACGAGATCGGTTACAATGATGCAAAGACGGGCTTCGACGGCAATATCTGTGCCGTCATGGTGGCTCTGGATAAGCAGTCCCCTGATATCGCCATGGGGGTTGACAAGGCTCTGGAGGCCAGAGAGTCCGGCATGGACGACGCCCAGCTGGACGCTATCGGCGCAGGAGATCAGGGTATGATGTTCGGCTATGCCACTAACGAGACGCCGGAGCTGATGCCCTATCCCATTGCCCTTGCCCATAAGCTGGTGAGGCAGCTGACCAAGGTGCGCAAGGACGGAACCCTTTCCTATCTGCGCCCGGACGGCAAGAGTCAGGTCTCCGTGGAATACGACGAGAGCGGCAGGCCCCTGCGTCTGGAGGCGGTGGTGCTCTCCACCCAGCATGACGAGGATGTGACGCAGGAGCAGATCCATGCCGATATTAGGAAGTATGTGTTCGATCCGGTTCTTCCGGCGGAGATGGTGGACGAGGATACCAAGTTCTACATCAATCCCACCGGGCGTTTCGTCATCGGCGGCCCTCAGGGGGATGCGGGACTCACCGGACGAAAGATCATTGTGGACACCTACGGCGGATATGCCCGCCACGGCGGCGGGGCATTCTCCGGAAAGGACTGCACCAAGGTGGATAGGAGCGCTGCCTATGCGGCCCGCTATGTGGCGAAGAACATCGTGGCGGCGGGACTGGCGGACAAATGCGAGATTCAGCTGTCCTACGCCATTGGGGTGGCGCAGCCCACCTCCGTCATGGTGGATACCTTCGGCACAGGGAAGCTGGGCAACGACAAGCTGGTGGAGATCATCAGGGCCAACTTCGACCTGCGCCCTGCAGGCATCATAAAAATGCTGGATCTGCGCAGGCCCATATACCGGGCTACGGCGGCCTACGGCCATTTCGGCAGGGATGATGTCTCTCTTCCCTGGGAGGCCACGGACAAGGCGGAGGAGCTGAAGAAATACCTGCAGGCATAGACTGTCCCGTCAAAATAAAAAAAGATGTGAAATGCGGCATGGGAGGATGCGGACGCCCTTGCCGCATTTTTGTCTTCACCGGCAGGGGGAACGGTCAGATTCTTGTCTTCGGATACAAAAAAGCTTGAAAAACTGCGGATTGTGAAGTATATTTATGGTAAGTACTATAGAAAGGCGGGATGAGGCGATGGATCTAAAAGGAAGGGATTTTTTGAAGCTGCTGGACTTTACTCCGGAGGAAATCATATATCTGATCGATCTGGCAGCAGAGCTGAAAGAGAAAAAGAAGAAGGGGATCCCGGCGGACACCCTGCGGGGCAAGAATGTGGCGCTGATCTTTGAGAAGACGAGCACCCGCACCAGATGCGCCTTTGAGGTGGCGGCGCAGGATCTTGGAATGGGGACGACCTATCTGGATCCGGCCAGCTCCCAGATCGGCAAAAAGGAAAGCATTGCGGATACTGCAAGGGTTCTGGCGGGGATGTACGACGGAATAGAATATCGGGGCTTCGGTCAGGATATCGTGGAGGAGCTGGCAAAGTATTCCAAGGTGCCGGTATGGAACGGGCTGACCAATGAATTCCATCCCACCCAGATGCTGGCGGACCTGCTGACCATCCGTGAGCATTTCGGGTATCTGAAGGGAATCCGTCTCACATATCTGGGGGATGCCCGGTATAACATGGGGAATTCCCTGATGGTGGCCTGCGCCAAGATGGGGATGCATTTCGCCGCCTGCACCACTCCCAGATATTTCCCGGACGAGGATCTGGTAAGGCAGTGTCTGGAGATCGCTGAACAGACCGGCGGCAGCATCATGCTCACCGAGGAGGTGAAGGCGGGCACGAAGAATGTGGACGTGATCTATACCGATGTGTGGGTTTCCATGGGAGAGCCTGAGGAGATCTGGGCGGAGCGCATCCGGGAGTTGTCCCCCTATCAGGTCAATGGAGCCGTGATGGACAATGCGGGAAAGAACGCCGTGTTTATGCACTGTCTTCCTGCGTTCCATAATCTGGACACGAAGATCGGGGCAGAGATGGGAGAGCGCTTCGGGATCAGGGAGATGGAGGTCACGGACGAGGTATTTGAAGGAGAGCGGTCTCTGGTATTTCAGGAGGCGGAAAACAGGATGCATACCATCAAGGCCGTGATGGCGGCTACATTATAGGCGTGACATGAAGGCGAAGATATTGGCGCTTCTGAGGGAGCGAGAGGAATATGTGTCGGGGCAGGAGCTGTGCCAGCGTTTCGGCGTGTCCCGCACGGCGGTGTGGAAAGCCATAGGACAGCTGAAGAAGGAAGGCTATTGCATAGAGGCCGTCAAGAACCGGGGATACCTGCTTGTGCCGGAGGAGGAGGTATACGGCCGGCACGAGCTGGAGAGCCGTATGGACACTGACTGGGCCGGCAGGCCGGTGTTTTATTACGATGAGCTCGCGTCCACCAACCTGCAGGCGAAGCTGGATGCGGAGAACGGCGCCGGAGAGGGAACTCTGATCGTGGCGGACATGCAGACCGCGGGCCGGGGGCGCAAGGGAAAGGGATGGAGCAGCCCGGCGGGAACCAATGTGTATTTCACTTTGATATTGAAGCCGGACTATGATGTGGAGCAGGCTTCCATGGTGACCTTGGTCATGGGTATGGCCGTGGCGGAGGGCATCCGCGCTACCTGCGGCGTGGACGCCCGGATCAAGTGGCCCAACGACATTGTGGCAGGGGGCAGGAAGCTCTGCGGTATGCTGGCGGAGATGAGCGTGGAACGGGAGTTTATCCACTATGTGGTGGTGGGCGTGGGGATCAACGTAAAGGAGCAGGTCTTCCCCGAAGAGATAGCGGACACCGCCACGAGCCTATGGCAGGAATGCGGCAGGAAGGTGTCCAGAGGCCAGCTGATCGTCAATGTGATGAAGGCTTTCGAGGCCCGCTATAAGGTATTTTGCAGCCGCCGCAGTCTGTCCGGTCTGGTGGAGGAATACAACGGCATGCTGGTGAACAAAAACAGAGAGGTGCGGGTGCTGGATCCCAAGGGAGAGTTTCGGGGCGTCTCCAGAGGCATCAACGAAAAGGGTGAGCTGCTGGTAGAGCTGGAGGACGGCAGCGTCACGGCAGTGTACGCGGGAGAGGTGTCCGTCCGGGGCGTATACGGGTATGTGTGATATGCGGAACCGCGGACGTTTTTGTCCGGCGGGTTCCGGGCAAGGAGTGAATCCATGGAAAGCGGAAATACGGTGCTCTGCGGGGCCAATGCCTATGAGATGAAATATTATTTTAACGAGCAGTTCCAAAACTTGCCGGAATCTATCAAGGAGGAGCTGCATATTCTGTGCGTGCTGTTCACGGAGGAGGTAGGCGGCATCTTCACCATCGCTTTCGAGAAGGACGGGAATGTGGTGCTGGAGACCGATGCGGAGGAGGACGATATTTACTATGATGAGATCAGCAGCGGCCTCATGGTAGCGGAGGTGCGCAGGCGCAGGCAGGAGCTGTTTGAGGCGCTGAACTTATACTATAAAGTATTTGTATTAAAGGAAATAGCCGCAGAGACGGCGCTGCAATGAAACTAGCCCTATAACAGTATCGAAATGGAGGAAGAGCAGTTGCTTCTTGTGATTGATGTTGGAAACACGAATATGACAATGGGGGTATATGAGGGCGGAAAACTGGCCAGCACCTTCCGGATCATGACCAAGACCCCGCGAACTTCGGACGAATACGGCATACTGATCACCCAGCTGCTGCAGAACAAGGGAATCGAGGCTATGAGTCTGGAGGGCTCCATCGTGGCCAGTGTGGTGCCGGATGTGATGCATTCTCTTCTGGGAGGGCTGGTGCGGTATACAAAGACAAGACCCATGAACGTGGGGCCGGGCATGAAGACGGGTATCCGCATTATTACGGAGGATCCCAGGGCCATAGGCGCGGACCGCATTGTGGACGCAGTGGCTGCTTATGAGAAATACGGCGGCCCCGTGCTGGTACTGGATTTCGGAACCGCCACCACCTATGACCTGATCACGGAGGCGGGAGAGTTTGCGGCGGGCATCACTGCTCCGGGCATCCGTATCAGCTCGGAAGCGCTGTGGACGCAGGCTGCCAAGCTCCCCAATATCGAGATCAGAAAGCCTAAGTCCATACTGGCGCAGGAGACCATCAGCAGCATGCAGGCCGGGCTGGTTTATGGGCAGATCGGCCAGACGGAGTACATTGTCCGGAAGGTGAAGGAGGAGAGCCGGCTTAAAGATTTGAAGGTGGTGGCCACGGGAGGGCTGGGCAGGCTGATTGCCAACGAGACGGACGCCATTGATATCTATGACAGTTTTCTGACGCTGGACGGCCTGAACATAATCTATGAGAAGAACAGAAGGTGAGGGCGGAATCGTGGGAAAACTGAGGATCGGTGACTTGGAACTGGAGAATAATGTGATATTGGCTCCCATGGCAGGCGTGACAGACCTGCCATTTCGTTTGCTGTGCAGAAAAATGGGGGCTGGTCTGGTGTGTATGGAGATGGTGAGTGCAAAGGCCATTTTCTATAACAACAAGAATACGGAGGGGCTGCTGGAGATACATCCGGAGGAAATGCCGGCTTCCCTGCAGCTTTTCGGGTCGGATCCGGAGATCCTTGCGCAGATGGCGGCGCGAATTCAGGAGAGGCCTTTTTCCGTTCTCGACTTCAACATGGGATGTCCCGTGCCAAAGGTGGTGAACAACGGGGAGGGCAGTGCGCTGATGAAGCAGCCCGGACTGGCGGAGAAGATTTTGACAGGATTGGTAAGGGCAGTGAAAAAGCCCGTGACGGTGAAGCTGCGCAAAGGCTTTGACGATAGCTGCTGCAATGCGGCGGAGCTGGCGAGGATTGCAGAGGCCTGCGGCGTGGCGGCGGTGGCTGTGCATGGACGCACCAGAGAGCAGTATTACAGCGGCAGGGCCGACTGGGATATCATACGGCAGGTGAAGGAGGCGGTGAAGATTCCCGTCATCGGCAACGGGGACGTGAACAGCCCGGAGGCCGCCAAGGCCATGCTGGAACAGACCGGCTGCGACGGGGTGATGATCGGACGGGCCGCTCAGGGGAATCCTTGGATCTTCCGGGACACTGTGCGATTTCTGGAGACGGGGAGCCTGCCTCCCCCTCCAAGTGTGGAGGAGAAGAAGCGGATGGTGCTGGAGCATGCGGCGCTGCAGCTGCAATACAAGGGCGAATATACCGCGGTGCGGGAGATGAGAAAGCATCTGGCCTGGTATACGGCGGGGATGCCCCATTCGGCCCGGTTTCGGCAGCTGATCAATTCTATGGAGACCATGGAGGCCTTGAGGGAGGGGGTGGAGACTATTTTCCGGTGAGTTCGCATATATTATGGCATGGACACGATCATATATATCTATAGGAAGAGAGGCCTGCAGGGGCCTGCGGTGGAGCCTGTGGGGCTGAAGCGCTATATGCTGATCCGGGTGGGGCTGGACGTGAGGGAGGATGAATGGTTCGGTGTGGACCTGAGGCCGCCGGAGGCTGCAGAGGGATCCGGCTTTGGGGAAGAGCCAAACCATGGGACGGGGCTTGTCCCGGAGCAAAGGCCGAAAGACCGGAGCAGACGAGGGCGCAGGAAACAGGGGGCTCGGACAGAATCAGGACAGAGGGCGGAACAAGAGACAGAAACCGAAACGGGATGGAGCGGGCTGCTCCATCCTTTGAGATATCTGCGGCTGTGCATGGCAAAAGGAGGAGAACGCCGCTGCAGGGAGCGGGGGATCCGCGCCCAAGAGCAGGAAAGGGAGCGCCTTCTGGCGGAGAGAAAGGAACGGATCCTGCAGACGGATATGGCCGTGGAAAGGCTGGCAAGAGAGGTTCTGGAGCTGACGGAAGACAGAGGAAGCTGTCGGCTTGTGTACGAAGGGGCCCTGCAAAAGACGCTGGCTGGCGCTCCCAAATGTGGCGGAGCACCACAAGACCAATGGGCATTGCGGCAGGAGCAGGAAAACCGTGGGGAGGCATGGCAGGAGCGGGAATCTTGGGAGGGCAAAGGCGCCGCGCAGGGGGAGCTGCTCAGTGAACTCTGGAAGAAACATTTTGACATGGAGGAATTTCAGGAGTATAGACAGCGCTTTTGGATAGAGCGCCTTCTGCCCTATGCCAGACTGTGCCATTATGTCATATTGGGAACGGCTCCCTGCATCTACCAGATCATTGAGGACCGGGCCCAAGGGATGAAGAGCCTGCGGTGGATGCTTCTGGAGGCGGACTGCGATCAGGAGCTTTGGGATTTTGTGGAGGATTTTTATACGGAGTACGGACTTGCCATCGAGCTGCGAACCTTTGAGAGCGAGGAGTCCTTCAGGAGGCAGAAGGCTTTGTGCAGCCAGCCTGCCAATATCATCGACTTTACGGGAGATATCTGTTTTTCCGTGACAGAGGCTGCAGAGGGCAGCGTTTGGCTGGATATGCTTTCCTCGGAGGAAAAAAGATACCGGATTCAGGGGCGCAGGACAGGGGTGGAATATGTCTCCCTGAAGGAGGAATGGAAGCGGGCGAAGCGGCGCTGCGCCGCGCCGGAGTGGTAGAGGGCCGTGGATGCTGTATCCATGGCCGGATATTTGTTTAGCCGCCCAATGACGGCTGATATTGCAAAAAAGGAATTTGGAGATCCATGAGGAGAATGGGGCGCAGAAGGCATGGTCGTTTGTGGCAACCAGCTATAAGGAGACAAAGAGTATCGATGAGGTAATTACCGTCATCAACAGCCGTGTACAAGTCTGTTTGGACGAGGAGTGAGCAGGAAAAGGGGGAAAAAAAGAAAAACTTTACATCCAAGGCGGCCTATCTGTGCGGGGCCGCCTTGACACTGGCTGAAAAAGTGGGTATAATACGGAAGAATCAAGGGAACGGGGGGGAATATGGACTGCGGAGGAGGCTTCACCAGTGAGGCGTTCGGATAGCCGCAGACAGAGATAGGGTCAAGGAAATAAAATCAGGAAGGTGTAGGGAAATGCAGGAGAAAAAAAACATTCTGACTTACGAAGGGCTCAGGAAATACGAGGATGAGCTGCACGAGCTGAAGGTGGTAAGGCGGCAGGAGGTCGCCCAGAAGATCAAGGAGGCCAGAGAGCAGGGAGACCTATCCGAAAATGCCGAGTACGATGCCGCCAAGGACGAGCAGAGAGATATCGAGGCAAGGATCGAGGAGCTGGAGAAGATACTGAAGAACGCCGAGGTGGTGGTAGAGGACGAGGTGGATCTGGACAAGATCAACGTGGGCTGCGTGGTCAGGCTCTTGGACATCGAGTACAGCGAGGAGCTGGAGTACAAGATCGTGGGCTCCACGGAGGCGGACAGCCTGAAGGGCAAGATCTCCAACGAGAGTCCCGTGGGCAAGGCTTTGATCGGCTGCAAGGTAGGGGACAACGTGGAGGTGGAGACCGCTGCGGGGACGTTCACCTACAAGGTGCTGGAGATCCAGAGGAGCAGGTAGGGCCTTAATCATGTGAATACCAATCGAAAGGGGTATGTTTATGCATTGGTCAGACAGAATAGCAGACAAAATCATCAGCAGGAACCCGGACAAGGAAGAATATGTATGCGCTGCGGGCATCAGTCCTTCGGGCTCCATCCATATCGGTAATTTCAGGGACATTGCCACCAGCCTCTTTGTGGTGAAGGCGCTGGAGAGAAAGGGAAAAAAGGCGAAGCTTCTGTTCTCCTGGGACGAATATGACAGAATCAGGAAGATTCCCGTGAACGTGGCCAAGGTGAACGGCGATATGGAGAAATACATCGGTGCGTCCTATGTGGATGCGCCCAACCCCTTCGGTACGGAGGAAAATAATTATGCGGAATATTTCGAGAGGGAATTCGAGGCCTCCATCGAAAGGTTCGGCATTAAGATGGACTACAGATATCAGGGCCAGATGAATAGGAGCGGCAAATACAAAGACTATGTGATTGAAGCGCTGCGCAAGAGGGGGGAGATCTTTGACATTCTGGACACCTTCAGGACGCAGGATGCGCAGGAGGGGGAGCGGGAGGCCTATTATCCCGTGAGCATATACTGCCCGGAATGCCATCGCGATACCACCAAGATCACGTCTCTGTCGGAGGACTGCACCAAGGCCCGTTATGTGTGCAAATGCGGCCATGAGGGCGAACATGACTTCACGAAGGACTTCAACTGCAAGCTGGCATGGAAGATCGACTGGCCCATGCGCTGGAAATATGAGCAGGTGGACTTTGAGCCGGGCGGAAAGGATCACGCCAGCCCCGGAGGCAGCTATGAGACCAGCAAGGTGATCGCCAAGAAGATATTTGACTATGAGGCCCCTGTCTTTCAGGGCTATGAATTCATCGGAATCAAGGGTTCCACAGGAAAGATGTCCGGCTCCACAGGGCTGAACCTGACGCCGGCAACCCTTCTGAATATCTACCAGCCGGAAGTGATACTCTGGCTCTATGCCAAGTCCGAGCCCAACAAGGCCTTTGACTTCTGCTTTGACGACGGGATCCTCAGGCAGTATTTTGAGTTTGACAAGCAGTACAAGAGCTATCTGGAGGGGACGGCGGACGAATATGTGCGGGACATCATGAACAGCTGCCTGATGTTTGAGGAGAAGATCAAGCTGGTGCCCATGTCCCATCTGGTGCAGCTTGGCTCTATCGTGGACTTCAACGTGGATATGCTGGAGACGGTGTTCGCAAAGATCGGCACGCCCTATCGGTATGAGGAGTTCAAGGACCGGCTGGGGCTGGCCAAGTATTGGCTGGAAAACTGCTCTCCCGAAAACGCCAACAAACTGTGTCCGGTGCGGAACTGGAAGGTGTACAATGAATTGGACGGAAAGGAACGGGAGGCCGTCAGTCTATTGCATAAGGAGCTTTCCGAGAACGAATACACGCTGGAGGAGCTGAACACGGAGCTGTACGAGATTCCCAAGAAGATCTATGGCTACGACGCGGAGAATCTGAAGGCCTTGCAGGGGACGTTCTTTAAGAATGTGTACCGCCTTCTTTTGGACAAGGAGAAGGGCCCCAGACTGTATCTGTTCTTGTATGCCATCGAAAAGGAACAGTTCCTGAATCTGCTGGACTTCTCTTATCCCGTGACGGAGGAGGAAGAGCGGGCCATGACGGCGGTGCCGGAGGAAGTCTGCGCGGAAGAAGAAATCACCGTGGAGTACGGCGAGCCCGACGAGGTTGCCCCGGTTGCGGAGGAGATTTCTCTGGATGAGTTCAAGAAGATCGACCTGCGGGTGTGCAAGGTGCTGAAGTGCGCGGAGATCCGCAAGGCCCACAGCTGTTATAAGCTGACCTTGTTTGACGGAATCAAGGAGAGGGTCATCGTTTCCACCCTGAAAAAATACTATAAGCCAGAGGAACTCATCGGCAGGAAGATCATCGTGGTGGCAAACCTGCAGCCTGCAAGGCTTATGGGCGTCACCAGTCAGGGCATGCTTTTGGCGGCCACCAACAATGCCTGCGGATGCAAGGTGGTGTTTGTGGACGATATGGTGCCGGAGGGAACGAAGATTTGCTGAGAAGCGCCGGAAGGCAGGGCGGACAGCGAAAGATAGGATCCAAAGGGGAGAGCGCAGTGCGGGATGTATTGTGATCCGGCCTTTGATGAAAGGAAAGAGGACATGGAGGGCGATTGCCCCTCATGTCCTCTTTTGTACGCCTGCAGAAGCGTCAAATCTGCTTCAGCAGGCCTTATGTCTGTATGATATGCCGGTATCTGCTCCCCCGATTAGGAGGGGGAAGCTTGTATATCACTCAAAGCGGATGGTGTCCACAATGCTCTGGAACATTTCGTCAGCATCGTTGTCGAAGGACTCATGGATATAGAAGTCGAAGCAGATATAGGCGTTGCCGCTCTGTATCACCACATAGCGGTTTTTGTAAACGGAGCCATTGTCCGAGGACATGCCGTAGGAATCCAGAGCGGGCATGCCGTTCACGGTGATCATGCTGGTCTCGAAGCCCTCTTCGCTTTCCAGAGAGTCGGCCAGAGTCTGCAGATAATCCGATTCATCCAGAATATAGACATTGATGAACAAGGAGGCCAGATCCCAGACATTTTCGCCCTCATATACGGAGTAGGCATCCAGCTGGAACTCCTCTTCCGTAGAAGTATTTGTGACGCTCCAGGTGTAAGGAAGGGAGAACACCAGATCCTTCTCTTCATACAGATCCTCCAGAATCCACTCGCTCATGGCAGGAAGAGGTACGGTGGGCTCCTGCTTCATGGCTGCTTCCAGTTCTTCCTGCGTAATGGAGATATTGGACTCCGCTCCGGTATCCGCCAGTATCTTCTGGGCCAGAAGAGGGGTGATGGGGGCAAGCACGCCCCAGTGGTCGGTGCCGTCTACCACATAGCAATGGATATTCTCGTTCCTTGAGGTCTTTTCGATGTTTTTCAGGTTGGCGGAATTTCCCTCGCTGCCCTCAATGAGGAAGGTAGGGGTCTTTACGTCGTCCAGCCAATGGATGGGGGAGCGCATGATGAACTCTTCCTCGATGCTGGTGTCGAAGGTAAACTGGCTGTTGTTGTGGTACTTGATCTCGTCCACAGCGCCGAAGCCGAAGACCGCCCGGAACTTGTCCGTGTATTCCGCCGTCAGCAAGGCTCTTGTGGCGCCGGTGCTGTGGCCGCCGAGGTAGATTCGCTCAGGATCCACATAGGGCAGCGAGGCGGCGTACTCATAGGCGGACACGATATCGTCGATCTCACCGAACAAGGCCTCGTAGTAGCCGGGATTGCCGCAGCCGCCCCGGAAGGAGGGGTACATGGTCAGCACGCCGGCCTGCCAGAAGGCGGAGCCGGTCTGATCGTCATCCCACTGGGGATAAGTCCAGGGGAAGTCGTCGATGCCGTTGCCCCAGCCGCCCACGATCCATATGATCAAAGGATGCTTTTGCCCGTCACCGGGGTCGCTGGAGACATAGGCGGACAGATCGCCCACCTTGGAGGGGTAGGAGATCAGCTCAAAATTGTCGGGAGGCTCAGGGATGGAGTCGTCGTCGCTGTCTTGCCTGACCAGCTTTGTCTGGAAGGCATCGTGGGCCTCGGCAAAACTGCCATATTGATTTGCGGCATCGGGGGACGACGAGCTATCGGATTCTTCTGATTCAGGCTGGCTCTGTTCCTGAGAGTCCTTTTCCGCGGCGGATTTGCTGAGGTCTTCTGCCGGATCCTTGTCTCCGGTCATGGAGCAGGAGGCGGTGAAGAGCGCCAGCGCCGTCAGCAGAGGCAACAACAGTTTCTTAGCTTTTTGAATTTTCATTTGGTTCAACTTCCTTTTCTTATTAATAATGGTGATAAGACAATCATAACCGTTTTAGTCCCTTTCGTCAACAGTGTATTAGGAGGATCCGACGACCGGAAATAAAGATTCTTTTGTTGACATGATTATGAGAAGATGTTATGGTGAATATAAGAAAGGCAGGAATGAAGGAATTGGGGACAAAGATTTACTGTCATGGGCTGAAATTTCTCTTTGAAGAGAGGCGGCGGGGCATTATAGAAGACAGTATTTGCGATATCTGTAAGAGGAACTCAAACATTATAATTCAGGAGGTAGGAAGGCTATGGAATTATTGAAGGGAAAGACCGCCATGGTCACGGGCGGCACAAGAGGGATCGGCTACGCCGTTGTGAAGGTGTATCTGGAGAATGGGGCGAAAGTGGCGCTGTGCGGCTCCCGTCAGGAGACGGTGGACAAGGCGCTGGAGAAGCTGAAGGCTGAGAATCCCGATTACGAGGTAATAGGGCTGTGCCCTGACCTTATGAATCCGGAGGAGGTGGAGAAGGCTGTGGCCACGGTCAAGGACACCTTCGGCGGTCTGGACATCATGGTGAATAATGCAGGGGTTTCCGCAAGAGAGAGCATATACGATTATAAGCCGGAAGACTTTGCCAAGACCATGAACCTTAACGTGGACGCGGTGTTCAACTGCGCTCAGGCGGCGGCCAGAGTGATGAAGGAGCAGGGAGGCGGCGTCATACTGAACACCAGCTCCATGGTCAGCATTTACGGTCAGCCTTCTGGGGTGGCTTATCCGGCCTCTAAGTTTGCGGTGAACGGCCTTACCAAGTCTCTGGCCAGAGAGCTGGGCAAGGACAATATCCGGGTGAATGCAGTGGCTCCGGGAGTCACCAGAACGGACATGGTGGCGGCGCTTCCCGAGGCCATGATCAAACCTCTCATAGCTACCATTCCCCTTGGGCGGGTCGGGGAGCCGGAGGATGTTGCAAATGCATTCCTTTTTCTGGCCAGCGATCTGGCAAGCTATGTGACGGGAGAGATATTGTCCGTGGACGGAGCAGCAAGGACTTAAAAAAGGCCTTTTAACCTCTGCCAAGGGCTCAGGGCAGTTTCCTCATGCTTCCTTATGCCGGATAGGGCTTAGGGCTTTATGGATGGAAGATGAGAGGCAGGGCAAATAGCGCAGCAGAGAGCGGGTGGATTCCGGCGGGCAGGAGCACATGTCTCCCCCGCCGGAATCTGAATATAGGCAGGGCGAATTTGCGGTTCTGCCGTACTTCTTGTGTACCGCTGCAGAAGGCGCTTCGGCAAATGAAAATACAAGGACATGCAAGGGGAAGGGAAATGAGCGTATGCCACGATATTTTCAGGGCCATACACGAAGGGAAATGGCTGAAGATCGAGTATAAAAATCGGGGAGGGCAGGTCACCAAGTACTGGATCGGCATCAGGAGCCTGAATCCGGTTAGGCGTACTCTGGGAGTGGACGGCCTTCATCTGGGGAAATATTCTACAGAGACATACGATTACATCTATATTGATTCTATTCTTTCCTCCCAGATCGTGGAGGGGTCTTTCTGCCCCGTCAACAAGGCTCTGGTGGAGGATATCGCTCTGAATCCCCATAGATACAGACAAGTATTTGACAACACGGCAAACCTGAAAATACTGAACTATCTGGAGATGTGCAGCCGCATGGACACGGTTCCCTACCGTTGGGACTTTGCGCTGGTGCGCTATCTGGACAGGGAGAGCTTTCAGGGAGAGGGCTATGTGCTGGACAACGAGCAGTTCCAGACAGTGGTGAAGAATTTTCAGCTTAGGATGGACGAAAAGGGGCGCAGGGACGGCAGACTGTCCATTCAGCGGCTGGCCATGAATGTGCTGAGCATCCATACGGACAAAGGGCTTTATGTGCTGGCCTGCCGTATGCTGGAGCTGGACGTGAAGGGCAGGATTCTGAGGCCGGCGGAGGAGATCACAATCTGTACGGAATACCGCTGCGGGGAGGTGAGGCAGAGTGTCCGCAAATTTCTGGACGCGGATGATTATGAGCTTCTGGAGGACTTTGAGAGAAATCAGGAGATCATCAAGGACCGGGTGATGAAACATTCCGCGAGAGTCTGCGGGGTGGACGACATGCCCTACGTGATCGGGCTGGGCATGGATATTGCTCTGGATCTGCATTCGGAGTATCAGGCTATCCTCAAAATGTACGAGGAGGATCGGGTGACGGTGCCCATAAAGGCGTTTTTCGGAGACCTGCTGAACCGTCCCAGAAGGATCAAGAGTTATCCCATCATGCTGGTGAACCGACAGATCAATTTGGACCAGCTTCTGGCCATCAACAATGCCATGCGGTATCCGGTGGCATACATTCAGGGGCCTCCCGGCACGGGCAAGACCAACACCATAATCAATACCATAGCCACGGCGTTCTTTAACGGCAGGACGGTGCTTTTTGTCTCCTACAACAATCATCCCATCAACGCCGTGTTCGAGAAGCTTATCAACATGGAATATCAGGGAAGGAAGATTCCTTTTCCGGTGCTGCGTCTGGGCAATGTGGACAAGGTGGAGGAGGCTTTGGAGTACATCAGGGCCCTGTACCGTCAGGTGCAGGACATTTCCGTGTATGATTCCACTCTGAACAGGAACAAGGGAGATAGGGCGGAGCGCGCCAAGAGGCTTTCGGAGCTTTTGAAAAGGTATGACGAGGTGCTGGATCTGCGGGAGAGAAGCGAGACGCTCAGCCGCCTTCTGGAATATCAGAGCCATATGCAGGCGTCCATGGAGATGCTGCCGTTTCAGGCGGATCTGCAGGGCCGGCAGCTGCGGCAGGTGCGCAATAGAATAGAGCGGGCGGGGGAGATCGAGGACAAGGATGCGCTGGCTCTGCTGGACAATGACATGAACCAGCTCATGCAGTACTTTTTTTATGTGTCGGCGGGATATGTGAAGCGGCTGAAGAACGAGAAACACAAGGAGCTATGGCATATTCTGTTTGAGATGGAGGGGAAGGAACAGCTGGAGGCCTTTCAGGGGTATCTGCGCAGGACAGAGAACATCAAGAGGCTGCAGGATATTTTTCCCATTATCGTCACCACTTGTATATCGGCTCACCGTCTTGGGGAGCCGGAGCCTATGTTCGACATGGTGATCATGGACGAGGCCAGCCAGTGCAATACGGCGGTGTCTCTGGTGCCGGTGATCCGTGGGGAGAACCTGATGCTGGTGGGAGATCCCCAGCAGCTGAATCCGGTGATTCTTCTGGAGGATACCGTGAATCAGGCCCTGCGCAAAAAGTACAAGGTGGCGGAGGAGTACGATTACTGTAAAAATTCCATCTACAAGGTCTTTCTGGCCTGCGACGCGGTCAGCGATGAGGTGCTGCTGCACAATCATTACCGGTGCAACAAAAAAATCATAGAGTTCAACAATCGGAAATATTACCATTCCAGACTGAACATCTGTACAGAGAGCAGGGAGGAGCGTCCGCTGCTGTATGTGGACGTGAGGAACGAAGGGGGAGGACTTCGCAACACCGCTCCTGAGGAGGTGGAGGCCATCTTAGGTTATGCGAAGCAAAATAGGGAGAAGGACATAGGGGTCATCACGCCCTTTGTGAACCAGCGCAGGCTCATAGAAGACGCTCTTTCCAGAGAGAAGCTGGACAATGTGGTCTGCGGTACGGTACATGCTTTTCAGGGAGATGAGAAGGATGTAGTATTATTCTCCACGGCTCTTACGGATCAGACGCAGGGGGGGACCTATGAATGGCTGAAAAACAACAAGGAGCTGATCAACGTAGCCGTATCCAGAGCCCGGGACAAGCTCATCGTGATTTCCGACCAGAGGAATCTGACAAGGCTCCATCAGGGGGAGGGGGAGGACGACCTCTATGAGCTGGTAGAATATGTGAAGAAGAACGGGGAGGCGCAGGTGACCCAGAAAAAGACCTACTCCAGAGCATTGGGGGTCAAGCCCTTCAGCACAGCCACGGAGGAGGCCTTTCTGGAGAACCTGACTCATGCGCTGGAGAATATCTGGCTCTCCCAGAATCGTTTCACGGTGCGCAAGGAAGTGGCCATTTCTCAGGTGTTTCAGGACAATACGGATCATGAGGATCTATTCTACTCCGGCCGCTTTGATTTCGTGGTCTATGAAAGACAGGCCCGTAGGGAGCTGCCGGTTCTGGCCATTGAGCTGGACGGAAAGGAGCATTTCGAGGATGAAGCGGTGAAACGCCGTGACCAGAAGAAAAACAAGATCTGCAGCGACCATAATCTGCAGATCATTCGTGTGGAGAATTCTTATGCAAGACGTTACAGCCACATCAAGGAGATTCTGGTGAACTACTTCTCCGTAAGGCACTGAAGATCTGGCCGGCCGGCTTGGTCAGGGAGATGCTCTGGCTTGGCAAGGGCCGGATCAGGTGAACTGGCCGGCTTGGTCAGGGAGATGCTCTGGCTTGGCAAGGGCCGGCTCAGGTAGACTGGTCGGATAGGTCTGGGAGGTGGCTTTGTCCGGTTCTTGGGGCAGAGCTCTGGGATTCATGGGGCCTATTTGGGGAGCCACGGGGCCCGTGGAGTCCCTGAGGATGAGCTGGGCGCGCAGGAGGATGGAACCGATGGCCACGTGGTTCAGCAGGCTGGACAAGGCGTAGAAGCCGCATTTGCCCAAAGCGATGCGATCCTGCCGGATGGTGGTCAGGGGAGGCGTGGTATGGGCGGTCATTGGCAGGTCGTCGAAGCCTATGATGCTTAGATCCTCCGGAATCCGGATGCCTCTGTCGTCGCATTCCGTGATGGCGGAGATAGCCCGGACGTCGTGGGAAAAGAGGATGGCGGTTACGCCTTCCCTCAGAAGCTGGGGAATGTATTTCTTTGTAGAGTCGTTTACATAATATCCCAGACCGATATAGCGCTCATTGATCTCTAAACCGAATCTGTCCATGGCGCTGAGATAGGCATTGTACCGGGCCTTCAGGATGTAGGATTCCAGAGGGCCGGATATGAGGCCTATTTTTTTGTGGCCGAGCTTGGTGAGATGCTTCACCGCAAGCTCGAAGCCCTCCTGACTGTCACAGCCTACCGAGGCCACGTTGGGGTTCTCCTTGATGTAGTTGTCATAGAGGACGGTGGGAATCCGGGAAGTCCGCAGCTCCTGCATCCATGGGTCCAGAAGGGTGAGGCCCAGAATGAAGGAGGCCTGATACCCCCGCTCCATCATGAAGACCCCATAGGGTGTTCCGCGCTGGAACTCCATCTGGATGGGAATGATGTCCACGGTCCAGCCGTCAGGTTCGGCCATCTGCTTGAAGCCCAGCACGATGTCGTGGCCAAACTGGTTGGGGGTGTGGTACTCCATGTTTTCCACCAGAATGCACAGCTTTTTTTCCCTTTTCTGCCGACGCCTGTTTACATAACCCAGCTCCACGGCGGTCTCCAGAATTTTCTTGCGCATTTCCTCGCTGATGTCGCTGGCGTTGTTCAGGCCCTTAGAGACAGTGCCCTTGGTGATGCCCAGTTTTGAAGCGATATCGTTTATGGTTGCCATAAGTAGGGTCTCCTCGCAATTTTTGTGAAAAATGACGGAACAAATTTTCTTATAAAAAGATTATAGCAAGGCAAAAAGGAAAAGACAAGGCGTTTGGCGAAACTTGCGTGGGCAAGATGCCCCGACGTGCCCCGTTCGGGCAGACGATATATAGTTTTCGGCCAGAGGAGAACGAAAAAAAGCAAAATAAGTTTCGTAAAAAGTTTCGCGAATTATTTCGGAATAAATTGCAAATTGCATAAATATAGGGATAAATTGTACTTTTTGAAGGAAAATGTGTATAAATTCAAACTTGACGCATATCTAAAAATATGATATCTTTTCCATAAAGAAACTTTACGAAACCATAAAAAATTTCTTAAGGAGGATTATTGGAATGAAGTTATCAAAAAAGAAGTTTTGTGCGTTTCTGATGACGGCTGCTATGGCTGCGACTGCTCTGACCGGATGCGGCGATGAGAAGGAGCCTGAAGGAAACAGCGGAAGCGCGGGCGGCAATGTGCAGGAGTCGTCAAACGGCGAATCAGGGGGGGTACAAGAGGTTAGCCTGAAGGTATGGTGCCCTCAGAATCAGGTGGACAGCGGCATCATGGAAAAGCAGCAGAAGGCTTTTGAGGCCGAGCATCCCGAGTGGAAAATCACCTGGACCACGGAGGTGGTTGGTGAGGACAAGTGTCAGGACGAGGTGCTGAAGGATGTCAGCGCGGCGGCGGACGTGTTCATGTTTGCCAGCGACCAGCTTCCCTCTCTGGTGGAGGCGGGAGCCATCGCGCAGCTGGGCGGCAGCACCGAGGCAATGGTGAAGGATGAGAACGCGGAGAGCGTTGTTTCCACGGTTTCTGTTGACGGCAAGATTTATGCCATTCCCTTTACCCACAACACGTTCTTTATGTATTATGACAAGAGTCTCTTGGATGAGGCGGATGTGACATCCATAGAGAAGATTCTGGCAAAGGAAACTGCCGATGATGTATACAACTATTATTTTGAGTCTGCCGGCGGCTGGAAGCTGGCATGCTATTACTATGGGGCAGGCCTCAGCGTGTTCGGTGCGGACGGTGCCGACTTGGCGGCAGGGGTTGACTGGAACAATGCCACTGGCGTAGCAGTTACGAATTACCTCATCGACCTTAGAAACAATAAGAAATGTGCTTTTGACAGCGATATCACAGTTGCAGAGCTGATCGCGGAACATAAGCTGGGCGCATGGTTCGGCGGCACTTGGGAATATCAGAGCTTCCATGATGTGCTGGGCGATGACCTTGGATTTACCACCATCCCTACTTTCAATCTGGAGGGAACGGATCATCAGCTTTTGAGCTTCTATTCCTCCAAAGCCATCGGCATCAACGCTCAGTCCAAGAACATGGCTGCAGCAGTGGCCTTTGCCACGTATCTGGGCAACGAGGAGAACCAGCTTCTGCGCTTCCAGATGTCCGCGCAGGTTCCCACCAATACCAAGGCCAGCGCCAATGAGGAGGTTCTGGCAGATGCCATGACGGCAGTTCTGATCGATCAGTCCAATAACTGCAGCGTGGCCCAGCCTGCCAGCTCTCTGTTCAGCGCAAGGTACTGGAGCAATGCGGGAGCCATCGCTACGGAGATCAAGAGCGGCGAGATCAACAAGGACAATGTTCAGGAGAAGCTGGACACCTTCGTGGGAGCTATGACTCAGGAGTAGGCTTAAAAAGAGTATCTGAGTTTCACATGGATAATTGGGAAGTGTGTGAAGAAACAAGAACGCCCCCGTACCCTTCGGGGTACGGGGGCATTTTTGCAGGCTTGGAGCCTATATGCGCAAAGCTGCCATAAGCTTGGCATCGTGATTAGGTAAGTCTAAGGGAACAGGAGGTTTTTTCGAGGGATGGGACTCTTTAAAAAGAAAAATGAGTCGTTATATGAAAGACCCAGAGACGCCAGCATTTCGCAGGTCTTCAAAGAAGGCGACGTCCGCACCAGAATTTCGTATTTCGTCTTTGGGTTCGGCAACCTTGTGAACAAGCAGATTGTCAGGGGGGCAATCTTTTTGGCCATTGAGATATTGTATATTGTCTTTATGATTCGGTTCGGTGTCGGCGCGCTGGGGGATTTTGTGACTCTTGGCACCGTGGAGCAGGGGCAGGTGTACAATGAGGCTCTGGGATATTATGAATATACCACAGGCGACAATTCCATGCTCTGCCTGCTGTATGGAGTTATTACACTGGTAGTAACCGCGTTCGTGATATTTGTGGCGTTTATGTCTGCAAAAAGTGCCTTTTGCACGCAGAAGAGGAAGGAGAAGGGACGTCCCGTTCCTACTTTCCGGGACGACATCAGATCCCTGAAGGAGGAAAACCTCCATGCCATGCTGATGGGCTTTCCGATTTTCGGCATTCTGTGCTTCACCGTCGTACCGCTGATATTTATGATCCTGATCGCCTTTACGAGCTACGATCATGAACATCAGCCGCCCGGAAACTTGTTTTCCTGGGTGGGCTTGAGTAATTTCTCGGCCATGTTCTCTCAGGGCGGCAAGCTGGCCACCACCTTCTGGCCTGTGCTTGGCTGGACTTTAATCTGGGCAGTGTCGGCCACGGTGAGCTGCTATATTCTGGGACTTTTGCTGGCGCTTCTGATCAACCGCAAGGGCACCAGAATGAAGGGGTTCTGGAGGTTCATGTTTGTGCTGTCGGTGGCTGTTCCCCAGTTCGTGACCTTGCTGACCATGAGAACCATCTTCAATGACAATGGCCCGGTGAACCTGCTTTTGAGACAGTTCGGCATCATCGGCGCAACGGATTCCATCACCTTCTTCTCCAACCCGTTGTATGCCAAGATCACCATCATAATGATCAATATCTGGATCGGCGTGCCTTACACCATGCTGTCCACCACGGGAATCCTGCAGAACATACCGGCGGAACTGTATGAGGCGGCCAAGATCGACGGAGCCGGAGCGCCTACGATTTTCCGCAAGATCACTTTGCCCTACATGCTGTTCGTCATGACGCCGAATCTGATCACGGCCTTCACGGGCAATATCAACAGCTTCAACGTGATCTACCTGCTGTCGGGAGGCGGGCCGGATTCGCTGGAATACTATTACGCAGGAAAGACGGATCTGCTGGTGACGTGGCTGTATAAATTGACCATCACCCAGAAAGACTACAATTTGGGCGCGGTCATCGGCATATTGGTGTTCATCATTTTGGCCGTTTTGTCGCTGATAACCTACCGGCGTACCGGTTCTTATAAAGATGAGGGGGCGTTCCAATAATGAGAGCAAAGAGAATGATTACAAATACGGCCAGCCATGTGCTTCTGGCGGTATTGAGCCTGATCTGGGTTCTGCCTATATTCTATGTGGTACTGACCTCTTTTCGGAAAGAGGGCGGCACCTATAAGAGCTATATCTGGCCCAAGGCATTCACGCTGGACAACTACAAGAATCTGATAACGGGTCACAGCAATATAGACTTTACCAGATGGTTCCTGAATACTTTTATCATTGCTATCTTAAGTACCATTCTGGCGGCCTTCTTCGTGCTGTGCGTCTCCTATTGCATGAGCCGGCTGCGTTTCAAGATGCGCAAACCCTTTATGAATGTGGCGCTGATTCTGGGCATGTTTCCGGGCTTCATGTCCATGATTGCCGTCTACTACATTCTGAAAGGACTTGGCCTGCTGGAGACGGGGCTTCTGAAGCAGCTGGCTCTGGTGCTGGTCTACTCCGGAGGCGCAGGGTTAGGGTTCTATATGGCCAAGGGATTTTTCGACACTATCCCTAAGACCATCGACGAGGCGGCCTACATTGACGGGGCATCCAAATGGGATACCTTTATCCATATCACCATTCCCTTGTCGAAGCCCATCATCACCTATACTCTGCTGACCTCCTTCATGGGTCCCTGGGTGGACTACATTTTCGCAAAGGTCATCATGGGCAACGACACGAAGTACTATACCATTGCCATTGGTCTTTGGAACATGCTGGAGCCGGAGTACATCGATTATTATTATACCCAGTTCTATGCAGGGTGCGTGCTGATATCCATTCCTATATCCATTCTGTTCCTGCTGTCTCAGAGATGTTATGTGGAAGGCGTGGCGGGAGCTGTCAAGGGTTGAGAGAATCTTGTCATGCCGTATGGGCTTGGGCAGGCGGCGGTATAGTGCCGACCGCCGTCTGGTCGCAGGCCGCTGTGGAAGCGCCGGGTTTGGGCGCGGCAAGAAAAGCGTTTTTCTTGACAGTCCTGATTTGAGGATGTAAACTATATTGGAATGCTGCTGCAAGAGCTGTATGTTGCAGCAGCATTTTTTAGGAGCGTGTGTTTGTGAGAGAGAAGATGACTGACTTATCGTTTTTCCCCAGTGAAATGTTCGACAAAAAGTTTCGATACGACGGCGGGGATCTGGGAGCGCAGTGCGGCCAAGAGGGGACTTCCTTCAAGGTCTGGAGCCCTTTTGCGGAAGAGGTGACGCTGCGCCTTTACCGGGACGGCTCTTCGGAGTCCTTTTTGGAAAGGCAGCTGGAGCGGAAGGACCGTGGAGTCTGGGAGCTGGAATTTCCGGAGAACCTCCATGGGGTGTATTATGATTATCTGGTTCGGAACGAGGGGAAGGATGTGCGGACGGCGGACCCTTATGCCGTGGCCTGCGGCTGCAACGGGGTGAGGAGCATGGTGGCGGATTTGAGGCTGACGGATCCCCCGGGCTTTGAGGCGGATAGGAGACCGGACCAGAAAGAGGAGAATATCATCTACGAGCTGCATATCAAGGACTTTTCTTATGACGCGGAGAGCGGCGTGCCGCGGGAGTACCGGGGAAAGTACAAGGCCTTCGCAGTGGGGGAGGGGCAGGAGCTTCCGGCCTGCATGAGGCATCTTGTAGGGCTGGGAGTGACCCATGTGCAGCTTATGCCTTTTTTTGACTATGCATCCGTCGATGAATCTGGGGAAGACAGCCAGTTCAACTGGGGATATGATCCCCTGAACTACAATGTGCCGGAGGGCTCCTACGCTACGGACGCAACAGACGGGGCGGTGAGGATCCGGGAGTGCAAGGAAATGATTCAGGCGCTGCACCGTCAGGGGATCGGAGTGGTGATGGATGTGGTGTACAATCATACTTACAGCGAGGATTCCTGGCTGGAGAGGATGGTGCCCGGTTATTACTACAGACATAATGAGGACGGCAGCTTATCCAATGGCTCCGCCTGCGGAAACGATATCGCCGTGGGGAGATCCATGGCGGACAATTATATCGTGGATTCCGTCTTGTTCTGGGCCAGAGAGTACCATGTGGACGGCTTCCGCTTCGACCTGATGGGGCTTTTGACCGTGGAGCTGATGAATCGGATCCGGAGGGAGCTGGACAAGGAGTTCGGGGCGGGCAGAATACTGCTGTACGGCGAGCCCTGGCGGGCGGAGGAGTCTCCCATGGAGGCAGGAAGCATCCCTGCGCTGAAGCAGAATGCGGAGCTTTTTGAGGACGGCGTAGGATTCTTCAGCGATGATACGAGAGATGCCATAAAAGGGCATGTGTTTCAGAGCAAGGTGCCGGGATTTGTGAACGGAGGCGCAGGTCTGGAGACTCAGATTCTTCATGCGGTCACAGGCTGGAGAGACGGAGGCGCCGGCTTCATGCCTAAGAGCTGCCGGCAGATCGTGAACTATGTGTCGGTACATGACAATTTCACGCTCTGGGATAAGCTGATCCTTACCATGCACGGGGAGCTGCGCCAGCGGTGCTGGGAGGTTGATTTCACTTCCCGCTTTGAGGATGTACTGGCAGCGAACAGGCTGGCGGCGTTCATCTATTTCACATGTCAGGGGAATCTGCTCATGCAGGCCGGCGAGGAGTTCGGGCGCACCAAGCTGGGAGAGGACAACAGCTATCGCTCCGCGCCGGAGATCAATATGCTCAGGTGGAGTCAGGTGGAGGACTTTGGAGATCTGGTGGAATATTATAAGGGCCTGATCCGTCTGAGAAAGAGGCTGCCGGGCCTTTGCGACAAGTCCCCCTCTGCCTTTGTGCGCATTACGGACCAGAAGATCTGCGGCGAGGGGATTGTCTCCTTCCGGGTGGATAACCGATCCGCTCAGGGAGCGGAGTGGGAGGAGCTGCAGATTGTCTATAATGCCTCCGGCAAGGCGTTCACCGCAGAGCTGCCGGACGGCGGCAGAAACTGGGAAGTTCTGGCGGACGGAGGGGAGGCTGACTGCCGCAGGCCGGCAGAAGGCTCCAAAGGCGCGGTAGAGGTAGGGGCCTGCAGCGGGATGATGGCCGGACGCAGAACACCGAACAAAAAATAGTTCCCGCATATCTCTCCCCAAAAAGGCTCTGAAGAGAACAACGCGGCTAAGGCCGTATGACGGAAACTGGAAAACAGTCTCGGAACGCAAAAGCACCGGGAAGAATTTAGGGGCGCATGGCTAAGGGGCCGGAAATTCTTCCCCCGGAGGGTGCTTGAAGAGGAGAGACGGAACTGGAATAGGAGGACAATATTATGAAGAGAGCCAGTGGGATTTTGCTTCCCGTGGCAAGCCTGCCGTCGAATTACGGCATCGGCTGTTTTTCCAAAGAGGCGTATGACTTTATCGACAGGCTGCGGGAGGCGGGGCAGAGCTACTGGCAGATTCTGCCCCTTTCCCCCACAAGCTACGGGGACTCTCCCTACCAGTCCTTTTCCTCCTTTGCAGGGAATCCATATTTTATCGATCTGGATACGCTGGTGGAGGAGGGCGTGCTTACGAGAGAGGAATGCGACGCCTGCGATTTTGGAGATGACCCAAGGCTTGCCGATTACGGGAAGATTTACCGGGAGCGTTTCGATTTGCTGCGCATCGCCTATGGGCGCAGCGATATATCCCATAATTCGGATTTTGTGCGTTTTGTGCAGGAGAATGGGTACTGGCTGGAGGATTATGCCCTTTTCATGGCCGTGAAGCTTCGGTTTGACGGGGCCGCGTGGTGCGAATGGGCGGAGGATATCAGAAAGCGCTGGTCCTATGCATTGGACTATTATAGAAGGGAATGCTATTTTGACATAGAATTTTATAAGTACATTCAATTTCAGTTCCATGTGCAGTGGGAGAAGCTGAAAGCCTATGCAAATGAGAGCGGAATAGAGATTATCGGAGATATTCCCATCTATGTGGCTTTTGACTCGGCGGACGCGTGGGCGCATCCTGAAATGTTCCAGTTTGACGACCAGTTTCAGCCTCTGGCGGTGGCTGGCTGCCCTCCTGATGCCTTTGCTAAGACGGGGCAGCTTTGGGGCAATCCCCTTTATAAGTGGGACTATCATAGACAGACTGGGTATCAGTGGTGGTGCCAGAGACTGGACTATTGCTTTAAGCTGTATGATGTGGTGCGGATTGATCATTTCCGAGGCTTTGACGAATATTACAGCATACCTTTTGGGGCAGAGACGGCGGAGAACGGCCATTGGGAGAAAGGGCCCGGCATGGATTTGTTCAGGGCGCTGAACAACAGACTTGGGGAGAAGCAGATCATCGCTGAGGATCTGGGCTTCCTGACCCCCTCCGTGATGAAGCTTTTGAAGGACAGCGGGTATCCTGGCATGAAGGTGCTGGAATTCGCCTTCGACCCCAGAGAGGAGACGGACTATCTGCCCCATAGCTACGACAAGAACTGCGTGGTATATACGGGGACTCACGACAATGAGACTCTGGTACAGTGGTACAAAGGGCTGGATCAGGAGAGCAAAGCTTTTGCGGCAGAATACATGGACAATGCCCATAGGCCGGATGAGGAGAAGTATTGGGATTTCATAAGGCTGGCCATGATGAGCACCGCAAATACCTGCGTCACTCCGCTGCAGGATTATCTGGGGCTGGACGCGGAGGCCAGGATCAACAAGCCTTCCACTTTGGGCGGAAACTGGGAATGGCGCATGGATAAGGATATGTTCACGGACGAGATGGTGCAAAAGATTTATGGGCTGACAAAGCTTTCCTGCAGACTCTCCGAGGAAAAGGCAAAGGAAGAGCAGGAGAAGCTGGAGGAGCGCAAGCGTCAGGAGGCTCGGAAGAAGGAAGCGGAGGAAGAGAAGAAACGGGAGGAGCGCAAGCGTCAGGAGGCTCGAAAGAAGGCGGCGGAGGAAGCGGAAAACCGCAAGGGCCAAAAGGCCCAGAAGAAGGAAGCGGAGGAAGCAGAAAACCGCAAAGACCAGAAGGCTTAGAAGAAGCCAGAAGAGGAAGCGGAAAAAGCAGAGAACCGCAAAGACCGCAAGGGCCAGAAGGCCCATGAGGGAGGCTGAGAAAGAAAATGGCCATAAGGAAGGCTGAGAAGGGCGATATAGAAAGCGTGGTGAGCCTTGGGGTTTTGCTGTGGGGCGATCATGGGAAGGAAGATTTGCGCAGGGAGTTTTCCAGACTTATTGCCAGTGACGATGGATGCATCTTTGTAATGTTCGAGGGGGAGGCTCCCGTAGGATTCGCCCAGTGTCAGCTGAGGCATGACTATGTGGAGGGAACGGAAAGCAGTCCCGTGGGATACTTGGAGGGCATCTTTGTAAAAGAGGAGGTTCGCCGCAAGGGCTATGGGGGCGAGCTGCTGAGAGTGTGTGAGAAATGGGCCGGCGAGAAGGGCTGCACGGAATTTGCCAGCGATTGTGAATTTGGCAATGAGGACAGCTTTAACTTTCACATGGCCATGGGATTTGCAGAGGCCAACAGGGTGATCTGTTTCTCCAAAGAACTGCATTGAAAAAACAGCATTGGGGGCAGAAGAGGCTTCGGAAAGACTAAAAAGAATTGGAAAGCGAAAGGTTTCGGTAGACAGGGGGGGAGTATATGAAGTTTATCTATGGAAAGCAAGACTGGAAGACCTTTGAGCGGGGGGAGGAAAACTGCTATCTGATGACCAACGGGCTGGGAGGATTTTCCTCGCTGACCATGACGGGCTCCTGCGGGAGGAACAATCACGCTGTGCTGATGGCTTGTGTGCATTCCCCCAACCACCGTTACAACATGATTCATAGGCTGGAGGAGACTCTGCAGGTAGGAAACGAAATAGAATACATATCCAGTCAGGATTATGTAAAGCATGAAAATAGGGAGGAGGGCTGGCTGAGCCAGACCTGCTTCACCTTCGAGGATTATCCCAGATGGACTTATCTGGTGAAGGGCGTTGAGGTGGTGAGAACCATTGCGCTGATGCAGGGGCAGAACACCGTGGGAATCTTCTATGAGATAAGAAACAGCTCAGGGGAGGACGCGGCGCTCACGGTGCGGCCTCACCTGCAGTTCGTGCCCAAGGGAGCGCTGCTTTCCGAGGATCAGGAGTTTGTGGTGGAGGACGGAAAGATTAGCTCAGGGGGACAGACCCTGCGTTTTGCCACAAACGGAGAGTTTCAGGAACAGCCGCTGACTTTTCACGACGGTCTGTATTATGCTTATGATGCCTGTGACGGAAGAAGAGAGCGGGGGCGCACGGCGGTAAACCATAGTATTTCCGTCAGGATTCCTGCAGGGGAGACGGCACAGCTATGGATGGTTTATGGTATGACCCAGAAGCTTCCTTCTATGGAGGAGATCCTGCAAGGCGTGAGGGAGTACCGCAGGGGGCTGGGAGAATGCGCAGGGTTTCGGAATGAGACGGCCAAGGCTCTGGCGCTTGCCGCCAACCAGTTCGTCTCTTACCGGGCCTCCACGGCCAAACAAACGATTCTGGCAGGCTTTCCCTTTTTTGAGGACTGGGGCAGGGACACCATGATCGCTCTGGTGGGATGCTGTCTTTCCACAGGGCAGCTGGACACCGCGGAGAATATTCTCAGAACCTTCATGCTGTACTGCAAAAAGGGGCTGATGCCGAATCTGTTTCCGGAAGGCGGCGAGGCTCCCGGCTATAATACGGTAGACGCCTCACTGCTGTTCATTCTGGCCGTCTATGAATATTATAGGCGGACGCAGGATGTGGTCTTCGTGAAAAGCGCATGGCAGACCATGGCGGAGATTGTGGACTGGTATAGAAACGGAACGGACTTTGGCATCCGGATGGACGAGGACGGACTGATCATGGCAGGAGAAAAGCTGGATCAGGTGACATGGATGGATGTGCGGGTGGGAGAGATCCTGCCTACGCCCAGACATGGCAAGCCCGTGGAAATCAATGCCTATTGGTACAATGCTCTGTGCATCATGGAGGAATTCCGGAAATTCTGTCCCGAGGGGTCCAAGGAGTACGGGAGGCTGGCGGAGCAGGTGAAGGAGAGCTTCTGCAGGCAGTTTTGGAATCAGGAAGCAGGCTGCCTGAAGGATCTGGTTTCCGGCACCAGAGCCGATCTGCAGATTCGCTGTAATCAAATATGGGCTGTGTCGCTGCCCTTTTCCGTGCTCTCCCCGGAGCAGGAGAAAAAGGTGGTGGAGGTGGTTTTCCGCAAGCTGTACACACCTTACGGCCTAAGGACATTGGATCCGGCGGACGAGGAGTTCCGGCCCTATTACGGGGGCGAGCAGCTGGACAGGGATCTGGCCTATCATCAGGGAACGGTGTGGGTATTCCCTCTGGGGGGATATTATCTGGCATACCTGAAGGTGAACGGTTACTCAGAGGAGTCGAAGGCCTATGTGGAGGCGCAGCTGGAGAGCATGGCGGCGGCTCTGCGGGAGGGCTGTATCGGCCAGCTGCCGGAGATCTATGACGGAGGAAATCCGGTTTCCTCCAAGGGATGCTTTGCGCAGGCCTGGAGCGTGGGGGAGATCCTGCGGGTGTATGACGCGCTGGAACGAGGATGAACCACGGCTTGCACGAAGGGCAAAACAAGTTTGAAGCGAAGCGCTGCGGCTTGCACGAAGGGCAAAACAGTCTTGCGGCGAAGCGCTGTAGCTTGCACGAAGGGCAAAACAAGCTTGCGGCAAGGCGCCGCGGACATACACAGCGGCGCAGAGCCTTGTCTTGTTAGGGGGAGAAGGGATGTACGAGAACTATATTTTTGATTTTTACGGTACTCTTGCAGACATACGAACCAATGAGGACAGCCCTTATCTATGGGAGAAGATGAGCCAGATCTATTCGGCTCTGGGAGCGGCCTACGAGCCGGAGGAGCTGAGGCGCGAGTTCCGCAGTCTGGAGGAGCAGGAAAAGGGACGGCTGGGCATGGAGGATGCGGAACCGGATCTCACAAAGGTCTTTTCCATGCTTTACGAAAGGAAGGGGACCTGCTGCGAAGCGCTTCAGGCCAAGATGACTGCAGTCACCTTTCGGGCGCTGTCACGGGAATATATCCGTGTCTACGACGGGGTGGAGGACCTGCTGGGAGAGCTGAGGAGACGGGGAAAGGGCGTATATCTGCTCTCCAACGCCCAGAGGGATTTTACGAGACCTGAGATCGGGATGCTGGGGCTGACGGATTACTTTGACGGCATCTTCATTTCCTCGGAGCAAAATTGTAAGAAGCCCTCCCCGGTGTTTTTCCAGAGGCTGCTGGAGCGTTTCGGCCTGCGCCCGGCGGAGTGCATCATGATAGGAAATGACGAGTCGGCGGATATCGCCGGGGCCAAGCAGGCGGGGATGGACTCGCTCTACATCCACACGGCTATTTCCCCTAAGGAATTCGGAAAGGTGGAGGCTACCTTCCGGGTCATGGACGGGGATTTCCGGAAGGTGAAGGCGCTGCTCCTTGAAGAACCCGGATGCGGGGAAGCCGACATGGGGCTGGGGAAATGATGCCGCGGTGGGGGCAGAGCTTTCCATATATCTTATGAGAGAACAGAGACGGGAATCAAATGGCAATACTGGAGGAGGCAATATGGCGAAGCTGGGCAAGCTGAATAAGTATGGGCAGGAAGGCCAAAAGATAATACTGGAATTTGAGCAAGGCAGGGCGCAGATAGAGGTTCTGACTCCCTATATCGTCAATGTGTTTTATGATCCTGAGAAAGAGAGGGTTCCCTCAAAAGCCATTGAGGGTTCCAAGTCGGTTTCGGTGAATCTGGCGCTGGAGGAAAAAAAGGACGGTCTCTGGATTCATACGGGGCAGGTGTCCGTGAGGGTATGCGACGATTTCTATGTGGATTTTTTTGACAAGGACGGCAGAGAAGTCTGTCTGGATTATAGAGGGGAGAGAAGGCCTCTGGAGAGGGTCAGCTCCAGCCTGCTTGAGCAGGAGGGACATTCTGCCGCTGCTTCCGTGCAGCAGTGTAAAATACAGGCGGTGAAACAGCTGAAGCCGTCCCTGCATTTCTACGGACTCGGAGACAAGACGGGCTTTCTGGACAAGAGACATTATGACTATGAGATGTGGAATACGGACAATCCGGCGCCTCAGGTGGACTGCTTCAAGGCGCTGTACAAATCCATTCCCTTTTTCATGGCCCTTGACGATACCCATGTCTATGGACTTTTCTTTGACAATACCTTCAAAGGGTATTTCAACATGGGGCAGGAGTCGGAGGAGTACTATTGGTTCGGCGCCGAAGGGGGCAGCCTTGATTACTATTACATTGCCGGGGACTCCATGCCGGAGGTGCTTTCCGGCTATACCTATTTGACGGGGACTGCTCCGCTGCCTCAGAAATGGACGCTGGGCTATCATCAGTGCAGGTGGGGCTATGTGACGCAGGAGGATGTGGAGGAAATCGCCCGAAACATGCGGGAAAACGATATTCCCTGCGATGTGATTCATTTTGATATAGACTATATGCAGGATTACAAGGTGTTTACCTGGAATCAGGAGCGCTACCATAACGACCCCGACAGCTTTTTGGACAGACTTTTTCGGGACGGCTTCAAGACAGTGGTGATCAATGATCCCGGCGTGAAGCAGGAGGAGGGCTATCCGATATACGACGAAGGCGTCAAGGAGGGATATTTTGCCAAGACCCCGGAGGGAGAGGTGTATATCAATGCGGTATGGCCCGGAGCCGCTGCTTTTCCCGACTTCGGCAATCCAAAGGTGAGGCGCTGGTGGGGCAGGAACCAGAAGTTTCTGCTGGACCGGGGCGTGCGGGGGATCTGGAACGATATGAACGAGCCCGCCAGTTTCAATGGCCCTCTGCCACAGGATGTTGTATTTATGGACGGGGACAGGGAGAGCACCCACGGGGAGCTGCACAATGTGTACGGCCATTTCATGGCCAAGGCCGCTTATGAGGGCCTGAAGGAGTTTGACGGCAGGCGGCCCTTTGTGATTACCAGAGCTTGTTATGCAGGGAGCCAGAAATACTCCACCGCATGGACGGGGGACAACTGCAGCATATGGGCCCATCTTCAGATGGCAATTCCTCAGCTCTGCAATCTTGGACTGTCCGGCATGCCCTTTGTGGGGACAGACATAGGGGGCTTCGGAGCGGACACCACGCCGGAGCTGCTGGCCAGATGGGTACAAGTGGGATGCTTTTCGCCGCTGTTTCGCAACCATTCCGCCCTTGGCACCAGAAAGCAGGAGCCATGGCAGTTCGGCAAGGAGGTGCTGGACATCTATCGGAAGTATGTAAAGCTGCGGTATAGGCTGATTCCCTATTTCTATGATCTGTTCTATGAGGAGGAGCGCACCGGCGCGCCCATTATGCGCCCGCTGGTATTCCAGTATGAGAAGGACCGGACGGCCAGAACCTGCAATGATGAGTTTCTTGTGGGTGGAAATATCCTTGTTGCGCCGGTGGTGCAGCCGGGGACGGACAAGAAGATGGTGTACCTGCCGGAGGGAGTCTGGTACGACTACTGGACCGGCGCAAGACTGACCGGCCCTGCATGGTTCGTGAAGGATGCGCCGCTGGACACATGCCCCGTCTATGTGAAGGGGGGAAGTATCATTCCCGTGATGGAGCCTCAGTCCTATGTGGGGGAGAAGCCCTTGGAGGAGCTGATGCTGGAGGTATATCCCGGAGAAGGGAGCTACGACCATTATCTGGACAATGGGGAGGACTTTGCCTATCGGGAAGGCAAGTACCATCAGTATCACTTTGAGGTCACGGAGGAAGGGCATGTGACCGGTGAGGTGGTCCATGCCGGCTATGGGGAGCCTTATAAAAGGATACTGGTTTGCAGACGCGGCGGCAGGGGACCGGAAGGGGCGCCTTGGGAGGAACTTGCGGCGGGTTGTTTTTAAACCCGCCTTAGAAATCCCGCCGGGAATACGTTTTTATGGACAATAGACAGGATATTGCCAGAATCCCAGCGCCCAACCCTATTATCATGGAGACCGCTGTCAGGAGATGGTCCGAAGCATAGCTCAGGAGATTTGTGAGGAATCCTTCGGTGTAAATATCGTATTCCAGAACTATGATGTATATCAGGGTGGTCAGGGCGGCAGGGATATAAAATCCCCATATTTTACCTTTTTGATATCCCAGCTTGAAAAGGACGGGATACATGGAGAGGCTCAATAGGGCATAGAAGAGGAAGCCGGAGGAGAGCAGGACCATACACCACTTAAGGTCCGGATACCATTTTGACAGGGCAAATAGGTTTGCCAGAGGCATCAGGGCCAGTCCTGCCAGTTCGCCTGCCGCAAATAGAGTGAGGGACAAGAGGTATCTGCCTAGAACCACTTGACTTCTTTTTATGGGCAGTGTCAGATAGAATCTGTTCAGATCCCCTTTTTCCTCCACATAAAAGGAATTGATGGAGAAGGAAAAGAGCAGGAAGACTGCCAAGGGGATCAGACAGACGGGAGAAACCCATCCTATCAGAAGGAGATAGATGGGGATAATCAGAAGTCTCACATGATAACATTTCATCGCATGCCAGTCTAATTTCATTATATCATACATTTTTGTCATTCCTTTCCATATAAACGATAATGTCATTGATGGAGGCGTTTTCCGTCACCGTGCCTGAAGGGAGGCCTCCGATATGGCGCAGATCCATGAGACATTCGTAACCGTTGACCGTCTGACGTATGCCGATGGCATGTTCCCGCTTTTCCGGGGGCAGTGTGGCTCCCCGCACGATGCAGTAGGAGGAAGTCAGGCTGTCTTTGCTGCCCTGATAGGTGATTTCTCCGTTGTGTATATAGACGATTTTGTCAGCGATGCGCTCCAGATCGCTGGTGATGTGGGTGGAAAACAGTATGGTTCTGTCTTCCGGAAGCAAGTATTCCCGAAAGATGTCCAAAAGTTCGTCCCGCGCTGCCGGATCCAGTCCTCCCGTGGGTTCATCCAGCAGAAGGATTTTGGTGGGATGGGAGAGGTGTACAGCCATTGCAAGCTTCTGTTTCATGCCCCGGGACATATTTTTGAATTTTTTTCCGGCGTCCAGCCCGAAGCGGTTCAGGCAGTCCCGATACCGGATGCCGTCCCAGCCGGGATAGAAGGGGCGGAGGCACTTCTCGATGTCTTCAGGCGTCCAGTCCTCCTGAAAATAGGGCTGATCGAATAGAATGGCGATTTCTTCTCTTGAGGAAGGGTCTGCGCAGGATTTTCCCAGAAGGCGGACTTCCCCGCTGTCAGGGAAGGTCAGGCCCGCCATAATTCTCAGGGTAGTGGATTTCCCGGCGCCGTTGCGGCCTATGAATCCGCAGCATTGACCCTGAGGGACCGTAAAGCTGATGCTCTTCAGTGCAAAGCCCGGATAGAGCTTGCACAAATCATGGACCTCAATGGCATTGTTCATAATAAATATCCTCCAATCTGTTCTGTAATTGGGCCAGATTCAGGCCGGCTGCGCTGGCTTTTTCCACAGCCGTTTTCAGGGATTGGTCGATGGAGCATAAGTACTGCTGCCGAATGGTCTCGGAATCGCATTTCACAAAGGATCCCCGTCCCTGAAGGGTGTAGATCAGCCCCTCCGCCTCCAGATCACCGTAGGCCCGGGTGGTGGTGATGATGCTGACGCGCAGGTTTCTGGCCAGCTGGCGCATGGAAGTGAGAGGGGCGTTTGGGGCCAGCTCGCCGGAGAGAATCTGGGCCTTGATCTGCATCTTGATCTGTTCATAGGCAGGTATCTCGCTCTGCAGAGATATATTGATGTTCATTTCTGATCTCCTTATCATAGTGCATATATTCAATATATACAGTAGATGCAGAAAAGTCAAGATTTTGTTTTGATTTTTTCTAAACTGTGCCCGGAATAATAACGGTGATGCTTTTTGCAGGCTGTTTCGGTGTCCGTTTAGGGGCAGCCAAACGATAGATTGTTTTACAGAGAGTATGGTTTTTGCTATACTGATTTCAGTGATCAAGAGGCTATTAAAAGCAAATGTATCATGGGCCGCTGTGAATAGGAAGGCCCAAATTAGACGTGGATCCTGACATATGCAGGAGCCAAAGCAGACTGAAAGGAGAGAAGGGTATGTTTGACGCAAACGAAATGAAACAGATTGGGGGCAGAATATCGGCCTGCCGCCAAAATAAGAACATGACGCAGGAGGAGCTGGCCTATAGACTGGGGATTACTCCTCAGGCATTGAGCAAGTGGGAAAGAGGGGTAGGCCTTCCCGATGTTTCCATGGTCATTGATCTGTGCGGCCTGCTGGGGGTCAGTGCGGATTATTTGCTGGGAATGGAGGCCAGAGGGGCCGGTTTCCAGAAGGATGGCAGGGTAGCCGGATTTCTGGAGGAGATCAGAAAGAATCTGATGGACAGTCTGGAGCTGCAGCTGCTGTTCGGTACGGGGATGGTGCCTCTGTTTGTAGACAATAAGTTCGTAGACAAAATATTTGCTCTGCGCGGGACCCTGGCCAGAGAAGGACTGATTCTTCCCATAGTTCGTATCCGGGACTATGAAAGGCTGGGAGAGCAGGAATTTATGATAACAGTGCAAAATAACGTTCTGCACGCGGAGACGCTGGAGAGGCTGGACGAGAATACGGTGGACGAGATGATCCGGAAGCTGGGAGAGTGTGTCAGGAAGCATTATGATGAAGTGCTGACTCCGGACTTGATCAAGATTTATACGGATAATCTCAGGATGAAATATCCCGCTCTGATGGACGGGGTGGTTCCCGAAAAGATTTCCTACAATCTGCTGGCGGAGACGGCTCGGCTGGTATTGCGCAGAGGAGATTCCCTTGTTTATCTGCCGCGGATGATCGAGATCATGGACTGCGCCCTCAGAAAGAATCCGGACGCCGCCGCCGAAGAGCTGGCAGAGCGCATAGGGCAGGTTTTGGAGCGAGAAGACAATATAGACGTGATTTTGGGTAAGAGAACGGAGAGGCAGCCTTAGGCTGACCTCTCCGGTTTTGCTTTTCCGGCTATGGGGAACCGGGCTCCGAAGAGGGAGAGAAGCCGCTTCCGTTCTTTTCGATGAAAGCCTGATACTTTCTGGGGGAGATGTGATAATACTGCTTGAAGGCTTTGCAGAAGGAGGAAGTGTCCGAAAAATGCAAAACCTCGCTGATGGAGGCGATGGGAGTGTTCTGTGCCAGCATTTCCGCCGCCTTTTCAAACCGTCTTTGAGTATAGTAATCCTTTATTGTAATGCCCATGACCTGAGAGAACTGTTTGGAAAGATAGCCATAGCTATAGTCGAAAACGCTGCTGATATCCGCAAGATTTTTGATATTGGTCAGGTTGGCATCGATATAATTGGTGATGGCATAAATGAGAGGATTTGTAGAGTTCTGCTCTATCAAATTCGTATAATACAGTTTTGGCTGGTTGCATAGGCTGCGGTAAGTCAGTATGATAATCTGCAGGATATAGGACTCAAAAAGCTCCATGGAGAGAAAATTGGGCGCAGTGATCTCGTCCAGAGCGAGGGTGAAAAGATCGTAGATCTTGTAATTGTCAATGGCAAGGGGATTCTTTAGGTTGTCCAGAAAGCTGCGAAGCTTCTCGTACTTGAAATAGTTGGGATTTTCTGTACGAAAAACAAAGCCAAGGCACATGTACCGCAGGGGATTGTGCTTGGAGGACTTGATGTAATGGACATCCTTTGAATTCACCACAAAAATCATATTGGAGCTCACGGCATAAGACACTCCGTTTCGGGTAAAAATCCCCTCTCCGGAAACGATATAGGAGATCTCATAACAGAGCTGCTTGTGCATATCGACTTCATAGTCTGACGAGCAGGCCAGATCGCAGATCTGGTATACGTCGAAGAGATCCAGATTCAAGGGCGAATGGAAAAAGTCTACATTCATATGGTAGCGCTTTTTCTGTTTGTTGACGGTGCTTTCTTGTATAAGCGCCGGATATTCTTCCATACAGATAATTCCTCCTGGAACAAAAACAAAGACAAAACATACAATTATTTTCTCCGGGTTTCATTTGCTTTTTGGCAAACTGTGTCTACATTATAATCCAGCCATGAAGGAAAAGCAACAAAAAATAAAATGCAGGAAAGGGCAAAAATGGAGAAAATTACCAAAAACTAGTGGGAGAAATTTGCAAGATATCTAAAAATGACAATTAAGGCAGCCATTTTTCACATTGTTTGTTCAGGCATAATGGGTTATATATAGTATAGGGGCGTTCATCAGTCAAATTGTCCAAAAATTATTGTGATAAGGAGAGTGCGTTATGGAGAAGTGCGAAAAAGTCAAAGTTGGTATTGTAGGAGCCGGTAATATTGCCAATTCCGCCCATTTGCCGGCATATGAGAATTGCAGCAATGCCGTGCCCGCAGCTATCTGCGACATTGATTTCGAGAGGGCAAAAAAGACAGCAGAAAAATACAATATCGAGCATGTGTATTCCTCCGTGGAAGAGATGCTGCAGAAGGCTGACATCGAGGCTGTGGATATCTGCACATGGAACAACGGCCATGCGCCGGTGTGCGTTGCGGCTGCCAAGGCGGGCAAGCATGTGCTGTGCGAGAAGCCCCTTGCCATGAACGTTTCTCAGGCCCTTGAGATGCAGAAGGCTGTAGATGATACCGGAGTAATCTTTATGCTGGCAGTGCCTTCCCGCTTCGGATATGAAAATATGTATCTCCGGGACATGTACGAGAAGGGAGAGCTTGGGGAGGTTTATTATGCCAAGACTTCTGCGGTAAGGCGCAGGGGAACCCCCTCCGGGTGGTTCACAGACAAGAAGACTTCCGGCGGCGGGCCTGTCATCGACATAGGCATCCACCGCATCGACGAAGCCTGGTATCTCATGGGAAATCCGAAGCCCGTGCGTGTCTCCGCCAATGTATTCTCCAAGATCGGGGATTATCAGACCAAGGGCGTGAGCAGGTGGATCGGAACTCCTTGTCCGGACAACCGTTTTGACTGTGAGGATTCCGGCGCCGGCGTGATTCATTTCGAGAACGGCGCTTTGATGGTATTTGAGGCCAGCTGGGCGCTGAACGCCCCTGCAAAGGAGGAGACGCTCGTCTGCGGCACCAAGGCGGGGGCTACCATAGAGCCCTTCACCATCTACGGAGAGCGCAACGATTACCTCAGCACGGACAATATCACCGTCTTAGGGGGCGGGGAGAAGCGCTTCCTGCTGGAGATCGAGCATTTTGCGGACTGTGTGCAGAAGGGGGTCAGGGAGACCAAGTACCCCATGGCTCAGGCAGTGGACATGCAGAAAATGCTGCAGGCAATCTATGATTCCGCCGCCAGCGGAAAAGAGATCCTTTTGTAAAAGGATTATCACATCACATTCAACGTCCGCTATTTATGCCGGAAATACAGCAGGGTACGGTCAGGCGGGCGCCTGCCATAGACATCATGGACAAGGTATAGGTGCGGGCGTTGATTTTTTAAACATTGTAAGGGATGTCCGTTAAGACGGACAAGGAGGTATAAGGATGAAGAGCTGCGTTAGTACATACAGTTATCAGAGATTATATGGGGACGGAAAGTTCACCCGTTTTGACGCCATCGACAAGACCAAGGAACTGGGCTGCGAGGGAGTGGAGTTCGTGCTGGACGACACTACGCCGGACGGCAGTACTCCCAGAGAGCACGCCCTTGCGCTGACCCAGCATGCCAGAGAAGCAGGGCTGGAGGTGCCAATCTACACCACCGGGGCGAATTTTTTCGTGGCCGACCCGGAGCGGGAAGTGGAGCGGGTGTGCAGACATATTGACATCGCTTCGGAATGCGGCATTCCCCTGCTGCGCCATGACGTGACATGGACATACCATGAGGGCTATGAGGGCGTAAAGACCTTTAAGAACGTGGTGGAGAAGGTGGCCCCTTGGATTTCCAAGACGGCTGATTACGCAAAGAGCAAGGGCGTGAAGACCTGCAGCGAGAATCATGGTCTGCTGATGCAGGACAGCGAGCGCATGGTGGAGCTTTACACGGCGGTGGACAATACCAATTATGGATTCCTATGTGATATAGGAAACTTCGGCGGCGTGGACGAGGACTGTTCCATTGCCGTGTCCAGACTGCTGGAGCTGATCGTTCATGTTCATGCCAAGGACGTCTTCGTCCGTCCGGGCATGTATTATGATCCCGGCCGGGGATTCGGCCGTTCCAGAGGCGGAAACTACCGCAGGCCCACCATATTCGGACATGGGGACGTGCCCACCTTCCAGATCCTTTCCGCCATCAGGAATTCCGGCTATGACGGATATGTCTCTCTGGAGTTTGAAGGTATGGAGCCTGTGCTGGAGGCCGTTTCCATCGGAACGGAGAATATACAGAGGATGATACGAGACCTGGCAGGAAGGTAGTATGGACGCCGGACGGCGGGGATGGATAAAAATATGAGAATAAAAAACGGATTGGTTCTGAAAGGGCAAAGCAACCGCTTTGAATCTGCGGACATATGTATATCGGAAGGAAGGATAAGCTCTTTTGGGGCTGTGGGAGAGCCGGCGGGTCAGGAGGATTTTGACGCAGAAGGCCTATACGTGATACCGGGCTTCATAGACACCCATAATCATGGGTGTGTGGGAGTGGAATTTGCGGCGGAGGACGAGGATTTCGAGAAGGCCAGAGTATGGCTTGCGGGACAGGGGATCACGGGGGTGGCGCCCACGGTTCGGGCCATGCCGGTAGAGCCTATAATCGGCGCAGAGAAGAATATCCTGCGGGAGGCGGGCAAGACTTCCAAGGGCGCAAGGATTCTGGGCATTCATCTGGAAGGGCCTTTTGTGTCTTACAGCCGCACCGGCGCCATGTGTCCGCCGGAAAGGGTGTGCGAGCCTGAGGCTCTGCGGAGAATGGCGGAAGGCGCGCAGGGGATGCTCAAGATCATGACCCTTGCGCCGGAAAGGGAAAATGCGGCTGAAGTGATCAAGGCTGCAGGAGAGCTGGGCGTGAAGATATCCCTTGGACACAGTGACGCCTCCTATGGGACCGCCAAGGCGGCCATCGAGGCAGGAGCGTCCAGAGCCACCCATACCTTCAATGCCATGCGCCCCTTGTACCACCGCGAGACAGGGATTCTGGGAGCGGTGCTTACGGATGACAGGGTCTGCTGTGAGATGATCTGTGATTTCGTACATCTCGACGAGGCCGCCATGGATATCGTGTATCGGATGAAAGGCGCGGAAAATATAACCATCATCAGCGATTCAGGCTATATGACGGGCTTGGGGGACGGAGAATTCAAGGTAGGGGATTACGAGCAGGTCAGGATCGTAAAAGACGGAGTCTGCCGTACTGAGGGAGGATGTATTGCCGGAAGCTGTGTCAGCATGCTGGCAGGCGCCAGAAACCTTCTTCGCATGGGAGTTCCTCTTTGGGAGGTATCCCTGATGGGCTCTCTGAATCCCGCCAAGGCTTTGGGCGTGGATCACTGGCTGGGCTCTCTGGAGGAGGGAAAGGCAGCGGACATGATCGTGTGCGACAAAGAACTGAACATCAAGGCGGTGTTCGTGGACGGAAGACGGGTCGCTATATTGTAGCGCAGCGGGTTTGTAGCGCTATGGGGCTTTGGCCCCGTGGACGGAACTGGAATAGGAGGCGGAATGGTCTACAGAATCGGGGCGGACATCGGCGGAACCAGCGTGAAATTGGGCGTGGTGGACGAGGCATTTCATATTGTTGAGAGCATGAGGATACCTACGGGAGAGATATGCACCGCGGATGGAATCATCGGGGGCATTGTGGAAGCCTGCAGGGAGCTTATGGTCAGATACGAGATAGCTTCGGTGGGGATCGGTTCAGCGGGGCTGGTAAATCCGAAGACTGGATATGTGCTTCGGGCGGGAAACCTTCCTTTTTTGAACGAGCCTCTGGGCGTCAGGGTTGCCAAAGGGCTTCAGGTGCCGGTATTTTTGGACAACGACGCAAACTGCGCTTTGATCGGAGAGCATGCCGCCGGCGCCTGCGCAGGCTATGAGGACGCTCTGATTCTGACCATCGGCACCGGCATCGGAGGAGCGGTGATGATCGGCGGGCGCGTTTATAGGGGACACAATTATAAAGCGGCGGAATTCGGCCATTTCATCATCAATATGAAGGGGGAGGCCTGCAGCTGCGGCCTGCGGGGCTGCTTTGAACAATATGGCTCCGCTAGTGCATTGATTGCCATGACAAAGAAATGCGTCAGGGCATTTCCCGGAAGTCTGCTGGCCCGAATGGCCCAAAACGGAATAGACGGCAGCACCGCGTTCGAGGCCGCAAAGGGCGGCTGCGCGGCAGCGGAGGAGATGCTGAAGGATTACGGGAAGGTTCTTGGAGTGGGAATCAACAGCTTGGTAAAGATTTTCCAGCCGCAGGTGGTGGCGCTTTCCGGCGGCGTGGCGGTACAGGGCGAATATTTATTGAACCTCATAAGGCCCAATCTGATAGACGATTCCGTTGTATGCACCACGAAGCTGGGGGGCGGAGGAGGACTCATCGGGGCAGCGCTGCTGGGCACGCCCTACGGTGAGTGAAGTGCCCTGCGCGGCATGGACCGGGCGGGGATCGGCAAGGGATTGAAACTTTTAAGACTGTGTCAACACCGGAGCGTAGGAGTTCCGGAACCGATATGAATGTGACAAGGCACAGGGGCGGCATTATGCCGAGGAGGTAGAATGACATGAGCGTGCGAACACAGAGCAATGGCATCAAATGGGAAGAGCTTTCCACATATCTGAGCGCAGACGTAGTGGTCTGCGGAGGGGGATCCGCAGGAGTCTTTGCTGCGGTTGCGGCGGCAAGGGAAGGGGCGAAGGTACTGCTGGTGGAAAGCCAGGGAGGTTTGGGCGGAACTGCGGTAAACGGCCTGGTAATACCCTATATGACCGTGCGCATTCCCGGAGAGCCCAGATGTTCTTATCTCCACAAGGAGCTTGACAAGAGGGTGGAGGAATACCACAAGGAAAAATATGTGGTGAATTCCTGCGATCCCATGGTCTTTGGAATCATATTGGAGCAGATGTGTACGGAAAGCAAGGTGCAGCTGCTGTTCCACTCCACCGTCTGCGGCGCGCAGGTTCAGGAGGGACGTATCAGCGCCATAGCGGTGGCCTGCAAGGACGGCATCCGAAAAATAGAGGGCAAGATGTTCATCGATTGTACCGGAGACGCCTCGCTGGCAGTTCTGGCGGGGGCCGGATACGAGCAGGGGCATCCCAAAACCGGCGTGAACCAGCCCATGTCCCTGCGTTACATGGTGGACGGGGTGGACATGGAGGCGTTCAAGGACTTTTTGGACACCTACAACGATCCCGCCAGCGCCACCTCCGGCAGGAACGGCGGAAACATGTACGCCGCCGTGTGGAACAAGACGGAAGGCGCTTTAAAGCCGCTGTTTCGGGAGGCTATTGCCAACGGGGATCTGACGGAGCAGGATATGGCATACTGGCAGATGTTTACCACACCGGGCAGGGAGAACGGTATTGCATTCAACAATCCGGAGTTCTTTGACCTGACGGACGCTTGTGATCCGCTGCAGCTCACCGAGGTTCAGGTCAGGGGCAAGGCGTTCATTCTGCGCCAGCTGAATTTTTACAAGAAATATTTCAAGGGCTTTGACAATGCGTATATTTCCAATATAGCGCCCATGGTGGGAATCCGTGAGAGCCGTCGGATTCATGCGAAATATGATCTGACGGGCATGGATCTGCTGGGCCAGAAGAAGTTTTCCGGCTGTATCAGCCAGTGCAACTATCCTGTGGACGTCCACGGAGGGGCGGATCTGTTTCAGGACGATCTGCCGGAGGGAGATCCCGAGAAACCTTGGTACGAGATTCCCTATGACTGTCTCGTCTCCGCAGATCTGGACAATCTGCTGGCGGCCGGACGCTGCATAGGCGCGGATTTCATTGCCCAGTCCTCCATCCGCATCCAGATCTGCTGCCACAGCATGGGCGAGGCGGCGGGAATTGCAGCCGCTATGTGTCTGGACAAAAAACTGCAGCCGGGCCAGCTGACCGGAGAAGAGGTGTCCGGGCGCATGAAGGAGCGGGGGGCCGAGTTCGTTCAGGAGTAGGCAAGGGGCCGTATAACGGCGTTTCCTTATAGGAGGCTTTGCCGGGGTCTGTCCGCAGGCTCCGGCGGAGGCTTCCCGTATCAGGCCTTTGCTGAAATCCGGGTATTGGCTCATAGGCAATAATTTGCAAATATAAAGAACCAAAAATGACAATTATTATGTTGAATTTTCACATTGAAATTCTGAAAAAAGAGAGTATTATATACAATATACCTACCAAATCGCAACTGCTCACTGCAACCCGTTGTCAAAATGCTTTATATAATGCATTTTTCCCACAATTAATTAGATGAAAAGTCTATATTCATCAAGCCGCTCTGTTGATATTGTTGATAAGGGCAGAGATGTGTTAAAGTCATCTTAAAAGGGATACTAATATCTCGGGAGGGCAGTGTCTCACCATGAAATGATCATGACATAGTGTTGTGTTCATATAAAAATCAACAAGGAGGATCTAGTATGAAAAAAGCAATTGCAATGTTACTGACGGCAGCAATGAGCGTGACTTTGCTGGCTGGCTGCGGCGGAGACGATGGCAGCTCCACCCCTAGTTCCGGCGGCGCCCCTACCGGCGCGCAGGACAGCAAAGAAAGCACCCCGGCAGACGACGGTCAGGGGGGGAATAAAACTCTCGCTGATTATGAGAAGGAGACCAATCTGAGAGTTTTCGTCATCAACTCAGGCATCACGGACGAGGAGTTTAATAATCAGGACATCGCCAAGCTCATCGGAGAAAAGACGGGCTACAATGTCAGCTACGTACAGGCTCCTGCGGCAGACCCTCAGGCGAAGAACAATATCTTCATGCTGAAGGAGGACTATCAGATAGTCAACGTGACCAAGGACGAGTTCTACGTGCTGATGATGCAGGGCGCTCTGGCTCCTATTACCGAGTATGTGGAGGCTTCTACCAACCTCAAGGGCGCCATGACCGATCTGGTATGGGACAGCGCAAGGGGATCGGACGGCGAGATCTACGGCATCCCTTACTGCCAGCCTAAGAACGTTACGGCCAACGGTCTTGCTTATCGTGTGGACTGGCTCAACGATTACAATGCGGAGAATCCGGACGCCCAGATTCCCGTTCCCTCGGAGGAGAACGGATATTCCATGTGTATCTCCGATTTCCAGAAGATGCTGGAATACTTCAAGGGTAAGGTTGCCAGCGGCGGCTATCCCATGGCCGTGAGAAATACTTCCGCTCTGATCAATCCGATTCTGGCGGCCTTCGATGTTTATCAGGAATGGGTGGATATCGACGGAAAGCTGACCTATTTTGTGGAGCAGCCCGGATTTGAAGAGTACGGAAAGTTTATCGACAATCTGTACGATACGGACCTTCTGTACTATGCAAAGACCCCTCAGGATACCAACGACATTACCATGATGCAGGATGGAAGAGCAGGCGTATGCCTTGCCAACCACTGGGAGGCTCTGAACATCGAGAAGGTGTCCGCACCGGAGGGCGCAGATATAAACGCTTACACGGATGACAACTTCGGTTATATGGCTGCTTTGGTGCCTGACGAGTATAAGGGCGATGCCAGCGCGGTAAGAGTTTTCAGCAGCCAGTATGTAGACCAGTACGGCGTGATTCCCGTACACAACACGGCCCAGCAGGTTGCCGGCGCAGTGGATTTCGTAGACAAGAAGCTGGACAAGGATCTGTTTCTGGAGCTGAGCATCGGTGTTGAAGGCGACACCTTCGAGATCAGGGACGGCGAGTATTATCCCATTCTTGGAGCTGAGCATTTCGACAAGATGACTTATGCGGACAAGTTCTTAAACGGCACCATCATGGAGGATTATTCCAAGTATTGGCTGGCCAGAGCCAGAAAGTCTCAGGCTCAGGAGAAGATCTTCTTCACCATCAACTACAATATTGACAATACGGGCATCAAGAGCCCCGTCACCATGATGCCTCCCAATGATGTGTATAATGAGTACTGGAGCAAGGTGAATTCCGAGCTGAACGCTACGCTTATCCTGAATCTGTTCGATAAGGCCACTACCTACGATCAGAGCGCGGTCATTGCCACATGGGAGAGATTCAACGGGCCGGATGTAGCGGAGGCTGTCAACGAGTGGTATGCTACATGGTCCAGCAAGGATGATTTCAATACGGTTAAGCCCCGGTAAGGCGATTTAGTCAATTAAAAACTTGCGAATGAATGCCCTTCAAGTCCTCTCGTATCTGATGATTTGGAGGGTGTTCTTTTAAGAGGGATCCAATGCGGCATATGAAAGGAGGCAGGACTTTGAAGAAACAAAAGTCGGATGTTGTGATCAAGCCCAGCTTTGGCAAGCAGATGAAGCAGTACGGTAATTTGTTCTTGTTTTACATTCCTGCGATCGTTTTGGTCGTCATATTCAGCTACATTCCCATGGCGGGAATCATAATGGCTTTCAAGAAGAATCCAAACCTGCTTGGAAGCAGCAGCGCGATTCAGGGCATTCTGGACGCAGACTGGATCGGGTTCAAGAATTTCGAGAAGATTTTCACGGATCCTGATATTATCTCGGCTCTGAGAAACACCCTTATCATCAGTATGCAGAAAATCGTAATCCTGTTTCCCATTCCCATCGTCATGGCCATCTGCATCAATGAGATGCGGGGCAAGATTGTAAAAAAATCCCTGCAGGCGGTGATGTATATCCCCCATTTCCTGTCATGGATTACGGTAAGCGGTATTTTCATCACTCTGTTGAGCTACGACACCGGTATCGTGAACAATCTGATGCAGTTTTTCGGATTTGACAGAATTCCTTTTGTGACCAGCAACGACACCTTCCGGGGAGTGCTGGTGGTATCGGCGGCATGGGCGTATTTAGGCTGGAACACCATCGTCTATGTGTCGGCTATCACGGCTCTGGACCGAGATCTTATAGAGGCGGCAAAGATCGACGGCGCATCCAAATGGCAGCAGATCATTCATGTGACCCTTCCGGGCATTTTGCCCACCATAGCGGTGATGTTCATTTTGAGAATCGGCGGCATCATGGATGCCGGATACGATCAGGTTCTGGCCATGTATTCACCCTATATCAAGGAATCGGGAGACATTTTAGGCACCTATACCTTCCGGCTGGTGAAGGAGGCGGGCCTGCTGCCCCAGTATGCCCTGAGTACTGCGGTGGGATTGTTCAATTCAGTGGTGGGACTGGTTTTGGTACTGAGCGGCAACTTTATTTCCAGAAGGCTGTTCAAGCGCGGATTGTGGTAGGAGGGAGGAAACTATGGCGAAGAAGATAAGCGCTCCTTTGACGAAAGAGGAGAAGAGAAAAAATATAGTGAGAAGAATACTCCTGCTATGCCTGCTGGTTATTATGGCGCTCTTGTTCGTGGAGCTGGTGGACAATAAATATACTGTAGAGTATCACAATATATTTGACATAGTCATTGCCCTGCTGGGGGTGGTAATGATAGCCGAGGCGGTTCCCCGTATCTGCAGACATGCCGCAGTGGAGGGATTTTCGGATTATCTGAAGCATAACAAAGCGGAATTCCTTTGGCTTATAGTGTTCCCTATTATTTTGGTATGTTCCTTTTTGGCGCCGGGAATGGCCGGATGGCGCTGGCTTGTAGCATTGAAAATGCCCAATGTTTTCGGGCGGTATAATGACGAGAATGTATTTCAGATCATAGTGAAGATTGCGGCGGTTCTGCTGATCCTGATCTTTGTGATTCCCTTCTTCAATCTGGTGGCGGTGGCCATCTCCAAGCCGGGTCAGATCGTAAATCTCCTGCCGAAGAACATTGACTGGGAGGGCTTCAAATACGCTGTCACGGATATGCAGTTTCTCCGCTCCTTCAAGAATTCCATTTTCCTGACGGTGGTGGGAACCATAGGCTCGGTGGTGGTGGTATCCTTGGCGGCCTATCCCTTGTCCAAGCCCCAGATGCCCCTGAAGAGAACGGTTATGATTTTCTTCATGATTGTCATGTATTTCGGCGGCGGTCTGGCCCCTATGATCATTTTGATGGATACTCTGGGACTGATGGATACCATATGGGCGCTGATCATTCCCGGCTGGATGTCGGTTTACAATATGCTGTTGATGAAGGGCTTCTATGAAAGCCTTCCCCCTCAGCTGGAGGAGGCGGCAAAGATCGACGGCGCCTCCAATATGTATGTGTTCCGCAAGATCATCATCCCTCTGTCCAAGCCCATGGTGGCCACCATAGCCTTCTTTCAGGTGGTGGGGTACTGGAACAGTTATGGCCCTGCGCTGTACTATATCAGCACCAGAAAGGATCTCTATCCGGTGCCTAACTATATCAGGAACTTTATGAGCATCTCGCCCCAGTCTATGACGGATATGAATCCCACGCTGATGTTCTACTGGAACAATGTGGAGAAGAGCTATCTGCTGCTGTCCATCATACCCATCATGTGTCTGTACCCCTTCGTGTTCAGGTTTATCAAGGGCGGTATGGCCACGGGCGCGGTGAAGGGATAAAGAGCGAGAGGCGGCAATCAAGTACTGCAAAACAGATAATGTAGCAACATGACAATAGAAGGAAAGGAGAGCAGAAGGAAATGGAAAAAATGAAGGTTGCGGTCATAGGCTGCGGAACCATTGCCAACAGTCAGCATATTCCGGCCTATATGAAGAATGAAGAGGTGGAGATCAAGTATTTTTGTGATATTCTGCCGGAGAGAGCCGAGGCTGCAGTGGAGAAGTACGGCTGCGGCAAGGCTGTGGTGGACTACAAGGAGATATTGGCAGACCCGGAGGTGGAGGCGCTGTCCGTGTGTACGCCCAATCTGATGCATTCCGTCATTACCATCGATGCTTTGAAGGCAGGGAAGAACGTGCTCTGCGAGAAACCTGCCGCAAGGATCTACGAGGAGGCGCTGGCCATGCAGAAGGCCCAGCATGAGACGGGCAAGGTGCTGAACATCGGCGTTGTGAACCGGTTCAACGACAAGGTGAATCTGATCCGCAAATATATACAGGAGGGGCGTCTTGGGGAGGTCTATCATGTGTATCTGAGCTTCCGCTGCCATAGGAGCATTCCGGGACTGGGCGGAGCCTTTACCACCAAGGCCATTGCAGGGGGCGGCGTGCTCATCGACTGGGGCGTGCATTATCTGGATCTGGTGATGTACTGTTTGAACGATCCCAAGCCCCTTACGGTTTCCGGGGAAGTTTTCAGCAAGCTGGGCAGGGACATTGAAGGGTACGCCTATAGGGGAATGTGGGCAGGCCCTCCCGTGAACGACGGCGTCTATGATGTGGACGATTCCGTGGCGGCGCTGGTTCGCACCGACGGTCCCGTGTTTACCGTAAACGGCGCGTGGGCCCAGAATATCGAAGAAGATGAGTGCTTTGTAGATTTCATGGGGGACAAGGGCGGAATCCGCCTGATGTACGGCGGAGATTTCACGCTGTATACGGTGGAGAACGGCGCGTTTGTGAAGTATGTCCCGGAGGTGCCGGAGCACAAGAGCACCAATATGTTTGAGAATGAGATCGATTCCTTCATCAAATGCATCCGCACCGGGGAAAAGCTTCCCTCCCATATCGACACGGCGGTGAAGACCTCCCAGATCATGCAGGCAATCTATGATTCTGCACAGCAGCATCGGGAGATCGCGCTGGGCTGACGCTTGAAACGGCCGGTTTGTTTCCGGGCGATAACGGAATTTAAGAAAAAAGAGACGGATGCCCGTTTCAGGCGGGCGGAAAGGTATAATTATGAAGGTAGGGTTTATTGATTACTATCTGGATGAGTGGCATGCCAATCACTATCCGAAGATGCTCCGGGATATCAGCAACGGGGAGGTGGAGGTAGCCTATGCCTATGGCAAGATTCCCAGTCCCATCACGGGGAAGACTTCCGAGGAATGGTGCAGGGAATACAGCGTGGCTCTCTGTGAGACCATTGAGGAGGTGGTGGAGAAGAGTGATGTGCTGATCGTGCTGTCGCCGGATAATTGTGAGATGCATGAGGAGCTGACCCGCCTTCCGCTGATGTCGGGCAAGAACACTTATGTGGACAAAACCTTTTCCCCGGACAAGAAGGGGGCGGAGGCCATGTTTCGGCTGGCGGAGCAGCATAAAACGGCCTGCTATTCTACGTCCGCCCTGCGGTTTGCCACGGAATACAAGGCTTATGAGGGAAAGAAGATTCTTGCCATGAATACATGGGGGCCTTACGGTCTGGAGACCTACAGCATACATCAGCTGGAGCCTATTATGATGCTGATGAAAGGGAAGCCGGAGAGGGTGCTGGCGGTGACCCAGAGAGAATGGGCCAACCTGCTCATGGAGTGGGAGGACGGCAGGAGCGCGTCCCTTTTGTGTACCGGGGGCGATTGTCCTTCCGTGGCCAATTTATGTCTGGAGGAGGGCTGCAGGGCGCTCACTATAGAGTCCGATGCCTTCGGAGGCTTCATGAGAAATCTGGTGGAGTTCTTCCATACGGGAGAGATTCCCGTGAGCCATGAGGAGACCATCGCCATTATGGCAGTGAGAGAAGCGGCGCTGAAGGCGGCCGGGCAGCCCGGAACCTGGGTTGCGGTGGAGTAGGCCCATGAAGAAAAAAATCGTGTTTGTTCCCTTGGATGACAGGCCATGTAATAAATTGTTCCCACAGTATCTGTTCGGAGATGTGGACATTGCCTTCACGGTCTTTCAGGAGCTTGGAGAGAAAAAGAAGCCTGCGGAATATGAGCGGGTGAAGGAATTTCTTGTGGAGGAATGCAGGGATGCCTTCGGGCTGGTGCTGTCCATGGATATGCTGCTGTACGGAGGGCTTCTGCCTTCCAGACTCCACGATCTGGACAAGGAGACTCTGGGGGAGAGGGCGGAGCTGCTGCATCTGCTCAGGGGGGAGAATCCCAAGCTGCTCATTTACGGGTTCCAGACCATTATGCGCTGTCCTACTTATTCCTCCAGCGTGGAGGAGCCGGACTATTACGGCATATGCGGCCATGAGATTTACAAATCCGGGGAGATTTCCCATAAGCAGATGCTGGGCCTTCCCGTGGAAGAGAATTTGGAGGAGATACATAAGAAGATTCTGCCCGGCGCGCTGGAGGACTATCTGGCCAGACGGGAGCGCAATGTGGCCATGGATCAGGAGGTTCTTTCCTATGTGGAGGATGGGACTCTGGACTGGCTGGTGTTTCCTCAGGATGACTGCAGCCCCTACGGCTATGCCGCTCTGGATCAGCAAAAGGTGCTTGGGAGAGTCAGGGAGCTTGGGCTGGAGGAGCGGGTGGCGGTGTATCCGGGGGCGGACGAGGTGGGAATGACCTTGGTTTCCCGGATGCTGAACGCCCTCCATGGAAGACGCCCCAAGGTTTATGTGAAATATGCCGCCGAGAGCGCAAAGGAGCTGATTCCGCTGTACGAGGGCTCCCCGCTGGCGGGAACCATCGGGAAACATTTGGACGCCGCCGGATGCGTGGAGACGGATTCGCCAAAGGAGGCTTCGATAGTGCTGGCCATGTCGGCGGCGGGAGTCATGGAGGAGGCTGCATGGCAGCCCTCCCAGAGAGCGGAGTATCATGAGGGACGGGATCTGGAAGGATTCACGGAGTTCCTTCAGGAGATGAAAAGGGCCGGAAAGATCGTCACTCTGGCGGACAATGCCTATGCCAACGGCGGAGATCTGGCTCTGGTGCGGATGCTGAACAAGAAGGGCATGCTGATGGAGCTGGACGGCTACGCAGGGTGGAACACTTCGTCCAACACGCTGGGAACCGCCATTGCGGAGGGCGTAGCCGCCTATTATCAGGGAAAGACGGCGGCCCATAGGAACTTTATGGCGGAGCGGTATCTGGAGGATGCCGGGTACTGTTCCGTGGTTCGCCAGAGAGTGTCCAAAGCAGCCAGCGACAAGGGCATGGAGAGTTCCTTCCTGAATGAAAAGCAGGGGGTGTTCAGCAGGCTGGCGGAGGCGGAGCTGCAGGCGTTTGCTGCGGAGAGTCTTTCTTCCGTGGCGGATAAGGTGAGGATTCTGCATTTGTCCATGCCTTGGGAGAGGGCCTTCGAGGTGGATCTGCGGGCGGAGTATGTGGAGTAGAGGGAGCAGGGAACGGGGAACGGAGAACGGGGAACGGCACGAGGGCCGGGGGACTTGTTTCGGTCACTCCATGGCGTTCCGGGGAGCCTTGGCATCGGTGGGCCGCATCATTGGATGCGACCCGCCGAAGTCTCCCCTCCACATTCCGTGAGTTTCCTTAACAAGCCCCCCGGCCCTCGTGCCTGAACCCGTGGATGATGGGAGATAAGAAGAACTGCCGGCTCTCATGCCTGAATCCGTGGATGATGGGAGATAAGAAGAACTGCCAGCTCTCGTGCCTGAACCCATGGGTGTGTGGGGGGATTGCCGGTTCTCGTGCCTGAACCCGTGGATGATGGGAGATAGGAGGAACTGCTGGTTCTCGTGCCTGAACCCGTGGGTGATGGGAGATAGGAGGAATTGCCGGTTCTCGTGGCTGAATCTATGGATGATGGGAGATAGGTTCTCATGTCTGGATCCGGAGAGCGGGACAAGGGAAAGGAATCAAAGGGAAGTCTTCCGGTGGGGAGTAAATGAATCAATAGGGGTCATTATGGCCGAGATTATTAGTATAGTAGGAGGAGTTGGAGTATGGGTCAGTTTAAAATTGGGATCATTGCGGATATGCTGCGGATGCCCTTTGCGGAGAGTATGGAACAGTGTGCCCGTATGGGAGCTGACGGCGTACAGATTTACGCGGTTTCGGAGGAGATGCTGTCGGCCTCCGAGGAGGAGCTGAAGAGGAGGAAAAAGATCATTCAGGACAATGGCCTGCAGATTTCCGCCCTCTGCGGCGATTTGGGCGGACATGGCTTTGCCAGACGGGACGAGAATGTGAAAAAGGTACAGACCTCCAAACATATCATCGATATGGCACTGACTATGGGATGCAATATCGTCACAACCCATATCGGGGTGATTCCGGAGGATACCCGGAGCGATGTGTATCGCACCATGCAGGAAGCCTGCGGGGAGCTGGCAGAGTATGCGGCCGGGGTGGGAGCCTTCTTTGCCATTGAGACGGGGCCGGAGCCCTCGGAGCGTCTGTGCAGATTTCTGGACAGTCTGGGAGGCAGCAAGGGAATGAGCGTGAATCTGGATCCTGCCAATCTGGTCATGGTGGCAGGGGACGATCCGGTGAAGGCGGTTCACTATCTTAGCAAGTATATCGTTCACACCCATGCCAAGGACGGGGTCATGCTGAAGAAGACGGATCCCCAGATCGTCTATGATTTCTTTGCGGAAGGCGGCATCGGGGATCTGCGTCTGGAGGATTATTTCCTTGAGGTGCCTTTAGGGGAGGGCAAGGTAGACTTCCCGGCCTATCTGGGCGCGCTGAAGGAAATCGGATTCGGCGGATACCTGACCATCGAGCGGGAGGTGGGGGAAAATCCCGTGCAGGATATCGGCAAGGCCGTCACATTCCTGAGGAATCTGATATAAAAGGATTGGATATAACAGAATAGGGCTTTGCAGTATGAAAAGTGACAGTCCCATGCAGGATAAGAAAGCGATTTTTGTTTCCATGCGGAATGAGCCGAGCGCCGTGCTTGCGCGAGCAAAAGGCCATGGAACATGATTTGGTGCCGGATATTTTGCATGGGATTTTTTTAGAAAAATTGTCTGGGAGGGGTTCCTGAAATGAGTAAAGAGGAGTCTTGGGGCAGACGCATAGGGCCAAAAGGCCGGAAAGGGTAGAATAGGGTGTTTGGAATGAAAATACAGGCAGATTACACAAAAACAAGAATGGATGCGCTGTACGCCGTTCATCTGCAGGATGAGTATCGGCAGTCCGTGGCGGAGGGCAAGGACATAGAAGAGTATCAGGCGCTTTTTTGCGCGGTGGATCGGATGCCCTTGGACGAGCATAAGGCGGCCATGGCGGATGTGCTTTCCGAAATCGTGCTGAATGCGCCCATGAAAGAGGGATATGCCTATGAGGAGCCCTCTGATCTGGAGGGGATCCGGAGGCTGCGGCCCGGAAAAGATGCGGCCTGTGGCTGTGGAAATAAGGCATTGGAGGAAACGCCGGGCTTAGAGGAGGCGTCCCGGAATGCGGCAGAGGGTGTTTCGGAAAGTAGTGGTAAGGGAGCGGGGAAATGGGATGAAGAGGCGCTTCGGGATAAGATTCATGGAGCATGGATGGGCAGGATCTGCGGATGCCTATTGGGAAAAACGGTGGAAGGGATACGCACCGATGAGCTGATACCTCTGCTGGAACAGTCAGGCAACTATCCCATGCACCGGTATATCGAGTCTGGGGACGTGTCCCCTTATATGAGGGAGAATTATCGTTTTTTCAAAGGGAGGCAGCAGGTCTTTTTTGCGGATCAGGTCTCGTTTATGCCCTTTGACGACGACATGAATTATGTGGTTATGGCGCAGAAGCTGATAGAGAAATACGGCAGGAGCTTCACGCCCTATGACATGTCGCAGGAATGGCTGCGGCTGCAGCCCATGACCTCCTATTTCACGGCGGAGGCCGTGGCCTACCGCAATTTTTCTTTGGGCATACAGCCCCCGGACAGCGCCGTATACCAGAATCCCTTCAGGGAATGGATAGGGGCCCAGATCCGCGGCGATTATTTTGGATACATCAATCCGGGGAATCCGCAGGCCGCCGCAGAGCTTGCCTGGAGGGACGCTTCCATATCTCATGTAAAGAACGGCATTTACGGAGAGATGTTCGTTGCCGCCATGCTGGCGGAGGCTGCCGTGAAGGAGGATCTGGAGGAGATCATCCGGGGCGGTATGGCGCAGATTCCCCAAACCTCTCGGCTGTATGAGCATCTGGAGAAGGTGATAGGATGGTACAACAGCGGAATCAGTGAAAAGGAATGCTTTGACCGGATTCATGAGGAGTGGGACGAGCACACGCTCTATGGCTGGTGCCATACCATCTCCAATGCTATGATCGTGGCGGCTTCCCTGCTCTATGGCAGGGGCGACTATGGAAAGAGTATCTGCCTTGCGGTGCAGACGGGCTTCGACACAGACTGCAACGGCGCCACGGTAGGTTCCGTTCTGGGGATAAGGGGCGGAGCGTCGTCGATTCCGGAGGAATGGACGAGACCGATCCACGAAACGCTGGAGACCACCATCTTCGGCATGGACAAAGCGGCGGTGAAGGATCTGGCAGACATGACCATGAGACATATCCAAGGCCGTTGATGCAGTAGAAAACCGGAAGCATAGAGATGTGAAAGGGGAAGGCAAAATGGCAAAGACAATCATCGTAGGCATCGCAGGCGGCAGCGCCAGCGGGAAATCCACCTTCACAAAGGAACTGGCGGAGGCCCTTAAGGGGCTGAGGGTCTGCCAGCTGCATATGGATACCTATTTCAGGGCGCCGGGGGAACGCCCCGTGGCGGAAGCGCCTGTGACGGGAAGGAGCTATCGGGACGACAATCATCCTGATACTGTGGATCTGGAGAAGCTGAAGGGGGATCTGCAGCAGGCCAGACAGAGCGGGGAATATGAGGTCATTATTGTGGAGGGTCTGCTGACCCTATGGGATAAAGAGATCCGCGACAGACTAAATCTGCGTCTGTACGTGGAATGCCGTCCGGACGAGCGCATCGTCCGGCGGCTGCGCCGGAATATGGGATGGGGGCTGTCCTTTGATGAGATTGCGGATGTATATCTGGATCTTGTCCGGTATCGTCATGATGAATATGTGGAATCCAGCAAATGGCAGGCCGACTTCATCCTCAACGGTTCCAAGCCCTCTCCAATAGCGCTGGACGCGGTGGTCCTGTACATTCGTTCCCTGCTTTGAGGGATGGAGAGGAGGGGGAAAGTGGATTTGCCATTGTGGCAGGGAAAAAACTGTGATATGATAGGCGGGGCCGTATAGACATTCTAAAAGAAACGCTAATTCCGAAAGGCGGTGACTTTCATGCCCTGCCGCGTGGCAATATGCGATGACGATAAAAATCAGCTGAATTCTTTACAATCTGTGATTGAGAAGTGGGGCCGCATTTCCGGCTCGTCCTGTGAGGTATCCGTCTTTCCCTCCGCGGAGGCCTTTCTCTTCGCTTATGAGGAGGACAAGCATTGGGACATTCTTCTGCTGGACGTGGAGATGGAGGGGATGTCGGGGATGGGCTTGGCCCGCCGCGTCCGTCAGGACAATCTTCGGGCCGAGATCATTTTTGTCACCTCCCATTTTGAGTTTGTCAGTGAGGGCTATGAGGTGGACGCCCTGCATTATCTGACCAAGCCGGTTCCGGAGGACAAGCTGATGGAAGTGCTGGACAAGGCGGGGGAGCGGCTTGCTGCCGAGCCGCCCTCTCAGGTCATCACCTGCGAGGGGGAGACCGTAAAGCTGTATGAGAGGGACATTCTCTATGTGGAATCCTTTCGGCATTATATCTCTATTCATACAAAAGACCGTGAATATAAGATCAAGGAAAACATTTCCGCTTTTGAGGAAAGGCTGAGGGGCGGCTTTTTTCGCATCCACCGCTCCTATCTGGTGAATCTGAAATACGTCATACGGATCTGCCGTACAGCTGTGACCGTGGAGGGCGGAGAAGAGCTGCCTCTGGCAAGGGGCAGGTACGATCAGGTCAACAGAGCGTTTATTCAAGAAAATTAACGGGATTTTGAGAGGCAGGATCCCATGAAGCGATATTGATTTGAGGGAAGACGCAAACCATGAGAAAGAAAACCTACTTGAAGCTTGTGGAATACCAGACGGAGCAGTCCAGACGGCATTTAGGAGAGGTGCAGGGCATCTATAGGGAAATGAGAGGCTATAAACATGACTTCCATAATCATCTGCAGACTCTGAAGGGACAGCTGGAGAACGGCCAGACGCAGCGGGCGCTTGCCTATCTGGAGCAGCTTGACAGACAGCTCATGGAGGTGGACACGCTGCTGAAGACCGGCAACATTGCCTTGGATGCCATTCTCTCGGCCAAGGTCGCACAGGCGAAATCCGCAGGCATTCTTGTCGCTGTCAAGGCCAATGTGCCGGAAGGGCTGCTGCTTTCGGATCTGGAACTTAGCATCGTGGTGGGCAATTTGCTGGACAATGCCATAGAAGCCTGCATGGGGGCTGCAGGGGAACGGTTCCTGAGAATCTTTATGGGAATGAAGGGGAAGATGCTGTATTTTTCCATGCTGAACGCCTCCGGCGGGAAGCTTTCCAAAAAGGGAAGCTTATTCCCCTCCCGCAAGGAGGGGCTCCATGGCTTCGGCCTGCGCCGGGCGGAGGCCATTCTGGAGGAGCATGGCGGGTGGTGCAAGTACAACAGCGAGGAGGGGGCGTTCACCTCCGAATTTCTGGTGCCGGCCCTGAGATAAAAAGCAATTGGTGCCCCGGCGGAGACAATTCGTGTCCGGATGGCCTATTTTCGGCAAATGGGGATAAAATGGAGAAAAGATTTCCCAAGGAGCCGATGTGTTATGAGTAAAACAAAAGAAACAAAAATCAAGCCTTACCGTTCCGCCTTCAGCAACGCGATCTGGAGCTTCCGGGAGCTGCTCCGGCAGGAGCCTGCAGCATTTTTTCTGATGGCGCTGGCAGTGCCCCTGCAGGTGGCGCTGTCCTACATGGACATTTATCTGCCTGCGCTGGTCGTGGCACAGCTCACCGCCAAAGCGCCCTTTCTCCATGCAGCTTTCCGAGTGGGAGTTGTGGTTGCGCTGATGGTTTTGGCCGGCGCGCTGAAAACCTTTGCGGAGAAGATGTCCGGGGTATATTTGTCCAGATACCGCTCTCTGAAGGCTGTTGAGGTGAACCGGAAATCCCTGACTTTGTTTTATCAGACCTATGAAAAAAAGGAGATCCGGGATCTGGGCCATAGAGCTGCCCGTTCCACCGAATTATGGGACGGCGTACAGCCTATATCGGACGTGCCCAGACGCAGCATGAAGCTGGTGGAGAATGTTCTGAATTATATTCTGTTCGGTACGGTGATCACCTTCGTCAGTCCCCTGCTGGTGCCGTTTCTGACAGTGGGGCCCGCGGTCAACTGGATCTGTGCCAGAGCCTACACCAACTGGAAATATGCCCATAGGGATAAATGGACCGATATTGAGCGAAAAGCGTGGTATGTGCAGGGGGAGACCGCCAATTTTGCCTCCGCAAAGGACATTCGCATCTACGGCATGGCAGGGTGGTTTAGGCGGTTGTATGCGGATCTGTCCGCCCAGTGTATTTATTGGGAGAAAAAGAGGCTTCGCAAGAGCTTTCTCTACCAGATTGCAGATCTTTTTGTCATATTGCTCCGGGACGGCGCCGCCTATGGGCTGCTGATCAAGATGACTCTGGAGGGCAGCATTACGGTGGATCGTTTTCTCTTGTATTTCTCCGCCATTTCCATGTTCGCCTCCTTTGTGGGCAATATTATGGAGGAGTGGAACGGCATCCGGTCCACAAGTCTGGATGTCTGCGATTTTCGGAAATATGTGGAGCTGCCCGACGAGGACGGGGACGGCAAGGCCCATGTGGAGGAACATTTGAAGGCAGCGCCGGAGATTGCCTTTGAGCATGTTTCCTTCCGCTATGAGGGTGCCGAGAAGGATGCTTTGTCCGACCTGAATCTGACCATAAAGCCCGGAGAGAAAATCGCTCTGGTGGGTCTGAACGGGGCGGGCAAGACCACTCTTATAAAGCTGATCTGCGGTCTTTACCTTCCTACGGAGGGCGTGATCAAAATAAACGGCTGCCCTGGTTCTTTCTTTTTCAGGAAGGATTACTATAGGCTTTTCTCCACTGTGTTTCAGGATGTGCAGGGAGGTTTTTTCTCCCTTGCAGAGACGGTTTCCGGACAAGTGACGGGACAGGGGGATGAGGCCAGAATCTGGGAATGTCTGCGGCTTGCAGGGCTGGAGGAAAAGGTGAAAACCCTGCCTGAGGGCATCCATGCCAAGCTGGACAAGCAGCTTCATCAGGACGGCATCGATCTCTCCGGAGGAGAAATGCAGAAGCTGATGCTGGCCCGAGCCCTTTACAAGGATGCGCCCATTCTCATATTGGACGAGCCCACCGCCGCTCTGGATCCAATAGCCGAGAGCATGATTTATCAGGAATATTTATCCCTGACTCAGGGGAAGACCTCTCTTTTTGTCTCCCATAGGCTGGCCTCCACCCAATTCTGCGATCGTATTCTGTACATGAAAGAGGGACAAATCGTTGAGGAGGGAACCCACCGGGAGCTGGTGGCTCTGGGGGGTGAATATGCCGGGCTCTATGAAAAGCAGAGCTGCTGGTATCAAAACGAGGAAGGGCGGTGATCATGTCATGAAACTGAAAGAACATTTGGATATTTATAAGAGGGCTATCCGGTATCTTTTCTCTCTCAGCCGGGCAAATATGCTGTATCTGATCATTTATAATATTGTGGCAAACGTGGGACCCTATGTGCCGATTTACTTCTCTGCGCTGCTGATCGATGGACTGTATGAAGGGCGGCCGGTCCGGGAGCTTGTGCTGCATGCGTCTCTTGCGGTGGGTGTTGTGTTTCTGCTGGGGCTGCTGAAGGCCTATCTGGTCTCCGGATATGCAGCGTCTCAGGTTGTTTTTTACCGAAATCAACACTGGCGCTTTTCGGAGAAGGCCATAGAGATGTCCTATGCTTCTGTGGAGGATCCGGAGGTTGCGCTTCTGCGAATCAGGATCGCAAAGGAAGATCAGACGGGATATAATCTGTGGAATCTTGCGAACAGAACAGGGGAATTGATTTCCAGCATTACCAGAATCGTGCTGTCTTTGACGCTGACATTGTCCTTCTTCTATATGGATGCGGTGCCCCTCCTATTGAAGTTTACCTTCGTGGGAGGCATTGGGCTGGTGATTTTATGCAGGAGCATTGCCACCAAAAAGGGAGCGCAGCTGGAATCCCGCTTTTTTGACTCTTCCGTGTACCTGAATCTTTTGGCGGACAAATATGAGAGTTATAAGGATCATTACAGCAGCGGTAAGGACATCCGCATTTATGATATGGCGGAGGGTCTGGTGAAGATGAACAAGCACAACGATGACGCATATAACGCTAAGGCCCTGATACTGACGAAGAAGATCGCGGTGCTGGAGGCGGCGGAGCTTTTGATGAACTATGTCCTGCGGTTCGGGGTCTATCTGCTCCTGATCTATGCCGCCCTTTCAGGGGGGATCACGGTAGGCTCCGTGGCCCGATATGTCTCCTGCGTCATGCTGCTTTTGGGCGCTTCCTGCAATCTGGTCACCACCGTCCAGCACCTGATGATCAATAATCACTATCTGAAGCGGTATTTTTCCTATTTTGATATTCCCAACCCCATGTATCAGGGCTCCCTGACTGTGGAGAAACGGGACGACAACGAGTATTTTGTGGAATTTAGAGATGTTTCCTTCCGCTATCCCAACACTCAGGAATATGCCCTGCGCCATGTGAACCTGAAGTTTCGAGTGGGGGAAAAGCTGGCGGTGGTGGGACAGAACGGCAGCGGCAAGACCACCTTCATCAAGCTGATGTGCCGTCTCTACGATCCCACTGAGGGGGAGATCCTTTTGAACGGCGTCAACATCAAGAAATACGATTATGATGAATACATGAGCATTTTTTCCGTGGTCTTTCAGGATTTTCGCCTCTTCGCCTTCCGGCTGGGAGAAACCGTGTCCGCAAGTCCCTATTATGATAGGGAAAGAGTGGTCCGCTGCCTTGAGGAAGCAGGCTTCGGAGAGCGTCTTTCCTCCATGCCGGAGGGGCTGGACAGCTTCCTGAAAAAGGATTTCGACGGCAGCGGGATCGAAATATCCGGCGGAGAGGGCCAGAAGATCGCCCTTGCCAGAGCCTTGTACAAGGATGCGCCTTTCCTGATTCTGGACGAGCCCACCGCCGCTCTGGATCCCGTCTCCGAGTACGAGATCTACAGCCGGTTCAATGAGATCGCCGGGGACAAGACGGCTATCTATATCAGCCACCGTCTGGCCTCCTGCCGTTTCTGCCACAAGATAGCGGTGTTTGAACAGGGAAGAATCGTGCAGACCGGCAGCCATGCAGAGCTTCTGGCCAACGAGGCCGGAGTCTATCATAGGCTCTGGATGGCTCAGGCGCAGTATTATACCGATGCAGGATGCTGATCATGTAAGATTCTGAAAAGAGCCGCCTTTCTCTGCCTTTTGTGGCATGGAAGGGCGGTTTTTCGCGGCACTGATTTCGGTGGCGGAGGCGTAAAAGAGAGGGCTGCCCGCATTTTGCCTGCTTGTCCAAAGTGGTTGAAAGTGTGTTCATGGGGCTTGACAATGGGCGGAAATCTGGTAAACTGAAATCAAAGCATAATTCTTTCTATTCACAATTCAACTATCTGAGTATCCGTTCAAAAAGAGGCATTGAGAGTTTGTATTTGGTCTTTGCCTCATGTAGGGAAAATCTATGCTTTATATTCATTCAATCCATGATTCAATCGATTATTAATATAGAAGCAGGAGATTTCCGCAAGGGGTGTGTGGGTGTTTTCTCCTGCCAATGGGGGAGGAGACATGAAGCTTGTCTCTCTGAAAAGTGATTACGCCTTTAAGGAGTTGTTTTCCCACGAAAATATCAGGAAGCAGTTTCTCAGTGATATGTTGGATATTCCGTTTGAGAATATCCAATCTGTGGCGCTGGTCAATACCAATTTGTGGGTGCGTTATAAGAAGCATAAGCAGGGTATACTGGATGTGCTGATGCAGCTTGGGGACGGTGCCAAGATAAATGTGGAAATGCAGGTACGGCGTCTGATGCATTGGAAGAAGAGACAGTTTTTCTATCTGGCCAAAATGTATACGGAAGATTTGAAGGCGGGGGAGGATTATGGGAAACTTCGTAAATGTGTCAGTATTGCAATTTTGGATTTCGATTTGACTGGGGATGAGGGGTGCCACAGCGTGTACCGCATGAGGAACAGAGACGGCAGGGAATTTTCTGATGTGTGGGAGATACATATTGTGGAGCTGGGGAAGGAGCTGCAGGGTTCGGGAGCGGCGGAGGACTGGATTCGTCTGTTCAATGCGCAGAGGGAGGAGGATCTGGAGATGATCAGAGTGAAAAATGTGGGAATGATGGAGGCTATAGAGGCGCTGAGGGAGATGAGCCTGAGCAAGGCCATGCGCTATCGCCGCGAGGTGAATCTGAAACTGCGCCGAGACCGCAAGGCGGAGGATGACTATATAAGGCATTGCGGAAGGGAAGAGGGAAAAGCTGAAGGAAAAGCAGAGGGAAAAGTCGAGGGAAAAGCGGAAGATGTTTTGCTGCTTCTGGGAGAACTGGGTCATATTCCGCAGGATGTGGAAGCAAGAATCAAAAACGAGAAGAACCCGGACATTTTAAGCGGCTGGCTTGGTGCGGCAGCCAAGGCGGGGAGCATGGGGCAGTTCAGAGAGCGCTGCGGTTTATGAGGGCATGGGGATCGTTTCTCCGACTGCAGTGTTGGGCCGGGAGGATCCGTCGGAATGGAGGATCTCTGAAAGGATCTCAGGTTGTAGCTGTTGCTGATAGAGCAAGGAGGACTGAGGGGGCCTGCGGAGAGCACAATCTGCAGGGCGAAGCTGTAAAGGAGCTTTCTTCGCCCTGAGGTGGGACTTGTTTTTGTCACTTGTGTTTACCGATTTTCGTTTACATAAAGGTTCATGCGGCTTTGGATCACGGATATAGTCTCGCTGAGGGATTTTTGCCCTGCAAAGAAGGCTTCCGCCTCCTCGCTGATGATTCTCATGATTTCCCGGCTTTCGTATCCGGACGCCAGACAAGATCCTTTCAGCAGCGACAGAATCGTATCGGCCTCCTGCTTCGTGGCGGTATGGTAGGTGTAGCTCCAGCCGTTGCCGGAGGTGGTTTGGGTTCCGGTGACAATAGGGTTGCCGTTTTCATCCAGATAGGGGTCCCCGTTTTCATCCAGTACATATTCCTCCTGCAGGGCGTCTGCCATCATGGCTTCCAGCCGGCGCTTCATGGACGGGAATCCCATTTGGTTTCTGGCATTTTCTTCTTCTGCCAGCACATTCTCGATAAAGCTCCATGCACCCTCTTGGTTGTGTGATTTGGAGGGGATTGCGTAGGCGTAAGCTGTGGTAAGGCCGTGTCTGGGGGTGCCGTCGGTGGTGGGAAAGCCGATACAGACGGCATCCTCGCCGTACATGGCCATATCCATTTGGATGGAGTCGAAATCGTAGAGGAAGGTATTTTTCAGGAGAACCTCTCCGCTTTGAATTCTTGCAGGTGTGTCGGGCCTATCCGGATCCGGCACTGTCTGGTCCGGGAAGCTGGCCGCAAACTGCAGGATGCTCTGGAATTCCGGAGAATCAAAGCTGCAGGTGCCGGCGGACCAGTCAATGAAGGCATTGTAATTATATGTTAAAACATATCTAAGAATATCGCTTTTTGTGGCCCCGTCGAAAAGCTCTGCTCCGGGATAGGCTTTCGCAAGGGCGGTGAGTTCATCGAAGGTCCAGCCGGGTTCTGTGCCCAGCTGGGCGGAATGCCCCATTACCGTTTCCAGAAAAAAGAGGATGGGGACGCTGGCGAGAGTTCCGTCGAAGGTGTAGGCCTCCACTATTTCATTCACAAAATCTTCCGTGTTGAGGAGGGAGCTTTTTTCAAAAAAAGGACGGAGATCTTCACATAGGCCCTTTGCCGCCAGACGTTGTGCGTCCAGCCCCGTCAGTTCTATGAGATCCGGACAATTGTCGGAGGCAAGGTCGGCATACAGTCTTGCCAGAGCGTCTGCCAAGGAATTTGCGCTGCCGTCTTCAAGGTTTCTATATTCTCGGATGGTAATATGATATTGACTGCTGGCTCTGTTGAATTTCACCACCGCCGGTTCATAGTTATATGCATCGGTCAGTACGGCAAGGACGAGGGATTCTTTCTGTGCAGCTTCATCCGGGTCCGTCTTGGTCAATAGGGCGATCTCTCCCTGCCGGTTGGAATTTTCCGTGACGGCAACAATTGTGGAATCATCCATTTCTCCGAAGTACAGCACATCGTTTCCGTTGATGTCACAGTCCATCCAGCGGAAAAGTTCCTGAGCCTTTTTTTCTGCCAAGTCGAAGGTATATGCATAGACGCGATCCTGCATGAGGAGATCATTTTGTATCCCGGAAACAAAGACATTGCCGCCGGGAAAATCTGCCCAGACTTCTGCCAGCTTTTTGTTTTCAAAATCTACCTCGTAGAGGGAAAAGCTTCTTCCTTCCACCCCCGGAGTCTGCATGCTGAGATACATCTTGTCATTGCCGGCATGGTACAGTTCATTCATCCAGACCTCGGCTGCATCGGGGGAGATACGTCCGGAGAATGTTCCCTCCTGATCATAGAGCCAGAGACACGCATCGCCAAGAAGATAGATCCTTCCGCTGCCGTCTGTCTTCATCAGGCTTATGTAGGGCTGCTGGCCGGAGGTATCCTGCAGGTCTTCCGTGATATTCCGGGTGAAGAGACATTCCCCCTGAGAATCGAATTTGCACAGAAATATCCGGATCTCCGGAGAGGCGCCGGAAGCGGGAGGCTCTGTGGGATAGGCCTTGGCCATGACAAAAAGGCTGCCGTCCGCCCCGAAGACATATTTGCTCAGACTCATGCCGGAAGATTCTTCTGGCCATGCAAGAGGGACCGTGGAGGCTTTTCGCTGGGAGAGGGAGTAGGTACCCATATGCTGGGTGTAGCGCTGGAGCCCTTCCTCCCATTCCATGGAAAGGTAGAGAAGATTATCTTTGGACAGCACTATACTGCTGTAGTCAATGTAATCACCTTCCATGGTGATGAATTCCGGTACATAGACCCATTCTTTTGGCTCCGGGGCAGCGGGATCCTCCTTGTTGCCGCAGGCAGTCAGCAAAAATAACATGACGGCGATCAGCAGAAGACGGTTGGCATTCTTTTTCATAGACATTCCTCCTTTTGCCGCCGTTCCTCATAGGGGATGGGCTTTTGCCGGTAAATTCTGTGAGGAAAATCTTTTCACCGATGACATTGCCTTATAAGTCATGGTGTTTTGGCGGCGTTATTTATAACTGAATCCGATTTGTAAGAAATTCGTTACAAGAAATCAAGTTATTTTAAAGCTTGCGCATTATTGGGGAAGTACTTATAATAGAATCATGTTTTAGATTCAATTTTAGGATCTAGGTACTTAGAAAGCGTCAACAAAGCAGACAAAAGAGCGGGAAATAGAGACGTATCAGTCTTGGAAATTTCCGGTGGCTGCCCGCCGGCCTGAGAAAGGGGAGAATATGCCGCCCATTCATGTGATGCTGAAGCCGGCTTCCGGCCTATGCAATATGAGATGCTCCTATTGCTTCTATGCGGATGAGATGGAGAAAAGGAGCCGGAAGGATTATGGGTTCATGAGTCTGGGGACTCTGGAAAATGTGGTGCGAAGGGTGCTGGAGTTTGCGGAAGGGTCCTGCACCATCGCCTTTCAGGGGGGAGAGCCCACGCTGGCAGGGCTGGACTTCTATAGGGAGCTGCTTAGGCTGGAGAAGGAGTATAATGTGAGAAAAGTATCCGTTTCCCACGCGCTGCAGACCAACGGCTATGCTCTGGATCAGGAATGGTGCGCTTTTTTTGCAAAGGAGCGTTTTTTGATCGGGCTGTCTGTGGACGGCATCAAGGCCACCCACGACGCATATCGGAAGGATGCGGCAGGGGCGGACACCTACTTTCATACGCTGGAGGCGGCTAAGATGCTGGATAGAGCAGGTGCAGACTTCAACGTGCTGACCGTGGTGAACGGGAAGACCGCCCCCAAGATCAGAAGGATTTATGAGCAATACCGCAAGCTGGGCTTTCGATGGCAGCAGTATATAGCCTGTCTGGATCCTCTGGGAGAGAGGCAGAGGGGGGAATATTCCTTGACGCCGGAGGCTTACGGGGAATTCCTCATCGATCTGTTTGAGCTGTGGTATCTGGATCTGCAAAAGGGTGAGCAGCCCTATATCAGGCAGTTTGAGAACTATGTGGGCATTTTGTTGGGCAGGCAGCCGGAATCCTGTGAGCAGAGAGGCCTATGCAGCCTGCAGAGCATCGTGGAGGCGGACGGCAGCGTGTATCCTTGTGATTTCTACTGTCTGGATGAATATTGTCTGGGAAATCTCAACGATGACGATATGGGAACCATCATAGACCGTCTCAGAGAGAGCCGATTCATACAAGATTCCGTCAATCATGATGAGGAATGCCGAAATTGTTCCTATTTTTTTGTATGCCGGGGAGGCTGCCGAAGGCATCGGGAGACGGAGTGGGAGGCTTCGGAGGAACGGGGGAGGAATCGGTTCTGCAAATCCTATAAGATGTTTTTCGGCGCCTGCCTGCCTGCGCTCAGGGAGATAGCAGGCGGCGTTGCGGCTCCGCTTTAGCATGGCTGGAGGAGATGCGATGTGGATGTAGTTAAAAAGGGGCCGAGGGAGGTTTAAAAAAGAGGGATCGCAAGGCAGACGAAAAGAATAAATGCTTGGAGTTCAACAATAGGGAGGAAGATGGAATGGAAGGGAGCAGTACGGTAAAGAAGGGAGCGGAACAGAAGGCAATGGGAGGAGAGGGACCAAAAACAGTGAAAAACTATAGGTTCATCATTGAGTATGACGGCAGCCGTTATTTTGGCTGGCAGCATCAGCCTGATAAGAATACCATTCAGGGCAAGCTGGAGAACGTGCTGGGCATCATGTGCGGAAAGGATGTGGAGGTCATTGGAGCGGGAAGGACTGACGGAGGCGTACATGCCAAGGCTATGGTGGCCAATGCGTTTCTGGAGACAGAGAGCTCCTGCGAGGAGATCCGGGATTATATGAACCGCTATCTTCCTGATGACATAGCTGTCAGGGAAGTGAGGGAGGCAGGACCCAGATTCCACGCCCGCTACAATGCTAAGGGAAAGACATACTGCTATACTTGTTATGACGGCGACGTGAAGCCGGTTTTTGATAGGAAGTATTATACGGCCTTAGAGGGAAAGCCGGATGTGGAGCTGATGCGGCAGGCGGCGGAGATTCTGAAGGGGGAGCATGATTTCAAGAATTTCTGTACAAATCCCCGGATGAAGAAGTCTACCGTCCGCGTGGTGGATAAAATAGAGATTGAGAGGCAGGGAGGCTATCTGTATTTTACCATTCACGGTACGGGTTTCCTTCAGAATATGGTACGCATCATGGTGGGAACGCTTCTGGAGATCGGCTGCGGAAGGATGACCATGGAGCAGCTGAAAGAGGCGATGGTCAATCCGGAACGCCAGAAGGCGGGACCTACTGCTCCGGCTCAAGGATTGTGCCTCATAAGCGTAGATTATAGCTAATGCCAAATCTTTAATAAATCATGATTCCTTCTCGGAAATTTCTGCACCTGCAACCGCCGGTTGACAGATTTCCAAGCGCACTTGCTGGTTGTCAACCGGCGATTTTGCTATGATTTCCTCGTAGATGCGGCTGAAGCTGTTTTCAGAGGGGTTCTTTTTCAAGGCTCCAAAGAGGATCAGAAAGAGTGTTCAGGCGCAGAAAGGAAAACTGTAGAATGAGGCGGGCGGGATGCCCGCTGAAGCAGGCAAGGAGGTAAAGAAATGATTTTGGCAGAAAAGGTTATGACGTTAAGGAAGAAGAAAGGCTGGTCACAAGAGGAACTGGCGGAGAAACTGAATATCTCCAGACAGTCCGTGTCGAAGTGGGAATCGGGAGCATCCATTCCGGATATCGACAAAATTATATTGATCAGCGGTCTGTTTGGGGTCAGCACGGATTATCTGCTGAAGGATGAGATGGAGACAGAAGAGATCTCCGAAAAAGAGATTCAATGCGAGGAATCCGACGCAAAATGCGTATCCGTAGAAGAGGCGGACAGCTTTATGAGGCTGAAAAGAAAGCTTGCGGTTCCCACGGCTCTGGGGACGGCGCTGTGCATTCTGTCTCCCATACCGTTGCTGTTGCTGGGGGGGCTGACGGAATATGGAAGCTTCGGGGTCACGGAGGATATGGCAGGAGGCTTTGGAGTCACCATCCTTTTGATTATTTTGGCAATAGGCGTGGGAATTTTGGTACATGGTGAGATGAGGCTGTTGAAATATGAATATATAGAAAAGGAAAACTTGACGCTGCAATACGGTGTCAGAGGAATTGTGGAGAGAAACAGAGACGGCTTTGCCAGAACGGCGGGACTTGCCATGACGGCGGGCACGGTGCTCTGCATTCTGGGAGTGGTTCCGCTGATGGTGGCGGCAGCTTTTTCTGCGCCGGACATGGTGTATGTCATATGTGTGGCAGTGCTGTTGGGGCTGGTGGCCGCGGCAACTTTTCTGTTTGTATGGGCCGGAGGTATCAAGGGCAGTTTCAACATGCTGCTTCAGGAGGGGGATTATACAGAGGCGGAAAAGCGGGCCAGAAAGAGGATGGCTTTTTTTCCGGGAGCCTACTGGTGTGCAATGGTGGCGGTGTTCCTTGCCGTGGGCCTGAAGAGAGACGAGTGGAGAGCCACGGCGATTATATGGCCGGTAGCGGCCTTGCTCTTTGTGATGCTGTGGATGATTATAAAATCGATTTTGGTGGCAAGACTGGACAAGAAATAGGGAAAGCTTAAAAAGGCTGGAAAGGCCTGAAAAGCAGCGTTTGCAATGAAGCGGAGCATTGAAAGGGAAAAGGATGGCATGGCGGTGAAATATGTGCTGGTCGTTCTGGGGATTTTCTCCGGAGATCTATGGATAAAAAACAGAATAGAGGGTATGACGGAAGCGGAAATCCAAAAAATGCGGAGCGGCAGCCATGAAAATCGACCATGCCGTGAAGGGCGAGAACGAAAGCCCAGTCTCATAGTGGTTCGCAGATATCATAATAGGGGAGCCATGCTGAATTTCGGTGAGAGCCGGAGACTGGCGGTGACGGCGGCAGCGCTGGGGATGACCGGTATTATGACCGTGTTTTTTGTTCTCAGTCTGGGGCATAAGGGCGGCAGTTTGCTGAAAGCGGGTTTGTCTCTATTGCTGGGGGGCGCTTTCAGCAATGCCTACGATAGGCTGAAAAGGGGATATGTGGTGGACTACTTTTCATTAAATGTGAAATGGGAGCCTCTGCGCAGGGTGGTGTTTAATATTTCGGATTTTTGTATTTTGATAGGCGCCATGCTGGTAGCCATAGGAACCTGAGCTTGTTTTTGCCTGCTCTGATTTGTGGGATTTTGGGCCACATAAAAACAAGGTCCAAGGGTAAAATTTGATTTGGCCTTTGGGGTTAGGCGGCGATATAGACAATGGGCCGCTGCAGCAAGTCTGTCGGCTTGCCGCAGCGGCCCATCTGATACAGAAGATACATTTATGCGGTGATTACGGTTCCGGCGGTGCCCTTTACGGCCTCCCGGACCTTGGCCATGGAAGTGATCAGGGCTTTGCCCGCAGGCACCTTCTCCAGATAGGCCAGAGCGGCCTCGATCTTGGGCAGCATGGTTCCGGCCTCGAACTGGTTCTGCAAGAGGGCTTCTCTAGCCTCCGCCGCAGTCAGGGAGGCAATGGGAGTCTGATCGGGCATGCCGAAGTTTTGATAGACGCAGTCTACGCCGGTGAGGATGATCAGCTCATCGCAATTTAGCTCTGCAGCGAGCTTTCCGGCGATGGCGTCCTTCTCGATGACGGCGGATGCGCCTTTCAAGATGTGCTGCTGTTCGATGACGGGTATTCCGCCTCCGCCGCAGGCGATGACCACCTGATCTGCCTCCGCAAGGGTGCGGATGGCCTGAAGCTCCACGATGTCTATGGGTTTGGGTGCGGCCACTGCCCGCCGGAAGCCCTTGCCCGGATCTTCTATTACATAATTTCCTTTTTTCAGCTCCGTCTCCGCATCCTCCGGGGACATATGGCGTCCTATGACCTTGGTGGGGTTATAGAAGGCCTCGTCGTAGGGATCCACGGTGACTTGTGTCAGAATGGTGCAGACTGACTTGTAGATTCCCCGTTTCAGAAGCTCGCTGCGGAGAGCATTCTGGATATCATAGCCCACATAGCCCTGACTCATGGCGGAACAGACGCACATGGGGGCCGGCGTATAGTCGATATAGATTCGCCGCAGCTCCGTCATGGCCTTATGGATCATGCTGACCTGAGGGCCATTGCTGTGGGTAATGGTAAGCTGGTAGTCCTCTTCCACCAGATCGGCCAGAGCGGAGGCCGTGATTTTCACCGCGTCCCGTTGGGCGTTGGTGGTGTAGCCTAAGGCATCGTGTCCAAGGGATACGACTGCTCTCTTCTTGCTCATATAGATACCTCTCTATCCTATGAAATCTATGAAACGAAATCCTATGTTTCCATGGGGTCTAGAGCTTCAGTATACCTTTTTCCCCCTTTAAAATCAATAGGAAGTCTGCTTTTTTGTCTTTGTCTACTAACCTTCAGGGCTCGCAAGCGCAGCGCCGGAACAGCATGCAGAAGCTGCCGCGGCGTAAAATTTGATCCGGCAGGGATTATCCCATCCGGCGGGGAATGCCAGAAGCCGATGTTTGCCCATTGCTTTTACGGCAGGAAGCCCATACTAGTGATGGATGAATCCTTTTCGGCCCTTGATCCCGTTATGGAGCGGATGCTTAAAACTGTTAAAGATTATAAATTATCAAAAAATAGGGAATTATATTGTTTTTTGTTTAGCAAAGTGGTAATATGTAATCAAGACAAGATTGAATAAAAATATCTGGCCGCAAATAACGGCATATGTGTTAAGACGCATTCTATTGAAAGCTTTATTTCTTTTTTTGAAAGATATAATATATTAAAAAAAGAGAGTTCTTATATTTTACCTATGCATCAGATACCTATCCGCCTATTTCTGTTCAGTCAAGTGAAGGATATACTTCGCTTACTTTTCCCAGCAACTACGATATGCATATATACCCCTACAAGGGAAGCAAAATAACATATTGCTTTAAGGAGATGCATCTATGAAGGACTTTGTTCAGAACATCCGTTATTATGTTCAAATTGTTTGGCAGAGTGAAAAAAGATACTTTGTGGTTTTTGCCGTTCTGACGATGGCGATGGCAGCAGGACCGATAGCAGGGATTCTGCTTCCTAAGATTGTTATCCGGGATATTTTGGCTCTGGATCAGACAAGACTCGTATTGGATATCGGAGTTTTGGCTGCCATATCCATGTCGGCATCTTTTTTGATTTCTTACTATAGTCTGAAGAACGATGCTCTTTTCTTGCGGCTGGGTTTTAAGCTGAAGGAGACACTGCAGAGGAAGGCGATGCAAATGGCTTTTGCTGACACCGAGGATCCGGCTGTGTTGAACAGCTTAAGCAGTGCCATGTCTAGTGTGAATTGCTTTGTGACGGCGCTCCATAAGGCAGGAACAGGGTTTTTCTCTAACAGTATTATTCTGGTTTTTTATCTGGTTCTGGCGATAGAGTTGCAGCCCCTTCTTCTCTTATTGCCGTTCATGAACATTGCTATCTCTCTCTTTTTCGAGGATAGGGTAAAGAAATATGAATATGAAAGAAGAAACGAGAGGGCAGACATCGCTCGGAAGCGTGACTATACCTTTTCCTTGATGTATGATTATGGTTACGGCAAGGAGATTCGGCTTTTTGGCATAAAGGATTGGGTCATTAATATTTATCGCCAGTACCAGCACCAGTACGAGATGTTTCTGACACGGGTTGCAGGAAAGAGGAAGAGCGTAGTTGCCGTAGATCTCCTCTTTACGTTTTTTCGGGAGGGAGCGGTTTACTTTTATCTGGTGGGCAGGTATTTGAAAGGGGGACTTACGGTTGACTCCTTTGTCCTATACACGGGTGTGTTTGCTTCCTTTGCGGCGGTAGGATTGAATCTTGTTCAGATGGGGGCGGAATTAATTGACACGGCTAGACAAGTACATATCTATCGGGACTTTGCGGAGAAAGAGCGGGAGCAGAAATGTGGCATTGCCGAGCTTCCCTTGGCAGATTCCTATGGGTTTGAATTTGATCATGTTTCCTTTCGCTATCCCGGAAGCGAGAAGTATATCTTGAAGGACTTCTGCTGTAAGGTGGAGGCAGGTACTCATGTGGCACTGGTGGGGAGGAACGGGGCTGGGAAATCTACCATCGTGAAACTTCTCTGTGGTCTTTATACTAATTATGAGGGTATTATCCGGGTAGGGGGCATTGACCTGCGGACTCTGGATCTAAGAAAATATCAGGATCGTATCGCAGCGGTCTTTCAAGAGTCCAGAACAATTCCTGCTACGGTGCTGGAAAATATCACGTTGAAAGAGGAGAATTCTCTTGAGGAAGTCCGCCGGGCACAAGAAGCACTGCGTTTGATTGGACTGTATGATAAGGTGGAAAGTTTGCCGAAAAAGCTGGAGACTCCAGTGGGTAAGGCTATTGATCCGGATGGGGTGGAGCTTTCTGGAGGAGAGCGTCAGAATCTTGTGATTTGCAGGGCTCTCTATCGGGGAGGGGGCATCTTGCTGCTTGATGAGCCTACAGCTGCTTTGGACGCTTTGGCAGAGCATGAGGTGTATACTCATTTTCATGAAATCTCTCAGGGACGCACAACCCTTTTCATTTCCCATCGCCTTAATTCCACTCGCTTCTGTGATGAGATCTGGCTACTGGACCAGGGGAGGATTACAGAGCGAGGCAGTCACGAGGAGTTGTACCAGAAGGGTGGGGACTACAAAGATATGTTCAGTACTCAGGCTCAGTATTATAGGGAGCAAGGGCGTCAGGAAGGGGAGGCCAAAAATGGAGAAGCGATTTAGGAAGATTGGGCAAAAGTTTGCATTGCCCTTTTATATCACGAAGCTTACCGTCAGGGTGTCGCCGGCCTATTTAGCGACAACAGTCGGGATAGCGGTGGTTGCTGCCATAGGGCCGGTTCTGAGCACATGGCTTATACAGCAAATTTTGTCGGGACTACTGTCAGGTGAGAACCCTCGGCTGTTGTTTCTTTGGGTGGTATGCCTGATTGCGGCCAATTTCCTCAGTATGGGCATCAGCCGTTACTTGACGGTGAAGCAGGGAGTCTTTTCCGAACGGTTTAGGGATGACTTTAAATGCTATGTGGGGCAAAGGATTATGTGCATGAACTATTCGCTGCTGGAAGATCCTCGGGTCATGGATCTAAAGGAGCGGGCCCTCCGCCCTATTATTGATTTTGGCGTGCTGGATACGATGCTTCGGGATACGATCCCCAGTATTCTCGGCGGCCTATTTCTTCTTGCTGGAACGGCAGCCATCGCAGCGGCGGGATACCCCATATTGTTGCTGGTTCTGTTTGTGATGGCAGGGGTGAATCTGTACTTTGTAAATAGAACAAGAAAGACAAAAAACGAGACATACCAGTTCATCCTGCCAGTGGAGCGAAAGATAGGCGCATACAACAACATAACGGCAGATTTCTCTATTGGGAAGGATGTTCGCATATATGATATGGACGGCATTCTCATGAGCAAGATCCGGCATCTGAACAGAGTTGATTTAAAGGCTGTGTCCGAGCAGTTCGGCCGAATTGGCTACAGTGCAGGTTTGTCATCGCTGCTTGCGCAGTTACAGTTATTTGTGGTTTATGGGCTATTGGCGGTTTGGGCTATGCAGGGGAGGCTAGGAATCGCAGAGTACGCTTTTTATACGGGTATATTCTTAAATCTGGGGACAGCTCTTTTTCGTATCAGCGATAAGATGTCGGATCTTTTTTATACCGGAAAGTTTTTCTCTGCCTTTCGAGAGTTTGAGAGTCTTTCTGTTCAGAACGGCGAGGAGCGGAGGCTTTCTGAGGGAGCTCCAAGAGTGGATGTCCAAAATGTCACCTTCTCTTATCCGGGAGGCAGTGAACCCGTGCTGAAGGATGTTTCCTTGACCATTCGTAAAGGGGAGCGCTTAGCCATTGTCGGGCGCAATGGCGCAGGAAAAACTACTCTGGTGAAGTTGCTCTGTGGTCTCTATCATCCTGCCAGTGGGAGTATTCTATTCAATGGAGAGGAGGTCAGAAGTATGGAGGGGCGCAGTGCGGCTGTATTTCAGGATTTCCGAATTTTTGCTTATACTCTTTATGACAATGTGGTAATGGGGCGGAGTGAAAACGCACAGTTAGCATCGCTTTTAGAGCGTGTAGGCTTGAAGGAAACGGTGGAGAATCTTCCGAAGGGGGAACAGAGCTATCTCTATAAGCTCTTTGAACCGGACGGAATAGAACTGTCCGGTGGTAATGAGCAGCGTTTGGCCATCGCTAGAGCTCTGTATAGGGATGCGCCAATACTGTTGCTGGACGAGCCAACGGCCGCGCTGGATCCGATGTCGGAGGAGGAGATATTTCGATGTTTTCAGGAAATCAGCTGTGGAAAGACAGCGGTGATGATTTCTCACAGACTTTCAGCGACTCGCTTCTGTGATCGGATTCTTGTACTACAGGATGGGCGCATTGCAGAGAATGGGAGTCATGAGGAGCTGATGGAGATGGAAGAAGGGATCTATAGGAATATGTTTGAGACGCAGGCCAGATATTATCGGCAGCAGGAAAAGAAAGTTTAAGAGATTTCAATAAAGGCTTTGGTCTTTTAAAGCAGGACTTGTATGTCGCGGGATGGTGGAAAATCTGGGGGATGTAAAAACACAATTACACAAGTTAATAGGAGAAATAATATACAAAGTTGAGCAAGTTTATTCTTTGGATATACAATAGAGCCTGACTCAGCCCTTCTGGAAAGACTGGGCAATCTGATCCACAAGGTCGAAATAGCCCTCAAAGGTCTTGCGGCAGCAGCGGGGATTGTCGATGAGGACACCGGGGCACCTTAATCCTATGAGGGAGAATCCCATAGCCATGCGGTGATCGTCATAAGTCTCCACCGTGGCAGGCCGTGGCATACCGGGGTATATGGTGATAGCGTCCTTCTCTTCTTCACAGCGGACGCCCATTCGGGTCAGTTCTGCGGCCATGGCGGCTATGCGGTCGCTCTCCTGAAGGCGGATATGGCCTATATGGGAGATGGTAGTGGGGGAATCCGCGAAGGGGGCTACGGCAGCAAGGGTGATGGCCTGATCGGAGCAGGCGGACATGTCGGCCCGGATTCCATGGATGCGGCGGTCAGCGGGCGGCATTACAAGGACGCCCTCCGGCGTATCTTTGGCGGTGCAGCCCATCTGTTCCAGAAGATGCAGGAAGGCCACATCCCCCTGAAGGGAGTCGAAATGCACATGGTTCACCAGAACCGGTATGTGCAGAAGGGGACTCATGGCATAAAAGTAGCAGGCGGCCGAAACATCGGGCTCTATCAGGTAGTCTCGGGCCTGATAGGATTGTCCGGCCCCGGTGCGGAAGGCGCTGGGGGCTGTTCGCTGAACCCGGACGCCGAACTGTTCCATCATCCGCAGTGTCATCTCAATATAGGACATACCGTGGCTGCCCTGAATCCGTGTGATGAAATCCCTGCCGCATAGGCAGGAGGAGATGAGCAGGGCGCTGAGAAACTGGCTGCTGCTGTCGATATTGACGGCGATTTCATCTTTTTGGAAACCATGTCCCTGAAGGATAAAGGGGAAATGCCCTTCCATGCCGTCGGAGATATCCTTGTCATAGAGAATTTCGCAGCCCAGCTCTTTCAGGGAATCCAGCAGGGGAGCCATGGGCCGCCTGCGCATCTGGGCCGAGGCGTCCAGCCGATACCGGCCCTGAGAAAGTCCCAGATAGGCCGTCATGAACCGGGCGGCGGTTCCGGCGCTGCCTACGTAGATATCCGCCTCCTTCCGGGGCAGAACGCCCCCCAGACCTTTCACGGATATGGTGCGGCGTTCCTCCTCCACATGGGTTTCAAAGCCCAGCTTTTGGATGCAGTTAAGAAAATGTCTGGAATCATCGGAGAAGAGCACGCCCCGGAGGGTGGAGACGCCCTTGGCCAAGGTGGCCAGCAGAAGGGCCCTGTTGGTGATGCTCTTGGAGCCGGGGACGCTTACCGTAAGGGGGCAGACGGCAGAAAAAGGACTCTCCTGAGCAGGATTGTATAGGCAGGGAACGGTATAAATATTTTCTGTGGACTTTTCTGTGACCATAATAAGCCTCTCCCTCAGTATGAAGTATCAACCATGATCCTGATCAGAACCATAGCCTGCACTGTAATCCAGTTTTTCTATCACGCAGCTGTGCAGCTTATTCCCGTCATGGCTATCATAAGATACGCCAACCAGCAGCACTTCTCCTGAATAGTCTTTCAGCCCCCGGACATAATCCCTATCCTTGATTTGCCGGATGGCGGAATCAGCAGATTTGTCATATTTCAGTTCAACCACAAGGGCAGGCTTGCTGGAAAAGGGCAGCGGCAGGAAAACAACGTCTGCAAAACCATGGCCTGCGGGCATCTCCCTTATGATCCGGTAGTCCTTTCTGGCGCTGTAATATGCGAGGCCTATTGCCGCCCCCATGGAACTCTCGTCATTATATGTCAGGATAGAAGCCACCTCCGTATGTGCCTGATCCAGACCCTTGGCAACGCTCTCCGCATCGCATCGGAGCGTATCCTCCAAAAGCTTTTCGGATGCCTTCAGTACTTTCGTGACCTCTGCCCACCCGCCTACACTCATTGCATTTTCAAACTCTTCTATGATTTCCCTATTTGGAATGAAGGCTTCCTTCATTTCCGCATCGTATCCCAAGTAGCCAAGATGAATCAGGAGCGTCAGCACATCATCCTTTGTATGGAAAGTGTGCATATCATTCTGAAAGCTGCGTGTGTTCAATTTTATACGGTCCCCGCTCATCATCTGCACAATGTCAGCTCTCAAACCGTCAAAATCCATGTCTATATAGATTTTCAGGGCTTCGTAAGTCTCGGTTGAAGTCCAATAATTTGAAAAGTAACGGCACTTCATAGCAGCCACTACGGAGCGTGGGTTAAATACATGTTTGAGACGGCGCAGCTGATATCCGTCGTACCAACTGCTGGTTTCTGCATAATCCATGCCGTACAGCTCGCAGAGGTCCTTCACTTCTGTTTCCGTGAAGCCGGTATATTCCTCAAAGACATTCTGGTCTGTCATGGAATATTCCCAGAACATGTTCAGGGCAGAATGCTGTCCGTATTTTTTAATGGGAAGGATTCCCGTCATATAAGCTAAGGCTACATACGGCTGGTCTTTCAGAAGGCCGCGCAGGAAATCCAGATACTGTTTCTGAAGACTCTCGGATTCTTGCCGCTCTCTCATGATACAGTCCCACTCATCGAATAAGAAAATGAACTTCTTTCCTATTCTGGCATAGACTTCATTCAATGCGTCAGCCAGTGCCGTATGAGGACTACTGATATTGGTGCCATACTCTTCCAGAAGCTCTTTCAGCACTTTCTGCTCCAGACATTCGGTTCCGGTTCCGGATGCGGCGCCGATGAGAAAATGCTGCATGTTCAGGAAAATCACATCATATTGGTTTAGATGCTCTGCAAAAGAGGGATCTGATTCTATCTTTTTTCCTGCGAACAGTTCTCTGGAATCACATCCGCGGCTGTAGTAGGCGGAAAGCATCCTGAGAGCAATGGATTTGCCGAAACGTCTGGGCCTGCTGACGCATAGGAATTTCTGCTCCGTGCTTAAACAGCTGTTGGTGTATTTAATGAGTTCTGTTTTATCAACGTAAATGTCTGAACGGACAGCTTCCCAAAAGCCATCGTTCCTTGGATTGAGATAAACTCCCATGAGACACCTCCCGGTTCATTGCGCCGCATGATGCAAGCAGCTACATTTGGTGCCAGTGCTGTGAATGTGGCTTCATTATAACATGGGAGTATGGCCGAAAGCAATGTTACTGTTGAATTTAGCGCAAAACGGTACTAATCACATGACTTGGGAGATTCCTGCTCATGCTGGTAAATGCATAGGGCGTCCTCCAGCTTTAAGGTGTCCAGCAGCTGTCTGCCCCCGGCCACCCTATGGTAGAGCTGCAGGGTGCCCAGACCGCCGGCTCCGGCCCGGAGGGGGAGCTTTGGCTTTTTGCCTTCGGGATCCTCGTACTGGAGGGAAAGCATCTCCTCCTTGGTACAGCTGGCGGAAATCTTTGCCACAGCGTTCTTGTTCTGGGCAAGGATATGCCATATGTAGCGTCTGCCGCTCTCCTTTACCTCGCATTTGCAGCGGGTGAACTGGAAGTCCTCTCCCATGTAGGTCACCTGAAGCATCAGCTTGTGCCGCAGGGGCAGCCAGAGGAATCTGGGGCAGAAGCCGTTGAGGGCCAGAACGGAATGGCGGAGCTGGTTTCCCGTTCGCTGACTGGTCAGTTTTCCGCAAGACAGCTGGAACCATGGCTTGTTGAAGGAACGTCCCCAATGCTTGTCCGCATAGCCGAAGCTGGATTCCGGCGAGACCTCATAGGTGACGCCGTCTAAGGTGACGCTTCCCTGAAAGAAGCTGCGGACGCCCTCCCCATGCCAGTAGCTGTCCAGTGCGTTCAGAGCCTGAAGGAGCCTGCCTCCGAATATCCCCGTGTGGCAGGATACGGCCTTGCGCACCTCCACATCCCACTCCATCCGGCCCGCCTGAGTCATGAAGGAGCGGTGTCTGGCCTCCTGAAACGTCACATCCACCATGCCGGAAATCTTGTCTTCGCTGTAGAGACAAGCGATCTGCCCCCCGTCTTTTACCTGCATTACCAGAGGGCTGCCGGTGGCCCGCAGGGCCGAGACGGGGTAGAAGGCATGGAGCTGTCTGCCGCCGTTTCCGTCCTTGTCCGGAAAAACTCCCGCCTTCACCATCAGATAGGAAGGGCGCATGCCCCGTTTCCGGAAATAGGGGTGCTGGCCCAGAATGGGCTGATTTGCGCCCAGTCCGGGATTGACAAGAAAAAACTCCACAAAAAAAGTACGGGTCTCACCGGTCTGGGTCTGTGTGCCGGAAAAAGAATGCCACCAGCGCACATATCCTTTTTTTGCCAGAAAGCCCCGCGGTATATAAGAATTTCGCTTTAAGTCGGATCGATTCATTCGTATGCCTCTTTCGTCCGCTTGGGCGGACAACCGGTAGCTACAACATTTTGTAGAAGATATTGGAATTATAGCACTATATGTAGGAAATGACAAGAGAGTCAGTGGCAATTTCCGGAAGTTTTTAAGTTGACTAAGAAGGGCCGGAAGGCTATAATGTTAGGCAGTGACGTAAACTGGCCTGCCTGCATAGGCAGGCGGAAAAGAAAGCCATAGCTGCAGGATGCAGGCGGAAAAGAAAGCCATGGCTGCAGGATGCAGACGAAGGACCTGCCCACATAGGCAGGCGGACGGGAGGCGGAATGGAAAACGAAAAGTACAGTGTCCCTTTGGATCTGAAAAATGTCAATATTACGGACGGCTTTTGGGGGCGGGAACAAGAACTGGTGCGGCGGGAGGTGATTCCCTATCAGTGGGATGCCTTAAACGATGAGGTGCCGGATGCGGCGCCCAGCTATTGTATGCGGAATTTCCGGGTGGCAGGCCGCATGATGAGCAAGAAGCGGGAGGAGGGAGCCGCCTTTGAGGCGCCGTCCTACACCTTCCGGGGCTTTCAGGCGCTGCCGGAGGATCCGAAAAATCCCGATCCGGACAAGTTCTACGGCTTCGTATTTCAGGACAGCGATTTTGCCAAGTGGATCGAGGCGGTGGGGTATTCCCTGATCAATCATCCGGATCCTGAGCTGGAGAAGATCGCAGACGGAGCCATCGATATCGTATGCGCCGCTCAGGCGGACAACGGCTATTTGGACACCTATTATATCATCAACGGCATGGATCGGATCTTCACCAATCTGCGGGATCACCATGAGCTGTACTGCTTCGGACATTTGGCGGAGGGCGCGGTCTCTTATTATCAGGCCACGGGGAAAGACAAGCTGCTGAAGGCCGTAGAGCGGTATGCGGATTTTATCTGCAGCCAGTTCGGGCCGGAGGAGGGGAAGAAAAAGGGGTATCCCGGTCATGAGATCGCGGAGATGGCCCTGACCAGACTCTATGAGCTGACGGGAGAGAAAAAATATCTGGAGCTTGCATGTTTCTTTCTGGATATGCGGGGCGGCAGGCCCTATTATTTCGATCTGGAGGAGAAGGAAAGGGCGGCATATGAAAACAGACCCTATAGGGAACCCGGGGAGGAACAGCGCTTCCATTATCATCAGGCCCATATGCCGGTGCGGCAGCAGTCGGAGGCGGTGGGCCACGCGGTGAGGGCAGTGTATCTCTACAGCGGTATGGCGGACGCGGCCAGACTGACAGGGGATTCCCAGATGCTTGCCGCCTGCAGGAGGATCTGGGACAGCATCGTAAAGGAAAAGCTCTATGTGACGGGGGGCATCGGCGGCACCCATGTGGGAGAGGCATTCTCCTTTCCCTATGATCTGCCAAGCGACACGGCCTACTCGGAGACCTGCGCCGCCATCGGTCTGGCCTTTTTTGCAAGGAGAATGCTGCAGATCGAGGCCCGGAGCGAGTACGGCGACGTGATGGAGCAGGCGCTGTACAATACGGTGCTTGCGGGCATGGCGCTGGACGGCAAGAGCTTTTTCTATGTGAATCCGCTGGAGGTGGATCCGGAGGCCTGCAGGAAGGACGAGCGCAAGCGCCATGTGCAGCCGGTGCGGCAGAAATGGTTCGGCTGCGCCTGCTGTCCGCCCAACATCGCCAGAATCGCCAGCTCCGTGGGAGCTTATGCCTATACCCAAAGCCCCGATACCTTGTACACCCACCTATATGTAGGGAGCAGGATCAGCTTCAGCCTAAACGGGAGGGCTGTGGACATGAGTCTGGAGAGCGGATTTCCCTGGGAGGGAGGCGCAAGGGCCGCGCTCCATATAGAGAGCGGTGTCTGCCATGGAAGCCTGGCCTTTCGCATCCCCGGATGGTGCAGGACTGCCAGAGTTTGGGTGTGCAGGAGCCTTGAGGATCATAAGGGGCTTGAGAGCCATGAGTGTTCTTCCTCCGGAACCCGGGAAGACGGGACCGCGCAGACAGATACTCTTGTGAGCTGCACCATGACAAGGGTGCATAAGGAGATGGAGATAGTATCTGCAGGCGAAAGGCAGGGAGAAGTCCGGGAGCGCAGACATGGAGAGAAGGCTGCCGGACATGCGGAGGCTGCAGGGCCCAGAGAGGAGGGCCTCAGCCCGGAAGGGGAGATGGGCTGCGGCAGTTTGGCCCCTCTGAAACTGCGGCTGGAAAAAGGCTATCTGTATCTTGCCGGGGACTGGCAGGACGGCGATAGGATTTATCTGGACTTTCCCATGGAGGTGCGCTGTGTCGGCTCCGGCGGGAAGGTGCGGGAGAACATGGACAAGGTGGCCTTTGTGAGAGGGCCGGTGTGCTACTGCATGGAGGAGGCCGACAACGGCAAGAGACTGTGGCTGCTTAGGGTGGACAAGGATAGACTTTCTGACCGGCCGGCTATGGTGGAGACCAGCACTCAGCTGGGACATGAGATGTGCATTCTGAAGGTTCCCGGCCTTCGGCAGGAGCCGGATTCCGAGGCAGAGCTTTATGAGGAATACAAGCCCGCAAAAGAGAAGGAGACTACATTGACATTTATTCCCTATTATGCCTGGAGCAACCGGGGAGAGGGCGAGATGAGCGTCTGGGTGCGGATCTGACAGGATAAGGATCTTTGTCAAGGCAGGAGAGATAAGGGAAGATGCTGAGCCATAGGTGCCTAGGCCGCAGAGCTATGAGAAATGTTTTGCCGAAAAGAAAGAGACGATAAAGAAATGAATCTTGGAAAGGGCTGATATAAGATGAAAACGCAAAATGAATTGAGGACGCTGCTGCGTTCCATTGACCATAAGGGCTATCCGGCTTACAAATCTTTGGCCGGGGCATGGAAGTTCGACCGCTACGCGCTGGTCATAGACCATGTGCAGGGGGATCCCTTTGCCTCCCCCTCCAGCCTGCATGTGGAGATTCCCCATTCTCTGGCGAAATTTCCCGCTGCATATTACAAGGAGGCGCACGCCAGAATCGCACTTGAGGACTTCCTTGTAAGGCAGGTGGCGAAGCAGTTTGAGCAGTATAATTTCAAGGCCAAGGGATCAGGAAAGAGCGGGTTGCTCTCCATCAGCCGCTGCGGTCAGGCGGTCTTGGAGCGCAGCGCCTGCCACATCGGCAGGGATGGGGTGGAGGTGCGCTTTCATGTGGGCTTTCCGGCCTTCGGACGCACCATCAATGCGGGAGAGCTGGACAAGATACTCTTTGACTTCCTGCCCCGCTGTGTGGAAAACAGCCTATTCTACGCAAGGCTGGATGCAAAAAAGGTGGAAAGCACCTTCTTTTTGGCGGAGGATCAGGAGGCCCTGCGCCGGATTCTGAAAGAGGAGAAGCTGGTGGCCTTCGTGGCCAACGGTTCCGTGCTGCCCAGAAAGAGCGGCATATCCGATCTGCCCCTTGCGGACAGCGTCCTTTTCAACTCCCCTGAGACCATGGAGAGGACCTTCCGGCTGCCCCATAGGGGGGAGATCAGCGGCATGGCCATTCCCGAGGGCATCACTCTGATTGTGGGAGGCGGCTATCACGGAAAGTCCACTTTGCTGGAGGCCATACAGACGGGAGTATACAATCATATTCAGGGCGACGGACGGGAATTTGTCATAACCGACGACACGGCGCTGAAGCTCCGGGCGGAGGACGGGAGATCCATCCGCAATGTGGATATTTCCTTGTTTATCAACGATCTGCCCAATAAGAAGGACACGAAGACCTTCTCCACCGAGGATGCCAGCGGCAGCACTTCTCAGGCGGCGGGGGTCATAGAGGGAATCGAGGCGGGTGCCAGACTGTTCCTCATAGACGAGGACACCTCCGCCACCAATTTCATGGTTCGGGACGAGTTCATGCAGCAGGTCATCAGCCGGGACAAGGAGCCCATCACACCGTTTCTGGAGAGGGCGGTGGATCTCTACGGAAAGGCCGGGATTTCCACCATTCTGGTGGCGGGCAGCTCGGGCGCATTCTTCTATATCGCAGACCATATTTTGATGATGGACTGCTATAAGCCCGTGGATATCACAAAGAGGGTGAAGGAGCTTTGCGGCGGACATCCGGAGCCCAGAACTCAGGCTCCGGGCTTTGCCGTTCCGGAGTTTGCCAGAACGCTGCCTGCCTTCCGTCCGGGAAGGCGTTCGGGAGGCCGGGGCGGAAGAGGGGAGGGAGACAGCCGTCACGAGCATATGAAGACAAAGTCCTTTGGTCTGGAGTCCTTTTCTCTGGATAGGGAGGAGGTCAACGTGAGATATCTGGAGCAGCTCATTGATTCCGAGCAGGTGACTGCTCTGGCCCATTTCCTGCGCTATGGTCTTGAGGAGGTAATGGACGGCAGAAAAACCGTCCGTCAGGCAGTGCAGGCCATTTGGGGCGTATGGGACAAGGAGGGGTGGAAGCCCTTCTGCGGCTCCTTTGTTCCCTGCGGTCTGGCACGGCCCAGAATACAAGAGCTCTATGCCTGCATTGACCGTTTCCGGGGGTGATGGCCCCATGGCCTTGTCTGCATGGGCGCTGCGTGTGATAATTTGCTGTGAGACGGATTTTGTTTCGGATCTTTAGAAACAGATTATTAGAAGTTGTATGTTTTTCATCCTGATTCATTTTGCGGCCGGAGGCAGATGCCCCGGCCGCAGTCTGTTTCTGAAGGGTGTTTGTAAATATCCTTGATCCATGAGCATTCCTCCACGGAGATGCTATGTGTGAGTTATGTGCCATGGCCTAAAAATAGGTGGCATAGAAAAAGGAGATGGTGTATAATTAAGGGAGCGCAGAGGCCGAATCGGTGCGGTTTCGATTGGGCAAAATCAGGGCAAGGAGGACACATAAGATGAGATATTTGTTTCAGGGAGATTCCATCACGGACGCAGGGTGGGCGAATTATGAGGATCCCCATAGCATGGGCAGCGGCTATCCGCGTCTGCTGGAGGCTGATCTGACCTTTGGACAAGACTGCGAAGTCATGAACTGCGGCATCTCCGGCACCCGGGTGGTGGATCTTTTGGCAAGATGGAAGAAGGACTGCCTGAACCTGAAGCCCGACGTGCTGACCATTTTCATAGGGGTCAATGATGTATGGCATGAGCTGGGAGGAAGGTGCAACGGGGTGAGTCCTGAGCTGTTTGAGGATGTGTACCGGATTTTGCTCAGGGAGGCTCAAAAGGCGCTGCCCGGCATCCGCATCATTCTGATGGGAACCTTTGTCACAGAAGGGACGGCTACGAATCCGGAATGGGAAGTCTTTGAGGGAGAGGTCAGGATACGCAGGGAAATCACCCGAAAGCTGGCGGAAGAATTCCGGCTGGGGTACGTGGATCTGCAGAAGGTATTTGACGAGGCGCAGAAGGATCTGCCTGCGGGCCACTGGACTGTGGACGGGATTCATCCCACCGCGGCAGGGCATAGGCTGATAGCTCAGGCGTGGAAAAAGTGCGTGGGAGTTTAGCGTGGGGCCGGTTCATATTTTATTTGACTTTTTACCGATATGGTCATAGACTGAAAATATGACATGAAAAAACGCGCCCTATGGGGCAGGAGGAAAGAACAGACCATGGCTAAGATGTATGTGAATCCAAACGTAAAAAAGGGACATCTGAACCCTGAGCTGCAGGGACATTTCTCGGAACATCTGGGCAGATGCATCTATGAGGGAATTTATGTGGGAGAAAATTCCGAGATTCCCAATGTGAACGGCATGCGCACCGATGTGGTGGAGGCTCTCAAGGAGATCCATGTGCCCGTGCTGAGATGGCCGGGAGGCTGCTTTGCAGACGAGTATCATTGGAGGGACGGAATCGGGCCCAAGGCGGGGCGGAAGAAAATGATCAACACCCATTGGGGCGGCGTGGTGGAGGACAACAGCTTCGGCACCCATGAGTTTATGGAGCTGTGCAGGCAGTTAGGCTGCAAGACCTACATAAACGGCAATGTGGGGAGCGGCACCGTGCAGGAGATGAGCGAGTGGGTGGAGTACATGACCTTTGAGGGCGTCTCTCCGCTGGCGGATCTGCGCAGGGCCAATGGTCATGAGGAGCCGTGGACTGTAGATTATTTTGGGGTGGGCAACGAGAACTGGGGCTGCGGCGGAAATATGAGGCCGGAGTATTACGGTGATCTCTACCGCAGATATCAGACTTATGTGCGCAATTATGATTCCAAGAAGCCTATACAGAAGGTGGCCTGCGGCGCCAATGCGGAGGACTATCATTGGACGGACAAGGTGCTGGAGACAACCTTCGACCATGGGTACGGCTTTATGAACGGATTGTCTTTGCATTACTACACCCTTCCCACCGGAAATTGGAATAAGAAGGGTTCTGCGCTGGAATTCGATGAAAAGGAATGGTATCGCACCCTGAAGGCAACTCTGAAGATGGAGGAGCTGATCACCAGACATGGGGCTATCATGGATCAGTATGATCCCCAGAAGAGAATCGGAATGATCGTGGACGAATGGGGCACCTGGTACGATGTGGAACCCGGCACCAATCCCGGCTTCTTGTATCAGCAGAACACCATGAGGGACGCGCTGGTGGCAGGCATCAATCTGAACCTGTTCAACAAGCATTGCGATAGAGTGAAGATGGCCAATATTGCCCAGATGGTGAATGTGCTTCAGGCCGTGATTCTCACGGAAGGCGCTCAGATGGTAAAGACTCCTACATGGCATGTGTTCCATATGTACAGTCACCATCAGGATGGGGAGCTGGTGGAATCTTTTGCGGAGACCAGAGAGATCGGCGCGGAGGAGCATGTCAGGGTACCGAACCTTACGGAGTCCGTGTCCTGCTCCAAGGACGGACGGCTTCATTTGACGCTGACAAATCTGTCGGTGGATGAGGCGGAGGAGATGGAGTGCATCTTTGCGCAGACCAAGATAAACTCCGGAAAGGGCACGATTCTCACCGGCGCTATGGGAGCTCACAATACCTTTGAAATGCCGGATCAGGTACATGAGGAAGACTTTACGGCCTTTACCGTGGACGGGGATCGAGTGAGCTTTACCCTTCCGCCCTGCAGCGTGCTGCATCTGGAGCTGGAGATTTGAGGAAATTGGGCTGAGGTATTATGATCCGGAACGAGGAAGCCTTCGGGGAATCAGAGGGGCTTATGATCCGGAACGATATATTTCACAAAGACTGATGGTTGGGCAGACGCTGCAGGAACTATGGGGCGTCTGCCTGACGTGCAGGCAGGAGCAGAAACGATTCATGTGCCTTTGTACAATGGAAGGGCCTGCCTGAACATATGATGCGGAATGAAGGAATGGCGAGGGAAGGCATGTTGAGAAGGGGAAGCAGGAAAGAAACGGGACAAGATGTATATTCAGATCCGCTTAACGGGAAAAGGCAGCAGGAAGCTTGTCCGGGCATAGGGGACGGCAAAAGGCGGGGAAAGGGCAGGCTAGGGATATGGGGGTTGGCATTGTGCATGACGGCAGCGCTGACAGCCTGCGGAGAGGAAAACCGCCCCCCGGAGGAAGGGCTGAGTTCTGCGGCGGACATGTCCGCGGAGGCGTCAGAGTCTGGGGACGCCTCCGGGCAGGCATCAGAGGAGCCCAAGGAGACCCAGACTCCTGAGCAGACCCCTGAGCCGGAAACGGATCCTGCGGTGACGGTCTACGGGGAGCTGAGCAGTGTGGGCCAATATGCCCCTGCGGAGACTTATTCCCGCCGGGGACTGGTGGCGGTGAAGGCCGAGAACGGCGTTTTCGTCAGCTGGAGGAGCTTTGGGGCGGACTCGGATGCCGTCAGCTTTACGCTGGAGCGCAACGGGACTTTGGTCTATTCCGGCCCGCTGACCAACTATCTGGATACGGAGGGCCGTCCGGGGGATGCTTATAGACTCACTGCAAGCGAGGGAATCTCCTCACAAGGGGAGGAAACTCTGGCCTGGGAGGCCGAGTATCAGGAGTTTGTGCTGAAAGTGCCGGAGCCGCAGATGATGCCGGATGCCAGTGTCACCCATTATACGGCCAATGATATGTCCGTAGGGGATCTGGACGGGGACGGAGAGCTGGAGCTGGTGGTGAAATGGTATCCCGACAATGCACAGGACAACTCCAAGGACGGGTATACGGGAACCACCTTTCTGGATGCCTACGACATCGACATTGCCTCCGGGGATGCCCGGCTGATGTGGCGTATAGACCTTGGACTGAACATCCGCTCCGGGGCCCACTACACCCAGTTTCAGGTATGGGACTATGACGGTGACGGCAGGGCGGAGCTGATCTGCAAGACTGCCGACGGCACAACCACCTATGACGGAAATCTGCAGGAGACGGGACATGTGGGGGCTGTCAGCATGGGGGAGCTGAATGTGACCGATAGGAGCAATCCCACGGGATATGACTTCCGCCTGCACAGCGGCAGGCTGGGCCGCATCGTGAAGGGGCAGGAATATCTGACCGCCTTCGACGGCGAGACGGGCAGTATCGTGGACACGGTGGAATATATTCCTGCCAGAGGGCCCTATGATGAAGCGTCCGGAACCTGGGATACCAGCAACTGGGGCCTGAAGAACGGGGTGCCTGCGGAGAAGAACGACGGATATGCCAATCGGGCGGACCGGTTCCTTTCAGCCACCGCTTATCTGGACGAAGGATCTGCCTGCGCTGTCTTTGCCAGAGGCTACTATGGCAGGACGGCCATCACAGCATGGAAGCTTATAGACGGGAAGCTTGAGATGAAATGGGCCTTTGACGCCCCCAATGAATCAAAATACGCGGCTCAGGGGAACCACGGCCTGTCTGTGAACGATGTGGACGGGGACGGTCTGGACGAGATCATATATGGCTCTCTGACCATGGATGATGACGGGACGCCCCTTTACGTCACCGGACTTGGGCATGGGGATGCCATGCATGTCAGCGACTGGAACGGGGACGGGAGGCTTGAGGTGTTTCAGGTGCATGAGGAGGCCGGGGCCCAGTACCATGTGGAGCTGCACGACGCAAAGACAGGGGAGATTCTGTGGGGCTATTACAACGGCAAGGACACTGGCCGGGGCGTGGCGGCGGATATAGATCCCCGCTATCCCGGAGCGGAGATGTGGTGCGCCGTCACCAACGTGACCTATGACTGTCAGGGCAATATCATCTATGAGGATGCCAAGCCCAGCCAGAATTTTTCCATCTTCTGGGACGGGGATCTGCTGATGGAGCTGTTCGACTATGATTCCGTAGAAGGAAATGTGCCTCAGGTACAGAAATGGGATTATGAGAATCTAAAGACGGAAGTGCTTCTTGAGGCTCAGGGCGCAGCCTTGAACAACGGGACAAAGGGCAACGCAGGGCTGGTGGCAGATATCTATGGCGACTGGAGGGAGGAGTTCATCGTCAGGGATAGAGATGACAGCAGCAGGATCCGCATATATTCCACTGCCTTTGAGACGGAGTACGTGTTTCCTTGTCTTCTGGAGGATAGGGCTTATCGGGAAGGGGTGGCCTGGCAGAATGTTGCTTACAATCAGCCCGCAAACCTGACGGTGCTGTTGAGCAGGGAGCCGGACGCGGCCAGATAGAGAGATTTTTCAAATAAAAAGAGCCGTTCCTGCAAAAGATGCTTTACGGCGGAAAGAATTGCCCTGACTCCTGCAGGGGAGTCAGGGCAATCTTATGTATGCGGTGGGAATGCTTCCTTCCCTCTGTTTTTTAAGTTCTTTTTTTCAGTCAGTGCTTTCGTCCGCGTCTGCCGCCACGGCGGAAACCACGCTGGAAACAACGGAAACCACTACCGCAAACAAGATGATCAGTAAGCCGCCTGCCAGAACAATAAACATGATATCGTACCTCTCTTCGTTTCTCGTGAAGCGCACCAACGACGCTTAGATGCATTATAGCACCTTTTTGCGGAAATCACAAGACACAATCGCAGCTGAGGATCATTTTCCGATATTTTGTCTCCGGAAAATTCGGCCCCCGGTATGATTATTATAAGGAAGATGCCTGACCATGGGAGATGAAACAAAATGGATCAATCGAATAAGCCCGGTGGAAGCCCAGCAGCTGACAGTCCGTATCCTGACGGTGCTGCCGGAGTCTGCCGCCAGAGACGTGCTGAACGGGCTGTCGGGCCGTGCAGACAGCGTTTTGCCGGATGTGGTGAGACAGTTGGAGCTCTGCCTTGGACTGAGCAGCGAGCTGAGGAGTGATCCGGCCCGCTATGACAGTCTGGAGGCGCTTTCCATGGCAGCCCTGCGGCGGCAGACCAACCGGGAAGCATTGAAGAAGCAGGAGTACGGAGCCGTGCTGGGTGTGAACAGAATGCAGAGGAGCCGGCTGGAGAAGGGGACTGCAGTGCTTTCTCTGGAACAGGTCAGGAACCTCTGCGGCGGGTTTCGGGATCCGGTGCAGAGGCAGTTCTGGGAGAATCTGTTTTTGGAACGGTATCCGGATATGGCGGACAGGGGCAGGGAGGCCGGGCCGGCACAGGCCGCTCTGGAGCTGCTTTTGGAGCTTCTTGAGGAGGATAGCCGTCGGATGGCGGCAAATCTTTTGGATGGCCGGGAGAGGGAAATCCTGAGCCGGATCATGGGACCTACGGTGGAGAAGCCTGATCCTCAGGCTTTCGGCGGAGAACCTGACAGGCTGTATCCCGTGCTTGCATGGCTTTCGGCCCGGCAGGGTATGCTGATAGCGGATGTGGCGGCGGAGGAGATCGGCATCAGCTCCAATACATGGTATGCATGGAAAAAGGTCTGGGAGGAGGCCGAACGGAGCGGTTTTCAAAAAGGGATACCCAAGAATCGGCTGAAGCGGGTTCATATGATTCTGCTGGGGATCCTGTTCGGGCTGGATTATCCCCAGAGCGTATATTTTCTGGCGCTGTCAGGATACCGCTATGTGTCCGGGGAACCGGACGATGCGGTTCTTGGGTATTTGAGATCTTCCGTCGGCTCTCGGGAAGAGCTGGCGCGCTATTTGAAGGAAGGCATCCATACCGGAAAATGGTAGGCAGACACATAGGCCGAAATCGGGCAAAAAGGCAGCCATTGTGGATAAGGAAGGACGGGCGCAGGGCATTTAAGGGGCAAAGACAGGGAGCAGAGGACAATGAAGGCGGACGATAGGAGTTTTGAGATCAATTATAAGGATTTGGTTCGGATTTCGGATAGGGGAGAGGACATCTACGGAAGCGAGCTTGGCAGGGACATAGTCAGGGCAGGCTGTGGGGACTGCGCCGTTGCTCTCTCGGTGTCCATGCTGAAGATGCAGCTGGAGCAGGAGTGGTTCTTTAGCCGGAGGGGCGATCAGGCCATGGCATGTGCCGTCGGCGGGCCGGAATTTTCCCGATTGCTGCATCAAACCGTCTGCGAATGTGTGGGCAGGCGTCTGGAGCGGTATCGGGGGCCGGCAAAAAGGGGTGCGCTTTTGAACCTGATATACAGTCTGGAAGGGCTTTTGCCCAAAGGGAAGAATCTCTGGACGGAACGGGACAGGGCTGTGGCCGCCCGCCTGCCCGAGGACGAGCTGATATCTCTGGCGGCCTATGAGGCGCAGCGCCATGCGGGCGGGCTGTGGGCGGCCTATGGGCAGGAGGACAAAAAAGCTGCGGATGAGCCCCAAAAGCCTATTGTCCGGTCAGGCTGTCATGCTGCGGCAGCGGCGCTTGCGCTGGCCGCCTATGCGGAATATTCCGATCTGCGCTGTGCGCCGGAGTTGTTGGCAGATATTTCCGCCGCCGCCGCCCATATAGCCTATGCGAAGCCCAAGGAGGCTTTGACCGCTGCGGGTTACATGGCTCTGCTGACCGCTGCCGCATCCTTGGTGGATCTGGCGGAGGCGCCCCTGTCCGAAATAGAGGACGAGGAGACCGGAATGGGGGCCCGGATATCCCGAGAACGGGCGGAGGCTTTTTTTCGGCCTTTCATGGGTCTTTTTTCCATAGGCCTGAAATTGGCTATGGGCGCCGAGGCCATAGGCCTGCTGGAGGAGGCCGCTGCCGCTGTCAGAGACTTTGTGCCGGAAGCGGAGCAGCCCCCGGCGGCGGATATCCGTTCATGGCAGGCGGAAACCGGGGAAGGGGAGGCGGAGCCCGTCTCCGAGGCAAAGATATGGGAGCAGGAAGGGGAGTTTTGCTGAGGGCTGCCGGGGCATGTAACAATTTTTTGTGATGACAATGGGGAAGGCCGGATGTAAGATAGAGACAGTCAAGGCGAAAGGATCCGGTTCGCCGGACGGGACGGAAGGAACCGATCATCATGAAAAATAGGAGGAGCAGGATATGAATATCAAGAAAAATCTCAATGATATGACAGGCGCGGCGGCGGAGCTTCGCGAAGGCATGAAGGGCGTTTGGCTGGCAAAAAAGATCAAGGATGAGCTGGACGGCGGAGCCGATCTGGAGGATATCGTGCTGCGCTACGTTCCCGTTCTGGACGCGGCGACGGTCTACAGCGATATGGATCAGCTGCGTATGGGGATTCAGAGCATGCAGGACGCCGCAAGGCAGACCGTGAGTTCCGGGTGGGTCAAAGAGCAGCTGGCGGATGCCTTGTGCGAGATGGAAACCCAGCGGCGGGCGGTGTATCTCCAGAATCTGATCAAGGGTGTGGGGGCGGCTTATCCCGACAGCCTGCAAAATGAGGGGACTGCAGAGACTCTGGAAAGGCTGGAGGAGGCTCGTGAGTATACGGAGGAGGATGTAAGCGCCCTTCTGGACATAGCTGGAACCGTTCTGCCCCAGATAGGAGAGCTGCTTCAGCGCAGCTGCGTGAAGGCCATGCTGGGTCGCATGGGCAAGCTGGATCACGACAAGGTGGCGGCAGTGATGGATTCTGACAAGGTGACAGTCACGGCATATGCGGCTTCCTGTTATATCATGCAGAAGAGGGGCAGGTCGGTGAAGGCGGAGGGGCAGATCGACAAGAATACGCCGGCCTTCGCAGTGGGCGCTGCCGCGGCGGCAAGTGTGGAGAGCAGCAGGCTGGTGGAGCTGTACAACGTAGGCAAGCTCACAAAGGAGGATCTGACAGACGGACTGAGCAATATCTTTACGGCAGTGGTCACCTTCGTGGGAAAGAGCCTGCTGAGGCTTCTGGCATTGGGCATATATGTGGTGGCTGTGGTGGCTCTGGCGGAAGTGTTCTTTCACGTTTTCATATCACTGGGGGCGTTTCTGTACTTCTCCTTGTTCTGGGTCGTGGTGGGATCGGCGCTGCTGGCCGCCGGCATACTGGGGAGCATCGCCACGGTGGAGGATTGCGAGGAGCTGATACAGAAGGCGTGGGAGCTTCTCAAGTCGCTGTGGGGCAAGATCGTATCCTTGTGGCATAAGGCGATTGGCGAGGATACCGCAGAAAACTCCGCTGAGGAAGAGATGTCCATGGAAGAGGAAATGTCCATGGAAGAAGAGATGTCCATGGAGGAAGAGATGTCCATGGAGGAGGAAACGTCCATGGAAGAAGAGATGTCCATGGAAGAGGACGATGAGGATGATGAGGCCGAGGACGATTTTGAAGGTTCTTTTGCCTGAGAAAAGTAAGGTTTCGGGGCTGTTCCATGTGTGGAGCAGCCCTATCGGCCTATAGGCCGATGTCATATACCCATGATAGAGAGGTAGACAATAAATGTCCGTTTATTACCAGAATGGTCCGGAGATCACGAAAATTACAAGGAGAGGGCTGAATTCCTTGTCCATGCTGATCAGCAGGAAGCAGTATCGGATATCCGCGGCACAGCTCACAGACAAATTTGCCTGGGCCGATATCTATAGGGCCTGGATTATGGCGTGTGTGGATTATATGTGGTTCATGGAGCATGGAGATCCCGAAAAAGAGGCGCCGCAGGAGGAGCAGGTCCGCATGGCGAAGCTGTTTCTGGAGGGGGCGGAAGAGTCCCGCTGCCATGAATTCCTGAACCGGTATCGAGAGATGCTGACAAGACCGCACTATCCGAATGTGGGCAGCAGCGCCGCCGCAGAAAAAATCTGCAGCGAAATTCATGGAAAGATGGCGGGGGCGCCTATTTGGCTGTGTATGCGGGTGACGGCGGTGTGTCTGTTGACCAACAGCCCTCCGGAAGTTATTTTTTCCGAAGGGCTGAAGTGGCCCGGGGCGCTGCTGGGGCCGACGATTGCAGCAAAGTATGAGTCCGGCGTCATAGATGTGCGGGAGGGTCTGTTATTTGAGCTTGAACCCGGCGCCGTCTCGGGGCCGGGAATGAAGCTGGCCCCCAGAACACTTCGGAATAAATACAATAAAGTATGCAGTGTTATCATTCGGTATAAGGGCATAGAGCATCTTGTAAAGATTCCTCCCTACGGATTCCTGAGGGCTGTATTTTCGGAGGGCAGCTGTGTCCGCTTGGTGAGCCTCAAGGGCGCTATCTCCTGCTGTGACGCCGGAAGCGCAATCCTCCAGAAGGGGGATGATCAAGGAAGCAGGCTGTTTTACGCCCACCGCAGCGGAGGCGCTTCCAGACTGGTGGGAATGCCCCTGATCGGCCCCTTCTGGGACGCCGCTGCAGACGAGAGAAGCGGGGTTACGGGAGCCGTGGTTCTGACCGCCGGGGAGCTGTATTCCACCGTAGATCCCGGACGGAAGATCTCCGAGGGCGACAAAGCGCCGCTGCCTATCCGCTGTTACCGTTCGGGCAGCCAGTGGGGCTGGCTGTACGATGACGGTGTATTTGTGAGCAATCTGTCCGGCGGCAGGGATATGGAGGGCGTGACCGCCGTGGCCGAGGAGGCGGGACGGGGGCTGCTGATCTGCCGTCAGGGGCAATTTCTGGACTATCGCAGCAATGTGGAAAGGCAGATAACCGAAGGGGAATTCGTGCAGGCCATGCTGGGCCGTTTCCTGCAGGCGGGGCAGGACGAGTGCGAGGCTTTGTCCACCCAGTTCATGAGGTGGGCAATTCTGGATTCCGGGGAGGTAAGGCAGTGAAGAGGAATGGTGAGAAGGGCGGAAAAGGCAGCGGCGGACAAGGCGGAGGGCCTGACGGAGAACGGAAATGTGATGAAAGCGCCGGAAAACTGAAGCGTAATAGCCAGAAAACCGAAAAGCGGGAAGCCGAGAAGCAAAAAGGCAAGAAGCAAAAAGCCGAAAAGCAGAAAACCGAACAGCAAAAAGCCGAACAGCAAAAAAACAAGAGTCAGGAGCCGGGATATGGGCTGGCGGAGAGGCTGTTGCTGGAACAGTCTATAGCCAAGCTGGTCAACGGGCAGACAGGGCTTTTGATGTTTCTGGATATGCTGCTGCAAGATGCGGAGGAAAAGGATCTTGCCGGATTTTCATGCCATGCCGAGGGGTATCTCAGAAGAACGGAGAAGCTGAAACCGCTCTTTGCCCGCTATAAGATGTACGAGCCCCAAAGTTCGGAGGCGGCGCCCTATCAGGTTCTTTTAAAAATAGGGAATAATCTGGAGAAGAAGATGCGGACAATCCCTTCGGAAGGACTGTCCCATCAGGAGCTGGACACATGGAGGAAAATGGTGCTGCGGCGCATGGATCTCTACGGTGACCGGGAGAAAGGGTGAAGACCCGGTGGAAGTATTGCAGGGATGGGCATGGGGATTCAATGCCTGAAATATTTTGGCTGTTTGCCCGCTGAAGCGGGTACGGGGGTGTGAGCATGAATTTCATAATATTGCTGCTGGGGGCTGCGGCTGCGTTGGCCGTGGCGGCGGTCTGTATAGTGCTGGGGGCGGGCGAGGCCAGACGAAGGAGGCAGGCTCCCCAAAATCCAACTGTGCCGTCCGGTTCTAAGACATCGGGCCGGGAGCTGCTGGCACGTAAATTTGCGCTGGAACAACAGATGGCGGCTATAGCGGGAGGACAGACGGGGATGTTCGTGCTGCTGGACATGATCCGAAACTGTCCTGCAGGAGGAGATGTGGAGCGGTATCGGGACAGCTATAGGAGTAAACAGAAGAAGCTGCGGGGATATGTGGAGGAGTACGGGCTTGTCCTTGCGCGGGCTGCCAATCTGCCTGAGGAGGAGAAGGCCCGGTTCGTCCCGGAAGAAGACCTTCACCGCTATAAGATGCTGGTGTCTGCAGAGGTATAGCCAATGAGAAACGTCGGTTCCGGCGGGAAATGAAAAAAGGAGGAAGGTTGAAAAGATGAACGGAGAGATAGAAGCGCTTCTGAAGGCAATTCTTGAGATGGACGAGCTGCCTGTGGAGTGGCTGGACAGAATTCAGAGCTGCGAATATCTGATCATATTGGACATGGGATGCGGAAGCACCAGCGCGGCGATTCTGGATTTGAAGGAGTTCGTCCGCAACGGGGCTGTGAAACTGCAGGAGTACCTATATCCTATCCTCTGGAATTACAAGACGCCCTCCGCAAGAGGCAATGGAACGCTGGAGATGGCGAACAAGCAGGTTTCCATACCCACGCTGATCGGATACAGCGACTTAAAACCCCTCATCGGGCCGGAGGCTCTGAACACGGGAAATGTGTGCGAGAACTTCAAGGCTTGCCCCAGTGATCAGAATCTGAACAAGGTGGTGCTGCAGATTGCCACATGGGATCGCAAGCTGCTCTTCAGAAGGCTGGCTGATGTGTGGCCGGATTATTTCGGCTGTCTTATGGACCAGATCTGCCGCTGGATCCAAGAGAAGCGGATCGGCCAAGGAGACAGGCTGACCATGAGGCAGAATACTTTGATGATGGTGGCCCACCCTGCAGGCGCCGAATGGTCCAGACAGTCCGTGCTGAAAAGCTACCGGGATATAATTTCCAGAGGCACGGGACTGCCGAAGGAAAACATCCTTACCATCTCGGAGGCAAAGGCGGCCATGCAGTATGTGCGCAGGAAATATGACAAGGCCTTGGATTTCCATACTGGGGTGGTGATCATCGACATCGGAGCCAGCACCATAGATGTGGAATATCTGGCGAGAGATTTGGCGGAACCTTACGAGTATTCCCTGACGATGGCAGGCAGAGACGTGGACTTGCTGCTGCTGCACTATGTTCTGGAAAAGGTCTTTCCTTCCACCATGCAGGAATATCCCGATCCCCGGAGCCTGCCGGAGGAGAAGTTCTTTGGGGAATTCTGTTCCTGCACAAGCGCTCTTCTGAAGTGGAACATGAGATCCAGTAAGGAGGACATTTCCAACATGGAGTATGATTCCGCGCAGCGGGGCAGCAGCTTTTCATACACGCTCAGGGATAAGGAGATCGTGATGAGCGCCGATGTGCTGTGCGGGCTTTTGGGCGACGAGACCAACGACCCGCTGACCGGCGCAATGTTCGGCGGCCGCAGCTTTGCTGTCAGCTATCCGCTGGAGATGGCTGCCTATGTCCATGACATGAGGGCGGGGGCAGGGGAGGCAGAGCCGTGGGGCTTTGCGGTGCAGGTGGTGGAGGACACATGGTACGGTCATCTGGAAAATCTGATCCGCTATGTAATGGATGATCTCGGGCAGAATGAGCGCAGAGCGGCTCAGGTCATCGTCACAGGGGGATCTTGCCGGCTGGCGGGGATCCGGCCTCATATCTGGAATGCCATCCGCAATTCCGAGATGGGAGCGTTTCTGTGCAGGGAGGATCAGATTCTGTACATGGATAAGGAGAATGACTATGAAAACTCGGTTCCCTTTGGAGGCGGATACTATGTGGGCGGACTGCTGGGCCGTCTGAATGTGCTGCAGGAATTTCCCCAGAGACTGTACAAGGTGCTTTTTCAGGAACTGAAGGGAGCGGCCGCAAGAGAGATCACCAGAGAATTGAATGCTCTGGTCCGCGGCATCACGCTGGAGACTCTGGAATGGTGGAAGAACCAGCCCTTGAAAAAGGCGGACGGCACTCAGAATGAGGACTGTTCCACATACCGGCTGAACGAGAAGCTGAAAAGCGACTGCACAAGAATCTTTCAGGAGACGGCGAAGCTTAATGAGGCTATGGAGCGGGCAACTAAAAATATTGTGCCGAAAGTGAGCCTGCCCGATACCATGAGGGTGATTATGAATCTGCTGGATACCCTTGCAGGGGCGAAATTTACAGGAACGGTGGATACGGATGCGGTGAAGATCCGTCTGCCGGTGGAAAGGGTTTCCCGGGCGGTCAGAGAGGTGGATCCGGATACTCTTCACCTTGAATTCTGGAAGTCTATAGGAGGGCTGCTGCAGGATCTGGGCAATACCATATTGAACTGGTTCGGGATGGGGGTGGAGCGTGACGATATTTTGAGGAGCGCGTCATACCGCGCCGCGGTGTATGAGGCCTATAAAGGCAGTGAGCGGGATTCCGTGGAGTGGCTGCTGGAAAAGGAGATATCCCTGAGGCTGGACTATGAGTTCAAGAAGACCGATATTTTCAATATTCCCGATCAGATCATCAGAGGGCTGAAGCAGGATGTCATGAGGGCCCTATATCTGAACTGATAGGTTTGCTATGATAGCCGGACCGGCAGGGGCCGGAGCGCAGGGAGGTATCGCTATGAAAAATAAGGATCTTTCGCCCGTTAGGAGCGCGGCGAAACAGCTTGCCGGGCTTCTGCCCCGCCCGGAGCTTCCGGAAGGGGAAATGTGGCAGTTTTTTCACTTTCAGACCAACGACTATTGCACCGTGGAACGAACTGTAAGACTGGCCTGCGAACAAAAGGGGATGCCGGGACAGCCTCTTTTTGTATCTGCGGGGGAGTTCTGCGGCTGGGTTTCCGGCGGGGCCGGAAAGAAAAGAAAAGAGGATGATTATGATTTCCAAGGGGCGGAAGAGCTGCAGGAGGGGCTGCGGGAAGGCCACCTGATCTTTGTGTGGCAGGCATTTATGAAGAACGAGTCCGGTCAGGCCAGAGATCCCAAGTACAGTCAGCTGATGCTGGAATTTTTGCGCTATTGCGAGAATCAGCGGGCCGAGGGGCTTTGGGCAGGGGAACATGGCAGAGCATGGGACGGGGGAGAAGATATTTCAAAAAAAGTGATTTTTATCTCTTACGGGCCCTCTTGTCCGCTGCCGGAGCTTCTGCGGGAATCTCTGCGCACTATCTCGTATGCCCCTTTGGCCCCGGAGGATTTTTCCGATCTGCTGGGGGAGTACTGGCATCGGCAGGAGGAGTGCAGACAGCGCAGGTACGGGGGCAGGGAGCTGGCGGAGGTTCTGCTGGGACCTGCGGGAGAGTGTCCCGTCTTCGATTCTAAGACACTGGAATGGTATGCCGACAATATGGCAGGTATATCGGAGGCCAATGTCCGCAGGCTGTTTATGGAAATGCTTTCTCAGGATTATGTGGATTTTGCCAGAACGGATGAAATAGAACGGATCATCGTCAATTATAAAAACAAAGTTCTCCAGCAGCACGGGCGTCTGGAGGTTCTGTCGGCGGGGAGCGTGGAAGGAAAAGGAATCTATGGACTGGACACGGTTGAAAGCTGGCTGAGGAAGCATGAGAGAATCATCAGAAAGCCGGGACTTGCCCCCGGGGGCATACTCTTGGTGGGAATTCCCGGCACAGGAAAATCGGCCACGGCCAAGATGGCGGCGCAGGTTATGCACCTGCCGCTGGTGAAGCTGGACATGTCCCGGATTTTGGGCGGCTACGTGGGGGACTCGGAAAAAGGCATGAGAGAGATGCTGGAGGATCTGAAGTTCGCCGCGCCCTGCGTCCTATGGATCGACGAGGTGGAGAAGGCCATGAGCGGTGCAAACGGGAAAAGGGGGGAAGGCTCCGGAGTGATGGAGAGGCTTTTCGGCATGCTGCTGACGTTCATGCAGGAGAACGATAGAATCGTCTTTTCCGTCACCACGGCCAACGATATCAGCCAGCTTCCCCCGGAATTTTTCCGGAACGGACGGTTTGATCAGGCATTCTGCGTGATGATGCCGGAATACAGCGGCTGCTGCAGGATCATGCAGGGGAAGCTTGCGCCCTATATGCGTTCTCTGGGGTGGCTGGGGCCCAAAGAGTCGGTGTCCGCAGGTTATGCCAGAGAGGTGTTTGACGCCTGCATCGGCACAAAGGAGCGGCCTCGGTTTCTCACCGGAGCCGACATTGAGGCCCATGTCAAGGAACTGTTCTGTGACTATGGGGAGGGCAGGGGAGGCTGTCCGCCGGCGGAAGAGATGGCGGACAGGATGCGGCAGGTGGCCGGGCAGATGCGCGCTCAGGGATCTGCAGACTCTGTGGCCTCCATGCGGGATATTGCGTCCAGATATCTGGATATGATCCAGAGGGGGTTCATAATGGCAGGTTCATCGGAGACGCCTTTTGCAAAGGAGAATCTGAATCTCAATGCGGTGCGGTACTATGAATATGAAAAGGGCCACAAGGCGCTGCCGGAGAGCTGCGTCCTCCATCCCGATCCGGAAAAGCTTCTAAGGGCGCTGGAGTCCGATGTTCCGGCGGAGTGGTATGATGCAAGGTTCTTTCAGTGTGTGGTGCATGAGATGGATGAAACGGTCATCTTTGACCGTGAGCTGACCTTGGAGGAAACCCGTAAAGCCTATCATGAACTGATGGTTTCGGCCCGGAGGCGTTGATTCGCTTCCGGGCTTGAAGGGAGAAGGAACAGGGGAAAAGGGACAAAGGAGGCAGTGGGAAAGCGTTGGGGAAAGATCCGACAGCATTGGCAAGGAAGGATCGGGAGGGTAGCAGGAAAGCATCAGGAGGGCATGGCAAAGTATCGGGAGGGCATGGGAAAGCATTTTTGAAAGATCATAGCATTGGCAAGGAAGGATCAGGAAGACAGCAGGAAAGCGTCAGGAGGGCATGACAAAGTATCGGGAGGGCATGGGAAAGTATTTGGGAAAGATCAGACAGCATTGGCAAGGAAGGATCGGGAGGGTAGCAGGAAAGCATCAGGAGGGCATGGCAAAGTATCGGGAGGGCATGGGAAAGTATTTGGGAAAGATCACAGCATTGGCAAGGAAGGATCGGGAGGGTAGCAGGAAAGCATCAGGAGGGCATGGCAAAAGATCGGGAATACATCAGGAAAGTATTGAGAAGTCATTGAGAAGATATCAGCAGAATTTAGTAATATTAAATTATTTTAAGTAAAATTCACGAATCCTATTTTGGGGTATTGACAATTTGAGGTAGAGGGTGTACCTTTATAGGTACTTAGTGACACGTCGACGGCTAAGAATCTTTTTCTGAGTAATGTTTTTTCTAGGTAATGTATTATCAAAGAGGCCGGGTCAGGCCATTTATCATCGCTGCAGTATCTCTTGGAAGCAAAGTGTTTTTTGGGAAACAGAGTATTTGTTGGGGACGGAGTGTTTCTTGGAAGCAAATCGTTTCTGGGAGCAGAGGATCTGTTGGAAGCAAAGTATCTGAAAGAAAAGGGGGACCCCGTGAAAGGGATGTCTTGTTTGGCGAAGCTCGGCAAAGGCCATACACATTGCCATGCCGGGCCTATGGGAAGAGACAAGTCCTTTCGGATTTGGGAAAACTTAAAAGAAGCAGGCAAGGAGGTGCGGACATCAAGACAGAGGGCTGTACTGTGAGGGAGGACCTGCTGCAGGAGCTGGTGGAGGACTATACCACCGGAAAGCAGCAGTCTCTGATGCAGATGAAAAAAGGACAGCTTACGAAAGAAGGTTTTCTGGAGGAGACAAAGAGGCATATAGATATGTACTATGTGTTGCCGCCGGAGCAGGCAAGGAAACTGCTGGAGGCCTTCGAGAGGTACATTTTCGGTTATTCCCGGCTGTCGGTGCTGATAGATGACAAGTCTGTATCAGACATCAGGGTAGTGGCCCATAACAATATACGGGTCAAGAGAAAAGGGCGCAGGATGGAGGCGGGCGTTGCCTTTTCCTCGCCGGAGGAGTACCGGCAGTTCATCGATTATATCGCCACGAGAAATCAGGTCAATATCTCTAATCTAAATGCCATTCAAAGGTTCACGGACAACGAGAGCCATCCGGATTTTATTCTGAGATTCACGCTTTCCATGCCATTGGTAAACACATACAACGAGCCGTATCTCTGTATCAGAAAGGTTCCAAAGACATTTCCGCAGATGAAGGAGCTTATCGGGCAGGGGATGCTGGATAGGGACACGGCAGAGCTTTTGGTTCAACGTTTTCGGGAGGGCTCTACACTGATCTGCGGAGGAAATTCCTCCGGCAAGACCACGCTGCTGAATGCCTTGAAGGAGACTCTGCCTAATGATATGGCGGTGCTGGTGGCGCAGCAGGCCGACGAGCTTACCACCAGGCTTCACCCGGACATGATGTTCCTCCATTCTCTGGTGGGAGCGGGAGAACGGCAGGTCAGCTATGGGCTGGAGGAGATCAGTCTGGCCGGGCTGACCATGGATGTGGATTTCTTTATCATCGGAGAGGTCAAGGGAGCGGAGGCGCTGTACCTTCTCAACGCAGCCTATACGGGGCAGCTTTGCGCGGCGACCATTCATGCTCCCTCGGCGGACAAGGCGCCGGACAAGCTGGTGGATTATGCCATGTACGGGAGCCGCTACTCCAGAGACGAGCTGATGAAGATGATGGACTGCTTTCGTACATTGGTGTTCATGGAGCGGTATCATGTCAGGGAAATCTTTGAATGCTGCGGTTGGAGCGGGGAGCGCAGGGATCTGAAGTATCAGAAAATATATGGGAGGGATGAGGCTTGAAGGGAGTGTTGTTTTTGACTTTGTTCTTGGGGTTTTGGTTTCTGTTCTCAGAGATCAGACTGGTGGATCATATGGCGGAGCTGATGAGAAAGACCCGGTGGGACATGGATGCAGCCGCAAGGCAGAGAGCATTGGAGAGCAGGAGGAACTTGCTGGTGCTGCAGCAGGAGCATACGCTGCTCTATGGTCTGGAAAGAGAGCTTGATTATAGCGGCCTGAGACTGAGATTTCCCGGGCTGACTTCGGAACTTTGGATATTGGGAAGTCTGGCGGCAGCGGCTTGTCTATTTCTGTTCCTTTCAATGTCCTTGGGGCTTTGGGCCGCCGTGATAGGCAACGGAGCGCTTTTGGCAGGGGAATTCCTGATTCTTCGGTGTCTGCGCACTGCTAATCTGCGGGCTGTCAATGAACATTTGATGAAGCTTCTGGACTTCCTTGGGAATTACAGCATCACGGCGGGAGATGTAGCAGGCATATTTCATCAGGTGAGCAGATACATGGAAGAGCCTATAAAAAGCGCGTTGGATTCCTGCTATTATGAGGCTCAGATCACGGGGGACACGGCTCTGGCTCTGCGTTCCATGGCGGAGAAGATAGAGCATCCAAAGTTTAAGGAGCTTGCCCGGAATATGGAGGTGAGCCTGCGGTATTGTGCGGATTTCACGGCTCTGGTGGCGGGCAGCAGGAGGAGTCTGCGGGAGTACCTTCGGCTGTCGCAGGAAAGAAAGGGGATGCTGCGGGAGGCTCTGGTAAACATGGTTTTGCTGCTGGGGCTGTCCATGGTGGTGCTGGCCGCGGTAGGCCGGATGGTGCAGCTGTCCGGGCTGCAGATATTGACGGGCACGGTGCCGGGGAGAATAGGGCTTGGGGTCATCGGGATCATAATACTGCTGTATATCGGACAGCTGCAGAAAATGACATGATCCTCCCGGAGGGAAGGAGGCTTTGGCGGAAGAGGTATGGAGACGAGAATGATTGTGGATTATGGGGTGAGATTGCTGCCTGTCTGTGCAGGGGGACTGATGTTCGCATTGGTGCTGGCGCTCTACAAGGAGGGAAGGCCGGATTGGAAGGTTCTGTCCACGTATCAGGAGCTGTCAGGACTGCTGCGGGAAAGGGGGCGACAGACCGGTTGGTATCGGAAGAAACAGAAATGGCTGACGCAGAACGGAGGAACCTTTCATTACGGCAGCGCCATGACGCCGCCGAAATATCTTGCAGTGAGGCTTCTTCTGGCTGCAGGGGGGATGGCGGCGGCAGGTTCCCTTTCTTGGGAGTACGGGGTCATTGCATGCGGGATTCTGTACTTTCTTCCCTCCGGACTCTTGGTTTATCTCAACGGCAGGGACAACGAGAGGATGCTTCCGGAGCTGAAACTGGTCTTCCACGGGCTTGAGATACAGATTCTGGCAGGGGTCTATGTGATAGACGCATTGGCGGAATGCTACGGGAGTGTGCAGGAAAAGCGTCTGAGAAAGGCTCTGCTGGAGCTGGCGGGGGATGTGGTGATCAAGGCGGACGCCTATGATGCGCTGGATAGGTTTCAGCGCAAGTTCGACAATCGCTATGTGGACTCTCTCTGCATTATTCTGCTGCAGGCGCTGGAGTCCGGGCAGGCGGTGGAGCTTCTGGGCGACATCGGGGAGCAGATCAAGGACATGGAAGAGACGGTGCTTAAGCGCAGGAAAAGCGCTCTGGATAGAAGCATCACGTTTTATCAGCTGGGGATATTGGCCGTGGTATTGGCCATCGCCCTATATGCCTGCGTAACCTACATGTTTGGGGCGGCAGCGGGAATTTGAGAAAAAATTGCAGATAGAGAGGTGTGAGTATGAAGCTGAAAAAAGAGCTGAACAGATGGGAAAATGCAGTGAAGGGAATGCTGTACAAGGTGAAGACATCGGGAATGAAAAAGGAGTCTGGCATCGACGGCATTATAGTGACGGTAGGCCTCTGCATCATCGCTTTGCTTCTGTGTGTGGTTATGAAGGACAGCTTGAAGACCTTTATCGAGACCATTGTAGATTCAATGACCGATGAGGCCCAGAGAATCCTGACGGGAGTGATGCCATGAAAAAGAGGGCGGGAAATATCGGGGAGTTCTTGTCCACGGGGCTTTGTCTGTTGGCCATGACGGCGGTGATGGTGGCATATCTCGGCAGTGCCGGCCTGATTCAGAAAAAGACGGAAATAAGCCAGATTGCCCGAAAATACATTTTGCGGATGGAGACGAGAGGGATGCTTGCGGACGAGGACAGAGAAGCCCTTTATAGGGAGCTGGAGGAGGCGGGGGCCACACAGATCCAGCTGGAGGGAACCACTCTCTGGCAGGTGAACTATGGGGAGCCTATCTCGCTGCAGATAAGGGGGAAACTGGAGAATGTATATGAATTTACGGAGAAAAGGGTATCCACCGCAAAGCATTAGACCAAGGGCTGCCGGGGGGCAGGCAGGGTGGAGCACAGGGCTGTTCTTTCTGCTGTTTCTGGCAGTGCTCCTGCGTGGGCTTATACAGCTGGAGATCTATAGGACTACTTCCCTTTATCTGGAGGATGCATTGGCGGCATCCAATCTGGCATCCGCCGTGGTAGATGTGGAGGAGTACGGCATCTCCCACAATATCCTGATAGCGGATCCAGATCAGGCTTATGAGACCTATAGGTGGGCAGTGAGAGAGAACCTGAATCTGGATCATGGCTGGAGAGGGAGGGAGGGCAGTATTGTGCAAGGCCCGGTTCGGATCGAAAATTATACGGTCTATAATGTGGCGGAGGGGAAGGTGATGATCTATAGCTATGATAAAAACGGGGTGGCAACAAATTGGCAGGAATCCTTGGGAAATGTGGTGGCGCCCAACGGAAAAGAGGTGGTGGCTACATCGGTGTACAGCGAGATCCGTTTTCGGGTGAGAGGGTTTCTGGGAACAGACGTGGAGGCATATAAGGGTAATCTGGCGGATGTAGTTAGGTAGTGGTTTTTGCCTAAGGGCAGGGGCCCATAGGCGGAAAGGATTGTGAGGGATGAGAGGAAAAAGAGACGTGGAGGGCAAAAAGAGATCCGCGGCAAGAATCAAAGCGGGAGTGAGCATAACGGCTCTGGCGGCGGCAGTAGCTATGTTTGTGATACTGCTGCAGGTGGAGAAGAGTGTTCTGGAGCAGTATGAGAAGGAAATCGTCTATGTGGCCGGAGCACCCATACCAAAGGGGCAGATGATAACGGAGGAGAATTTTGCTCTGTATTTTACGGAGCAGGAGCTGGATGTGAGGTGCATTCCCCTCACGGCGCTGAAGAGGCCGGAGCAGGTACAGGGGCTGGCGGCGGTGTTCGATGTGGAAGAGGGCGTGCTGCTGACGCAGGGGATGTTCCGGCGGCTGGAGGACGTTCTGAAAGATATGGAGGAACCGGTGGTAGCCGGCTTCAGGGCGGAGGATATGTATCAGGTGGTAGGGGGAACCCTGCGGGCGGGAGATCGGGTGCATATATATTCCGTTCAGGACGGAGATGCCGTACTGGCGTGGGAGGAGGTGTACGTACAGCAGGTGTTCGACGCAGCGGGAGGAAATATTCCCAACGGAGACAGAACCATGACTGCACAGCGGATCAATGTGTATTTGGATAAGAAGGATGTGGGGGCGTTCTATCAGGAGCTGGCCAAAGGCGGCCTGCGGGTGGTGAAGATCTGGGAATAGACAAAAGCCGGCAAAGTGTCAGGGACAAATTCAGCAGGATCGCGGTTCTTAAACATGGTTACTATATGATTTTTCGGGGTGAATACGCCTTGGAAAAACGGGAAGTTTCCCGGCAGTGGCGGGCTATTCTGTTAGCACCGACCGCAGGATTTCCAAAGTGGATATGGTTGAGGGAAGCTTATCCCCCATCTTGTTTTTTAGCGGAATTTCCTATGGATGGCATGAAGATTTGGAACTGCAGGATTTTCAGGTGGCGGAGGATGGCACGATTGAGCTCCTCTGGAGCGAATCCAAGGGGGCAGGGGGACTTTTGGAGAAGCTGAAGATGGAGAAGGTGGAAAAGATTCCTATTATTATCAGGGGACGCTTTCTGAGCAGTGATACATGGTTCGGAAACAAAGTCGCCCAGTTCAACATGGAGAACAGTACATATCATGTTATAGTTGAAGACTGCGGAAGCGGCAACGATGAAGAAGGTTTTGCCAGACTGACAGCATCCAGATGAGCGCAGGCGGGGGGCCCGACATCGTAAACAGTATCCTCATGAAGGATTATATAGAGGGGATGCTGGAAAAAGGCACTCTGGAGGAATTGAATCCTTATATGGAGGCATCCGGCATCCGGGAGGAGGATTATTTTCCCTTGACATTTGCCTCCCTGCGGCAGGGAGAACATATCTACGGTGTGAATCCCAGTATAGTCGTATGGGACACCGAGATATCAGAGGATGTGTTGGGGAGCCGGGAGGTGCCGAATATAGAAGCATTGGCGGATATTCTGCTGGCTCGAAACGAGAAGGGGATTTATCGCAAGGGATATAATTCTGCGGAGGTGCTGGAATCGTTTCTTCAGGGGACGGAAAGCTTCTGGGGAATGATAGACTGGGAAAACGGCAGCTGTGATTTCGATTCGCCGCTGTTTGGCAAGTTGCTGGAGGCTGCAAAACGGTATGGTGACGATGGCTGTTATCCTGTTTCTGAGTGGGTATACGCCTTATCAATCAATGCAAATTCCCTCCACAAGGAGGCGGCATGGGAATTTATCTGCTTTTTGATCAGCGAGGAAGCATAGCTTGAAGACAGTACTTCTTTGAGTATGCCTTTGCATAAGGAGGCCTTTGACGCATGGATGCAGAAATACATTGATAAATACGCGGTAGTCGGGCAGGAGAACGGGGTCAGCGTGCCGATGTATAACGGCAGAGCCATCACGGATGAAATGCAGGCCGAGTTCAAGGAAAAGATAGAGGCAGCAAGGCCTCTGCCTATTAGGACTGTGCCCATCCTCGACATTATACTCGAAGAGGCAAAGGCGTATTTTGACGGGTATAAGAATGAACAAGATGTAGTTGCTGTGATCAATAAACGTGTGCAGCTATATCTGGATGAGAGAAAATAAGAGTCTATCCTGAAGTCCGTGGTAGAGAAGACATTCCTCCATTTCTAGGGCTGGGGAGCTGTCAGCAGAACTTAAAGGAACATGTCTTATAGAGATGTGTCATTGGCACAGCATATCTGATTTGGAAATCATATCTGATAAACTACATTCACATATTGTATTTTGATTTATATTTTTCATTCTCACGCTTGTTGCAGCGTTCCGCAGAAGTCTCTGCACTGTATTCTGTTTTTGACTTTTACCCCTATGGGGCGTGCCGTTGAAAAACTTCCGGCAAAGGTGACTTGAGGGTATTCGATTGTTGGATTTTTGGGAATTTATAATAATGGGGTCTTAGAAGCCGCACAAAATAAGGTTTGGAGATTCTGGGAGTATAGCTTTGAAAAGGGAGGGGTTTGACATGAAGGTGGGTTTGTGCTGTATGGCTCTTGTTATGATATTGGGGATGGGAGGCTGTGGGAAGGAGAGGATTCGGACGGAGCTGAATAGGGCGCAGGAGACGTTGATCCTTTTTGGTTTTTTTGGAGACATACAAGATGTTGCTTTTCATGACCATGTCTGGGAGGATCTGGTGCTGACAGAGGGGAACTGTATGGATCCCAAGGTGGTTTCCCATGTGTGCAGAGAATGCGGGGCAAAAAAGAGCAATACAGTGGATTATGGAGAGCGGGCACGGTTTTCCCATGACTATCAGCCCTACAGCGGTTCCTGCGTAGAGCTTGAATATAATGTGGTGATCTTCTATAGATGCGATCAGTGCAGCCGCTGCGGGGAGGAAAAGAATAGACAGCAGACAGGGTTTGAGCCTCTGGCTTCAAAGGAGGTTCCGTAAGGGGGCAAGGGTTGGTATGTGGATGAGGAGGGCTGAATTTGAGGAAATGGAAGTTCACTATAATGGCGGCGGCAGCCGTAATGGCCGTGTCAGGGTCTTTGTGTCAGGCCGGAACGTTTGGGGAGACGGGAATGGGGCAGGCGAAGGCCTTAGGCAATGAGCTGTCAGGGATCATGGCTCAGGCGCTTCCCAAGATGGAGCTGGTTCTCACGGCTGTCTACGATGATTTTGCAAATGATGGGAAGGGAGCGGTAAGGCTTGACTGGGAGCAGCCAGACGGCGGGGCAAAAGCCTACGGAATCTACCAAAAGGAGGAGGGTCAGAAGGAGTTTAGGCAGATTTTTTTCGGGTCGGATAAAGAGACGGAAATCTTTAAGGGGCTTGTCTGGGAGTATGAGGGGCAGTCCGCAAGTTCCGTGATTCCCATGTCAGGATTCTATTCTCTGGCTGCTCAGGGGGCGCAGGGAGGAAATTGGGGTGCATATACCGGAGGTTTAGGAGGGAGAACGGAAGCTGCATTCTATCTGGAGAAGGGTGAGAAGCTCTTTGTTACGGTAGGCGGACAGAACGGATTCGGCGGAGGCGGCAGAGCCACGGATTTCGGCAGCGGCGGCGGGTGTACCGTTATCAGCTCGGACAAAAAGGGGATTTTGCTGGTGGCAGGGGGTGGAGGAGGCGCTACCTCGTCTGGCAGCGGACTGCAGGGAGGAAAGGAAATCAGCCACGCCGCCGACGGAATAGACAGCGGACGGGAAGGGATGGCAGGGGGAGGTGGCGGCAGCGTGGGAGGAAAGGCAGGGGTCAGAATCCCCCATGTCCACTCCCGGGAGAGCGGATGCTATCGGGACGGCTCCTATGATGCGGTGGCAGCCGGTTATGTCGCATCCCCCGTAGAAGGAGAGTGGTGGGATGATGAGTGGGACTGGACGGATGGCAGCTATATCAGAAGCAACTTCTATTTCTCTTCTCAGGTGGGAGGTTCCGGGACTTTGATTCCGGTAAAGGAAAATACCGTTTTGGAGCTGGGGACATGGATATATGGGGAGGGAATTAATTTTATCGACGGAAAAACCTACATACAAGTAACAAACCAAAACGGTACGCCTCTGTTTACTTCTACCATAGCTAAGCTCCGGCAGGAATGGAATGCCTTCGAGGCCGGTGTGGTGGTGCCTGCAGGAGGCGGGGTATACGCCGGATGGCCCCCTATAGCAAATATTTACACGCACACGAATTGGAGCCAGAGCAATCCCAATAACGGCGAGTACGATATTCTGGAAGAGTATGAGGTCTCCTATCCAATATTTTATGGGAATGGGACTGCAAGAGCGGCAAAGGTGTATTTGAACTCAGATTATAGAAATCCCATATTTGCCGGGAACTATGCCGGGGAATATTATCCTCCGAACAACGTATGGCGTTCAGGGATATTGTCCCGGTCGGGGTATGGGGATAGGCCCTTGGTGTTTTGTGAGAGGTCAAAATGGTATGGCACATCAGGGGCTCATTTCCTATATAAAGTGCCTATTCCGCAGGGAACCACCGGAATCCGTGTCTATGCGGAGGGAATGATGGATTCTCTCCAATATCATGAGGGAAATAGAATCAAGAAGCCGGTGAAGTGGTGTACGGTGCGATTTGACAGGCTTCGGCTGTGCGGCGGCCTATTGTTGGACTGTAAGGCCAAGGACATCGATATCCCTGCAGAGGGAGGATACAGCTATGTGAATAAGAAATATGCCCTTTTTTGGCAGACATCGGGAGGGGTGAAAAGGGGGAATGGGAACGCATGGCTTAAGGCAGACAAAATCGGTCTGACACAAGCAGGAGGTATGGATGTCTTAGATGCCAAGGATAAGGCAGCGCCCTATACCGTGGATACGGACACCGTTGTCATGAGTCCTTCGGGAGATCATATGGCCCTCATAGAGTTTGCTGCGGCAGAGGATCGGGGAACCAAGTATTTGTTTCGGGCGGAGTCTTATTCCGTTTTGACGGGTAAGAAGCTTCAAGATTCCAATATAGCCGAATGTGTAGTGAAGACCGGGGTAAGGGAGTATCTGTATCTGGTAGACTTATATGGAGATACAAAGCTTTTGCCGGATGCCTCACGGGATCCATGGCAGCGGGTTTCGGCCAAGGATAGGCGGGTGAAGGTGGAGATCGGTGAGAAAGTGCAGTATCTGCACATTGCTGCGGTGGACGGGGCAGGAAATATCTCGGATACCGTTCATGTGAAACTGGATCCGGACAGCATAGAGATAGCATGGGGGATTTCCACCGAGAGGATAGAGGTGGACGGCGTGATTGACGGAAAAGAGTATGGAAGTGTGTATCCGGTTCAAGGGCAGGAAGCTTATTATGTGAAGGCAGACGGAAGCACTCCCTTTCGGCTCTCTTTCCGCTCCCGCATGCAGGGGCCGGCCAGAGCGGACTATCAGATCAGCCACCAGATTTTTGATCTGAGGACAAAGGAGCGAACCCAGAGGCATGGCACGCTGCTGCCCCATTCCGGAAGTCTGGCGGGGGAAGAGCATTTGGATGCTGCCTCGCTGAGCCTATGGAGGGAGGGCGCGGCAATTTTGGAGGAGGCTTCTTATATGGGGGCGTTCAGAAGCCGGAAGGGAGAAAGTGTGGATTGCTGGAGGGGATTTATCATGCCCTCATCGCTAAGCGGCGAAACCATGGTGGTGGTTCCCGTGGCAGGTGCCGCCTACGGAGAGGATGTTTTATTCTCCGATTGGAGCCATGATATGAGTCATTCCGTGACGCTGATCGGAGACGGGGAAGGTCCTATGATAACGGGACTGGAGAAAATGGCTGATTGGGAGTTGATAGACAGAAGGCATGACAGCATCATGCTGGAGGTGTCCGCCATGGATGAGCTTTCCGGCGTCAAGGAATTTTATCTGGAAATCAAGAATAAGGACAATTTGCTGGAGGAAAGGATTTTTCCTGACGAGGAAGGAAACATAGAAATCTGTCTTACGGATGATAAGCCCATATTCAGCGGTATTTTCACAGTGGAGGCGTATGCCGAGGACAATGTGGGAAATACAACGGTGACCAGAGGAGAGATCACGGAGTTTGCGCTGGGGGCGGATGTGTATAGAATTTTGTCTCCCCATGAACCGCTTTTCAAGCGGGGCGAGAGCGGAATTCTAACCCTTGAGGCATGGGGCTATGCCGAAAAAGTGGAGGTTGAGTTTCCGGAATTTTTATCCGGATATAATCGGACATTTCTGTACCAGACGTCTCCTCAGCATTGGAAGGCGGAGGAAATACAATTTATGATACCTTTGGAAGCCCCCGAGGGCATTTTTGAAATCACGGTGAGGGCATACAAGGGAGACAAGAAGCTGGAGACACATCCTGCCATAAGTACTCTGGAGGTCAATGGCAGCGTGCTGGACGAGCTGAGGACGAGGCTGAGATGATAGGGGTGATCTTGGGTATAGCAGGGGTCGGAACGCTGATCATCAAAAGATGGGACGCGCCGCTTCCCATGAACATTGGCGGCTACATATGTGTACTGGCGGCCTCGGTGGCGGAGGGAATCACAGTGATGCTGTTGACAAAAGGGGAGCCGTGGCATAGCCGTTTTTTCCTTTCTGTCATAGGCGGCTCACTGCTTTTGGCCTCCGTGACGGATCTGCTGCTGTGTCAGGTCTATAATTTTATCTGGTGGCCTGCCTTGTGCGCGGCGCTGGTTCTTCTGGGGCAGCGCTGGCGTCTGTGCAGGCTCTATGGACTGAGAGAGGATCTGTTTCGGGAGGGGCTGTGCTTTCTGCTGTTCTTTGTGATTCTGCAGCTTACGGTTTTTGGCAGAATGTATGGCAGGGCGGATTCTTATGCCTTCTGTGTCTGTGGGGCGGCGGGGGTGGCCAGAGGAATGGACGGCTGGGGAATGGTGATGCATATGCTGCTGGCATATGGCCTTCTGCTTCCCGTGCAGGCTCTTGGGCGAAACATTGACAAGCGGGGAAATCTTAAGCGGAAAGTACCGTTTGTACCCTATATCGTCGCAGCCTTCTGGGCAGCGCTGCTCTGGGGGAAACGGTAATTTTTTCAAACTATTTTTCTTAAAATTTGCTGATAATGGTTGTGTCGCCAATGGCTTTTTGGTATGATTGTACTGCCTAAGGGATTGTTCTGCTTGGATATTTGCACTGTCTGAGTATGTTTGGTATGAATTTTGCGGCGATGCCGCTGGGGGACGAATGATTACAGTTTCATTGTGCATGATCGTGAAAAACGAAGAGAAGGTGCTGGAGAGATGTCTGGACAGTATAGCGGATCTGGTTGACGAGATAATCATTGTCGATACGGGATCGTGGGACAGGACAAAGGAAATCGCAGCGCGCTATACAGAGCATGTCCTTGATTTCCGGTGGACGGAGGACTTCAGTGCAGCGAGAAATTATGTCTTTTCCATGGCTACCATGGAATATATATATTCTGCGGATGCCGATGAGGTGCTGTCGGAGGAGAATCGGGAGAGGTTCCGCCTGCTGAAGGAAACCCTTTTGCCGGAGATTGAAATTGTGCAGATGAAATATTCCAACCAGCTGCGGTTCGGCACGGTGTACAATTTCGATGAGGAGTACCGCCCCAAGCTTTTTAAGCGAAAGCGGGACTTTGTATGGGAGGATCCGGTTCATGAGACGGTGCGGCTGATGCCGGTGATCTACGACAGCGACATCGTAATTGAGCATATGCCTCAGGAAAGCCACGGAAAAAGGGATCTGGCATGCTTCTACAAGCATTGCAGGCAGGGGCTGCGGCTGTCAAAGAGGCTTCATGAGCTCTATGCCAGAGAGCTGATGCTGGTGGGAGACGAGGAGGACTTTCGGCAGGCACGGGAATTCTTTACCGCTTCCGCAGGGGATGCCTATAGAGACGGGGAGGAGCTGGCGCAGGCTTGTTGTGTTGTGGCCAGAGCCGCCAGACTGGCTGGAGATACGGTCGCATTTTTCAAGCATACCTCAAAGGTTATCGCAGAGGAGGCCTGCTCGGAGATCTGCTGCGAGATGGGGCATTTTTACGAAGAAGAGGGAGACTGGGAAGAGGCTGCCGTATGGTATTACAATGCTGTCTACGAGACCCGTCCCATCCTGAGCATTCAGGCAGGAGGAAGGGAAGGGCTGGAGGGCTTGATTCGGTGCTATGAGAAGATGGGCTGTAAGGAGCAGGTAGAAATATACAAGGAAGAGCTGTCATCACGTGACGGTGATATCAATAAAAGATGAATGGAGAAGTCATATGGCAATGATCAAAAGTTTTCTAAAGGGCGTAGTAATCGGTATCGCAAATATTGTTCCGGGGGTCAGCGGAGGCACCATGATGGTGTCCATGGGGATCTATGACAAGCTGATCCATTGTATCACCCACCTATTCAGCGAGTTCAAAAAAAGCTTATTGTTTTTGCTGCCCATCGCTGTGGGCATGGTGGCGGCTATTGGAGCCAGCTCCTTTGGACTCACCTATCTGTTCGACAATTTTCCCATCCAGACGAATCTTCTGTTTATCGGACTGATTCTGGGAGGCCTTCCTGCCATTGGGAAGAAGGTGAAGGGAAAGGGCATAAAAGTCGGCCATATGATCGCCTGTCTTTTCTTTTTTGTCATGGTGGTGGGGCTGGCAGTCATGGGAGAGACAGAAGGGGCCGCGGCGGACATAAGCTTCAGCTTCGGCAATGTGCTGATTCTCTTCGGCGTGGGTATCATTGCGTCGGCCACCATGGTGATTCCGGGGGTCAGCGGCTCCATGGTTCTGATGCTGATGGGATTCTATTATCCTGTGCTGAACGCTGTGAAAGACTTTTTCAAGGCGCTTGCGGCAATGGATATGAATGCCATACTGGCGGGCTGCGGCATTCTCATACCCTTTGGTCTGGGTGTGGTGGCAGGGATTTTCGGCATCGCCAAGCTGGTGGAGATCATCTTTGAAAAATTTCCCCTCTATGCCTATTGGGGAATCATCGGCCTCATTGTGTCCTCGCCTATAGCCATTCTGCTGATGGGAACTTATCCGGCACCTACGGTTATAAGTCTGGTTACGGGAGCGGTGGCATTCTTTGCAGGCGGCATCATCGCAATGAAGCTTGGCGAGTAGGAGAAGCGGTATCAGGAAAAGCGGGGTATCAGGAAAAGCCGTATAAGAGAAGAAGTGAAATAACGTAAAAAATCAGCATGAGGAAAGAGCAGGCATAAGAGAAAAACGGCAGAAGGGAAGAGCCGGAGAGAAGGGAGCGGACATGGAGGCGTATCAGGGGTTTGCAGAGGTCTATGACGAGTTTATGGATAATGTGCCCTATTCCCGGTGGGCAGAGCGTCTGGACGGGCTGATTCGGAAGTATGGCATATCGAGGCCCGAACGGGAGGTGGAGGGGCCTTTGGATTCCGAAAGAAATCTATTGCTGGATCTGGGCTGCGGAACGGGAACGCTGGCGGAGCTCATGTACGGCAGGGGATATGATGTGATGGGCGTGGACGCTTCGGAGGCAATGCTGAACATCGCCATGGAAAAAAAAGACGAAAGCGGTTCGGAAATCCTCTATCTGCAGCAGGATATGCGGGAACTGGAGCTGTACGGCACGGTGGGGACAGTGTTCTGCGTCTGTGATTCCCTGAACTATATTTTGGAGGAGCAGGAGCTGCTGGGCGTTTTTCGGCTGGTGAACAATTATCTGTTTCCCGGAGGGATATTCATTTTTGATTTCAATACGGATTATAAATACCGGGAGCTTATAGGGGATACTACCATTGCGGAGAACCGTGAAGACTGCAGTTTTATCTGGGAGAATGTGTACGATGCCGAGGAAGAGATGAACGAATGCGATCTGACCGTGTTTGTCAGGGAGGAGGGGGAGTCTTTCCGGAGGTTTGAGGAGACTCATTTTCAGCGGGGCTATACCGCGGATCAGATGAGGAGGCTGGTGGAGCAGGCAGGCATGAAAGTGATAGAGATCATGGATGCGGAGGAGGGCGGAGACGTCACGCAGGAGAGCGGGCGGATCTGTATCGTAGCAGGAGAGCATGGCAAGACGGCGGAAGGAGACGGGGCTATATGAGGGATTATATTGTACGCGCCACGGGAGCGCAGGCGCAGATCCGGGCATTCGCCTGCACCACAAGGAATCTGGTGGAGGCTGCCAGACAAGCCCACGATACCAGCCCGGTGGCCACGGCGGCGCTGGGAAGGCTGTTGAGCGCCGGTGCCATGATGGGATGCATGATGAAGGGGGAGGAGGATCTGCTGACCCTTCAGATCAAGGGGGACGGGCCGCTTAAGAACGTGGTGGTAACCGCGGACTCCAAAGGCAACGTAAAGGGGTATGTGACGGTTCCGGATGTGATTCTGCCTGCAAATGCCGCAGGGAAGCTGGATGTGGCGGGCGCGGTAGGGCAGGGAAGCCTGAGTGTGATCAGGGATATGGGTTTAAAAGAGCCCTATGTAGGGCAGACTATGCTTCAGACCGGCGAAATCGCTGAGGATCTGACCTATTATTTTGCCACGTCGGAGCAGGTGCCTTCCTCTGTAGGGCTGGGTGTGCTTATGGAGCGGAACAATACGGTGCGACAAGCGGGAGGTTTTATCCTCCAACTGATGCCCTTTGCGGAAGATGCTACGGTCAGCAGGCTGGAGCAAAACCTGAGCGGAATCAGCGCCGTAACATCTCTGTTAGATGAAGGGAAAACTCCCGAACAGATGTTGGAGACGCTGCTGGAAGGGCTGGACTGTCAGGTAGTGAGCACCATGTCCGCGGCTTTTGCATGTGACTGCAGCAAGAAAAAGATCGAAAGGGTGCTGATCAGTCTGGGAAGGAAGGAGATTTCCGATATGATCGAAGCAGAGCAGGAGATAGAGGTCAGTTGTCATTTCTGCAATACCCGGTATCAGTTCAGCGTGGAGGAATTGAAGAGACTGTACGAAATGAGCCGGAAGGACTGAATTCTGCGGACATTGGACGCGTCCGGCATGGTCCAAAGGTTGAAGAGTATATAAGATAAGTCAAAAAGTGAAGTGTGCCCATACCGAAGGCGGCACAGAAAAGGAACATGCATGAAGCAGGGATTTATCAAAGTGGCGGCAGTGACTCCCAAAATCAGAGTGGCAGATCCGGTATATAATGCCGGAGTGATCTGTGAGAGGCTGGAAGAAGCATATGCAAAGGGAGCTAAAATCATTGTATTTCCGGAGCTGTGCATTACGGGCTATACCTGCGGCGACCTATTTTTGCAGCAGCTTCTTCTGGAAGGGGCTCTTGCGGGATTATCCGAAATCCAGACTGCTACCCGTGGCAAGGATGCGCTGGTGGCGGTAGGACTTCCTATAGAGCGGGACGGCTGTCTGTATAATGTTGCGGCCCTGCTGTGGCAGGGAGAGGTTCTGGGGCTGGTTCCCAAGGCCAATATCCCCTCCTATGCGGAATTTTATGAGGGGCGGCATTTCACGGAAGGCAATAGAGAGCCGGTCTCCTTTGAGATAGGAGGGAAATCGGTTCCCTTCGGCACCAATATTCTGTTTGTGTGCGAGAGTATGCATGGTCTTACGGTGGGATGCGAGATCTGCGAGGATCTATGGGTGGCCAGTCCGCCGGGAACCGGACATGCCCAGATGGGGGCCACGGTCATGGCAAATCTTTCCGCATCCAATGAGACCATAGGAAAGGATGAGTATAGGGAGCTTCTTGTGAAGTCCGCCAGCGCCCGGTTGATATGCGGCTATATCTACGCCTCGGCGGGGGAAGGAGAGTCCACGCAGGACCTTGTGTTCGGGGGCCACAATCTGGTTGCGGAGAACGGCGTGGTGCTGGCTGAGGCCAAGCGTTTTCAATGTGAGACTGTCTATGGGGACTTGGACGTTCACCGCATTCTTTCCGAGAGGAGACGCATGGGCACTTTCGGAAGTGAGTCTCAGGAAACCTATGCGCGTGTGCCGTTTTATCTGCAGGTGACAGATACGAGGCTGGAGCGCAGATTCAAAGCCCTGCCTTTTGTGCCGGAGGATGAGGCCGTCAGAAACAAGCGCTGTGAAGAGATTTTGTCCATTCAGTCCTACGGCCTAAAAAAACGCTTTGAACACACCGGACTGCCCACGGCTGTGTTGGGTATTTCCGGGGGACTGGATTCCACGCTCGCGCTTCTGGTGACAGTCCGCACATTTGATATGCTGGGTATGGACAGAAAGAGAATCGTGGCAGTGACCATGCCTTGTTTCGGCACCACAGACAGAACTTATGACAATGCCTGCAGTCTTGCCCGGACTCTGGGGGTTCTGCTTCGGGAGATAGATATCAAAGAAGCGGTGCAGATTCATTTTCGGGATATCGGACAAGATATCTCCTGCCATGATGTGACCTACGAGAATGGTCAGGCCAGAGAGCGGACTCAGGTGCTGATGGATATTGCCAATCAGCAGGGAGGATTGGTCATCGGGACGGGAGATATGTCTGAGCTGGCATTGGGCTGGGCCACCTATAATGGCGATCATATGTCCATGTACGGCGTGAATGCAGGGGTTCCAAAGACGCTGGTGCGGCATTTGGTAAAATATTATGCGGATACCTGCGGAAATAGAAAGCTCACGGATGTGCTTACGGATGTGCTGGATACCCCGGTAAGCCCGGAGCTGCTGCCGCCTACGGACGGAGTTATCTCTCAGAGGACTGAGGACTTGGTGGGGCCTTATGAGCTGCATGATTTCTTTCTCTATTACATGCTGCGCTGCGGATTTCCTCCCGCAAAGGTGTTTCGGGTGGCAAAGCTGGCCTTTTTGGGTCAATATGACGAAAGGGTTATTTTGAAATGGCTGAAGACATTTTATAAAAGGTTTTTTCAGCAGCAGTTCAAACGGTCCTGCCTGCCCGACGGACCCAAGGTAGGCAGCGTTGCATTGTCTCCCAGAGGAGATCTGCGCATGCCTTCCGACGCCAGTGCCAGTCTCTGGATGGCAGAGGTGGAGAAATTGTAAAAATAAAGGCTTTGGCAGTGAAAAGAGGACTGCCCCTCAGGATCGCAAAAGATACCGTCGCCATGGGGCAGTCCTATGTATGTGGAAAATTCTTTTCATGAACCGGCATATTCAGGCCTATTTGCTCTTTGCCTTGTCCAGAGAGTTCTGGATGGCTTCCAGCAGTACCAGAGAGGTATATTTGCTGTCTGCGGTGTACGTGATGTTCTCCAGAGACTGCTGTGCATAGACCTGCTCGCAGATAGAGTCGAAGGTAGGCTGAAGCAGCGGATACATAGTGGTGACGGCATCGTTTAGATTCACCATGCGTATGGAGGTGATGGAAGACTTATCTACGATCACTTCCACATCGATGGATTGGCTGCCCAGTACCAGCTCTGTGGTATAGATGCCGGGTATGTAGAGGGAGGCTGTTTCCGCCATATCCTGCTGCGGCGCCGGATCAGGCACGTTTTCTTTGTCCTTGCCCGGCAGAAACATCATGATCAGCAGAACAAGGAACAAGATTCCGAGAACGGCGAAGATTCCGGTATAAATCAGCTCCTTCATGTGAAGTACGACAATTTTTGTTTTAGCACTCATCCATATTCCCCTTAAGCTCTTGTCTTGACATTTTATCTTAATAATAAATATGTGCGGGGGATGGGGAATATTCTCTTTTTTGAATGACATGGGTTGTTTTTCATCGTTGTAGGTGGTATGAATAATTTCGGGAGGTATGAACATGCGGTTTACCAAGATGCAGGGCTGCGGAAACGATTATGTGTATATCAATGGTTTTGAGGAACAGATTCCTGCGGAAGAGAAGCCCGGGCTGGTCAGACGGCTCAGTGACCGGCATTTCGGCATCGGAGGAGACGGGGTGATATTTGTCAATCCTTCAAAAGAGGCGGACTTTGAGATGGAGATGTACAATGCCGACGGGAGCAGATCGGAAATGTGCGGCAATGGCATACGCTGTGTGGCGAAGTTCGCATATGATAAAGGACTGACGGATGCGGACAGAATATCCATTGTCAGTGCAGGCAGGATGAATTATCTGGAGCTGACGGTGGAGAAGGATCCTCAAAAGTCCGGGGATAGGGGACAGGTAACCAAAGTGCGGGTCAATATGGGGAGTCCTATTCTGGAACCTGATCTGATTCCTGTTCGGGCGCAGGGTGCCACAGCAGTGGACGAACCTATCACAGTGGAGGGGAACCAGTACCATATGACCTGCGTGTCTATGGGGAATCCTCATGCGGTGATTTTCAGAGAGAATGTTGGGGACATGGAACTGGCTCAGATAGGGCCTGCCCTTGAACATCATGAAAGGTTTCCCAGACGAACCAATGTAGAGTTTGTGGAGGTGCTGGACAGAAGAACTTGTTTCATGCGCGTATGGGAGAGGGGGACGGGAGAGACGCTTGCCTGCGGAACGGGCTGCTGTGCCGTTGCAGTGGCATGCGTGCTGAACGGCCTTACGGAGAATGCGGTGACGGTCAGACTTCTGGGAGGAGAGCTGTTTATAGAGTGGGACAGAGAAAAGAATCTGGTCTATATGACAGGGCCTGCTGTCACAGTGTTTGAAGGGGAGGTATGAAAATGGCAAGGGTGAATGATCATTATCTGCAGCTGCCGGGAAATTATCTGTTCTCTGCCATCGGAAAGAAGGTCAGTGCCTACAGCGCCGTCCACCCGGACAAAAGGATTATCCGTCTGGGCATCGGAGACGTGACCCAGCCGCTGGCCCCGGCCATCATAGAAGCCCTGCACCGTGGAGTGGAGGAAATGGGGCGGGCAGAGACCTTCAGGGGATATGCGCCGGATCTGGGATATGAGTTTCTGCGTGAAGCCATTGTGGAGGGGGATTATGAACCCTTTCACTGCCAGATCGATGCCGATGAAATCTTTATTTCCGACGGCGCGAAATGTGATTCAGGGAATATTCAGGAGATATTCAGCGCGGACAACAAGATTGCAGTATGCGATCCGGTGTATCCCGTGTATGTGGACTCCAATGTCATGGCGGGAAGGGCCGGCGTTTATGACGCAGAAAAGGGAATCTGGAGTAACATATTGTATATGCCCTGCACGGAGTACAATGATTTTGTGCCGGAGCTGCCCCGGAAGACTCCGGATCTGATCTATCTTTGTTTTCCCAACAATCCTACCGGAGCTGCCATCACCAGAGAACAGCTTCAGGAATGGGTGGACTTTGCCAACCGGACGGGAGCGGTGATTCTCTACGATGCCGCATATGAGGCCTATATCTCGGAGGGCGATGTGCCTCACAGCATCTATGAATGTCCGGGAGCTAGGACATGCGCCATTGAACTGAGATCTTTTTCCAAGAATGCCGGCTTCACGGGCCTGCGGCTGGGCTTCACTGTGGTTCCCAAGGAGCTGAAGTGCAACGGAACGGCGCTCCACTCCCTATGGGCCAGAAGGCACGGCACCAAGTACAATGGTGCGCCCTATATTGTACAGCGTGCCGGCGAGGCGGTGTATTCTCAGGCCGGCAGAGCACAGCTGAAGGAACAGATAGATTTTTATAAGAAGAATGCGGCTTATATTCTCCAAGGCCTTGGGGAAGCGGGTTATACCGTGTTCGGGGGCGTGCATTCGCCTTATGTATGGCTGAAAACGCCTAGAGGGATGAGCAGCTGGGACTTTTTTGACTGCCTTTTGGAAAATGCAAACGTGGTGGGGACGCCGGGATCCGGTTTCGGCCCCAGCGGCGAGGGATATTTCAGGCTGACGGCATTCGGAAGCTACGAAAATACGGTGGAAGCCGTGGATAGGATGAAGAAGCTGGGGATTTAAGCCGCGGTGAGAGGCTCTGGGGCTTCCGGCTGTGGGAATGGGACTTTCGGAGCATGGGCAAAAAGATCAGAGAGCATGGGCATGATAGATTGCTTATAGGCTTGGGATGCCGAAGATAGGGGGAGGAGAAAGGGCGTGGAAGATCGGACGGAAAGGAAAAGGATGGTGCATTATGACTTGCTCCGTATTGCTGCGGCATTCAGCGTGGTGATGCTCCACAGCGCCGCCCAGTTTTGGAATTCGCTGGATATCGCTTCTTTGGAGTGGAGGATTGCGGACGGTTATAACGCGCTGTCCCGCTTTGGCGTTCCTATCTTTGTCATGATCAGCGGCGCTATGCTTTTATCCGAGCAGTATAAGCTGGACATAAGAAAGCTCTATGCTCACAATGTTCTCAGGCTGGCCGTGGCGTATGCCTTTTGGTCTTGTATGTACGGTCTGCTGGACTGTTGGTTTTACGGTTTCTCCCATATGAGCTGGGGAGATATTTTCAGAGAGATGCTGTACGGAAGATATCATCTATGGTTTTTGCCCATGCTGATTGGGATATATGTGCTTCTGCCCATTTTGCGGGTCTGGGTGCATAACGCACAGAAAAAAAATCTGCAGTATTTTCTTCTCCTCTTTTTTATATTGAAGATTCTGGTTCAGACTGTGGGTGAAATCTGGTCGTCCAACATGCTGGCGTATGTGCTGAACATGACGCAGATAGAGCTTGCATGCGGATATGTGGGGTATTTTATTTTGGGTTATTATATCGCCCATATAGGGATTACGCCCAAATATCGAAAAATACTCTACATCGGCGTACTTCCCTCGGCAATTCTGAATGTGGCGTTGGGGTACGGACTGTCGGTTCGGGCTCAGGCGCCTCTGGGAGGGATCTATGACAGCTTCGGGCTGTTTACCTTCTGCATCGTGTGCGCAGTCTTTGTCTTTTTCACGGAAGTCATGAGCAAAGTGCGGTATTCGGCCAGAGCAGAGGGGTTTATCAAGGAAATTTCGTTGGGAACCATGGGAGTCTATATGATGCATATAGGCGTGATGGAGATACTGGAGAAGAAGGGAATTCACAGCATGATGATTCCCAATGCGGCGGGAATTCCTCTTTGCGCGGCGCTGTGTTTTTTGATCTGTCTGATAGTGGCAGTGTTTCTTAGAAGGCTGCCGTTTATCGGGAAATACATTCTCTAAGGGATGTGGGGAAAGGCTCTGGGAGAGCGGAGTCAGAAAGACAAGAGGAACGATATGTTTTTCTCTATAGGAGGGCGTCAGAAAAGTGCAAAACGGTATCAGCGATGAGATGATAGAGTATGTGGGAATTTTGACCAAACTGGAGCTTTCGGAGGAGGAGAAAGAGCAGGCAAGGGAAGATATGGGCAGGCTGCTGTCCTATATAGACAAGCTGGGGGAGCTGGATACGGAGGGCGTGGAACCCATGTGCCATGTGCTCCCGATACAGAACGTGTTGCGGGAGGACGTGATTACAAATGAAGACCAGAGTCGGGAGCTTCTGGGGAATGCTCCCTGCAGGAGAGACAATATGTTTGTGGCTCCCAGAGCCTTCTGAGGGGATGGGAGAAGCAGGGCAGCAGTCTTTCGGGAGCGCAGGGGAAGAGAATGAGCTTTCGGGGAGCAGAATGAGAGAGTGCAGATAAGATAAAGGCGTCTGCAGAAAAGAGGAGATATGGAACTATTGTCCCTTTCGGCGGTTCAGCTGGGCAGGGCCATCCGAGAAGGCAGGACCACGGCTGTGGAAGCAATGGAGGCCGTCCTTGGCCGCATAGAAGAAAAGGAAGAGTGGCTCAACTGCTATATCACGTTGGATAAAGAGGGAGCCAGAAGGAGAGCGCAGGAGACACAGAAAAGAATAGAGGCAGGAGAACTGCGGGGGCCTTTGGCGGGAGTGCCTATGGCAGTCAAGGATAATCTTTGTACCAGAGGGATGCGAACCACCTGCGGTTCCCGAATGCTGGAAACATTTGTGCCTGCGTATTCAGCAGATGCAGTGATGGGACTGGAGAGGGCAGGGGCAGTTCTGGTAGGGAAGACCAATATGGACGAGTTCGCCATGGGATCTACCACGGAAAACTCCTTTTACGGTCCTACCCGCAATCCATGGAATACCGATCATGTGCCGGGGGGATCTTCCGGAGGTTCTGCAGCTGCCGTGGCAGCGAGGGAATGCTTCTTCGCTCTTGGATCCGATACAGGGGGGTCTGTCCGACAGCCGGCGGCTCACTGTGGTGTGGTGGGAATGAAACCTACCTATGGGACAGTGTCCCGATATGGGCTGGTGGCCTATGCTTCCTCCATGGACCAGATCGGTCCCCTATGCGGGAATGTGGAGGACTGCGGGGCTGTGCTGGAGGCAATCGCCGGAATCGTCCCTGAATCCGATTCTACCTATGTCCATAGAAAGGACAGTTTTCAGGGCGCATTGAAAAGGGATGTAAGAGGCCTGCGGATTGGTCTGCCCAAGGATTATTTTGGAGAGGGGCTGGACGAAGAGGTACGAAATGCCCTGCTGAAGGCAGCGAGGCTTCTGGAGGCAGAAGGCGCAGAGGTAGATGAATTTGATTTGGGGCTTTCGGACTATGCCCTGCCTGCCTATTACACCATTGCGGCGGCAGAGGCGAGCTCAAATCTGGAGCGCTTCGACGGAATCAAATATGGTTATCGTGCCGGGAATGCGGAAGATGATCTGCATCGTATGTATAAAAGGACTCGTTCCGAGGGCTTCGGGAAAGAAGTGAAGCGACGTATCATGCTGGGGGGATTCGTCCTGAGTTCAGGTTATTACGATGCCTATTATCAGAAGGCCCTGAAGGCGAAGGCCCTGATCAAGGGGGCATTTGACAAGGCTTTTTTTGGTTATGACTGTATTCTGGGGCCGGTGGCGCCTTGTACTGCGCCTAAGTTGGGGGAAAGTCTGCCGGATCCTCTGAAAATGTATCTGGGAGACGTCTATACAGTGGCGGCGAATTTAGCCGGGCTTCCTGCCATCAGCCTTCCCTGCGGCATGAGCCGGGCGGGCCTTCCCATAGGGATGCAGCTTGTCGCAGATTGCTTTCAGGAAAGGAAGCTTCTGCAGATTGCATATACCTATGAACAGTGCAGGGGATAGGCGTGGGTATCGGCACTTCGGAGTGCAATAGGGAATCCGAAGTAGTCTGGGGATAAGATAGCGGACAAGACAGCATACATACAAAGGAAAGGCTCTACTATATGGGGGAAAGGCTCCTTTCATATGTGAGTTGAGCAAAGTTGGTGATGTGCCGATTGGGACTGTGTTCACAGACATGGCTCCCTTCGTGTGTGGGCGGAGCTAAGTTGAGAGTAGGACAAGGAGGCGGGATGCATGGCAGAGAAATATGAGACGGTGATCGGGCTGGAGGTGCATGTGGAGCTGGCCACTAAAACCAAGATATTCTGCGGTTGTTCCACGGCCTTTGGGGACAGTCCCAATTCCCACACCTGCCCTATTTGTCTGGGAATGCCGGGAACACTTCCCATGCTAAACGGCAGGGTGCTGGAATATGCGGTGGCTGCGGGAATCGCCATGAACTGCGATATTTCACGTTTTTGCAGGTTTGACAGAAAGAATTACTTTTATCCCGACAATCCTCAGAACTATCAAATATCCCAGCTGTACCTCCCCATATGCCGAGACGGCTGGGTGGAGATTGAGTTTAATGAGGATCCGGCTCAGGGGGTGGAAAAGCTTTCTCCGTCGATGAAGAATCCTTCTCTGAGGACGAAGAAGGTGGGGATCCATGAAATACATATGGAGGAGGATGCAGGGAAGCTGGTCCATGACGATGGGGGAGATTATACTCTGATCGATTATAATCGGGCAGGAGTCCCTCTGATTGAGATCGTGTCCGAACCGGATATGAGAACGGCTCAGGAGGTCATCGCATATCTGGAAAAGCTGCGCCGTATTCTTCAATATCTTGGGGTCAGCGATTGCAAGCTTCAGGAAGGTTCCATGAGGGTGGACGTGAATCTGTCCCTTCGGAAGGAAGGGACGAAGGAGCTGGGAATCCGCACGGAAATGAAGAATCTGGGATCCTTCCATGCCATTTCCAGAGCCATAGAAAGCGAGAGGCAGCGCCAGCAGGCGCTGCTTGAGTCCGGGCGCGAAGTGGTGCAGGAGACGAGGCGCTGGGATGAGGGAAAGGAGACATCCTATGCCATGCGCTCCAAGGAAAATGCCAGAGACTACCGCTATTTTCCTGATCCGGATCTGGCGCCTATCTGTATCAGTCATGGGTTTTGGGAGAAAATCCGGGCGGCGCAGCCGGAGTTTTGCTGGGAGAAGAGGAAGCGGTATAAGGCGGAATATGATATCCCGGAATATGATATCGACATCATAACGGATTCCAGACAAATGGCAGAGCTGTTTGAAGCCACGGTGGCATTGGGGAGTCAGCCCAAAAAGGTGTCCAATTGGCTGATGGGGGAGACGCTGCGGCTTCTGAGGGAAAGAAATCTGGATCCGTCGGATATCCGGTTTACGCCGGAAAATCTGGCCAAGCTGATTGCGCTGACCGAGAGCAGAACCATCAATTCCACCGTGGCCAAGGAAGTATTCGAGATCATGTTTACCGAAAATGCGGATCCTGAGATGTATGTAAAAGAACAAAGACTGGCCATGGTGGCAGACGAAGAAACCCTGCGCAGGACAGCGGAGAAGGTGATTAGGGAAAACCCCAAGTCCGTGCAGGATTATATCCGTGGAAAGGATAGGGCATTGGGATACTTGGTGGGACAGACCATGATTGCCTGCGGGGGGAAAGCGGATCCCGTGGGGGCCAGCCGGCTGCTGAAGGAACTACTGCAGCAGGAAGTCAATGAAGCTTAAGGCGGTTTCGGGCCGTTTGGAATTGGCAACCACACCCACAACCAGTTCTTCGCTGGCATAATAATAGCTCTCTCTCAAAGAGGAGGAGTCCTTCAGATAGATGCCGATGGGGATGGGGGACGTCATGGAGGCGGGATCAGTAGGATCCGGGAAAACTGGCGCATAATCAAGGTCTAAAGCATCCTGAGCAGCCTTCAGCTCATCCGCGATGGTCTGGTCAATATAATAGAAATAAGGCTCATATGCCGCGATCTGTTCCGGTGAAAGCAGGGTTCTCAGATCCAGAAAGAATGAATTGTAGGCATACAGCTCCAATACGTCCGGGGCTGTGACAAAGACATCCACTTCCCCTGAGGCGATATAGACCATGAGCTTTTCCTTGGAAGCCATGGATTCGCGATCATAACTGTAGGCATCGTCGGAGCTGATGCGCACCGTAGTGTCAAACAGAATCTCGTTTTTCTCCAGATCAAGGGAGGCGTATTCTGCAAAGGACTGTTTGTATTCCTCAGAGGACTCTAGTTCAAGACCATTGATCATGGCGGCATAGAGTGCGGTGTCCTTCTGGTTCAGGATCTGAACTGCCAATGAGATGATGAACGCTATGGCGGCCACTGCTATAATGGCGTGCCACTTATAGTAATCCATAAAATATGAAAATTTTTCTTTCAGAGTTCCGTGCTTCAGCGCTTCCCGTTCTTCTTTGAATTCATCCATTACCGGCATGATTGTCCACCTTTCTGATATGTGTATTTTCTATGCATATTTTCCATGCAGAGTTTCTCCTGATAAAAAGTTTTGCCTTGGTTTTCCGGAGGGCTGCTGGAGGGCAGATACCTTTCCTTATTATCATACGGGTTTGGCAAAACGCTGTCAATGAATCGAGTATAATCTGATTCTAAAAAAATGATAAAAAGATGGGGATTTTTGAAAGCAACTTGAAAGTTGGAGGAAATTAAGGTATTATGAATACAGTATCTCTATAAATCTAAGATAAAGGAAAGGTATGTAAGATGAGCGACACTTATGTGGAATGTTTGGTAAAGGCAAAGACATCTTTCTTTGGGAAATTGTTCAAGACCCTTCTGATTATGCTGGCGGTCATATTTGTGCTGGCGATGTTTCTCCTTCCCCCTATTATGATGTTTTTGTTTCTGGGCGCAGTCATCGCTGGGGTGGGCGCTTATTTTGTGAATATGTTCACAGATCTGGAGTACGAGTATCTCTATTTGGACAGAGAGCTGGTGGTTGACAAGGTCATGGCAAAATCCAAGAGAAAACGCATCGCCACGTATCAGCTGGACAGAATTGAGATTCTGGCTCCTTTCAGAAGCTATCATCTTGACAATTATAAGAATAGGAATGTGAAGGTCAAGGACTATAGCATCGGAGAGGTGCTCCAGCCGGACAAGCGTTATGCAATGTTTTATGAAGGCGGGGAGAAGATCATACTCAGCCCTTCGGAAGAGCTGATCAAGGCCATGAAGAATACCGCTCCCAGAAAGATTTTTTCCGATTAGGCGCTAGGCAGGCCGAATGGAGCGGATCCTGACGAAAATTTTGTTTGACTTTTGGGAAAATCTCTGATAAACTCATGAGAATTAATCTATTTCACATAATTGAATACACGCAGGAGGATGAAAAATGGGACAGATTATCGGTGAGGGCATTACCTTTGATGATGTGCTGCTGGTGCCTGCATACTCGCAGGTAGTGCCGAATCAGGTGGATTTGACTACTTGGCTGACCAAGAAGATCAAGCTGAACATTCCTATGATGAGCGCAGGGATGGACACAGTGACGGAGCATCGTATGGCCATTGCTATGGCCAGACAAGGCGGCATCGGAATCATCCACAAGAATATGTCCATCGAGGCTCAGGCCGAGGAGGTGGACAAGGTCAAGCGTTCTGAAAACGGGGTCATCACCGATCCATTTTCTCTGACTCCTGAACACACATTGGCAGATGCAGATGCTCTGATGGGAAAATTCCGCATCTCCGGAGTTCCCGTGACGGAGGGACACAAGCTGGTGGGCATCATCACCAACAGGGATCTGAAGTTCGAGACGGATTTCACCAAAAAGATCAAGGAATCCATGACCAGCGAGGGGCTGATCACGGCTCCCGAAGGCATCACTCTGGAGGAGGCGAAGCAGATACTGGCAAAGGCCAGAAAGGAAAAGCTTCCCATAGTGGACAAGGACTTCAACCTGAAGGGGCTTATTACCATCAAGGACATCGAGAAGACCATCAAATATCCGCTGGCAGCCAAGGACGAGCAGGGCAGGCTTCTTTGCGGCGCGGGGGTGGGCATCACTGCCAATGTGCTTGACCGGGTAGCGGCGCTGGTGGATGCAAAGGTGGATGTCATAGTACTGGACAGCGCTCACGGCCATTCCCAGAATGTGATGAATTGTCTGAGGATGATCAAGGAAAAGTATCCTGAGCTTCAGGTGATCGCAGGCAATGTGGCCACGGGAGAGGGAACCAGAGCGCTTATTGAGAGCGGCGCAGACGCAGTTAAGGTAGGCATTGGGCCCGGATCTATCTGCACAACCCGGGTGGTGGCAGGAATCGGAGTGCCTCAGATCACGGCTATTATGGACTGCTATGGGGTAGCCAGAGAGTATGACATTCCCATCATTGCGGACGGCGGCATCAAGTATTCCGGAGATATCACCAAGGCGATTGCTGCAGGCGGCAATGTATGTATGATGGGCAGCATGTTCGCAGGCTGTGAGGAGAGCCCTGGAGACTATGAGCTGTTTCAGGGCAGAAAATATAAGGTATATAGGGGTATGGGTTCTATCGCCGCCATGGAGAACGGCAGCAAGGACCGCTATTTTCAGGAGAACGCCAGAAAGCTGGTTCCGGAAGGCGTGGAGGGCCGTGTAGCTTACAAGGGAGAAGTGGAGGACACGGTGTTCCAGCTGCTGGGAGGGCTGCGTTCCGGCATGGGCTACTGTGGGGCTCATAATATTCTGGAGCTGAAGAAGAACGGAAAATTCGTGAAGATTTCCGCCGCATCCTTGAAGGAAAGCCATCCTCATGACATTCATATCACCAAGGAAGCCCCCAACTACAGCGTGGACGAATGATGAGAAATCTTGTTGCCTTGTTGCGGTGGGGAAGGTGAGAAAAAGAGAGACGGTCTGCAGAAAATGATTTGACAGTCTGAAAGCCGCAGTCTTTAAGAGACTGCGGCTTGTTTTATATTTGGGGGCAGGAAATGTAAGACATAAAAAGCCGGAACCCTCAGGAGGTTCCGGCCTTGAAGAATATTCTACTGGAACAGCTTCAGCACGATGGAATCCTGATTCATTTGCTTCTTCAACATCAGGTTTCTATATTCACTGAGCAGATCTTCTTTCTTTTTCTCGGAAATTGCTTTGGGCATATCCAAATCTTCTATCCGGCTCCGGGAGCTTACCTGCTCCAGATGGGCGGCCGAATTATAATTGACGGTATGCTCCAGACGATTGGTGGATGCTCCCAGACTGCCCCTCTGTCTGGAGACCTTATTGATGGCGTCGTCAATGGTGTCCAGATTAAAGTCCTTGGTTACGTCAAAATCCGCGATTCCCAGAGCTTCCAGCGTGGCATTTGCCATGCCGATCTTCATGCCGCTTCCGTCGGGATTGGTGGCGAGGTGCATATCTGCCATGCTGCCGTCCAGAAGCTTCTGCTCGTTCAGGGAAGTGGTCTTGGCCATGGACTGAATGCCCTCCTTCAGCTGGTCGATTTCCTGCTGATAGTAGGCCTTGTCAGAAGAGGAGGAAAGACCTCCCATGGACCTGAGAGCCAGATCCCGCATTCTCTGCAGGTAGTCCATCACGCCGTTCAAAGCACCGTCTGCCACGTTGAGGACACCGATGCCCTCCTGAGCATTCTGACCGCCTACACGGAGTCCGTTTTCTTCTTTCTGCATCTTCTGGCCTATGGCCAGTCCTGCCGCATCATCCGCCGCCTTATTGATTCTTTTGCCGCTGGATATTTGCGAATATGTTTTGTAGATTCCATTATTTGACGATACACTGTTTATCATAATGGCACCTCCTTTAAAATGGATAGCGCATTGCCGCTTAGATACCTATATTATATAATGATCTGGAAGATATTTCAATTCTTTCACAGAATTTTTATAATTTAAATTATTTGGCTTTAGATTTTTATGGCTTTAAATTTTATGAAATGGCGGTAGATTGGTGAAATTCATGGCTTCATCAGGGCCGCGGCTCTCTGCAGTCTATACTGGAATCGCTGCAGAGGTACACGAAAAAATGTGTATTGACAGTGACGCGGTATCGTGCTTTATAATTCACAGCAAATGCAGTCATTCGGGGAAATTTGACTTGCAAATTATCACAGAAGCGTGTATGATGAAAAACAGAAGCTGCATGACTGGCGGAAATGGGATAACCCATGGGGAGTGCAGCAATTTAAGCCGACCGCCTGGGCATCGTTAGCTTTGCAGTGTCCGGATGGGCGGTTTTTCTATTGTTTGCGAAGGCATGTCCCGCAGCTCAAAAGCTTATCCGGAAATGGGCGCTGAAGCGTGATGTTTTGAAGATGCAGGACAGAATTGGGATTAGGAGGAAAATTATGCTGAAACTGGATCAGGAACTGAAGAACAATGAGTACCCGGGAAGAGGGATTGTCATCGGGCGCTCCCCTGACGGAAAGTATGCCGTGATGGCTTACTTCATTATGGGAAGAAGCACAAACAGCCGCAATCGTATTTTTGCAGAGGAGGGGGAGGGCATACGGACGCAGGCCTTCGATCCTTCCAAGCTGGAGGATCCCAGCCTTGTGATTTATGCGCCTGTGAGGGTGCTGGGAAGCCGTACCATAGTTACTAACGGCGACCAGACGGACACGGTCTATGAGGGGCTGACGGAGGGGCTGTCTTTTGAGCAGGCGCTCAGGAGCCGGGAGTTCGAGCCGGACGCTCCCAATTACACACCCAGAATATCAGGGCTGATGCATATTGAGGACGGAAAATATGACTTTGCCATGTCAATCCTGAAAAGCAACGGCGGAGATCCCTCCTGCTGTAACCGGTATACCTTTGCCTACGACAATCCTATCGCCGGGGAGGGACGCTTTCTTCACACTTATATGCATGACGGAAATCCGCTTCCCAGCTTTGAGGGAGAGCCCAAGAAGGTTGCCATAGAGGGAGACTTGGACAGCTTTGCCCATATGTTGTGGGAGAATCTGAATCAGGACAACAAGGTTTCTCTGTTTGTCAGGTTCATTGAGATTGCTACGGGGAAGTACGAGACACGCATTTTAAATAAGAATATTTCGTAGTAGAATGCCCTTGACCGCGGATCCGGCAAAAGGGTAGCAAAGACAAAAGAGCAGTAAAGACAAAAGGGCAGTAAAGACAAAAGAACAGCAAGGACAAAAGAGCGGCAAGGGCAAAAAGCAACAAAAGCAAAGAACAGTAAAGCAAAAGACCTGCAAAGGCAAAAAAACAGAAAAACAAAAAGCAACAAAGTAAAAAGCAACAAAAGCAAAGAACAGTAAAGCAAAAGACCTGCAAGGGCAAAAACAGATTTCAGTCAATAAATATGAGAACAAGTAGGAGGCCATTATGAAAGAAATCGAATTGAAATACGGCTGCAATCCCAATCAGAAACCTTCCCGAATTTATATGGAGGATGGAAGGGACCTTCCCGTCACCGTGTTGAACGGCAGGCCGGGCTATATCAATTTTCTGGATGCCTTCAACGGCTGGCAGCTGGTGAAGGAGCTGAAGGAGGCTACGGGACTTCCGGCGGCGACTTCATTTAAGCATGTTTCCCCTGCCGGTGCGGCGGTAGGTCTTCCGCTGGACGAGACGCTGGCGAAGATCTATTGGGTGGACGACCTTGGGGAGCTGTCGCCCTTGGCCTGCGCCTATGCCAGAGCCAGAGGGGCGGATAGGATGTCTTCATTCGGAGATTTCATCGCTCTCTCCGATGTGTGCGATGCTGACACGGCCAGATTGATCAAGAGGGAGGTTTCCGACGGCTGCATCGCTCCCGGCTATACGGAGGAGGCGCTGGCGCTTCTGCAGGAGAAAAAGAACGGCAATTACAATGTGGTTCAGATCGATGCATCCTATGATCCCGCTCCGCTGGAAAGAAAGCAGGTCTATGGAATTACCTTCGAGCAGGGCAGGAACGAGCTGGATGTGAACGGCGATTTGCTTTCTGATATCGTGACGCAGAATAAGGAGATTCCCCAGTCGGCGCTTATGGATATGAAGATCGCTCTGATCACTCTGAAATATACCCAGAGCAACTCCGTCTGCTATGTGAAGGGCGGTCAGGCCATCGGCATCGGGGCGGGACAGCAGTCTCGGATCCATTGCACCAGACTTGCGGGAACAAAGGCGGACAATTGGTTTCTGCGCCAGTCCCCTCAGGTGATGAACCTCCAGTTTGTGGACAAGCTGGGAAGGGCGGATCGGGATAACGCCATCGACGTGTATATCGGAGACGAGTACATGGACGTGCTGGCGGACGGTGTCTGGGAAAAGACCTTCAAGGTGAAGCCTCCCGTCTTTACGAGAGAGGAAAAGAGGGCTTGGCTCAACGGTATGCAGGAGGTCACGCTGGGATCGGATGCGTTTTTCCCGTTTTCGGACAATATCGAGCGGGCCCGCAAGAGCGGCGTGAAATATATCGCTCAGCCGGGAGGCTCTGTGAGAGACGATGCGGTGATAGCCTGCTGCGACAAGTATGATATGGTGATGGCTTTCACGGGAATTCGTCTGTTCCATCATTGACATAGGCGAATTGAAAAAGTGCTTTCTTTATTTCATGCAATATGCTATCATAGCCGAAAGAAAGCAAAGACCTTTGAGAGCATGGGTGAAATAGGAGAAAGGAAGCGAATGTATGAGGATAGAGAGGATTTTTATTGTTCTGGCGGTTTTTGCGGCAGTACTGACGTTTTGCGGCGGATGCGGCAAAGGCGGCGGGGATGAGTTAAAGAATTACAAGATCTATCGGGTGGAAGGGGATGATTCCGCATCCCTGACTCAGTTTCTCATGGATCTGGCCGAGGAAAAGGCGGGCGTGAGTCTGAAGAATTCGGCGGATGACCAAGGCAGCCGAATATGTCTGCTTATGTCGGAGTCATCGGCTAATGAATATGGTCTTACACTTGAGCAGCTGCAGCCGAAAGCTTTCGTGATCTTGAGGAGGGAGGGACAGCTGTTCCTCCTTTCTCCTACAGAGGAGGGGCTGCGGCGTGCTTGCGAGTATCTTTTCTACAGACTGGTCGCGGAGGAAGGCACGTTGCTGCTAAAGGATGGAGAGCGCTATGCGGATACGGGAAATAGGTTGAAGGAGGCAGTGTATGTGGGGGAGCGTCTCATTGATGAGTACGTGATCTCATATGAGGATAAGGAAGCCATACCGGCGTGTGAGGAGCTGCAGTTTTATATTCATGAGACCTGCGGCAGGAAACTTCCCATAGAAAAGGAAAAGGAGCCGGAGGGACTTGCCATCCGCTTATTGCTGGACGAAGACCTTGCCAAGGGAGAGGGACGGACTTCTATACAAGATGGACGCATAAGTATATCCGGTTCGGATGCGGCCGGCCTATATGAGGAGATGTGCCTTTTTGTAAACACTTATCTGGGATGGATGGAGGCGGGACAGGAGAGCGCGCGCATTAGCAGCGTGTCCGGAACCGTCCATGTGCCGTGGGACGTGGAGGAGCAAGAGGCATGGATGCCTGAGCGGGAGGCCATAGTCGTCCTTTGGAACGTGAACTATACCAGAGGGGTAAACTTAAGCGAGGCCGTAAGCCTTAAGAACAATCTTCTGGACTATACGGAGGAACAGCTTTATGAATATGTAAAGATGCTGAAATTCTGCGGCTTTACGGGGGTTCAGGTGACGGACATGTGTTCCGCCTGGGCCGGGGCGGACAGCTATAGGACTACGCATGAGAAGCTTCGCATGATTGCGGATGCCGCCCATTCTCTGGATATGAAATTCACCTTATGGGTGTGGGGGGCAAAGTTCTCCGGCTTTGCATGGACGGATGACACCGTTTCCTATGAGGCGGGAGAGAGCGGATTCGCCTATGACAATCCGCAGACTCTGGCCACCTTTGAGAAGTATTATTCTATTTATGCGGAGCTTGCAGACTGCTGTGACCGCGTGATCAGCCATTATTATGATCCGGGAGAGCTGACGCTTGCGGAGGATGTGGCCTTTTTTGCGAAGATGCTTCGGGACAAGTTTCTGGCAGTGAATCCGGACATAGATTTCGGTGTCAGCTGCTGGGTGGATGCATACAACAAGGGAAGCCTTGTGCGCGCGTTGGGCAACGATATCACGCTTTATGAGGGCGTTTTCAGGGATGAGAACGGCAATGAGAAATTCCGGAAAGAGATCGCGGCGTTTGGCACCCGCCTTGGGACTTGGGCGTGGAATACCTGCGAGATGGAAATAGACCAGATGGCCCAGATGAATTTCAACATGGATATCATCAGGGAGACCTATCAGACCAGCAGAGAATATGACGGGATTTGTAAACCGACTTATTGGAGTGAAATGGACAGCAACCATGTTTTGAATGCATTTTCCCTCTACTGTGCAGGGCAGCTGCTGGTGGATCCGGATATGGATCCGGACATTTTGTATGCTCGGCTGTCCGAGGCGGTGGTGGGGCAGGAGTATGGGGATGCTTTTGTGCAGATGCTCCGGTTGATTCAGGATGCCAGATCGGGAAGCACCTGGAGTCAGTACTGGTGGAGCAGCGAGGACTATATTTTGAAGAGTGAAGTCTATCCTGCGGAAAGTATTCTGGAACGATGCAATACCTATATTCCGATTTTGCAGGAAATGATAGATAAGGGGATCGAAAGCCGTGCCTTTCCGCTGCCCATAGGGCTGGAGGAGGTTCTTCGGATGATGCTTCCTCATTTGGAGCAGATCAAGGGCTACGCGCAGTTCAGGATCGGGCTTGGAGAGTTAGAGGAGGAATGGAGACAGGGAGCTTTTGGAGAGAGTTTGGCAGAAAGGCTGCGGGAGATCGCAAAGCCCATACCGGATTATAATACAGTAGTAGGAGTCTGGGGGCAGGTGGAAGCCCGGGCTCAGCGGGAGATGGTATTGGATTTCTGCCGTCGAACGCAGGTGGAAGTGCCTATTTATCCGGAATGGGACAGACAGCGCAAGAATTATATTTATGGACAAATGGCCACGGACCAGAAAGGGCTTCAGGAGCCGCTGAAGGTTTGGGCGCCCTATTACCAGTACGGCCTAGCCTTTGGTGAAGAGACGGAGCGGCTGGTTCAGGAGCTGACAGAGGAAGGTTTGCTGATCAGGAATGAAGACGGGAGCGTTTCTCTGGTGGACTGGGAGCGGTACAGATACCATTTTGATTAAGGGTTTTGCATCTATGAAAATTGGCATAGAGGGAGCAGAGGAGATCTGCAAAAAAACGCAGGCACATTAGGTATTGCAATGGCATGTGCGGATATGCTATTATGATATGTGTGCTTTCTGATAGTATTTGAGGACGGAGATAAGGAAAGGCAAGGATGAGATCATGAGCGAGACAGAATCCAAAAATTTTATTGAACAGATCATAGATAAAGATTTGGCGGAGGGGACATGTGATGCAGTATGCACCCGTTTTCCACCGGAACCCAATGGGTATCTGCATATCGGACATGCCAAAAGCATACTGCTGAATTATGGGCTGGCGCAGAAGTACCATGGGACGTTCAACATGAGGTTCGACGACACAAATCCCACAAAAGAAGATATCGAGTTCGTAGAATCTATCAAGGAAGATATCAAGTGGCTGGGGGCCGACTGGGAGGACCGGCTGTTTTTTGCATCCGATTATTTCGGACAGATGTATGAGGCGGCGGTAAAGCTGATCAAAAAAGGAAAGGCCTATGTTTCCGATCTGACAGCGGAGCAGATCAGGGAATATCGGGGAACCCTGACGGAGCCGGGCAGGGAAGACCCTTGCCAGAACCGGACCGTGGAAGAGAATCTGCGCTTGTTTGAGGAGATGAAGGAAGGGAAGTACGGTGACGGAGAGAAGGTGCTCCGGGCCCGGATCGACATGGCTTCTCCCAATATCAATATGAGAGATCCGGTAATTTACCGTGTGGCGCACATGACCCATCATAATACCGGAGATACTTGGTGCATTTATCCTATGTATGACTTTGCGCATCCCATAGAGGACGCCATAGAGGGGATCACCCATTCTATCTGTACGCTGGAATTCGAGGATCATAGGCCTCTGTACGATTGGGTGGTCAGAGAGCTGGAGTATGCCCATCCGCCCAAGCAGATCGAGTTTGCGAAGCTGTATCTGAAGAACGTTGTGACAGGAAAGCGGTATATCAAAAAGCTGGTGCAGGAGGGCATCGTAGACGGCTGGGACGATCCCAGACTGGTGTCCATAGCCGCTTTGCGCAGAAGGGGCTTCACCCCGGAATCCATCCAGATGTTCATAGAGCTTTGCGGGGTCTCCAAAGCCCATTCCATTGCAGACTATGCCATGCTGGAGTATTGTATCCGGGAGGATCTCAAGGCCAAGGCGCCCAGACTGATGGCGGTGCTGGACCCGGTGAAGCTGATCATCGATAATTATCCTGAGGGAGAGACGGAAAGCCTCACCGTGGGGAACAACCCGGAGAACGAGGCTCTGGGGAGCAGGCAGGTTCCCTTTGGCAGAGAGCTGTACATTGAGAGGGAGGACTTCATGGAAGAGCCGCCCAAGAAGTATTTCCGCATGTTTCCCGGCAATGAGGTACGGCTCATGAATGCCTATTTCGTGAAGTGTACCGGATGCGTGAAGGATGAAGAGGGAAATGTGGTGGAGGTACACTGCACCTATGATCCGGCGTCTAAGGGAGGCAACAGCCCGGACGGGAGGAAGGTGAAGGGAACCATTCACTGGGTCGCGGCGGAGACTTCCGTTCCGGCACAGGTTCGGCTCTATGAAAACATCATCGATGAGGAGAAGGGGGTATACAACGAGGACGGAAGTCTGAACCTGAACCCTGATTCTCTTACCGTCCTGAAGGATTGTCGGCTGGAGCCTGCCTTCAAAGGTGCGGTGAGTCCTGACCGTTTTCAGTTTGTCCGGCAGGGGTTCTTCTGCGTGGATGCGAAGGACTCCGGGCCGGAGAGCCTTGTGTTCAATCGTATCGTATCGCTGAAGAGCTCCTATGTTCTGCCTAAGTAGCAGGGCGGCCGAAACAGCGGGGACTCTAGGGCGGGGGCAGAGGATTCTTGTGCCGTGGCAGAGAAGCAGGCAGGGCATAGAGGTTTCCGTGCAAGGTGGAGGAGAGTATGGGAATTTTCGGGGGACTGAAAAATCTGGGACTGGGGAACATGGAGGGGATGGATCTGTATGAGGAGCCCAAGAAGGAGCAGGAAAAGCAGAAGCCTGCCGCTGCCGCCGCGCCCAAGATTCAGGAGAAGGATCTGATCTATGACAGATCCTTCGTCTGCCCCGTGTGTGACAGTCCCTTTACGGCGAAGATCATGAAGTCCAATAAGGCCAGGCTTCTGGGTACAGATCAGGATCTGCGGGCCAGATATGACGGAATCGACGCGGTGAAGTATGATGTGGTCATGTGCCCCGTATGCGCCTATGCGGCTATCATCCGCTTTTTCCCAAGCGTCACATCTTCTCAGGCGAAGCTGATCAGGGAGAAAATCAGCCAGAACGTGGTTCTGACCAAGTACGATGAAGAGATTTACAGCTATGAACAAGCTATGGAAAGGTATAAGCTGGCTCTGGTGAACGCGGTGGTGAAACGCGCCAAGGCAGGGGAGAAGGCATATATCTGTCTGAAGAGCGCGTGGGTTCTTCGGGGATATCGGGAAAGTCTTCAGGAAAGCGGGGACTATGACCGGAATTTCACGGACCAGTTGGAGAGGCAGGAGGAGGAGTTTCTGGAGAATGCCTATAAGGGCTTTTCGGAGGCCAGACAGTCGGAGATGCTTCCCATATGCGGTATGAACGGGATCACGGTGGACTATCTGGTGGCCGTGCTGGCTATGCGGTTTAAAGACTATAATGTAGCGATCAAACTTCTGAGCGTGGTGATCACGTCCTCCGGCACCAGCCCCCGCATCAAGGATAGGGCCAGAGATATGAAGGATCAGATTCAGAGGGAGCTGAAGAAGCAGTAGAAAGCCCGCTGCCGGGATGAGGGGTACTGAGCTTGAACGAAATGAACTTTCAGCTGCAAACGGAGGGCGGCAGCCGTCTCTATGAGCAGATATATGAGCATATCAAGAAAGAGATCAATGAGGGGAAGCTTCTCTCCGGAGAGAAGCTTCCCTCCACGCGTTTTCTGGCGGAATATCTGCAGGTGTCCAGAAGCACCGTGGACTATGCCTATGCCCAGCTGCTGGGAGAGGGATACATAGAGGCCAGAGCCTGCAGAGGATATTTCGTATGCCCTGTGGAGGGCATGTTTCGTCTGGAGGAAACGGCGGCTTGTGGGAACCAGTCGTGTATGGAAGCTGTGCCCTCTCAGGGGGCATTGTCGTCTCGGAGGGGCCGAATTCCTGAGGGGAACGTGTCCCTTGGGGCAGACGATGCCGGCAGAGAGGCGTTTCTACAAGGGCATGGGGCGCTTTGTGGGGCTGTTTCGGAGAGCGTCCATGGGAAAAGGGCAGTCATAGACTTCTCCCCCTATGATATCGATATGTCGGGCTTTCCTTTCAACGTATGGAGGAAGATTACAAAAAACATCCTAAGCTACGCAAACAGTGATCTTTTTGCAAGGGGGGAGGCTCAGGGGGACTACGAGCTGCGCCGGACCATCAGCAGATATCTTCACTCTTCCAGAGGAGTGAACTGCAGGCCGGAGCAGATCATAGTGGGGGCCGGAAACGATTATCTGCTCATGCTGCTGGAAAAGATTCTGGGCAGGCATGTGCGGATCGCCATGGAGAATCCTACATACAAAAGATCTTATCAGATATTCCGCTCTTTCGCCTATACCATCGTTCCGGTGGATATGGACGGCTGGGGCATGTCGGCGGAGAAGCTGGTGCAGAAGGATGTGAGCGTGGCGTATGTGATGCCGTCCCACCAGTTTCCCACGGGCGTGGTGATGCCCATCGGCCGGCGCATGGAGCTGCTGAAGTGGGCGGACAAAGAGAAGGGCAGATATCTCATCGAGGATGACTATGACAGCGAGTTTCGCTACCACGGCAAGCCCATTCCTGCCCTGCAGGCCTCGGACAGGAGGGGAAGGGTGATCTATATGGGAACCTTTTCCAAGGCCATCGCTCCTGCCATCCGCATCAGCTTCATGGTTCTGCCGGATATGCTGCTGGAAAAATACCTTGCGGAGTGTTCCTTTTATTCCTGCACGGTATCCCGCATCGACCAGAGCATCCTGAACGAGTTTATACAAGACGGCTATTTTGAGCGCCATCTGAACAAGATGAGAAAGATATACAAAGCCAAGCACGATATGCTGCTGGAATGCCTGCAGCCCCTGAAAGGGCGGTTTGCGCTGTCGGGAGAGAACGCAGGCCTGCATCTGGTGCTGACATCCAAGACCGGAGCGTCTGAGAGACGTCTGGTGCAGGAGGCGGCAGAAGAAGGGGTGCGCGTATACGGACTGTCGGAGAGCATGATGGAGGAGGCGGACAGCGCGACTGTGCTGCTGGGCTTCGGAGGGCTGACGGAGGAAGAGATTTGCAGAGGGGCGCAGGCTCTGGGTAGAGCATGGGGCCCATAGGATAGGGGAGAAGAGAAAACTGCCGCATCGGAGTCGCGATGCGGCAGCTTTTTAGTTATCGTTTATGGGCGTCTCTTGTTTGGAATCATCATCCTCGTCGAAAAATTCCTCCACGGTCTCCTCAGCCTTTTCCATAGTCTGTGCGACTTGCTCCGTGAGGGGAGTGAAGACTCCTTTTTCTCCGGCTTCCTCAGTGACTTCCTGAGCAGGGGCATCATCGGTTCCGGCGGCCTGTGCCGTCTCCGTGTTCAGAGGAACATAGCTGCGGGTGTCCTCATCCTCCAGAGCATCGCTGAAATCATCATAATCATCTTCGTCAGCCACATGCAGAGAATGCTCCTTCTTGCGGAGGAAATAGAAGACAGCAGCTGCTGCGGTGCCTGCTGCGGCGGTTAAAAGCAATACCTTGCCAAATTTCTTAGCCATAAGCAACTCCTTTCAATATGTTTCTGTATCCCATATTAATACTATTTTGCAGAAATGAAAAGGGAATATACACAAATTTCCTAAAAATTTAATGATTTGGTTCCTGTTTACGCAGGAATGTGGTATGATGTTCCCAAAGGAGCGGTTTTTATGAACAGCAAGTTTTTTGACCTGAAGAAGGAAAAGCAGGATAGAATAATCAATGCGGCCCTGAAGGTGTTCGCGCTGCAGGGATACCGCCATGGCAGTACGGACGATATCGTCAGGGAGGCCGGCATCAGCAAGGGGCTGCTGTTTCATTATTTTGAGAGCAAGCTGGGAGTCTATCGCTTCATATATGATTACAGTGTACGCTATATGAATCTGGAGCTTCGTTCCACGGTAAGCCCCAAGGAGAAGGATCTTTTCGGGGTGATGAAGCAGGTGGAATGCGCCAGAATGCATGCCATGAAGGGATATCCCTATATGCAGCAGTTTCTGAACCGTTCTCTGGCGGAGGACTCCTATGAGGCTCTGCTCTCCGTGGAGGAAAAGAAAAATTCTCTGGAGGAGACCTACGCCGTCATCGACAGCCAGATAGACTACGGGCTTCTGCCCTCCGGAATAGACGGCGAAAAACTGCGCAAGATGCTGGACTTCACCGTCAAGGGACTTATGACAGAACGGTTTCAGGACGCCTCTTTCCAGCCGGACATGCTGTATCAGGAAATATGCGGCTATCTGGACATGATGGGCCAGCTGGTATATCGGCAGTGAATCTTTGCGGGAAAACTTGTTTCTTCCTCATCTTGCAGTCTTTTGGCCTGCCTTGTGGGGGGCTGACTTATTTGCTCATCTTGTAAGGGCCGTCGGCGGGATAGCCGCCCTTCAGCTTCTGCATGCCTCTCTGGATGGCGTCTTTTGAGTTCTTCCAGTCGGCATCTTTGTTGCGGTAGTCGAATTTTTCCACCATCCAGGATACGTCTTCGGATAGCCGCTCCATATTGCGTTCCATGAGGGGAAACATGGCGGAATAGAAATCTTCCTTGTCCCTATTGGGCAGCCTCCCGTCCGCAGCCTCGCAGAGGTCTCCGAAATGGTGGAGACAGAATCCTTTTCCCTCCTTGATTTTTCTGCGGAATTCATCGTCCTGCTCCCACAGATAGAAGAAGGTGTCCATATATCGGGCATAGGTATCCTTGAAGTGGCGGCAGATATAGCAGGATTCCTCTTTCTTTCTCACCCACATGCCGATGGCGTTTCCGCTTCCCGGGGTTTTCTTAAGCTTGTCCTTGATGGAAGTCTTTGCGGGCTTGAAGCCGGCGAATTCTTTTTTCATTTCTCCGATGACCTTTTTGTAATGGGTCTTCAGAATCCAGGCATTGCCCAAGGTATTGCCGTAGTCAAACATCTTCTGAAAATGCTGGCGGCAGAAGCCGGCCTTGTCTGTCATTTCGCGGATGTCGGCCTCCATGTAGGAGGAACCGCTGCCCAGCACGAAATCCAGCAGATCCTGCTCCACGCTTCTCTCAATGTAGCAGAAAGGGCATTCGTCGTTTGCGTTGACCGCATCGTTCAATGGGATTGTGTATAATTGTTCGTTCATGGAGTCCACCGATCCTTTCTGATGAAGGGGCCTTGTGGGCCGGGCCCGGCCCTCACCCTCAACAGTGTACAATATTTTTTAAGTAATTGCTACATTTTTGTGAAGAATGGGCGGGGAAAGTTAATATTTTTTAAGTTGCAATGTGGGGGCGGAGAGGGTAATATATAATTTAGATGTCGGAATCCGGCAACAAATGAAAATATTTGGAAAATGAAAGATGTGATAATTCTTGATATTTAGCAGCACAGAATTTCTGCTCATCTTTCTTCCGCTTTTTTTGGTTCTGTATAGTCTGGCTCCCCGCAAAATGAAAAATGTGATACTGCTGTCGGGAAGTCTTGTTTTTTATGCGTATGGGGAGCCGAAAAGCCTTTTGATCCTTATGTTGTCCGTGCTGGTCAATTATTTTTTCGGACTGCATCTGGGGCGGGGGGCCATGCGGAAAGAGGGGAGAGAGGGCGATAAATACAATAGCAAGTACGGCGATAAGAGGAGAAGACAGGATCGGAGGAGAAAGGGATGGCTCATAGCGGCGGTGACATATAATGTGGCGGTGCTGGTGGGCTTTAAGTATGGAATATGGGGGGAAGGGCTGCCCTTGGGCATGAGCTTCTATACCTTCCAGATGCTCTCGTATCTGATAGATGTATATGGAGGGAAGTATGAGCGGGAGATTTCCTTCCTGCATCTGGCTACCTATATGACTATGTTTCCCCAGCTGCTCTCCGGCCCCTTGACGGGCTATGACGAGCAGCGGGGCTCCTTGTACAGCCGGGAATACGGAAGAGAGAATGTAGAGGAAGGACTGAAGGTGTTCACGCTGGGGCTGGCGGAGAAGGTGCTTCTGGCCGACCGGGTGGGACTGCTCTGGAACGAGGTGCAGGTGACGGGGGTGGAGAGCGTATCCACGCCGCTGGCATGGATGGCCGCCATTGCCTATTCCATAAGGATATACTTTGACTTCAACGGTTATTCTCTGATGGCCATAGGTCTGGGGAGGATGCTGGGCTTTCAGCTGCCGGAGAACTTCCGGGATCCGTATATGGCAACCAGCGTCAGGGACTTCTACCGCAGGTGGCATATAACGCTGGGCAGGTGGTTTGGAAAATATGTGTATATTCCTCTGGGCGGAAACCGGAAGGGGATGCTGCGCACGGTGCGGAACCTGATGGCGGTATGGTTTCTGACGGCGGTGTGGCACGGGAGCACCGCAAACTTTCTGATATGGGGGGGCATGCTGTGCGCCGCCATCGTGCTGGAGCGGCTGGCGGAGGCCTCCGGGTTGGCAAAGTACGGGAAGACGGGCGTAGGAAGGCTGTTTTCCCATTTCTATGTGTGGATTCTGATCACGGTCAGCTGGGTATGCTTCGCGGCAACGGACATAGAGGGGCTGCAGGTATATCTGGGCAGGATGTTCGGGGTGGTTCCCGCCGCGGCGAACAGTGCGGTGGATTGGAAGAATGCTTTTGAGAATTATGGGCTGCTGCTGGCGGCGGGCGCCTTCGCCTGCACTCCCTGGCTGGGGAAGCTGTTTCAAAAATGCAAGGACGGCATACCGGGCATGGCCGTTCTGGCGGCGCTTTTTTGGCTGTGTGTATGGATGCTGCAGAGGGAGGGGCAGAATCCCTTTCTGTATCTGGGGTTCTAGGATGTGTTTATGATGGGGTGATTATAGATGAAATGGCTGAGAAAATGGGCTTATCCGCTGTTGTTTCTGTGCAGCGGACTGGTATATTTTGTCTGTGTGGATCAGGGGCAGATATATGAGGGCTTTTTGCAGAATCTCATGGGCTGGTATGAGGGAACCGGAGACGATGGGGAAGGCGGGCAGAAGGCGGTGGCGGACGCCGCTCTGGGCGGGACGCGGATTTTGGGGAAGACTATTGAGAGCGGGAGCGGTCAGGGGGCTTTCTGGCCGGAATCCCCTGAAGGCAAAGACCATATGACGGGGCCGGGAGAGGAAAGCGGACAAGGGGACTCTGAACAGAGCAATCCGGAGGAGGGCTCCTCTCAGGAGGGGGCCGGCCAAGGCAGTACGGAGGAGGGCGACGTTTCGGAGAGCTATGGCCAGAGCGGCTCAGAAGGAGCCGGAGAGGACGCCGGTCAGGAGTCCGGGGAACCGAAGCCCGTGGAATATATGACCGTGGAGGATGACTATTTTGCTGACGCAGTGTTCATAGGGGACTCCAGAACGGTGGGAATGTTTGAATACGGCGGTCTGGAGGAGGTGTCAACCTTCTATGCATCCAAGGGTCTGACCATATATAAGCTGTTTGACTCTGCGGTGGCGCCGTCTCCGGAAGGAAAGATCACCGTGGAGGAGGCGCTGCAGCTGAATCAGTTCGCCAAGATCTATCTGATGATCGGTATCAACGAGATGGGAACCGGAACATTGGAAGGGTTTCTGGAAAAGTACGGGGAGGTGGTGGCTCGCCTGCAGGAGCTGCAGCCCGATGCCATTATCTATCTGCAGGGGATCATGAAGGTCACTTCTAAACGTTCCGCTCAGGGGGACTATATCAATAATGAAGGCATAGACGCCCGCAATGAGGGGATCGCCGCGCTGGCGGATGACGAAACCATATTTTATTTGGACGTGAACCCGCTGATCTGTGACGAGACGGGAGGAATGGATCCCCAGTATACCTATGACGGGGTGCATCTGAAGGGAAAGGACATTCAGATCTGGAAGGATTATTTGAAAACTCACGCAATCTCTCCTTGACTATTGGCGGCTGAGAGCTTATGATGGTTGACGGGGCAATGGGCCCTACAGTCACATAATTTCACAGCGTCGGCCGGGAAACCGTCCGACAGATAGAGGAGGATGAGTTCATGAGCAAGAAAACGAATACTTCTCCGGAGGGGAAAGGCATCGGAGATGTTTGTGTCTACGATGCCAAAACTCTGGGGGCCCCAAAGGTTATAGTACTGGGGATCCAGCACATGTTTGCCATGTTCGGCGCGACGATTCTGGTTCCCATGCTGACGGGGCTGGATGTATCCACCACGCTGCTGTTCGCAGGACTGGGCACTCTGCTGTTTCATCTGATCACGAAGGGTAAGGTACCGGTGTTTCTGGGTTCCTCCTTTGCTTTCCTCGGCGGGTACTTCGCCATCGCGCCAATGGCCGATGGGGCCGGAAATGCCGTGGACAATGCAAAGCTTCTGCCCTATGCCTGCTTCGGCGTCGCCTGCGCGGGTCTTGTATATCTTCTGTTATCTCTTTTGATCAAACTTTTCGGCACGGGCAAGGTAATGAGATTCTTTCCGCCCATCGTAACAGGTCCCATCATAATCGCCATAGGTCTTACACTTTCCCAGTCCGCTATCGACAACTGTTCTGCCGACTGGCTCATTGCGGTGGTAGCAATTGCTCTGGTGGTGGTCTGCAACATCTGGGGCAAGGGGATGGTAAAGATCGTGCCCATCATCATCGGCGTTCTGGGCTCTTATCTGCTGGCCGTGTGCTTGGGCAAAGTGGATTTCACCGCGGTGAAGGAGGCGGCATGGTTCGGTTTTCCCGTCCATTGGGAGCAGACGGCCTTTTGGGCGCTGGGGGAGGGAGACGTGTCTCTGCTGATTACCTCCGTGGTCACCATCGTGCCCATCGCCCTTGCCACCATCGTGGAGCATATCGGTGATATTTCGGCCATTTCCTCCACCGTGGGGAGGAATTATATTCAGGATCCGGGACTTCACCGCACTCTGCTGGGGGACGGTCTGGCCACTGTTTTCGCGTCTTTGTTCGGCGCGCCTGCCAACACTACCTATGGGGAGAACACGGGGGTGCTGTCCCTGACAAAGGTGTTTGACCCGCTGGTGATCCGGATGGCGGCGGTATTTGCCATCATAGTCTCTTTCTGCCCTAAATTTGCCGCTGTCATCGGCTGTATGCCCACCGCTACCTGCGGCGGCGTGTCTTTAGTGCTTTACGGCATGATCTCCGCAGTGGGCGTGCGCAATATCGTGGAGACAAGGGCGGACTTTTCCAAGAGCCGAAACGTTATCATTGCGGCATTGATTCTGGTACTGTCCATCGGCATCAAGTACAGTGCGGCAGGCTCCGTGGGCTTTTCGGTGGGAGAGCTGACCGTAGGCTTTTTGGGACTGGAGGTGGGAGAGCTGACCATAAGCTTTTCGGGACTGGCGGTGGGAGCGCTGGTGGGAATCCTTCTGAATGCTGTTCTGCCCGGAAAGGACTACGAATACAATGAAGAGAAGCCGGATCATACAGGCGTGGATTTTGCGGTGAAGGGGTGATAGTCCCTTTGCAGCGATGCCTGATTGGGGCTTGGGGCTCCCGGAGTCATGCCGGGGCGCTCCAAGCCTTGACGCCGGAGATGCCGGGGACAAACTGTATGAGAGCGGTGAAATAGAGAAGGCAATCTGGGGAACGGGGGCAAGGGCTCATGAGGGTTATTGATATGCACTGCGATACCGTCAGTACGCTTTTGGATGAGAAGAAGCGGGGGCAGAGGGCAAAGCTTCGCCGGAATCGGTTCCATGTGGACTTGACGCGGCTGAAGGAAAGCCGTTACATGGTGCAGAATTTCGCATTGTTTGTAAATCTGGGACAGCAGGAGGATCCTTGGGAGAGGGTCTTGGAGCTGTACGGGTATTACCGGGAGGAGCTGGAGAAAAACAAGGATATCATGGCTCCCGTATATCGGTTTTCGGATATCGGGGAGAATGATGCTGCCGGCAGGCTTTCCGCTTTGCTGACGGTGGAGGAAGGGGCGGTCTGTAAGGGAGAGCCGGAAAAGCTTCGGAAGCTGTACGAGATGGGGGTGCGGATGCTCACCCTCACATGGAATTTTGACAATGAGCTGGGACATCCTAATTTTGACTGCAGGCTGAAGGAGGAATGGAAGAGAGTCTCCGAAGCGTGGAAAAGGCAGGGTCAGGAAAATCCTGAGGGGGAGAGGGCCCTTCGGGAAGCCAGAGACGCCTTTCTGCATATGCCAAATCTCACAGGGGGGCTCACGGAGAGGGGCAGGGAGTTTGTGGAGGAGATGGAGACGCTGGGCATGATTCCCGATGTATCCCATCTGTCCGACGCAGGCTTCTATGATGTGCTGGAGACGACGAAGAAGCCTTTTGTGGCCAGCCATTCCAATGCCAGAGCCGTCTGCCCCAATGTCCGGAATATGTCGGATCACATGATCCGCAGCCTCTCCGAGCGAGGAGGGGTCATGGGCCTGAACTTCTGTGCGGACTTTCTGGAGGAGAAGCCTCCGGGGGTGAAGAATCCGGGAACCATAGAGGCGGTGGTCCGTCATGCGAAGCATATCCTGGCGGTGGGCGGTGTGGAAGTTCTGGGGCTGGGCAGCGATTTCGACGGCATCGACACCCATGAGGAGCTGCCCGGGGCTCAGGCCATGGATGCCTTGTGGCAGGGGCTTTACAAGGCGGGCTTTACGGAAGGCCAGCTGGACAAAATTTTCTACAAGAACGTGCTGCGGGTGTATCAGGACACGCTGAAATAGGCCCGTGGCCCGGCTGCTGCAGGCGGCGGAAAATGCAGTGGAGTTTGTGCCGCAGAATCGGGAGAAGGTTCCGGCGGCGAAGGTATGGAAGGGAATGCCTGCCGGAGGCAGGCGGTAGAGGTGCGGATATGAAAAAGGTATTGGATATTGTAGTGACTTTGTGCACACTGGGGGTGGCGGTTTTTCTTGCGCTGATGATAGGGCCGCAGTTTTTGAAGCTGCAGGGAGGAGCAAAGGCTCTGGGCCAGAAGGAATTTGCTGAGGCAGAGGGCAGTTATATATCCTATGAGGCGGCCTATCCGGTGGCTTCTTGGGTGGAGGAATATTATTCCGGCGATCCGGACAGAGTTCGGGAGACAGGATATGTGGTCTATGATGAAGGCCGGCAGGAATTTATTTATGTGGTGGTTTCAGATAGGGACAATCGGGATTTCAGCAGTCTTATGCGGGATCTGCATATGGTGTCGGAAATGCGGGATGATGATGACATGACGCCCGTTCCCGTAAAAGGGACGCTGAAGGCTCTGGAGGAGTCGGATGTCAAGCAAATCCTGAGGGCTTTGGAGGAGAGCGAGACGGTGAGCCTCTACGGGGGCTTTCAGGAGGGCGACGAGTATTTTGAAACCTATTACGGGGATAAATACGGTCGGGTCATGCTGAAGATGTGTCAGGAGCTTAAGCAAGGGGGCCAGTCGGACTGGTACGTTCTGGAAAACAAGAAAATAGACGGAATGGAGCTGTATGAGATATGGATCGCTTTTCTGGCTATGGCCTTGTCTTTTCTGATTTTTATCGGCAGGGTGGTGATTCTGCTGAAGGGAGACAAAAAGAAAGCCCAAAAGGAGCTGCCGGAATCTGCGGATAAGCTGGAAAGGCTTCTGGAGGCTCAGCGGGGATGGCTGACGGAGTGGTGCGGCTATTGTCAGAACAAGGGCCGGAAACAGATTTATATCACGGTTATAGGAAGCGTGGTGATATTGGGGGCCATCGGGCTTTGGGTGAACCCGGATCTGCAGCGGACATTGACGTTTCACATACCCTTGGGCCTGCTGTTCGGTGAGACCATTGCCGTGCTTTTCTGGCTTGCCCAGAGAGGGCGCTCTACACCGGACAAGCTTATGAAAAAGATGAGGAAAAATCTGGACAAAGCCTTTCCTTCTTCCGGAGAGCGGGATCGGTTTGCACAGGACATATTGGCGGCGGGGCCGGAATGGGATTTTCAGGAGAGAAAGAAGGAGTCCATGATTCACGGAACCGTGGGCAGCCGCTATTGGGTATTCTTTTTCGGAACCAGCATGGTGACTGTTGTGGATTCGGACCGGGTGGGCGAGATGGAGGCAGAGCATATAACGGGACAGATTCGCAGCGGCAAGGCAAGGGTTAGATATGAGTATTTTGTAGTTAGATTCTTTGACAGAAATTCCGATCCGAAGAAAACCTGGGATAAGGAGATATCCTTTGAGACTGAGGACGGACGGGGCGATTTCATGATCTTGGCCAGAAGGCGCAGGGGGGACGAGATCAAAATGAGGTAGATATAGACGGTCAAGGCCGATGCCGCAGCGTTTCAGCTGTGGCACCGGCCTTTTGCATAGGGGCAGTTTTATTCCTGAGGGGCTTTTCCTTCCGGAGCTTCTTTCCCCGCTCCGTCCTTTTGGGCGTCTTCCGCCGCCTTGTTAGCAGTTTCCCTATGGTCAAGATGGAACCAGCGTTCCACCCTGCTTCTGGGCAGCAGGTAGTTTACCAAAAGAGCTATGGCAACTCCCACTCCGGTGTCGATCATACGGTTGACAGCGTAGTCGATATGGTGGGCAGGGGTATTGAACAGGATGATGCACAGCACCACCCCGCCCGGCTGTACTCCGCCGGGCCAGTGAAACAGCACGCATATGGAGATCATGGCCACTACGCCCAGAGAGATTAAAGGAAGCCGCAGCCAATAATTTCCCTCCGGATAGATCAGGTGCTCCAGCCAATAGAGCCCCAGACCTATGAATCCCCCGATAATGGTGCCAAAGAAGCGATTGCCTCCGCTGCGGCGGGAATCCTCCATATCCGCCCCCATACCGAAAATCGCCCCGATGCAGGCGAAGGTGGGATTGCTGTTGGGAAAAAAAGCGTAGAGCAGCGCCGTGAGCACCGTGGCCAGAGCAGTCTTTATGCTCCGAAGGCCCAGACCGGGAATGGGCGCATGTACGGGACTGTGCTCGCCGGGAGGATGCTCCGGATGGGAGGGGATGTTCTGCCGGCTCCGGCGCCGGAACGGGGGGACATGGGGAGTCATATGGTAAATCCTTTCTATGGTTGCTGCGGCGGGGAAAAGATCGCTCTTATAATCGCCGGACTCATTGTTTTCTGAACATATTGTAACATGGAAATTTGGTTTTGGAAATAGAATAAAATAAGGGCAAATAAAATAAGGGCGGTGAATTTGGGTTGACATAAATCGCAGGGTGTGGTAGGGTAGAAGAGAAGTGGATGAGGGCATCGGCAAAATTGCAGGTGCTTTGTATAGGGAGGGAAATTATGTCAAGTATTGTGGGAAAAGAGGATACCGCAAACTGAATATGTGGCAGGGCGTATTGTGCAAAGACGCAGGGTATGCCTTGTTTCCGGCGGGGAAACTGCCGGGATATCTGCCTTACAAGGTGCTTGACATAGCTCATTCCTATGGGCAATGATCCATATGCTTGAACGGGTTCGTCTTTTGACGGGACTTGGCGGCTTGGTGAATGCCCAAGGCCGGATGATCTGCCTGCATTGCAGGAGAGGGTTTGGCCGATGATATATAGAGTTCATCGTATCTGCGGAAGAATAGACGTATTGAAAAGCATGGCTGTCCGGCTGTGCTTTTTGTGTGCATGTTTTTTTGCAGCGGTGCAAAGAAACGCGGTAAGGGTTTGCCGAAGGATAAGGCTGCCGTAAACCGCGCCGGTATGCATTGTAAAACCGCGAATGAATCGATGTGAATGTGAATGATCATGGGAGAGCCATGCCTTGAGGGCAGGCGGCCATGGTCATTTTTTGTATGTCCATGGCGAATAAGAAAACGGGGAAGGCGCATCCTTGCAAACAAAAAATATGTGTCAGGAATGGAGATTGAGAGATGGACAAGAGGGAAACGAGAACGGAATCAGGGAATATTTCAGGGCTTAATGCTTCAGGGGACCATGGAAGCGGCAGGCCAAGCAGCTGGGAATCCCAAGTGTATAGCAAGCTGGAATTTGACAAAATCAAGGAAATGTGGTCCTGCTGCGCTCTCACCGGCCGGGCCAAGAGGGAGATAGAAGAGTCGCGTCCTATTCTGTCGGAGACGGAGCTGGCGGCAAAACTTCGGGAGACCAGTCAGGCCAGACAGATGCTGGAGCAGTGCGGCACGCCGCCTCTGGTTTCGCTGGAGGGGATCCGGGAGCTGTTTGCCGCAGCAGGCAAGGGACTGTGCCTTACGCCCTTGGAGCTGGAGAAAATCGGCATGGCGCTGACGGCGGTGAAACGGATGAAGGAATACCTGTGCAGGGGGAAATCACAGGGCATTCCTCTGTCCTATTACGAGGAGAATCTGGATCCGCTGGAGGAGCTGAGGGAGAGGCTGCGCTATCAGATCTGGAACGAGCAGGTGGCGGACGGGGCATCTAAACTGCTGAAGAGCCTGCGGGGAGATATGATGCGGGCTCAGGAAAAGATGCGGGAGAAGGCGGAAGGGATCATGCGGTCCAATAAGGAGTGTATGTCGGACAGCTTCAGCACGTTCCGCGGGGGCCATGTGTGCGTGCCGGTGAAAAAGGAGTACAAATTCAGGATCAGCGGCATTGTCATGGACAAATCTTCCACCGGGAATACTTTTTTCATAGAACCTACGGCGGCGGGAAAATATTATCAGGAATTGCAGGAGCTTCGCATGGACGAGGAGAACGAGGTGAAGCGGATTCTGTACGAGCTGACCGCGCTGGCGGCGGAGCACGGGGAGGAGATGGAGGAAAATCTGAAAATGCTGGAGAAGCTGGATTTTATCTTCTCAAAGGGAAAGCTGTCCATGTCCTATGATGGCATAATGCCTCAAATGACCTCCCAAAGGCGTATCCGCCTGAAGGATGCCAGACATCCGCTGATGGATAGGCAGACCTGCGTCCCTCTGCAGTTTACCATAGGGGACGGCATAAACGGCATTGTGATCACGGGGCCAAACACCGGGGGAAAGACGGTGGCACTGAAAACCGTGGCCCTAAACTGCATAATGGCCCAATGCGGTCTCCATGTGGCCTGCGGGGAGGCACAGATCTGCATGAACGGCAGCTTCCTCTGCGACATCGGGGACGGTCAGAATCTGTCGGAGAATCTGTCCACTTTCTCCGCCCATATCACAAATGTGCTGGACATCCTGAGGAAAGTCAACAAGGAGAGCCTTGTGGTTATGGATGAGCTGGGCTCCGGCACGGATCCGGCGGAGGGAATGGGGATTGCCATTGCGGTGCTGGAGGAGCTGAAAAAAAGCGGCGCCCTCTTTCTCGTGACAACCCACTATCCTGAGGTGAAGGCCTATGCGGCCAAGCAAGAGGGCATGGTCAATGCCCGGATGACCTTTGACAAAAAGAATCTGCAGCCCCTTTACCGGATGGTGATCGGTGAGGCCGGGGAAAGCTGCGCCTTCTATATAGCGGGGCGTCTGGGAATGCCCGGATATATGCTGCGCCGGGCGGCGGAGGCCGCATACGGCGGGGGTGACGGAGACGGTAACGGCAGGGATTGGGTAAGGGACGGCCGGCAGAAAGCAGGAGCAGAGCTTCTGGAGGGAATGGCTCTTCAGGAGGATCTCAAAAAGGAATTTTCTCCCCACATCCGCAAAAACAACCCTAAGAACGCCGGTTTCAAGAAGGAAATTGCCTTCCGCAGGGGGGACAGCGTCATGATCTACCCGGACAAAAAGATCGGTATTGTGTGCGAGCCTGCCAATGACAAGGGCGTGCTTCGGGTACAGCTTCAGGGAAAAAAGATCTGGATCAGCCATAAGCGCGTGAAGCTGCAGGTGGCGGCGCAGGAGCTGTACCCTGAGGATTACGACTTTTCCATTGTCTTTGACACCGTGGAGAACAGAAAGCTGCGGCATCAGATGGAGAGAAAGTATATGGAGGGGCTGGAGATCAGGGAGGAGCCCGGCGTATAAGATACTTGCCTGAAACGCTTATTTTTAACCATAGGTTAAAAGGGGGTTTCCTGAGAATATCTGTACATGTGAAAAAAAGATCAATATAATGGAGAAACAGAACGAAGGAAACCTCCGGAAATATTATGATACGGGAGGAAACACCGGAAAACATTGTGAAAGGGAATGAAACACATCGAAACACATAGAGAGACATAGGGAGACATAGGGAGACATAGAAACACATAAAGACACAAATCAAAGAGCGGCATAAGACAAATAACGGATGAAATAGGTACATGATAAAAGGGTGGCGACAACCAAGAAGTCATGTAAGGGAAAAGGACGGAAAATGAATATTTATATCGGAGCAAACATTAAGAGGCTGCGTTCGGAAAGACAGATTACACAGGAGCGGCTGTCGGCGGCCATGGGCGTTTCCTGCGCCGCCGTGAGCAAGTGGGAGAGAGGGGAGACTCTGCCGGACATTTCCCTTCTGCCCCTGCTTGCCGATTATTTTGCCGTGTCCATAGATGAGCTCATGGGCTATGATGCCGCCCGGAATGAAGAAGAGATCAGACGCTTCATAGAGGAGCACAGCAGGCTTTTTCGGGCGGGAAGGAAGGAGGAGTATACCCGCTTGTCCCAGAAGGTCTATGGGGAGTACCCAAATGACTATAGGGTGATGAATTATTATATGTGGGACAAGGCGGGAGGCTATACGGACAACGCCCCTGAGATACTTTTGGCCAACAAGGAGGAGCTGCTGTTTCTCTGCCAGAGAACCTTGGAGGGCTGCAACAATGTTTTCCTGCGGATGGATGCAGTCAACATGGAGGGCAAGATTCTCCATGCGGAGGGAAAGACAGAGGAAGCCTTGGAACTGTATCAAAAAGAGATTCCCAATTGGTATCTGACCTGCGGGCAGAAGACGGAACAGCTTTTTGCCAAGGGGTCGCCGGAGCATGTTCGGCAGCTGCGGTTTAATATGCTGGAGCTGGGCGCCTTTGTGATGAATAAGAAATGCAATGAAATATGGTTCTGCCGGAGACTTTCCTTAAAGGAGAAGGAGAAGGCGGCCCTTGAGGTCTGCGCCGGGCTGGAAGCCCTGCAGGGAACGGATTTTTTTAGTGAAACGGACTATTATCTAAAGGGCTTTGCGGAAGGGATGGCGAGGAAGCTGCAAAATGCGGGAGGGGATCCTCATGTGATAGAACGGCTTCGCAAAATGGGAGAGGACGCCGCAGCGCGATTTGCGAACCATGGGGAAAAGGATCCTGTGGCAAAGGAAATACTGCGCTATGATTTTCTGGATTTCCCTTAAGGTGACAGCCGGACGCCGCAGGATGGATTTTTACCGTTTTAGGCTGATCCAAGGGTGGCCTTGGGCCGATTGGCCCGGATAATACGAATCCATAGGGGAGGGAATGCCGTGTCAGGCTGACGCTGCCCCATGAAGAAACCAGAGGGGAGACCAATGCAAAGATGAGAGCGAATCAGACAGCACTTCAAAAAGAGGGAACAAAGATGCTTCGGAAAAAGGTGGCGGCCATTGGGGCCATGTCCTTTTTTCTGTCATTGCTGATTCAGGCCGTTTCCTTGATTCCGGTGATGATGATGCCGACGGTGATTGACGTATACATTCCGGCAGGGGAGAGCGGCAAGGTGGTTTTGGGCATACTTGCCTTCTGCGGGGTTCCGGTACTGGTGACATTCGGCTATAACTGGTATCAGTATTATTTGGCGCTTCAGAGCCGCAGGCTTATAGCATGGGTAAATTTGGAGTGCTTTGACAAGCTGATTCATCAGCCCATGGCTTTTTTCGACGAGAACCATTCTGCGGAACTGGCAAAGAAAGCTTCCGCCGATGTGGTGGGATACATCGCGGTGTGGACCATAGATCTGCCCAAGCTTTTGTCCAATGCTGTCAGCGGCATATTGGTGTTCGTTCTTCTGTGCAGGATCCATGTTCTGCTTGCCCTATTCCAGCTGCTGTATATTCCGGTGAGCATGGTGCTGATGAAGCAGGCGGGAAACAGATTGCAGCAGCTGATTTCCAGAGTGGTGGAATACAATGCGGGATATCAGAAACAGATGCAGGAGGCGTTTGGCTCCATACGACTGGTGAAGGCTCAGGTGATGGAGGAGCAGGAAGGCCGGAAAGTGGAGGAGCTTCAGAACGGAGTGCTGAAAATCTGGGGCAAGGTGGCGTTTTTTGACAATTTCATCGGCGGTATATCCCATACTCTCATGCCGGGATTTTTCTATGGAGCAACCTTTATCATGGCAGCCCTGCTGGCGGCCATGCAGGTTTTTTCCATTGGCCGTATGACGGCGGCGGTGAGCTATGCCGCCAAGATACATGATATTTTTACTGATCTGATCTCCGTTTATAAGGGATATAAGAAGGCAAAGGGAGAGGTTGCTGCCATACAAGGGTATCTGGAGCTGGAGGACGAGCGGGCGGAAGAGGGAAGCGGAAGATGGCGTTTTGAACAAGAGATCGTCTTTGAGGACGTGACCTTCCGGTATCCCCATACGGAGAAGGATATTTTGAACCATAAAAATCTGAGGATCAAAAAAGGGGACTGGGTGGGTATCATAGGGCCAAGCGGTATCGGAAAAAGCACGGTTTTGGAGCTGCTGCTGCGGTTTTACGAAGCGGACGGGGGACGCATTCTGGTGGATGGGCAGTCCGTGAAGGAGATCAACCTATATGACCTGCGCAGAGCGATTTCCTATGTCCCTCAGGAGCCGGTGCTGCGGCAGGGGACGATCCGGGACAATCTGCTGCTGGCAAAGCCGGACGCCACGGAGGAGCAGCTGAAGAATGCGGCGGAAAGGACGGGGATTCTGGCTCAGATCGAGGGCGGACTGGACCGGGAGGTTGGGGAACGAGGCATGGCGCTGTCCGGCGGAGAGAGACAGCGGATCGCCATTGCCAGATGCCTGCTGGACGGCAGAAAATTGATTTTGCTGGACGAGGCAACCAGCCAGATGGACGGAAGCACGCAGGACGCCATGGCGCAGGTGCTTTCGGAGGAGCAGAAGGCCAGAGGGGCTACCGTGTTGAGCGTGGCGCATCGGCTGGAATTCAACCGGTTTGCAGACGCTACGATCAGCATCCAATGATGATCTGGGATTATCCTGAGGCTTATCCTGAGGCGAAAATTTTTCTTGACAGAGGGCTTATTTTCTTGTACAATGCTTTTAATTTCATATTCAAGTGATTGATTGAGAAAAGCAATGATAAGAAGAAGTAGCCCATTGTGAAGCATACAGAAAGCAGCCGGTTGATGAGAGGCGCATGGGAAGCAATGTGTGAATACATCTTTGAGCTTCGCACCGAATGTCCGGAAAGGATTAGTAGGCTGCGACGGTTCCTGCACCCGTTAACGTGCTAGGGTATCAGCCGCGGAATTCGCCGTATGTTCCTGAGGAATTGTGGAGGGCGGACTGGACGTACCCGAAGAGGCAGACGGCGTGAGCTGTCTGTGAACATAAGGTGGTATCACGAGACTTTTGGCTCTCGTCCTTTTGAAAGGACGGGAGCTTTTTTGATTTTCATTGCTCTGACTGCGCTTGAATCTGGAAAATATAGACTGTGCCCGCAGAGGCGGCAAAAGGAGAGAGCAATGGAAGAGATAAGAGGGAAGGAAAAAAGCTGCGAGAGGGAAGGAATGTGTAAAACTTCAGAGGAGGGAGCGGCGCTGGCCAGACAGGTTCGCCATCAAATGCGTGTTATCCGGCAGGGGGCGGCGGATTTGATCGGAGAGGAGGAGCTGGAGGAGAAGGTGGTGGAAAGCATTCTTTCAGGGCGTCCTCTCATCATCAAGTTCGGCATGGATCCCAGCGCCCCTGATCTTCATCTTGGCCATGCGGTGGCGCTGCGGAAGCTGAAGCACCTGCAGGATCTGGGGCATAAGATCGTCATTGTGATAGGCGATTTTACCGCTGCCATAGGAGACCCCACGGCCCGAAGCAAGGGCAGGAGGAAGATGTCTTCCGAGGAGGTGCTGGTCAATGCCAAAACCTATCAGGAGCAGGTATTTCGGATTCTGGACAAGGAAAAGACGCAGGTGCGCTATAACGGGGAGTGGCTGGAGCTGCTGACCATGACGGAAGCCTTGGAGCTTGCGTCTACCACCACCGTCGCCAGAATGCTGGAGCGGGACGATTTCCAGAACCGTTTCCGGGGCGGAGTGCCCATCGGGCTTCATGAATTCTTCTATCCTTTGCTGCAGGCTTACGATTCCGTGGAACTGCAGGCGGATCTGGAGCTTGGGGGCACCGACCAGACTTTCAACATACTTATGGGCAGGACGCTTCAGAAGGAGCGGGGGCAGAAACCTCAGGCGGCGCTTTTTCTTCCCATATTGGAGGGGATCGACGGAAAGGAAAAGATGAGCAAGAGTCTGGGAAACTATATCGGGATCTGCGAGGACGCCAGAACTATGTTCACCAAGGTTATGCAGGTGCCGGACAAATTGATCGTGAAGTATTTTGAACTTACTACCGACATTCTGCCGGAGGAATTGGACGAGATCAAGGAGCGGCTGGCGGACGGCTGCAATCCAAGGGACAGCAAGCTGCTTTTGGCCAAGTCCATCACCGGACTCTACCACGGGGAGGAAGAGACTGGGGATGCGGAGAGGTTCTTTCTGGAAGCCTTCACCAACAAGGCGGTGCCGGAGCAGGTGGATGTGCTGTCGGTGGTGATGGAGAGCGGCACTTTGTACGATTGTGTTCGCCCGCTGGTGAACGCGGGTCTGGTGGAAAGCGGCAGCCAGCTTCGGAGGCTTCTTGCCCAAGGCGGCGTGAAGAAGAACGGGGCGCCGGTGAGGGCTCTGGAGGAGCCCGTGCAGACGGGGGATGTGCTGAAGGTGGGAAAAAGGAATTTCGTCCGTGTGGAGCTGTGTTAACGCGGTTATCGAAACTATGTGAAAAAGATCAACAAACTATAAAAAGCTTGCAGAAAGAGATAATATGTTGATTTTTTTGCCAAGAAGTGGTATTCTATACATCAGTTAACGGAAGGTTTCGTGCTGCAAAAAAGATGTATGGAAGGTGACTAAGACATGAAAGAGGGATTTCACATTGTCAGCGATGGTTCCTGCGATCTGTCGCAGGAGCTGGTTAGGGAGAGGAATATCACGGTAGTTCCCTTTTACGTCTCATTTGACGATGGGCATTATTTGAAAGAGAATGTGGAGGTAGGGATTCGGGATTTCTATCAGCAGATGGTGGACAAGAAGGGGGTCTATCCGAAGTCTTCCATGCCCTCCGCGCAGGATTACACGGAGGTATTTCTCCCTCTTGCCAGAGAGGGGATTCCCATTGTATGTATCTGCATTACCACCAAGTTCAGCGGTTCCATGCAGTCCGCCCTGAATGCCAGAGCGGCTGTGCTGGAGGAGGTTCCCCAGGCCAGAATCACAGTGATAGATTCTTGCATAAACACGGTGCTGCAGGGGCTTTACGTGCTGGAGGCGGCAAAGCTGCGTGACAGAGGTCTGGACTATGAGGCGGCGGTGGCCCGGCTGGAGGAGATCAAGTCTACCGGAAGGATTTTCTTTACGGTGGGAGATATGGAATATTTGAAGCATGGCGGGCGTATCGGCAAGGTGGCGGCTGTGGCGGGAAGCGTGCTGGGAATCCGGCCCGTGATCACCCTGAGGGAGGGGGAGATCTTTCCATCCGGCATAGGCAGGGGCAGGAAGCGCACCACGGACAAGGCCATAGAGCTGCTGCTGGCCTATTTGGCGGAAGGCGGCAGGGAGATTGGAAGCTACAGCATCGCAGTGGGCTTTGGGTATGATTATGAGGAGGCGGTGGCGTTTCGGGATCATGCGCTGGAGGTTCTGCGGAATAAGGGGCATCAGATTCAGGACATTCCCATTTTCCAGATCGGAGCCACCATCAGCGTCCATACCGGACCTTATCCTCTGGGCTTTGGAGTCATCGAAAAGGGCTGAAGAGTGGGGCTGATGTCAACGGCGGAAAAGGTAGATAGCACAATGGAAATAAAAGAAGGATCCTCCCTGAGGCTGCTGCAGGGAGGATCCTTTGGCATATGGGGGCGGGCCTTGTTTGGGACAGCCGCCGTAAATGGAAAAGGTCAAAAGACGGTGTTTAGAGACAATGGGCCAGAAGCTCCTTTATGCTGCGGAAACAGTAGTCAGCCGGATAGGGCGTATTTGCCATGTCCGAGGGCTTGGCCTCGCCGGTGAAGACCACGCAGGTGTCCACGCCTCCGTTGATGCCGCAGGCGATGTCGGTATAGAGTCTGTCGCCCACCACCAGAGTCTCCTCTTTGGAGAACCCGGACAAATCCAGACACAGCTCCACCACCTGAGGACTGGGCTTGCCCAGATAGGTGGGGGCGCGCCCGGTAGATTCCGTGAGCATGTTGCAGATAGCACCGCAGTCGGGCACGAAACCGAAATCGATGGGGCAGCATAGATCGGGGTTGGTGCCGTAGAAGGGCGCATCCGTGGTGGAGAGAACCTTGCAGGCTTCCACCAGCTTGGAGTAGGTCAGCTCATTGTCGTAGGCCACCACCACGCAGCCGATGTCTTCCTGTGCGGTTTCCGTCACCTCCAGCCCGTTTCTGCGGAGCTCTTCCACAAAGGAGGCGGTGCCGGTGACGAAAATCTTTTTGTCAAAATAGCGCTCCCGCAGAAAGCGCAGGGTCATGTAGCCGGAGGTGATGAACTGATCCTCGGTGGTTTCCAGACCAAAGGCCCGGCGGAATTTTTCTACATAATCCTTGCCGCTGCGGGTGGAGTTGTTGGTGATATAATAGGCCTTACCGCCGATTTCATCGATATGGCGCAGCAGCTTTGCGCTGCCCTCGTAGAGGCTGTCCCCCACGGCGATGGTCCCGTCGATGTCGAATAGAAAAAGCTTTTTTTGTTTTAGCTTGTCATAAGCCTCAAAGTTCATATTTTCTCCTTTTGAGCTGTCCGTACCCTCTGGGCGCAGCATGTCTATATGGAATTTCACTTGGCTATTATAGCATAAAACACATTTGGATGCATAGCACAAAAATCGGCGGCACAATAACCGCTGACACAAACTCCAGAAAATCCGTGATAATCCATTGTCAAATACAGCTGTTCATGTTAGAATAAAACCAAAGCATAAAAATTTCTTTCATTCTGATGATGCATTCAAATATTCTATCATTTAACGGAAACTCTATGCTTTTTATCCAACATAAAAAATTGAAAGAGCAGGAGAGTTCATGCATATATGTCTGCATATATGTGTTGTATGGTGTTTTGGATGCAGTTTTGCAACTTCTCCTGAGGAAAATAGCACAAGGAGGAGCAGAATGGAAATTGTCCTTCCGAAGCATGATTTTGTATTTAAGACATTGATGGAAAACAGCCGGATTAGGAAATATTTTATTAGTGATGTTCTGAATATACCGCCGGAGGAAATCAAATCAGTGAGGGTGTCGAATCCTTTCTTGTGGAAGCGCCGCATCAGGCACAAGCAGGGAATTCTGGACGTGTTGTTGATTTTGAATAATGATAGAAAGATCAATATTGAGCTGCAGGTGAGGAGGGTGAAGGATTGGGACGGAAGAACTCTTTTTTATCTATCCAAGATGTTCACGGAGGATCTGCTGGCCGGACAGAATTATCGCAGGCTGAAAAAATGTGTCAGCATCAGCCTCTTGGACTTCAACATAGATGAAAGTCCAAAGTACCATAGGATATACCGCATGCGGGATGAAAGCGGCAGTGAGTTTTCTGATCTGTTTGAGATACATATCGTGGAATTGAAGAAAAAGACAGATGGCGACGGGCGTATGGATGACTGGATTCGATTTTTCAACGCGGATACGCAGGAGGATTTGCACATGATAAAAACAAAGAACCCCGGAGTGCAAGAGGCGATCAATGAAGTAGAGGTCATGAGTCTGGGAAAGACCCTGCGATGGCTTTACGAGTCCCGTCTGAAGGCGATTCGGGATCAAAACGCCAGAGACGACTATGTGCGGGATGAAGGGATTATAATCGGGGAAACCAAAGGAAAAGCTGAAGGAAAAGCTTGTGCATTAATTGCGCAGGTCAGGTGTAAACGGAACAAAGAGGTATCCGTGGAGGATGCGGCAGAGATGCTGGAGCAGGAGGAGAGCCTGATCGGGAAAATATACGGGTTAATAGAAGTATATCCTCAATATGACGATTATGGTATATTTAAACTGTTGGAGTTTGAGGAAAAGCCTTCCGCTGATGAGTAAAACAGCTGTTCCCGCTTCATTGATCTGAAAGCTTTCCCTTATAATCGCAGTGCCCTGTAAGCCTATGTAGGGTGGCCCTTGGGAGAAAGGCCCGGAGAAAAATTGCAATGGAGTCTTGGCACGGACGCAGTGTTCGTGTTATGATAGTGGGGAAATCATGGAGCGGGGCCGTCAGAACCCTTGTGTGGGTATCTTGTAAAGCGACCGCCGAAGGGAGCAGGGGTATGGGCATGAAGTTGATATCATGGAATGTGAACGGCCTGCGGGCATGTATGCAGAAGGGGTTTATGGACTTTTTCAGGCAGGTGGACGCGGATATTTTTTGTCTGCAGGAGACGAAGCTGCAGGCAGGACAAGTGGAGCTGGAGCTGCCGGGTTATCACCAATACTGGAATTACGCGGAGAAGAAAGGCTATTCGGGTACAGCTCTTTTTACCAAGCAGGAGCCGGTGAAGGTGACCTACGGCATCGGGGTGGAGGAGCACGACCGCGAGGGCAGGGTGATCACGGCAGAATATCAGGAGTTTTTCTGCGTGACGGTCTATGTGCCCAATTCCCAACGAGAACTGACCAGATTGGCCTACCGCATGGAGTGGGAGGAGGCCTTTCTTGGGTATATCAAAAAGCTGGAGGAGACCAAGCCTGTGATCTACTGCGGAGACCTGAACGTGGCCCATCAGGAGATCGATCTGAAGAATCCCAAGACAAATCACAACAACGCAGGCTTTACCGATGACGAGAGGAGATGCTTCGGCAAGGTTCTGGGGAGCGGATTCACGGACACTTTTCGCCATTTCTATCCGGATCTGACGGGGGCCTATTCCTGGTGGTCTTATATGGGACAGGCCAGAGCCAGAAATACGGGGTGGCGTATAGATTATTTCGTTGTATCGAAAATTCTGGAGGAAAAGCTGGAGGACGCAAAGATACACAGCGCGGTACTGGGATCCGACCACTGTCCCGTGGAGCTGGATCTGAAGTAGACAAAGGCAGTGCCGAGGGGGGAGCGCTCGGGGGTGCAGCCAGTGGGCGAAGATCATCGCTGATGAGCATAAAAAACACTTGACGCTGCCCTCTTATATTACCTATAATAGAAGTAACATAAGCCCGGCATGCCGCTGGTGATTCATGGGGCATGACGGGCCGTTTTGCATTGGGGGCGGCAGGACTTTGTAAAAGGCGATGTCCGTTTCCCCCGGAAGAACACAATGGGGATCAGGAGGTAAGAACAAATGGAAAAGCTGTTGCTGAAGGCTTGCCAGAACGGACAGAAGGGCGTGGTGACCGCATTCCTGAAAAAGGATGGCATCAACGTCAATGCGGTGGACGAGACGGGGCAGGCCCCCATCCATTATGCATGTCAGAGAGGCTATAGGGACATTGTAAAGATGCTGCTGGACAAAGGCGCGGATGCGAACGTCATATCCAATACCAGCGTCACGCCCCTGCACATGGCTGCCAGATCAGGAAATAAGGAGATCGTAGGTATGCTGGTGGATGCCGGCGCAGATATCAATGCCACCGACAAGCAGGGAAAGAGCGTGGTGGTATACGGCGTGGAGGCCAGAAAGGTGGATGCGGTGAAGCATCTGGTTTCCCTTGGGGCCGATGTGAGCCTGAAGGACAATTCGGACCGCACGGCGCTGGACTATGCGACGGCGCTGGGGCTGACGCAGCTGCTGGGAGATTTGTCTGGAGAAGGCGCTCAAAGCGCTGACGCATACGGCAACACACCTCTTCACCAGTCCTGCTACAACGGACAGAGCGAGGTTGTAAAGACAATGCTGTCGGCTGGAAATGCGGACATTAATGCCACAAACGACGAGGGCATGACGCCGCTGTACTTTGCTGTGATGCAGAACAATCTGCTGATAGCGGAGCTTCTGCTGGAAGCCGGGGCGGATGTGAACGTCAGGGACAACGACGGGGATGCGCCTCTGCATCTTGCCGCCGAAAACGAGAACGAATACATCACGAAAAAGCTTCTGGCCCATGGAGCCAATATCAATGAGCGCAATGGGGAGGGGGAGACGGCCCTGATCATAGCAGCCAAGGCCGGGAACAATTATATAGTGGGCGTGCTTCTGGAGAACGGAGCAGACCACAGCTATGCGGATCTCAGCGAGCACACGGCGCTTTACTACGCCACCGAGGCCGGCAGCAACGACATTGTGGAGAAGCTGATTATGGCCGGCGCAGAGGAATAAGGGCGGTATAAATAAAGGTTCAAAGAACTTTAGGCAGCAGGAAACAAAAAATAAGGAGTCATGGAAATGGACAGTATAGAACTGGCAAAAACATTGGTGGAATACAGCAGATGGAATCGGGGAAAATGCGTCCCTTGGTGGAATGCGGATATGGACGATCCCATGTATAAGTACAATTATCTGACGAAGGAGGAGATAGACGCCGTACTGGAAGGCGTGGCGGCCTGCACCGTGGAGGAGCTGTCCGCTGGGGCTGGCTCTACGGGACTGACCATGTTCCATCTGCTGGTGTGGTGCGGCTTATACGAAGGTGCAGAGAGCGCTCTGAAGAAGGGTGTGGATGCGAACCTTCCCGGAACGGGGGCCTGCCAGGGGGTGACGCCGTTGATGACAGCCTGCTATCGGGGGAATGAAAAGATGGTCAGACTGTTTCTGGACAATGGTGCCAACAGCGGCTTATGTGACAAGAAGGGAAGAAATGCTTTTCATTATCTGGCATGTATGCGTATGCACGGCGATTTGGCCAATTCCTATGACGGCCAGCGCGGCTGCATAAGACAGAGGAGATCCATAGCCGGACTGCTTTCCGGGGATGTCAATGCCGCTGACGAAGAGGGAGTGACTCCTTTTCAGGCTCTTTTCAGGGATGATGAGGGCAACCTTTCCTGGGCGCTGTCAAAGGAATACATAGCCAAGGGCGCAGATCTGAGCTGCATGGATTCGGAGGGGAATTCCCTTCTCATGAGGGCCGTGCAGTCCAACCATTTCACGGCGGCCTGCGCCCTCATGGAGGCGGCTCCGGAGCTGGTGAATCTGCCGAACGAGGAGGGAACAACCCCTCTGCATCTTGCCGCCCAATATAAGATAGAGATCTGCATGGCGCTTTTGGACAAAAAGGCGGATAAAAACGCTGCGGACAAAAAGGGCGTGACCCCCAAGGACATGGCGCTGGAGAGCGGGAACGGAGATTATAAGCAGCTTTTCACCTCAGGCAGGCTGAAGCTGAACTCCCTGAGCAATATGACCGGCAACGCCTTTGCGGGAGCAGAGAAAAAGGATCAGCTGGAAAAGGCCTTGTATCTGACCGGAAAGCTGATCCGTGAGGTGGATCCGGACGATGACGAAGAGATGGGGATGATCGAGGGTATTCTGCACAATGCCTTGATCAACGACGAGGAATGTCTGGCGCTGGAGATGATGGTAAAGGGCGGTATCGATTTGACCGCGCCCATTCATAGAGGCGGTTCCGTGGAATGTATTCGGGACAAGTGCCTCACCGGAAACGGCGGGGTGAAGGTGATTAAGAAGTTCATGGAGATGGGTCTTGACATGGATCAGGCTCTGATCAAGGGCAGGACGCCGGCCAATATCGTGGCGTCCGGACAGGAAAGGAACATGTGGGGCCGGAAGAAGGACGATTATTTCGAGGAGGCGGCCAAGTTTTTCTCCAAGGAATCCATGGAGCAGGTGGATGACGAGGGAACCACGGCGGTGCATCAGGCTGCATGGCGGAATCATGTGGATATGCTGAGGGTAATGATCGAGAAGGGCGTGGATGTGAACATCGCTGAGGACGAGCCTGCAGAGGCAGGCAACACGCCTCTCCATGAGGCCTGCGCCCGAGGCAATGTACAGGTGGTGGAGCTTCTGATGAAGTCCGGCGCCGACGACGCCCTGCTGAATGTGGACGGGGAGACGGCGGCCCATCTTCTTATGAAGAAAAGAGTGTACGGCGGGGATATGCGGACGGAGGAGAGAACGGCCATTCTGGAGGCGTTAGAGCATGTGGACGTACCGGGGGCAGGCGGCAGAACGCCTTTGCTGGAGATGCTGCAGCAGAGGGAGGTGTATCATAAGGAAGACCTTCTCTCCGTGCTGCTGGACAAAAACGTGGACGTAAACCATAGGGACGATAGGGGCAATACGGCTCTGATCATCGCCATGGACAATCAGGGGCGCAAGGGGATCGTGAAGGAACTGATACGGGCCGGGGCGGATGTGAACGCGGAGAACAGAAACGGCGATACGGCTCTGCATATGGCGCTGAGGTGGGGCGATCAGGAATCAGCGATTTTCATGATCAAAAAGGGAGCAGACTACAATCATGCCAACAATGCCGGGGTTACTCCGGTACAGCTTGCCGTGGAGAGGGGATATGACACGGTGCTGGGGCTCATGACGGACATTCAGTAAGAATTGCTGCAAGGATGAAAAGGCGGTGGGAGAGATTTTCCCATCGCCTTTTGGGAGAGGAGGGCGCGGGACATGGGAGCTGGGGCAGCTTTGGGGCAAAAAAAGAGGCTTGGCCGGAGTTTTTTTGCCAGAGACGGCATTACGGTGGCCAGAGAGCTTCTGGGAAAAATTCTGGTGCATGAGAGTTCTCTGGGTGAAATTCGGGGCGTCATCACGGAGGTTGAGAGTTATATGGGGGAGACTGACAAGGGCGCTCATACCTATGGAGGAAGGCGTACAAAACGCACGGAGCCCATGTACCATGCAGGGGGAACCTCCTATGTGTACCTGATTTACGGCATGTACAGCTGCATGAACATTGCGGCCATGAAGAAGGACGTGCCTCAGGCTGTGCTGCTGCGGAGCGTGGTGCCGGCGGACGAGGAATCCCGAAGGCGGATGCTTGCCCTGCGGCTGGAGGAGCTGAATGAGAGGCAGGCCAAGAAGGGCGGGAATCCTTACAACGAGGGAAACTGTCCTGCCTCCCTGAAAAAACATCTGGCGGACGGTCCGGGAAAGCTGTGCATTGCCATGGGCATTACGAGGGCGGACAATGATGTGGATATGGTGAAGAGCAAAAGCTTTTATGTGACGGAGGGGGTTGAGCCCAGTCAGATTCTGGCGGGAAAGAGGATAGGCATTGACTATGCGGAGGAGGCTGCGGATTATCTTTGGCGGTTCTATCTGGATGTGAAGGGCGAGGGATGGGCCAAAGAGGGGGCCTATGGGAGAGGTGGAGAATGAGTCTACAATTTTATTTCGGCCCTTCCGGGGCAGGCAAGAGCAGAACGATCTATGAGGAGATCACCAGACGGGCAGAGGAAAACCCAAAGCAGAATTTCCTGATTATCGTGCCGGACCAGTTTACCATGGAGACACAGAAGGAACTGGTGCTTTTGAATGGAAAAGGGGGCATTTTAAACATTGACGTACTGAGCTTCGGGCGTTTGGGCCATCGGATACTGGAGGAAGTGGGAGGACAAGAGATTCCTGTGCTTGACGATACGGGGAAGAGTCTGGTGCTTCAGAAGGTGGCGGCCAACCTGAAGCAGGAGCTGCCCGTTCTGGGAAGCTTTCTCCATAGGCAGGGATATATCCATGAGGTGAAGAGCGCCATTTCGGAATTCCTGCAGTACGGCATAGGTACCGGGGATGTGGAAAAGCTGATTGCGTTTGCGCAAAAGAGAGGGGCGCTGGTACAGAAGCTGAAGGATCTGGAGACACTCTACAAGGGCTTCATGGAATATATTCACGGAAATTTCATCACCACGGAGGAGAAGCTGGACGTGCTGGGGCGCTCCCTCCACAAGTCCAAGCTTCTGCCGGGGAGTGTGGCGGTATTCGACGGCTTTACGGGTTTCACGCCTATTCAGGCCAGAGTGATCGGAGAACTGATGGGGCTGTGCGGTGAGGTCATAGTTACATTGACCATGGGGGCGGGTGAGGACCCTTATGTACAGGACGGGGAGCAGAGGCTTTTTTATCTGAGCAAGAAGACAGCGGCAGATCTGAGCAGACTGGCGGAGAATGGGAGGGTCGGGCGGAAGCGGGATGTGTTTGTTTTGCCCCGGAGGACGGAAGGGCCGGAGACTGACAAGATGAGCGCAGCGCTTTCAAGGGGGGAGGGCCGGATGGAGATTCTGCAAAATCCGGCAGATAACGGCAAGGCTTGCGCCCTATGCCATCTGGAGAATAATTTGTTTCGGTATCGCACCCGTCCTTGGGAGAGGGAGCAGCAGGCCATACGGATTTTTGAGACTACCGCCCCCCGGGAGGAGGTGCATCAGGCGGGACTTGAGATCTGCAGACTGGTGAGAGAAGAGGGCCTTGCCTTCCGGGATATCGCCATTATTATGGGGGATCTGGAGGGGTATGCCCCCCATGTGGAGACGGAATTTGCCAAGATGGGGATTCCCTGCTATATCGACAGAACCAGAGGGATCGTGCTGAATCCCATGATCGAGTATATAAAGAGCGCTCTGGGGCTGTATGTCAGGGATTTCTCCTATGAGACGGTATTTCATTATCTGCGCAGCGGACTGGCGGATCTGTCATGGGAGGAGGTTGACCGGCTGGAAAATTACTGTCTGCAGACTGGGGTCAAGGGGTATCGCAGCTACAGCCGCCTCTTTACCCGCAAGACCTCTGACATGGAAAAGGACGAGGAGGCATTGCTGGAGATCAATTCCCTGAGACAGCGCATGATGGAGCAGGTGGAGATGCTTCACGGCGGGAAGGGGACGGTCAGGGAGTATGTGGACAGACTGTATGATTTTTTGGTGACAAATCAGGTGCAGCAGAAGCTGGCGGTCTGGCAGGAGAGATTCGAGGCTTCGGGGGAGCTTGTGAGAGCCAAGGAATATGCCCAGATCTATAGGCTGGTGATGGAGCTTCTGGATCAGATCTATGCCCTTCTGGGGGATGAGACCATCTCCCTGAAGGAATTCTTGGAGATTCTGGAGGCGGGCTTCGGTGAGATTCAGGTGGGAACCATTCCCCAGAATGTGGACAGGGTGCTGGTGGGAGACATGGAACGAACCCGGCTGAAGCAGGTAAAGGTCTTGTTCTTTCTGGGGGTAAACGACGGCAATATTCCAAAGGCGGCCTCCAAAGGGGGCATTATCTCCGATATGGACAGAGAGTTTCTGCGGGAATCCCAGCTGGAGCTGGCCCCCAGCCCCAGACAGCAGATGTATATACAGCGCTTTTACCTATACCTGAATATGACGAAGCCCTCCCAGAGGCTTTACCTGACCTACTCCAAGGTAAACAACGGGGGGAAATCCATTCGTCCGGCTTATCTGGTGGAGGTGGTGAGACGGCTGTATCCCGGGATGGCCGTGGAGCATCCCCAGCTGCGCAGCCCTCTGGAGCAGATCGTTACCAGACAAGAGGGCGTGGGATATCTGGCGGCGGGGCTCAGAGAGTATGCGGAAGGGATCATGCCAAAGGAACGGCTTCAGGATTTTTTCACCATCTATCAGGTGTACGGCGAGGGGGAGATGCAGGAGGTGCGCAGATTCCTCACGGAGACGGCCTTCAAGCGCTATCGGGACGAAAATCTCCCTGCCATGGTGGCCAGAGCGCTGTACGGTGTGCAGCTGGAGAACAGCGTCACCAGACTGGAGACCTTTGCCGCCTGCGCTTATAGGCATTTCCTACAATATGGGCTTTCGCTGAGGGAGAGACGGGAATTTAGCTTCGAGAGCGTGGACATGGGAAATCTGTATCATGAGACATTGGAGCTTTTCGCAGAGAAGCTGGCGGAGAATCATTACACATGGTTTGATTTCACGGAAGAATTTGCACGCAGAACCGTTATGGAGATTCTGGAGGCTCAGGCCGCCTCTTATGGGAATACGGTGCTTTATGCCAGCGCCAGAAACGAATATGCCGTGACAAGAATGGGACGGATTCTCACCAGAACCGTGCTGACCCTCCAGAGGCAGCTGCGCAGGGGGAGCTTTGTGCCGGAATCCTTTGAGCTGTCCTTCCAATATGCGGACAATCTGGACAGCATTCATGTGGCGCTGTCCAAGGGGGAGAAGATGCGCCTGCAGGGGCGGATCGACAGAATCGATATCGCTTCGGATCAGGACAGCGTATACGTGAAGGTCATCGATTATAAGTCCGGCAATAAAAAATTTGACCTTGCGGCGCTGTACTATGGCCTGCAGCTGCAGCTGGTGGTATATATGAATGCAGCCATGGAGGTAGAGGCCAAGCGGCATCCCGGTAAGGAGGCCGTGCCGGCGGCGCTTTTATACTATCATATAGACGATCCTTCGGTGGAGACTCCGGTGGAACTGTCTCCGGAGGAGATCGACGAACAGATTGCCAAGAAGCTGCGGATGCACGGCGTAGTGAACAGCGAGCCATATGTGGTAGGGCTGTTGGACGGCCAGATGGGAGACAGATCCGATGTGATCCCTGTGGAGAGGAAGAAGGACGGCAGCTTTTCCGCCCGGTCCAGCGTGCTGAGTTCTCAGGAGCTGAAGACCGTGTCGGATTATGTGAGCCGTAAGATCGCGGAGATAGGCAGGGAGATTTTGGACGGCAGGATATCGCTGAACCCCTATGAAAAAGGGAATGAGGAAGCCTGCTCCTACTGCGCTTACAAAAAAGTCTGTGGATTTGAGCCTGCCATGCCGGGCTGCAGCAAAAACAGGCTGGAGGAGCTGGACAAGGAGGAGGTGCTAAAACGCATGGATGCCCCCTGACCGCAGAATGCCAAAGGGGGTCAGCCTGATCCTGCCTTATGGGGGCAGAGGGAGCACAGAAGGCATCTTGAAAACGGCGGCCTGAAGGCGTGAAAAATGCCCCGAACACTTGGAAGAGTGCTGGGGGCATGGGTCTTGTCAGTCGGTAAAGATGCAGGCGCAGCCAGTCATTTCCTGAAATTTTCCCTCTATTTTTTCTTGAATCCCTGCGGTTACGGAATCCTTGATTTTCAGTTGGATGAGTTTCTTGCCGGGAAGGTAGGATGGATTTTTCTCCAGTACAATCCCGTATTTCATGCACAGCAGCTGAGCGATCCGAATCAGCTCGTTCTGACTGACCTTTTCCGCGATGTGCAGCCGCCAGCCGGTCCGGTTGGCGGCATCCTGCAGCGCTTCCGCATATCTGCGCCCTATCATTGGGGAGATAAACCCGATTTCCATGTATTTACCCTGCGTATCCTGCTTTAAGCTTTTTTTGTCGGGCTTGTGGGTAAGCTTTTCAAAGGCCTGCTCGATGTAGGAAAAGGCCATATTCTGTTCCATGGGTGCAGCGGCGGGCTCTGAGGGGACGAAAAAGTCTCTGGCGGACAAGGCTTCTTCCTCTGTAGGACACTGAGCTTGGGACAGAGGCTGCCCGTTTGCTTCAAGTCCCCATCCGGTAGCCTTTTGAAATTGTGCGGCAGCTCTTTCTATGGTCACAGAGGGCTCTCCCTCCGTCAGGGTGACGGAATAGAGCTTCCTTTCCGGATGATAAGATATCTTTGAAACGCTCTCTCCGAAAAGCAGGGACAGCAGAAGGGAGGCGGCGCTGTGATTCATGGAAGGACTGATGTGGATGGTCCATCCGGTGGTATTGGTGAAATCAGTGGCCCTTTTATTGAATTCATCCCAATCCTGAGCATCGGGATAGTCGAACTGCAGCACAACCTCCTTGCGGTCATTGTGGTAGCTGATCTTGCGGTAGGGACAGTCCGGAAAGACGGATTCCACCTTGTCCAAGAGCTTTTGCTGGGTCAGCTCCTTGGGCGTGAGGGCCTCTGCCACTGTTTCAGTGGAATTGGCCTCTATGAGAAAGAGCCGTCTTGCATTGGGAGAAAAATAGGAGCTGTTCAAAAGGATTCTCTGCATGCTTTGCAGCACCACGTCATGCTTCTCCCTTTGGCCGCCGTCAGCCGCTTCCCGATGGGGATGTTCTCCGTCGATCTCCTCCATCAGGCGGGAGGCCTGCTCTCTGATGTGGAAGGCGGCGTCGGAGGCAAATTCCGTGGGAGTCTTGCCGAACCAGATATAAGCCACTTGCGCCAAGGAAAAAGTCTTGTCTGGATAATTTTGACGCCAGAAGCTCCAGAGCAGCTTTTCGTCCGCTCTGGTAAATATTCTTCCCATACGCATGGTGTGCATGGGAAGGAAGAGCTGCTGTTTCCTTTTGGCATGCAGCTCAAGTTCATAGCATTGTCCGCATTCCGGCAGATAGACTTGTCTGGGATAGTCTGCGGTGTTCAGCTCATCCCCCAGCTCATGAATAGAATCCTCGCTGCCATGGACCAGAAAGATGTGGCGGGGAGAGAGGCTTTCCAGCAACGCGGTTATCTCGGACTTGTCGCCGTGAGCGGAAAGCCCTATCTGTTCGACGCGGCATCTCACCGGCAGAGCGCTGCCGTCCACATTGAGGGAGGCAGGGGCGCAGGAAGGCTCCTCCGGGCTCTGGGCTTTGCAGTTTACAAGATTCAGAAGCTGCCGTCCGGGAGCCTCCTCGTCCTGATAGCCGGTGAAGATGACGCAGGCATTCTCCGAAGGGATCAGGTGCTTGGCATACTGGACGCTGGGGCCTCCGGTGAGCATGCCACAGCTGGAGACAAAGATCACCGGATCATCCCCTGCCAGAAGCTCCTCCCTTTTCCGGCTTGCGGTGACGGGCTGGATATGCTCTGTGTAGAAGGGTTCGTTTCCCTTCAGGATTCTTTTTCCGAGGGCGTTTTTCAGGTAAGTGGGATTGCGGGTATACATGGCATTGACGGCACGGATCATTCCGTCCACGTAGACCGGAACCGGAGGGATCTCCTGATTCTGGATAGCGGCCCGCAATATCAGCAGTACCTCCTGCGCTCTTCCCAGAGCGAAGGCGGGAATGAGGATTTTCTTTTTCTGCCGGACGCATTCTCCCACCAGATCCACCAGTCGCTTTTCCTCTGCTTGTCTGTTGGCATGCAGTCGGTTTCCGTAAGTGGCTTCCGTGATGGCGACGTCGGGGCGGAGTCTGGGAATGCGGATTCCGTCGATGGTGCGCTGGGGAAATGCGCAGAGATCCCCGGAATAAAACAAGCTCCCCTCCTCGGTGGTCAGGTAGATGCAAGCGGCGCCTGCGATATGTCCGGCGGGGAAAAAGCTTAAAGTGAACCTGTCCAAAATGGGGAAGGGCATTTGGTAGCCTATGGGAAAGACGCGTCCTAACATGGCCTGCACATCCGGTTCGGAATAATGGGGAATCTCGTTCTCTTTGCTGCTCATGATCTTCAGACTGTCATACAGCAGAACCCGGGTGAGTTCTGCCGTCATAGCGGTCATATAGATGCGGGCCTGAGGGTAGGCCTTGCTGATGATAGGCAGGGCCCCGATGTGATCCATGTGGGCATGGCTGACGATGATGGCGTCCAGCCCGCCCTGCTCTTGTATGGTGCAAAAGTCGGGAAGGGGATCTCCGGAACCGGTCTGCCGGATGCCGCAGTCCAATAGGATGCCTTTTCCTAAGACTCTGATATAGATGCAGCTGCCGCCTATTTCCATGGCGCCGCCCAGAAAATATAGCTTCATACGCCTTTTGTCCTTTCTTCTGACTGTAGAGCCCCTTGCTGTACAAAGCATGGATGGGGGCCGGCAGGGGAGCTCCTCAGCGTGCAATATCCGTTCTGCGGAGAATTCCGGAAGCCGCGCCGATATGTCCTCCGCTCAGCAGCAGCTTTTTCGCCGCTCTTTGGAGACGTGTGTTCTCGGGAAGATTTTCCGGATTCTTGTCCTGAGGAGAGCCGAAAAGCCATTCCAGACAGCCGGAGTCATCTAAAGTCTCTTCCGTGAGGGCAAAGCGTCTCTGAAAAGAGACTATATTGGAGTCGCCGGAAAGCAGGGAGCCAAGGGCCGGCGCCAGCAGCCAGGAATCGCAGGTGTAACGGTCGTATGCATAGTCAGGATAGACGGCGGAGAAAAAGTTTTCCGCAGCTGACAAGGACGCGTCCACGGATGCCATTGACAGATCCGCGTCCGAGGGGATGTGGATGGCTATGGAGCCCGCCTCCTCTTGGGCCGGGAACTCGTATTCCAGCGTGCCGATGCGGAAGAGACTCATGCTGATTTGCCGATAGGTCCACCATCCCCGGTCAAAAAACATCCGACCGCATTTGCGCAGACATTCGTCAAGGAATCTGGTGAAGCATCTCATGGTGTCCCTATAGACGGCATCTTCTATTTGAAGCTGGCCATACCTATGATATATGCGGCAGGCGCATTCCAGCTGGCATGCAAGCATTTTTATGTGATCCGGATCCTCCCCCAGAAGGGTCTTAAGACGCTCATAAGCCTCATAGGCCGTTTTCCGTTCCGTCATCAGGCCAAGACAAGGCTCTAATGCCTTCAGATCCAATTCCTTGGCGGCAGAATCAAGCTTACTGACGATTTCAGGCTGTAATTCGATAAGATGGTACAGTTCAGGCTGTTTCATGGCCGTTTCCTCTTGTTTTTCTTTGTTTTTGGTTTTGCTATAGTGACAATGGAAGCAGTTATGACTATGCTCATTGTATCACAGGAGCCATGCTAAGAAAAGCGTAATTTAAGCCATATGCGTCTGAAAATTAAGAAATATGCAGGCCTGAATAAAAAATGAGCAGAGAAATACATAAAATAAATAGTTTTTTCCCGCCATTTCCAATACTTGACAAGCTATTGCAAAAAAATACAATATTTGCGGAATTGGAAATGGTGTACGGATAACCGCAGATATAGTATAATGTTGACAGGAAAGAGATTGTGTCAGCTTCCCATCCCATAAACGCTCCGGCGGATATGGATTTGGAATAGAGAAATCTGGAGAGAGGAGCCGTAGGAATATGGCCGTGAAATTTACCCGAGAACAGCAGGAGGCTATTGACCTTCATGGCTGCAATATATTGGTGTCCGCGGCGGCAGGCAGCGGAAAGACCGCCGTGCTGGCGGAACGTATTGTGAAAATGGTCTGCGATGAGGAGAGGCAGGTGGATATCGACAGGCTTCTCATTGTGACCTTCACCAATGCGGCGGCGGCGGAGATGAGGGAGAGGATCGCTGGCGGGATATCGAAGCGTCTTGCCCAAGGGCAGGACTCCGAGCATGTTCAGAAACAAGCCACGCTTCTGCATAATGCCCAGATCACTACCATCGACAGCTTCTGCCTTTTTCTGCTGCGGAATCATTTCAATGAGATCGGTCTGGATCCCGCATTCCGCATTGCGGATGAAGGCGAGGTGAAACTGATGCAGCAGGAGGCGCTTCAGGAGCTGTTGGAGGACGCCTACGCCTCCGGAAGCGAGGCATTCCGCTACTGTGTGGAGTATTTCTGTCCGGGAGGGCGGGAGAGTGTGCTGGAGCAGCATATTCTGAATCTGTCCAGATACGCCTCCAGCTTTCCTTGGCCCACGGAATGGCTGGAGGAGAGGAAGAAGGATTATCAGGGGGAAGGGCTGGGAGAGATCTGCTCAAGCCCTTACGCGGAGTGGCTCACGGAGCATCTGCGCCGGATGATGGAAGGCTGTGTGGAGAAATATAAAAGCATAGTGAGGCTCTGTGACGACCCGGAAGGGCCCTATATGTACAAAGAGCTGGTGGAAAGGGAGCTGGAGCAGCTGGAGGCGGCTCTTGCCTATGGGTCTTTGGAGGAGTTCGAGGCGGGCCTTGGGAAGATATCCTTCGGCAGGCTGCCCTCAAAGAAGGACGAGACGGTCTTAGCCGCAAAGAGGGATCTGGCCAAGGAACTGCGGGCAGGGGTGAAGGACTGTGTGCAGTCTCTGGGGGAACGATTCTTCGCAACCCCTCTGGAGCTTGCGGCCAGACAGGGGAGGGCCTGCAGGGGGCCGGTGGAGACACTGCTGGATCTGGCGCTGGAATTCCATGGGAGGATGCAGGAGAAGAAGCAGGAAAAAAAGGTCATTGATTTTTCTGATATGGAGCATTTTGCGCTGGACATTCTGCTGGACAGAAGCGGAGGGCAGGTGAGGCCCAGCCCGGTGGCCATGGAATACAGACAGCATTTCGCGGAGGTGCTGACGGATGAATATCAGGACAGCAATCTGGTGCAGGAATACCTTCTGCAGGCGGTTTCCGGGGAGGAGGACGGAAGGTTCAACCGGTTCATGGTGGGGGATGTGAAGCAGAGCATCTATAAATTCCGCCTTGCCAGACCGGAGCTTTTTCTGGATAAGTACAAGACCTATGAGGAGGGGCAGGGGAATTGCCGCAGGATCGATTTGGCCAAGAATTTCCGCAGCCGCCCAGAGGTGGTGGACACCGTGAACGAGCTTTTCGGCAGGATGATGAGCCGGGATGTGGGCGGGATAGAATATGACCATAGAGCCGCCCTATATGCCGGGGCGGAATATCCGGAAAGCGATGGCTGCCACAGCGAGCTTCTTCTGGTGGAAAAGCCGGACAAAGGGGAAGAGGAGGATGCGAAGCAGGCGGAGGCGCTTGCCGTAGCCCGGAAGATCAAAGAGCTTCGGGGGGGATTCCGGGTGTTCGACAGGGAAAGCGGCTGTCTGCGGGAGGCCAGATACAGCGATATGGTGATTCTGCTTCGCACCAACAGCGGCTGGGACGAGGAGTTCAAGGAGGTGCTGGAGCAGGAAGGGATCCCGGCATACATTGCCTCAAAGACGGGGTATTTCGCGGCTTCAGAGGTGCAGGAGCTGCTGAATTTTCTGCGTGTGCTGGACAATCCCAGTCAGGATGTGCCTCTGTTCGGCGTGATGAAGTCCGTATTCGGCGGCTTTTCCGAGGAGGAGATCGCCAAGATCAGGAGCGGAAGGAGAGACTGCTGTCTGTATGAAGCTCTGAAGGAGGCGGCGGGAGATCTGTCAACGGCGCCGCGGGGCCGGGAAGCCGGAAACGATCTAAGCGCCGGGGCGGATTCTGCGGGAGATGCATCTACGGCGCCGCAGGGCCGGGAAGAGGCCTTGGGTACGGAGGCCGGAGACGGACGGAGGGAAGATGGGGGAGGTTCGCAAGAGGGAGGCTGGGCTGTTTTCCAAGGAGATCCGGAAGATGAAGATAGGGATGCTTTCAAGGAAGACTGGGAAACGGGAGAGGAGCTGAGGGAAAAGGCTGCAGCATTCTTGAACATGCTTCGGAAGTATAGGGACTGCACGGTGTATCTTCCCGTGAGAGAGCTGCTCTCCAAGCTGGTGACTGATTTCGGGTATTTGGATTATGTGACGGCGCTGCCTGCGGGCGGCAAGCGCCGGGCCAATGTGGAGATGCTTTTTGCCAGAGCCTCGGACTTTGAGAAGACCAGTTACTTCGGTCTATTTCATTTTGTGCGCTATATGGAACAGCTGGAGAAATATGATGTGGACTATGGGGAAGCCGGAGAGCTGGATGAAAATGCTGATGTGGTGCGGATCATGAGCATTCATAAGAGCAAGGGGCTGGAATTTCCCGTGACAATCGTGTCGGGGCTGAGCAAGCGCTTCAATATGCAGGACGCCAATCAGGCAATGATTCTGGATATGGATCTTGGACTGGGGGTGGATTATGTGGATCCGGACAAGCGGGTCCGCAACAAGACGCTGCGAAAAAACATTCTTTCCAGAAAGCTCAGGGAGGACAGCTTGGCGGAGGAGCTGAGGGTGCTGTATGTGGCCATGACCCGGGCGAGGGAGAAGCTGATCCTGACGGGAGTTCTGGAGAATGCGGGGGAACAGTGGGAGAACTGGCTGATTCGCAGCGGACTGCAGGAGGGAGAGGGCAGGGGGCGGCTGACCTATCTGGACTTTATGGAGGCAGGAAGCTATCTGGAGCTGCTGCTGCCGGTGCTGCCCTATGCCCATGTTCAGGTATCCGTGACGGGAAAGGCCCAAAGCGCCGCAGGAAAGGTGCAGGAACAGGCAAAGCTGTTCCAGAGGAGGGAGCTTCTGGGACAGCTGCGGCTGCCGGAGGATCCGGAGACGGCGCAGGGGCTGATCAAAAGGCTCAACGCGGAGTATCCATATAGAGGGCTTGCGGATCTATATACCAAGACAACGGTGTCGGAGCTGAAGATCGCCGCCATGGCGGACAAGGATGAGGCGGCTTATCATACCTTTGAGGAGAAGGAGGTACAGCCTTATATTCCGATGTTCCGCAGAGGTGAGGAGAAGATCGGAGGCACCGTCCGGGGAAACGCCTACCATAGGGTGATGGAGCTGATGGATTTTCAGCAGGTTCTGGGAGGGGCCGTTGGCATGGAATCTTCTGCTTCGGCGGCCTCTTTTGCTGCAAAAGCCCACGGAGGAGATCTGATGCCGGGAGAGGGGGGCTTTCCCCGAGATTATGAGGAATATGCCAGACGTCTGGACCCGGAAAGACTGGCGCAACGGGTGGGAGCCTTTCTGAGAAGGGAATCGGAGGAAGGACGGCTGACGGAAGAATATCTTCAGGCGGTGGGAGAGACAAAGATAATGAAATTCCTAAGCTCGGACACGGCATATCGCATGTGGCGGGCGGACTGTCGGGGAGAGCTCTTCAGGGAGCAGCCCTTTGTGCTGGGAATCGACGCCCGCAGACTGAAGGAAGAGTTCCCCGCGGGGGAGACGGTGCTCATTCAGGGAATTGTAGATGTGTTTTTTGTGGAGGAGGACGGGCTGACGCTTCTGGATTACAAGACAGATTCTGTATCTTCCATGGGGGAATTGTGGAACCGCTATGAAACTCAGCTGGATTACTATCAGGAGGCGCTGGAGAAGCTCATGGGGAAGCCCGTGAAGGAGAGGATACTGTATTCCTTCCATCTGGGAAAGGCAGGAGCCGCGCCCTAAGGCGCGGCCCTTTTCAAAGACTATTCCAGAGCCAGTTTTTTTACTTGTTCAAAAGCTTTCTTGACCTGAGGAATCGCCAGAATCACCAGTGTGATGGCAGCCTCCGCAAAGATGTAGATGCCGTTGTAGGTGAAGGAATAGGGAATGGGATGCCAGCCTTCCCAGGCGAACTGGCCCCAGAACACCCAGCCGGAAATGCTGGCAAAGATCCATCTTCCCGCCACGGCCAGAGCATAGCCCTTGAGAAGAGCGTTTTTCTTGCTGCCAAATAGGCCGGAGAGCCCCAATGCTCCAAAGGCAAGAATGTAATCGATTGGAAGCTGGGCGGGATGTACGATCTCCGGCTTGATCATCAGCTGAAGGATGCCGTAGGCCACTCCGGTGGCGAGTCCTGCTCCCGATCCGAACCAATAGCCGGGCAGGCAGATGAAAAGCATGGAAAGCAGGGTGACGGATCCTCCGAAGGGAAAGCTGAACAGCTTGACATTGGAGAGAACCGTTCCCAGAGTGATGGAGATTGCGCAGAAGGTGAGCTGCTTTGTAGTCAGCTTCAGAGAACCATGGCCGGCCTTTTTTGCGGCAAACCACGCAGCGGCGGCCAGAAGGGCCACAAAGAGGGCTGCCAGCAGGGTGTAGCCGGCGGTGGAGGGGACATAATAGAGCTCCTCGCCGTCCTGAATTACATTGTACAACATAAAAAATCCTCCTTTAGATGGGCTAAGGAAGGATGACATCGTTATCCGGCGGCCGCTCTCGGTCAGAGCATGTCAGCGGCCCCTGAATCAGTTTGCTTCCTTACGCCGGTATTATCCGGTTCAAGTAGTGAGGGTTAGAAACGGCCTATGGACGCCGTTTCAGTCTCAGCGATGCGCTCCCCTAGCGGTTATTTGATTTCTGCTCAACTATATAGCATGGCGGAGGGATTGTCAAGAAATATTTCACGGTTGTTTGCAATGCTTACAGTGTTTACAGTGGGGAGATTGTCTGCTATAATGCAAGACAAAATGGGTCAGAGGCACCGATACAATCTGCGGGACATGACGGAAAGAGAGGTGTCCGAATGGGCGCAATAGGGGACGGATCGCGGAAGGGGCGTATCTGCGTAGGGCTGCTGGCCCATGTGGACGCAGGAAAAACCACCCTTGCGGAAGGGCTTTTATATAAGGGAGGACAGATACGCTCTCCGGGTCGGGTGGACCATGGGAACGCTTTTTTGGACAATTTCTCTCTGGAGAGAGAGCGGGGCATCACCATCTTTTCCAAGCAGGCACAGCTTGTCTGGGAGGGAAGAGAGATCATCCTGCTGGACACGCCGGGGCATGTGGATTTCAGCGCAGAGATGGAGCGGACGCTGCAGATATTGGACTACTGTATTTTGGTTATAAGCGGAACGGACGGGGTGCAGAGCCATGTGCGCACTCTTTGGCGGCTGCTGGATCAGTACAAGGTTCCCGTATTTCTTTTTATAAACAAGATGGACAGGCCCGGCACGGACAAGGGAAGGCTTATGAAGGAGCTGCAGTCGAAGCTGGGGGGCGGCTGTCAGGAATTCGGCGGTGAAGCCCGGAACCGGGGGACCTGGTTCTGGGAGGAGATTTCCCTTTGCCATGAGGGACTTTTGGAGGAGTATCTTGAGAAGGGGGTTCTGGAGGAAAAAAGCGTGGCGGAGGCCATACGGGAAAGGCATCTTTTCCCCTGCTATTTCGGATCTGCCCTATTGCTTCGGGGCATTGAGGAGCTTCTGGAAGGGATCTGTAAGTATGCCGTAAGTCCAAACTATCCGGAGGAGTTCGGGGCCCGGGTCTACAAGATTTCCAGAGACGAGGCCGGAGTGCGCCTGACCCATATGAAGGTTACGGGAGGGGTCCTGCAGGTGAAGATGCTTGTGGGGAACGCTGCCAGCGCCGGGGGAGAGGAGCAGATCTGGGAGGAAAAAGCCGATCAGCTGCGGATCTATTCCGGTGCACAGTATACTGTGGCGGCGCAGGTGGAGGCCGGAGGTGTCTGTGCCGTAGCGGGGCTGGACAGAACCTTTGTGGGGCAGGGGCTGGGGAGAGAGTCGAAAAACGCGCTGCCCAGTCTGGCCCCGGTGTTAACCTATGGTCTGGCGCTGCCTGCGGGAAGCGATGCGGTGCAGGTGCTGGGACAGCTTCGCAGGCTGGAGGAGGAAGAACCTCTGCTCCATGTGACCTGGATGGAGCGTGAGGATCCTCATTCTCCCAGAATCCATGTGCAGGTCATGGGGGAGGTGCAGATAGAGATCCTGAAGAGAGTGCTGCTGGAACGTTTCGGGCTGCAGGCGGATTTTACAGACGGGCAGATCGTCTATAAGGAGACTGTTGCAAAGCCTGTGGTCGGTATCGGACATTATGAACCTCTGCGCCACTATGCTGAGGTACATCTGCTGCTGGAGCCCGGAGAGCCGGGCAGCGGGATGCAGTTTGCCAGCGCCTGCAGTGAGGATGTGCTGGGTGCAGGCTGGCAGCGCCTTGTGCTGACCCATCTTGAGGAGAAGCGGCATCTTGGGGTGCTGACGGGATCTCCTCTGACGGACATGAAGATCACCTTATTGGCGGGGCGGGCGCATCTGAAGCATACCGAGGGCGGGGATTTCAGGCAGGCCACCTATAGGGCGGTGCGGCAGGGGCTGATGCAGGGGGAGAGCGTTCTGCTGGAGCCGGTCTATTCCTTCCGGCTGGAGGTGCCAAGAGAACAAGTGGGCAGGGCCATGACGGACATCAAGAGGCTGCAGGGGGACTTCGATGCGCCGGTGACGGAAGGACAGTACACCGTGCTTACGGGCAGCGCTCCCGTGGCTGCCATGAGGGACTACCAGAGGGAGGTAAGCGCTTACACCAGAGGTCTGGGCAGGCTGTCCTGCACGCTGAAGGGCTATGAGCCCTGCCACAACGCGCAGGAGGTTATGGAAAGGATGGGGTATGATCCTGACGGTGATCAGGAGAATCCTTCCTATTCGGTGTTCTGCTCCCATGGTGCGGGAATGGCCATATGCTGGGATCAGGTGCCGGAGTATGCCCATGTGGAGAACGGATGGGCCAAGGAAGCCCAGAGCGGTTTATCCGGGGGGAGCATGGGAGGACAGATTCAGGGGTCTGATCAGGGAGAGGCCGCCGGAGGAGGCGGTTTTAGCAGGAACGGGAGCGGGGTAAAAGGCAGACAAAACGTTTCCGGCAGGGGAACGTCTTCAGGGCATATCACTCTGGAGGAGATCGACGAGATCTTCCGGCGCACCTACGGAAAGAGCAGTCAGGACTATGCGCCTTATCGGTATCATGAACAGTATCAGGAGCGGACGGTGCGGGCGCAACGTCCTAGAGATCAGAAACAAGCTTCGCCGGGGCAGGAACAGATCGGGAAAGAACGAGAGGATGAGGTGCTATTCCGCAGGGCCTCCGGACGCAAAAGTCCCGGAGGCGGCGCCGGCGAAGAGGAATATCTTTTGGTGGATGGCTACAATATCATCTTTGCCTGGGAGGAACTGCGGAGCCTCGGAGAGAGGAACATGGACAGCGCCAGAGACAAGCTTATGGATATCTGCAGCAACTATCAGGGATTTGCCGGATGTACATTGATTCTGGTTTTTGACGCCTATAAAGTGAGGGGAAATCCGGGCTCTGTGCAGAAGTACCACAATATATATGTGGTTTATACCAGAGAGGCAGAGACTGCCGATCAGTATATCGAAAAGACCGTCCATGAGATGGGTGGAAAGCATCGGGTGACGGTGGCCACCTCCGATGCGCTGGAACAGATGATTATCTGGGGAGAGGGAGCTGTGCGGCTTTCGGCAAAGGGGTTTCAGGATACGGTGGAGGAGACGGCCAGACAAGTGCGGGAGCGGTATATCGGAGACGGTCAGAGGATGGGCAACCGTCCCTTTGAGGGGCGGATATAGTCGTATTTTTTGCGCAGGCTGCGGCGTAGGCGGCAATGGAAAATGAAAAATGAAATACTAAATGGTACAGAAAAGATGTTTAGGGGATTGCGGAGCGGAAGCCAAGGATAGGAGAAAGGCCTGTATGAAAATATTATCTGAATTAGCGGCATTGCATATTGGAAGGAGAACGTCTTTCCGGTTGATTTTAATTGGGGAGATTATTTTGCTGTGTGCAGGTATTTGTGGGCTGTTTGGCAGAAATGCGGTATATGAATATGACATGAGTGCTGCAAAAGTAAATTTCGGGACGTATTCAAATGAGTATGAGGGAATTCTCGGGGAAAACTTGGAGGAACGCGGCAGTATGGTAGATTTTTGCGGAATCAGTCTGCCCGGAGGAGTATACCGCATACGCCTGAAATATATTACTGATGTGGACAATATGAATTTGTGCACGGTTTCGGGGGAGAAAGGGAAAGAAAAATATGTGTGTATGAATGATTCCGTACTTTTTTCCGGATTGGACTGTACTGATTTTACGATGTGGGTGAAAAGGGATTCTGATGTGACAGTACATGTTGAATACTCGGGGGGAATACTGGCAGTTTTGCACTTAACGATTGAGGAGACGAACGCTGGAAACCGTATTATACTGTTTGGGCTGTTTTGCTTATTTACGGTGGTAAACGGGTTTTACTTATATTGGCAATATGATCGGAACTACCATATTTCAGCAAAGAGCAAAACAGTTACTTTTGCTCTGGGACTTATCATTTTGATTTCTTCCATGCCGCTCATGATGGATTATGTGTTGGATGGAGGAGATCTGGTATATCATTTGATGCGGGTGGAAGGCATCAGGGATGGCATTGCGTCGGGTCAGTTTCCCATTCGGATATCCCCTGAGTGGCAGCAGGGATATGGATATGCTTCTCCTATTTTCTATGGGGAGACCGTTCTTTATCTGGCCGGCATGCTTCGGCTGCTTGGCTTTACTGTGACATCGAGCTATAGGATTTTTATGTTCATGATTACCGTGTTCACGGTACTGATTTCCTATTACTGTTTTAAGAAAATCTTTCATGAGGCATATATCGGTGTGCTGTGCAGCATGATGTATACAATGTCTATTTACCGAATCTATAAGACCTATCTGTGCGGCTCATGGGGTGAGTGTTTCGGCATCTTGTTTCTGCCGGTTATTGCCTATGGGTTTTGGCGGGTGTTTACGCAGGATATTCACGAGGAAAATTATAAAAGAAGCTGGATACCTCTGACTGTAGGATTTTCCATGTTGATACAATCCCATTTGCTGACATGTGAGATGGTGGGATTTTTTACTATTATATTATGCATGGTTTTATGGAAGAAAGTGTTTCGGAGAGAAACTTTTACAGTGCTGGCTAAAACCGTTCTGTACAGTATTCTGCTCAGCGCATGGTTTTTGGTTCCTTTTGCCGATTACATGATCACAGGGGATTTTGTGATCAAGCATGTATCGGCAAGAACAATCCAGTTCAGGGGCCTATATCTGGCGCATTTGTTTTTTACATTCTTTCGGAATGGAGAAAACGTATTTTTTGACCAGAACGGCATGGCGGATTCTGCACCCATGGGAGTGGGGCCGGCCCCGCTGGCGGCACTGCTGGTACTGGGATATCTGTGGTTCAATGGAAGGACGAAGGGATGGAAGAAGGAGGAAAGGGGGCTGGGGAAGATTGCGGTATTTTTTTCCGCTCTGGCAATGCTCATGAGTCTGGAGATATTTCCATGGGATAGGATACAGTTTCTGAACGGGGCTACTGCCACGCTGGTATCCAGCATTCAGTTTCCCAATCGCTTTTTGAGTATCGCAAATGTGTGCCTTACACTGGCGGCAGGGGCGGCAGCCAGACATATGTGGGAATATAGAGACAGGAAAAGTTTTGGAATCTATTTTGTCGGAATTGCTTTTCTGCTGTCTGTCAGCAGCCTCCATTTATCGGATAATATGTTAGATACGGGCAGCAACTTGAGGATATATAACAGCGAAGGTATGGGGACAGGCTATATTTCAGGTGCGGAATATCTGCCATATGGGGCAGACCCAGACCGGTTTGTTTACAGGGAACCCGTTTATGCGGAAGGAATTTCAGTTTACGGTTATGAAAAAGGAGCATTGGGGGCAGAGGCATATATAGAGAACCAGAGCGGTCAAGATGGAGCGGTTCGTTTTCCGCTGCTGTTCTACAAAGGATATCAGGCCTATGATGTGGACAGCGGTAAAGAGTTGAAATGCTATGCAGGGGTAAATTCAGAGGTGACGGTGGATATCCCGACAGAATTTGCAGGTGATGTAAAGGTAGGTTTCAGGAGTCCGTGGTATTGGAGGGTGGGAGAACTGGTGACTGTATTGACATTGCTTGCGCTGGGAACGGCTTGTTGGAAAAAAGGTAAAGGTGCGAAAGGGGAGATGGGGCATGGGAAATAAGGAGTGGAATAAGACCGGTGTCACTTTTATTTTCTTGTCAGTTATAATTGTAGTGGCATCGGTGCCGTTAATGACAGATTACATTCTATGGGGCAGGGAACTGCAGGTGTCGCTTGGCAGAATTGAAGCAATCAGGGAAAACATCGGCAGAGTGTTTCCGGTGGTGATAAGGCCATGGGATTCTCTGGATTATGGATACGGAGCAGCTTCACTGCAGGCAGATGTTTATCTGCTGATACCTGTGTTTTTCAGATTCCTTGGAATGGGGATAGGAACGGCTTATAAATTGACCTTGTTTTTGATAAATATAGCTGTGGGGATAACAGCATATCTGAGTTTTCGGAGGTGTTACCGGAGGGAAGATGTTGCTTTGGTGGGCAGTATGCTGTATACATGGTGTCCTTACCGTTTGAATGCGATGTATGTAAATGGGGATTTGGGAGAGTCCTTCGTCTGGATTTTCCTCGTGATGACGGTGTCGTCTCTGATGGAATTTTACATCAGGGACGAAGAAAAAAAGGTGGATGGAAACATATGGCGAAGGCTGGCCTGGGGACTTGCCCTGATGGCGCCGGCATCCACTTCCGTATTCTTTGTAACGTTGGGCATGTGCGGTTTGTGTCTGTTTTTTCAGGGAAAGAAAGCATTGACCAGAGAAATCGTGCTGGGGGTTTGTAAGGCAGCAGGATTGGCTTGTCTGGTAAATTTTTGGTTTCTGGGGCCCATGTGTCTGGAATGGAGGGGGACATTGGCAGTTATTTGCTCCGATCCGGATAGAATGATATCAGAAAGTATCTATGTACTGCGATATATGAGCACGTTTTTGTGGGGAGGAGTCAGCAGCTCATCTTTTGAAAACGGGATGTTAGACGCACAGGCGTTATGCCCGGGTATCGCAGTGATGATACTGATTTTCCTTTTTCTATGGATTCTGTATGTAGGAAAATATCAGGGCTTCAGAGTCAGGCGTACCGGAAGCAGGATGCTGTATGTCTGTCTGATACTGATGGTTTTGAGCAGCAATGTCTTTCCATGGGATTTATTTCAGAGTAATAAACTGTTTTTCATGTTAATCGCTTTGTTTCAGGTTCCGGCAAAATGGGGAATACCCGCATGCGGGGAGCTTATTGCTGTGGCATGTTTTGTGCTCTGGATCATATCACAGATGGAAAATGAAGTCGTATGTCAACGCTTGCTTTTGGCAGTAACATTGGTTTCATTGGCCACCACCCAGTTCTTTCTGGGAAATGTACTGAAAAGAGGGAGCGTGATCAGGCTGGAGTCAGGGAAATATGAGGGCATTCCATTTCAGATTGTTGCGCAGCAGACAGTAGTCTGGAAAATATGCGGAATTATTTCCGCAGTAACACTGTGCATATGCCTTGCGACAAGACTGATGAGGAGGAAAAATGGAAGGATATCGTGAATTAATTGCAAACAAGAAGATTCGGATATTGCTTTGTGTGGAACTGTTGCTGATAGCGTTTGGCATAGCAGGTCTTTTCAGGGGAAGCAGATTGGCAGTGGGGACAGAAGACACAGAACAGCTTTTGGGTGAAGGTGTATCATTGCCGGCAGGTGTATATACAGCGAGGCTATATTGTGAGTCAGAGGAGGATGGAGTTAGCATCTTCCAAGTCGTGGCAGATGGAATGAGATACAAAACACTGTTATGCAATCCGGCGCCGATTTACAGCGGGATACCGGTACAAGAGTGTCAATTTTACCTGACGGACAGGGTAAATCAGCTTAGGATTGTTGTGAGCGACAACGGCGAAAAGCCCGTTTTTGTTCAGGGAGCGGAGATAGTAACCGGAACGGAAGGAAGCAGAATATATTTATTTTGGCTTTTGGTATTCTGCATGACATTAGACAGCTTTATAGCGCTGGCGCTGTTTCATAAGAAAAAGCCGATTTCGCCAGAGAAACAGATGGTTTTATTTGGCATTCCTTTGTTGGCGCTGCTTTCTTCTCTGCCTGTTCTGGTAGATTACAATATTCAGGGAGTAGATCTCAGCTTTCATTTGATGCGCATTGAGGCTTTGGCACAAAACATCAGACAGAATCAGATGTTTGCAAGACTGGAAGGAGCATGGCTTGCAGGACATGGGTATGCAAATTCCATATTCTACGGAGATACGTTTCTGCTGCCTGCGGCACTGCTCCGGATTCTGGGATTTCATCTGACGGATGTATATCGTTTTTATATTGTGGCAGTTAATCTGGCAACCGCTTTGATCTCATATATCTGTTTCAGGAAATGTTCTGACAGCCGGTATATTGGAATGTTCGGGTGTGTGCTGTATCTGTTTTTCCCATATAGAATATACAATATATACAACCGCGCAGCGGTAGGCGAGTATACGGCAATGGTCTTTCTGCCGTTGCTGGCATTGGGATTTTACAAGATATATACAGAGGATACAAAAGGGAAAGGATATCTGCGAAACTGGGGAATTCTGGCGGCAGGATTTACGGGTATCATACAATCACATCTGCTTAGCTGTGAAATGGTGGGTGTATTTACTGTATTATTGTGTCTGTTGTTATGGAAGAAGACCTTCTCCTGGCGTACATTTCGGGTATTGGCCCTCACAGTGGTAATGACCATAGCGCTGAATGCGTGGTTTCTAATACCGTTGGTGGATCTCATGGCGGCAGACGGTTATTATCTGGGGCATAATGCAGGAATACCGATTCAGCATAGGGGAGTTTATCTGGCACATTTGTTTTATACATTGCAGGCAGCGGGATCAAGCTCTCATTTTTCGGACAACGGTATGGTAGATACGGAACCTATAGGTATAGGTATGGCGCTGTTGATTTGTTTATTTATGGGAGGTGCCGTGTTCCTGAAACAGAACAGAAGTGAGGCGGTGGGGAGGAACATGATAGCAAAGCAGGAGAAAAAGGCGATAGGAATCGCTTTGGGTCTGGGGCTTGTGGCATTTTTTATGAGCACCTATTATTTTCCGTGGGATTTATTGGGTAAAAGCAGCAAGCTGGCAGGCGTTCTGACGGGTTCATTGCAATTTCCTACGAGGCTGACCGGAATAGCCGGTATATGTATCGTGATGGCGGCATGTATTATGGGAAAGGGGCTTCTCAGAGAAAAAGAGGGGGCGTTTCAAGGGATGCTGCTTTTGATTTCGGCAGTGTCGGTAGTGTTTGGCGCCTATCAGTTAAATGATATTCTTCTGGACAAAGAAGAACCTATTCGGTTGTACACAGCACAGAATTTAGGACACTCGGCTGTATTGGGGGCAGAATATCTACCTGAGAACGCTGACCTGAGCCATTTGATCCATTACCACATGCCCGTGTGTTCAGAGGGTGTAAAACAGCTTTCTTATGACAGAAAAGGCCTATGTGTAGATGCTTATGTAAAAACGGGTGAGGAAGGCGGCTATATTGAATATCCCCTCTTGTATTATAAGGGGTACGAAGCGCAGAGTAAGGACACAGGAGAGAAATTAACTGTAGTCAAAGGAAATAATGCAGATGTAAGAGTTTTATTTCCTAAAAACTTTTCAGGGCAGATTCAGGTGAAATATAAGGGGATGTGGTATTGGCGTGTGGCTGAGGCAATCAGTGTATTCGTAGGAGCTGCGGTGCTTCTGTGTCGAATCAGGATCAGGATTAACGGAAAACGGGGCATACAAACCAATTGCGTTTGTTAGGAATTTATGATAAAATCAACATATTTGTACAAGCTATAATTTGCACATCGGTGCGGATAGGAGTTATATGCTGCATTTTATTGTTTCGCACGATTATTTATCGCTGCTGGCCCCGGGGGGGATCTTGTTTGCATTCATAGCCACCGTGTTCGCCACAGCGGGGCTCTGTGACTTTCTGCCCAAGGACGCGGGGAGGGAGTTCGCCCATGACGGCAAGCTTTCCGCGGGAAAGCCCAGAGGGGCGGGGATCATATTCGTTCTGGCCTTTACGGCGGCGGCGCTGCTGTTTGCCCCTCTGAATGCGGAGATCGTCATCTATCTGATTCTGACCTGCATCTCCATGGTCACGGGATTTCTGGACGACGCCTCGCAGACGTCCTGGGGGGAATTCAGAAAGGGCTTTCTGGATCTGTGCGTGGCGGTGCTTGTGGCAATGACCTTTCTGACCTATAATTCCAACGAGATTGAGCTGCTGCACATGCATCTTGTGATTCCGAAGCCGGCCTTTGCGGTTCTGGCGGTGATTCTGGTGTGGGTGTCCGTGAACGTGACCAACTGCTCCGACGGTGTGGACGGTCTCTCCGGCACGCTGACCATCATAACCCTTATGACCATCTATATATTGGACAGGATTCTGGAGGCCGGGCAGGATTTCTCCTTCCTGATACTGCTTTTTGCCGTGTGCGTTCTGGGCTATCTGTGGTACAACGCCACCCCCAGCAGGCTTTTGATGGGAGACGCGGGTTCCCGGGCTATGGGGCTGTTCATCAGCATAGCCATATTGAAGACGGGCCGCCCTATTCTGTATATTCCGGTTGCTCTGGTGCTGCTGCTTGACGGCGGTCTGGGGCTGGTGAAGATATCCCTGATTCGTATATGCAAGATTCATATTATGAACCATGTGAGGACTCCTCTGCATGACCATGTGCGGAAGGTGTGGGGATGGTCAAACACTCAGACGGTGTACCGTTTTGCCATCATTCAGATTGTTTTGGCGGTGGCGGTGGTGTATGGTGTGGGACTGTTGTAAAGCAGAAAGGAGTATGGGATATGTATGATCAGTTGACGCCAAGCGACATCAAGAAGATGCAGGAGGAGATCGAGCATAGGAAGCTGGTGGTGCGCAGGGAGGCTTTGGAGGATGTAAAGGAAGCCAGAGCGCAGGGGGACCTGAGCGAGAATTTTGAGTATTATGCCGCAAAGAAGTACAAGAACCAGAACGAGAGCCGAATCCGCTATCTGGAGAGGATGATCAAGACTGCAAGGGTGATCTCCGAGGATTCCGCAGAGGACGAGGTGGGCATCAACAACACAGTCACGGTGGAATTTACCGACGACGGGACGGTGGAGACCTATAAGATCGTGACTACCGTGCGGGGAAATTCCCTTGAAAATCTGATCAGCAACGAAAGCCCTCTGGGCAAGGCGCTGCTTCGGAAAAAGGAGGGGCAGACCGTTCATGTGCAGGTGAACGCCGCCGTAGGCTATGATGTGAAGATCTTGAAGATAGAGAACACGGTGGATGACGGCAGCGACAAGATTAGGAGCTTTTAGATGAAGAAATACCTTTTATTTGATTTGGACGGGACGCTGACGGATCCCAAGATAGGTATTTGCACCTGCGTGCAGTACGCCCTTGCGGCTTTCGGGATTCAGGAGCCTGATCTGGACAAGCTGGAGCCCTTTATCGGTCCTCCTCTGAAGGAGAGCTTCATGGAATTCTACCATATGAGCAAGGAGCAGGCTGAGGGCGCCGTGGAGAAGTACAGAGAGCGCTTTCAGGAGAAGGGAATCTTCGAGAACAAGATCTACAAGGGGGTTCCGGGGATGCTGCGCGCCCTGCGTTCCAAGGGCATGGTTCTGGCGGTGGCTTCCAGCAAGCCCACGGTCTTTGTCCGCCGGATTCTGGAGCATTTTCATATAGCAAGGTACTTTGACGTGGTGGTGGGAAGCGAGCTGGACGGAACCAGAGTGAACAAGGATCAGGTGGTTCGGGAGACCCTGCGCCAGCTGTTTCAGGGCACCAGAGTGGATCCGGATCAGGTCTATATGATAGGAGACCGCCGTTTTGACGTGGAGGGAGCCCATGCCGTGAGAGTGGAGAGTGTGGGGGTTACATACGGATACGGCGGCATGGAGGAGCTGAAGGAGGCAGGATCAGACTACATTGTCTGTTCCGTGAAGGAGCTGGAGAGCTTTCTTCTCCGGGGGACGGAGGATCCGGACAGGCTGAAGGGTTTTCAGAAGCTGTGGCAGATCATGTTTCCCTTTCTGCTGTTCTATCTGGTGAGAGGGATTGCGACGGATCTGTTGGTTCTGAGTGCCGGATACCTTTGCGGGGTGAAGGGGGACGGCCTTTCCCAAGGGGGGATGAACCCTCTTAAGGAGTTCCTTTTTCTGTGGAATGGGGACGGGACGCTGGCGGGGCTGACCGGAAATGCCACGGCCATAGTATCCGCTCTGGGCTTTATGGCCGGAGGCGCAGCCGTTTTTGGCATGGCCAGAAATGCAGTTGCCCTATGGAAGGAAGAGACCAGACTGGAACATCTGAGAGAGGAGCCCCCAAGCAGCTATGTGCTGGCTGTGATGGCTGGGCTGGGGCTGGTTCTGGGTATGAACTTGTTGCTGCTGCTTTCGGGAGTCATAGGACAGTCGGAGGCCTATCAGGCGGTGGCAGAGAGCCAGTATGCCCCATGGCTTCCCATAGGGCTGGTCTGCTACGGGCTGGTCTCTCCTATTGCGGAGGAGCTTCTGTTTCGGGGGATTCTATTTGTCCGGCTGCGCCGCTTTGTGGAGCCGGTGGGTGCCCTTCTTTTTTCCGCAGCATTGTTTGCATTTTACCACGGAAATATAGTGCAGGGAATCTACGGATTTGTGATAGGATGTTTTCTGGGGTATATCTATGAATACTTCGGTGATTTCCGTATGACCGTGGCCGTCCATATGATAGCGAACCTTGTGGTATACGGGCTGAGCCGGGGGGGAGCGGGAGCAACGTTTTTTGCAAGCTGGCCGGTGTGTATTGGGTGGCTTGTGCTGGGGGCTGTCTGTGCGGGTGTTCTGCACAGACGGAAGGCAATCTTGTTCTGACTGTGGGAAATGGCCAAAGGCTGAGAAGCGGATGCCTTGCCCCAAGAGGGAGAGGCGTGTACGCCAAAGGATGGGAGTGGGGCTATGAAGTTTTCTGTGATCACGGTATGTCTGAACCCGGGGGAGAAGCTGGACGCCACCTTGGCAAGCGTTCTGGAGCAGACTTTTGAAGATGCCGAGGTGGTGCTGAAGGACGGCGGCAGCAAGGACGGCTCCGTGGAGAGATGGAAGCGGGAGAATGCATCTCATCCCGGCTTTGGCAGGGTGAGAGTGTTGGAGGAGAAGGATAAGGGGATATATGATGCCATGAATCAGGCGGCAGCCCATGCTTTGGGGGAGTTCCTGATTTTTTTGAATTGCGGGGATGTGTTTCCGGACAAAAGGGTGCTTGAGCGGACGGCGGAGGTGCTTGCAAAAGAGGAGCGGATGGGAACGGACATGGACAGTCTGGTGCTGTACGGGGATACCTACAGCGAAAAAAACGGCGTGGTGATAGCAGCTGCACCGGCCATCTCCGGCTTTACCTGCTACCGCAACATCCCCTGCCACCAGTCCTGCTTCTACAGCGCGGCGCTGTGCAGAAAAAAGCCCTATGACCTGCAATACAAGATCCGGGCGGATTATGATCATTTTCTATGGTGCTTCTATAGGGCAGGAGCCAAGATGCTGCCCATGAATTTTCCGGTGGCGTCCTACGAGGGGGGAGGCTTTTCCGAGAGCCGCAGGAATCGGAAGCGGGACAAGCAGGAGCATAGGCAGATCACCCGAACCTATATGGGCAGGGGAGAGCTGTTTGGCTACCATGTCCTCATGGCGGCGACCCTTGCGCCTCTGCGCAGGGGGCTGGCGGAGAGCAGGGTGTTTTCGGGAGCCTATCATTGGCTGAAGGAGAAGCTGTACCATAGGAGGGAGAAGGGGAGATGAATCAGGTTTTGTGCTCCACGGGGGCATTGATCGGCAGACCCAACAAGAGAAACTATAGGCTGCTGGAGACGCTGGCCGGACAGCTGGACTGCGACGGCTTTGAGTTCATGATGTATGATACATGGTACGAGGAGAGAGAGGAGATTCTGTCCTATCTTGGGAAAATAGGTCTGAAGATACCGGTGGTGCATTGCGATAAGGATGTGGGAGAGGCCATCAGCTGCGGAGGGGACGAGAATCTGGAAGCGGCTCTGAGGCTGTTTCGGATCAACTGCCACATGGCGCGGAAACTGAAGGCTTCCAAGCTGGTGCTCCATCTGTGGGGCGGCACTGCCTCGGATCAGAACATAAAGAACAATATAGCCGTATATGGGGAGCTGGCAGGGATCGCAGGGGAACATGGGCTGGAGCTGCTTGTGGAGAATGTGGTCTGCAACAGAGAGGATCCCATGAAGCATTGGCATTTTCTGAGGCAGGAATATCCGGACATTCGCTTTGTCTTCGATACTAAGATGGCTGCCTTTCACCGGCAGCTGGGGCTGCTGTATCAGGGCGAATACGCATGGCTGTGGCGGGAAGGGCATGTGGCCCATTACCATGTAAATGACTACGCAGGGGGATATATGGACTGGAAGAGGCTTATGACATTGCCTCTGGGCCATGGAAGCATTGATTTTGACCAATTCTTCCGTTTTGTAAAAACCACAGGATATCAGGGAGCCTTCACAGTGGAGGCTACGGCCTTTGACTCTCAGGGGAAGGTGGACATAGGAATGCTCAACGGGTGTTTCGGAGCAATCCGCAGGTATTTGGATAAATGACAAGGCAGCATTCATATCTGGATGTGAACTTATTTTTTCGGTCTGAGGAGGACGGGCGAATGAAAAAGATTTGGAAGATTGGCATTGTGCTGTGGGGCATCGCGCTGACCATCTGCGTTTTTCCCTTGTGTCTTGTGAGAAGAGATACAAATGTGGATCCGTCGCTTAGCGGCAATTTTCAGAGAACGGATCAGGTACAAGAACTGAGGCAGACTTTTGTGGCTCAGACCAGTTATCTGTCCGGACTGGAGTTTGACATTGGGTTTCCGAAGGGAAAGCCTGATGCGGGGGTCTTGACGGTCAGGGTCATGGATGAAGATGAAAAAGTAATCGCGCAGCGAGAGGTGGCCCTTGATCAAGTGAATGATTCGGCATTCACCTATGTATCCTTGGGAAAGTGGATCAAGAAGGGTGGTCTTTATTCCTTCTCCATATCCGGGGGGGTAGCGGACGGCTTGATTTAGGATTTCAGGCCATATATACCGTCGAGCCAGAAGACCACACGCCGGGTAATCAGAAGTTGTATGGGGACGGTGAGCATATTCAGGGGCAGGCAGTGGTCAGATATGTGTATGGCTTTCCGCTGAATACCAAAAATGTGGTATGCTTGTGGATGTTTGTATGGATGCTATGCTTTTGTGCCATAGAATGTATTGGAGGAGAGAAGCTCTTTGGGCACAACAGATATCTGGAGAGAGCGGAAAGATTGTTGGAAAAATGGCAGATCCCTATTCTGATGGCAGAGCTGGCAGTGGTGACGGCCATGATCATCAGGATATGCCAGAACGAGGCGGTGGATTGGGATGAGGCTTTTACATGGCAGATCACCACAAAGAACAATGTTGCGGGAATGTTCCGTGCCACGGCAGCGGACGTACATCCACCGCTGTATTATCTGCTTGTCATGGGCGCTATGGCCTTGTTCGGCAAAAATATCTTTGTGGCCAAAATGGTCACGGTGGCGGGATTCGTGGCTACGGGGCTTCTGGGTATTTTTCTTGTCAGGAAGCGCTGGGGGGTAAAAACGGCGATTCCGTTTATTTTGGTAAGCGGCATTGGCTCACAGCTGATCTATTACAATGTAAATTTACGCATGTATTCTTGGGCTATTTTCTTTGTATTAGCCGCAGGGCTGTTTGCCCTTGAGATTATGCGGTCGGGCAAGGCCGGCTGGTGGGCGGCCTTCACCGTTGTATCGCTGGGAGGGGTGTATACGCAGTATTTCGCCGTAGTGCCGCTGGCATTGATGTATTTGTTTCTCCTTGTATGGATAGTTGCCGATGATAGGGGGCAGATCAAGAAGTGGCTGCTGTGTTGTGTTGCTACGATTGCGGCTTACCTGCCATGGCTATCTGCAGTGATCGGAACTCTGAAAAGGGATGCAGGCAGTGAAAGGATAGAGCCCCTTGCTGATGAAGTGGGGAATATATTGGAATGGGCTTTCAAAAATAACATAGAATATTCGGCGTACATGCCGGTTGTGCTGTTTGGGGCTGCCATATTGTTTTTCATTGTGCAGTGGAAGAAATATGGCAGGAAGGAGAAGGCTTTTCTGTTGCTTTCGGCGGGGCTGTTTCTGGCATCGTTTGGGCTTTGCATGGGGATCGCCACGTTTACGCAGCATTTCTGGCACAACCGGTATCTGGTGGATGTGCTGCTGTTTGTATGGCTGTTCATGCTGATTGTCCTTGGCAGAAGGGGTGTCCTTGCGTGGGGAGCAGGGATGGTCTGGATAGGAATATGGGCGTTGAGCTCTTATGTCATCGGGAAGGACATGGAGCTGAGAACGGTGCCGTGGCTGAATAGCACAAAGGAACTGTTGTCTCAGGTACAAGGGGAGGAAAAGGTGGTATACAATTTCCCCACATTTGATGTTATGTATGAATATTTTTTGCCGAACGCGGAGTTTATCTGGTATGAAGATGTGGATTTTTCGGCTATGGGAGAAGAGTTCTATATGATTGCGTGGGGTGGAAGTGATTTCTCGTATTTGCTCTATCAGGACGGGATTTTGGAAAGGGAAATTTTGGGAACAATCCGTATGGAGGAGGGAGTCATACCCCAGCTGTGGAAAATAACGTATCATGATGTGGAAAAGTAGAGGGAATAAGCCATTTGAGAGAATGATGGAGCAGGAGGCGGGAGAGCTATGTCCGTACAAGGCGAGACAAAGGAAAAGACACGGTTGGATATCAGGGAGCCCGGACGTTATAGGGTTGTGATGCATAATGACGATTTTACCCCCATGGACTTCGTGGTGGAGATACTGATGGAGATCTTTCATAAGGGCAGGCTGGAGGCAGTGCATCTGATGATGACGGTGCATGAGAGCGGTCAGGCTGCGGTGGGGACCTATTCTTATGACATGGCGGCCACGAAGGTGAGGATTGCCTCTGCCAGAGCCAAGGAAGGGGACTTTCCGTTTCGCATGACCATCGAGGAGGCGTGACTATGCAGATATCGGCTGAGGTGGCAGAAATTATCAATATGGCGTTCTCTCTGGCGCAGAATGCCCGCTTCGAGTATGTGACGCCGGAGCTGCTGCTGTACGTAATATGTGAGAATAAGGTGTTTATGCGCTCTTACGAGGGCTGCGGAGGAAGGGTTCGGGAACTGGACTACCATCTGAGGACTTATCTGGAAGAAGAGATGGAGCTGATGGGGGAAGATTCCGAGGAACATCCTGAGTTTTCTGATGGCATGACAGCCGTGCTGGAGCTTGCCTGGGGCAGCGCCTTAGGCAGCGATAAAGAGGCGGTGGAGCTGGCCCATATCCTGCATGGGATCTATGGGCTGAAGGAGAGCTACGCCGCCTATTTTTTGAGAGGGCAGGGAGTGAGTCAGGCCCAGCTTCTGCAGGAAATGGCGTTGGTCTGCGAGGAACGGGGGACAGACCAAGAGGAAGAGCCGGGATGCGGCGGGGAAGCAAATGGCGAAAGGGGAGCCCGTGCAGGAAGGCAGGGATGGGGGCAAAACCTGAGGGAAGACGCCGATGCCGGTGAGGAAGAGACGGGGAATCCGGAAGCCATGGGTGGATTCTGGAGGCGCTATGCCGTCTGTCTGAATGAGGAGCTGGACAGAATCAACCCTCTGGTGGGCAGGGAGGAGGAGCTGGAGAGGACCATGCAGGTTCTCTGCAGGAAGGACAAGAACAATCCTCTCCACATTGGGGAGCCCGGTGTGGGGAAGACTGCCATTGCATACGGTCTGGCCAGACTGCTGAAGGAGGGCCGTGTCCCGAAGCCGCTGACGGGAGCCAGAATATTTTCGCTGGACCTGGGCAGCCTGCTGGCGGGCACCCAGTATAGGGGGGATTTTGAGAAGCGCTTCAAGGGGGTCATGGACAGTATTGCAAAAGAAGAAAATCCCATAGTTTATATCGATGAGATCCACAATATCGTAGGAGCGGGGGCGGTGAACGGGGGAACCTTGGACGTGTCCAATATGCTCAAGCCCTATCTGGCGGAGGGACATGTTCGCTTCATCGGGGCTACTACTTATGAGGAGTACAAGAAGCATTTCGAGAAGAACAAGGGGCTGGTGAGACGGTTCCAGAATATTCCCATTCCGGAGCCGAGTGTTGCAGACACCGTCAGGATTCTGGAAGGGCTGAAAAAGAATTATGAAGAATTCCATGGCATTATCTATGAGGAGGGCGTGCCGGAATATGCGGCTGAGATGAGTGCAAAATACATCAATGAACGCCGTCTGCCTGATAAGGCCATTGATCTGATGGACGAGGCCGGGGCCTGGCGCAGGATGCATCCTCTGGCGCAGGGGGAACAGTGGGTAGGCAGGGAGCTGGTGGACGAGATTCTGCGGGCGGTCTGCCACATTCCGAAGCAGACCGTGGAGCGGGACGAGACGGAGGCCCTTGGGACTCTGGAAAGCCGCTTACTGGGCAGGGTATTCGGTCAGGACGAAGCGGTGACTCAAGTGGTCAATAGCGTGAAGTTTTCCAGAGCGGGGCTTCTGGAGGAGGGAAAGCCGCTGGCCAGCCTATTGTTTGTAGGTCCTACCGGCGTGGGGAAGACGGAGGTGGCCAAAAGCCTTGCCGAGGAGCTGGGCGTCCGGCTGATCCGCTTCGACATGAGCGAGTACGGAGAAAAGCATGCGGTGGCAAAGCTGATCGGCGCCCCGGCGGGCTATGTGGGCTATGAGGAGGGAGGGCTTCTGACGGAGGAGATCAGGAAGTCTCCCCATGGGGTGCTTCTGCTGGACGAGATCGAGAAGGCCCATGCCGACATCTACAATATTCTGCTGCAGGTCATGGATTATGCCACGCTGACGGACAATCAGGGAAGGAAGGCGGATTTCCGCAATGTGATTCTGATCATGACCTCCAATGCGGGAGCCAGCAGGATCGGCAAGCCCGGCATCGGCTTTCAGGGGCGGGATGTAAAAGCAGACGTGGTGCTGGAGGAGGTGAAGCGCATTTTCCAGCCGGAATTCAGGAACCGCCTGAATAGGATCGTGGTGTTTAACGGTATGGACGATACCATGGCAGAACGGATCGTGGAGAAGAAGCTGGGGCAGCTTGGAGAGATGCTGCTTCGGAAAAAGGTGGAGCTTGAGGTGGATAAAGAGGCCGCAGATCTGGTGAAGAAAAAGGGCGTCAGCGCGGAGTTCGGCGCAAGACAGATCGAAAGGGTGATTCAGAGCGAGATCAAGCCCCTGCTGGTGGACGAGATTCTGTTCGGAAAGCTCAAGGGCGGAGGGCGCTGCAGGCTCAGTGCGACGGAGGGGGAGTTTCGGCTTATTTTGTAAAGGGGCAGGCTGAGATTAGCCATTTCCGGCGGGCCATGAAAATAGATTCGATAAGGAACACTGCTGCCGTAAAACCGGAGGCGGTGTTTTTTATTAACTTTTTTGATTGCATTTTAAGGTTTTACAAAGTTTTTAGAAACCTTCCGTTTTTTTAATCATGTGAAATGTTGACTTCCATGTATGGGAATGCTAATATAGTTCAAAATTGAATTATTCAAAAATAGATTAATAAGCAAAAGGCTTTGACAATGTCTAAGGAGGGAAGGATGCCAAAAAAGATCGACATAGAATTTATTCACAACTTTTTTCAGGCCTACTGCATCAGCTGCAAGTCCATATGCCGGGAACTTCGCATGCCCCAGACTGCTTTCGACATTCTGATGTTTTTGGCTAACAATCCGGAGCACAATACGGCGAAATCAATCGTGGAGCTCAGGGGGCTGAAAGCAAATCTTGTGTCCGTGAATGTGGAGCGTCTGGTGCAGGAGGGGTATCTGTACAGAAGGGATTTTCCCGGAGATCGGCGCAAGACTGTCCTTTTATGCACGCCGAAGGCCCAGCCCGTTATTGACAAGGGGCGGGAGCTGCAAAGGGGTTTTTTGGAAGATATCTTTCAGGATGTGAGCGAAGCGTCACGGGAGAACTTTTATGGGGTGATGGAGGCCGTGGAACGCAATGTGAATAGAATTATGAAAGGCAGCGAATGAAAAACGCGGTATGCTGAAAAGAACCATAGGGAGGTAAACAAATGGAATGGCTGGTAACATTGATCGTTACGTTTTTTGCAGGTATGGGAGCTGGGCTGGGAACGGGCTTTGCCGGAATGAGCGCCGCAGCGGTGATCAGCCCCATGCTGATCACCTTTTTGGACATGGATCCCTACATGGCGGTGGGGATCGCACTGTCTTCCGATGTGCTGGCAAGCGCGGTGTCGGCCTACACTTACGGGAAAAATAAGAATCTGGATATCAAGAACGGCCTTGTGATGATGTGCAGCGTATTGGCCTTCACCGTGGTGGGCAGCTACCTTGCCAGTCTGGTCTCGCCGGGGGCTATGGGGAATTTTTCCGTATTTATGACATTTTTATTGGGGGTAAAGTTTATCCTGAGGCCGGTGATGAATACCAAGGAATCCATGCAGGACATATCCGTAAGAAAGCGCGTCCTGCAGTCGCTCATATGCGGGATGCTCATCGGCCTAATCTGCGGCTTCGTGGGAGCCGGAGGCGGCATGATGATGCTTTTGATCCTTACCACGGTGCTGGGATATGAGCTGAAGACGGCAGTGGGAACCAGCGTGTTTATCATGACCTTCACCGCCTTCACCGGGGCTTTTTCTCACTTTGCCATGGGCAGCGCGCCGGACTGGCCGGTGTTTGGGCTGTGCGTCCTATTCACCTTCCTATGGGCCAGAATCGCTGCCGTATTTGCAAACAAGGCTGCGCCGAAGACATTGAATAGGGCTACTGGAATCGTTTTGGTGGTATTGGGAATGATAATTATGGTGTTTTAGGGACAAGAAAGGAGTTTCTTATGAAAGAAGTGAAGCCGCCCAGAAAACCTCTGATTTACTATTACGGAATCGCTGTTCTCGTGATCTTTCTCTTCAATATGGTGGTGTCTCCGCTGCTTATGAAGGGACAGATCGTGGAAGTGGATTACGGCACTTTTATGAAGATGACGGAGGAAAAGAACATCGGCAAGGTGAAGATGGACAGCTCCGAGATCGTTTTCACGGACCGGGAGAATGAAAAGATTTACAGCACCGGAATCATGGAAGATCCTGATCTGACTCGGCGGCTCTATGACGCGGGAGCCGTCTTTGCAAGGGACATAGAGCGCCCGACCTCCCCTCTGCTGAGCATTTTTTTGTCGGCTGTGCTGCCCATGCTGATATTTATTCTTCTGGGGCAGTATCTGAGCCGGAAGCTGACGGAGCATGCGGGAGGGCCTAACGCTATGATGTTCGGCATGGGCAAGAGCAGCGCAAAGGTTTATGTTCAGTCCACGGAGGGGATTCATTTCGATGATGTGGCGGGGGAGGACGAGGCCAAGGAGAGTCTGGCTGAGGTGGTAGATTATCTGCACAACCCGCAGAAATATACGGATGTGGGCGCTTCCATGCCCAAGGGACTTCTGCTTGTGGGACCTCCCGGAACGGGAAAGACCATGCTGGCCAAGGCTGTGGCAGGGGAGGCAAACGTGCCCTTCTTTTCCATGTCCGGCTCGGAATTCGTGGAGATGTTTGTGGGCATGGGCGCGTCCAAGGTGCGGGATCTCTTCAAGCAGGCCAAGGAGAAGGCCCCCTGCATCGTGTTCATTGATGAGATCGATGCCATCGGAAAGAAGAGGGACGGACAGATCGGCGGCAACGACGAGCGGGAGCAGACCCTGAACCAGCTGCTCACGGAGATGGACGGCTTTGAGGGAAACAACGGTGTGATCATTCTGGCGGCCACCAACCGGCCGGAGTCTCTGGATCCCGCCCTTACCAGACCGGGACGGTTCGATAGGCGGGTGCCTGTGGAGCTGCCGGATCTGGCCGGGCGGGAGGCCATATTGAAGGTTCACGGAAAGAAGGTTCGTCTGGCTGAGGACGTGGATTTTTGCGCCATCGCCCGCATGGCCTCCGGCACCTCCGGGGCGGAGCTGGCCAATATCGTCAATGAAGCCGCCTTGCGCGCGGTTCGGGGAGGCCGCACAGTGGTGTGTCAAGCAGATCTGGAAGAGAGCATAGAAGTGGTGATTGCAGGCTATCAAAAGAAAAATGCCATCCTTTCGGACGGGGAGAAGAGAATCGTGGCCTATCACGAAATCGGCCATGCCCTTGTAGCTGCCAGACTTAAGTCCTCCGCCCCGGTGCAGAAGATCACTATCATTCCCCGGACTTCCGGCGCGCTGGGATACACCATGCAGGTGGAGCAGAGCGACAAGGTTCTGATGACCAGACGGGAGATAGAAAACAAGATCGCCATCTTTACCGGGGGCCGGGCAGCGGAGGAAATCGTATTCGGGGAGATTACCACCGGGGCCGCCAACGATATCGAGCAGGCTACCAAACTGGCCCGGGCCATGATCACACGCTACGGCATGAGCGAGGAATTCGACATGGTGGCCATGGAGACAGTGACCAACCAGTATCTGGGAGGAGACACTTCTTTAGCCTGCTCCGCAGATACTCAGAAGGAGATTGACCAGAAGGTGGTAGAGCTTGTGAAGGCACAGCATACAAAGGCCAGAGAGATTATCTCAAAAAATCGTGTGAAATTAGACGAGTTAGCAGCGTTTCTCTATGAGAGGGAGACCATCACGGGAGATGAATTTATGAGGATTCTGAATGGGCCTGATGAAAAAGGCAGAGAGGGAGGTGCCTGAATATGAGAAAATATTCCGGAATCGTGTGGATGGAACTGGCGGTGGGAGCGCTGTTAATTGTGCTGGGAATCTTCACCTTTCTGCGCCCCGGCAGCCTGCTGACCGGGATGGTGGCCATTTATGGGGTGATTGCGCTCATCACGGGAATCGATGATATTCTGACCTATATCAGGCTGGAGAAATACACGGGCTTTGCCCCTCTGGTTTCCCTGATTTCAGGCATTTTGAGCGTCATGTGCGGATGTATGCTCCTGCTCTACCCCGACGGGGGAAAATGGATCCTATCTTTGCTGTTCCCGCTCTGGTTCATGGGCCACTGCCTTTCCCGGCTTGCCCATACGTACATAATCCCCATGGCAGGCAGGAGGTCTTTCTATTGCTTTGGGATTGTCGTCAACATTGTAGGACTGGTTTTGGGCTTTCTGATGCTTTTCAATCCGGTTCTGACTTTTATGACTATGAGATTCATGGGATATGTGGTGGCGGTCTATCTGGTCTTGCTGGGGATCGACAGCATTGTGGCGGCGCTGGGCAGAGCGGGGGGCTGACGAGGCCTAATAGGAGTCATTTTTGTATTTGCCAATTGAGATATAATATTGTAATATAGATATATGATCAATAGCAGGAAGGGGATGCTTGACGACAAGATAAAATACCCTTTTCGAGTATATGTAAGGGCGGCGTTTGTGTGGGATGAGTATAATACAAAATGAATATATTGAAGAGGCGGAATTTGTCAGAGAACATAATAGGGTATACGGCAAAATCCTATACAATGAGCGAAAAAGGAGAAAGATAGCGCAGGCTGATTTGGCATACGGTATTTTGAGCAGGACGGCGCTTGACAAGGTAGAAAAGGGAGAAGCCCAGTGGACGAAGATGATAGGAGACCTTCTCATGCAGAGGATGGGGATACTGCCGGATCTTTTTGAATCGCTGGCCACGGGGGAGGAACTGGATCGATGGAGGCTTCGGGAAGACATCTGTATGCTAGTTCCCGGGTTTCCCCGGGAAGCCGGAGAAAAGACGGAGGAGTATAGACGCAGGTTCGCAAAGAGAGAGTCCTACGAAGAACAGTTTTTATTAAAGGTTCAGGTGATTCTGGCGCTGTCTGAGGATACGGCCCGTGATCCTGAAGAAATATTGAAGTTAGCGCAGGAGGCGGTTTGCTGTACGGTTTCCATGGGCTGGAGAGCGGAGCTTGACAGTTTTTGGCTGGCACCCGGAGAGCTGGAGGCAGTTTTGCTGGAAAGCGCAGCACTTTTTATGTGCGGCAGGGAGGCGGAGGGGTGGGAAATATGGCAGTCGGTGTGGGATTATCCGAAGCGCCGAAAGTGGGAGGAGGCAGCAGTCTTTATAGTGCCGCAGGCTGCGGTTATGGGAATGAGGCTGTGTATAAAAAAGGGTGATAATAAGAAAGCCTTTGAATTGGGAAAAGAGGCGCTGGAGCTGCTTCGCCATAGCCGTTACCATTGTTATGTCCTGCCGCTGTTGGAAATCTTAGGCGAGCTGCCGGAGGAAGACTGTGAGAGGGAATATCTGAAGCAGGCCGGAGAATTCCTTCGGGCGTTTCGGATGGTTTATGATCTGTACGGATATCCGGGACATCGGATATGGCAGGGCATCTGTGTTAACAACACGAAGGAAGCAGGAACGGTGCTGTGGATGCTCCGAAAATTTTACGGAAAATCTGTGGTAAACGCGGTTTATGACGGAAAAGAACAAGTGATCACGCCGAGACAGCTGGAAAAGATAGAGCGTGGCATGCATAAACCATCCTATGAGAATTACAGAAGGCTGGTGAAGCAGTATGGCAAATATGGCGGGTGGAATATTCCTATTTTGGAGACAGAATCGGTTGAGATACTGAAGCTGCGCCGAAGGGTCAATGCTTTGATGGAGTTTGAGGACTGGGAGGAGGCCGAACGAGAATTAGGGAGACTGCGCGAAAAGGTGAATCCGGAGTATCCGCGAGTGAGGCAGGAGCTGCTGTTTTCTGATGCTGTATTGAAGTGGGCGAAGGAGGATGCTTTGCAGGAAAGCCTGGATATGATGATGGAGGCCCTGCATTATACTGTTCCTAATGTGGAAGACAGGGATATGGGATGGTGGGTTTTTCAGCGGCAGGAGGTGATGCTGGCCAGCGATATTGCATCGCTTTACCGTAGACTGGGCTGTTTGGAGGAGGCCGGAAGATGGATTCAGGCGCTTATCTTTTCTGTGGAAAAATTGAGTGAGAGGACGGGAATATGTACAGGGGAATACAACATGATAATGGAAGGATACGATAATTATTTGGGAGATTTAGGACAATTTGAGGAAGCGGTGGAAATGAATGAGAAAACGATTCTGAGAGTTTTGAGATTTCCCCAAATATGCGGTATGGAGCGTATTTTTTACCGTATAGCATGGAATGCCTATGAGATTGCTGATGCAAACAAAATGCCGGAAGGCAAAAACTGCTTCCGGCAAAAGTGGAGAAAAGCTTTTGAAATAAGCGAAGTGCTTGCAGAATATATGTATGATTCCCATTTGAAAGAGTTTCTGCACAAAAGAAGGGATAAATATCTGTCATAGGAAAGGCTATTTTCCCAATTGCTTTAATTCATCCAAATCTGACATCGGACGAATGCCGCCGTCATCCTCTGTCTCATCCTTTTGTTGACTGGAGTATTCCCCTATGGGAAACGAATGGGAAACTTGAGAGTCGTGGGGTATGGCATCAGGAAGGAGAATGCTTCCCGATAATGCAAGAGCAAGAGCCAGCATAGGCAGGCCGGACTTTGAGAGATAGGTTTTTTTGTGTTTCATGATACATTTTCTCCTTTGTGGGTATTTGCTGTTAATGATGAACTTTTTTTATCATAGCTGAAAATTCGCCATTGCACAATCTGTCAAATTAGTTGCATTTCAATGCAACTAATTTGACGGATTGCAGTACGAAATAAGACATGCTATACTAATTATGCAATGTCAAGCAAGCTTGCGAGATTACCAAAGAAAATAAGGAGGAAGTTCAAGTGAAGATCTTAAAAAAGGGTCTGTTGGCTTTGCTGATTATGGGAGCTGTGACCTTAGGGGCGATACAGAGCGTGAATGCTTGCAGTATGTCGCCTGGCTGTGCGTCGGAGCTCAAGTCTGTACAATGCGGTGTAATTCCTGTTATGGTGCCGGGAAGCCATACATGCACACATTTCAATGGCTATACACATCAATGCGCTGTGATGGAAACGCGAAACACACATACTATCAGTTGCTCAGGCTGTAAGGCGGCGTATCCGGATGAGGTTAGAACATGCGCAAGAACCCATGGGTGCGATTACTGCAGCCAGCATGGAACAGTAACCGGTTTGTGTCAATATTGATAGTTCAACATTTCGGTCATAAGGCGGTGACTTCGAGCAGAAGCCTCCCCTTATGGCCAACTTCAGGTATCGGGAGGATTTGTTTTGAAAAAGGGAATCAGCAGTTGGAAGGCACTTCGGATGTTTGCTCTGGCGGGCGTGCTTGGAATGCTGTGGGGAGGCATGACGGGCTGCGGTCTGGAAGCGGCCGTGGAGGGAGAAGCAGGCACCTATGAACCCAGAGAAAGAGTATTGTACGATCTGGCCTCAAATCAGTGGAAGGAGCAAAAGGAGGCCGAGGACGGCAAGGAGCCTTGGCAATATGCGGCGTACTGGGAGGAGCCCATGTCGAAGCTTTCAGAAGCCGGTATGCGCCGTACCGGGCGCTGGTCTGGGGTCTGGGGGACGGATTTCTATTGGCTGGAAAGCTATCTTGGAAAAGAAGAAGTGGGGCCGGGCGCTCGGAAATGCTATCTGACTTGTCTGGATACCCTGACCATGGAATCGGTGAGGACAGAGTTTGGGTTTACGGGAATATCGGGGGAGGCCCGGGGGGTGACACAGGAGCTGGTGGAGGAACTGGCCCGTGACTTGGACGAGAATTGGCTGGAGATCACCGGCATGGACATACAAAATGACAAAATATGCCTGCTGGCGGCGCAGATGGACTCGGAGACCAAAAAGATCGCCGGGTATTATGTTATTTGGGCCGACAAAGAGGGGAAAGTGGAAAGCGCCGTGGATCTGCTGCCGGAGATGAAGGCCTCGGGTATGATGGAGGACAATTTCCTTCCGGAGGGGATTCTGTGCGATGGGGAGGGGCGTGTATACATAGGCAATTCAGGCCTCGGCTCCTTCGGGATCTTTGACAGCGACGGGAAATTCGTGAGGACGGTGGAGCCTCCCAAGGGGGCGGGTAGCGGGGTTTCTTATATGGGACGGCTTCCGGACGGCCGCCCTATTTTCGGGTGCAGTGATTCGGGCGGCGAAGATACCATTCTGTTTGCCTGCGAAGGGGCGGAGGAAAAGCTGCTCTACGAGGGCAGGTGCACGATTTCAGAACAAGGGTATCCCAATGCCTATGGGGAAATTCTGTTCATGGAGAACGGGGGGCTCATACGCTGGGACGGCGCCACTGGAAAATGCCTGCGGCTTTATCAGGATAGCAGCCTTGCGTCTTTATCCGGCGAGGCGATTATAGAACATTCCGGGGAAGAAATGGTATTGGTGTTATATGATGAGATGAATGGGGTGACCATAGGGGTACGACTGCAGCTTGGGCCTAAGATAGAAGAGGAGGTACTGACTCTTTTTTGGCTGGACGAGAATCAGGGACTGAAGAACTGTATTGAGGATTATAACCGTAAGCATCCGGGAGTAAAGATTGAGCTGGCGAGCCGGAATCCGGAGGAGGACATGGATATGGCGCTGACCCGGCTGGCCAAACAGATCTCTGAGGGGGAGGGGCCGGATCTGCTGGCGGTGCCTCTGCAGCATTTTAAGCTGCTTCAGGGGAAAGATATGTTGGCAGATCTGACGGGAGTCTTGTCCAAGGAGGTGGAAGAACAGATTTTTCCGGGGGTGCTTAGGTGCGGCATGGTTGACGGGAAGCTTTATGGAATCGTAAGCGAAGCTGCCGTGAATACGGTTGCGGTTTCCGGAAAGGTGTGGCAGGAAGATACTTGGAACTACAAAGATGTAATGGATTTGACGGAAGGGGACGGAGGGCCGGCAGGGAAATTTGCAGACGTTTTTGGCGGTCAGTCTCCTCTGGAATTGCTGAAGTTCCTTGTTGTGACCGATGTTGCCATGGGGATGTCCTCATTTGTGGACTATGAGCAGAAAGAGTGCCGTTTCGATTCCGAGGATTTTGTCAGTATTTTGGAATTCAGCCAAAAGTATGGGACTGCCTCCGGTGGAGGTAATCCCTTTGAAGAAGAAATCAAGAAGGTGCAGGAGGGCAAGACCTTGGCCTATCGGTTTTCCGGGAATCTGATGGGCTTCAGCCGCCATATGGCGGCGCTGGGAGAAGGATACAAATGCGTTGGGTATCCTACGGACGGGGAGTATGGGGGATACTTTGAGTGCTATTACTGTGTATGTGTAAATGTGAATTCGGAAAAGAAAGATTCGGCATACGATATCCTTGGGTATCTGCTGGGTGACAGCGGACAAAGAAAGATGGGAATCACCACTGTAAGGAAGGATATTCTTTCCGCCTGTGTGGAGGATGGAACGCAGTCAGGGGAAGGCCCCGTATTCAGAAACGGAATGTTTTTAAGAACGCCTCTGGAGGGAAGGGCTGACGGCAGTTCGTTCCTGCCGGAATATATGGAAATACTTGAGAATGGAAAGTGCGTGTCAGGATACGGCCCGGTGGAACAGATCATTATAGAGGAAGCGGCGGCGTATTTTGAAGGGGACAAGACAGCGAAGGAGGCTGCGGAGATCATTCAAAATAGAGTGCGATTGTATCTGAAGGAAAGCAGTGATTAAAGGCTATGAGCAGCTGAAAACGGGATGGCCGGGACTGGATAGGACGCTGTCGGACAAGAGCAGGGGTGTCAGAAAAACATTCCCACAAGAAAATGCAATGTTCATGGAACACTGATTTTTTTGTGGGAATGTTTCCGTTAGGGATTCAAATGCTTGAAACCTGATATTTACCGGCAGATTTTTGTACTATCTTCTGCCTTCCCGCAGGCGGAACTTGTGTACGGAAAGCTTCAGCTCCTCGGCCTGCTCGTTCAGCTCCCTTGCGGAAGCAGCTGACTCCTGCGCCGTGGCTGCATTGGTCTGCACTACATTGGAAATCTGCTCCATGCCCGCGGTGAGCTGCTTAAGGGCCTCGGACTGCTGGATCACTGATTCAGCGATCCGCTCCACCATTTCCGTGGATTTCTTGGAGCTGTCTACCACGGTGGAAAGGGCGTCCGTAGTGCCGGCAGCCAGAGCGGCGCCATAGTCCACCGCCTGAATGGAGTCTTCGATGAGCTTGGTGATGTCCTGAGCGGATTCGGCGCTCTTATAGGCCAGATCCTGCACCTCCCCGGCCACCACGGCAAAGCTCTTTCCGGCAACTCCTGCCCTTGCGGCCTCGATGGAGGCGTTCAGAGCCAGAATCTTGGTCTGGAAGGAGATGTCCTGAATGGTCTTGATGATTCCTCCGATCTGGTTGGAGGAGTTGGAGATATCGGCCATGGCGGCGGTCAGGGCGTTCATCTTCTGGTCGCATGCCTCAAGCTGTGCCGCGGCGTCGGTGGAGAAATTTCTGGCGTTTTCCGCATCCTGAGAGTTGCGCTCCACTTGTCTGGACAGCTCATGAATGCTGGAGGAAAGCTCCTCCACGGCGGATGCCTGCTCCACGGTTCCGTCTGAGAGGATCTGGGCGCCTGCAGCCATGCGCTGGGATTCCTCGGAAACCCTCTCGGCAGTGAGGTTGATCTGGGACAAGGCTTTGTTCAGGGAGTCCAGAATCTGGCGCATGGCGTTCTGGATAGGCAGAAATTCTCCTCTATAGTCGCTGCCCACCGCAAGGTTCATGTTTCCCTGAGCCATCTGGGCCAGTATGGAATCGATGTCATGTATGTATTTCTTGAGTTCTCTTTTCGTCTCGTGTATGGATTCCACCAGCATGCCGATCTCTGAAGTGTCCGACTGCAGAGGGAAATCCGCCGACAGATTGCCTTTTGAGATTTCGCCTACCTGATTCTTCACCGCGATCACCGGATTGATGATTTTCCATCTGGTGATAATCATGACCAGAACCAGAAATAGTCCCACCATGCTCATAGCGGCGATCATCCGAAGCTTGATGTTCTCTGTCTCCTGCTCCAACGCGTCCACCTCAGCGAGGGTTCTGGTGTTCAATGCGTCCAGAAACTGTTCTTTCAGGAGATTGATCTTCGCAATGGCAGTACTGTAATCCTCTCCGTACACATAGGCTACGGCGTCGGCCTGATTTCCTGCCATGACCTCGTTCATGGCATTCTCCTCAAGGGGAACCAGCTGGTTGGAAAGGGCGGACATGTCGTTTATCATGGCCTGCTCTTCGTCTGTGATGCCGATCTCCTGCATGGCGGCCACGCCCAGATCCCGGTTTTTCAGCACATTGATCTCATTCCAATAATTGTCGTAATGCTCCTGCGCCCCGGTGGCTGCAAAGGCCCGCACCTCGTTGGTCAGATAGGCTGACCCGTCCATAAAGCGGTTTGCGTTATAGGTCAGGTCAAAGCGTTCCTGATTGGCCACATGGAGCTTTTGGGTGATTTGTCCATAAGAAAACAAAGAAAATACCATAAACAGCAGAGCCAGAATGGAGGCTCCGTTTAAAAGCAGGGTCAAAGTGGATTGGTTCATTGCTCGTTTCATATCGGTGTCCCTCCCGGTTGTGTAGGTGTACGTCCGCCTTTAGTTAGAGTCGTCTGCAATTTCCGGTCTTTTCACCGGATCCAGCCGTCTCTTGTGGGGGAGGCTGCAGCCCAAAAGCTTTTAAAGCTCCTTCTATCAGTGTACATAATCTGAAGCAAAAATTCAACTAAATTCTGATAATTGTAATTTTTTTCCGTAGATTCAACAGAGGGATATCATTGGGGCCGTGTTCTATGACAATCTAGTAGTTCCTTCCATGAAGCCCGCAGCCATTCTGCTGCAGATGATTTCCATTTCTTCGGGGGAGGGCGGGCAGGGACAGTTCAGCCATGCCTCGATGACGCCGGTATAGCCAGATACCATAAACGATTCGATGTAAGGATAGCTGCGGGCTGCCTGAGTTGAGGCCAGTATGCCGTAGATGCGGTCTTTCACCAGATTTTTCATACGGTTCACGAAGGCCAGATCGCCATGGCTGCTCATCATGACCTGAGCCAGATCCTTGTGGCGCTCCAGAAAGGAAAAAATTTCCCGGATAGCTGTGCCATGAGACAGAACTCCCGATTCCGGATTCAAGGTGCGGTCTAGTATGGCGTGGAATTCCTGAAAGAGCTGGTCCTCCAGCTGCGCCAGCATGTCGTAGATGTCGCTGTAGTGCAGATAGAAAGTGCCTCTGTTGATGTCCGCCAGATCCGAAAGCTCCTTTACCGAAATGTCCTTTACATCCTTTTCCCGCATCAGCCGAATCAGTCCCTGCTGCAGGAGGGCCTTGGTTTTGCGGACCCTGCGGTCCGGTCTGGTTCCTGTGTCGTTATTGTCCATGGGGGCATTCTTGCCGTTGCTCATTCTGCATCCTCCGTTTCCTGCCGGGAGCTGCTCCCGTGCCTGCGTATTTGTTAAAATTTCATGAATATTGAACAGGGTGCATGGAAAGTGTTCATAACTATACAGTTTCCGCTTCGATTGCATATTGTCATTTTACTCTTTTTCATTATAATAGCTTTTGAAATAAAAATCAACAGCTGTCTAGTAAAATACAAGCATATGGATAATAGCGCAAATGTGGTTTTGTCTATATTACAACCATGCTTGACGGCAGGGAAAGGCGGAAATGAGCAAAATGGAAAAGGAGAAGAAGGACGAATCTTTCATGATGAAGCTGTCCACTCTCGTGGTGGACAAAAGAAAGGGATTCTATCTTGTTTTTATCCTATTGATTTTGTATAGCGTTGTTTCTATGAATCGTGTGAAGGTGAATAACGACCTGACTTCCTATCTTCCGGACACTACCGAGACCAGACAAGGGCTGGACCTGATGGATGAGCAGTTCGTCACATACGGCACGGCCAGAATCATGGTCTGTAATGTGACTTATGAGGAGGCGGAGGAGCTTTCCCGGCGCATGGAGGAGATGGAAGGGGTCAGTATGCTGGATTTCGACCATACGGAGGAGTACTACCATGACATGGAGGCGCTGTTTAAGCTCACATTTCAGGGGGAGGCCGGGGACGGGGCCTCGCTGGAGTATTTGGATCAAGTGCTGGAGTCGCTGTCGGGATATGATGTGTATTATTCGTCTGACATTGGGCAGGAGGAGAGGGACGCCTCAGATCTTGCAAATGATATGATCGTGATCCTATTGTTGGCAGGGGTGGTCATTGTGGCAGTGCTTCTGTTCACTTCCACCACCTATGCGGAGATCCCCGTTTTTCTTTTGACATTTATGGTGGCGGCGATTCTGAACAAAGGTACAAACTACTGGTTCGGCACCATCAGTTTTGTGACGGATTCCATAGCGGTGGTGCTGCAGCTGGCTCTGGCGGTGGATTATGCCATTATCCTCTGCCACCGTTTCATGGAGGAGCATGAGAATAAGGACGCCAGAGAGGCGGTGATCGTGGCTCTGAGCAAGGCTATTCCGGAGATTTCCTCCAGCTCCCTGACTACCGTATCCGGTATGGTGGCCATGATGTTCATGCAGTTTCGGATCGGCTATGACATGGGCATTGTGCTGGCAAAGGCTATTTTGATGAGCCTTGTGTCCGTGTTTTTCCTGATGCCGGGGCTGCTGCTCACCTTTGCCAACGCCATAGACCACTCCCATCATAGGAGCTTTGTGCCAAGCATCACGGCGGTGGGGAAGTTTTGTGTACATACCAGATACATATTGCCGCCCCTTTTGGTGACGGCGGTCATAGTGGGGGCGGTTCTCTCGGGCCGGGCGGATTATGTCTATGATGTGAACACGCTGGAGTCTAAGTCCATGAGTGAGAATAAGTTTTCGGTGTCCATGGTGAATCAGGAATTCGGAACCGTGAATCAGCTGGCGGTGATTGTGCCCAGAGGGGATTATGAGAGGGAGGCCAAGGTACTGCAGGATCTGGAGCGGATGCCGGAGGTGAATTCTTGTATGGGTCTGGCCAATATCGAAGCCATGGACGGATATGTCCTTACGGGGATGCTTACCCCCAGAGAGTTTGCGGAGCTGATCGATCTGGACGTGGAGGTGGCGAAGCTGCTCTATTCTGCTTACGCTGTGGATCAGAGCAATTACGGGGCGATTCTGGGCGGCATCAGCGAGTATGAGGTGCCCCTGATCGATATGTTCCTTTTCATCTATGATCAGAAGGAAAAGGGAAATTTTACTTTGGAGCAGGATTTGGAGGAGACTCTGACGGATGCGTATTCCCAGATCAGCATAGCCAAGGATCAGCTTCTGGGGGAGCGCTGCAGCCGTTTTGTGCTGGAGCTGTCGGTTCCGCTGGAGGGGCAGGAGACCTACGAGGCTCTGGAGCGGATCCGCGGCACGGTGGCAAGATATTATGATGATGAAGATATATATCTGGTGGGAAATTCTACCAGCAACAAGGATCTGAGTGAGTCCTTTGTCATGGACAACAATATCATCACCATATTGACGGCGCTGTTTGTCATGGTAATTCTGCTGTTCACCTTCCAGTCCGCAGGCTTGCCGGTGCTGCTGGTGGTGACGATTCAGGGGAGTATCTGGATGAATTTTTCCCTGCCGTACCTGACGGGGGAGACGGTGTACTTTCTGGGATATCTGGTGGTGTCAGCCATACAGATGGGAGCAACAATTGATTATGCAATTGTAATTACAAGCAGATATATGGATTTAAAGACCTATATGCCCATCAAGGAGGCTATTGTGCAGACGCTGAATCAGGCCTTTCCCACCATTGTCACCAGCGGCTCCATGTTGGTGGCAGCCGGCTTCATCATCAGCAATGTGTCCACCAACGCGGTGGTGGCGGCTATTGGACTGGCGCTGGGGCGGGGGACACTGACCTCTATCGCGCTGGTGCTGCTGGCTTTGCCACAGACCCTTTTAATAGGGGATATAATTATCGAAAAAACAGCCTTTACCTTAAAGAGAGAGACTGTCAGGCCGCTTCCTTCGGGCGGCAGGATCCGTATGTCCGGGCATATCAAGGGCTATGTGAACGGCATTATAGAGGGGGAGTTCACCGGGGTCATAGACGGAGAGATGGGCGCGGTTGTGCGGGCTAAGGATAGGGTGGAGGAGCTGGATTGCTGTCTGCCTATACTGGAGCCGGCGGCAGACGCGCCGGGGAAATCGGGAGAGAAAGGGGCAGGTGCGCAGGAAGGGGAAAGAAGAAATCGGCGGCAGAAGAGGAAGGGGAGGGATAAGGCATGAAAAAGCGGAAAATGAAATGGATGGCGGGGGTGTCTCTGGCTTTGTCCGGAATGCTGGCTCTGGGAGATGTGATCTTGGCGTCGGCGGAGTCCGTCACATATGGACAATATCTGTCGGGAGGGGAGTCGGCGCAGCCGCCAAAGGCGGAGTCTGAATATACCGTGATCGCCGTATCTACGGAGGAGGATTTGCGCAGGCTGGCGGAGGAATGCGGACTGGATACTTGGTCCAGAGACAAATATGTGAAGCTGGAAAACGATATTGTGCTTTTGGACGGCGATCTGATGATTCCCAGCTTCGGGGGCATCTTCGACGGCGGCGGGCATAAGGTTTCCGGGCTGGAGATCACCGCTGCAGGTTCCTGCGTGGGGCTGTTCCGCTATGTACAGGCGCAGGGGGTTGTGAGGAATCTCACCGTATCAGGCAAAGTGGCCCCCGGAGGCAGCGCCAGTCAGGCGGGGCTTGTGGCGGGGGTCAACTATGGGAGGATTCAAAACTGCACCGTGTCCGGCACCGTAAGGGGAGCCGAAAAGGTGGGCGGTCTTGCAGGCGTGAACGAGGGCTCCGGGGAGATCCGGGGCTGCAGCTCCGCCGCCATGGTGAGCGGAGATCACTGCACGGGGGGAATCTGTGGCAGCAATCAGGGGACGCTGAATAATTGTTCCAATTCAGGCAGCGTCAATACCTACAGCGTGGATGTGCCCTATGGAATAGAAGACATCACTATGGAGGGGCTGGAAGAGAGGGAGAGTCTTGGCAAGGTGGCCGTCCATACAGATACCGGCGGCATCGCGGGATATTCTGAGGGAAAAATCTATTATTGCTCCAATGAGGGGACCGTTGGCTATCAGCATGTGGGCTATAATACCGGAGGGATCGTGGGCAGGCTTCATCAGGGCTATCTCCAGAACTGTACCAACACCGGGCATGTTTTGGGCAGGAAGGACGTGGGAGGAATTGCGGGGCAGATGGAGCCGTTTCTGGAGATACAGTACCTGAACGACAAGCTGGGGGAAATAGACCGTGAGGCGGATGTGTTCTTCGATCTGCTGGAGGCGGCGCAGGAGGATCTGGACGGCTACGGGGATCAGGCCCAGAATCTGGCCCGCAGCGTAGGCGCCCATGTGAGAAATGCCTCCGATGCCGCGGGGAATCTGACGGGCACCGCCAATGATCTCTGGTATATCTATAATCAGGAGCTGACGGGAATCAGCAACGATCTGAGCAGACTGAATCAGGAATGGGCCAATCAGGCGGAGGCGGATGGCAGCAAAACCAATGGTGACAAAATTGACAGAAGCACCGCTGACAGAGATCTGACAGACTCTGACAAGAATGGCTCTGACAGCAGTGTCGTTGACGGGAATGTCATAAATATGGCAAATGTCATTGACTCGGATGGTTCGGATAGGCCTCATCTTTCTGTCAGCGGAGGAGATATGATTCTGCCTGACAATCCTTGGGACGGGGAGCTGAAGCCTGATTTTCAGGTGGATCTGGAGAGTTATCTGGCGGCATTGAGAAGGTTCGGGGAGGGGGTCAGCGGACATCTGGGCAATATGACCGATGCAACCAGCGATAGGAGCGGCGGCATTCATGACAATCTGGAGATTCTGGATAGAGAGATGGAGGCGGCAGGTGAGGATCTGGGACGGCTGGCGGATGTGCTGGAGGAAGGAAGCCACCGCAATTCTGCCAATGTGGATGCCCTCATAGCGCAGGCCAAGACGCTGCGCCGCTGCATGAATGAGCTTCGCGACGACTTGTTCCGGTATGAGGGGATAGCGGTGGAGGATGACTCCGACGAGGCGGCAGGGGGCGATCTGGAAAATCTGGGGGCGGAGGCCTACTATGACACATCTTCCTTCCAGCAGGGCAAGATCACTCTCAGCATCAATAAGGGCATCATAGAGGCAGATACCAATGTGGGCGGCATTGTAGGTCAGGTGGCCACGGAGGTGGACTTCGACCCGGAGGATGATATATCTGTCAGCGGAACGGAGAGCTTCAACATGGAACAGACCGTAAAGGCGGTGATCCGGGAGAGCCGCAATCTGGGAGATGTGACGGGCAAGAAGGACTATGTGGGGGGGATTGTGGGCAAGGCCGACCATGGGGCCGTTGTGTCCTGCGAATCCTACGGCACAGTGGAAAGCACCGGGGGCAGTTATGTGGGCGGTATTGCGGGGGCATCGGGATACTGCGTCAGGAGCTGCTCTTCTATGGGGGCCTTGTCCGGTAAGGATTATGTAGGAGGAATTGCAGGCAGCGGCTGCGATATTTTTTACAGCTATGCCTATCCCGAGCTGGAGTATTCGGGAGAATGCGCGGGGGCCATTGCAGGGACACTGGAGGAGGAAGGAGTGCTCTATGGGAACTATTATGTCAAAGGCAATGTGCCGGGGGTGGATTCCATAGGCTATCAGGACGGCGCCGCGCCCTTGGAATATGGGGAATTCTGCAGCTTAAAGGGCGTGCCGGGAGCGTTCTCGGAATTTACCGTAAGCTTTCAGGCAGACGGAAAGGAGCTTGCGGCCTTCCGCTGCGGATACGGGGAGGCTCTGGATATGGGACAGATCCCTGAAGTACCCGAAAAGGAGGGCTATTATGGGGTATGGCCGGAGTTTGACTATGGATTCATCACCGGGAACAAGGTGCTGGAGGCCCGATATGAGAAGTGGGTCACCTCTCTGGCCAGCCGGCAGAAGGATGAGTCGGGCAGGTCGCTGGTGCTGGTGCAGGGAAGGTTCCTGCCAAAGAACCGGCTTGAGCTGGTGCAGGAAGAGGCCGGATTCAGGCTTTCCGTGTCGCTTGGGGACGAGGGCGGGGAAAGACCGGATGAATACAATGACATAGTGACGGTCAGGGCGCTTAGCGCCGAGGAGGGCGCCGTGGCGGAAGTCTGGAAGGACGGGACTTTTAAGAGGACGGCTTCCAAAACAGTGGGCAGCTATCTGGAGTTTTCCATGGAGGTTCCGGGGACTTTCCGGATAACCGTTCCCGAAGGTTCCGGCCGGGGCTGGGCGGCGCCGGCGTGCATGGCCGCAGGAGTCGTAGGCGCAGCAGCATTGGCGGCGGTGTTGGTGAGAAGGCGCAGGAAGCGGAAGGGTAAGAAGTAAAGGCGCGGGTGGACAGCGCTTTATCAGCATCCTTCTTATATCCCGGAGCCGAAATGGTTTGATAATGATTTCTGAGCAAGCTTTGTGATTATGGAATTGTACCCGATGGCCTTGTAAACGGAAAGACAAAAATCAATACAGATATTATCGTTTCCTGCCCCCATAATCAGAATGTGACGGCGGCATTATACATTCTTGCGGTCAAAGCGAATCATAGGGACAGGTTCATGGATTTTTGCAGACTGAACTATAAGTTGTTTGAGGGCGATTGGGATACGATAGAGTACGGCGGTGTACAAGGTGAAGGGAATAGGTAGATTTTTGTGGTAATATCCATGGTGAAATCACCGGGCTGATCAGTGAGAAGCCGGAATGTATCAGGTAATTTATAGGTAAGGATGTAAATATAACCATGGCCCAAGGCCTCCTGCACGCTTTTCCTGCAGGAAGCCTTGGGCCATATAAAGTTAATGATAGTCTTTCATATACTCTCCGTGAGCCTGAATCATTTCGTCGCACATGGCCACGATCTCATCCATGGTGAGCTCGGCAGCGGTATGGGGATCCAAGAAAGCAGCCTGATAGATGGCTTCCTTTCTTTTGGTCACGGCGGCTTCTATGGTCATGAGCTGGGCATTGATGTTGGTCATGTTCAGGGCGGCCAGCTGCACGGGAAGACGGCCGATCCTGCAGGGATGCACGCCCATGTTGTCTACCAGACAAGGAACCTCCACGCAGGCGTCCTCAGGCAGATTGGAGATCAGCCCCTGATTGAGAACATTGCCGCCGATCTTGTAGGGAATCCCCGTCACTATGGATTCCATAATGTAGGAGGCATATTCTCTGGAACGCTCATGGGTAATTTGGCCGTTGTCGAGGATGTTGTTTTTCTCCTTTTCCCAGCCGTCGATCTGGCTGATGCAGCGGCGGGGGTATTCGTCCAGAGGAATATTGAACTTTTCGATGAGCTCAGGCCGTCCGGACTTGATGAACCAAGGGTTGTACTCTGCGTTGTGCTCGCTTGATTCCGTGCAGTAATATCCCAGATGACGGATGTATTCATAGCGGACCATGTCGTGATGCTTTTCCCCGAGGTTCTTTTCGGCGGCTCGCTTTTTGATCTCCGGATAGAGGTCGTTGCCGTCCTTGTCATACAGCTCCAGCAGCCAGGCCATGTGGTTGATACCCGCAATGGTCTCCCTGCGGCCTTCTAACAGATCCTCCATGCCCAGATTCTTTAAGAGGCCTTCAGAGCAGACTTGTACACTATGGCAGAGTCCTACGGTCTTGACCTTAGTGTAGCGCTGCATGTAGCCGGAGAGCATGGCCATGGGATTGGTGTAGTTCAAGAACCAGGCATTGGGACAAACCGCCTCCATGTCCTCTGCAAAGTCCCGCAGTACGGGGATGGTTCGCAGGGCGCGCATGATGCCGCCGATGCCCATGGTGTCACCGATGGTCTGGCGCAGGCCGTATTTCTTCGGCACCTCAAAGTCGATGATGGTACAAGGATCATACAATCCCACCTGAATGGCATTGACCACGAAGTCGGCTCCACGCAGGGCCTCTCTGCGGTTCTCCACGCCCAGATAGGTCTTGATGATAGCACGCCCTTCATTGGTATTTTTGTTGATTGCACTGAGGATGATCTCGGACTCCTCAAGGCGCTTGGGATCGATGTCATACAGAGCGATCTCGCTGTCTCGCAGCACGGGAGTACACATACAGTCCCCCAGCACGTTTCTGGCAAATACAGTGCTGCCAGCCCCCATAAATGTGATTTTTGGCATAGTCTCTCCTTCCGGCCGTCTCCGCGGCCCCCGTCCTTCCCGGAGGATGTTTTCATATGCTTTCATTGTAAGGGTTTCCGGAAAAGTTTGATAGGGATTTTGTTTCAGAAAATAGCATAAATGTTGTAAGGTAAACGGGCTGCACCATGCAGCAAGGGTATCGTTTTATCAAATGTCACTTTGGTCTGCACTTGCTTTATATTTCTCATATATTTTCTTTGCCTGTTCTGCCACAATATCCCTGAGATGGGCAGGCGCTATGATATCAACCTGAGTTCCGAAGGATAACAAGTATCCTATGAGCCATTCGTCCTCCGGCATTTCAACAGATACGATTAAATCGCCGTTCTCCTTTTGGGATACTTGTGTGTTATCGAATTCATCATAAATACGATAGGACATATTTTTAGGAAAACGGAGCACTATCGTATTGTAGGCTTGGGCCGGTGCCTGATTTGAGTCCGGATATGGTTCCGGAAATGAGCTTTTGCTAAAACCCTCCGTGAGAACTTCTAAATCTAGGATGCGGGTGAGCTTAAAAATACGATAATCCTGCTTTTCCATACAATACGCTTTTAAATACCATGACATGGATTTATAGGACATTTTTAACGGTTGGATGATTCTTTCGCGGATTGTCCCGTAGGAATTTGCATAGGTGATTTTTACGCATTTTTGATCAATCACCGCTGATTTTAGCAGTTCAAATTTCTCATTGTCGGTTCCGCTGTTTCCCCATCTGGAAAAATCCACTTCAAGCCAATTCTCCGAATTGATGTTGAAAACTGCAGAAAGCTTTTGCAATGTTTGACGGCTTGATGTTTTTGTTGAATTTATGCTTTGCAGGGCTGTTAGAATTTCCTGCTTTTCTTCCTCCGACAGCACTGCTTTATCTAAAACAAAATCATTCATCAAATGAATGCCGCCGTTTCGCCCTGCTTCCGCGTAAACGGGTATGCCTGCGCTGCTTAGCGCATCGATATCTCTGTAGATCGTCCTTGGGGACACTTCAAATTTCTCTGCCAGCTCAGGAGCGGTAGCTTGTCCCTTGTCCAGCAAATGATATAAAATTTTAAAGAGCCTGCTTTCCTGCATCGGCGGCGCCTCCTTTGGCAGTGGAATATCAATAAAACCTGACATATTATGTCAAATTTTATTATAATCCTTTTGCAGGCTTCCATCAACAGCGCAAATGGGATTTTTTGTCTTTGGTTATGGGACGGGAAAGGGGCAATATATTTTGCAAAGCGTGAAAAGCCCTTGAACGGATGGCCCAAAGGGAATATACTGATGGTGATTCTTGCGGAAGCGGAAAGAAGCATAAGAAGCAAAAGCAGAGACGGCAAAAAGACAGAAGCGAGAAGCACCAAGAAGCAGAGGCGAAAAATATCTGAAATGGAAATAAGAAAGAACATGGCTAAAGTGAAAGAATACCATCAGGAGACGGGATCCGGCGGCGGGCTGGCCTTTTATTTCTGCGGCTGGCAGAAATGCGCGCCGGGGCATGCCTTCGGGCCGGCGGTCAGGCCTCATCACTTGTTTCATCTGGTCCTGTCGGGCCGGGGATTTTACGAGAGGGCTGGGAAGCGGCAGGAGATAGGGCCGGGGCAGGGGTTTTTGATCCTGCCGGGGGAATCCACCTATTATGGAGCGGACTGCGCGGATCCTTGGGAGTACTGCTGGATCGGATTCGGAGGGGCGGAGGCGGAAGCGATTCTGAGGGAGTGCGGATTTGGGGAGGACAATCTGATTTATGAGGACCGCAGCGGGGGGCTTCTGGGGCGGGAGATGATGGGGTTAGTTGACTCTTTCGGCCGCATGGACGTGAATGGCTATATGCTGCTGGGCAGGCTCTATCTATGCCTTTCCCATATGGTGTCCAAGCAGCCTCCCAAGGGGGTGGCGGCGCAGGAATATGTGGGCAGGGCATTGGATTTCATTCATAATAATTTCGGTTATGATATGGGAGTGGCTGAAATTGCCCGCACTGTTGGAATCCACAGAACCTATCTATACCGCATTTTTATGGAGCAGCTGGGACAGTCCCCCAAGGAGTATCTCACGGAGGTCAGGCTGGAAAAGGCGGCGGAGATGCTTGGGGGAACCGGTCTGTCTGTCACGGAGATCGCTCTGTCCTGCGGATTCAGGGAGGTCTCCCTTTTTGACAGGCATTTCAGGGGCCGCTATGGCTGCGCCCCTCTGAAATACCGCAGGATGGCTGCCGGATGTCCTGCGCGGCCTTTGGACTGCTGACCAGAGAACCCTGCCGCCACACAGATTGCTGGATTGTAGATTACTGCTTTACATAGAGCATATCCACCTTCTGGATATGGCTGATAAGCCATTGCACGAGGAAATCAAGGAGCTTTTCCACAGCTTCATTCTGTATTTCCCAGTCCGTGTCCGTAAAATCCAGATCGAATTCCATCAAGCCCTCCTCGAATTTGCGGTGCAGGGCCACATGTGCCGGTATGTGGGCATAATGGATGCTCTCCAGATAAGCCTCCTCGTGAGCGAAGTGGGTCTTGGTATAGTCTATGAGCTGGGAGATCAGGCTGGTCAGCTTCTCGGTCTTGTCATGGAGCAGGCTGTCGTTCAGCAGGTCATATGTTTCCTGCGCCAGCTCAAAGAGCCGCGCGTGTTCTTGGTCAATATGGGCGATTCCTATGTAGTATTCTGGTTTCATTTCGTACATGGCAGTATCTTCCTTTCATAATTTGGTAATATTTGGAGACTTGTCTATTTTACCGCTTTGGAGCTCCATAGGCAAGAGGATTTTGCATGTCCGGGGCGGAGCGGTCATTGGTTAGGCTTTTTGGAGATCTGCCGCAGAAGGTTTGGCAAAAGGATGCCGCTTAGGCTTTCCGGGGCTATTGCATTTTGCGGGTCGGTGTGTTATTATTTTGACAATGGAAAGAAATGGAGCCCCGAAGGGACAGAAAGGAAGAAATCATAAAATGAAACAAGGTTTTGATGAAGTGGTGGCGAAGGTTTTAAAGTGCGGCAAGAAGACAGTGGCTGTGTCCGTCGCTCAGGATTCTGCAGTGCTTGAGGCCGTGAAGGAGGCAAAGGAAAAAAACATTGCCGATGCCATTCTGGTGGGTGATGAGGCCAAGATCAGAGAGGTGGCGGATTCTATAGGCATGGATCTGACGGGATATGAGATCATTGACGAGCCCGACATGATTCAGGCGTCTCTGAAGGCTGTGAAGCTGGCCCATGACGGCAGGGCTGATATGTATATGAAGGGCCTGATCGACACCAAGGACTTCCTGAAGAGCGTACTGGACAAGGAGGTGGGCCTGCGCACGGGCAATCCCCTTTCCCATGTGGCCGTATTCGAGATTCCCGGCATCGATAGGCTTCTGTTCCTGACGGACGTGGCGTTCATGCCCTACCCCACTTTGGAAGACAAGGTAAACATTATAAAGAACACAATTCCTGTATGCAACGCCTGCGGTGTGGATAATCCCAAGGTGGCGCCTCTTGCGGCGGTGGAGGTGGTGAATCCCAAGATGCCCGTCACCGTGGAGGCGGCAGAGCTGACGAAGCTGTGTCAGGAGGGACAGATTCCCGGATGCATAGTGGACGGGCCGCTTTCCCTTGATCTTGCCATCGACCCCGAGGCGGCAAAGCATAAGGCAGCTACCCATAGACTGATTCAGGGAGATGCGGACGTGCTGCTCTTCCCGGACATTCATGCAGGCAACTTGGTATATAAGGCCATCGTACATATGGTGAAGATGAAGAACGGATGCATTCTCACCGGAACCAAGGTTCCCGTGATCCTCACCAGCCGCTCCGATACCTTTGAGACGAAGGTCAATTCCATTGCTCTTGCAGCAGTGGTGGCGGAGGAAATGAAGAAGAACGGTCAGTAGAAATAGAAGAAAAGCAAGGGGAGGAAAATGAAATGTCCATTAAAAGCCTGATTATCAATCCCGGTTCCACCTCCACCAAGATCGGTGTTTTTGAGGATGAGAACCTTTTGTTCGAGGAGACCCTGCGGCATTCCACGGAGGAGATTTCCCGATATGCCACCATAGTGGACCAGAAGGATTTCCGCAAGAAAATCATAACGGATCTGCTGGAGTCTAAAAACTTTGATCTGGGATCCCTGAACGTAGTGGTAGGGCGGGGCGGCATGCTCAAGCCCATTCCCGGCGGCACCTACGCCGTGACGGAGGCTCTTCTGGAGGATCTGAAGAAGGGAGTGCAGGGGCAGCACGCCTCCAATCTGGGGGGCATTCTGGCCAAGGAGATCGGAGATTCCATCGGGGTTCCCTCCTACATTGTGGATCCCGTGGTGGTGGACGAGCTGATGCCCATCGCAAGGTATTCCGGCGTGCCGGAGCTTCCCAGAGTGAGCATCTTCCACGCCCTCAATCAGAAGGCGGTGGCCAAGAGGTATGCCAAGGAGATCGGAAAGCCCTACGAGTCCCTGAGGCTTATCGTGGTTCACATGGGAGGCGGCGTATCTGTGGGCGCCCATGAGAACGGCAAGGTGGTAGACGTGTTCAACGCCCTTGACGGGGACGGCGCGTTCTCTCCGGAGAGGGCGGGGGGCGTGCCCAGCGGCGCGCTGATTAAGATGTGCTTTTCCGGGAAATACTCGGAGAAGGAAGTGTACGGCAAGATAGTGGGAAAGGGAGGCTTCAACGCTTATCTGGGCACCAACGATATGCGGGAGGTCACAAAGATGGCCAATGAGGGCGACGCGAAGGCGGCGGAGTCCAAGGAGGCGTTTTTGCTTCAGGTGTCCAAGGATATTGGCTCCATGGCCTGTGTGCTGAAGGGCCAGGTGGACCGGATCATCGTCACCGGAGGAATTGCCTACGGTGCTGACGTGGTGGCCGCATTGAAGGAGAGGGCGGAGTGGATTGCGCCCTTCACCGTATATCCCGGTGAGGATGAGCTGCTGGCGCTGGCTCAGGGAGCCATTCGGGTGCTGACAGGAGAAGAGGAAGCCAAGAACTATTGAGGCATAGAGTGCTAAGTGCAAAAGTTTCACAAGGGGCTGCGAAAGCGGCCCCCTATTGTTTCAGGCGGACCCTCCTTATCAGCTTCCTGGCGGGCAAGGCATGGACGGGAGGCCCGGGGAGATCGGGGGCTGCCGGGCTGGCGGCCTTTGGGGTTGAACATGCCGGAGGGGAAGCTGTGGGACGGGCGGAAGGAATGGGAAGACATTTATGCTCAGAAAATTGAAATTGAAACTGCGCCTGCTGCAGAGCGCCTCCCCCATGAAGCTGATTCTGGGCGGTTATCTGGCCATCATTCTGATAGGGACCCTGCTGCTGGCCTTGCCATGCGCTACGGCAGGGGCGGGGAGCACGCCGGTATCGGACTGCTTTTTTACGGCCACATCCGCCACCTGCGTCACGGGGCTGGTGCGGTACGACACTTATACCCACTGGACGCTCTTCGGCCAGCTGGTGATTCTGGCGCTGATTCAGGTAGGGGGAATCGGGTTTGTGACGGTGGCCATTCTGGTCATGGTGTTCGCCAAGAAAAAGATCACCCTGAGCCAGCGGTCCCTGATGCAGAATTCTATATCGGCTCCCCAGATCGGGGGCATCGTGAGGATGACGAAGTTCATCGCCATGGGAACATTGGCCGTGGAGCTGGTGGGGGCCTTGCTTCTCAGCTTTTCCTTTGTGCCGCGGTTCGGGCTGTTGAAAGGGATATATTTCTCCTTTTTTCACTCCGTCTCCGCATTCTGCAATGGGGGATTTGATCTGATGGGGGGAACCACGGGAGAATTTTCTTCTTTGACGGGATCCGGCGGGGACTGGTATGTGGGCACGGTGATCATGCTGCTGATCTTTCTGGGAGGTCTGGGGTTTTTCGTCTGGCATGACGTGATAGAGCATCGTTTTCGTTTCCGGCGGTTCCGGCTGCAGAGCAAGATGGTTCTGGCCATCAGTCTGGGGCTGGTGGCGGCAGGGGCCCTGACGCTGGCGGTGCTGGAGTGGAACGGCGGGCTTTATGAAGGGCTGTCCTGGGGGGAGAGGATCCACGCCAGCCTCTTTCAGTCGGTCTCCCTGCGGACGGCAGGCTTCAACACCGTGGATCTGGGGGCCATGACGGAGGGCGCTCAGTTCGTGATGATATGTCTTATGCTCATCGGCGGTTCCACGGGCTCCACGGCGGGAGGAATCAAGACCACCACCTTCTGGGTGCTGTGCATCAGCATTTTTGCCACCTTTGGCAGAAAGAAGAATATCGAGATGTTCGGGCGCAGGATGAACGAGGGGATTACCAGAACGGCGGCCTGCGTATTCATGACTTATCTGCTGCTGACGGCGGGAGTCAGCGTGATTATCTCCGCCATAGAAGGGCTGCCTTTTCTGACGGCTCTGTTTGAGACTGTGTCCGCCATGGCTACGGTAGGCCTTACTCTGGGCATCACGCCCGGTCTGGGCATGGTGTCCAAGCTGCTGCTGGCGTTTCTGATGCTCTGCGGCAGGGTGGGGTCCATCACCATGCTGCTGGCGTTCTCCTCGGACAAGAGGGCTGCCAATTCAAGGCTGCCGCTGGAAAATGTGCAGGTGGGATAGGGGAACATGGGAGCAGCTGTTTTTGAAGAGGGGCCGGCGCGGGCATGGGCCCTAAGAGGGAAAGGAACGGAATGATATGAAATCGGTTTTGGTCATTGGACTCGGCCGCTTTGGGCGGCATATGGCCCAGAAGCTTTTGGAGGGCGGAAACGAAGTGCTTGCGGTGGAATGGCGGGAGGAGCGGGCGGACGACGCGGTGGGGAGTATCCGGCAGATTCTCATCGGTGACGCTACGGACGAGCGATTTATGAAGTCTCTGGGCATCGACAATTTTGATCTGGCAGTCATCGCCATCAGTGAAAATTTCCAGACGGTTCTGGAGGTGACGGTGCTGTTGAAGGATCTGGGATGCAAGTATATCGTGGCCAGAGCCACAAGGGATGTGCACAAGAAGCTTCTGCTTCGCAACGGCGCCGATTACGTGTCCTATGCGGAGCGGGAGGTAGCGGAGAGGCTGGCAATCAAGTTCGGCGCGGACACCATATTCGACTATGTGGAGCTGACTCCGGAAATCGGGATCTACGAGATTGCCGTCCCTCAGAAATGGATCGGGAAGAACATGGTGGAGCTGTCCATACGGAACAAATACCATGTGAGCGTCATGGCCACGAAGAAGGAGAACCAGATTTCGCCGCTGCCTCATCCCAGCCATGTTTTTGAGGCGGATGAGAGCGTGATGGTCATGGGAAGCGCCAAGGACATCGAGGCCATCACGTGAAACTGTAAATGCAGTTTCCCTGCTTGTTGCGGCAGGGTGATGTTTGGCCATAAAAATTTGCATGCCAAGCGGCGTCAATATGTTTCAAGAGGACGGCAGGGAGGAAATGGCAGAAAGCTTTTCCCTGCCGCCGATTATGTGCTGCATTTTAACGGATATCTTTCCTTGTGTATTTCAGATAAGCAATCAGGATTCCTCCAATTCCTATGACTGCGCCGACGGCAGCCATTCCGCCGTCCAGTCTGCCATTTGAAACAATATTGGCGCCCTCGCAATATCCGAACGGTGTTATGTACTTTAAAAACTCAGCTACATCGGCAATGTTTGCAATCAGGTTCAGAAAATACATCATTGCGGCAATACCAAGCCCTGCACCCGCACTGCCTTTGCGAAGCAATGCCGAGATGCCGAAGCATATTCCGGCCAGCTCAATCTGGAGCAGATAATAAGCGAGATGCAGCAGGTGGATTTCTTTCCAAGGAACCGTCTCGCCTACAGCGGCTATGGAACCCACAGAAATAACATAGAGAAGGACATTCATGGCTGTGATTTGAATCAATAGGGCAATCAGTTTTTCCGTAATAATCCTTATGCGGCTGACAGGATGAGTCAGCAGAAACTCAGCTGTCTTGTTTTTTTCTTCTTTGCTGAGAATGCCGACGGCACAAAGAGATGCATAAAACGCACCGCCGAGACCTAAGATATTGCCGCATTCAACAGCGTAAAATCCGATGAGGGTTCCAAAGTTCAAACGGTCCATACCGAAGGCCTCAGAAAAAGAACCCATAGAGGCGAACACCTCGTTGACACTGTGCATCTGTTCCTTCATTTCCGGGAATAGAAAAATGCAGATTGCAAGAAGGAAGCCAATGGAAGCCGCCCATATCAGAAACGAAGTCTTACCTTGCTTTAGTTCGTGCCTTACAAGCGTCATACCGTCTCACCGTCCTTTCCATAATAATGCAGGAATACTTCTTCAAGATCCGGCTCCGTAACCGTAAGGTCATCAATCTGACCTGAAGACAGTGTGCGCAGTAAGCTGCCCATGTCTCCGCTGTAAAGAAAACTGACGGAGCCTTTCATTTCTTTTCTGTCACGCATACCCCTCAGCTGCCCAAGGTCTACAACACCTTGAACAGTAACGCGCTTTGCACTTGTTTGCGAGAGGACGTCCACACTGTTGCAAGCTATGATTCTGCCGTCACGGATAATCGCCGCGCGGGTGCAGTTGTGCTGAATTTCCGAGAGAACATGGCTGGATAAGAGAAGCGTTGCGCCCTCCTTGTTTCTCTCCCGCAGAATGTCAAAAAATTCTTTTTGCATCAGCGGATCCAATCCGCCGGTGGGCTCGTCCAGCACAAGGAGCTTCGGCCGATGCTGCAAAGCACAGACAATGGCAACTTTTTTTCTGTTGCCGAAAGACAGATCATCGATCTTTCGTGCTGTGTCAAGCTGCAAACGCTCACAGAGCAGTTTCGACTCAGCTGTGCAATCCTTTTTCCGCAAATCGGCGGACAGCTTCAAGACATCCTTCACTTTCATTCCGGAGTAAAACAATGCTTCCGAGGGAAGGTAGCCGATGTCCTGTAAAATAGATTCCTTTTCTTTTGTGACATCTTTCCCAAAAATCATTGCTCTGCCTCGGGTGGGAGCAATCAGCCCAAGCAATGTTCGGATTGTAGTGGACTTTCCTGCGCCGTTTGGGCCGATGAAGCCAAAGAACTCGCCCTGTGTTACCGTCAGGTCAAGGTCAATGATCCCCCTTGCCTTAACGTAATATTTCGTAAGCTTTGTGGTTTTAATAATCTCCATAGTTTGTCACTCTTTCCGAAGATAGATACTCTTCCAAAAATTCATCAGTTTTGAAAAGCCCTTTTCCATCTCTTCCATATCCACATTGCCGCGCTGAACCATCTCCCAGATATATCCTTCGGAAGCCAAATACATATTACGGTACATCATGGGAATATCCAATCCGGGAATAAACTGTTCCGGATCCATATTCAGCCGTGTTTGATCCGCCTTCAGATTAAAGTGTCTATGGTAGCTTTCCTGAACTGCAGCGGATATGTCAGTATCCTTTTCATAAAAAGCCTTGATGGTGAAGTTTGCCATATCGGGATAGAGACGAATGATTTCCATCTTAGCCTGCATCCCTTTTTCCATGCTTTCAAATAGGTCTTTTTGCTCGTAGCAGCCGTACTCTGTCAGATATTTGATGGTCGTCTCTGCACATTTGTCCCACAAGAACATATATAGCTCTTTTTTGTTGTGAAAGTAATGAAAGAGCAAGGATTTGCTGATTCCGGCAGCGTCTGCAATCTCGCTCATAGGACTGTTTTTATAGGAGTTTTGGGAAAATACCCGATATCCTGCATTTATGATAGCATGCTGCTTTTCTGCGGATAGGGAAAAGAACCTTTCGTTCATGGCGCGCCCTCCGTTAACTGATTCGGTTAATCTTATTTTGGCTCCATTGACCGATTTTGAGAAGACCCTTTCAAAAAATTTACTTGAACTGCCTGATATCTGGTTCATAAAGGCCGGGACGGCAGGCTGCAACAAGTAACATAAAAGACACCAAGAAAGGTATTTCTGCCTTTCCCGGTGTCTTTCGCCCTTGCATTGCCCATAAAACTCTCAAATAAAACTACAAATTAAATCTCAAATTTGAAGTACCTTTTGGCATTGTAATAGGAGATGTCCCGGATGATCTCGGACAGTATTTCCATGTCTGCCGGGAATCCGCCTCCCTCTACCCAGTAGCCGATGAGGTTGCAGAGGATGCGGCGGAAATATTCGTGCCTCGTATAGGACAGAAAGCTTCTGGAATCCGTGATCATGCCCACGAAACCGCTGAGATTGCCCAGGTTGGCCAGAGCGATCAAGTGTTCTCTGATTCCGACTTTATGATCGTTGAACCACCATGCGCAGCCCTGCTGTACTTTGGACACGGCGCTGGAATCCTGAAAACAGCCCAGCACGGTGCCGATGGCCTGATTGTCGTTGGGGTTTAAGCTGTAGAGGATGGTTCTGGGCAGCTGCTCAGTCCTGCACAAGGCATTCAGGAAGTCTGCCATCTGGGCGGAGGGGGCGTCGTTGTTGATGCAGTCATAGCCCGTATCGGGTCCCAGCTTCTGGAACATCAAGGTGTTGTTGTCCCTCTTGCAGCCGAAGTGGAGCTGCATGGCCCAGTCCAGCCTATGGTACTCCCTGCCCACGAAGAGCATGAAGGCTGTCTTGAACTTCATTTCCTCCTCTCTGGTGGGAATCATGCGGTTCATGCGCTTCAAAAATATGGCTTCAATCTCGTCGTCGCTGGCAGGCTGGTACATCACATATTCCAGAGCATGGTCAGACACTTTGCAGCCCATGGAGTCGAAAAACTCCATGCGTTTCTTCAGAGCGGTCTTTAAGGCAGCGAAGCTGTTGATCTCGCCCATGCCCGCGGTCTCGCAGAGCTTATCCAGATATTCCAGATAATCAGGCTTCTCGATGTTCATAGCCTTGTCCGGTCTCCAGGCAGGCAGCACCTTCACGTCAAAGCTTTCGTCCTCGGCAATTTTTTTGTGCCATTCCAGAGAATCCACGGGATCATCGGTGGTGCAGATCAGAGTCACATTGCTGCGCTTGATGAGGCTGCGGACGCTCATGGAGGGCTGGGCCAGCTTTTCGTTGCAGAGCTTCCATACCTCGTCAGCAGTCTTTTTGTTCAGCACGCCGGTATAGTCGAAATATCTCTGCAGCTCCAGATGGCTCCAGTGGTATAGGGGGTTGCCGATGGCCTTCCCCAGACATTCCGCCCATTTGCAGAATTTCTCGTAATCGGAGGCGTCCCCGGTGATGTATTTTTCCTCCACCCCGAAGGAGCGCATAAGACGCCATTTGTAGTGATCGCCGCCCAGCCATACCTGAGTGATATTATCAAAGCGGCGGTCTTCAGCGATTTCTCTGGGATTGATGTGACAATGATAGTCAAGCACCGGCGTGTTCTCTGCAAAGTCGTGAAACAGCTTTTTGGCCGTTTCCGATTCCAGCAGAAAGTCTTTGTCCATAAATGGTTTCATTTCCTTTTCCTCCCTATTTTGAAAGTGGATTGAGATAAACTATCTTCAGCGGGTGGTGCCCCGTTTGATGATCTCGCCGGAGAAGACGGTCTTTTTCGGCATTTCGTTTCCTGCCAGCACCCCCATCAATATGGTGATCAGGTGCTGGCAGAGGGTTTCCAGCTTGTTGTCTATGCTGGTGAGCTCCGGATCGCAGCAGGTGGCAAGCATGGAATTATTATATCCCAAAACGGAAAAATCTTCCGGGATCCTATAATTCATTTCTTTGGCAAATTTTACGGCGGCCAGTGCCAGAATGTCGTCGGAGGCTATGACTCCGTGAAAACTGAGGCCCTGACGCTTAAGAGTCTTCAGCTGTTCCGTCATGGCATGGACATCCTCGTGGGAGCCGGAGAAGTACTGCACTAGCTCCGGTGACAAAAGCCCCTGCTCCTCCATGGCCGTGCGGTAGCCCTCCAGTTTTTTCTTTCCGCTGTAGGAGGTGGAGCTGTAGAAATACAAGACATCCTTCACTCCCTTTTGAACCATCTCCAGCGCTGCCTGATACATGGATGTATAATCATCCGAGACAATGCTGTAGACATTTGGCACGTCCAGAGCGGCGTTCAAAAGCGTCACCGGAATCCGGGCGGCAGCGTCGGAGATATACTTGTTTTCCGAATCCTTTTCATAGATGAAATTGGAGCCTACCAGTATGATTCCGTCCACCTTTTTGGTGAGCAGAAGGTGCATGGCGGATATTTTGTCCGCCAGCTCGTAGCCCGTACAGCATAGGAGACTGTCATAGCCGTTGGTCCGCAGCTTGCGCTCGATATAGTAGACGGCCTTGGCCAGATAGGGATCCGAGCTGTCCGCGCACATGATGCCGATGGTGTTCATGGTATTCAGCCCCAGACCCCTTGCGAAGGCGTTGGGGGTATAGCCGCACTGCCTGATGGTGTCAAGCACCTTGGTTCTTGTCTTTTCGCTGACATTCTTGCTGCCGTTGAGCACTCTGGAAACAGTGGCGATGGAGACGCCAGCTTTTTCGGAGACGTCATAGATGGTCATGGGTTCTCCTTATGTAAAGATTGTCCGGACAATCTGAGAGCCGTGTAAGTAGTTACAAAAACGCACAATACAATTATAGCAAACCTAGGTTTTTTTGCAAGATATATTTTTCACAAACCTGAAAATGCTTCCTATTTTTTTGAATTTATCAGGATTTTTTGGTTGACGAAATACTGTAGAAGCTGTAAAATAGCAAATGTAAGAGCTTACATACTAAAAGAGTAATTTAGTGCGGGATTTGCCATGGCGCAGGGCTGTGACGGAATGAAAAAGACCGGATGGGGAGGCTTTGCATTTTGGGAGTCTGGCGGATTCGTCCAAGGCGCTGCGGAAACGTGACGGACGTAACGGTAGGTATGAGCAAAGATTAAGGGGCTGCATGGGGCGGCGGAAACGAGGGAATATGGAAGTATTGAGCAAGGCCATGACGGGCAAGATGGTGAGGCCGATCAGAGTGGTTCAGTTCGGGGAGGGGAATTTTCTGAGGGCTTTTGTGGATTATATGATTGACATTGCCAACGAGCGGGGGAAGTTTGACGGGGATGTGGTTTTGGTCAAGCCCATTGAGATGGGCAGTCTGGAGAATTTTCACAGACAGGGCTGCCAGTATACGGTTTCCCTGAGGGGGATGGTGGACGGGGAGGCGAAAGTCCTGAACCGGAAGATCACCAGCGTGGCGGACGCGCTGGATTCCTATTCCGAATATGACAAGTACATGGGGCTGGCGGAGATAGATACCTTGCGCTTCGTGGTCTCCAATACCACGGAGGCGGGAATCGTGTTCGATGAAAAGGACCGGTTTGACGCGGCGCCTCCCGCCACCTTTCCGGGCAAGCTGACTAAATTTTTATATGATAGGTTTCGCTGTTTTAAGGGGGATAGGAAGAAAGGGCTGGTGATGCTGCCCGTAGAACTGATAGATGACAATGGAATCGAATTGAAGCGGTGCGTGATGCAGTATGTGGATCTGTGGAATCTGGGGGAGGAGTTTCGGGCATGGGTGGAGGAGGCCTGCGTATTCACATCCACGCTGGTGGACCGTATCGTCACCGGTTATCCCAAAGACGCGGAACAAGAGGAATGGAAGGCTCTGGGATATGAGGACAGGATCATGGTGACGGGGGAGCCCTTCGCCCTATGGGTCATCGAAAGTTCCAAGGACATCAGCCGGGAGCTTCCTCTGGCGGAGGTGAACCTTCCGGTGATCTTCACCGACAATCAGAAGCCCTACAAGCAGAGGAAGGTCCGCATCTTAAACGGAGCGCATACGTCTTTTGTGCTGGCTTCCTATCTGTGCGGCAATGACACCGTGAAGGAGTCCATGGAGGACGGGGATATCAGGAACTTCATGGTGAAAACCATTTTTGATGAGGTCATTCCCACTCTGGAGCTTCCGGAGGAGGAGCTGAAGGAATTTGCGGAGGCGGTGATAGAGCGCTTCGACAATCCATATGTAAAACATGCATTGCTGTCCATTTCCCTGAATTCCGTGTCCAAGTGGAGGGCCAGATGTATGCCCAGCCTATTGGGGTATGTGGAAAGGTTTGGCGCTCTGCCCAGACGGCTGGCTTTTTCTCTGGCGGCGCTGATGGCGTTTTACGCAGGGGAGGAAATCCGGGAGGGAGCCCTTGTGGGAAGCAGAGGAGGAGAGGAGTACAAAATTCTGGATGATGGGAAGGTTCTGGAGTTTTTCCGGGAAAACAACGGGAAGGACAGCAGAAGCGCCTCGGAAGCGTTTCTGGGCCGCGTTGACTTCTTTGGTCAGGATCTGAATCAGGTGCAGGGGCTGACGGAGACGGTGGCGGCTTGTCTGGAGGATATCAGGACCAACGGCATGAGGGCGGCGCTATGCAGGATTTCCTGAAAATAAACGAAAAAGATAATGTGGCGGTGGCTCTTCGGGACGTGGCGGCAGGGACGGGATATCAGGACAGCGCCGAGGCTTTGGAGGCGCAGGGGACAGATTCGGCGGATGGCGGTACGGCCTCGAAGGCGCAGGGGACAGATTCGGCGGATGGCGGTACGGCCTCGGAGACGGCAGGGACAAATGGGGCGGACAGCACCGCGGTGACGGCGAGGGAGGATATTCCGGCTGGGCACAAAATGGCCCTCTGCGCCATTCCCAGAGGCGGGCAGGTGGTGAAGTATGGCTATCCCATCGGTATTGCCAAGGAGGACATCAGGGCCGGGGATTGGGTCCATACCCATAATATCCGCACGGGACTGGGGGAATTGCTGGAGTATTCCTACCGGCCCCATGAGGCGGCGGTGTTGGAAAAGCCGGAAAAGATCGGTGCCTGTATGGGGCATGAAGGCGCTTTGGAGAGCGGCAATGGCCGTCCGGAGAAGAAGGCCTCTTGGGGAGGGGCAGCCTTAAGCGGGGAGGAGTCTTTTCGGAGCGGGGCTTTCTTTCAGGGATTTGTGCGGTCTGACGGCAGGGTGGGAGTGCGCAACGAAATCTGGATCATTCCCACGGTAGGCTGCGTGAACAACGTGGCCGCCGCCATTGCGAGACGGGCCAACGAGCTGGTGGAGGGCACGGTGGAGCAGGTGATTGCCTTTTCCCATCCATACGGCTGTTCCCAGATGGGAGAGGATCAGGAGAACACAAGAAAGATTCTCGCTGACTTGATTGGTCATCCCAATGCCGGGGGCGTGCTGGTGCTGGGGCTTGGCTGTGAGAATTGCAATATCCCTGCGCTGAAGCCGTATCTGGGAGAGTATGACAAAGACCGGGTGAAATTTTTGGCAGCTCAGGAATGGGAGGACGAGGTGGAGGAGGCCCTGAAGCTGATTCGGGAGCTGGTAGGATATGCGGCTTCTTTTAAAAGGCAGCCTGTGGGCATGGACAAGCTGGTGGTGGGGATGAAGTGCGGCGGCAGCGACGGCCTTTCCGGGATCACCGCTAATCCTCTGGTGGGACGGTTTTCCGATAGGCTGATCGCTGAAGGAGGAACCAGTATTCTCACGGAGGTGCCTGAAATGTTCGGCGCCGAGACCATTCTGATGAATCGCTGCGAGAGTCGCGAATTGTTTGAAAAGACGGTGGAGATGATCAACCGTTTTAAACTGTATTTTAAGAGTCACAACCAGACCATATATGAAAATCCTTCTCCGGGAAACAAGGCGGGAGGCATATCCACTCTTGAGGATAAGTCTCTGGGCTGTACCCAGAAGTCGGGCAGCGCTTTGGTGAGAGGGGTGCTGGAATACGGGGAGAGGGTGCGGGAGAGGGGGCTGAATCTTCTTTGCGCGCCGGGAAACGATCTGGTGGCGGCCACCGCGCTGGCGGCGGCGGGAGCCCAGATCGTCCTGTTCACCACGGGCAGGGGAACCCCCTTTGCCTCTCCGGTGCCCACGGTAAAGATTTCCACCAATTCCGGGCTGGCGGCCCGCAAATCAGGCTGGATCGACTTTGACGCCGGAAGACTGGCGCAGGAGGCTCGCTGGTCGGAGGAGACAGAGCGCCTATACGGTTATATCCGTCAGGTGGCCTCCGGCAGGAAGGTCTGCAGCGAGGAGGCCGGATACCATGACATGGCGATCTTTAAGCAGGGCGTGACGCTGTGAGTCATCATAACGCAAACAGCGGAGGGACAAGGATGTTCTTCCGCTGTTTCTTGCACTGTTATGATTTTCCATGTGTGAACCGAAAATTTCGGCGGGCAGTTCCAAACCACGATGCTGATTATTTTATATAATAGCAGTAGTCTAAGATCACATTTCCCTTTTCGTCCGGTGTGGTAAAACGGGGACATAGGCAGTTTTCAAAAGATGTCTCGGCTCCGCTGCAGTCCGTGTCTGCTTCCATGCCTGCGTCCTGAAGAGCCTTCCGGCAGTTGCATACGGCAGCATGTGTTTCCTCTTCCTTGCCGTATACCCAGCAGGTTCCCATGCTGGATTTCGGAAAATCGATATATTCAAAGCCCTCCGGAACTATCGTGTTTTCAGGGGTAAACATTCCGATCCAATATTCCGCAAGCTGGCCGTTTTTGCGACGCTCCAACCCCACATAGGCGCCGCCGTTTTCCCAGATAGCCAAGATCCCATCGGTTCCTCCCATGCTGCTTTCTACTACGTCAAACCAGCCGTTGGCAAACCATTCTCCCCAGCCGCCATAGTCATGATATTTTTTCCCGATAAATCTCATAGCCGGAACCTCTTCCTTAAATACCTTCATGATTTCTGCCATAATTTTCCTCCTCACATAAGTATCCTTTTGGATGTTTCGAGAACCACGCGTTCCAAGAACCATTGAAAGAGGTTCCCCCCCATGGCTCATGGTACAATATCGAAACAGAAGGACACTGTTTCGACTTTTGATTCCATGTGCGCCAGAGCGCACGAAATTATGGTATAATACAAAATATAGTATAATACAAAATTATGATAACATAAGTACCGGGAGATGTAAAGACATGAACTGCGGTTATCCGCTGCCGGACGGGCGTTTACTCTTCTTTGACAAGCCGGATCCATGGCGGTGGAGACGGCACTGTCCATGAGACCTGCCAAGGGGATTTTTTTATGGCATTGACTTTGGGGGAGGCCGTTGCTATAATATATTTCATTAGTACAATGGCACATAAATATCCGGCTTGATCGTCATAAAGGGTATGGGGGTTACCCGCTTGTCTGTAGGCGCATGTCTGTGAAGGTCTGTCTGGCAGCAGGAACCGGATAGGATTCGGGAAAGGAATGGAATACATATGGGGCGGGAGTTACATGGAGATGAGGCCAGAAAGACGGCAGGCAGGCCGGACGAGAAGCCGCCGGGAGCAGGAAAGCTGGATAGGCTTACGGGCGTTTTAGCAAAGGAGGCAGCCGTGGCGCAGGCCTCGTCCGCAATGAACAAGAATCGCAGCGGAGCGCTCTTTTTGTGCGATATAAACAGTTTGAAGCGGATCAATGTCCAGCAGGGGCATAGGGCAGGGGATGCATGTCTGAAGCAAGTGGCCCAGATATTGACATACATGACAAGCCAGCAGGATATTCTCTGCAGGTGCGGAGGGGATGAATTTTTTATTTACATGCCGGCCTGCAGGGACGTCTGTCAGGCAGAGGACATCTGCTCCAGAATTGAGAAACGTTTCTTGGCCAGCGCGGGAAAAGGAAAGGGCAGTATAAGCTTTTTGGTGACAACGGTTTATGCCCTATGGCAGCCGGGGGATACCTGGCAGAGATTATCTGAACGGGCAGTCGCGGAGATGGAGAAGCGGAAAGCGGAGACGCAGACGTCGGAAAGGCGGAAGGAAGACGGAAAAGACCCCTATGGCAAGGACGTCCGGCGAATTCGGCAGGAACTGATTGAGCAGATCAGCAAGCCGGGGGCTTACTGTCAGGATTATGACAGCTTCAAGGGCATCTACCGTTTTCTGGAACGGAGCATTATCAGAAGCGGCCAGAAAGCATGTGTTATCCTGATCACGGTGGTGGACGGACAGGGCGGGAGCCTCAAGCCGTATGAGAAGGACGCCCTGATGGAGCGGCTTGGGGCGGATATCGGGGCCACGCTTCGTATCGGGGACGTGTATACCAGATATTCCAGCAGCCAGTACCTTCTTCTGGTCATTGATACCACAGAAGGACAGGCAGATAGGATCGTCAACCGGATCAAGGAGCGATTTCTCACGGAGGAGCTGGGGAACCGCATTCTGGTTCATCATTGTTATGAACTTCAGCCAGCCAGAATCGGGGTGCTGGAAGAGCGGGAGCTGGAGAATGGCGATCCGGAGATAGAATAAGAAGGAGGTCCGGCATGGAGGGGAAAAAGCTGACGGTGAAGATGTTGGGAGGGTTTTCTGCCTGCTATGGGGAGGAAGTGCTCACTTTTGGCAGGCATAGGGAGTCCAAATTCTGCCAGCTGTTCCAGCTGCTGATGACCAGACCGGGGCAGGAGTTTGGCAAAATGGATGTGGCTGAGAGCCTCTACGGGCGGGAGGAAGTAGAGAATTTGAATGCCAGCCTGAACAACACGATATTCCGCCTTCGCAGGTATCTGGAAGATTCCCCGCTGCCCACAGGAAGGTATCTGGTGCTAGGGGGGGGTAGAATTTCGCTGGTCGGGGAGATAGAGACGGAATCCGACGTTTGGAATCTGGAAGAACTGTTCCGAGAGTTTGAACAGGAGCGGGAGGGCCAGAGGAAGGTGGAATTGTGCAAGAAGGCCTGTGATCTCTACCAAGGGGAATTCCTTCCCCAGCTGTCCAATGAACAATGGGTTATAGAGAGAAGCCGCCACTACCAGAAGCTGTATTTCGGGATGCTGAGATATCTGCTGAGTTCCCTGAAAGAAGAAGGGGACTATAGAAGCATAGAAAAGGTGGCGGCTCAGGCTGTGAGTCTATATCCCTATGAAGGGTGGGAGATTTGGCAGATTGACAGTCTGATTGCTCTGGGACGCCAGAAGGAAGCCCAGAAACTTTATCAAAAGACGGCGTCCTATGTTCAGGAGATCGGAGGATTCCTTTCCAAAAAGCAGCAGGCCCAGTTTCGCAGGATCGGAGGCAGGATGCAGCAGCCGGAAGGGACAGGGGAGGATATTGGCAGGTGTCTGATGGAAAATGGGGCGGGTCAGGGCGCCTATGCATGTACGCTTCCGGGTTTTTCGGACTGTTTCCGTATGTTGAAGCGTATTGTAAAGAGGGGAGGAGTTCAGTTTTGCCTGCTGCTGTGTACGATTCTGGACAATAACGGTCATCCGGCCAGCAGCCGGGAATATTGCAGGAAGCAGGGGGAGAAGCTGCGCGCCACTTTTCAGACCCACCTGCGTCAGGGGGATATCTATACAAAGTACAGCGAGGGCCAGTACCTGCTGCTGTGCGTAGGTGTGGAAAGGGAGAATATCCCTGATATCGGCATGCGCATAGACATGGATTATCGAAAACGGTGCGGAGGCCGCAGCGGAATCAACTGCCGGCTTCTGGATGACGGAGAGATCTGGTAGGCGGTGAAGGGATATCCTCTGAGAACTCTATATTTGTATCTGGTTCGGAAAATAAAAGAGCTGTTGGAATGCGTGCCTCTTACATTCGCTGTAAGGGGCTTTTTTATGTCCAAATGCCCTGTCTTGTTCTTTGACCATAAAAGGATGGGAGAAGAATCTGTATCATATATCAAATTCGGAAAACTCCAATGCAATATCTGCAGTAATCAGCGAAAAAAGCAGGAAACACAATAGATGAAAGAGTTTGCGAAAGACCTCTTCTGCTATACTTTATCCAATGTAACTTTTATGGAACATAAGGTGTAATCGCGAGGAGGAGAAAGGTAAGCCAAATGAAGAAGAAAAAAGTCATGAAAGCGATTGCGGCAGCTGGTGTGGCCATTGGGGGAGCAAGCGTGCTTCAGGACGGAAACATGGTGTATGCTGCGGAATATGATCAGGGTCTGGTGGGGGATGAACTGATTCTTCCTGCCGAGGAAGAGGAGATATCGGAAGAGCAGACGATACAAGATAGCAATAGCGGCTCGGAGGCTACAGAGGGGTCTGACTCCGCGGAAAACTCTGAGTCTGAGGCAGGTTCCGACTCTGTAGAGGGATCTGATTCTGCAGAGAACTCTGAGTCTGAGGTAAATTCCGGCTCTGCAGAGGGATCCGATTCCGCAGAGAGCTTGGAGTCTGAGGCGGGTTCCGATTCTGCAGAGGGGTCTGATTCTGCAGAGAACCTTGAGTCTGAGGCAGGTTCCGGCTCCGCAGAGGGGTCTGATTCCATAGAGGAGGAGTCCGAGATCGGTTCCGAGTCTTCTGAGACGGGAAGCGGTTCTGTGTCTGCAGAGTCGGCAAGTGAATCCGAGTCTGTAAGCGGAGTTGAGTCAGAGGGTTCCGCAAGTGAATCCGAGTCTGTAAGCGGAGTTGAGTCAGAGGGTTCCGCAAGTGAATCCGAGTCTGCAGAATCCGTAAGCGAATCAGAATCCATAAGCGTGTCGGAATCTACAAGTGCATCGGAAGAGATAAGCACGTCTGAATCTGTAAGCGCCTCTGAATCCACAAGTGTAGTGGAAGAAGATGAACTGCTGGAGGATGAAAGCGGGTTGTTTACCCCTGCCCAGATGAGTATCCTGAGAAGGGCACAAGCTAAGCTGGCAGCAGGTGAGGAGCTGACAGAGGAGGAAAAGAATCTGCTGAGTGAGTCTACCTCCGCCAGCACATCCTTGTCAACACAGCACAGCGCCATGGCGTCGGAGTCTGAAAGCATCAGTGAATCCTTGTCAACGGAATCTTCGGAAGCCGTCTCGGTATCGATCAGCTTGTCTGCTTTGACGAGTGAGCATTTGGCGGTATCCCAATCCGCTTCCGAGAGCTTGCATACGTCTATGTCGGCAGCGCTTTCTGAGGCGCAGAGCGAATACGACAGCTTGCTGGAACATTACAATGACGGTGAACAGAGGCTTGAACGGCTGGAAGAATTGAAAAAGCTGATTGATGCCCAGAGCGAGGTTGTAGAGAGATTCCGGGCAATGGATGAGGCTCATTGGAGTCATAAATTGGGCACAACGAAATCTGCGGACGGCCAAACATACTGGGAGGCGGCGGATCAGCTGGCAAATTTGCTTATCAAGTATAAGATGCTGTCAGATGCGCAGGTAAATAATTATACAGACGTTAATTTTTCAAACGATGGCAACTGGATAGAATACGAGAAGGGTACGGATGTCGATGGTCGTTACATTGAAGTATCCTATAAAGATCAGAACGGAAACGAACAGACAAGGTATTTCGACTATGCTACGGCAGATAAAGACGGAAATGCGATTGCAAATAGAAATGAAACAACAACATACTGGAGTTTTCCTAATTATAATAAGACGGCAAATCGTGATGATGCGACAAAAGTGAAGTATATATACATTGTGGAAATGAAAAAGAGCCACGATGGGAAATTTATTGTCAGCAAAAATGATGGTTATAAAGGCGGCAAAGGATATTTCAGTCAAAAAGACTTTATTGACGGCAGGGATGATTACCAGAACGAGTATCGCAGTGAATATGTGGAGAAATCTGAAAGTCTTAGGCTGAAAGAAAGCGAAAGCGCAAGCCAAAGCAATTCTCTTCTGGCAGAATCAGAGGCAGCCAGTATGGAAGCCAGCACAAGCGCCTCTACCAGCATGAGCCGTTCGGAGAATGCCAGCGCATCCATGTCTGCCAGTGCGAAAGCTTCGGAGAGCACAAGCGAATCGTTGTCAACCAGTACAAGTGCATCATTGTCTGCATATGCAAGTGCGAGCGAATCTCTGAGCACAAGCAAGAGTGCGAGCGCTTCTACTGTGGTAAGCGAGAGTGAAAGCGGCAGCACCGTGGTAAGTGAGAGCGAAAGCACCTCCACTGTGGTAAGCGAGAGCGAGAGCACCTCTACTGTGGTGAGCGAGAGTGAGAGCACCTCTACCGTGGTAAGTGAGAGCGAGAGCACCTCTACTGTGGTGAGCGAGAGCGAGAGCACCTC